>JAUICZ010000011.1 GCA_030429205.1 Bacteroidia bacterium
CAGAGTAAGCTTTCCTGATGGATATGTAGAGACTTATAATGGAGAGGTGACACTGATCCGATAAGAAAGAACAATAACTTAATCATATAAAAAATCCCGATAGCATTGCTATCGGGATTTTTGTTTTTAACTATTTGGGATATTATTACTTCTGTCGTTTAATTGGTTATTAAAATTAATGTCATTTATTATTAATTATACATAATATTAAAACTTATTAATCTCGAAAAACCAACCTACACAAAAAATATACTGGTCTATACTATAGACAACATTATTATCCAAAGGAATATAAACTGCCATCTAATGAAAAGAATACTATTGTTATCCTACAGTATAGCCCTTGTGTTTTGTGCATCACTATTTATTAACGATGCCAAAGCATCCCACGCTGCAGGGGCTGAAATAATATATACTCATATTGGCGATTCTACCTATCAGTTCTTCTTTAAATTCTATAGAGACTGTAGTGGTATAAACAGACCTCAGAATGTCACTATGTGTTTCTATAATACGTGTACAAATACTTCTTACTCTAAAGTGTTAAACCTGTACGCGGGACAACTACCACCGGATAGAAGAAATAACGGGTCGCCTGTATCTCCGGGATGTTCGCAGTTTCCAACAAATTGTGACAGCCCTCAATCCCAGCTTCCGGGATATCAGGAATGGTGGTACTCAACAATAGAGCAGATACCATTTAGTTGTAATGAGTGGAAATTCTCTGTTTCTATTAATGCAAGAAACGGAAGCCAGAATATAGGGCCGGCAAACCCCGGGGGATTTAATTTATATGTGGAAACAACTTTTAATAGCACTGTTACGTGGAACAATTCATCACCATATTATTCTATAAAACCAATACCGTATGTATGCTTAGGTCAAAAGTTTACTTACAACAACGGGGCAAAAGACCCTGACGGTGATTCGTTATGGTCTGAGGTGATTAACCCGTTAACATCTGCAAGTTGTTCTTCTCAAGTTTATAATACACGGTTAACACCCAATAGCCCGGCAATAACGTTCCCCTCAAACCCTTTCCAAACTAATAATACATTTAGTATTAACGGAGGAACCGGTACATTGCAATTTATAGCAGCTCAACAGGGAGCACATACGTTAACCGTAAGAACTCACGAATATAAAAATGGGGTTAAAGTTGGTTCAATCATGAGGGATATACAAGTCCAGGTGATACCATGTAATATTCCTCCACCGGTTTTTAAAGTAGATACTATATCAGGTGGGTTAAGTAATAATGGTCAGATATACGCTTGTGCGGGTCAGGAAGTAGATTTTTGTTTTGATGTTACTTCAACTGATCCTGATGCAATCCTATTGGCAGAGGATAATTTAGCACAGTCTATACCTAACGCAACAATAACTTATTCTAATTTAAGAACAGATTCTGTGAGGGTATGTTTCAATTGGAAACCTACACTAGCAGATGCAGGAAAAAACCATACTTTCCAAACAATATTAAAAGACTCTACTTGTAAACCACCAGGCATATTGTTACAGTATATTGAAGACGTATCAATATTTGTATGGGGTAAAACAGAGGCTATAGGTGATACTAATATATGTAAAGGAGAGCCAGCATTCTTGGGTGTTTCAGGTGGTGGAAATTATTCATGGTCTGTAATAAGTGGTACAAATGCCAGTTTAAATAATCCTAACAGTGCCACGCCAACTGCATTGCCAACAGAAACAACAATTTATCAGGTAGTTTCACAAGTAAATGAATTTTGCCCTGACTTAAACAAAGATACTGTCACTGTAGAAGTAGAGCTTGGACCTGCTATAGCAGGACAGCCAGATGATACAACATGTCCGAATAATGAAAGAAATCTTGATATAGGTATCATTAAGAAGGGTGGGGTTCAGTATACAATACAATGGACACCTTCTACCGGACTGAGTAATGATAAAATTGAAAACCCTAGTGTTATTACAAAAAATGATGCTACCTATTTTGTTGAAGTAGGAGCATCGGATACAAGATGTAAAACATATGATACTGTAATTATTAATATACTTGACGGTTTCCAGATAGAAAATCCGGATACTGCTATATGTGAAGGAGAGTCTGTAACGGTTAGAGGTAGCGGAGATGTGCTGTATAGTTACAGATGGCAATCTGACGACCCTACACCAACCTACAGCCCTGTAGATGTTTTAGAAACAACTATTACTCCAAGTGATACAGGCGAATATATGTTTACAATTTTGGCAGGTTACAAAAACTGTGTTGATGATAGTATTGCCCGATTTAAGATTGATGTACAGCCTAATCCTATAGTTAAGGTGAGCGATGACGCTACGATATGCTATGGTGATACGCTTCAATTAAGTAGCCTAGTTACTCCATCGAGCTATAAGAAATATAACTATAGCTGGACTCCGGGTGCGCTTCTAGACAACTCAAATTCGGCAAACCCGATTTTCTCCGGTACAAAAGAGGGGGTAAATAATTTAGTGCTTACTGTAAAAACTTCTGCAGGTTGTGAGGATAATGATGATATAGACATTAATGTTTATAATGCAAACTTTTTGTTCTTGCCTAATGATACCGTGATATGTCCTGGGGACTCTCTGATTGTGGATATGAAGACAGATGGCGATCCTAAGTACTATTGGTCTCCTGATCAGGATATTAGTAGTGTTACCAGCCATAACCCTATGGTATGGCCGGTTGCCGACCAAACGTATACAGTATACGGTATTGATACTTTTGGATGTTTAGACACTAATGAAATAAATATAGCTGTAAGACCAAGAGCTGTAATGGATATTCCTGAAAAAATAGAACTATATAAAGGCGATAAAGTTAAAGCTGATCCGGGAGGTAATTGCTTGTACTTTAACTGGTTCCCTGCATTGGGTTTGAGCAGGGCTGATATCAGTAACCCAATCATTAGTCCTGATGTTAATACCAGATACATTGTAACAGGTAGAACAGATGCAGGATGTGTAGTTACAGATTCTATAGATGTGATCGTGAAAGACGGTAACTATATTGAATTGCCAAATGCGTTTACACCGGGTAATAATAGTAATAACTTATTAAGGGTTATTAGTAAAGGTGTAGTTGAACTAAAAGCGTTTACTGTATATAATCGTTGGGGTGAAAAAGTATTTGAAACCAACAATTTGAGCGAGGGCTGGGATGGAAGATACAACGGAAGTTTGCAACCTATGGGGGTGTATATGTATAAAGTACAGGCTGTAACGCAAAATGGAAAAACAGTAACTAAACTAGGTAACGTAACATTGATAAGATAGTAAGTCGTTTTGGTATGTATAAACAAACGGTGGTTGTGTATTCAACCACCGTTTGCGTTTATAGCTTCTTCTGCATGTGATAGCCAATAATCTTATAGCCTTGTTTTATCCAAAAACGAACGCCTTTATGGTTTGATACGTAGCAGTTTAATTCTGAAGCAACACAACCTTTAGATATGCCGTACTCTTCAATCCAATTCATCATTTGTTCGCCTACACCACTACCCCTGTGTTTTTCTTTTATAATAACATTGTCGGGTTCTATGTGTCTACCTATATAGTATTTATTTAATATCCATAAGCCACAAATACCTATTAGCTCATTATTATAGTAAGCGCCTACACATTCGTAGTTGTTGCTTTTCATGTCGTTAAGGCGTTGTTGTAGCGTGCTATCATCTAGTGTTTTGTCCAGTGTTTTAAGGAATGGTATGATAGAGCTTATCTGCTCTTGTTCAATGATTTTAAAGTGATACATATATGAAGTATAGCCTCTTTAGCTTGTTAACAGAAAAGTGATTATTTAAGAATTTAAATATAGGATTCTTTTTAGTGTGTTGATAACCATTGTGTTGTGTGGTTTTGTTTGTTAATGAGTTGTTAGCGGGTTGCAAACCCGCGGTTAACAAAGGCTGTTTTTTTGCCTGAGGCGTGTTGCGGTCGCATCTTTGTATTGTCAATAACGACAAACAGAAAAACAAACAACTAAATCAAACAACAAACAAAAACAACA
>JAUICZ010000005.1 GCA_030429205.1 Bacteroidia bacterium
TCCGAACAGAGAAGTTAAGCCCGCCATGGCCGATGGTACTGCGAAAGTGGGAGAGTAGGTAGCTGCCATACTAATTTAAACACCCCGTGTATTAATTTACACGGGGTGTTTGCGTTTATGGTATATTTGATAACATGAATTACAACATAGAAAAGGCTATACCTGTTTTAGAGAAAACACCGCATGTTTTAAAGCAACTACTATCTGGCCTTGACGAAGAATGGGTGAAAACGAATGAAGGAGGAGATAGCTGGAGTGCCTATGATATTGTAGGGCATTTGTTGCACGGTGAAAAGACGGATTGGATAGCTCGTATCAAGATCACGTTGAGTGACGAAGAGAATAAAGAGTACCAACCATTTGACAGGTTTGCACAATTTGAAACCAGTAAGGGTAAAACATTAGAACAGCTACTAGATGAGTTTACTGATGCCCGAGCTAATAACTTAGAGGTGTTTAAGGGGTTTAATATAACAACTGCAGATCTTGCTAAAACTGCTACACATCCGGCACTGGGTACGGTAACACTAAGTAACTTATTGTCTGCATGGGTAGCACACGACCTGGGGCATATAGCTCAAATAAACCGGGTGATGGCCAAACAGTATAAAGACGAGGTTGGCCCATGGAAAGAATACATGCCTATTTTGCACGACCGTGAATCTTAACTTTTTAACGGTACATCTATAATTACAGTTGTGCCTTTACCTGATGTGGAGTCAAATACAACATCTCCATTAATATATTCAATACGAGACTGAATATTTTTGAGTCCGATACCTTCAACGTTATTAGTGTCTTTTGTATTGAAGCCTATTCCATCGTCTTCTACAATAATGTTCAGCATGTCGTTGTCGTGTTTGATCATCTGAATCATTACTTTCTTTGCCTGTGCATGTTTAATAGTGTTATTGACCAGCTCTTGTATAACACGATACAAAATTATTTCAGTTGTTTTATTGAGAGAGTCGTCTAGCCCCACTATTTCCAGATCTGCTTTAATTGCTCCTGTTGCAGAAATTTTTTGAACGAACTCTCTGATAGCAGAAGACAGTCCCAGTTTATATAATGCGCTTGGCATCATGCTATGAGATACAGCCCTGACATCTTTTATAGATTCGTCCAACATATTGCTTAGCACACCTATCTTTTCATTTCTTTTTTCTTCGTCTGTCAGGTTATCTAAAGCATTGATGGCTAGTTTTGCTGCTGATAGTTGTTGCCCTATGCCATCATGAAGATCTTTAGCAATACGGGTGCGTTCTTTTTCTTCAGCATCAATAATAGCTATACTGCGTAGATCTTTTTGTCTGATCAATTCCTGGTCCAGCTCTTGCTGCTTTTTTAGTTTGTATCGGTTATAGAGAAGGTATATTATTAGAAGAATGACTATTAGCAAAGTAATTAGTGTGATTGTAATAATGTTTTTTTGCTTTAGTTCAATATTCGCATTGTTAAGTTCCAGGGCGTTTTTCTTCAACAATAGGTCTTTTTTGTCAGACTCATATTTCTCTTGCATTTCAGTGATCAGCCTATTGTTATCTGCATTGACCAGAGAGTCTTTGTATCGATTGTAGGTTGCTAATGCATCATACGCCTTATGATAGTTCTTGCCTTTTTTATGTATTTCAGACAGGAGTAAGTAGGTGTCCTTATACATTTGGGTGATTGCGCTTATATTGTCCAAAATGCTTACTGCTTTATTAGCATAGCTTTCTGCCTTGTTGTATTTGCCCGCAATTAAATATGTTTGTGCCAGGCTTAAGTAAGAGGTGAATATCCCAACGGAGTCTTTGGTGTCTATCTGTATTTGCAGGGCTTGTTCATGATAAGGAATGCCTTTTATGGGGCTGCCGGACTCTGCCTGTATGTTACCCATATTGTTAAGTAATGCGGCTGTTTCATATTTGTCTCCCAGCGTTTTTAAAATAGTTAAGCCTATAGAGCAGTAATGTATAGCACTGTCGAAATGGCTTTGAAAATAATGTATGAACCCCATATAACCATATGCCCGTGCCAGCTCAAAAGAGTCTTTTGCCTGAGCAAACAGTTCAATGCTTTTTAAGTTGTTTTTAGTAGCTAATTGAAAGTTTTGAATGTCGGTATATACATATGCGAGGTTGTTGTGTGCCGATGCCATACCCCCTATGTCTTTGCTTTGCTCCCTTAGCTTAAGTGTATTCAAAAATACTTCTGCAGCCTTTACGTGGTTGCCTTGCAGTCTATACAGATTGCCTAAGTTATTAGTGACGTCTGCAACTAGTTCAATGTTGTTGATTTTTTTAGCAATGTTTATGCTGGAGTCGTAGTATAGAATTGCTTTATCAAGTAAGCCTTTGTTCTTGTATAGTATCCCGTATCTGTTATAAGCACCGGATAGACCTTCGTCGTCACCAATGAGTGTAGCTAAGAAAATGGCACTATCCAGAAAGGCTGCAGCTTTATCTTTGTCTGTAGACCTATACAGAAAACCAAGGTTATTATAAATATCTATTTGTATACTATCCTTTATATCTCTTGTATGCAGTAAAGTTTCTAGACTATCTATCTCTTTTTGATTTTGTGCAAAAGAAATAAGCGGGTAACAAAATAGTATTAGAGCTGCCAGCACTTTTCTCATAGGGCAATAATAATACTATTATCTAGCTATTTCATATATAGTACCTATGCGGGTACGCGATTGCCAGTCGTTAAAGTTGAACTGTAATACCCATTCAGGCATAGAACAGTAAGCACGAGTTAAATGATTGCTTTCAACAACGTCTTGCGGTAACATTTTTCGATTATACACATAAACAGGTTGCTCTGTTTGTCTGGTTATTTCTGTGGCCTGTTCTATGCTGTCTATAATTTGTATGTTGAGGTTAGGGTGTTTGTAAAAGTTAGCCTGTAGTGTAACGCTGGTGTATGGAGACTCTTCTAAACAAAGCAATGTGACTTCTGATTGTATCGCTTTGCTGTACATGAATTTGTAGTACTTGATCAGGTCTTGCGCGGGTGAAAACGCACGGAATATTAATAACCCTACATTCATAAACACCAATACCTTAAAGCCTATGTTGTATGCTTTTTTATAGGGTAGTTTTTCAATCCATACATCTATGCCTGTGCTGGCCAGGTATATAAATGGTAAGCTTAGCGGGAACAAAAACCTCATTTCTTTGTGAGCGATAAAGAAGTGCCCCAGAAAGAAGATTATACAAGCCAAACTGAATAAATGTGTAGGTTTTCGCCACACTCCTCTAAAGAAAAGTATAAGTAGCACTATGCTAATAGGAGGTACCCCGTTCATCAGAAACTGTTCAAAGTAACCCCACCAAGGGCTTTCTCCAAAGCTGGAAGCTTTGCTTTCTAATATATTTACAGCAAAGTAGTTGTAAGGGGTAAATATCCAATTGCCATAAAACCAGTGGTCTATTACTACACACAACCCTACAGCAGCGGCAAAAGATAACAGCATAAGTGCCCACCTTTTAAAAGCCCATTTTTTTACGAATAGTATCCAGGCTGCTATACCAACAAGTGCAAACCCAATTTGTATTCGGCTGAACCATGCAATGCCCAGGAGGAATCCAGCACCGAGTAGTTTTATAGTAAGGTTTTTAGTGTTTCCTCTTTCAACGGCAACAATATTGTATATAGCGAAGCATAGAAATACAGCAGCAAAATTTTCCGCAGAAAACCGTACGCCTATATATGGGACAAACCACAAGAATAAACTACATAGAACAAATAACTTCCTGCCTCGCTCTGTACGAAAATCATCAACCAGTAGTACTACCAACCTAGCGGTAGCATACCAGCATAGCAAGGCCATCATTACTCTGAGTATAGTAGCTAATAAAAAAGGAGTGTACAGCCCGGTAAGGTTCAGTGCATTTGCAAATAGATATGCAATAGATGGTTGTAAAGCAGGGCGTATTTGTTCTGAAAACTCCCATGCTAATTGCTGGGCAGGAGATAGCCCTAACTTGTAATTACAGAACTCAAGTATTTGGAAATGCTCATCGAAATGGTGGTACCCTGCGCTGAAAACAGAGGTGACAAGCATTACTACAAGGCTGACGAGTAAAAAGGGTTTGTAACGGCTGCTGAGTATTTGTTTCATACAACTAAATATCGATATGAAAGATATAAAAATGATTGTCAGTTGTGTAACAATGAGGTAAACAAAAGCCCGTTTGTTAATAGCCGACTAACAAATCGTTAACAGCATGTTTACATTTATTTGCAAATAAGATGTTATTGAATTTGATATGATAAGTAAAGAGATATTGTTTTCGTATTCTTGTAGTTGAGAATAGATACATTATGAAAAAGCTAGCAATATTACTACTTGTAGTGGTTATAGCCGGTTGTAAAAGCAACCAGGTTGGGTATACTACACCGGTAATAGATCCTACCCCTGCCTATAATAACAGGTCTGTGGGGGCATCTGCTAACGACTTTTTGAGTCAAACAAGGTTTAAAGCGATGAACCTTGAAGTTGTTTACGCTACAAGTAAGTTTAAGTTGGATAAAAGCGTGATAGACGAAGCCGTAGCATTTATTGAAAAGTATTGCCGCAAACCATACGGAGTAAAAGTATATGAGCACGAAATACCTATGCAAGGCAACTCATTGGCAATAGATCAATTAACAGCTATTGAGGGAATATACAGAACCAGATATACAGATACCGGTAATGGTGTAGATACTATTTCACTCTTTGTTTTAGTGACAGATGGTACTTACATTCAAAACAATGTGTTGGGTATAGCTTACAGAAATACATCTGTATCACTTTTTGGTGCTAAGATCAGAGAAAGCTCGGGCGCAATTACACAACCTGATGAGAACATGCTGGCTGCTACTGTTTTGAAGCATGAAATTGGCCACTTGTTAGGTTTGGTAAATACAGGTAGCGAAATGCAAACAAACCACCAGGACGAAGCGCATGGAAAACACTGTAATAATAAAGACTGTTTGATGTACTATACCACTCAAACAACAGACGTTTTAGATGTGTTGTTGAGCAATGGCGTACCTGTACTCGATGCGAATTGCGAAGATGACCTGAGTGCGAACGGTGGTAAATAATTACCGCTTGTTCTTTTTAAAGTCACCACGTTTCCAGGCTTCATAAAACTCTGCCCAAGACAACGGGTTGAATAAATTACTAGGTGGTTGCTGGCCATAGTAAACCGCTCTTTGTGCTTTCATGTTTTGGTATGCACTTTGATGTTCTCCACCATCTTTTGGGATGCTATAAGCAAGTGCACGCAGCATCAGCGCTTCTGTATTTTTACGGGCACGCTCGTAGCGGTCGTCAGGAATATCCCAGTATTTAAATGCATAGTTGAACTCCTCTCTGGTAGGGTATGGGCGAATGACTGTTTCTGATAAGTAAAAAGTATCCTGAACCATTAATTGCACCATAGAAAATTGTGAGCCTTCAATATTTTCAGGTATCACATATAGTTTTTTACGAAAACCAAGGTGGCTGAACTCCAGTGTATCTCCTTTATAAGCAACGATAGAGAATACCCCCATTTGGTTAGACGTGGTGCCCCTATAATGGTTTTTGAGCATAATTACCGCATTAGGCACTGCGCGCAGGCTGTCTGCCGTCATAGTTACACCGTTAATCTGTACTATTTTATCGTCGTCGTCGCCTTGAGCATAAGCAGTACATGCTACTAAAACTATCAAGGCAGAAAGTATATACTTTTTCAGGATCAATTGCATTTAGCTTCAAAAATACATTGTTTCAGTGGTTTCCCGAAAACTGAGTATGAGTACCCAATATATTACTGATACATCTATTAATAAACTATATCGGGATTGTTCACAAAGAAACGTGCTAAAGCTTATTTTTGTGGCATTGTCAATTTACTTTAACAAAGGTTTGTATGATTACGAAAGAAGCAGTTTTAAAAGCGTTAGGAAATGTAGATGACCCGGATCTGGGGAAAGATCTGGTGACATTGAACATGGTAGAGGATGTTGAGATTGATGGAAACAAGGTTTCTTTCACCGTGGTTTTGACCACCCCTGCCTGCCCTATGAAGGAAATGATAGAAAAGGCATGTATCAATGCTGTGAAAATGCTGGTGAGTCAAGATGCTGAGGTTACGGTAAAAATGACATCGAACGTAAACAGCAATCGTAAGGATAACGAGGCCTTATTACCGGGGGTTAAGAATATTATCGCTGTAGCATCAGGGAAAGGCGGCGTAGGTAAATCTACAGTAGCTATAAACCTGGCACTGGGTTTGGCGCAAGAAGGTGCAAAAGTAGGTTTGCTGGATGCGGATATATACGGCCCGTCAGTACCTATCATGTTGGGTATACGCGATGAGCGCCCTAAGATGATGGCGGTAGAGGGTAGTGAAAAAGGTAAAATAGTACCGATAGAAAAATATGGCATCAAGGCGATGAGCATTGGTTTGCTGGTAGATGAAAAACAAGCTATTGTATGGCGTGGTCCAATGGCCAGCTCTGCTATTAAACAGTTTATTACAGATGTACATTGGGGTGATTTAGACTACTTAATAATAGATTTACCACCGGGAACGGGTGATGTACACTTGACTATGGTGCAGTCAGTACCGGTAACGGGTGCTGTAGTAGTATCTACACCACAGCCTGTAGCTGCAGCAGATGCCAAAAAGGCTATCATGATGTTCAAGCAGCCGCAGATCAATATTCCTATACTGGGTATGGTAGAGAATATGGCATACTTTACGCCTGCAGAATTGCCGGATAATAAATACTACATATTTGGTAAGGGTGGTGCTGCACAAATGGCAGAACAGTTTGAACTGCCTTTCCTTGGAGAAGTACCACTGGTACAAAGTATACGCGAAGGTGGAGATAAGGGTATGCCTGCCGCACTGGATAAAGAGAATCCGGCTAGAGAAATGTTTATAGAACTATCTCAGAACGTAGCACGTAATGTAAGTATGCGTAATGCTAACATGGAGCCTACCAAAGTGGTAGAGATGGAAGGGTAATTACTGTAGCGTACATACCCTACTCAGACTGTTGGTCTCACATTCTTTGATTGCAGCTTCTCTTGTTTTTGCTTTGATCTCCGTATTCGTGTTATCATAAACATTGAGGTGGTTGCTGCAATGGCAGTTGTATGTTTTTTTACAAGAATAGAGTGATGTAAGAAGCAACATTGTAGAAAGAGTCAATAGCAGGTTTCTCATAATAGGCGGTTTTTATAAAAATACGGTTATATGCCGAAATGCTCTTTACACCAGGGGTGTTGCAGATGGTCTATAGCATCAGGGTTAACTGTATGTGCAGGGTTTAATTTGTGATACAAGGCTTCCATGCTGGCGTAGTCTCTCTGGCTGATGACCTTATAGCCATTGCGTATCAACAGCGCCGCAGCTACACCTGCGCCTACCTGATAAACAGGGTTTTCTGCACGGCGCATTCCTTCATATATTACCTGGCTGCCGCATGCCGCACTTACATCCATCAGTACACATAGTTCAACATTGTTTTTCTGTGCTACTTCAAGCATCTTTTTTGCACCCTCTATCATGCCTGCTGTCCAGTCGTCGCCTTCTTCTGTCAGTACTTTTGCTTTGCCATTCAACACATCAAAGCCGTCGCCACCATGTATATCGCAGAGCCTGCGTGGTGTACCGAATGAAAAATCCTCAGGGCAAAAACGACTCACTTTTATTTTATCGTACTTCAGTAGCTGAATAATGGTGGGGTAGTCTGCATATGCCTGGTTATCGAACCCGCAGACAATACCTGTAAAGCAAGCGCTCATTAACAGGCGTAAAGGATCTTCTGTACTCGGGGTGCGCAGGTTGCGGATGTATTCAATGTCTGTCATTGGGTGGAGTGTATGTGTACCCCAAATATACAAGTTGAGATTGGCAAGACTGTGCCGTGTGCCAAAAAGTGGCACAGGAACACTCGAATTTGTATAGGTGTTCGGTGTTCGGATTTTAGAACAGCGAACAATGAGGGTTATATGATAGCGTTCATCGTTCACTTTTTTGAACGGTGAACGTTTTATTTCATTCCATCCCATTTTTGGGATGTGGTATGTTTAAAATGGTTTTTTATTTAGCCAGTTAATGAGTGTCCACTCTTCTTTTTTACCGTTTACTATAGCAGCAAATACTAAGTTGTCCTTATTATTCAACTCATTTTTATTGATAGTTATAGGTTGTAAAGAGATGGTATACTCATTGAGTAGCTTGCTTATTTTCTTATAGTTGTAATCGTCTCTATTATTATCCTGCTCAGCAACAGAGTAGCGTTTGCCTATTTTACTTTTAAAAGGATATAACTCTTTAATAACTCCGTTTAATACAAAACCATCTATAGGTGGATATACTTTAATTTCATCACCTGATGAAGCAGTTTCTGTTTTAAGAGATAATATGTTTATCCCTTGCTCTATATCTTCTTGCGTATACTCTTTAAAAGAGTGGCTGCCTGCTCTTAAATAGAAGTAAGTATGCTCATTCAATATCTTTTGCCTGCGGTATTCTAATAAAGGAAATTCATAGGGTATTACTTTATCCGACTCGGTAGCATAGAATATGATATGCTTGCCCATGCCTTTATAATGATCTACTGTTTTGTAATAGTTTTTGTGTTGAGGGTAGCCATTGAACATCCACAGCCCTGCGAACAGCTCGGGGTGTTGATAGAAGATGCGGAATGCTCCTGTGCCGCCATCAGAGAACCCCGATATAATAACTTCCTGATAGTTAGCAGCATGTTTATTAACCAGCTCTGTAATAAACTTTACTCCTCCCTCTTCCAGCCAGTTATATTCGTTATAAGCTATAGGCGTGATGACATCGTATCCTGTGGCAAATACAGTTGGTAAGAAAACAGTATTCCCCTCAAACATATTATCCAAAGAGATTGATTTGGGTGTTTGCAACCCTTTGAACTGGCTGACACCACCATGCATGTATATAATAACCCCTTTTTTATCTGCTTTGTCAGAAGTAGTTATATGATATAACAGTGAATGACCATCTACTGTAATAGTATCAGGTGCTGTCGCCCTGCTGAGTAGTGGAAGTAATAATACGATCAGGTAAAAGAGGTGTTTGCTCATAGTAATAGATCTAATATACAAAGGTTATGCCAAGGTAAAGGAAATGTGCCGTGTGCCATTTTTGGCACATGGCACACATGAGATTTTTATGAGTATCATTCTTAAATCTCTCCTTTTGGTAGAACAGTATTTCTGAAATGTTGTGTGAAAAGAGGTTTTAAGCAAACCAAACAGTTAATTAAACGAATGGCTGTATTTAAAGAGGGGGCTTAGTACGACATTTATCTTACCAATTAATTCACTTAAAAACTCTACTTCCAATTATGATAGATACAAGTTAACACTAACCGTATTGCTCAACAGTTTCTAACACATTTTATTATCTAAAAATTTATTAAATGAAAAAAATAGTTTTTCAAATAGGCATGCTATGCTCCATTAGTAGTATAGCATGGGCACAAAACCCACCGGTTACACAAGATCTAAAGCTGTACCTGGAGGTGTTGAATAATGCTGCCAGCTTTACCCCTGGCTCAGTTCCTCAATATACATTAGGTACTACACCTGCATATTGGAGCGATCAATCAAACTCAGGAACTGATGTTCAAACCTTTTTTGATCCGAATACTCCTCTAAATAATCCCCAATATGTTTTCAATGCTCACAATACAGGATTTGATGCTGTAAGGTTTGACCAATCAGTGATGGAAAATGTCATAATACCTTTTGATCCAGCTTTTGATGCTGCAGAAGCTACTCTTTTTGTTGTACGCATAGCAGAGACTGAAGTTCAGCAGGTATTGCCGGGTAGTAATGGAGTCATGAATCGTCCTTATCAAAGTATGGTTTCTATAGCAGAACCTACTGCTTTAGGTTTTCAGGATTATAATAATGAATTTGGTATAGGTGGAGATGTAGGGCTTCATCATACTACATCAGGTACTTATAACTACAGAAATCAACAATGCTTCGGTGTTGTAGGTAGCCAACTGCCTGATGACAGGCCCGTTGCATTATGTGCAAGGTTAGGGCAACAGGCAATGGATATTGATTATTGGGTAAATGGAGTTCTCTCAACCAACGTTATTCAGCAAACAGTTAATGTGGCACAGCCATACACAGTCGCTGACAGACGTTGGGTAGTAGGTGGACGATTCAAAAGTGGAGCACTGCTTAGAGATGAATCGTTCAACGGAGACATCCTGGAGGTTCTAGCGTATGAAAGAAGGTTAACAGATGCGGAAGTAGATGCGGTTAATGATTACCTGAAGTGCAAGTACAACATCAACTACTCCAACGCGCAATGTAATGACCCTATTAATTGCGACTGTTCATATGAGCTGAATGGTAGTATGGTAATTGCACTAAATGCCGCATTGAATGTACAGTATACAGGTCCCGATGCAAACGGTAATTGTCAATTTACTGCTACAGCAAGCGCTACATTGGCCCCAGGCTGGATAGTAGATGGGTATGAATGGACAATACCGGGTGTAGGGCATATTAGTACATCTACATCGGCACTGACAGACACTCAGGTTTTTTCATTGCTAAATAATTCTACTGATGACGTTACTGTGCGTGTTTTAGCACACAATAATAATTATGGAGATATGGATCCTCATTGGTGTTGTAATCATGAGGTTACTGTAAATGTATGGTGTCAGGGTAGTCAAGGAGGTACAAACTAAATGCCGATCAATTTCTAACTAAAAAATTTTAAAATGAAGAAAATAATATTAGCAGCCATAGCTTTACAGCTATGCTATACAACAGCATATTGTCAGACGCCACCGGTAACTAGCGGGCTGGTGCTTCACCTTGATGCAAAGGTAGGGTTTACACCCGGAGACCCTCCTCTTACTGTACCATCTCCCCCTGTTTGTACCGGAGGTACACTTGCAGGTACTCCTGTTTATGCTACATGGCAAGATCAATCGGGTATGGGTAATGATGTAACTACGGGAGATGTTGTAACGTGGACTACCGCTCAATCAATCATAACATGTAATAATGCGAATCCAAGGTATGTTACTAATGTTCACAATACAGGATTTGATGCGATCTACTTTGATGGTAATGACTACATGACCACTTCTCCAAGCTTTTCGGGTGGCTTATCTGCTGCAAATGGATTGTCAAGTGCTGATAATGTTACAGAAACAACATTGTTTGTAGTACGTATCGGAGCGCCAGGGTACCAGGGGCAAGCAGGAGATGACAGAAATGGGATTATGGTTTCTTTGACAGATACAGACCCTGCTTCCTTACCCGGTTATAATATACCTTATCCTCCAACTACACCAACTAATGTGCGGGATGAGTTCTCATTAATGAGAGACTGGGCAGCAAATATTGTAACATTGACATCAGCTGGTCACACTATAGCGTATAAAGAGCATCAATGTTTTCAGCAGTTATATGGTTATAGGCCAGTTGTATTATCTACAACATTGGGTACGAACTATTCTGACGTAGAGTACTATATAAACGGTTTGCAGTCTACAGAGCCGCTACAGGTTAATCCACCTGCCGTTAGTACATATACCCACCTGCCTGTAGACAGGGTTATCTCTATAGGTGCAAGGCATGGCGCAGCGTATTATGCACTGGGGTTTCACTTTTCAGAACCATTAGAGGGGTATATTTTTGAGGTGTTGGTTTATAACAGAAAACTATCTCCGGCTGAAGTAGATGAGGTAAATGATTTTCTGAAATGTAAATACGACATCAGGTACTCAACTTGTAATACGCCGATCGTTTCATGCCCAAAAGTATGTTGGACATCTCCAAGCTTAGACATTAATTATATAGGTAAAGATGGTTTAGGCAATTGCATTTTTGAATGTACTGCAAATGCACAAACTATGAGCGGTGTGACCAACTTTGCATACGAATGGTCGGTACCGGGTATGCCAAATATGTTGGTTCATTCGTCAGCACCAACTGATGTTCAAACATTTACGATTCCGTTGGGTTCTGCAAATATTAGTGTAAAACTATTGGGGGTAAATGATGGTACTAGTGAAGACCTCCCGTGTTGCGAATATACTCTTAGCAGGCCTGTGTATTGCGGAGACCTTGATGGAGGAACGGAAGATTATGAGAAACCTGGAAGGACAACTACTGTGCAGGCTATTGAAAGTATTGATGGTATAGCGATATACCCTAATCCTACTTTTGACAAGGTGAATATTAAGTTGCCGGATAATAATGCTTATGAAATAGCTGTGTACGATTTTACAGGTAAACTTACCCAAAAGACTACCAGCGAAGGAAATGTTACTACTTTGAATTTTGGAGCATATGCTAAAGGTATATACATGATAAGAATAAGTGATAATACAGGCAGGGAAGTGAAAGTAGAGAAAGTGATGCTTAAGTAGTTTAGTGAATAGTTGAATAGTATAAGTGTTCCGCGTTCTATTTTCGGAACAGGGAACAATACGATTTAGATCATAGCGTTCATCGTTCATTTTTTTGAACGGTGAACGTTTTGTTTCATTCCATGCCATTTTTTGGCATGCGGGATACTTACAACACTATTATTATAACAAGTTGTTTTATTAATAAATATTATATATATTAGGGTGTTAAGAGCGTATAGTAGCGATTAAAATCAAAAAGCAGTTTTACATGTACCGTGCCATTTTTTTGGCACAGGAACAGTTGAATTTATATGGGTGTTCAGTGTTCGGGTTTTAGAACAGCGAACAATAAGGGTTATATCACAGCGTTCACCGTTCAACTTTTTGAACGATGAACGATTGTTGAACAGAATATATGCCACATGCCAAAATTGGTACAGATGATATAGCTTTATCAGATGTTCTGCGTTCTAAAAGTCGAACACCGAACACTCGTACACGTGGTATTACTTCTTATCCCCCCTTGTGGATAATTGCGGCACTATTCACCATCCCTTTTCCGTAATTTTATAATTACCTCAAAAATCAGGATAGGACAGTGCAGTTTTCTCATTTACATAATCATACTCAGTTCTCTTTGCTCGATGGTGCGTCGGCTATTCCGCGTTTGTACCAAAAGGCAGAGGCCGATAATATGTCGGCAATGGCCATCACCGATCATGGTAACATGTTCGGAGTGTTCGAGTTTGTATCGCAGGCGTGGAAGAACACCAAAGTAGTAGGTAAAGACGAGAATGGAAATGATATTGTAGAGCCGGTAGTAAAACCCATTGTGGGTTGTGAGTTCTACCTGGTAGAGGACAGGCACAAAAGGCAGTTTAGCCGTGAGGAGCGCGATGTGCGTTACCACCAGTTACTACTGGCAAAAGACGAGGTAGGGTATAAGAACCTTGTTAAACTGTGCTCTCTGGGGTATATAGAAGGTTTGTATGGTAAGTACCCGCGTATAGATAAAGAACTGATAGAAAAATACAGCGAAGGGTTGATAGCCACTACCTGTTGTTTGGCAGCAGAAGTGCCGCGTACTATTTTGCGTAAGGGAGAAGAAGAGGCAGAGAAGGTGTTTCAATGGTGGCACAACCTTTTTGGTGATGACTATTATGTAGAACTGCAACGCCACGACATACCAGACCAGATAAAAGCCAATGAGGTGTTGGTGAAGTTTGCCCGCAAGTATAATGTGCCCATTATAGCTTCTAACGATAGCCACTATGTAGAGCAGGAAGATGCCAACGCACACGACATTTTGTTGTGTATCAATACAGGCGAGAAGCAGGCAACGCCTAAGATGAAGGACTTTGACGATGAAGGTAAAAAAGCAAAAGATTCGCGTTTTGCCTTTTATAACGATCAGTTCTTCTTCAAGACAACAGACCAGATGACCGAGGTGTTTAAAGACATACCCGAGGCCATTGACAATACGCAGCAGATAGTAGATAAGGTAAAACCTTTGAAGCTGGAGCGAGACATATTACTACCACACTTTAAAGTACCAGCAGAGTTCAACGATGATCAGGATGCATACCTGCACCACCTGACGATGGAGGGCGCAAGGGAGCGTTACAAGGAGATCACAGCAGAGATAGAAGAGCGTTTGAACTTTGAGCTGTTCACCATTAAAACAATGGGGTTTGCAGGGTACTTCCTTATTGTGGCAGACTTTATACAGGCTGGTCGTGATATAGGCGTGTTTGTTGGTCCGGGTAGGGGTAGTGCTGCAGGTAGTGCGGTGGCTTATTGTATTGGTATCACTAATATAGATCCCATCAAGTACAACCTCCTGTTTGAGCGTTTCTTGAATCCTGAGCGTAAGAGCATGCCCGATATTGATACCGACTTTGATGATGCGGGCAGGCAGAAGGTGATAGACTATGTGGTAGATAAGTATGGTAAAAATCAGGTAGCACACATCATTACCTATGGCACGATGGCTGCCAAAATGAGTATCAAGGACGTAGCGCGTGTGCTGGATCTGCCATTGGCAGATGCCAACGCATTGGCAAAGATGGTGCCCGACCGTCCAGGTATATCACTTAAAAGATTATTGAACGCTCCTATAAAAGGAGATAAGAGTTTGTCAGATAAAGAGGGGCTGGGTAGTGATGAGATACAATTGGTAGAAAAGCTGAGAGAGTTGCATATCTCCCAATCCATTCAGGGAGATGTACTCCGCGAGGCAGAGAAGCTGGAAGGTAGTGTACGCAATACAGGTATACATGCGGCAGGTATCATCATTGCACCTAAAGATCTTTCTGAACTAATACCCGTTGCTGCCAACAAAGATGTAGAGCTACTCATTACACAGTTTGAGGGTGGTATTATCGAAGACTCGGGTGTAATTAAGATGGACTTTTTGGGATTAAAAACCCTGACCATTCTTAAAGATGCCCTTGAGCTGATAAAAAGAAATTACGATGTAGATATAGTGTTGGATGATCTGCCATTGGACGATCAGAAAACATTTGAATTATACCAGCGCGGAGAGACTAATGGTACTTTCCAGTTTGAGAGCCCGGGTATGCAGAAGTACCTGCGCGAACTAAAGCCCGATAAGTTTGACGACCTCATTGCGATGAACGCCTTGTATCGTCCGGGGCCGCTGGAGTATATCCCGAACTTTATTAAACGTAAACATGGCTTAGAAGAGATCAGCTACGACTTGCCGGAGATGGAAGAGTATCTGGGTGATACTTATGGTATTACCGTGTATCAGGAGCAGGTGATGCTACTATCGCAAAAGCTGGGCGGGTTTAGTAAAGGAGATGCCGATGTGCTGCGTAAAGCCATGGGTAAGAAAAAGAAGGATGTACTGGATAAAATGAAAACCCAGTTTGTAGAGGGTGCCGTTAAAAAAGGACATCCTGAAGACAAGCTAAATAAAGTATGGAAAGACTGGGAAGCCTTTGCGCAATACGCCTTCAACAAATCGCACTCTACTTGTTACGCCTTTGTAGCCTACCAAACAGCCTACCTCAAGGCACACTACCCCGCAGAGTATATGGCGGCGGTACTCAATAACCAGAATACGATTGAAAAGATCAAGTTCTATATGGAGGAGTGCCAGCGTATGGAGCTGAAGGTATTGGGACCTGATGTAAATGAAAGCTTGAAAGGTTTTTCGGTTAGTGATGAGAGTGTGATTCGTTTTGGTATGAATGCCATTAAAGGTGTGGGTGAAGCAGCAGTAGAAGACCTGATAAGAGAACGAGAGGAGAATGGTTTATATACCTCTCCGTTTGACATGATAACAAGGGTAAACCAAAGAACGGTTAATAAGAAATCTTTAGAGAACCTGGTACTGGCAGGTGCTTTCGATAATTTTGAAGAGATGCACAGGGCGCAGTATTTCTATGCACCACCAACAGACCCTGCCACTGGTTTAGAGCGCTTGGTGCGTTTTGGTAATCAGTTTCAGGCAAATAAAGATCAGGCGACGAATAGCTTGTTTGGGGAAGCGCAGATGCCGGAGATACAACCACCGCAAATGCCCGAGTGTGAGCCATGGCCTTTGCCGGAGCTATTGGAAAGAGAGATAGATGTGGTAGGTATATACTTGAGTGCGCATCCGTTAGACGGTTACGCCTTTGAGATGAACAACTATGGCTTTACCAATATTGTTGATGTTGAAAAATGTAAAGACAGAACCATACGCATAGCCGGTTATGTTACTGATGCGGAACATAGGGTTACCAAAAAAGGAAGCAAGTTTGGTAAGCTGGTACTAAACGATTACTCGGGACACCAGGAGATCATGTTTTGGCAGAACAACTATGTGAAGTATGCCAACTTTATAGATAACGGGCAGAAGCTGATGATACAGGGCATATATAAAGAGCATAAATACAGGCCGGGAGTGATGGAGTTTGAGATACACACAGTCATATTGTTAGATGATGTGAAAACACGCTACACTAAAAAGATGAAACTGTTGATGCCGCTAAATAAAATTGATGATGATTTGGTAGCCTTTTTAGGCAAAAACCTGAATGAGCACCCGGGTAATACTGATTTGGTTTTACAGGTGTATGACCAAGAGGAGGAAACACAAGCAGGATTAAAAACAGCAAGTAAAAGAATAGCGATAAATGACGAGTTGGTAGAATATGTTAATGAGCGCGATTATATGCAATTTGCACTGGAAACTCAGTAATGTGGGTATTTATGTGGATTGCTTATGTGAGTATTTGGCTCATCTATTGTAGTAAATGTAATATGGTTGTACTTTTGACGTCTTAACCTTTGAAACAATTTTTTTAATACATAAATTATATTGAAATGGCAGCTGAATACACTGATGCGAACTTTGAAGAGGAAGTACTAAAGTCTGATAAATTATCTATTGTAGATTTTTGGGCAGAATGGTGTGGTCCTTGTTTAGCGCTGGGTCCTACAATAGAGGCTTTAGCAACAGAATATGAGGGTAAGGTAAATGTAGGTAAAGTAAATGTAGACAATAACCCTAATACTGCAATGAACTATGGTATCACCAGTATACCTGCTGTATTATTCATAAAGAATGGTGAGGTGGTAGACAAGCAGGTAGGTGCAGTACCTAAAGGCGTTTTCGATAAGAAAATTGAACAACACTTAAGCTAGTATAGGTTTAGATATTGTTTGGATCCCGGTCATTTTATGATCGGGATTTCTTTTTCTTAGCCCCTTGTTCGTCTAAGAAGATGGCTTCGAAGATATAGCTGCGCAACAGATCAACATCAATGTCTTTAAATGATCTGAATTTCACGGTAGCGATCTCTTTTCTTCCGTTCTTATTGAGGTAACCTGTCTCGTCCGTTATGTATTGACCTTTACAAAACCCAAGTACAACTACATCTTTTTCTTTTATACCTCCCCATGGAACTGACGATGGCCATATATAAAGTACTCGTTTGTTCAGGTAGTAAAAGGGAGTATTATATGCCAGCTTTTCTTTGCAGTCAGGCATACAATCAAAGATGATCTTACGTAACCTGTCAACTATTTTACGTTCGTGATCGGTAATGTATTCCAGAAAATCATCAACATTACTAAATGATATCCCTTTCTGAAACTGGTTCATCTGCTATAAGTTGTTCAAAATAGCCAATAGTAATTCCCCGCTCATGCGTTGGCTGTATTTGGGGTTTACATATTCAAAAAGTATTTCGCCTTTCTTATTCAGTATAAATATGGAGGGGACAGGTAAAAATCCACTGTTTTTACCACCAGAGTATTTTTGCAGCTGGTTGGTCTTCCATTTCTTATCAGGAGCTTTAAAAGCAATGCCCATTGCTTTGGTGAACTTGCCGTCACCATCGGACAACAGGGTGTATTTCAGCTCTTTTTTATCAATCGTGTTTTGCAACTGCGCCGGCTCATCAGGGCTGATAGCCACTACCTGATAACCTGCTTTTATTATTTCATCCTCAACCATACCAATATCACTCAGGTGTGCATTGCAGTATGGGCACCAACCACCCCTGTAAAATATCAGCACTGTCGGTTTGTCTTTGATAGCTGACAGGCTAGATGATTTTTTATTATCTGTAGTTACTAGTGCGATATCAGGAATTGTTTCTCCCACTTTTACGGGACATACTCTATCAGCCGTTTCCGGTAATTGTGCAGATATTTTGCTGAATGTCAGTATTGTAATGGCAAAGAGTAATAAATGCTTCATCTATTGTTGTTTAGCTAAAGTTACGGCATAAAAAATGCCCCGCATTTGCAGGGCATCAATATAAATAAGTTAAAGTTTTTTTAGTCTTCGTCTTTAATAGCGCAATAGTGGTACACAATTGCAGGACGCCCTAGGTGAAACTCTTCCGTTTCGTAGTATTTACAAGCATCTTCAGCATCGTCTAGTGTCCCTTTTATCGTGTGGTGAGATGTTGTTGATTTTACAGTATCTACCTCGTTAATGACTGTTTTGATGTCACAATTACAGTCGTGATGCTTTTTACAAGACGAAAAAGCCAGCAATACAACACAAATCAATGCAGATACAGATAAGATATTTTTCATGAAATACTATTTATCCTCTAAAAATATAGTTAGTAATTGAAAAAAACAAGCTAACCATTAATAGAAACAACTAAATAGGGCTAGTTGTTATGATACAATTTTCTGTGCATTATATATAGTTGTTAATTAAAATGTGTTAAGGTTACTTTTTGACCACAGTATATATGATGCTAGTAGTGTAAGTACCAGACGGGTATGCAAACCCGGGATGAGCTTTGTATTTAAACTTAAAAGTTCTGACACCTAGTTTGCCGGAGCTTATGGCGAGTTTTTGTGTAGTGCCGTTAATGGGTTGATATTGAGTGAATCCGTTTATAATGGTACCCCCTGTATTATTTTCTGTTATCATGATACTGAGTACATCTTTCACTTTCATGACAGGAGATGTGGTACCTGGACCATTGAAAGAAAAGTTAGTTGTTGATGACGATACGCTCAGGTCGAAATCTGAGCTGCATAAAAGAGAGACTTCTATTTCCTGGCTTTCAATTCCGTTTTTAAGCGTATTCATACCATTCATAGGAAGGTTTACTGTTGTTCCTGAACTGCCGCTGCCGGTAAAACCGATATTAAAGATGTCTTTTAAGTTTATTTCAGCAGTTTGTACTGGTACGCTTTGTGCAAGGGCATAGTGAAAGGTAGAGAGTAAAATAATAGTCAGGCAGGCTTTCATAAATAGTAGTGTGCGTGTTTAAGCCCATCAATATTGTTACCGTTAGTCAGACTTTAAAGTACATTGCTGTCTTTAACATGTCTTTTGTGAGTGCTTAACAAGTAGATTGCAATTGAAGTAGCTGATTATGAATAAGTAACCATATCAAACACTTCATTGGGTGAGGTTATATGGTATTGCCGTTGTATTGTTTGATGATAATATGTGATTGTCAATTAACATGAATTTTGCATTGTATTTAACAGGCGCTCTACGAACTACACGTTTAATAAAGTATTTTGTCAGTAGTATTTCTTCACTTTCATATATCGTTCTAATGAAAAGTACCCTCATCTATAATTTTCTGTTTGTATTACTTAGTGTTAGTGTCTTGTCTGCCTGTACCAGCAATAATCAACTAAAGGTTGATGAAAGCGGTTTTAAAAAAGAAGTGTCTCTGCGGGAAAATGTCTATTTCTCTTTCAATAAAGACATTTACCCGGATAGCCTGATAGGTAGGTGGGATACTACAGAGTATGTTAGTTTTTCTCCGGCAGTGGCAGGTTCTTTTAAATGGAACAGTTCTAACGAGTTGGTTTTCTCTCCGTCTGATGGGTTTATGCCTGAAACAGAATATACGGCTAAGGTCAACACTGTAGTAACACAATTAAGCCAGAAGAAATACAAAATGGCAACCAGTGAGTTGAGGTTTAAAACCTACCCACTGGTTGTAACACAAACCAATATTTCGTGGACGAGAGGACAGAATAGGTCGAATGTAATGGTGCAGCTGGATGTAGATTTTAATTATCCTGTGTCGGTTACGGAAGCTGCGAAGAAGATTGTACTTGAATCGAATAAGAAGAACATTACAACCACAAGCATTGGCGAAGGTGTTACAACTCGTGTGTCGTTGCAGTTTATGCCTTTGAATGACCTGGATGCGTTAACGCCTTTGGTGATAAATATTGATAAGGGTGTGTTGATAGCAGGTGTTGATAAAGCGTCTGCGCTGGATACCTCTATCAAGGCAATGATACCAAGCAGGTTCTCATTAGCAGTAACAAACCTTACCAGTCAGCATACGGGTGAAGAAGGCATTGTAATGATCAATACAACACAACCGCTAGTTGAAGAAGGATTGAAAAAGCATATTAAGTTAGAGCCGTCAATACCGTTTGAAATTGAAGTGACAGAATCCGGTATCAATCTCATCAGTGATAAATTCTCCGTTACCTCTAACTATGACGTAACGATCTCTAAAGAAGTAGAAGGGCTTTTTGGAGGTGCTATGAAAACCGATTATACCGCACAGATATCTTTTAAGGAGTTGTCGCCGTCTATTGAGTTCACCAGCAGCAAGGGTATGTACTTAAGTACTAAGGGGAACAGAAACGTAGGGCTGCGCATAGTAAACACAGATAAAATAAAACTCCGCATCATAAAAGTGTATGAGAATAATATCAGCCATTTTATGCGTAGGGGTACCAGTTACCATTATGCGTACTACGAAGATGAATACTATGATTATTCTGATTACAACACCTATAATATGGGAGATGAAGTATTCTCACAAGAATATGATACGAAAGATCTGCCTCGCCAAAATGCTGCGAGAGTATTAAAACTAGATTTTACAGATAAGATAAAGAGTTTTAAAGGTACTTATATAGTACAGGTGCAATCATTAAAACATCATTGGGTTAGAGACTCGAAAGTGCTCAACTATTCAGACATAGGCCTGATTGCAAAACAAGATAAAGATGATGTATATGTTTTTGCTAACTCCATTCGTAATGCAACACCAATGTCCGGTGTGACGATATCTTTCATCAGTACTACCAACCAATTGCTGGAAGAGGTTGTTACTGATGATCAAGGTGTAGCAAAACTTTCTGGTATAAAAGATAAGTACCCTGGTTTTAAGGTGGGCCTGGTTACAGCAAAGGCAAATGAGGAATTCAGTTTTATTTCTTTAGAATATAAAGGTGTTGAAACTTCTCGTTTTGATGTTGGTGGGCGTTACCCTCATACTACAGGGTTGAATGCAATGATATATGCCGAACGTAATCTGTACCGTCCGGGAGAAAGGGTAAAAGTGAGTACAATAATCAGAGATGAGGCATGGAATAACCCCGGAGAAATACCGGTGAAAATGCAGTTGATGATGCCTAATGGTAAAGAGCTGGCCAACAATAAAAAAATACTGAATAAAGAGGGTGCTTGTGAAACCTACTTCGATATACCGCAAGCAGCTGTAACAGGAACATATACGCTGAACATTTTAACAGGTAATGATGTACATCTGAACTCTTACAACATCAGTATTGAAGATTTTATACCGGACAGAATTAAGGCGAGCATGACACTGAATAAAGAAGAGTATGTGCAGGGCGATAGTATACTGGCATCGTTACAAGTAGATAATCTTTTTGGTACACCTGCAACAGGACGGAAGTTTGAGGCAGAGATGAACATGTCTAAAAAAGAGTTTAGTGTAAAAGCATTATCTGATTATGACTTTGATATAGAAAACGATATAAACGTGGGCTATGAATCGAGAGAAGGTAAAACAGATGATAAAGGTGCCGCTAAGTTTGGTTTTAAGTTGAAGAAAGAACTAAAGGGGACAGGCATGCTACAAGGGAGCATCATGGCAACTGCTTTTGATGAAACCGGAAGGCCTGTGCATAGATACAGCAATTTTAAGGTGTATACACAGCCCGTGTTTATCGGTATAAAAGAAGGCCGTCATTATGTAAGTACAAAAACACCGAATAAGCTACAGCTGGTAGCAGTGGACAAAAAAGGAAATGTAAAAAGCGGCGTTAAAGCAAAAGTAACCCTGATAAAAATAGAGTGGCACAGTGTTATACAGAAAGATGGTAATCGATATCGTTATGTGTCGCAAAAACAAGAGAAGGTTTTGAGAGAGCGTACGATAACCATCAACGGGAAAAACACGGTTTATACGTTCACTCCTGAGTTGAGCGGAAGGTACGAAGTGCGTATTTCGCCCGAAGGTTCTGATAGTTATGTGTCGCGCAGGATATACGCATGGGGCTTTTACGATACCCATTATACCTCTTTCGAGGTGAATACAGAAGGTAATGTGACCATCAAGGCAGATAAAGAGAAATATAATATTGGAGATGACATGAAGCTATTGTTTACTACTCCTTTTGAAGGGCGTATGCTGGTAACACTTGAGCGTGATAATGTTATTGAACATGTGTTCCTGAATACGGAAAACAGGTCCGCATCTTACACCGTTAAAGCTGATGATAAACACATTCCGAATGTTTATGTATCGGCTACATTGTTCCGCCCGATGGATAATTCTCAGTTGCCGTTAACTGTTGCACATGGATATAAGTCGATAAGTGTAGAAGATAAAGAAAGGCATATACCTGTAACTATAACAGCTACAGAGAAATCAAGATCTAAAACAAAACAAACCATCAATGTAAAAACAGAACCCAATGCGTATGTGACAATCGCAGCGGTTGATGAGGGTATACTGCAGGTGAAGAATTATAAAACCCCTGACCCATATAGCTATTTCTATCAGAAAGTAGCATTGGCGGTAAAAGCATTTGACGTATACCCATACCTGATGCCGGAGATTTCTACATTGCTGACCAGTACCGGTGGTGATGGTGGCGAGATGAGCGCGATGCGTGCTAATCCGCTTTTTGTGAATAGGGTTAAGAATGTTTCTTTCTGGAGTGGAATATTGCAAGCAGATGGAAATGGTAACCTTAGTTATGATATTGATATACCTCAGTTTTCAGGGGATATACGTGTGATGGCCTTAGCATATAAGCAGAAGAAATTTGGTAGCGCGGAAGAACATATGAAAGTGGCAGACCCGATTGTTATCAGTACTGCATTGCCAAGGTTCTTCAGCCCGGGCGATGAGTCGAAAGTAGCGGTAACCATTAGTAATACCACAGCTAAAAGTACACCTGCTACTGTTACTATTAACACAGCAGGACCATTAGGCGTTAATGGTGTAACATCTCATTCCGTTACTATTGATGCCAACAAAGAACAACGGGTAGTGTTCGATGTAGCTGCGGCTTCCTCTATCGGAAAGGGTAAAGTAACAGTGTCTGTAAAAGCATTGAACGAAACATTCTCACATGAAACAGAAATGTCTGTACGCCCGGCAGCCGGCTTGCAGAAAAGATATGCAGCGGGGCAAGTACAGGCTGGTAAAACAGAAACAATCGGCGTTGAGAATAACTTTATAGAGGGCAGTCAAAATGGTAAGTTGGTGGTGAGTAAGTCGCCTTTAGTAGAGTTTACAAAAGATATTACAGATTTGGTACGTTACCCTTATGGGTGTATTGAGCAAACTACGTCAACTGCGTTCCCGCAATTATACTATTACGATCTGGTGAAAAGTATAGCAGGCTCAGAAGATAAGGATATGAACCCGGGCTATAATGTTCGTGAAGCCATACTTAAAATACAGTCTATGCAAATGTATAACGGTGGTATGTACTATTGGCAAGGGGGCGGTTATGAAAGCTGGTGGGGGACAGTCTATGCTACTCATTTCTTAATAGAAGCTCAAAAAGCAGGTTATCAGGTAAATAGTAATACTATTAAGAAGGCACTGGGCTACATGAAGCAAAAGGTTAAATCGCGTCAAACCGAAGTGTTGTTCTTTAATGAGAATGAGCGTAAAGAGATCGCTGTAAAAGAGATCCCGTATTCGCTGTTTGTATTAGCATTGGGTGGAGACCCTCAGTATTCTACCATGAACTACTACAAAGCACATATTGATATGTTGAGTCTTGATGGGAAGTACATGCTGGCAGCGACTTTTGCTATGTCCGGTCAAAAACAAAAAGCAAAAGAAGTATTGCCAAAAGAGTTTGCTGGAGAAAGGGCAAAGCAAGTATTTGGTGGCAGCTTCTACTCATACATAAGAGACTTGGCAATATCGCTATATGCTTTACAAGAGATTGACCCTAATGACCCGCAGGTAGGTACTATGTCGCGCATGTTGTCGGAAAAAATGCGCAATACTTATTATTTAAATACACAGGAAAAATCTTTTGGTATTCTTGCATTGGGTAAGATCGCGCAGCGTGCAAACAAGACAAAAGCAAATGCATCTGTATTGGTAGATGGTAAAGCGATTGCATCTACAAACGGTAAAGACCTGAATGTAAATCTGAAAAAATATTTGAGACAAGCTACAAAACTGAAAGTAGAGGGAACGGGTGGTTACTATTACTTTGCTGAAGTGTCGGGTATTACTGCAGATGGCAGTTTTAAAGAAGAAGACAGCTATTTACGTGTTCGTCGTTCGTTCTACACCAGAAGCGGTAAACCAATAACTAACAATATATTTAAGCAGAATGATCTGATTGTAGTAGAGCTGACTTTGCAAACACAGTACAATACAGATGTAGAGAATGTGGTGGTGACAGATATATTACCTGCAGGCTTCGAGATAGAGAATTCCAGGTTGTACGAAATGCCGGATATTAAATGGGCGAAAAATATCGATCATCCACAGCATGAAGATTTCCGTGATGACCGTGTAAATATGTTTGGCACAGCCCGTAAGAAAACACAGCATTTTTATTACATGGTTCGTGCGGTAACCCCGGGAACATATAGAATGGGACCAGTACAAGCAGATGCTATGTATAATGGTGCTTTCCATTCGTATAATGGTGCAGGTACTATAAAGGTGGTTGAATAAGCGTGAAGGTGAGCTGGCGAAATATTGGTAGAAGGACAGGGATATCTGTAGTAGCTGCAGCAATAATATTTATTGTGCTGGACATTACATTTCCTGTGCACACTGATATAGAATACGGTCAGCTCATATATGCAGAAGATAGCACGGTATTGCATGCTTTTTTGACCAGCGACGAGCAATGGAGAATGAAGGCTAACTTGGGTGAAATAACGCCGGAGTTAAAGAAAGCAATCGTTTTTAAAGAGGATAAATACTTTTATTCCCATCCTGGTATAAATGTGCTATCTGTATTGCGTGCCGTTTATTTTAATGCAATCAAACAGCAACGTACCTCCGGGGCTTCTACCATTACCATGCAGGTTGCCAGAATGTTGGAGCCTAAACGACGGACTTATTTCAATAAGTTGTGGGAGATGTTCAGAGCCTTGCAGTTAGAGCTGCACTATTCAAAAGATGAGGTACTGCAAATGTATCTGAACCTGGTGCCTTATGGTTCTAATATTCAGGGAGTAAAAGCAGCAGCACTCTTATATTTTGATAAATTGCCGGAGCAGTTGTCGCTGGCAGAAATTACAGCCTTGAGTATTATCCCAAATCGTCCTAACTCTCTTGTTATAGGTAAGAATAATGACTTGATTGTAGAGCAGCGGAATAAATGGCTACGACGTTTTGAAGAAAATGAAGTGTTTCCTGAACAGGACATTAAAGACGCGATCAACGAAACATTAAATGCTACACGTCTTGATGCGCCAAAATCGACACCACAGTTTGCATGGCGTATGCACAACCAATACCCGGGGTTGCCCGAAGTATACACTGCTCTGAATGTTTCTACACAACGAGAGGCCGAAGATGTGGTACAAGAATATATGCGTGGGCTACGCTTGAAGGGGATCCATAACAGTGCCGTTATAATTATTGATAATAAAACGGAGGAAGTAAAAGGGTACATTGGCTCGCCTGACTTTTTTGATAAAGAACATAATGGACAGGTAGATGGTGTTGCATCGGCACGTTCACCGGGTAGTACATTAAAGCCGTTATTGTATGCAGTTTGTGCAGATAAAGGAATCATTACGCCCAAAACTATTATAGCTGATGTGCCTATAAACATGGATGGTTACATGCCGGAGAATTACGACTTAGAATTTCATGGTAACCTGACTACAGAGGATGCACTAAAACGATCTTTAAACATACCCGCTGTAAAGCTGCTCAATGAAGCCGGGACGGAAGTATTTATCAAAGCCTTATCGCTTGGCGGTGTGTCTACTGTTTGGGATGAACGTAAGAATTTGGGTCTGTCATTAATTTTAGGTGGATGTACCATAAGGCTGGATGAATTAGCTACGTTGTACAGTGCCCTTGCAAATAAAGGTGTATACCGTCCGTTACAGTGGAGTAAGGATACTTCGGGGACAGTAATTGCTACCCAGCCGGTCAGTTTGGTATCAGAAGCCGCTGCCTATATGATTACCGGTATTATTACAGATTTGTATCGGCCAGATCTGCCCAATCTATTCGAGAACGCAAAAGGAGTACCTGCGATAGCATGGAAGACAGGGACATCTTATGGTAGAAAAGATGCGTGGAGCATTGGCTATAATAAAGATTATACCATAGGGGTTTGGGTAGGTAATTTTGATGGTACAGGAGTAGCAGAGTTGAATGGAGCAGGTATTGCTACGCCTTTACTATTTCGTCTATTCAATACAATTGATAAAAGCGCGATTAAGGAATGGAATAAACAGCCTGCAGAAGTAGGTTTTAGGTATGTGTGTAAAGAAACAGGTAAGGTGCCTAATGATTACTGCTCTGAAACCATCATGGATTACTTTATACCGGGCATATCAGACAACCATCGTTGCGATCATATAAAAAAGGTACGCCTATCGGCAGATGAAAAAATAAGCTATTGCACTAGTTGTATGCCGCTTACCGGTTATAAGTTTAAATCGTTCCCTAACGTATCTGCAGAGCTCACCGCTTATTATGAACAACAACATATCCCTTATACAAAAGTACCGCCACACAATCCGTCTTGTGCCAGGGTTTTTGAAGGTGTTGCACCTTATATTACATCGCTGACGGATAATTCAACTTATATAATAACAGATAAGGGTAAACAACAGTTGCAATTACAATGTACGGCTGCAAATGATGTGAAAACGGTATACTGGTATATAAACGATAAGTATTACACTAGTACGGCTGTTGGAGAAAGAGCCCTTTTTTACCCGGAGAGTAAGGATATTAAAATATCATGCGCTGATGATAAAGGGCGAAATGTAGATATCCGAATAAAAGTGGAGTTTATATAACAAAAGCCGCTGAAAAAGCGGCTTTTATGTTCTTGGTAGCCCCGACAAACCAGTTATCGAACCAAATTATTCCCATATTCAAGGAATTATATGAACAACGCAAGTATATTGATACAAATGGGCAATTTTATCAAAGCCTTATGAATGCACCGAAGTCTGTGAATAAAGGGTTTACATCCCTAATAGGTATATAACCATATTAGTATTATAAATAGAATAGTAATAAGAAGATATTATAGTTAATATATAGGTATATTTGTATAAATAAATAGGAAAAATGCCAACAGAAAATGTTGAAGTAGGTGTAGATATTCCTTCTACATCAACACGAGGTGGTAAATAGTATAATAATTTAAAGTTGAATGTTATGCCAACAGAAAACGTTGAAGTAGGAACAGATTTAGGTAACTTATCCACTAAGGGCGGTTCGAAGTAATTGAACAATCATTACAGATGAACCTATAAACGTAATCAGAAAAAGCATTAGGGCTTTTTTATAATATTTAGCCCGTTCATTATTTCTGTCTATCATGTAGTAGATATTTCTTTGTAGTGTAACGATTAACGTATAATAGGTTAATTGGACTTGATTGTCTTTGTTTTCATCATAATCAATAACCTTATTTATACTTAAATCTGGTGGTACACCACGTCCTTTTACGTGTTTTGGTGCAATAAGCTTGTATAGAAGCCATACATCTACAAGTATGATAGCCAGCAAAAAATAAATAGGTACTATTTCCTTGAAATTCTGTTTAATAGCAAAATCAAGTGTAAAACCAATGAACGCTGCTAATGCAATAAGCATTCTAATTGACTTATTAGTGATTGATTCAGATTCTGACATAATATCTTCATAGCGTTCTTTAGCTTCATCATAAATCAATCTATATGCTTCAGGTGTAATTTTATACCACTTAATATTGGGTTCCCACTTATTATTGTTCATATATAAATATATTATTTTTCCCTGTCAGATATGAACTTAGTGTACAAAGGTTCGGGTAAAATAGGGTATGCCAATGTTCCTTTATCTATATCGGCTTTAAATATTTTGACTAATTCAATAGCACTAATCAAATCCTTACGTTCTGGTCTATTTAAAGTTGATTCAAGTTCTTCATACCTTTTATATACTTCATTAATTAGCTTGACATTTTTTGTTCTTTTAGCTTCCTTATAAGCGATTTTAAATATAGATACCCCATTTGCAGCTAAGTAATAATTATCAAGTTTAATAAATGCATCGTAAGCCATATTAAACCCAATATTGAGTACTACCTTCCCAAGATCATATACTTTTTGCTTACTGTCCTTTCCATTAATAGGTGGAAAATAGCATATTATAAGACTATGTATTTTAGATGCTACACTATATGGCATCCCATGTCTTGTGGAATTTGAAGCTTTTAGTAAGAACTCAATTACATATGCCGAAATTCGATAAGTTGAAAAATCATAATGCTTTGATAATTCATCAAGAATTTCATCCTTCTTATTCCATGATGCCTTAAAGTAGGAATCTTCAATTTTTACAATTTCTAATAGGATGCCAGCAGATAATGCTGCATTAAATAAGTCAGTATCATTAACCTTATTTATTGTTCTGGTAGGCGTCTGTAACATACTGCTTCTTTGGGCTTCAATTACAGCATATTGATGATTACGATACTTTTTGATTGTATTAGCTGATAGCTTTTTACCCAGGTTCCCGAATGATGAAGCATTATCATGACAGATAAAACATAGTAATGCAAGATTGTCAAATTCATTGTTTGAATTATTACCGTCTATATGGTGGATATGATGTCCAAGTTCATTGCAAACACAACATTTTCTGTCTGCCTTAAACATGATTTCTGCTTCAGTTGTACTATTGATTTTTTTTCGTTTTGCCATACCCTATATAGTCTTACGTAAATGCTAATTTAGGACATGTGAATAGAATAAGCTTGCAGATGAAATAGTTGCGTTAAAGCTATTGGTATTAGTATAAATCACCCCGAATGTCTAATGGTTCCCATCCATTATCAGTTTTTTGCATAATAACGTTACTTGTGTATTGAATTATATCACCAGGTTTAACGCTTCTTACTTCTTTTATAGTTGGAATAAAGTCAAAATAATTAGGATCACCATTTGATGGATCCGTTTCAAAAATTGTATTGTTATTTACCATGTTATTTTCATTGATAAATACGAAACCATTATCATTAACGGTACATATGGCAACAAATTCAAGTGCATATAGATCTTCGCCAGTGTATTTGCTGGTATAACTAATACCATTTATTTTTTTTACAGTATTGACTGTTACGTTAAATCCATTTTTTGGAAGATTTTCTTCTATAAACTGTTTAGCTGTATTTTCCCTTTCAGTATTACAAGAACATAGGAAAATGGGTATTAGTAGTAATAATAGATGTTTCATTTTGTGGTAGTTTAGAATGTGTGCAAAAAAATAGCGTAACCAGGGATCCAAAGCCATTCAAGGTCTACCACGACCTATCTGCACAAAGGATATAGCTACGCCGTTAGGCGTATCATATTCTATTGCTGTGCAGATATTCAATTGTGGTAGTTTAGAATGGCACAAATAGATATAATACAATTATATCAATACTGTTATGTTATTATTTCATCGGCTAATGGTATTTGTACAAAAGTAATAATGCAACTAATTAATTTCAGACTTTTAAATTTTCAATATCTTTTTTACTAATGACTTGGGCACAAACACCATGCAAAACATTCTTTAAATATGTTTGTCCTGATTTGCTTTTTAGCCTTTTTAGAACCTTTTCTATATCATCGTGATTCCCAGAAATTCTATATATACAGTCAGTAAATGCAATGTTGCCTTTTTGGATATAAGCTATTTGTTTATATGAATTTCTGCCTACTCTTGCGATAAGAATATCACCCTTCTTCGCTATAGTAGGTTTTTTATCAAGGTTGTATGTGTTTCTAATTAATGAACAGTTCTTATCGTGTTGTTTAAAGGATGTTGTGTGAAAGTAAGGCACCTTTAATGCTTCTAATTCATGTTTTGAATAGTTGCCACGTGTGATACTAATGTTGAGTGATGACAAAGGTTTACCGTGCTTATTTTTAAAGGTTGAAGTGTGGAATTTATAATCCATGCGATGAAATAAAGCTGATTTATTTACTTGGATTTTGTCTGTAATATTTCCATCCTTGTCAGCACTACTTAGAATTACGGTGTTTTTCTTGTTTTTGCCCTTTTTGATAATTAAGATGTGAGTTTTTGCTTCAGTTTTACAAAAGATTTTAGGTTCAAGTTGTATGCACATTTCTATGCTATGGTTTTCTAAAAGATCTTGACGTAATAGTTTAAATGAGTGGCTGCAAACTATTCCTTCAGGCACAATGATTCCAAGAACCCCTTTAGGTTTAAGCATGTTAATATTTTGGGCGATAAATATTACATCACTGGTGTATGATTTCAAATTGATTGATCTGGTTAAATTGGCTTCCGTTAATAGGCGGTTATATTTTTTTGATTTTCTTATTGTCAAATATGGTGGGTTGCAGATTGCTATGTCAATACTGCCTAATTTGATATTTGTCTTTTCTGCAAGGTTTATATTTAAAGAATTTACCTTGAATAGATTAATGTCACTTATTGTATCCGAAAGATTGCTGATGCATTTTTTGTCTATGTCAACTCCATAATAGGTTGCATTTTTCCACCTTTGTTTTGCTGCTGTTGTTAGAGAGCCGTTACCTATTCCTAAGTCTAACACAGTTTGTGGATTCTTATGACTAATACTATCAATTAGTAAATTAGAAAAAGATTTTTCCGTGAAAAATTGTGCAAATTGCTGCATTATTTAATATAATTTGAAAGGTGGTATATATACGACTTCAGAACGCCCATACTTCTAAAGGCTTTTTCTATAGGGAAATCATAAATTAAATGGCATTGCTGCTGATGTAGGCTGGCAAATAATACACATCCTAATGAATGAGGTCTTGTACCGAGTGGTGCAATTAATATTTTATAGTCATCGGCGTAATTATTGTAAATCTTAGTAAGTATTTCATACAATTCAAATGGACATGCAGCATCACAATGTTCTATCCTGCCTTCAGAACTTGAATCTGACAAAACATTATAATTCATATACAGGGCTGTCAAATTCCAGCCAGGAATGACTGGTGGGTATCCTAAAATTGGAATTAATCCACCCTTAGGTTCAACATTTTCATATAAAGACAGTAATCTTTGACGTTCAAAACCAAAAGGTGTGACTAACAGTTCATTGTCATTTCGATTGATTTTAGCAAAGCCAGGTAAGCTATAATTACATCCCACAATCCTATCATATAATTCATATTCTTCTTCACCAACGTTAATATGATTTACCTTTTTGTATTCTTTAGGAGCTGTATATGCTGCAAATAATCTTTTAGGTTTTATTTCTGATAGTAGAAGCTTGATTAATAGAAATAAAATAGGTTGCTTTAAGCTGGTTATATCTATGCATATACTTGCTTGATTTGCATTATTGTCTTTTAGAATTTTCCTTAAATCAGGAATGAGGCTAAGATTTTCCTGTTTGTCAATAATTGTACCTTCTTTGTCTTTTATTACATAAGATAAGTCATTTGCATTTTCATCTGTATTGAAGAAATAGGTATCACCATTGTGATTGATCAGTGTAGGTACATGTTTTGCACGGTCATCAGCTTCAATGTCACTTCGAAATCCACATATTAGGAAATCAATCTGACTTGAAAAGTATTCACTACTATTATTGTCTAAGTCAAATTTTTCATGCAGGATCATCAGATTCGAAATTTAGTTTTCCTTGTACTGTAGGGCTGCTTGGCTTTTTAGAAATTGATCGAATAACTTTATCGATTTCATTTGATTTGCCTAATAATAAAATGCTTAAATCGTTAGGTTCAATATATATTTTCCTTTTTCTTCTATGCGAAATTTTAAAATAAGGGCAATAAATATGATTTATATGATAATCTGAAGTTTCCAGTGTTCCTGCATTTTTTTCTTTGGTAGGTAAATCAAGCTGCAATACATTATGCATTACAGCATTATCAAGTACACGTTTTGCATCTTCTGAAACCGTTTGTAGATCCAAGGTTTTTGTGAAAAAATGGTTTGGTTCTGGTTCTCCTAATGTTGAATCAGGATCAGTATGTTTTAAGTAGAAAATTTTACCTAAAGCCAAAATAAAGCGTTTAAGTAATATGCCATCTGGAATAAAGCCTTCTATTTTTGAAACTTTTGACTGACTGACATAGTGTGCTGCTTCTGTTTGTTCTTCTAATGTAAGAGGTCTTGGGCTATCAAATGTAAATCCTTTACTGAATGCGTATTCAAATGCACTTTCACATATTTCAAGAAAACTACGAATCACACCAGAAGACAGCATGGCATAAGTTGTAAAGCCTGAATACTTTTTTACGATATCCAGTTCTTTACATAATAAAAAATGAGTTGCAAATAGCATGTTATGCTTCCAATCCCTATACTGCTTGGTTTCATTTATAGCAGCCTTGTATAGTGAATCAACATTAACTTTGCCGTTTCGTTTTAGCAAACTAAGGTGCATTCTAACAATGTCAGGTGGTTTGTTTACTAATGCTTCAATGACTTCTGTCTTGTCGCCCTTTATGTTTTCTTCAATTATTTTTTGGAGTTCCTTTTTTAAATGGTTAAACCGTGAAGATTTGCTGAATTCATCAAGTTCTTCAAGGTTGCCATAGTCTTTTAAATAATAGGTTATATCAGTATAATTTTCATCATTAACATCCCCTGAAAAATAATCTTCTAACCTTTTTTTGCAAATGGAAGACAGTAGTTTTTTATACGTTTCACGTCTTTCATAACTGTCTACTTCAGGGTAATAGTGTTGAAAATCATGGGGTTCCTGTATTATTTCACCAGACATGGTTTCATTAGTATATCTACCGTTAGTTTTTACGCCTATGTCGTACACTAACCAATATTTGCTTTGTTTTAATAGGGTATTAAGTTGCTTTTGTTGCAGTTGGTTCAGTTCTTCAAATTCATCAATAAAGACATGAAACCTACTACTACTAAATAGTGGGATTTTTCGGATGTTTTCAAGTGTCAAATTAACTAATGTGCCTGCGTGTAAACCAATAGGTTTAGCCTTTTCAGGATCATTCGAAAAACATTCAACTTCATCGAGTATTTTATCAAGGTTAACCAAAAGCTTTTCAAGGGTAGTAGTGTCTTCTTTTTCTATTTTGTTACTTATTCTTTGTATCGTTTCTGATATATCACTTGTTTGAATGTAGCCTTTTACGATGCAGTGATTTAAGAAACTAAATATTTCTTTTGTAATGATAACATTGAAATAAGTATTAAATACTGTCTGCCATTCCCAGTCTTCTACGCCCTTTCCTGTAAGATTTTTGCCAACAAACTTTCCATCTACTTTATAGTAAAAGGCAATGAATTTATCAGAGCCAAATAGTTCATTGATATCTTGTTTGTTAGTTTCGTATTCACTAAAGACTTCTTTCCATGAATTACATAAAAAGAACATTGTTTTACCACATCCCCTGCTTCCTTCAAATATTAAAGGCTTTTCAGATAGCAGGTTGCTAAATGGTTCCCGAACAAAATACTTCCAACTGGTTTCACCCATTTGTTCAGCTCTGTTTCTATTGAATGGGTTCTGTTTCATTAATAGTTCGAATTTTTCCTTTTTAATAAAGGTGTCCAGCTTGAATTTTCTGTCCAAAATATTGGTAGTGACCAATCGGGAGTAGTACTATGCATAAATACAGCAAAGTCCAAGTCATTATATCCAAGCTTTTTAACGCCAAGAGTTTTTTCTATTTCATCTAAATATTCAGAAGCAAAATTATGTTCTTCAGGTGTATTCCATATTTCCGTATTCCTATTGAAAAATATCCTATTGTTATCTTTTAATAGATCACACATTATAACACGTAACCCCAATAAGTTACCATCCATTTGCAGTTGCATTACATTCTTTTCATATGCTACCAAGCTTAAATAATATACAGGCAGGCTTAATTCTTGTGCTTTACTTTTAATTTTTTGCATATCCGTATCATGGTTCCAAAACCCATCAATTTGATCCCCACTTCCAATGCAGTCATCTAATATTACTATTCGGTTGTACCCATCTATGTTGTCTGGAACTAAATTGAAATGATGTGCAACATTTTTATTATTTACGCCAAGCTTGTGTACCAGGTACCTTACCATTGCGTTGCCACTTTCGGAAGGATTCTTAGAATCGGAAAGTGGGATAAATAATGTTTTTTCTTTTTCTTCGTTAAGAATAGCATTTGTTGTAGTGACAGGTTGATAGATATTATTGCTTTCTATCAGGTTGTTTTTAATCTCATTCCCGATAATACGTTGATATACACCCGTTTTTAGTAATGATATAATGTTTTGTTCGCTGTAGTAAAGCCCATTGGTAAGTAATTTTGTTGCAATATACCTTCCTTCTATATCCTTGAAATTCCCATTCATCCAATCATACACATTGGATTCCTTTAAACCACTCCATTGATCAGTTCTACAAATAGTTCTGATTTGAATTGTTTTATTAGATACATAAAGTTGCATTTCAGCTTTTGATATCATTTGCTACTGTTCAGGTGTTATGCAGGGATAACTGTAAATATATTAATTAGTTAGCCTAAAATATATGGAAATTGCAAGAAAAAAGTTTAGAAGCCGTACATGTTAAATGCAGGTCGTAACTTGCAGATATATAGGTGTTTATGATTTTTTTGTCATCTGAATTACTGTTAAGTATTTTCAGTACTTTCTAAATTGTATAAGTTTTTCTTATAGAACAATTGGCTTCAGTATAGATTGCTATTGGTAAATTTGTATCGAAAGATTTACAGCAGTAACTAAATCTATTCAAATCGAATTGCCATTTATAGTCCATAATTCTTCAGGACGGATCGTGTAGGCATTAAAAATCGTTTTATTAATTCAGGCATTTCACTGCATGAAATGTTTCAATGAAACGTAATGCTTAGCATTGATAAGTGTAAAAAGATCCTATCCCAAAACGGCAACCATTATTCTACAGAGCAGGTGAAAATGATACTTGAATTTCTACAAGTAATAGGTTCTTTAGATTATCATTATTTTACAAATAGCAATAAACTTCAAAATGAAGAACGTAATAATCTATACGAGGGTATCAACAGAAGAACAGAAAACTAACTTCAGTTTAAGGGCACAAAAAGGTCGACTTGAAAACTATTGTAGTCGAAACGGTTATAGAATAGTTGGGCATTATGAAGATAATTGTTCAGCCAAAACCTTTGATAGACCAGAGTTTCAGAATATGCTGAAGTACATTCAAAACAACAAAAATAAGGTAGACGAAGTCTTGTTTCTGAAGTGGGATAGATTTTCCAGGAATATTATTCAAGCATATAACATGATTGATAAGTTGGCAAAACTTAATGTGTCTGTTAATGCAATCGAACAAAAGGTAGATACTAATGTGCCAGAAAACAAGGTGTTTCTTGCGTTGTATTTAGCTACTCCCGAAGTGGAAAATGAAAGACGTGGTTTAAATACACGAACAGGTATGATAAAAGCAAAAGAAGAAGGTAAGTGGGTTGCAGGTGCCCCGTATGGTTATAAACATTCTGGAAGTCAAAAAGGGATGTTAGTAAAAAATGAAAAGGCACCTTTAGTGTTAGAAGCGTTTAGTTTATTATCTAAAGGAATATATAGTAGGGAAGAAGTAAGAGCTATATTGAAGAAAAAGGGGATGACTTTAAGCAGGTCTGCATTTTGGAATATGCTTAACAATATTATGTATTGTGGATATATTAAAGTTCCTGCGTACACAGGTAAGCCTGAAGATTTAGTAAAAGGCATTCATGAACCGATTATTCCAGTTGAGTTGTTTAATAAAGTTCAGCAGATATTAAAAAGTAAAGGCAATCAAAAGTCTAAACCTAAAACAATAAAAGAAGGCTTACCACTTCGTGGTTATTTGATTTGTCCTGAATGTGGTAGGAATTTGACAGGTAGTACTTCAAATGGGAATGGTGGTAAGTATAGCTACTATCATTGTCAGAAAGGATGTGCAGCCCGCTTTCGTTCTGAACACTTAAATAATAGCTTCTGTAACTGGCTTAGTGATATTAGTATTAAACCTGAAATAAGGGATCTGTATATTGAAGTAATGCGTGATATTTTTAAAACAAAAGAAAAAGATAAAAGCAGTGAACTTGATGAGTTAAAGAAAAAAATTTCAAAAAAGGAAGACAATCTAAATAAAGCAGTTGAAAAGTATTTGGATCAGGATTTAGATAAAACCGAATTTGAGCTATACAAAAAGAAAACGAAAGAACAGTTGAATAGCTTAACATTACGTGTACACGAATTAGAAAGGATGCCAGATTCCTTTGATATTTACCTGTCTTATGGCTTTTTTCTATTAAATAACATGGCAGAATACTACCAAGGCGTTAATATAGATGGAAAAAGAAAGTTTCTTGGTTCGATATTCCCAAATAAATTGAAAATTTCAGGAAATAGTTATCGAACCAACGGTGATAATGTACTAATCGACTTGATATGTAATACAGGTAAGCCTTTCCCTAAATTGAAAAATGAAAAAGCCAGCAAAAATGCTGACTTGTTTCGTATGGTAGCCCTGCCAGGAATCGAACCTAGATCTAAAGTTTAGGAAACTTCTATTCTATCCATTGAACTACAGGGCCAAAAATGAGAGGCGAAATTAAGAAAATGTTGTCACAGATAAAGAAGTTAATACACGAATATTGCTAAAAGCCATACCTTTTATTAGTTTGGCGTAAATATATTATTAGAGGACATTGATTTTTATAGATGACTATACCCTACAGGTTGTATAATTATTTATTGTGTTTTCTTACAGGTTTTGTAATAATGACATCTTCTTGCAATACAGAAGAGCAAAAAAAGCCTGAAGAAACAGATTACCTGCATCAGCAAATTGAGCGGGCTGTTGATATTTGGGAAAGAGGTGAAAAGGACTACGCTTTCAAGTATATAGACTCTGTTTTTTCTCATTTTGATGAGCCTACGCCGGCAGACTGGTATGACCTGTACTATTTTAAAAGCGACAGACTTTTTAGAGAGGGGCAGTATGAGTTGTCTAAGCTTTATTGTGATAGCTCTTTAAAAGTTATAGAGGAAAGTCACAATACAGAAACCTTACATACACGTTACGCACAGGGAAACTTTCATATGGGAGACCGAGTGTTGCAGGATGGAGACTATAAGAGTGCTTATGTGTATTACTATAAGGCTAAAACGGTTGCCAAGAATTACGGAGATAGTTGCACTCTGGCATATTATAACTACAAAACCGGCTTAGTTCTTTACAGGGGAGAAAGATACGACGATGCGATAAAGTATTTTCAAAACGCCTATCACGAGTTTATGTACTGCGGTAACGATTATGCTTACTATTACCGCACACAACAGATTATAGATAATATCGGTCTGTGTTATTACCATATGAATATGCCTGATAGTGCGATACATTATTACGAGCGGGCAATTTCATTTATTAACGAACACAAGGACAACTACAGAGAGTCCAGGTTATGGTTGAGCGAGTCGGCGGTAGCGGTAGTATGGGGAAATATGGGTAGTGCTTATGAGTTGAAGGGTGACTATGAAAAGGCAGAATCATATTACAACAGGAGTATTAAAGTAAATGAACAGCCGAATTATGACAACGGAGATGCATTACTAACGAGAGGTAAGCTGGGTTTGTTGTATTTAGCACAAGGGTATGATTCAAAAGCATATAAACAAGCTCAAATAATAAATGCTTCACTGTCTGCTATCGATATGCCGGTTGTTCGCAGGAGATTGAACAAATTATTATGGAAGTATTATGATGCTCAAAATAATGCTCAGCTGGCATACCGTTATCTAAATGATTATGTCGCCCTTAAAGATTCTTTGGCGGCTTTCAACAAGATTTCACATCCAATAGATTTGGATGAACATGTAAGTACACTAGAAGGTAAAGATGAAGTTGCCTTATTAAGAGCGACTAACGAGTCAAGAGGTTTTTATTTGGCAGTAGCATTGGTGGGGTGTGCGTTGTGTATAGTTATAGTATTGCTGATTGTTAGAAACTGGCGAAGGTCCAGAAAACATGTGCATCAACTTAAGAAAATGAATAGCCATGTGAAGGAGCAGAGAGAAAAGTTGAAATATGCTTTGGATGAGCTGGAAAATGCCGGAAAAGAAAAAGATCGGATTTTAAAAGCAGTATCTCATGATATGAGAAGCCCAATAAACTCCTCGTTGGCACTGGTAGACCTTTTGAGCCACGAAGCTGATAACTTAACGGATGAGCAGCAAGAGTATATGAAGCTTTTAAAAGTGTCTGGCAATAATGCACTGAACTTAACGAAGGACTTGTTGGAGGTTGCTACACTTAATAATGAGAAGCTGGAAAAAACGCTAACTGATATCACAGCCCGTTTAGAAGACAGAGTTAAACTTCTACAGTTTAAAGCAGCAGAAAAAGAACAAAACATATTACTCCAAGCACCTCAGAATCATATATCTGCCTCTGTAAATATTGATAAGTTACTCCGTGTGGTTAGCAACTTGGTTAATAATGCTATTAAGTTTAGCCCTAAAGGAGGTGAATTACATGTAATACTAAACGCCAGCTCAGACCACTTTGTTATTAAGGTAAAAGATAGCGGTATTGGCATTCCTGAAAACATTAAAGACAAGGTGTTTGATCTTTTCTCAGAAGCTAAGCGCTTTGGTACATCCGGAGAACAGCCATATGGATTAGGATTGTCGATATCTAAACAAATAGTAGAGGCTCATAACGGTAAAATATGGTTCGAGAGTGAGGAGCAGAAGGGTACTACTTTCTTTGTAGAGATACCATTACATTAATGCTATTGCCATTCCAGCGTTTCCAGTAAATGATAAATATCTTCTGCTAAAAACTCGTAAGCAGGCTTTAGCGAATCTGCATTTGGTGCAGTGTCGAAATATAATGCGCCTCTAATAAAGTGATTGACAGAATCCGTAGCATAAAATTGATATGCTGATGCCGCATCGCCTGTTACATAATACAGGTTACCATAAACAGCTCGTGCAGGGTCGTTTATGGTGTGGTCGTATATGTACTCTGCTTTTTTAGTGTGTGCAGCATAAGTCATCTGGTATACATCTTCCTTCAGTTGATACAAAGGGTAGTTAGGCCCAACAGGTTTATAACTGAAATATATTTTGCCGCCAATATCAGGAAAGTCTATATTAATCCAATAAGGGTTTTCCGGTGTTTCTCCGAAAAACTTGGGGTTAGACAAGATGTTTCCATATGTTGGGTATTCAAATTTATATGGGAAGCCACTGCTATCAAATTGTTGATAGTTGTGTTTAGGTAAACTTATTTGAAAATAACCTCTCGGTTTAGGTGTATACACCTCTGGCTTACAAGATATAATAGAAACAAATAAGAATAATAACAGTATGTGCCTACCCATGTGTCAAAACTATAACCTTTCGGTAATATATACTACCGCATTGCGTGTAATTATTTTTTATCATGCACTGGTATAGTTTTTTTAATTTTGCAGTTTACATCATATAAAATAATATAATGGAAGAGCAACCTCAAGAACAGCAACTAAATATTGAGTTGACAGAAGAAATGGCAGATGGAGTATATTCAAACTTGGTTATCATAACTCATTCTTTTGCTGAATTTGTTATAGATTTTGTGAATGTAATGCCCAATGTGCCCAAAGCAAAGGTGAAATCTCGTGTGGTGATGACTCCTCAACATGCTAAAAGATTGATGCGTGCTATGGTGGAGAACGTTAAACGTTTTGAGGCACAGCACGGAGTAATACAAGAAGAAGAGCAAGCAACAATGCCATTTAATTTTAGCGGCCCGAAAGGAGAAGCTTAATACAATACTGAATGAACGAAAAGATATTAATACTAGACTTTGGTTCGCAATACACGCAACTGATTGCAAGAGGTATTCGCGAGTTGAATATTTATTGTGAGATACAGCCTTGTACAAAGGAAATAGAATATGACGAATCTTTGAAAGGTGTGATACTTTCAGGTAGTCCATATTCTGTTAATGATCCTCAGGCACCCAAACCTGATGTAAAGGCGATTGCTGATAAGCTGCCTGTACTGGCTATTTGCTATGGAGCACAGCTGTTGGCTCAACAGGCAGGTGGCGTGGTAGGAAAGTCTACTCACAGAGAATATGGCAGGGCACATTTGCATGCGGTTACTCATAGCGAGCTACTGGCAACAGTGCCGGACAGCTCTCAAGTGTGGATGAGCCATAGTGATACTATTAAAGAACTGCCGGAAGGTTTTGATATAATTGCGAAAACGGATAGTATACCTGTTGCTGCATTTAGAGCGTCAGAAAGCTATGCCAAGAATAAAGTTTTTGCTATACAGTTTCACCCGGAGGTGACACACAGCACAAATGGCAGACAAATATTGAAAAACTTTGCAGTAGACACATGTGGTTGCACCCAGGATTGGACACCAGCCGCATTCGTTCAGGAAACCGTTGAACGTATTAAAGATCAGGTTGGCGATGGCAAAGTTGTTATGGCGCTAAGCGGTGGGGTAGATTCAACAGTGGCTGCAACTTTAATACATAAAGCAATTGGTGATAACCTTTACTGCATATTTGTAGATAACGGGCTGTTGCGTAAAGATGAGTTTGAGCAAGTTTTAGACGGGTATGCACATTTAGGACTAAATACTAAAGGGGTAGATGCTAAACAACGCTTCTATAATGACCTTGCAGGTGTGACAGATCCTGAAAAGAAAAGGAAAATAATAGGCGGTTTGTTCATAGATGTGTTTATGGACGAAGCGGCAGAGATCAAAGATGTTGCTTTTTTAGGTCAGGGTACTATTTACCCCGATGTAATTGAAAGTGTTTCTGTTGCGGGTCCTTCTGCTACAATCAAGTCTCACCACAATGTGGGTGGCTTGCCGGAGAAGATGCATATGGAGCTTGTAGAGCCTTTGCGTTTCTTGTTTAAAGACGAGGTACGCAAGATTGGTAAAGAAATGGGTATAGACGACGTGTTTTTGCAAAGGCACCCCTTCCCGGGGCCGGGCTTAGGCATTAGAGTTTTAGGAGAAGTAACTGCCGAAAAAGTTCATTTACTACAAGAAGCAGATGCGATATATACTCAACAATTAAGAGACTCTGGTTTGTACAACGAAATATGGCAGGCAGGAGCGATTCTGTTGCCGGTGCAAAGTGTAGGGGTAATGGGAGATGAGCGTACATATGAATATACTGTTGCATTACGTGCTGTGACATCTGTTGACGGGATGACTGCAGACTGGGCGCATTTACCATACGACTTTATGGCAAAGGTGTCTAACGATATTATTAATAAAGTAAACGGTATCAATAGGGTGGTATACGATATCAGCTCTAAGCCACCTGCAACTATCGAATGGGAATAGCACCCTATAAAAAACAAAAATGAGAAAAACATCCAGGTTCATATTATTTGGTATACTAATACTCACATCATACAGTAATGATGCCGACGCTCAGTTTTGGAAAAACTGGTTCAAGAAGAGTAAGAGAAACGCTGAGCGCAGGCAAGACCTGGATGGACGTGTACAGCCACCAGATGTGATATATGAACCGGTTGATAAACCCACCGATACAAGACCAATACAACCTAAGAAGAATAGGTATAGAGTAGACTTGTTGATGCCTTTGTACATGAATGAGTTGGTAAAGGAAGGGGAAATCATAGACAAGAGCAACTTGCCAACTAAGGTATTACCGTCTTTGTATTTTTACGAAGGGCTTAAAATGGCTGTTGATACACTTAAGAAACAAGGCTACTTGTTTGATGTATATGTGTACGATGTAACAGATCCTTATGAAACGCCGGAGCTATTAGTGAAAAATAACGCATTTCATGGGGCTGATATAATAATAGGGGTATTACAGTCTAAGGACTTTGCGGTGCTAACAGATTATGCTAAAGCGCATAAAATAAATTTTATATCAGCATTGTCACCCTCTGATGAAGGTGTAGGGTATAACGAATATTTTACGCTGCTTCAGCCAACCTTAGAGAGCCATTGTGCATCTATAGAGCAGAATTTATACAAGAAACACAGTACTACTCCGGCTACTTTGTTTTACAGAGATAATGTTACAGTTGATAAAATTGCTTTCAGCTGTTTTATGGAAAATAACCCTGATAGGTATAACAGGGTGTCTTGTAATGACATACCTACTTATAGTGACTTAAAACCTTATTTTTCTCCTGATGGTAAGAATATTATAGTAATGTCTATCCTGAATGACAGGTATGCTCAAAATATCATTGCTAAACTGTACGAGTGGTTTCCTGATTACGAATTTGAGGTATGGGGTATGCCGTCTTGGAATGATATGCCTTCGCTTAATAAGCCTTCAGCGTACCCTAATGTAACTGTTTACTTTACAAGACCTTTTTATTTTAATGCTACTACAGGTATTGGCAAAGCTATAGATACAAAGTACAGGCAAAAGTATGGAGGCAAGGCAGATAATATGGTATATCGTGGTTATGAGGCTTTTTACTACTATGCTTACTTGCTAAAAAAGTACGGACCTTCATTTAGCCAGAACTTCAGAGATAACGGAGGTGCTCCTTTTACAAGGTTTGATATACGCCCGGTATATGATACGCAAAGAAGGTTGATGTATTATGAAAACCAGCACACTTGCTTGTATCGTTACCAAGCCGGTAGCTACATGGTAGAGCAGTAATTTTTTTACTTAATCGTTATTAGCAGCGGCAGCATCTTTTGCTAATGGTAATTCTTTTGTTTTGCCGGGGCCGGAAGTTCTGTTCTTGGCAAGTTTAGCTTTACGCATAAAATAAAGGATGCCAAATAGGCTCAGCGTAAATGCCACAATACACAATATCGCAATATTAGGGTTGAAGTCTTGAGTGATCAACGATACTGTGATAATGAGAATGTTTGAGATAACCAAGATCGTTACAGTTTGGCTATGAGTAAAACCCATGTCCAATAGATAGTGATGCAGGTGGGTGCGGTCTGCTTTAAAAGGTGAAGAACCTTTCATGATACGTGTAATGAAAACCCTAAAGGTATCAAACACAGGAACAAATAGTACTGACAAACCAATTACTAAAGCTCCGCCGGCAGAGTGTATTACCAAGCGAGAGTAGGTAGATAGCCCGTTAAATGAATTGACAGAAATAATACAAAGCAGAGATATGATGAATCCTATAAGCAACGATCCTGTATCGCCCATAAATATTTTAGCAGGGGATATGTTGTAGCGTAAAAAACCCACGATACCACCGAGTAGACAGAAAGATAAACAAGCAGCTCCGGGATGCCCGAAGCCCGCCAATGTAATACCCAGTAGCAGGGCGGATAGTGTTGCTATCGATCCGGCCAGCCCGTCTATACCATCTATGAGGTTGTAAGCATTAGTGACGAATATGATACCAACAATACTGAATACCACACTCCACCAGTACCTTAGTTCATAAAGCCCTAATACGCCATGTAGCGACTTGAGCCTGATGTCTGCAATACAAACAACTATAAATGCAGCAATAAATTGGGTTAAAAACTTTTTTGAAGGGCTAAGAGATATAAGGTCATCCGCAATCCCTACCAGAAACAATAGAAGAGAAGCAGCAATAATGAAGTTCCACTTTGTAAATGCTTCCGGAGATATAAATAGAGATGCGGTTGTAATAAACCCAAAAAAGATACCAATACCACCCAGATTAGGGATGACACGCAAGTGTATCTTACGTTCCCCGTCAGGAGTATCGTATAAACGTTTTTTTGCTGCTACTGATATTATTTGCGGTATAGAAATAATACTTATGATCAGCGAACTGACAAAGCACAGCAAGTAAAGTAGTTCTGATGGTATCTGTTGTATCATATCAAATAATGATATGTGTATATATCACTGGTAAAGTTATAGTAATAACCCCGCTATTTATAATGAAATTGGGTTATTTGACTGTTAATGACCAGAGGTTTTATCAACGAATTGTGGAAAAGCATGCTTCTGTGTAGAGGGGTTAGCGTATTTACAGAAGGTATTGACGCTCAAACCAATCAGCGCATATATTTTTGAGTGTATGTATACAGGTTAAACTCATCGTTGTTCATGATCGCTGCTAATTCATCCTTCAATAAGGTCTTATTAACGTCTTGCATTCTGTTAGCCTGTATGAGTTGCCAACATTTCTCAGTAAGCAAATAGAGTTTTTTATCGTTGAAATGATTGTTGTTGAAGAACTTATTTATAGCCTCTGTTAACTCTGCGATACCATCGCTTTTGGTGGCAATGGTTTTTATAACAGGTGTTTCCTGCTCATCAGCGCCTGCTTTTTGGTGTACCATTATGCGTAAACTGGCATATAACGCATCAGCAGCGTCACGGTCTGCTTTATTGATGACGAATATATCCGCAATCTCCATAATACCGGCTTTGAGGGTTTGAACTTCATCTCCTGCTTCCGGTACCAGGGTGACAATACTGCAATCAGCCAGCCCTGCAATTTCTACTTCGCTTTGTCCTACGCCTACAGTCTCAATCAATATTATGTCAAAAGGAGCTTGTTTAACTACATCTGTAATCTCAATTATCTTAGGGTTTAAACCTCCCAGAGCACCACGGCTTGCTAGGGAACGTATATATACTTGTTGGTTATTGTAAAATTCACTCATGCGTATACGATCGCCGAGCAAAGAGCCGTAGTTGAATGGAGAAGAAGGGTCTACAGCTATAACTGCAATATTTTTGCCCTCTTCAACCCAGTGCTTTATTAATGAGCTGACAAGGGTGCTTTTCCCTGCTCCCGGAGGACCTGTGACACCTACTACCTGTGCCTTACTTTTATTATTCAGCTGTTTTAGCAGGGAGTCGTATCCATGTAGATTATTTTCTACAATAGTAATGGCTCTGGCAAGAGCTTTATAGTTGCCCTCTTGTATGTCTGATATAAGTTGTATTATCTTGTCCTGCACTAAAATGAAGTTACGATCGTTTAAGTATATACGGTATAGGTGAACAAAGATATATTTCAAGAGTATAATAAACGGTATAAAGCCAATATTGCCATTGCATTGGCGCTCATGATGCTGGCAGGCTTTTTTGTTTCAAGGGCCATGTTGTCCGTGAGTATCGTAGCTTTCGGCGCTAATGCACTTATTGGTGTGCACCCTAAGGTGTGGTTGAAAAGTAAATGGTGGTTGCTGGGTTGCGCATGGGTGGGGCTGTATACTTTATCAGGGGTTTGGTCTGACGATTGGGGTCAGGTGGCGTATGGCTTTTCTTCTAAACTGCCGATACTGTTGTTACCTCTTGCATTTTCTTTATTACCTGCTTTTACAAGGTATCAGTTGAAGGTGTTTACCATATTAGCAACCATGCTGTATTTGGGTAGTATAGGTTACAGCCTTTATTTTCTTATTACAGACCCTGATTACTACATAGAGCAATACCGCTTTTCAAAGGTGTTGCCCACGCTTGCCGGGAAAGACTACATAAGGTATAGTTTGTCTATTTCCTTATTCATTATCTGGTGTATATATGTATGGGGTAAATTGCAGAATAAAGCTGCAAAGTGGTTCGTTGGTATTACCATTGTACTGCTGATACTGCATTTACATATCGTGGCGGTTAAAACGGGCATTTTGGTGTTTTATGTGTTTATTGTATTAATCAGCATATACATTACTGTTCGTAAACGCAGCATAATAGGTGTAGCCTTGCTGGCAGTTATGGCAATATCTGCTGTTAGTGCTTATAAATACGTGCCTACTTTTTCTAATAAAATAGACTACTTCAGGTATTCGATAAAGATATTTAAGCAGAATAATGCAGATGTAAACTACAGTGATATTGGCAGGTTAGTTTCATATAATGTTGCATTAAATATCATGGAAGACAACTGGTTAACAGGAGTAGGTGTAGGAGATATGCGTGCTGAGATGCATAATGGCTACAAAAGACTTTACCCCCATGTGCCGGAAAATATGAGGTTAAAACCCCACAATCAGTTTTTGGTAGTAGCTGTCTGCTGCGGATTACCTGTTATGTTGTTGTTTTTGTACTGGGTTATATACCCCGTTCGCTGGGTAAGAAAGGGCAGGGATGGCTTTTTTGTGTTTGCAACATGGTTTGTAATGTTTATTCCGATGATGGTTGAGCCTTTTTTAGAGCTTCAGCTCGGTGTATATGTATATTTGTTCTTTATTTTAATGATATCGCATAACCTTAATGCAAATAAAGCAGCAATAGAATGATCAACTTTCTACCGATTTTTCCATTAGATATTGTAGTGTATCCAAATGAACGATTGAATCTGCACATATTTGAGCCCAGGTATAAGCAGTTGATCAAAGAATGTATACAAGAAGAAAAGCGTTTTGGAATACCCACTGTTCTAGATAAAAAGATTCAGGAGTATGGCACAACAATGGTAGTAACAGAGTTGGTAAAAGAGTACGAAGATGGTGAGATGGATATAAGGGTGAAGGGAGAAGATGTTTTTCGTGTATTAGAGGTAATAAAAGAACTGCCCGATAAAATGTATTCGGGAGCTATAGTTAATTATCCCGAAAACATAGTAGAGCAGCAAGACACGCAAATAGCAGATCTAATACTAAAAGAAGTTAAACGGTTTTACGAACTGCTTAATGTGGAGGATAAGTTCCCAGGTGAAAATATAGATGTTGTTTCATACAGTATTGCTCATTTTATTGGTATGAACAAGAAACAAGAGTATGAGCTGCTACATCTTTTTACAGAAACACAACGTTTAGAGTACATTCGTCGGCATTTGAAAGATGTTGTTCCGGTTGTTTCTGAGCTGGAAACCTCAAAAGCACGTATTAAGATGAATGGTCATTTCAGGGATTTGTCGATAGATGACCTTGATTTTTAATAATCAGCGTATTATCTGATATTAAACTTCTTTAATCCTTATCATTTTACTAATTTGTGCGTCCTAACAAAAAAAACGTCAAATGTCTTGTAATCTTTGTATCGACTGGGGAAATACCCTTGTTAAAGCAGCTATATTCGTAAAAGGTGAGTTATCTGAGAGCTTTAGTTTTGAGCCTGATACTGCTGAAAACGGAATAGGTGGTGTTATTAACGAGTTCAATCCTCAATATGCAATAATTTCAAGTGTATCAAGCAGTTCTGCAGATACAGAGAGTATGTTAGAGTCGACAGTGAAGAGGTTGATCAAAATGGATGACCGTACGCCTACACCTGTTATGAATGCTTATTCGTCTGATTCAGTAGGTGCAGACCGTCTGGCTATGGCTGTAGGAGCAAACAATATGTTCCCTGACAAGAACAATCTTGTTGTTTGTCTGGGCACTTGCGTTACATATAACTTTGTTCAAAATACCAGAACATTTCGAGGTGGTGCCATTTCGCCGGGCTTACACATGAGGTTAAGGGCTATGCATGAGTTTACAGATAAGCTACCACAAGTAGAAATGGAAGGTGAAACTTTGCTTTTAGGTTACGATACCGATACTTGTATGCGTAGTGGTGCGTTTTTTGGGATACAGTCAGAAGTAGATGGAATGATCAAGGAATTCTCTGATAAATACAATGATTTTAACGCTGTGTTAACTGGTGGGGACATGAGATACTTTGAGGGCAAGTTGAAAAGTAAGATATTTGCAGACCCTGATGTGATTTTGAAGGGACTGAATATAATCTTGAAACACAATGTTCCACTTGCTGTATAAGCGTTTTTTACCCCTTTTTTTAGTTGTTGCTGCTCAGCCGGCTTTTGCTCAGCTTAACAATGTTGCTACAGATAACTTTGTTACCAAATCGAACAGGGAAAATGCTCCCTATTCAAGGTTTGGCATTGGTGAGTTCAGAAACGGTATCAACCCTGTCTTGAAAGGTATGGGTAGTATTTCTGCTGCATACAGTAGCCCTTTTTCTGTAAATACAGATAATCCGGCTTCATATGCTTCTATACTATTAACTACATATGAGGGAGGTTTGCAAGGTAGTAGACGTACTATAAGGTCTGGTACTGATAAGGTACGTGCAGGTATGGCTACAATCAACCACATGAATATAGGTGTGCCGGTAGGTAAACACGCAGGTTTAGCATTGGGTTTTAAGCCAGTGACGCATATATATTACCGTTTGCACGACTCTGCGACTATCCCCGGTTATGGAGATGCAATAAGAACTTTTGCCGGTGATGGGTCTTTAAACTATGCTTTTATTGGTGCTGCAGGTAAGTATAAAGGGTTGAGTGTGGGTGCTAACTTTGGTTATATGTTTGGTACTACGTTGTATTCCAGCTTGTTGGAGAGTATTGATGCTACACAGCATGTTAGTGACGCTTTTTTTGCAAAAGCAGTAAAAACAGGTGGCATCTACTGGAATACAGGTGTTATGTACGATGTAAAGCTAAAGAACGAAAGGTGGCTTCGTTTTGGTGCTACATTTACAATGAACCAAGAGTTGAACAGTAAGCTAGACGACTTGCACATTGCTTCTAACGGTGGAGGCAGTGATACCACATTCAGCGATCTTGGCCAGAAAGGTACTTTAACCATGCCTATGATGTACAGCTTTGGTGTACAGTATACAGATAGTGCTCATTGGACTGTTGGACTTGATTTTAAAGGTGCCAACTGGGGTCAGTATAAAAGCTTTGCGAGGACTGATTCTGTTGGAGATATGTCATACAAATTTGCTGTAGGAGGGGAATACACTCCGGACCCTACCAGCATTCGTAAATATTTTAGTAGAGTTACATACCGCATAGGTGCATACTACGGACAGGATTATGTTTATGTTCGTAATACGCCGATCAACTACTATGCAGTAACTTTTGGATTTGCTCTTCCTTTTAAGAAGTTTACAGATAGAGTAAATACCGCTTTTGAGATTGGCCAGAGAGGTACGGAAACAAATGGTTTGTTTACAGAATCATTTTTTAAATGTACAGTAGGTATTACACTGAATTCAAGATGGTTTATCAAGCGCCAGTATGATTAACTTCAGATCTTTTTCGATAGGGCATTGTGCTTTGGTAGCAATGTGTTTGCTATTGGTGATGTCTTGCAAAAATGATCCTGATGAAATTAACGAGTTGGTCAATAAAACTGCACCTAAAGTAGATAAGGCCGATGATGTGTCTATTATCTATAGTGAAAAGGGCAGGACAAAAATCCGCATGTTCACCAAAGAGTTTGTACGCAACGAGGTGGCAAAACCTGCGTATACAGATATGCGCAATGGTCTGAAGATTGAGTTTTTCAACGACAGTACGGTTATAGAAACTACACTTACGGCTTTGTACGGCAGGTATTATGAAGAAGAGGGTAATGTGTTGATCAGGGATAGTGTAGTGGTTATCAATAAAAAAGGAGATACCTTACGTACAGAAGAGCTAATATGGCATCAGGATGCCAAAAAAATATACACAGAGAAATTTGTGCGCATTAATACTCCGGATCAGATCATGTATGGCGATGGGCTAGAGGCCAACGAAGACTTTTCGTGGTACAGAATATTAAGGCCTAAAGGAGTAGTTAAGGTAGAAAAAGAAAAGGCTCCCTAGTAAAAGCTAAAATCACTCTTTTTATCCCCTTAGGAGCTTTGCTGTTATTTGTTAATTTTGCAGTCTTATTCAGATTAATAAGTTCACTAATAAGTTAAAAATACGTAATGAAAAAACTATTGTTATCGCTACTATTAGCGGCTTCATTATTGCCGGCAAAGGCAGATGAAGGTATGTGGATACCTATGCTAATAGGTAAGAACTATCAGGAGATGGTGAAAATGGGTCTTACTTTATCAAAAGAAGATCTTTATAGTATCAATAACAGCAGCCTGAAAGATGCGATTGTGCAATTTGGCGGTGGCTGTACCGGAGAAATGATCTCTGAGAAAGGTTTATTGATTACTAACCACCACTGTGGTTATGGTGCTATTGCTTCTTTAAGTTCTGTAGAGCACAACTACCTTGATAATGGTTTCTGGGCATATAGTTACGATCAAGAACTACCAGCAAAAGGTATTACTGCATTGTTTCTGGAGCGTATGGAAGATGTTACAGACGAAGTAATGAAAGCTGTAGGTAACAAGAAAGGTGAAAAGTTTGAGAAGCATTATAAAAAAGTAGTAGAAGAGATCAAAGAGCGTACTGAAGCTGAAGGTAATTACGAAGCTCAAGTAAAAAGCTATTTTGAAGGTAACCAGTATATCTTATTAGTGTACAAGCGTTATACTGATGTGCGTTTGGTAGGTACGCCTCCAAGGTCGATTGGTAAATTTGGTGGTGATACCGATAACTGGATGTGGCCACGCCATACCGCAGATTTCTCAATCTTCCGTGTGTATGCAGACAAGAATAACGAGCCTGCTAAGTATTCTGAAGATAACGTGCCGTACAAGCCTAAGAAATTCTTACCTATATCAATTCGTGGTGTAGAAGAGAATGATTATACAATGATATTTGGTTATCCTGGGCGTACAAACCGTTATGAAGTTTCTTACGGTATTGATGTTGCTATCAACGAGGTGAACCCATCTATCGTTATCCCTCGTGAGAAACGTTTGGAGATTATGCGCAAGCATATGAAAAAAGACAAGGCTGTTTATTTAAAGCTTACATCTTATTATTCTCGTATCTCTAACTACTGGAAGTATTTTATAGGTCAGACAGAGCAATTGAAAAGACTTAAAGTTATTGACAGAAAGCGTGCAGAAGAGGCAGAGTTTACAAAATGGGCACGCAAAAGTGCACCAGAGTACAAAAATGTCATGAAGGATTTCGAGACATTATATAATACGTATCGTCCTTACGCTAAGCATAATTTATATTATAGCCAGTGTTTTAAAGGTTCTATGGTAGCAGCTTACGGAGCTTCTTATTACGATTTATATCAGGAGTTGAGTAAGAATAAGCCAGATGAAGAAGAAGTAGCTAAGCAGATCAAAAGAATTAAGAGAGGCTATCAGTCGCTACAACACTCTGCAGACATACCAACGGAGCGTGAGATATTTGCTGCTATGGCGCATATGTTCTACAACGATATTCCAAAAGGACAGCACCCTGACATCTATCAGAAAATATTTAAGAGCTTCACCGGAAACAATATGGCTCAAATATTCTCTGAGTTTACTGACTATGTGTTTGATAATACATTATTGTTAGACAGTAACAAGTTCAACGAATTTGTAGAGAACCCTACTACAGAAGCTATGGACAAAGATCCGGGTATTATGTATGCTTTGAGCTTTGTGTATAACTACGATGAGCATTATAAGCCAATCATTGATAAGTACTACGATGATAAAGAAGTACTGAAGAAGAAGTACATCAAAGGTTTGATGGAAATGAAGAAGAACGACCTGTTCTACCCTGATGCAAACTCTACTATGCGTATTACATACGGACAGGTTAAGAGTTACAGCCCTCAAGATGCAGTACATTACGATTACTATACAACCCTTGATGGTTTTGTAGCGAAGTATAAGCCGGGTGATGATGAGTTTGATGCTCCTGAGCAGTTATTAGATCTTTACAACAGAAAAGATTACGGTAAGTATGCTGATAAAAATGGTCAGCTACGTACATGTTTCATCACAACAAATGATATTACAGGTGGTAACTCCGGTAGCCCGATCATCAACGGACAAGGTGAGTGGGTTGGTATCGCGTTTGATGGTAACTGGGAAGCAATGAGTGGTGATATTGCTTTTGATAAGCAATATAAACGTACCATTTGTACGGACTCTCGTTTCATTTTTTGGATCATTGAGAAAATGGGTAAAGCTCACAACCTAATAGAAGAGGTAGAGCTACACAGGTAAATAAAAACCTTTCAAATAAATAAAAAGGCTGCTCAACGAGCAGCCTTTTTATTTATGACTCAATGAACTTATTTATGATAATACTTTTTCCAGATCAAGAAAGATTTCTGCCGGTGATACTTTATTCCATAACACCTCATATATAGCTGTTGCTATAGGCAAATCAATTTTGTACTCTTTAGCAATGTGTTGCATGCCTCGAGCCGCATAGTAGCCTTCTGCTACCATATTCATTTCCATGATAGCAGTTTTTACAGAATACCCTTTACCTAAATAGGTGCCTAGCATTCTGTTGCGGCTATGTAAAGAGTAGCCTGTAACAAGTAAGTCGCCAAGGTATGCGCTTGTATGAAAATCAGGGCGCTCGTCAGATGGGTGTACCTTCTCAAAATGATCTTTTAAGAAATGGTACATCTCTCGGTAGCAATTAGTAATGTACACACTTAAGAAGTTGTCTCCATAGTCTAGTGCATGCGCCATACCTGCTCCTATTGCATATATGTTTTTAAGTACGGCAGCAAACTGTACGCCCCATATATCGTGGTTTGTAGTAGTGTGTATAAATGTGTTTTCAAAAGCATTGGCAATGCTGTTTGTAAGCTCGTCATTCAACCCCGAGAATGTCAGGTAAGAGATTCGCTCATCAGCAACCTCTTCTGCATGGCATGGACCAGTGATGGCCATGTATTTATTAATATCAAACTCACCTCTATGCTCCAGATAATCATTCAGTAACATGTTGCTATCGGGCAATATACCTTTGATTGCAGAAATAATATTCTTGCCTTGCCATAGTTTAGCATCAACACTTTCAATAACTCCCTGTGCATAGGCAGATGGTACGCATATGATGACCGTCTGGCAACTATTTAAAACCTCTTCCAGATTGTTAGTGGGTTTGATTGTTTCAGGTAGAAATGTAACAGACGTTAAGTAGTGGGGGTTATGGTATCTGTTTTGCAGATGGTTCACTGCTTCTTTATTTCTTACCCACCAGTAAATACTATGGTTATTATCTGTTAGTATTTTGGCAATAGCTGTTCCCCAGCTACCATTACCAATTATCCCTATTTGTCCGAGTGTATTGTTACTCAAATTATGTGTATTAAGTGAACTAATCTTCAGACTTAGCTGATTCATACAGCTTGTCTTTGTCAACCACGGTAACAGTTGATTTATCTTTCAAGCTACGAGCAATAGCCCCATAAGGTGCAATTACTACTTCCTCACCTTCTTCTATACCACTGGTGATCTGGATGTACTCATTATCCTGTATGCCGGTTTGTACATCACGGATAAAAACCTTGTCTTTTTCCTTATTATATACAAATACTACCTGACGTATTTCGTCGATACCCTTGGCATCCATTTCTTTTTTTACACTGTCAGACCATTCTCTTGTTGTAACTGCATTTACAGGAATAGCCAGTGCATCTTTTTCTCTCTTTGTTTGTATCTCTACTGCAGAACTCATACCCGGCTTAAAAACAAAACTACCACGCTGTAGTTCTGTGCTTAAATCGCTATAGCTGTTTTGTAGTATCAATATGTGAACGGTATAGTTCGTTACCTGATCGGTAGTCATAGACGCTACGCCTGCATTTGTGCTAGATACCCCCACTTTAGAAACCACACCTGTAAAGGTTCTGTTGCGGTATGCATCAGCAGTAATAACTGTTGTATCGCCAAGTTTAACCTTTGCAATATCGGTTTCACTCACTTCAACACGTACTTCAATACGGCTCATGTCTGCAATAGTTAACATTTCTGTACCGGCCATTTGCGCAGTACCAACAACACGTTCGCCTTGTTTTACATTGAGTTGTGAGATGACACCCGATACAGGAGCTATAATAGTAGTACGTCTTAAATTTTCTCTGGCCTGGCTAAGGTTCGCTTGTGCTGCCTCTACACTGTATGTACCACCACTATTACTGGCCATGGCAGCTTCGTAACTAGCTTTTGCACTCAGGTATGATGCTTCCAGTTGTTCAAACTCCAAAGTAGAAATTACTTTATCCTTATAAAGCTTTTGATTACGCTCGTACTGAGATTTAGCCTGCATGTACTGTGCTTTGGCTTGTGCTTCCATCTTGGCAGCATTTTGAGCTCTTGCTTTTGCTTCAGAAGCACCTGCAGATGCTTGCGTAACCATAGATGAATATATAGCAGGGTTTATTTTTACGAGTAACTGTCCTTTGTACACACTGTCGCCTTCTTCTATAGTTAGTTGTGTGATCTCTCCACTAACTTCCGGGCTGATCTTAACCTCTGTTTCCGGGTATATTTTACCGCTGGCAGTTACCGTTTCAATAATAGTATGCGGGCCCGCAGCCTCAACAGATACTCTAATGCCTTTGTCTCCAGTTGCTTTACCAAAGATGATTATAATCACTAATAAAACAGCTGCTCCAGCTATGATCCAAGATAAAGTTTTCTTTTTCATGTATCTGTTTGTATGGTTTACTGTTTATTTTACTTCGCTACCGGCTGTAGCCTTGTCTGCCGGTGATACAAATATAAGCTTCCCGTTGTCATCTTGCGCCATTAGTATCATGCCCTTGCTTTCAATACCTCTCATTTTTCGTGGGGCAAGATTGGCGACAACAGTAACTTGTTTGCCAATAATCTCTTCGGCATTATAATGCTCTGCTATACCTGAAACTACGGTTCTTTTTTCAAAACCCATGTCCAGGTCTATCTTCATCAGCTTATCAGTTTTAGGTACCCTTTCTGCATGTATGATAGTTGCCGCACGCAGGTCCATCTTTACAAAATCATCAAAAGATATCTCGTCTTTTACAGGAGCAATGTTTGTTGTTTCTTCTTTACTAATTGTATTCTCTTTCAAATTTGCATGTAATTTTTCTACCTGAGCGGCAACTTGCTCGTCTTCAATTTTTTTGAATAGTAGTTCCGGAGCTCTAAGTGGGTAGCCTACCTTTAACAGGTCTAGTTTGCCTGCATTCTCCCAATCCAGCATTCTTTCCACCACTTTCATCATATGCAGCATTTTTTGTGCAGTATCGGGAAGAAATGGATTTACTAAAATTGATAGATTAGCGCATAGTTGCAGGCATAGATGCAAACAGTTATCAATTAGTTTTTGGTTCTCAGGTTGTTCCTCCAGTGTTTTTACGACCTTCCATGGCTCCTTGTCCTGCATGTATTTATTGCCTTTTCTGGCTAGGTCTATTACCTCAAATAATGCGTCACGGAATTTATAATGTTCAATGTTATGCTCTACAGAAACTTTGGCTGCTTTTATAGCCTCTATCAAGTCTTTGTCGGCATCGTCCAATACGTCTTCGTGTAGTGGTGGTACTTTACCGCCACAAAGTTTATGCATCAATACAAAAGCACGGTTCACAAAGTTGCCGAAAATGGCTACTAGTTCACTATTATTTCTATCCTGAAAATCCTTCCACGTAAAGTCGTTGTCTTTAGTTTCCGGTGCATTGGCACATAACACATAGCGCAATACATCTTGCTGGTCTGGAAAGTCTTGAGTATACTCATGTACCCAAACAGCCCAGTTGCGCGAGGTTGATACTTTATCCCCTTCAATATTCAGGAACTCATTGGCGGGTACGTTATCTGGCAATACATATCCGCCATGCGCTTTTAGCATAGACGGGAATATGATACAGTGGAAAACAATATTGTCCTTACCGATGAAGTGTACCAGCTTTGTATCTTCTTGTTGCCAGTAGTCGGCCCAGTTTGGAGTTAGCTCTTTTGTTGCACTAATATATCCGATTGGTGCATCGAACCACACGTATAATACCTTGCCTTCTGCATCGGTCAGTGGAACAGGTACACCCCAGTCGCTATCACGTGTCATAGCACGAGGTTGTAAGCCATTATCTAACCAGCTTTTACACTGCCCGTAAACATTGGGTTTCCATTCATCTTTTTTGCCATCAACTATCCATTTGTTCAGGAAGTCTTCGTATTTATTAAGCGGGAAATACCAGTGCTTAGTTTTCTTTTTAACAGGAGTAGCGTTGCTTAAAGCACTGCGTGGGTTCTTCAGCTGTTCAGGCGAAAGACTGCTGCCGCATTTTTCACATTGATCTCCATATGCATTCTCATTGCCACAAACAGGGCATGTGCCTACAATATACCTGTCTGCCAAAAAAGCTTTAGCCTCTTCGTCATAATACTGCTCAGTTTCTTTTTCTTCAAAAACACCATCGTTGTATAGCTTCGTGAAAAAGTCTTGTGCAGTTTTGTGGTGGTTGGCATTAGAGGTGCGAGAGTATATGTCGAAGGATATGTTCATATCCTTGAAACTCTCTTTGATCATGTTGTGGAACTTGTCTACCACAGCTTGTGGGGTAGTGCCTTCTTTTCTGGCACGTATAGTGATGGGTACACCGTGTTCATCACTACCACAAACAAATTTTATATCCTTTTTTTGAGCTCTTTGATAGCGTACATATATATCAGCAGGTAAAAAACAACCTGCCAGGTGGCCAATGTGTATAGGGCCATTGGCATAAGGTAATGCTGCTGTTACTAAAATCCGCTTATGATCCATTCTTGTCAACCTTCTATTTTAAGGCTGCAAGATAATGAAGATTGGCGGCTTATTCAGACTGCAAGGCGCTGTTGTATGGCTATTTTTCTACTATAATTCTTTTTATGTACCTGTGCTCATTTGTTTTAGCCTCAAATATGTATATACCCGGTTGTATATGCGAAAGGTTCACTTGTTCATCTACAGTTACATTATTCACATATACTCTTTGTCCGTATATGTTGCTTACAGTAACTAAAACAGGATGTTGTGTATGGTTACCTGCTTTTAGATGAATAGTAAATGTTCCATTATTCGGGTTAGGGTAGACTTCTATTACTTCGTCAATGTTCCTTTCGCTAATGCCACTGGTTATGGTAACCGTAATATCGTTACTTATAGTTATGCGTGGTTGCGGGCAAGTATCATTACATGTTAGCTCACAACTAATAATATCCTGATCTGACAGCGTATTAGTAGTCCAGGTGGCATTTACAGCACCGTTTACAGGGCTCCCGTTTTTTATCCATTGATAACTGGTGTTGTTACAGTTTGAGTCTGTAGCTGTAAATGTGATATTAGTGTTTTTAGGTACTGTTGTTGCCGGAGCAGCATTAATACTTATACCCGGGGTTGTTATAGCTGCGGTATGAATATCTACTTTAACGGTGTCGTTATAGTAAGGACTGTTTATACACACATTTGGAGCAGATCGTACAGTATACGATGATGTTGTAGTTGGTGTAGCATTTGGGTTTTGGCAATTCATACAACTCAAGCTATTTGCTGTTCCTCCGGGTAAAATATTCCACGTATAATTTTTTGTGCCTCCTGTTGCATTGAGTCTGGCAGCCGTTCCGCTACAAATGGTAGTATCTCTTCCTGCAGAAACCGGTGCTGGTATTTCAATAGTAAGCGTTACCATTTTTGTAAACATTAACCCTAGCGGATGTGTACAAGCTGTGTCTCTTATAAAGAAATATATAGTACGTGTACCTGTATCACTTAGTGTTGGCATCCAATTAAAACAACCTCTTACCGTGTTGCTACCTTGATTAGAATAATTAACCGTTACTCCCGGTATTGCATAGTTCATGTTAGATGATACAACGTATTTTGATGATGAGTTGGTAGACCGCACATCAATACATGCTTGTATTTGGCGGCCAATACATCCTAAAAGTTTATTACTGGCCCAGTCTGCACCTTGTATAGATGCCATGTCCAGTATAGGTTTAGGAGAAGTTGGTGTGCCGCAAGGCACACTTATCATTAGTACATCTCTGATGACAGAGCCGATAATACTACCGTTTCTGTATTCGTCAATTTGGATAGTTATAATATCTTGAGAGGCACTACTTGTGGGCGTATACCCGAAAAAAGGTGTGTTGTTACTTGCAGTAAATGTTCTAGCTGTTGGGAATGGATTAGTAGGTATACTCAAAGATGGTGTGTGTGTCTTAAAGCTTACGTTTGTAGGATTTGTACTACAGTTATTTGATGTTAGCGGGTTAATCACGCGCCAAGATATAGAGTCTCCGTCAGGATCACTGGCATCGCTATTATAAAAACCTTGTTGGTTTTGACAGTTGTAATGAACGGCATTTGAAGAAAATGTAGGTGAAGAATTTTGCCACGATATTGTAGGGTTAAAAGTTGTTGATACATACATATGAGAGCCCGCAAGGTTACCGGTTGTAACTCTGCCGGCTATCACACTAGATATTCTCCATAAACTACATTTAAAAGGGATTGTGACAATAGCTGAATACCACCACTCTTTATATCCTTGTATGGTTGCCGAAGGAGATTGGCATTTAGTAACTGTATTAGCACAAAGTTCCGGTACTTCTTTCCCGTTAGAAGAATTGAAAGGAGGAATGGTGCCGATCCATTTAGACAGCGTTTTTGTAAAAGACTGACTGGTGCAACTGTTATAAAAACACAGGTTAACTGTGCTTGGTTCTGCCGGTCCTGTACACTCAAGGAATAGTTTGAAGAACACACGATAAGTAGAGTCACTGACCCACTCATATTCTATACTGCCTCCAACAGCATCAGCGTTGGCTTTTGCAGGGTTCAATAAAAAAACTAGACAACTAAGGACTAAGGTCAGAACAGATTTACTAACAGCATTGTAGTATGCGGGCTTTTTCATAGGTTGTACATTTAGTGTTATTAACTAAGACATAATAATACATGAAAAAGTTGGTATCATTTTTAATTTACACATAATATGAAACCGAAGTTTTTTAAAAAGCAAGAAGATTTCAGAAAATGGCTGGCAAAGTATCACGATCAAAAAGAAGAGTTATACGTGGGGTACTACAAAAAATCTACAGGTAAAACATCTATTACATGGCCGCAATCTGTAGATGAAGCTCTTTGTTATGGTTGGATTGATGGTGTCCGAAAGAGTATCGATGAAGAAAGCTACATGATACGATTTACCCCCAGACGTGCCAATAGTATATGGAGTGCAGTAAACCTAAAAAAAGTTGAAGAGCTTAAAAAGAAAGGTCTCATGCAAGAAAAGGGTTTGGCTATACATGCAAAAAGAAAGGACCCAAATTCAAAAGGTTACTCTTTTGAACAAAAAGAGAATGATGTAAAACTATCAAACGAGTTTGAAGCTATATTTAAGAAAAATAAAAAAGCATGGGCCTGTTTTCAGTCTATGGCACCATCCTACAGGCGAGCTGCAATATGGTGGGTGATCAGTGCAAAAAGAGAAGAAACCAGATTGCGTAGGTTAAATACGTTAATAGATGATTCAGAAAATAAACTAAAAGTTAAAGTGCTGAGAAGGTGATGGTTTAATTGTATTTAAATTCGTTATATTTAAATATAGGTATCAAACTAATTCACTATGAAGTTCTTCCTGCTAATCTTAACTAGTGTTTTAATCCATGTTAACTCATTTTCTCAAAACAAAGTTTCAACAAATGGTGTAAAGCATGTGCTGTTAGAGCATACAGCAGGTGCATGGAATGCCTTGTCTCCCGATGCCATTAGTATATCAGATAAAACGAAAGTCCTTTATCCTGTTACCATCATTGCGCGTCATCATTCAAACGATGCGATGCAGCAACCTTCTACCCAACAGTATCATAATGCATTTAATGGACAAGGGTATCCGAAAGGGTCTGTAGACAGGAACTTATTTGCAGGAGAGAATAATGTGATAACCTCCAGATCTGTATGGCCTGATTATACTTTGATACAGAGCCAGCTTAGCCCAACTTTTGATATAGATATTATATATAGCTACGACACATTAACCCGAGGTGTTGATGTTACAATAGAAGCTACAACATTAACTGCTTTACAAGGAAAATATGCAGTTAACCTTTTTGTAGTAGAAGATAGTGTTACTGGTACAGGTAGTGGATATGACCAGAAGAATGACTATGATAATACAACAGGGCATGCATATTATGGTGCTGGTGACCCTATAAAAGGCTTCATTCATATGAATGTTGTAAGAATGGTGCTGGGTGGTGTGTATGGTGATGAGATACTAACTAACCCCGCGGCAAGTGCAAAAGGTGCACAGACATATAGTTTCGTATTGCCACAAGCATATAATGCCAGGCAAATAAGGTTAATAGCCTTTGTTGCAAAGTATACCCCTTCAAACCCACAGGATTGTGAAGTGCAAAATTCAATTGAAACTGATAATGATTTGTATTGTGCTTACCTTACCCCCAAAGAGAAACTTTGTATCGTTTCAGTAGATACTACAAGTAATAAAATTGTATTAGGGTGGGAGCCTGCTTTGTTACCAATCAAGCAGTATAGAGTTTACAAAGAGTCATCCGGTGGTTACCAGTTAATAGGAGCTGTGCCATGGAATACAAATACATACACTGATAATAATGCTAATCCGAAAAGCCAGAGCTATAAGTACAAAATAACTACTGTAGATAGTTGTGATAAAGAATTGTTTCTGGATTCTGCTACAACACACAACACAATACATTTATCATATGCAGTAATTTATGGCAATAAGCGTTTTGTTACCTGGACTCCATATACTGGTAGTGAAATTTTATCCTATGTTGTTAAACGTAGTAATATTGGTAATGGGTATAACACAATAGCACAATTACCACCCGGCACTACAGGTTATGTAGATACAAACGCACCTGCAGGTGTAAATGAATACAGGGTAGAGGCAGAGTTAAAGAATGTATGTAATTTTGGTTCGCCTCAGAATAAATATGTCTACTCAAATACAGCCACAGCATGGCCTACTGGTATATCAAAGATGTCGACAGAGGCTATTGCCGTAATACCCAACCCCGCAAAAAATACAATAACAATAAGTGGTTTAGAGGATAACGTTTGCGCTGTTCAGGTTTATAATACCGTCGGTCAACAGGTTATTTACAGCACTTTAAACACGAGGAAATTATTAGACGTTAGTACAATTCCTTCAGGCTTGTACATTTTGAAAATTAGTAGTAAAGAAAAAAACTACATCATTCAGTTTAGGAAACTATAATGCCTTCCCAGTCTTTATTTAATTTATTCATCATCTTATGGTCTGTTAAATCGAATGATACAGGAACAATAGAAGCATATCCTTCTTGTAATGCCACAACATCAGTATCATCTCTTTCATCCATATTGATGAACTTTCCGGTCATCCAATAGTAGTCTTTACCTCTCGGGTCTGTTCTTTGGTCAAACTCTTCTTGCCATTTGGCATTGGCTTGCCTGCATATTTTCATCCCCTTAAAATCGTCTTTTGTGCGTTTAGGGATGTTTACATTCAACAGCGTATGCTCCGGCATAGGGTTGGCCAATAGTTGTTTGGTCAAGGTGTTCGCTACTTGTTGAGCAATTGAAAAGTCTGCATCGTATCTGTAATCTAATAAAGAGAAGCCTATTGACGGAACCCCTTCAATAGCCGCTTCCATAGCCGCACTCATTGTTCCTGAGTAAATGATGTTTATAGAGTGATTGGCGCCATGGTTTATACCGCTGACACAAATATCCGGTTTGTGATGAAGAATGATGTCTCTGGCCAACTTTACACAGTCTACAGGTGTGCCACTGCATTCCCATGCGTCGATACCATCAAATATATCAACCTTGTGTAAACGTAAAGGCTCACCAATAGTTACCGCATGCCCCATGCCCGATTGAGGACTGTCTGGTGCTACCACTATAATTTTACCTAACCCTTTTACGGCTTCTACCAGGGCACGTATACCAGGTGCTGTAATGCCATCATCGTTTGTAACGAGAATAACAGGTTGTTTTTCTGCCATATTGCAAAGTTACCAATCAGAACGTAGTAACCTAAAACGTCCGATTAAGTAATAAATAACTATCCATACAATAGAAACTGTCAGGTAAACAGTTGTGGATAGACCCTCATCACCAGAGGCCATTTTTTTTACCATTTCGATAACTGGAAATGGAATTAGTTCATCGCTGGATTGTAACGGCATCAAATTGCCAAACTCTGTTTTTGTTGCCCAGTTGGTAAGTCCTTTTATCAGAGATTCTAAAAACATGAAGTACATAAAAAATATACCTATGGCAATACCACTACGTTTTAGTAATACCGCTAATAGTAAACCAAAGCCGTAGTAGTTAATAGATAGAACAAACAAATAAAACAAGCTGCTGATCTTACCGGGGAAGTTGCTTAAATCTCCTGCAGACATGCCAAAAAAGAAACCAACAATGAATACGTATACTGTTGTGAGTAAGGAAAATAGGATTACCAATAGCCATTTTGAATGGTAAAACTGGATCCTTGTTTGTCCGTCAATAACGTTTTGTCTTTTGGTTCTGAATGTATATTCGTTAGTGGTTAGGATGATCATTAACACAGAAATAAATGCAACAAAGTAGCTGGCCCAGTAACTAAGGTTCGCCCATATATTCGCAAAGTCGTATGATTTGCTAATGAAGCTTTCACCAAGATTTTTTTTGTCGAACTTAATGATGCCACTGTAGAAACTGTAGTTCCAAAGAGGTACCAGTATCGCAAACAGCGCCAACAATACCCAAAAAGTACGGTACTTGCGGATTTTCATCCATTCTATGGAGAGTAATTTATTCATAGTGATTATTTGCCGGTTAGTTCAATGAATTTTGTTTCTAAGCTTTTCTTTTTCAGTACCAGGTGGGAAAGAGTAATCCCATTTTTATTACAGTGCTCATTTACAGAAAGTGTTGAAACTTCATCAGTACATAATAATGTTAAGTACTTGCCGGATTGTTTTATATCGCTAACACCATTTAAGCTCAATACAATATTTTTTAAATGGTCAATATCATTAGCCGATATTTCTATAAGGTCTTCGCTGGATAGTACAAGATCTACTTCTCCTGAAACAAGCAAGTCTCCTTTTTTTAGTATTGCTACATGAGTGCAAACCTTTTCCACCTCATCCAGTAAGTGGCTGGCCATAATAATAGTTTTACCTCCTTTGTTGAGCTCTATTATCAGCTCTCGAATTTCTGCGATGCCAACAGGGTCTAACCCATTTGTAGGCTCGTCAAAAACCAATATGTCAGGGTCTCCTAACAGTGCAGAAGCTATAGCTAGCCTCTGTTTCATACCCAATGAATATGTTTTAAATGCACTGTCTTTTCGCTCCCAAAGGCCTGTTATCTTTAATACTCGCTCTCTGTCGTCGTATGTTAACCCTTTAATAGCTGCATTGATCTGCAGGTTATCCCAGGCAGACATGTAGTGATAAAAGTTGGGCGTTTCTAATAATGAGCCGATCTGCTTACGTGCAACATAGTGTGGTATATTGTTCAACCAGGTATATGTTCCTGCATTAGCATTTAATACATCCAGAAGGATACCCAAAAGGGTGGTCTTGCCACTACCGTTGGGCCCCAAAACGCCAAAGACAGAACCTTTAGGTACATCAAAAGATACTCCTTTAAGTGCTTGTATCGGACCATACGACTTGGATATAGAATTAATGGAAAGTATAGTATCCATAAGTAGTAGTAGGTTTAATCTAAAAATAGGTCTTTTTGAAGTTCGCTGTTAGGGTCAACAGCATACTTTGTGAAATCCTTAACGCCCGCTTGTTGTAAAACATCTTCGTCTATAAGAGTTTGTCCTGTATAGGTTTCAGAAGGTTGTTGTAGTATGTGCAGAACCGTGTCTGCAACAATCTCTGGCTTTCTGCTTCTTTTTATCAAAGCATCTCCACCCAGCAGGTTTTGTACAGCAGCAGTAGCAATTGTGCTTGCCGGCCAAAGAGCGTTGGATGCAATGTTTTGAGCTTTTAGTTCGGCCGCCCAGCCCAAAGCCATCATACTCATGTTGAATTTACTCATAGTATAGGGTAGCGACATAGCTAACCATTTTGGTTGCATGCTAATTGGTGGCGACAAGGTGAGTATATGCGGGTTTTCTGCTTTTTTTAAAAAAGGAATACAGTATTTAGTTACCATAAATGTACCTCTGACGTTTATGTCGTGCATCAGGTCGAAGCGTTTAGACGAAGTTTGTTCTGTATTTGTCAAAGATATGGCCGATGCATTATTGATAACAGCATCGATACCACCAAACTTTTCTACACCTTGTTTTATAGCTTGTACTATTTGCTCTTCAAAGCGTATATCGCATTGTACTGCTATGGCTCCTCCCCCAAGTTCCTTTACTGCGTCGGCAGTAGAGTGGATGGTACCACCTAATCTCGGATCTTCGGTAACTGACTTTGCCGCAACAATAATATTTGCGCCTGCTTCTGCCAGTTTTAATGCGATCGCTTTACCAATACCTCTGCTGGCTCCTGAAATAAATATGGTTTTGCCTTTCATGAATTACGTCTTTATGTTTAAGTTAGTGTTAATCACCAATATTATAAACTGATTAATATCATTTTTCGTATTTAATAATTGACATACCTTTATTCTCAACGATATGTAACAATAGTGACAATAATTGGTTATATAATAAGTTACATTTAACTATCGTTTACCATTAAAATATAAGGCTATGAAAGGATTATTTACAAAACAGGTGTTTCTGCTGGCAGCATTGCTGTTAGGGTTTACGTTGGCTGGTACTTCTTGTAAAAAGAAAGAGAGTACCGCGGTTACACCAACACCAACTCAAAATACAGGTACTGCTCAAATACGTTTCGATTATGTATTCGGTGCTAACCAATTGCCGTTTCAACTCAACAAAGAGTTTGTACACCCTAAAACAGGAGATAGTATAACTTTTACGAACATTAAGTTCTATGTATCTAACATTAAGCTTAAAAATGCAAATGGCAGCTGGTGGGTACAACCCAATAGTTATTTTTTACTGGATGCAAAGTCTGCAAGCGAATCGTCTATAACACTAAATGATGTGCCTAATGGTACATATACTGAGATGCAGTATGTTATGGGCGTAGACAGTGCTATGAATGTTTCAGGTGCACACGATGGTGCATTGTCTTTCACTCATGGTATGTTTTGGGACTGGAATAGTGGTTATATAATGGCGAAGTTCGAAGGGAATTCTCCAAGCGCACCAACAACAGCTAATACTTTTGCATTGCACTTAGGTGGTTTTGCAGGTGCAGATAATATTGTAACTACTAAAACTGCCGATTTAAGTAATGATAAATTAGTGGTGAATAATTCATCTACTAAAACAATGGTATTAGTAGCTAACCCTGCAAAAGTGTGGCATAGCTCTCCCGGTTTAGATAGTATCTATATCATTCATGCTCCGGGTGGAGAAGCTGTTACTATGGCCAAGAATTTTTATAATGGTATATACTTTAAAGGTATTGAGTAAGTTTAGTTTTTTAGATAGTACATAAAGTAAAAGCCCCGCAATTGCGGGGCTTTTACTTTATGAAGGGAACTTCCTTTCATTGTATGGTCAAATTGTATATGTAGAGAAGGTTTTAAATGGTATAGTAGCCTCTATATTAAATACCCCGGTTGGGTTGAATAGTATATAAATAACCCCAAAAGCTATCGAAAAGGAGCTTTGTAAAGAGGTTACATTTGAATACCAAAAGATGTTTCATATTGTGACATGGCTGAAAGAGAAAACATATTGTACACATAATCCAAATAAAGTAGTAGGAACGTAACATGTTAAAAGCCCTCCGCATATGCGGAGGGCTTTTAATTATATATACAAGTTTAATAAACTTATTGTCTGTACTTAGGGTCATTGATCATTACAGAGTCAGTAAGTGTTTTTAAATACGCGATTAATTGTTGTTTCTTTTTCTCTGTCAGATTCAACCCATTAATTTTATCTGGTTTAGTCATAAGAGGGTCTATGTTACTTACCATATTAACGCCATGGTCATAGAAGTTTACAACCTCTTCAAGTGTGGTAAACCTACCATCGTGCATAAAGTGTGTTCTAAGTGCAACATTCCTCAAGTTTGGCGTTCTGAATTTACCTAAATCCTTGGGGTCTTTAGTGATGTTATATAAACCCTTATCCATTTCCTTGTTGTATACACTATCCAGTCCGTTATTATGCATCAGGTTGTCTGTAGTAATAATATTCACATGACAGTGGAAGCAGTCGGCACCACCTTTCTCTACTTCTGAGAAAAATATGAGACGTCCGGCTTCTTCGTCAGCAGTCAAAGTACCTTGACCTTTAATATAGGCTTCATCTCTGTTGTCTTTAGATACTAGGTAGCGCATATATTGTGCTAATGGCAAAGCCATATTCTCTGCAGTAATCTCATCTACATCGTAGTACTGTTTGAACATGATCTTGTACTCATCAATAGCATTGATCTTAGCTATATCTGTTTTAAAGCGTATTGTTATCTCCGATAGCATTACGTCTTCAAGAGTGCCGGTTATTCTACCATTCCAGAAAAACGTGTTGTACCATGCCAGGTTTATAAGTGGTAATGAAGTTAAACCGTTGTCAGGAGGGTTAGGAGAAACACCATTTTTAGAAAAACCGTATTGTGGTTCATGACAACCAGCACAATTACTACCATCGTTAGACAATCTGGTATCGAAAAACAGCTTTTTACCAAGCTCAATTCGTTCTACATACATTTTGTTGTTATCGGGTATAACTGCTTTAGGGTAAAATGTTGGGTGGGGCAAATCATATGCCGTCATTTCTACAGGCTCAATACCACCGTTGTTATTACCATCGTCGGGGTTGTTATTGCTCGGCTTTTTACAGGACTCAACTGCTGTAAAAATGACAGCAGATAAAAGTAGTATTAATGAAAGCTGTCTTTTTTTCATAATGCATTATTTGTTATAAAACTAACTAATTATCATGGTTTTGAACATGATATATGTCATATAAAATATAACGTTTTCTATTTTGTTTAAGTGTTACTTGGGTTACATACAATAAAAAAAGCCGCATTTTTGCGACTTTTTTAACTCTTAGTTAGTGTTGTTAATTGGCATATTCACTCATGAACTTGATGCGCATCATTTGTAAGGTCTCAAATGATATATCACTGTCATGAAACTCTTCATAAGCTTCTTCAATATTATCGTCATCACTATTTCTGAAGTAGTCAAAGATGTCTTCCTGCTCTTCTTCGTCAAGCTCTTGCTCCAGACAATAGTCCAGGTTTAGTTTAGTTCCACTGGCCACAATAGTATCCATCTCTGTTAACAATTCTTGCAGACTTAAACCTTTGTTTTTTGCAATGGTTTCCAGAGGTATTTTTTTATCAATATTTAGGATGATGTAAACCTTGTTTCCACTTTTATTCAAAACGCTCTTCATCACAAAGTCATCCGGCTTCTCTATATCATTATCTTCTACATATTGTTCTATAAGCTTTACGAACTTTCTGCCATACTTCATAGCTTTACCCTTACTTACACCTTGGATTTTTTCAAGTTGCTCCAGTGTAGTAGGGTAGTTGGTTGCCATATCTTTCAAAGAGTTCTCTAAGAAGATGACAAAAGGCGGCATGCCTTTTTCCTTAGCAACCTGTTTGCGAAGTGCTTTTAGCATTTCAAAAAGCTGCGGGTCAGTAGTGCCTCCGTTGGTATTACCTTGTGGCTCGTCATCTGTTTCGTCAGTTTCCTGAAATTCATGGTTAAGAGATACCATGATAGAAAATGGCTTTTTGAGGAATTTTCTTCCCTTTGCAGTTATTTTCAGCAATCCATATTCTTCAATATCTTTCCTTACCAACCCTTCCAGCATCATTTGTCTGATGAGCGAATGCCAAAAGTTATCCTCCATCTTCATGATCTTTCCACTGCCGAAAGAGCTGAGTTTCTCATGCCTGAATGTTTTTATCTGAGGGCTGTTTTTTCCTAGAATAACGTCTACTACATAGTTAATATTGAAACGCTCGTCCAACTGGTTAATAGCATCTAAAACAATCTTAGAGCTATCTTTTACTTCTAATTTCTCTTTTGGATTTAAACAATTGTCACATTGGCCGCAGTTGTCTTGCTTTAATTCCTCTCCAAAATAGTGTAGTAACAGTTTTCGACGGCAAACACTACTTTCTGCATATGCTACTGTTTCAGCTATAAGCTGTGCTCCCATTTCGCGTTCGCTCAGAGGTTTGTCGCGCATCAGGTGCTCCAGCTTTTGAACATCCTTTAAAGAGTAGTAAAGTATACATTTCCCTTCCAGCCCGTCACGACCGGCACGCCCCGTCTCTTGATAATAGTTTTCCAACGACTTAGGAATGTTATAGTGTATCACAAAACGCACATCGGGTTTGTCTATTCCCATTCCAAATGCGATGGTGGCAACAATAACATCAACCTCTTCCATCAAAAACTGGTCTTGACGTTTGGCTCTTAATGATGTTTCCAGCCCCGCATGATAAGCAACGGCAGATATATTGTTGGCTTGTAGTGTATCGGCTAACTCTTCAGTTGTTTTTCTGTTGAGTGTATATATGATGCCGCTTTTGCCTTTGTTTTGAGTAATGAATTTGACGATGTCTTTCAGATTCTGGCTTTTAGTGCCTTTTGCTCTGATCTCGTAATAGAGGTTAGGTCTGTTAAAAGACGCTACGAATACATTGGGTTCTCTTAATCCAAGGTTCTTTACGATATCGTCTTGAACTTTTGGAGTGGCAGTAGCTGTTAATGCTATGATCGGAAGGCTGTCATTTATCTGATCTATCATGTCGCGCAACTTCCGGTACTCAGGCCTGAAATCGTGCCCCCATTCAGATATACAGTGGGCTTCATCCACCGCAATGAAAGAGATGTTTATATCTGAGAAGAAAGAGATATTTTCTTCTTTAGTAAGTGTTTCCGGCGCTACATACAGAAGCTTGGTGTCACCACTCAGCAGGTCTGATTTAACTTTTTTCTGTTGTGTTTTGCTAAGTGTAGAGTTTAAGAAGTGTGCAATATTATCTTTATCGCTATAACCTCTTACGAGATCTACCTGATTCTTCATTAAAGCAATTAATGGCGAAACGACAATTGCCACGCCCTCGCTCATTAATGCCGGTAGCTGATAACACAAAGATTTACCACCACCTGTAGGCATGATGACAAATGTATCCTTACGGGATAAGATACTGGTAATGATCTTCTCCTGTTCTCCTTTAAACTTCTCAAAACCAAAATATTGCTGTAGAGCGGCTTTAAGCTCTTTTTTTGATATTGAGGTAGCAGTAGCTGCAGCCATATGTCTTTTTTTTACGCTTAGTAGACGTTATATCATCCGCAATGCTAATATATGTGCCTTTTTGGTGGGCTGGTTTAAAATAAAGTTGCGCGAATTTACAACTAACAAATTAAAAAAAATGCAGCTAACATGCAATGTTTTCATAAAATATATATAAGCGAAATGTTTATTTGTTGCTGCTAGAATTGAGATCCCGAAAAAAGATTTGCAGAAAGACTATCAGGACACATTTTCAATAGTTCTGATACAGAAAGGTCTAGTTTTGGATGCGTATACAGTGGGGCCAATTCATTGAGTGGTACGAGTGCAAATCGACGGTTTTGTATTTCAGGATGAGGTATTGATAACCCAGGGGTATTTATTATTTCGTTATTATAAAAAAGCAGGTCTATATCCAGTGTTCGCTGTCCCCATTTTACGGTTCTTTGCCTACCGGCTTTTTGTTCTATATCGTTAGTTTGTTTCAGCAGGCCTGTTGGGGATAGGTCTGTCTCTAATTTTACTGCCATATTTAAAAAGTCTGGCTGATCTTCAATACCCCAGGCCGCAGTCTCATAAATATTAGATTTTGCGGATATGTTGCCGCAATAGAGGTCTAATTGCTCAACAGCAAATTGCAGCCAGTTGATGCGGTTTCCTTCGTTAGTGCCTAATAGTAAATAAACGGTATTCAATACTCTTATTTTTCAACTATGTAGAATAAGTAATCTCCAAGATCATTCTCATATTTATCCATAATAGAAGTGATATGCCCTGAATTAATATCTTCTTCCAGTTTTTTTAAACCAAGGTCTACTTCGTCCTGAATAGAATAAATTCTAAAGCTAGATGCGCCGCTTCTTACTTCCGGTAGTAAATACTGCTCCGGATGATATTTGTTTGAGTAAAGAAATTGATCTTGCAGATCTTCAGGAACAAAGTACTTTTCTGTTTCGATGTTGTCGAAGCCCGCATTTTGGAAAAACTGCTTCATGAACTTTTCGTTAGGAATCACTTCAGAAGAGATACGTATCATCTCAGGAAAATAGTGATGTAACCAATATCCGTATAGTTGTTGCGGCGTGAAGCTGAAGAAAACAAACCTACCACCGGGTTTTAGTACACGAAAAATCTCATTTATGCCTTTTTGAATATTATCCCAATGGTGCAAGGTGAAATTGGCCATGCCTCCATTGAATGTAGCATCATCAAATGGAAGGTTTTCAGCTTTAGCCTGTACTATGCTTTTATCAGGATTATTTAGTTGGGCTTCATCCAGCATAACTTCCGATGGGTCTGCACCAACAAATGATACACCCATGTCTGATAACGCTTTTAAGTAATTACCGGTACCGCAACCAAGGTCTAAGTACAAGCCGTCATCTTTAGGTTGTAATAGTTGATGAAGAGTCTCTGCTATTTTCGGGTCGGCTTTACGCGTGTTGTTATATCCTTTGCCTATTTCGTTGTATACAGGACTATTCATCATTTTGAGGTTCTTTATCTACCATTGTAAATATTTTCAGCAGCTTCTTTTCTCCTGCTTTAGTAAATATTTGTAACAGGTTGTCATAATTGATGTTCTTCCCTTTCTCTCCAGCATGCAGAAATTTTGCGAGTGATATTTGCTCCTCTTTCTTTAGCTCTCGTACTATGTCTACAAATAGTTGCGGGTTTTTACCTGTAATGTAATAGATGGTTTTCTGCAATTCGTTTACGGGGCCCAGGCTCCAAGTGTTGAGGTCTTTACCAATTTTTATGCTCTTAGGCAACACGCTATCCGGGTAGTCGTAACCGAGTTTTCTGAAGGTTTTTATATAATCTACACCTTTCTCGCTCAGCTCATAGCCTGTATGAGCATTGAATATGTTTATGAAATCAACCTTATTATCAGGGAATATTTGGATGTACTTGATCTGAAGTATGGCAGCATGGGGAACTTTTTTCAACTCCTTGTAAGCATGCTGTACCCTAAATGCATATTCTGATAGCTTTTCCTGGCCCAATACCACTTGTGTGGAAAAAAACAGTATGAGGTATATTTTAATAATGAACTTCATATAATACGGTAAAGTTATGCTAAAACAACAAATACCTATAATAATCACCCGTACCGAAATTCATAGTTCCGAATGAGCCATGTATATTTGTACTCTTAATATTCACTAAGAATTATGAAGCAGTTTTTTAAGATGTTTTTTGCCTCTATGCTGGCAATTATTGTTACCAGTATATTAGGTATTGTATTGTTTTTTATTGTGATAGCCGGAATTATAGCCAGCAGTATGTCAGAACTTAAATCAGATTCCTCAAAGCTGATTGTAAAAGACAACAGTGTTTTGTTGATTGACATGCAAAACCTGATAAGGGAGCAAACTGTTGATAATTCTTTCCCGTTCTTTGGTACACAAGAGGGGGCTGGTTTGTACGATGTTGTAAAGAGTATTGAAAAAGCTAAAACCGACGATAAGATCAAAGGGATTATCATAAAGCTCAATCCTACTCCTAATGGTATGGCTACTTTGCAACAAGTACGCAACTCTATTAAAGACTTTAAAAGTAGCAACAAGTTTGTGTATGCCTATGGAGAGTATATACCTCAGAAAGCATACTACGTTGCCACAGCGGCTGATTCAATTTACTTAAATCCTGTTGGTGATATTGAGTTAAAAGGTTTTGCATCGATACTAACTTTCTTAAAAGGAAGTTTAGATAAGCTAGAAGTAGAACCTGAGATATTTTATGCGGGTAAGTTTAAAAGTGCTACAGAGCCTTTTAGAAGAACTGAAATGAGTGAAGAGAACAGAAAGCAGGTAGCGGAGTTTCAACAAGATTTTTGGAACGAGTTTATTATGGCTGTTGCTGAACATACAGGTAGCGACCCCTCTTATGTTACATCATTGGCACAAAGCGGTGCTATTGAGTTTCCGCAAGATGCTTTGGATAATCATTTAGTAGATGGTTTGTGGTATTCAGATCAAGTAAACGATTTGATCAGAAAGCAAATCGGTGTGGATGATAATGATGATTGGAGTTTGGTTGCAATAAACGATTACGCTAAAAAACAACGCAACACTTCTTCAGCAACAAATAAAGTAGCTGTACTCTATGCAGAGGGAGCTATTGTTAGTGGGAAAGCTGATGACGATGATTTTCAAGTAGCTTCTCAAACAATGGTGCAGACCATCCGTAAGATCCGCAAAGACGACAATATTAAGGCTGTTGTTATGCGCGTTAATTCTCCCGGTGGTAGTGCGCTGGCGTCAGAAGTTATTTTAAGAGAACTGCAATTGTTGCAAAAAGAGAAAAACTTAGTGGTGTCTATGGGTGATGTTGCTGCTTCGGGTGGATATTACATCTCGTGTTATGCAGACAGTATTTTTGTTATGCCAAATACCATCACCGGTAGTATTGGTGTATACTCTATGTTATTTAACGTAGAGAAAATGATGAATAATAAATTAGGTGTAACATTCGATGGTGTAAAGAATGCTCCCTATGCAGATTTTCCTTCAGGCATAAGACCTTTGACAAGTTCAGAAAAGCAAAAAATGCAAAAGTCCGTTGATCATATATATAACATCTTTAAGAACCATGTTGCGAAAGGAAGAAAAATGGATTTGAGTGCTGTTGATGCTATAGCACAGGGTAGAGTATGGTCTGGTACCGACGCTATAGAAAATGGCCTGGCAGATGCTTACGGAGATTTAAACAGATCTATAGAAAGTGCTGCTAGCTTAGCAGGTGTAGAAGAATATAAAGTAGTAAGGTATCCTGAATCAATAGATCAGTTTGAAAGAATGATAAGTAGAATGAAAGGTTCAGAAGTATCTGCATCGGTGAAGAAGGAGATACAAAAATCAATAGAGCAAGACTATCCTTTCATGAAGCAACTAAGAATTTTAAAACGAATGAATGGACAAACAATGGCACTAATGCCATTTGATATATCTGTTAAGTAAAAGAAGAATTATTCTATAAAAGCCCGCAATTTTTTGTGGGCTTTTTTGTTTTCTGAAATCTAAACAAACTAACCTGACGTATATGATACCGTAACAAAGTTTAAACAAAAAACAATTTTATGAAAAAGGTATTATCAGTAGCCTTAATGGCAATCGTATGTTCAATGGGAGTTTATTCGCTAAATGCAAAAGGTGGTGGTAAAGAAAAGACGGTAATGGTAGGTGGCGCAGCAATGTACTCCACTAAGAATATTGTAGAGAACGCTGTAAACTCAAAAGATCATACAACATTAGTCGCTGCGGTTAAAGCAGCGGGTTTGGTTGAAACTTTACAGAGTGATGGTCCATTTACCGTGTTTGCACCCGTAAACAGTGCATTTGAACAACTGCCTGAGGGAACGGTAGAAAACCTATTAAAGCCTGAAAATAAAAAACAGTTACAAGCTGTGCTTACATATCATGTAGTAGCAGGTAAGTGGAATGCAAAGGATGCGCAGAAGCTCATCAAAAAAGGCCATGGTAAAGCAGTGGTAAAGACTGTACAGGGAGGGAAGCTGACTTTAATGACTTCTGACGATGGTAATGTTTGGGTAATGGATACAAATGGTGGTAAGGCAATGGTAACTATTGCTGATGTGAACCAGAAAAATGGTGTAATACACGTAATTGATAAGGTATTATTACCATAATATCTTTGCAGATAATATTTCTAAGCATAGCTTTGCACAAAATATCAGGGATACTCCCTGATATTTTGTTAAATAAGCTATTGTGGCAAAAGAAAGTATTTCTGTTTTTGACATTTTTAAGATCGGTATTGGACCGAGCAGTTCTCATACGCTTGGCCCATGGAAGGCAGCATTGCGCTTTATTGATAAGGTGTTAGAGTCTGGTGTTGATCAGGTAGAGCAGGTTCAGGTATTGTTATACGGTTCACTGGCCAAAACAGGTAAAGGGCATGGTACAGATGTAGCGGTGTTGCTGGGTTTGTGCGGAGAAGATCCGGAGACATTTGATGTAGATCAGGTGACCCCTAGAGTACAGCAAATAAAAGTGACACAAAAACTCAACTTTAATGGTCAGAAAGAAATAGATTTCAGCTACGAGAAAGACCTACATTTTTTATATACAGAAAGCCTGCCCTTTCATCCCAATGCGGTTACATTCTTGTGCACTTTTTCTGATGGTAAACGCATCGCAGAAACTTACTATTCTGTAGGTGGTGGTTTTGTAGTTAAAGAAGCCGAGGAAGATGTAGCAAGAGGCGTGGTAGAGTTGTCATTCCCTATTGAGCATGCAAACGACTTGTTGCATTGGGGTAGGGAGACAGGGTACTCAATAGCAGAGATAGTAGCAGAGAATGAAGAAGAGTGGAGAGGTGAAGCGGCAACAAGAGCAGGTGTGCTGAAGATATGGGAGGTGATGAAGAGCTGTATTTACAGAGGAGTACATGTAGGTGGTGAGCTGCCGGGAGGATTGAACGTGAGGAGAAGAGCATCAATACTAAACAAAAGGTTACTGGACGGTAGAACGTATAACGACTATTTTGAATGGTTGACTGCAATTAAAGCAGGTGGAGAAAGTTTTAAATATACGCTTGATTGGGTAAGCTGTTTTGCATTGGCAGTGAACGAAGAGAATGCCTCTTTCGGTAGGGTAGTTACAGCACCTACTAATGGGGCTGCAGGTGTTGTGCCGGCAGTATTACAATATTACTTGCTGTTTTGCGATGAGTACAACGAGGATAAGATAGTTCAGTTTTTGCTGACAGCATCAGAGATAGGTAGCATCTTTAAAAAAGGAGCTACGTTATCTGCTGCTATGGGTGGTTGTCAGGCAGAGATAGGTGTTTCTTCATCTATGGCAGCAGCAGCATTAACAGAATGTATGGGCGGAAGCATCCGTCAGGCGTTGATGGCAGCAGAAATAGCAATGGAACATCATTTAGGGTTAACTTGTGACCCTGTGGCAGGCTTAGTGCAAGTGCCTTGTATTGAAAGGAATACTATGGGGGCGATCAAAGCAATTACAGCATCACAACTGGCACTGCAGAGTAATCCTGATAATGCGAAAGTCTCATTAGATCATGCTGTAAAAAGCATGTGGGATACTGCGCAGGATATGAATCATAAATACAAAGAAACGGCCGAGGGCGGTTTGGCAAGACATATTAAGGGTGAGGAAGACATACCGTTGAGCCTACCTGAATGTTGATGCTTAGAAATATTACTTTTGTCTTATGAACAACGAATTTTTACAATCTCTTTTTTCAGATAAATACAATAAAGAAAGCTTCTTTCTATTGGCTGGCCCATGTGTGGTTGAAGGCGAAGAGATTGTGATGCAAATAGCTGAACGAGTAGTTGCAATATGCAAAAAACATAACATTCCATTGGTGTTTAAGGGCTCTTACAGAAAAGCTAACAGAACTCGTTTAGACAGCTTCACAGGAATAGGTGATGAGGCTGCATTGAAAATATTGGCGAAAGTAAAAGAGCAGTTTAATGTGCCCGTGGTGACGGATATTCATGCTGCTGAAGAAGCTGCTATGGCTGCTGAATATGTAGATGTATTACAAATACCTGCCTTCCTTTGTCGTCAAACAGATTTGCTGGTGGCTGCTGCGAAAACAGGTAAGGTGGTAAATGTAAAGAAGGGACAGTTTCTTAGTCCTGATGCTATGCAATTTGCTGTAACAAAGTTGCAGGAAAGTGGCAATGATAACGTGATGCTGACAGATAGAGGAACGACCTTCGGTTATAGAGATCTGATAGTAGATTACAGAGGCATACCAACGATGAGAGCCATGGGCGTACCGACAATACTGGACTGCACACACTCGTTGCAACAGCCTAATCAAAGCAGCGGTGTAACAGGCGGTAATCCTGAAATGATAGAAACCATTGCACGCGCAGGTATAGCTGTAGGTGCTGATGGTTTGTTCATAGAAACTCATTCAGACCCGCCTACTGCAAAATCTGACGGTGCTAATATGCTGCATTTAGACAAACTTGATAGTCTGATGGAGAAGCTGGTGAAAATACGAGCAACAATTAATAAGCTCTCTAGTTAGGAAAAAACTCGTATCCTACATTTTTATAGTTGGATTTTTGATAAAGACTGGTGTCATTAAAATCTACTTGCTTACCATTTAAGATTTGCTGATAATATTGTTTGGCAATAGTAGACATAGGTTTCCTTTTATACAGATCTAAAAAACTACTGTGCCCTATGCCAATAATAGGATTGAAATTGACATAGTGTGCTTTTATGTAAACAGGTGGTTTGGCTTTATTGCCCAGTTGCGTTTTCTTACTGGCGATTTTTGCACCTATTAAAACTCTGTCTTCAGGGTTGTAATTTATGTAAATGTCTTTAGCAAAATTTATTTTATGCAACCATTTTTGGTGCCCATGTTGTGGTACGCAGGCAGAGTTGAGTATTAGATTATCTACCCATTTACTGTCATTTAGTTGCTTCAGCTTTCCTTTTAGTACAATATTTCTAATAAGGTAGTTCCCCATGCTATGATAAAATAGATTTAAGCTTCCTGTACCTAAATGTCCATTGAGTTTTAGTTCTTTAATGCTATTCATCACAGGCGCAAAGTCCGCATAAGATTCCCTGGCATTATTGATGGCAAAGAAGTAATTGCCTATACGGCTTTTTGTAGTGGTAATACTAGGGTAGTCCAGCATAATAACATTTACACCATATTGTGCATTCATGCGCATGCCTCTGTCCAGTTCAGATGTGAATATTTTGCCCATCCCTTCGGTATAGATCACCCAGTTGGCGTTAGTATTAGGCGTGTAGGAAATGGCTTCTTTTAACCCTTGAGTTTTAATCAGATGCCATTGTCCGTTATGAGCATAACAAAAAAAGTAAAGCAAATTACCCGTTCCTCTTTCTTCACTCATGAATCTCAATTTATCTCCTGTAAACTGTCTGCTGGTAACTACTATAATAGAAGTATCGACATTATTTACTTTAACTGTAGTACTGCTGTCAATGATAAGTTTGTTCCACCAATCATAGGTGTTAAAAGGGTGGTCTTGTGCATTCGCTACATAGCTGCAAAAGATCAGAAGAAATGCGATTATTCTTGACATACACTATGTAACAGTTTTTTAGGCAAAATGTTGTAGTTGTTGTTAACCCTTACCGGGGTATAGATTTTTATATAATTATCTCTATTTTCAGGCTTCTTAATCAATAATACAATTCATGAACTTATTGAAACAAGCGCTATTGCTATCATTGTCAATAGCCACAGTAAAAGCCTCTGTTGCACAAAATAAGCAATATACAATGGCCGAGGCTACAAACGGCTTGTATACCACATTGGCACAAAAGGGGTTGAGTGGTACCAGTTGGGAGCCTGAGACGAACAAGCTCTATCATGTAGTTAAAGATGGCGACAAGCGGGCATGGGTATCTGTTCGTTTCCCTGATATGATGGTTGATACTGTACTTACATTAGATGATCTGAATGATAAGTTAGGCAGCGCAACAAGTTTGAAGAGAATGCCGGCTATGCATTGGTTGAGTAAAGGTGAAGTTTGGACAAGAGTAGGGCAAAAACTATACAAAGGTATTGCTACAGACGGTGGGTACATGTGGTCTGATTGGTTGACTTTGCCGGACGGAGCTGCAAATGTGACTATCGACGACCATAAAAACATCGCATATACAATAAAGAATAACCTATATTTCATTAGTAAAGAAGGTAAGTCTGTACAGGTTACACAAGATGAGGATGAGAATATTGTAAACGGGCAATCAGTACACCGTAATGAGTTTGGTATATCAGGTGGTATATTCTTATCTCCTCAAGGCAACTTCCTGGCATATTATAGCATGGATGAGTCTATGGTGAATGATTATCCTATTGTTAATTGGGCCAGTGATCCTGCAAAAGCAAAGACTATCAAATATCCCATGGCAGGTGGTACTTCTCATGAAGTTAAGTTGAAGGTGTATAACCCTTCTACAGGCAAAAACACAACATTAAAGGTGGAAGGACCTAAAGACCAATACCTGACATGCGTTACTTGGGGGCCGGATGAGCGCTTTGTGTACATAGCTGTTTTAAACCGCGATCAGGATCATATGTGGTTGAATCAGTATGAAGCAGCAACAGGTAACTACGTAAAAACTCTGTTTGAGGAAACTTCTGATAAATATGTAGAGCCGCAGCATGAACTGATGTTTATGCCGGATAATAAGAATGAGTTTATATGGTGGAGTCAGCGTGATGGCTATATGCACCTATATAAGTACAACACTGATGGAACGTTAATTAAACAGTTGACAAAAGGCGAGTGGATAGTGAATAGTATTGATGGGGTTAATGAAGAAGAAAAAGAGTTGATCATTACTACTACTAAAGAGTCCCCAATAGAGGCACATACATATACATTAGACTGGCGTCGTGGTAAGATGAAGCGTATTGATGAAGAGGCGGGTTGGCATAGTGTTAGTGTTAGCGATAATGGGAACTATCTGTTAGATGTATACAGTAGCGGTAATACGCCTAAAAGAACTTTGGTAAGAAGTACAGATGGACGGTTTCAAAATGTGTTGATGGAATCAGAAGACCCGTTGGCAGAATATGAGCGCCCAAATGTACGAGATGTAGAGTTGAAAACTGATGATGGTACAGCATTATATGGTAAGATCATATTCCCGACAGATTTTGATGAAAACAAGAAGTATCCTGTGATTGTTTACTTGTACAATGGCCCTCATGTACAACTGATACGAAACACATTCCCTGCCAGCCGTAATTTATGGTATGAATATCTGGCGCAGCATGGTTACATCGTATTTACGATGGATGGTCGTGGTAGTAGTAACAGAGGTTTAGCTTTTGAACAGGCGACTTTTGGTAATCTGGGGTCTACAGAAATGGAGGACCAATTAAAAGGTGTTGAGTTTCTAAAGTCGCTTAAATATGTAGATGCAGATAGAATGGGTGTACATGGTTGGAGCTTTGGTGGTTTTATGACCACATCTCTAATGATGCGTCATCCCGGAGTGTTTAAAGTAGGTGTTGCAGGTGGACCTGTGATAGACTGGAGCATGTATGAGATAATGTATACGGAGCGTTATATGAACTCGCCAGAAACTAATAAAGATGGTTACGATGCTAATAACTTGCTGAATCATGTAGATAGACTCAAGGATAAATTACTGATCATACATGGTGCGCAAGATAATGTGGTAGTATGGCAACATTCTATGAAGTTAATTCGTAAATCTGTTGAGCTGGGTAAGCAGATAGATTACTTTGTATATCCTGCACACCCACACAATGTGCGTGGTAAAGACAGGGTACATTTGATGCAGAAAATAACCGATTATTTTGACCAATATTTGAAATAATAAAGAAGCCGCTCATTGAGCGGCTTCTTTTATTGTGAAAGCAATCTTTTTAACTTCTTATTGTATTTAGAAACCTTTATCCAGTAAAGTATCCAAAATAGCAAGCCGACAAGGCTTAACAAACTTTGAAATATAGCAACAGGAGCTACTTTGGGTATAATGATTAGTAGTGTAAATAAAAAAATGCAGATTGACATTATTATACCAAACCCAAATGTTGGTTTAAACTCCGGCTGTTCTTTTCCTAAGTCTATATATACTTGAGAAATTGATTTTGATATCTTATTTACAATATAAAAATTCCAAAGACTATCAATGAAAGGAACCAGTATTAGCCAAGCTATATTAGGGTTTGTTGTTTTGTCATGACGTCTAATAGTTTTTAAAATATTGAATATTGTAATTGCAAAAGAAATCTTGAGAATTATGTGCAATAGTAAAAAAAGCAGCTGAATGGTTCCTCCTCCCATGGGTTCATAGTTTAATTAATTCCTAGTACATCTTGCATTGAAAATACTCCTTTTTTGTCAAAAATATATTCAGCTGCGAGTACAGCACCCAAGGCAAAGCCATTGCGGTTGTGTGCGGTATGGGTTATCTCAATATCATCAATGTCAGAGCTGTATTTAATGCTATGTGTGCCGGGTACTCCTTCTTCGCGTAAAGCGGTTATGTGTAGTGTGTCTGCATTATTATCTTCTTCACTCCAATTACTTTTTCTGTCTACGCTTTCCAGTATCTGGTTAGCAAGTGTTATGGCAGTACCACTGGGTGAGTCTTTCTTTTGTGTGTGGTGTATTTCTGTCATGCTGACGTTGTAGTCAGATTGTTTATTCATCAGCTTCGCCAGTATCTTATTTACTTCAAAGAAGATGTTTACCCCCACGCTATAGTTAGATGCGTATAAAAATGCGGTATCGTTGTTTTTTGCAGCTTGTTCTGCAACAGGTATCTCATCATTCCAGCCTGTTGTACCGCTGGTTACAGGCACACCCGCGTTCAAACAAAGCAATATGTTTTCTTTTGCTGCATCGGGTTGTGTCATTTCAATAGCAGCATCTACATTTTTCAGGTTCTCTACATTCAGATCCTCTTTGTTAGAAGAACTGATCTTTAAGACAATGCTGTGTCCTCTTTCTACAGCGATCTGTTCGATCACTTTTCCCATTTTTCCGTAACCTATTATTGCGATGTTCATAATTATATTATTAAAGAAAGGATAGTAAATACAGCAAACACGATACTGCCAATGCCATTAGTTGTCATGAATGCGATGTTTACTTTGCTTAAGTCGTTTGGCTTTACCAACATATGCTGGTATACTAGTAAGCCAATAAATATTAGTGCGCCAACCCAGTATACCCAGTTGAAAGCAGCCATATAGCCTGCAGTGATTACCAGCGATGTTGTTATGGCGTGTAATAGGCTTGATACGTTTAATGCACCTTTTTTACCTAGTGCTGCAGGTATAGAGTGTAGCTGTTGTTGCTTATCAAAATCTTCATCCTGCAAAGCGTAGATAATATCAAACCCGGATACCCAGGTTAGTACAATAAAAGAAAATACAAGTGGTAGCCAATTGAAATATCTGGTTACTGCAAGGTATGCTCCAATAGGGGCTAGTGATAAGCCCAACCCTAATACAAGATGACACAAGGCTGTGAATCTTTTAGTGTAGCTGTAAAAAAGTACTACAAACAGTGCAACAAAAGAAAGGTAAAAAACTAAGAGGTTAATGAAGTAGCAGGTAATGATAAACAGTGCACAATTAATAATTACAAATAAAAGTGCATTGTTCGATTTTATTACACCTGCCGGTATTTCTCTTTTTGCCGTTCGTGGGTTTTTGGCATCAATAGTTCTGTCTAAATATCTGTTGAAGGCCATTGCTGCTGAACGTGCAAATACCATGCACAGCAGCATTTTGATGAGCAAGTCCCACTGAAAAGAAAATTGCTCGTATGCAACAGCTAAAGTGAAACCAATAAAAGCAAAAGGCAGCGCAAATATAGTATGGCTGAACTTTACGAGAGATAAATAGTCTTTAACCTTTTGCATAGTTGTTATGTTGGCTGTACTCATTTTTCTTTTACATCAACTATAAACCCGATAGATATAGACTCTTCTTGTGCGTTGCTATATACTAATACATTCTTACGCTGAGTGCCAACTCTATTTGTACTATTGAACTCTACCATGATCTCACCTTCTCCACCTGGAGGTATAGGCTCTTTGGGATAAGAAGGGACAGTACAGCCGCAAGACGCTATCGCTCGTGATATCAGTAAAGGGTGTTTGCCGGAATTAGTAAAGTGATAAGCGTGCTTCACTTTTTCTCCTTCAGTTATTTCACCAAAGTCATGCTTAGTATCATCAAAGCTAATGCTTGTTCTTGGCATGTCTTTGATCTTAGCATCAGGGTCTTCCAGTATCATCTCATTATCATGTACATGGCTGCCTCCCTGTCCTATTTCATACTTATTGAACAGCGCAGTACTGCTGACACCACTCAACTCTACCAGAGCTATAGTGAACAGAGACAGCGTAAGCACTGTCAGTAATATTGTTTTTAGTTGTTGGTTCATCTTTTAATAATTTGTGTTATTAACTGTTTTGCTCCCACACTTGCGCCAGGCTAACCAATACCTCAACCGCTTTTTCCATATCCTGCACACTTACGTACTCTTGTTTTGAGTGTATAGCCATCTCTCCTGTAAAGATATTAGGGCATGGCATACCCATAAATGATAACCTTGAGCCGTCTGTACCACCTCTGATGCTTTCTGTTTCAGGAGTAAGCCCGCAGCGCCTGTATGCTTCATCTGCATTAGCCATTACCTGAGGGTGCTTATCCAGCATCTCTTTCATGTTACGGTACTGCTCTTTTACTTCAAATTCTAAAGTAGCACCAGGGAACTCTGTAATAGCTTCTTCTGCAATAGCTTTTAGTCTTGCTTCGTGGTCGGCAAGCTTTGCTGTATCAAAGTCACGAACAATAAATTGTACCGTTGTTTTTTCTATTAATCCTTCAATGTGTAAAGGGTGTACAAAGCCTTCCATTCCTGATGTGTTTTCAGGGCACCATTCGTCAAGCGGTAATTTGTCTAAAAAGCGAGACGCTACTTTTATAGCACTGACCATTTTTCCTTTAGCATAACCAGGGTGTGCACTTACACCGTGGAAAGTAAGGGTAGCTCCGTCAGCAGAGAATGACTCTCCTTCCAAATGTCCTCTTTTACCACCATCTAATGTATAGCCAAATTCTGCACCTAGTTTATCCATATCCACCGCATTTACACCACGTCCTACTTCTTCGTCGGGTGTAAATAGTATGCGTATTTTCCCATGCTTTATTTGTGGGTTGTCTATTAGATATTTTGCAAGATCCATGATGATGGCCACGCCAGCTTTATCATCTGCTCCTAATAAGGTTTTTCCTGATGCCGTAATGATGTCATCACCAATACGCTCTTTTAAATATGGATGCTCATCTTTACTTACTACAATTGTGTTATCATCAGGCAGTACAATGTCGCTACCATCCCATGCTTTATGTAAAATAGGTTTTACATCTTTACCTGTAACATCAGGTGCTGTGTCTACGTGTGCACAGTAACAGATAACAGGAACATCCTTATCCGTCGTAGCAGGTATAGTTGCATACACATATCCGTGCTCGTCAAGTTCTGCATCATTAATACCTATTGCCTTCAATTCTTCTACTAATACTCTGCTCAGATCTTTCTGCTTTTCTGTAGATGGCTGAGTTGGTGAATCAGGATCGCTTTGCGTATCTATTTGTACGTAGCGCATAAAACGTTCAGCTGCAGAATGTTGGTAGTTTTCTATTGACATATTTTCTTGTTCTAATTGATGTGGACGGCAAAAATAGTCATTATAAACCCTATCTGAAAACCGAAAACAGTCGTAGATTTGCCCAAATGTGGGATATTAATAATATATCTGGAACGGACATCTTCACTCTGTCAATGACACTATTTGCTGTTATTGATATGCTGGGGTCTATACCCGTACTCATCAGCCTTAAGAGGGAGATGGGGGATATTCATGCTTTTCATGCTACGATGGTATCTGGTTTGTTGATGCTGTTGTTCTTCTTTGTGGGTGATAAAGTATTAACCATCATGGGGTTGGACATCAGCTCCTTTGCTATAGCAGGTTCGATAGTAATATTTATTATCGGGTTGGAGATGGTGCTGGACAGAAAATTTTTCAGGAGCGATAAGAACGTAAAAGCAGGCAGTTTTGTGCCGATAGCCTTTCCGCTGATAGCTGGGTCTGGTACATTAACTACAATAATGTCTTTAAAAGCTACTTACGACTCATTTAATATTTTGATAGCTATAGGAGTTAATCTGATATTTGTGTTCGTTATTTTGAAGTCCTTAAACTTTTTGGAACGTCTGTTAGGTGTAAACGGGCTTTCTGTTATACGTAAGTTTTTTGGCGTAGTACTATTGGCTATTGCCATCAAGATATTTAAAGAAAACCTGGGCCCGGGTATTTAGTAATCAGATTTCCCATATATATCTTCTATCTGGGTAGCATACTTTTCCAGTATCACTTTGCGCTTGATCTTTAATGATGGAGTTAACTCCATAGTGTCAATGGTCCATTCGTTTGGCAACAGTACAAACTTTTTCACCTGTTCAGGGTGGCTGAACATTGGGTTGTATTTATCTATTTGGCGCTGAATTAAATCGATTACGCATGGCATTTTAATAAGTTCGTCATTATGCTCAGGTACATCAAAACCTTTATCTTTCAGCCAGCTACGTGCATGCGAAAAACTAGGTACTATTAGTGCAGAAACAAATTTCCTGCCGGCGCCTATTACTATTAGTTGCTCAATAAAGATGCTTTCTTTCAGTTTGTTTTCTACTACTTGTGGCGCTACATACTTCCCTCCTGATGTTTTAAAAATTTCTTTTTTACGATCGGTTATTTTTAAGAAGCGTCCTTCAACCCACTCTCCAATGTCTCCGGTTTTCAACCATCCATCGTCTGTAAGTACCTCTTTTGTTAGTTCAGGGTGTTTGTAATAACCAATCATTACATTGTTACCCTTGCATAGTATTTCCCCATCGTCTTCAATTTTTACCTGTACATTGTCAATAAGTGTTCCAATAGAGCCGATGCGCCTGCCTTCACTTTCATATCTGTTTACAGATATAACAGGTGATGTTTCTGTTAAACCGTAACCTTCCATAATAATTATGTTAGCGGCAGTAAATACACGTATCAGTCGGGGTTGACAAGGGGCAGATCCTGTAACGATGGCTTTTACATTATTCCCCAGTGCTTCTCTCCATTTACTGAAGATGAGTTTGTTGGCAAGTTTTAATTGCCAGCGATACCAGGCACTACCTCGATCGTGGTTATCAAACTTAAAGCCCAGTTTGAGTGCCCAGAAAAACAAAGCGCGCTTTATGCCTTTTAGATCTAACCCTTTTGCTAATATTTTCTCGTATACCTTTTCTAACAACCTTGGTACTGTTGTAAATACTAATGGTTTCACCTCTTTTAAATTGTCACCGATGGTATCCATGCTTTCTGCATAGTATATGGATATATCAGCATCAATATAGATGTAAGAAACCGTACGCTCGAAAATATGGTTCAGAGGTAAAAAACTTAATGTCCTCGCTCCTTTTTCAGCGAACGAAAACGCAGGCATAGAGTCGTACACATTACTTACAATGTTTTTGTGTGTTAGCATTACCCCTTTTGGTTGCCCTGTTGTTCCGGAAGTGTATATAATAGTTGCCAGAGTATTTTCCGTTATTTTATCTATTATACTCTGGTTGGGCGTTGCCTTTTTTTCTATTAGTTCCAGCCAATTATTAACGCCTTCTATTTTATCAAAAGAGTATACATGCTGTACAGATGAGGTGTTGTCAAACGCCGGTTTAAATCTCTCGTACAGTTCCTTATCAGCAATGAAAACAATACGTACTTCTGCCTCTTTCAGAATGTACTCCATATCGTTAGTGCTAATGGTAGGGTATAGCGGAGTGAGTACCGCTCCTGTCATTTGTACACCAAAATCAGTTATTAGCCACTCCGGTCTGTTGGGAGATATGATCGCAATTTTTTCCTGTTGTTCAGCCTCCAGTATGCTATTACTAATTCCTAATTGCAATAACCCACCACATAGCTTTTGAGCTGTATCCCAAACATCTTCACTGCTATATGTTCGCCATTCATTGTTTACTTTGCCAGCCAGCATTGTTTGCTTAGGTTCAGTATTTGCCTTATTAGCTATTATATCAAACAGGCGTTTGTTCATACTTAAATATAACGAAAATCGTTGTGATTTGATTAGGTTTGGGGTTTATCTTAACTACTTTTGAGAGGTTTTTAACAGAGAGGATAATTTTTTTTGAACCATGCGATTGAGCCTGGACAGCATAGTACCATCAGCATTAAAAGATAGGCCGGACGTTAGCAATTCATACCTATGGCAACGAGACCTGGTGTTTAATCAGGGAGAGGTAATATTGGTACAAGGGCCGTCCGGTACAGGTAAATCGGTTTTTCTGCGCATGTTGTTTGGTATAGATAAAGAGTACGAAGGTGATATACATTGGAGTGCCTTTAAAATGCGTGATGTATCGTCAAGTCAATTATCTCTTTTGAGGGCCTCCTCTTTAAGTGCGGTTTTTCAAGATTTGAAACTGTTTAGCGAATTAACAGTTTGGGAGAATATTGAGGTAAACCGCAGGATGACCAACACTGTTTCTGAATACGATGCTGAAAAATGGCTGGATAGGGTAGGTTTAAAAAAAGCCCAGGATGTAGTTGTGAATAATTTATCGCTGGGAGAGCAACAACGTGTAGCTATTGTTCGAGCATTGGTACAACCATTTGAGTGGCTGCTGTTGGACGAGCCCTTCTGTTACCTGGACGAGTTCAACAGAAGTAAGGCTGTAGCACTAATAAAGGAAGTTGTGCAACTTACCAGAGCAGGAATCATCGTTACGTCTAATACGGACAATGATGAATTTGTATACGATAAAAAGATCCTGCTTTGAGCATCCGTAAAAGAAACATATTGCTCAATAAGTTGTTGCTACGCTACGGGCATAATAAAAGGTTATGGCCGGCATTAATTGCATTATGCCTGGGGGTGTTTTTGATTCTGTCCTCCGTTATTATTTGGGACAGCACCAGAGATATATTAGCCGGAAAGTTTGATGGTGATAGTATAGGTAGTACCTACTTAACTGTAAATAAAAAAATACCCGATGAGAATCTGACCAAACAACAGCAAAACCTTTTTTCTGCTGCTGAGGTCAACGCTTTTAGAGTTTACCCTCATGTAAAAGATGTGGGTGTATTTGTCTCTGCTCAATTTCCTGTAGAAGTTTTGTTTTCTAACGAAGAAAATAGTTTTAGTACAAGCCTGTTTGTTGAGGCTGTGCCTAAACGTTTCATAGATAATGATATTAAAAGTTGGCGCTGGGAATACGGACATGATGTAGTCCCTGTTATTATTTCCAAAGAGTTTTTAAACTTATATAATTTTGGTTACGCTCCTAATCAGGGAGTGCCGCAGTTAACTGAAGGTACAATCCTTAGTTTAGATTTTGAGCTGATAATAGGGCGGGGAGCGCTGAAAGAAAAGTTCAAGGCAAAAGTATTAGGTTTCTCTAACAGGATCAGCTCTATATTAGTCCCGGAAGGTTTTGTAGACTATGGTAACCAGGTTCATGGTGGAGAATATGAAGACCTGCCGTCTCGCCTGATATTGGAAGTAACAGATCCTACCGCTGAAGAAATACATGCGTTATTCGATCATGGAGAATATGAAACCAGCAAAGAGCTACTCCGACTAAATAAGTTGAGAACAACGACCAACTATGCAGTAGCGGGAATGGCACTATTAGCCATACTGTTTATAGCTTTCGGTGTGTACGTGTTTACTATGTTTATAGATCTAACAATCGTCCAGGCTGAAACTTCTATTAAGAATTTGATATTGTTGGGCTACAGTCCCTTCTTCTTGTCTAAGTATCTGTTTTTTCGATACGGCCTAATACTTATTGCTACAATGTTAAGTTCAGGATTATTAAGCATAATAGCTCAGGTAAGAATTGCAAAGTATATCGTGGTGGAGAGCCTGATTATTGCTAAGTTTCCATCGTGGGAGGTATGGGCAGCTCTAGGTACAATCACATTATTGTTACTCCTATTACTCAACCGCATTATTGTTAACAAAGTAAATCGTTAACCTAAGGCAACATCCAAGATCATCATTACTACAAATCCACCAATAAAGCCTAGTACCGCAATGTCTGTGTATTTATCTCGTTGAGTTTCAGGTATTACTTCTTCAACCACCACATATATCATTGCACCTGCTGCAAAGGCTAATGCAAATGGTAGTATGGGCTCTACATATATAACTGCAAATGCACCAACTACCCCGGCAAGCGGTTCTACAATAGCAGATAATTGCCCGTACCAAAAGCTACGAAACCTGCTGACTCCATGTCTGCGTAAAGGCATAGCCACAGCGATACCTTCAGGAAAGTTTTGTATGCCAATACCTATAGCCAGAGCCACAGCTGCTGCAATAGACGCATCAGGCATACCATTTGCGGCCGCGCCAAAGAGTACGCCTACTGCCAGTCCTTCTGGTATATTATGTAGCGTAATAGCTAAAATGAGCAGGGTAGTTCTTCTGAGTTTTGTTTGAACCCCTTCCTTCTCTTCCAGCCCGAAGTTTAAGTGTAGGTGTGGTGTGAATTTATCTAAAACATAAATGAAAATAGCACCCAGAAGAAAGCCTACTGCCGCAGGCATCCAAATCATTGTTGGATATAACCTTTCTGACATTTCTATTGATGGTGCTAATAAAGACCAGAAACTGGCAGCTACCATTACACCTCCGGTAAAACCAAGCATAGCATCCAGCACACCTCTGTGCATTGTTTTAAAGAAAAATACCAACGACGCACCCAAGCCTGTTAATAACCACGTAAAAGTAGTAGCAAGCAGCGCGCTTTTTACCGGACCTATTTCAGTAAGAAATACTTTTAATTCTTCCACTTATACTATCTAAAACGGTTTTTAGACAAATCTAAAACATATTTGCGCATTGTCAAAGTAATGCAACAAAAAATAAGATTAACTAAAAAATTAGTTTTTAAACTAAATAATTAGTAGATTTAGTTATTGAAAATAAAATCCGAATAATGAAACAACAGTTCAAACCACTTACAAAAGCAGAAGAAGAGATCATGCAAGTGTTGTGGAAGTTAGAAAAGGCATTTGTAAAAGAAGTAATAGAGGAGCTGCCGGAGCCCAAACCTCATTATAATACTGTAAGCACAATTGTAAAAATATTGGAAGAAAAAGGCTTTGTAGATCATCAGAGCTTTGGGAAATCAAACAGGTACTTTCCTGTTGTACATAAAGATGACTATAGTAGAAAGTCTATGAAGCAGTTTGTAGGTAAATATTTTGAGGGGTCGTTTGCTAATATGCTGTCATTCTTTGCAAAAGAAAAAGACATAAGTGTGAATGAGCTGGAAGACATTTTGAAAGAAATCAAAAAGAAATAGCCATGTTATATCCAATAGAAGTTACCATATATACTGGTTTGATGCTAATGGTTTACCTATTACTGTTAAGGGATAAGCCTATACATCGGTTTAACAGAGTATATCTATTGGCTACCGTAATAGCACCGTTATTATTGCCTTTGTTAAAACTACCCGATGCGCTGGCCCCTCAAACCCGTATTAGTTTAGCCAGTGTACTTCCAGAAGTTGTTATAGGCTCGGGGTATACTAGTGCTGCTGCCTCTATGCCTTTGTGGATATGGGTTTTATCCGGGGTGTATCTGTCAGGCGTAGTAGTTACTGTAGCAGGTATAATATATAGCTATACAAAAATGAGGGCTGTGATAAAGAAAGCTGATAAAGAGGAGCATGAAGGCTATTGTCTTTTAAAGAACACAGGCTACGGCCCCGGAAGTTGGGGTAAATATATATTTCTGCCAGAAGGTGATATAGAAACAACTATCATCTCACATGAATTAGCACATATTCAATTGCAACATAGTAAAGACTTATTATTCCTCAATTTGATGCGCAGCTTATTGTGGCCTAATCTGTTTTTACATTTTATAAAGAACGAGTTGATTTTGGTACACGAATTTCAGGCTGATGCTGCTGTAGAAGTAGAAAAAGAGGCGTACGCTCAATTACTGCTCTCATCAGTTTTCAGTACATGTTCTTTGCCGTTATCGCACTCGTTCATTGTTCATCCAATTAAAAGAAGAATTATGATGCTGAATAGCAATAAACCTGTAAGTAAACTGCGAAGTATTGTCGCAGTAGCAGCAAGTCTGGTCATCATGTTAAGTGTAGTCACCATACAAAGCTGCCAAACTAAAAATGAGACAAAGCCTCTTGACGGAGCAGAATTGCAACAATTATCAAAAATGCCTGAGCCGGGTTACAACATCGGAGAGTTTCTTGGTAAAACAGTGGAGTATCCAAAATCTGCACAAAAAGAAGGCATAGAAGGCCGAATAGCTGTGAAGTTTTTGATAGATGATGCAGGTAAGATCAAAAATGCTCAAATAGCTAATAAAGAGTATGATGAAAGGCTAGGCGAAGCTGCATTGGCTGCAGTGCTGAAAATGCCTGACTGGGAACCAGGAATTAAAGACGGAGAAGCAGTTCCTGTCTGGTATACAATACCTATAAAGTTTGCTTTGCCGGATGAGGAAAAGAATGCTATTGAAGGCTCTGAACCCGTAAGAGAGGTTGAGGTTAGGGAAGTAAAAGAAATCAAATAAAGAGATGACTGGCAAGGCAAAAATAGCCAAGAGCTTCTAGATAGTTATAATAAGTAGTATCATCATTTTAACCAAACAAGAAAACACCCGCACAAGGATGTTTTCTTGTTTGGTTATCTATTATTGAAAGTTTATTAAGTAAAACTGCATACATTAGTAGCTGCAACGGTTACAGTATGAGCAACACCCCAAACCTTATTCGTAAAAAAGTATATACACTGTTAGGTATATCATTTGGCATAATAGGTGTCATCTTATTTGCTATTGTGTTAGCACTAAACATAAATGCTGGCCATGTGGGTTTTTCCTCAATATCTGCGGCATTAATAATCATTAGTGCATATTCAATAAAGGTGGCAGTTACACAAAGTAAACAGAAGTAGGGTTCTTAGAGAAATGGCGTAAGCAACTTCTTTTTCATATCCTCTTAACTATCCATTTTGTATCTTGCCGCCCGTTATGAGTAAAGAAATTGTTGTTAGCGGTATACGTTCTACGGGTTTCTTGCATTTGGGTAATTACTTCGGTGCTATGAAGAATTATGTGCAAATGCAGGATGAATATAATTGCTATTTTTTTGTAGCTGATTATCATGCTTTAACCACACATCCCGACCCCAAAGAGCTTAAGGGTAATGTGTATAGAGTTGTAGCAGAGAATCTGGCTTGTGGCTTAGACCCCGAAAAGGTAGCATTGTATGCACAAAGCGATTTGCCAGAAATACCCGAGTTGTATTTAATGCTGAATATGATGGCGTATAAAGGGGAACTGGAAAAAGTGCCTACGTTTAAAGATAAAGTGCGCCAGCAGCCTGAAAATGTAAATGCAGGTTTGTTGACTTACCCTGTTTTAATGTCTGCGGACATTATTATACATAAAGCGGTGAAAGTGCCTGTTGGTAAAGATCAGGAGCAGCATATTGAGATGGCACGTAACTTTGTGAACCGTTTTAATAATAGATATGGAGAGCTATTCCCTGAACCATATGCGTTTAACTTCAGCAACGAGTTGGTTAAAGTGCCTAGTTTAGATGGTAATGGTAAAATGAGCAAGAGTGAGAATGTGAATGCAACTTTGTACCTGGCTGATGAGGATGATGTGATTCGTAAAAAGATCAAGAAAGCGAAAACAGATTCTGGTCCTACAGAGCCTAATAGCGAAATGCCGGAGTACATCAAGAATATATTTTTATTGATGAAGCTGGTATCGCCGCAAGAGGTGTATGATACCTATACCAACGCCTATAACGATTGTACTATTCGCTATGGTGATATGAAAAAGCAGTTGGCAGAGGATATGGTCAACTTTATAGCGCCAATACGAGAAAAGGCAAAAGATCTGCAAAACAATGAAGATCAGTTGAAGAAGATCATGAAAGAAGGTGCGGAAAAGGCAAGGGCAAGTGCTTCTAAGACAATTGCAGAAGCCAGAAAATTGATGGGTATCAACTATTATTAAGCATAACAACCGGGCTTCATTTCGTTTTGAAATAGGAGATTTAGTTGTATTTTAAGAGGATAAATGGCAAAGAAAAAGTCCCTGAAGCACATAGCGGTAGCAGGTAATATTGGTGCGGGTAAAACCACACTCACATCCCTACTGGCTAAACATTATAAATGGACACCTCAGTTCGAGGCCATTGAACACAATCCGTATTTGGTGGATTTTTATGAGGATATGCATCGCTGGTCTTTCAACCTGCAAGTGTACTTCCTAAACACTAGATTGAAAGCACTGGAAGAGATACGTGCAGGTAAAAAAACTGTTATACAAGACAGGACCATTTATGAAGATGCATATATATTCGCGCCGAACCTGCATGACATGGGGTTGATGAACAAGCGCGATTTTGAGAATTATTCTTCTTTTTTCAATACGTTGGCAAAAATGGTGCAACCGCCGGATTTGCTGATATACTTAAAAGCGTCTATCCCTAAATTGGTAGATCAGATACAAAAAAGAGGCCGGGAGTATGAAGAAAACATAAGGCTGGACTATCTGAAAAGGCTGAATGAGTATTACAACAAATGGATTGATAAATACGATAGTGGTCCGCTACTGATAATAGACATTGAAAACTTGGACTTCACTGAAAATGACGAAGATCTCGCAGAGGTTGTACGTCGCATTGATGCAGAGGTCAATGGCCTGTTTTAAAATCTTGTAACTTTTTACAAGATGGTACGATATACCGTATATCTGCTAATCTATACTACATGCAAAGACCCTTTTACTCTATACTGCTATTAATAGTATTACTGGCAAGTACTGCCAGCGCTGCTGTTATTAAAGGAAAAATAACAGATACTAAAGGTGAACCGCTACCTTTTGCGACTGTTTATATTGAGGGTACCGGAATAGGTACTGCAGCTAATGCTGTGGCCGAATACTCTTTAACTGTTAGTGAAGGTACGCATACGATTGTATGTCAGTATATGGGGTTTAAGCAAGCAAACTTCATAGTTACAGTTACATCGCAGCAAACAGTAGAACACAATTTTAAGTTGAGTGAGCAGGCTTATGAGATGAAGGATGTAGTGGTTAAATCTAACGCAGAAGATCCTGCGTACGCCAAGATAAGAGCGGCCATAAAACGCCGTAAGTTTCATTTAGAGCAAGTAGAGAATTTCCAATCATCAATATACCTGAAAGGGGTAATAAGGAACAGGGAGCTGCCGGAGAAAATATTCGGTATTGAAATACCTGCTGAAGATATTGCAGATTCGAGAGGTGGTGGAGGTGACTCTTCCAGTCTTGGAATCATGTATTTGTGTGAACAGGAGGCAGATTATTATACCAATGGCAAAAAAGAGAGGACATATATAAGATCGGTTAGAGAAAGTGGTATGTCTAATGGAGTGGGGTTGTCGCAACTACCACCTGTTGTTTCTTTTTATGAGAATAATGTAAACCCTTTGTACGGATTAAGCGAAAGAGGCTTTATTTCTCCGATCAGCGATAACGCGCTGCTTTATTATAAATACAAGTTTCAGGGCCAGTTTATGCAGGGTAGCCATTTGATCAGTAAGATAAAGGTTATCCCTCGTCGTGCATATGAGCCATTGTTCAGTGGTACTATATATATCGTTGAAGATGATTGGGCTATCCATAGCTTAGATTTATTGTTGACGCATAAGTCGAATTTGGAGCAGCTGGATACATTAAGAATTGAACAGACTTATCTGCCATTACAAAAAGATGCATGGATAATAAAAAGTCAGGTTCAGTATCCGACGATAGACCTTTTGGGTTTAGGTTTTACCGGCAACTTCGTTGCAGTATACGATCAGCAAAAATTTGGTCATAAAATGCCGGACAGCTTATTCAATAGCAAGATCATTAGTTCTTACGACTCTACAGCAAACGACAAGGATAGTTTGTATTGGGCCGGAAATAGAGCCGTTCCGTTAGAAGAAGATGAGATTGAAGACTATCAAATAAAAGATAGTTCACTAAATGTATACCGATCACTTGAGTATAGAGATTCAGTAAGAAAGATGTTTAATAAGCTTAACGTGTTTGATTTGATATTGGATGGGTATTATCATGCGGGTAAAGATTATAAGTACACTATTCGTACCAACTCATTATTAGGAGGTTTGGTTACCTATAATAACGTAGAGGGTTTGGCTGTTACGCCTAAAATATGGTATACACATAGAATAGATACCAGCAGGTATATATATACTACCACAGGTTTACGTTATGGTTTTGGTAATACCCATTTTAATGCTTTTACAAGAATTAGTTATAAAAAATATGACAGAAAGTGGCTGGGTAGGAACTTGGAAATAGGCATTGAAGGAGGTAAGTATATTCACCAATTTAATCCGCAAAATACGGTTGCAACACTTTACAACTCATTCTCTACATTGGTGTATGGTAAAAACCTAATGCATCTTTATGAGCGCTATACTGCAGCAGCTTTTATCAAGAGAAATTTTGCCAACGGTTTTTCTTTTAATGCGAAAGCCGGTTTTCAGAGAAGATTACCATTATACAATACTACCTTTTATACATGGGCAAACAACGACCCGCCAAAGTGGAAGCCTAATACCCCGGTGAATTTAAGTAATAGGTTGTGGGAAGCGCATAATGCTATTCTGGCGAAAGCAGAGGTGTCGTACAGGCCGGGGGCTAAATATGTGCAATATCCTAAGTTCAAGTCTTACGTACGTAGTAAATGGCCGCTTTTTACATTGAGTTATGAGAAAGGGTTTTCCGGCATATTAAATAGTAAAACTGATTTTGATAAATGGCGTTTTGCTATTACTGATTACGTGAACATGAAACTCCTGGGTAGTATTGAGTATAATATTGCTGCAGGAGGGTTTATTAACAGTAACTATGTAAGCCTGCCCGACATGATGCACATACAGGATAATGAGCTGTTAATAGCATCACCTTATGTCTCTGGTTTCCAGCTGGCGCCATATTACTTATACAGCAATACGGCCAACTTGTATGGAGAAGCTCATGTTGAGTATAACATGAATGGTTTGCTGACGAATAAAATCCCTTTATTCAGGCAGGCAAGGTGGAATCTAGTTACGGGGTCAAACACGTTGTTCATCAATACTAATAATTATTATACCGAAGTATATGTAGGTATTGATAACCTTGGGTTTAAAATATTCCGTTTTCTCCGTGTAGATGTAGTGCGCTCATGGGATCATACCAAACAAGCGCATACGGGAATCCGCATTGGCATAGACACGGGTGTGTTGGGTGCTGCAGGTACTGTCTCAATTACAGAAGATAAAGAGAAGTTTACCTGGTAGTTTAGCGTACCAGGGTAACATCACCTTTGTCTAACTGTCTTGTTCCATTAAGCGTGTACTGTATCATGTAGAAATAAGTGCCTATTGGTTGGGGGGTTCCGTTATATGTTCCATCCCAGCCGTCGTTAGCAGCATTTGTTTCAAACATCAAATTTCCTTTACGGTTGAAAATGGCAAAATATAAATCACCCAGGGTTTCCGGGTTTTTACTTCGTACGCTGAATTTATCGTTGTTACCATCACCATTCGGACTAAAGGCGCTAGGCATCCATAGTTTACATGCACCTATGCTTACGTTAATAGTATCTTCTATAGATCCGCAACCATTACTTACGCTAACTGCATATGTGCCTGGTTCTACAACATGAAATACTGAATCTGTAGAGCCGTCTTGCCATAAGTAACTTTCAATTCTTCCTTGATTGCCAAAAGGAAGATATAGTACATGATCTTCACAAGCTACAGTGTCACTTGGTCCCAGATTTATTATAGGCATTAGTCCAAATACATTGATCTTCTTTTCAATGCTGTCCATACATCCAATACCATCTTTTACAATGAGCTTTACAAAATATTCATCAGCCTCAGGGAAGGCATGCGCAATTGTCTTACCCTCTCCAAATCGGTAATCATGAAAGCTCCATTTATATTCAGGTTGATCGCCATACGGATATTGGAAAATTACAGAACTGTCTGCACTATATTCTACAAGTTGTTCAACACAAGGCACTTCTTTCGCTACGTTAAACTCAGCTTTAAGCGGGTGTCGCGTATCTACTTCTTTTATAAGGCTATCATTACAATAGCCGTTATTGGTTACCAGTAACACTTTGTGTGCTGAATCCTGATTTTCGTAAGTAGTATTAGCATCATAGGTATTGCTAAATAAAACAGTATCTGCAAACCAACGGGATGTAAGCGGACCGTATGCTGTAGTTGTTTTATTAGTGAAGAGAACGGTGTCTTGCCAGCAACCATATCGTATGCTGTAATCAAAGTCTATATTGTCTTCCCTGTAATCTTCAACTGTAACATTAACAGTGTCGTGCCAGTAACAACCACCCATATGCTGTGGTGTAAATACCGTTAATACGAAAAAGGTGTCTTCATTAATCGTTATTTCTGGCTGCAGGCGATTAACTGTAGCAAACCTGTATAAAGGTTTAGGGTTCCAGTCTATAATGTAAAATATACCTCTAAAACGTCTGGTGTTCGTCAAGCTACCGTCCAATGTGTCTACAAAAGGAGAGCATCCTATAAGGTGACGGTCTGCACCGGCACTAACAGTTGCATTTGCTGCTATCACATCTGCATCAAAAACATATGGTTTGTTACAGTGGTAAGTGTCTATGAATGTTAACCTAATGCGTACACTGTCATCGGTATTTACATAAGCAGAGTCGCCTGCGGTATTTACCGTTAAGGTAGACGGGGAACCGCCAACGATGGACCAACTGGGCACACATGTAGGACATCTTTCTGCCAAAAACAATACACTATCCGGCATGCCACAGCTAATATCCCATGTTTTATTGATACCGGCGCTTAGGTTGCCTACGCCACCAATCGGGCAGCTTGCCCAATCTATTGGGCGTGGCCAATTGCCGTTGAAGCTGTATATGGGTAACGATGGAAAAACAACTGAATCTGCATACAAATCACCCTCCCATATACCATATTTATTGTCTACATATATTTTATCTTCTACAATGGCAAAGCCATATCGCTCATCATAACCATCTGTCGTATCCCAAAATAAGGTGTCATGGGCTATAACGGGAAGTTTTTTAATTAGGTTGACGTTGTTATCATATATAAATAATGAATCTTCCTCGCGAGGGAAAAATTCCGGGTCTTTACCATAAGAATATATGTTTCCGGCACAATCACCTGCAAAGTCATGAATACCCCTTTCCCAATAAGTAGCTGTTATTTGAGCATCACCGGATCCGGTGTATTTTGTGATTCTTCCTGTGCTGTCATTAACATTGAAGATAGCTTGGTCAGAACAACCGGGGCTTGCACCAAAAGATTTATGACCTGTGTTTACCCAACCTGTTCCATTATAGTACCAGTAGTTACCCCACCCATCAGAGCAATAGAATGTAGCCCGAGGCTGGCCCTGAAACATATTTATGCCAATAGCAATACCGTTTGCTAATGCCGGAGGACGTATTGTGTTTACAGATGGGTTTGATGCAGATGGCGGTTTTGTTGGGTCTAACTGCCAGATAAGTGCATTTTGTAAATAGTATATATATCCATTGCGCGCACCTTTGGGGTTGTTACAGCTGGGGAGCTGAGCATGTGATGTTAAAGATGCTGCAAGAAATAAGAGAATTAATATTATCGGGTATGTGTAGGTGTGTCTAAACATTTTAGCCTTGTAACAATGTTGTTATGTAAATATATTGAAAGTAAGGCATATAAAAAAAGCCCCTTAGAGGGGCTTTTTAAGCAGTCCGACCTGGATTCGAACCAAGACAGACAGTACCAAAAACTGTAGTGCTACCATTACACCATCGGACTGTTTCCTGTTTAACAGGGATGCAAAGGTAAATCACTACAATAAAATGCCAAAACTTTTTTCTAAATAATTTTTCTGCTACTTTGCAAAGGCAAGGGTTAAGGTTTAAAATCAGGTCTCACAAGCATGTCATTCGCTCCGGCTCCGCGTAGATATATTATATGGTCTATTTTCATCTGTATTAGCGTTATAATACTGGGTAAGCTGGCTTATTTACAGTTGATAGAAGACAAGTATAAGATACTGGCAAATGATATTGCGATTACCCGTAAAGTAGTTTACCCGCCCAGAGGAGTAATATATGACAGGAAAGGGAAGGTCATGCTTTACAACCAGGTAGTGTACGATCTTATGGTCACTGCAAATGATGTACCTAAAAACATAGACACCGCTCTGCTGTGTAATATTCTTGAAATAGATAAAGCTCAATACGAAACCATTTTCCATAGAGCTGAAGTGCGTAATGGTCGTTTAAGGCAAAGTGTGATGGTAGAACAACTGTCTCCCAAACAAGCTGCACGTGTAAAGGAAAATATATATGCCTTTGGTGGTTTTGAGCTTAAGGAACGTTATATAAGAACCTATCCGGAAAAAAATTCAGCATTGATATTGGGGTATATTGGTGAAATATCTAAATCTAAACTCCAAACCGAAAAATATGCCGGTTATAAACAAGGTGATTATATAGGTATTAACGGACTGGAGTATACCTACGAAGAGATATTAAGAGGGCAACGTGGTATTCATTATCTGGAGCGTGATAATTACAACCGCCCGACTGAGCCATACCGAAAAGGAGCATTAGATACTCAGGCTGTTGCCGGTAAATCTCTGGAGTTGCATTTAGACATGGAGCTCCAAGAGTATGGTGAACAGCTCATGAGCCATAAAATAGGCAGCGTAATAGCTGTAGACCCTAAAACAGGAGGCATACTAGCAATGGTGAGTGCTCCTTCATACGATCCGAACCTGTTAAAAGGTAAGGAGCGTACTCGCAACTTTAGCAAGCTAGACAGGGATGCGGCAAAACCATTGTACAACAGAGCTATTAAAGGTACATATCAACCGGGCTCTACTTTAAAGCCTATGACAGCTTTGGTCGCATTAGATGAAGGGGTGATTACTCCTTCTTATGGCTTTGACTGTATGGGCGGGTATTATAATTGCGGTAAAAGAGTTGGTTGTACACACGTTGGTGGCGGTCATGCAGCTAACCTTAGACGAGCATTGGCCAACTCATGTAACTCATACTTTGTACATATACAACGCAAGGTGGTTGATGCAGAAAGGCATGGCGATGTTAAGCAAGGTGTAGAGCGCTGGAGACAATATTTTTATGACTTTGGGTTTGGCCACCCCACAGGTGTAGATCTGCCATTTGAGTCTGGAGGATATTTGCCGGATACCGGGTTTTATAACAGGATGTATCCTTTTAAATGGAACTCCTGCAATGTAATGTTGGTGGGTATGGGGCAAGGTGAGGTAGCGTTGACACCTATACAAATGGTGAACTCGCTTTGTATAATAGCAAACAAAGGTTATTACTATACGCCACATTTGGTAAAGTCTATAGGTGGTAACGAAAATGATACTGCACTTAAAAAGTATCATGAAAAACATACGGTAACTAATATCCCTGATGCGGCGTATAACGAGGTGGCATTGGGCATGCAGGATGTGGTAGAGTTTGGTACCGGTAAGGTGGCAAAGCTGCCCGATGTTGCCGTGTGTGCTAAAACGGGTACCGTTGAGAACAAAGCAAGGGTTGGTAACCAGATTATAAAAATGAAAGACCACTCTGTGTTTGTGGCATTTGCACCCAAAGATGACCCTAAGATTGCGATAGCAGTAGTGGTAGAAAATGCGGGCTTTGGTGCTACATGGGCAGGACCAATAGCCAGCCTGATGATGGAGAAATATTTGACGGATAGCATCGCAACTAATAGAAAGTATTTAGAGGAGAAAATGTTCAAAGCAAACTTGGTGAACCCTTACATTTATGTGATTGATTCAACACAACGTCGTGTAGACAGAGAGCGTTACGAAAGAAGGTTGAAAAAGCAACGAATAGAAGATAGTGCCACAAGATCGAGAGACTCGATCTTGACACGCAAATGGTTAGAAAAGCATAACTATTTAGGTAAATAAATATGACAAGCAGAAACAAACCGGTAGTCAGTAGAATGGACAGTATAACAGTATTGTTATACTTATTGCTGTGCATGATAGGTTTGGTGGCTATTTTTTCTGTTGAATATAGAAGCACTGATGCGTCTTATTTTCTGATGAATAAAAGTCATATGCGTCAGTTGATATGGTTGGGTATATCTCTATTCGCAGGCATACTCATCATGTTTACCGATAGTAAGTTCTTTTCTTCTATAGCCTACCTGTCATACACTATTTGTTTGTTTTTACTGGTCGTCACCATATTTGCAGGTGTCAATGTAAAAGGGTCACACTCATGGTTAGGTGTGGGAGGATTGCGTTTTCAGCCCGGCGAGGTAGGCAAGATATTTACATCATTAGCACTGGCAAAATTCCTTTCGTCTCCCGAAACTAATTTTGCGACCCTTAAGCATAGGTTGATAGGTGCGGCATTTGCTTTGATCCCTTTTGTGCTGATTGTTCTGCAAAGCGAAACAGGTTTGGCATTAGTTTACCTGTGTTTCTTTTTTGTCATGTATCGTGAAGGGTTGCCGCATATTATCATGATCATTGCTTTTTCATCTATAGTATTGACACTGGCTACACTAATGATTGAAAAAACTATGTTGCTATACATAGTAACAGGCCTTACTATTGTAGCAGCAGTGTTAATGCGTAAGGCACTTAAAAGAGAGGTGATGCTGCGCGTAATACTCATTAGTGTGTGGGCGATATGTATCTTGTTTTCTCAGCTCATAGTCCCGTTCACATTTAAGCATGTATTACAAAAGCACCAGATAGAGCGTATATATACTACCGTTGGGCAAGATGTACCGGACGAATATTTACCGGAAGCGGAAAGGGGTAAAGCAAGGAAAACTGTATCGGGATATAATGTATGGCAATCGAAGATAGCGATTGGTAGCGGTGGCTTTGCGGGCAAAGGCTTTTTAAATGGTACGTCTACAAAAAACGAATTTGTGCCCGAGCAGAATACAGATTTTATTTTTTGCGCAATTGGGGAGCAGTTTGGTTTTTTAGGTAGTGCTGCGCTAGTACTCATATATCTGGCGTTGATGCTCAGGATACTGTTTGTTGCAGAGCGTCAGCGATCTGCTTTTAGTAGAATATATGCCTATTGTGTGGCGTCAATATTGTTCATGCACTTTGCCATTAACATCTCTATGACCATTGGCCTAGCACCTGTAATTGGTATCACGCTGCCTTTGCTTAGCTATGGTGGTACCTCTTTACTGTCCTTTAGCATCTTGATTTTTATTTTGTTAAGGTTAGATGCAGACAGGCAGGTTATGATACGTTGATACATTACCTTTGCGCAGCTATGGCAAAAATATTTCCTCTTTCAGAAGGTGTGTTTACAGTAGGGCACGATAAGCAATTTGTTCCCTTTGACACAGATAGTGACGAGTTGACTGCCCGCCCTACAGGCTCTTTGTTGGTGGAGATACAACCGTTTTTAGTGGTGACGGATAAGGATGTTATTGTGTTGGACACCGGGTTGGGCTATAAGAAAGATGGAGCGTTGCAGATTCATCAAAATTTAAAAGCTAATGGATTTGAACCGGAAGATGTAACTAAAGTGTTGTTGTCTCATTTGCATAAAGATCATGCGGGTGGGGTGGTGTACAAAGATGAAGTTGGTTTAGTGAAAAATACATTTCCTAATGCTGATTACTACATCTATCGTCCTGAATTAGAGTTTGCATTAGAGCAGGGTTATCCATCATTTCATACAGACCAAATAGAGCCGTTACTTACATCGCCTCAGGTTAATTGGTTAGATGGTGAGGACGGTGAAATAGATGGTTATATAAAATATTTTCATTCCGGCGGACACAGCCCGCAGCACATAGTCTTCTTAATAGAAGACGGTCAGGATAAAGTTTTCTATGGCGGGGATGAAGCACCACAGCTGAAACAAATGAAAATAAAATATGTAGCTAAATACGATTATGACGGGAAAAAGGCATTAGCGCTGCGTGAGCAATATGCAGCTCAAGGCAGGGCTGATGGTTGGCAGTTTATGTTTTACCACGATGTTGGTTCTCCTGTTGCAAAATTAAGTTAATGGGTTGTGGGCTTATGTCCATCTCCTCCATGAGGCTTGCCTCTGCTGCGTAGCTCTTTTATCAACATGGTTCTAAAACCTGCTTCTGCCTGATACAGGTCTGCAAGTTGTTCTTCTGAAATGACTTTAAGAAACTTCTTTTGGTATTCTTTCTTCGTGTTTAGTATCTGCTCCTGATAATCCAGATTAGCCTCAATATATGCTCTGGCTTGTTCGCGATCTCTTTCATCAGGGTTCTCTTTCCTGTACTTGTCGAAGAATTTTTTTCTGATCTGGTGCAGATCTTCTTCATAGTTATTATACACCGGCCAAAACTTTTCAGCTTGTTTTGCGGTTAGTTCTACCTTTTCTGTTATGTAGCCGATTTTTAATGCTTTAATGGGTTCGCGCATATGCCCCGGCTGAGCTATCGCGACGGTATTTGTAAATAAAATGATGAATAATACACTTAACTTTTTCATGTTCACTGTTTTTTACCAAACTTCATTTTCAAGGTATTCTTGTAGTTTGTTATCGTCTATTTTGTCTGTTGTTAAAGAAAAATCTGTTATGTTTTGTTCTACTAATTCCGGGCCAAACTCGTCTATATTATATTGTACATAGGCTAGCAGATCAGACTCTGGCACGCTGCTTAGTTGCTCTTTAATAGATGGTGTTGAGGGTTGTAAAAAATTGTATCCGCCTATTGTAATAGTAATTATTAATATGGCTGCTGCCATCCAGCGAATGGGGGCAAATTGTAAGATTCTTTTCTTCGGCGTTTCAGGTTGTTGTGTAGCAGCCAATACTTCTTGCGATAAACTCTCAAAATATCCGGTCGGTACAGAATGAGGCATGGTTTTATTTATGCCTCGTTTTTTAGCAGTGTTTATTTCATTGGGTAGTTGCTCAAAATATCCTCCCGGTACAGTAAATGGCATACTGTGGGGTAGCTCAGCCAAAGGGCTGTTTAGCTCCTTTAGTTCGTTCAGTATGTCATTGTTTCTGCTCATATTATTTAGACTATTTATCTACGCTAATGTTTAAATATGTTTCAATTTTTTTTACTGCATGATGGTAAGAGGCTTTTAATGCCCCCGCAGAAGTCTTTAGTACGTCTGCCATCTGTTCATAGGGCATTTCATCATAGTACCTCAAACTAAACACTAATCGCTGCTTTTCAGGTAATGATTGTATGGCACGCTGTAGTTGCCATTCTATTTTTTTACTATCATAACCTTCTTGTGCAATTAGAGTGTCTTGTAAAAAGCCTTCTTCACTATCCAGCGGTATAGACTTGCGTTTTTTTTCTTTTTCCAGCCAGGTCAGAGTTTCGTTGGTGGCAATACGGTACAGCCAGGTATAAAGCTGCGCATTGCCTTTAAAGGATAGTAGGTTGTGCCATAGCTTTACCAGCACGTTTTGCAATATATCATTCGCATCCTCATGCTCCACCACAATACGACGGATGTGCCAGTACAGTCGCTCCTGATACTTTTTGATCAGGGCTGTAAAAGCGGCTTCTCTGGTAGTCTCATCTTCAAATAAGATCAGCAAAGCACTATCGTCTGTTTCTGTTATAACTCCGGGCATCTGCTTTATAGACTAAAATTAGTTTTAAAGGTTTAAAACTGCGGATTTTCTTAACAACCTTTTAGCTTTGCACGCATATGTCTCGATTTAAAGATCTAAGAATCATATTTCTGGGTACGCCTGAGTTTGCTGTAGCATCATTGAAGGCATTGGTAGAAGCCGATGCTAATATTGTGGCGGTAATCACTGCTCCGGATAAACCGGCTGGTAGGGGTAAAAAATTACAGCAATCGGCAGTAAAAGAGTATGCTTTAAGTCAAAACCTTAAAGTCTTACAGCCCGAACGACTGAAAAAACCGGAGTTCCTGGAAGAATTACGCAGCTACAAGGCTGATCTGCAGGTAGTGGTGGCTTTCAGAATGTTACCTGAGGCTGTATGGGATATGCCGGCATTGGGAACTATTAATGTGCATGGTTCTTTGCTGCCGCAGTATAGAGGTGCTGCGCCCATCAACAGAGCCATTATGAATGGTGAAACAGAAAGTGGTGTAACAACATTTAAATTGAAACATGAAATAGATACTGGTGATATTTTGTTGCAAAAGCAAGTGCCCATTTTGCCGGAAGATAATGTGGGGACACTGTATGAGAAGTTGATGGCAGAAGGTGCAAAGCTGATCGTTGAAACGGTGGAAGGGTTAGCAGAAGATAAGTTAACAGAAGTGCCGCAGGCAAACATTGCAGAAGAGGAGTTAAAAGCGGCACCTAAAATTTTCAAAGAAGATACACTTATAGACTGGACTCAACCTGTACTAAATATCCATAATCAGATTCGTGGTTTATCACCATATCCGGGTGCATATACAGAGTTGCAGGATAAGGTATTTAAAATATATACATCACATTACGAACTGTCAGATACCTCTAAACAGCCCGGAGATTACGATACAGATGGCAAAACCTATTTGCGTTTTGCAGCTAAAGACGGCTGGGTGTATGCCGATGATATTCAACAACAAGGCAAAAAAAGAATGGAGGTAGCAGCCTTTTTAAGGGGCTTCAGAGGTTAATATGTGCTTAAAATGTTCAATGGCTAAGTGATATCCGTTGAGCCCCAAACCGGTAATAATGCCTACACAATTACAGGCAGTTAAAGAGGTTTTTCTATAATCTTCACGACCGTACAAATTGGAAATATGCACTTCTATTACAGGGGGCTTTATGGCGGCAATAGCATCGGCTATAGCTACGCTGGTATGAGTATACCCGGCACCGTTAAATACAATGCCATCAACTGTTTCCCTGCATGTATGTATATGGTTCACAAGTTCTCCTTCTACATTACTTTGGTAATATGAAAGTTGAACATCAGGGTGCATATTTTCAAGTTTAGCGAGGTAATCTTCAAAGCTGATATTACCGTAAATATCTACCTCTCGCTCGCCCAGCAAGTTTAGGTTAGGACCGTTGATTATTGCTATTTTATACATAGTTAGTTAGGGCAATATTAATAAAATCCCGTTATTGTCTATTTTTGTAGACGCCGTTTACTAAAAATTTTATTTATGCGAACTTTAGAGGAACACTTAGTAACTAAGCCTATAGAAGACCCGCACAGCCGTGCCATGCTTAATACTATGTTTACAGGAGTGTGGCTACAGCAAAAAATGATGCACATACTTAAACCCTATGATATTACTGAGCCTCAATATAATGTGTTACGAATATTGAGAGGGCAGGATGGTAATGCAATGAACCTGTACGAGATTCAAAACAGGATGATACAGAAGATGTCGAATGTGTCTAGACTTATAGACAAACTAGTGGCAAAAAAGCTGGTAACCAGAGAAGAATGTTCTGATAACAGACGTAGAGTGGATATTGCAATTACAGATGATGGTATGCAAATATTAGAGCAAGTAGCACCACATATTGAGGACTATCAACAGAATATTATTAATAGTCTAACAACAGAAGAGGCAAAAACACTAGGGCATCTGTTGGATAAAATGAGAAATGAGTAAAGACTCCCCGGTTTGGGCAGCATATATAAAAGGTTTTAAAGCGTATTTGCAGTTAGAGCGCTCCATGTCCGACAATACAGTTGAAGCGTATTTGCGAGATGTGCATATGCTGGGAGAGTATATATACAACGAGCATAATAACGTGAGCCTAACACAGGTAGAACAAAAACACCTACAGTCTTTTCTCGCTTATATTAACGAGCTTGAATTAACCGCAAATACTCAGGCGCGGGTGTTGAGCGGTATCAAGGCTTTCTTCAGGTATTTGATGTTAGAGGAAGTAGTTCGCGACAACCCTACAGAGTTATTAGAAGCTCCTAAGCTAAAAAGAGCACTGCCTGTATTTTTAAGTATAGAAGAGATAGATCAGCTATTTGCAGCAATAGACCATAGCACGCCCGAAGGACAACGTAACAGGGCTATGCTGGAAACAATGTATAGCTGTGGTTTGCGTGTTAGTGAGTTGATTGGGCTGAAGCTGTCCAATTTATATTTAGATGTAGATTTTGTGCGTGTTATTGGTAAGGGCAATAAAGAAAGGCTGGTGCCGATAGGTAGCACAGCCATAAAACAAATAGAGCTGTACAAAGATCATGTGCGTAGCCACATGAATATCAAGCCCGGCCATGAGGATATACTGTTTTTAAACAGAAGAGGATCTCAGCTTTCAAGAGTAATGGTGTTCACTATTCTTAAGAACCTCACCGCAAAAAGCGGTATCAAAAAAAATATACATCCACATACTTTAAGGCACTCTTTTGCTACTCATTTAGTTGAGGCCGGAGCAGACTTGAGAGCCGTGCAAGAAATGATGGGACATAAGAGTATCACTACGACAGAGATCTATACTCACCTGGATCGTAGCTTTCTCAGAGATACATTGGCGAAGTATCACCCTCGTTTTGGTAAATAACAATTACTATCTTGCCTGCATGGGTAGTGTTAAATATGCACTTTGGATAGTCGTTTTGATTGTATTTGTTTATGCCTGCAAAAGCAATAAGCCTGTAGCAAAACATAGTAAAAACTACAGACCGACAACTGTAGTGTTATCTGACAAGCCGCTGGATACTATGAAGAAATATGTAGAGGGCATACGTTGGAAAATGCTCAATTCCATAGGAGGTATAACAGGTAGCGATAAGAATAATTTTGAAGACCTCTATTATACTTTTTTAGGCAATGGTACCATGATCTCTGAAAAAAATGGAGATACCTCAAGACAAAAGTATAGTTGGAAACAGAAAACTGATATTCACACCGGGGACAGTACATATGTTTTGTTCACAGGCCTGGCAGGTTGGATTGTAGATGGTATATATAAGGACACACTAAGAATGGCTGATAATCACCCCGATGGTTACAGTTATACCTTCGTTAAGGCAAACAATGATTAACGTACTAGTACAAAGTTGCCTTTAAACATGATGTCACTACCGGTATCATTCTTTCCGGTGATCATGTATTGATACGTGCCAAGGTCTTGCGTTTTACCATTGTATGTGCCGTCCCAACCATTGCTGATGTCGTTTGTGCTGTATACAAGCTCTCCCCACCTGTTGTAGAGCATCATTCGTTCAAAGTTGAAGTTGCATACTACTATCGGCTTGATAGCGTCATTCAAGCCATCTCTGTTAGGGGTAAAAGCCGTCGGCATAAATATTTTCGACATCCTTTCTGCTTTAATGATAAGGCTCACAATATTCCAACATCCATAATCATCATATCCTTTTACGCTGAATTTTGTATTGAGGTCTGGAGCAACACTTGGGTTAATCGAGTTTTTGTTAGGGAAATACTCTTCAGGAAACCATTCATAGTCTTTTCCGCCAGATGCGAATAGGAACACTTCTGGCGAATCGCAGGTGACATAGTCTCTCGTTGCGCTGATTTTGATATCGGGAAGAGGTAAAACCTCCACACGAACAGTATCTGTACCTCTGCAGCCTGCAGTGTCTACACCAACTACGGTATATGTTATTGTTTCTGTAGGTCGTGCAATTACAGAAGCTCCTTTATTGTTGTCAAGTGCATTTTGTGGTGTCCATGTGTATGTAGCGGCACCTGCTGCAGTTAATGTAGTTTCGTTTTTAAAACAAACCTGTGTGTCATTTGATGCTTCTATCGTTATGGGGTACTGCTGTAAAGCCAATAGTTTTGAGCTGGTATCTGTGCAGCCTGCAGTGTCTCTAACTATTAATTTTACTAAGTAAGTTCCTGTTTTCTGGTATCTGTGCTGTATTGGTGCAGAGGTGCTGGTATTGCCATCGTCAAACACCCAAAGGATGGATGCTGCTTTCGGACCAGAAACATAAACTGTGTCAAACGCAGCTTTTGTACAGTCTATCACACTATCCGTAATGTTGTAGTCTAGTACGTTTGTAAAAGAAATGCTATGATTTATTGTGTCGGCACAGCCAATGCTATCTGTAACAATCAGTTGTATATTGTAAGTGCCGGGTTGATTATACCTGTGCGATACAGGGTTAGTGCTGTCAGTGTTTCCGTCACCCAGGCTCCATTCATATTGCTTTATTTTACTGCCGTTGTTTTGAGAAGATAGTATGATCTCTTTACAGCCAATAATAGAATCTATGATGGTTTCGTTAATGTTATTGTCTGGTACTTGTATGTTTTTTTGAAGGGTGTCGCTACAGCCTCCTGTTGTTTTAATTATTGCGCGAATAGTGTAGTTGCCGGATGTGTTATACGTGTGCGTTATTGTAGCTCCATTACTTGTGTTCCCGTCACCCAAATCCCAGTCAACACTATTAATAGAGCTTGAGGTTGTTAACCTGAAAGTCATGGTTTTACATGCAGATACAGAATCGGATATGCTTGCATTTAATCCACTAAAGTTGAAAGGTGTAGAGGCAAATGGTATTATAAAATTGCTTGTGGTATCTCCTTGATTGCCTGCTTTTGCACCCCAATTGGTTGTAGAGGCTCCCATCGTTAATATGCCTGCCACTCCGCCAGTAAAATTAAAGTTGATGTTGGAGAATAGTGAGGCATTATTTACTAATAGTGCTCCTCCGGCCCCACCGCCACCCGGTGCATGCGCTCCTGAGTTAGTATTGAGGTTTGCCCCTCTGCCACCTGCAATATGCACATTAATGTTAGATAAGGTTTGCGCATTGATGAGTATAGTACCGCCAGCCCCACCGCCACCAAATCCGTCATTACATTGAAAGGATGATGAGGGAGAGCAATCTAAACCTTGCTCGCCGTTTGCTGCCAGGATTTTATTGTTGCCTACAATTGTTCCTGCAAATATCAGAACAATACCACCTCCATTACCTCCGTCAGAAGTGTGTCTATCATTAACATCGCCAGCGCCGCCGCCGCCACCCATGGTAATTTTGTTAACACTAGGGTTGTATGCAAAAGCTTGTCCGCCTCTGCCACCTACAGCAGTTGCGGGAGCGCCTACCCATTCGTCTCCGCCTTGTCCGCCGGCACCGCCATTGCCACCGCCGCCGCCACCAGAATTGGTACTGTTTGCACCACCACCACCATTATACAGCTCTCCGCGACAGTACTGTTTATTGGTAGAAACTTCTGTGATGCCTTCGCCTTTCATAGCGCCACTAAAATTGTTGACGGGATAACAGTAATCTTGTTGGTTTCTGGTGTATTGTGTGTGAAATATATTGTTTGCATTTGCGCCTCCTCTAAATCCTTTTTCTGATACATCAATATTGTTGTTCAGTGTAAGTGTATTGCTGACAATAATGGCAAAAACTCCACCTGACGAACCGTTCCATGGGGCGCATGAGTGAGTACTGTTGACAGTGTAGTTGCTATGGCGTGGCACTCTTACTAATTGTACCTTGCCTGCGGCGTAGTCATAATTATTGGTGAGGTTGTAATCTAACCCAACTGCATTACCTGCAATTACACGTACCTTATTGATCTCATAGTTACCACAATTGTTTAAAGACTTTAATGTCCCAAAAGCGGATGTATTACTAGTGTCAATTTCAGCACCCTTCATTTGTATAACCAGTACCTCATCCCCAGTACTAAAAGATGTTGCGTTGGTTACTATTAAGCTATTACAAGTAGGGTCGTATCCTGTTACAGGGGTGTAGTCGTTTATTATTGTTTGAGCAGAAAGTATTTGAGCATAAAAAAACACTACTGCAAGGGTAAAATAGTACTTATTCATAGGTTATTCTCTTGATCCAAATTTAGGATAAATTAAGTAAATAGGGTTTTGCTGGCTTATGATTTATAAATCCTCATCAGTTTTATATAGTTTAAAGGGTTATTAATGCTATACCCCTATGAAATTTGATAGAAAAAAATTCTTACGCTCATCAGCATTTCTGGCTGCATATTCATTGTCAGATATAGAGCTGTTTGCCGCATCAAAAGAAGTAAAAGATCATACAGGAGACATTGCACCTGATGATGAAGGTTACTGGAAAAATGTCAGAACACTTTTTCCGCTTGAGAAGAGGTGGACATACCTGAATAATGGAACAATGGGGCCCTCTCCCTATCCTGTTATAGATGCCATGTACGAGGGGATGATGTATACGAATAAAGATGCAGGGTACAGAGGATACGAAAAGAGCATAGAGGCCTATGCGAGGCTGGTAGGTGCTGCTGATGATGAGATCGCGTTAACCCATAATGTTACAGAGGGTATTAATATAGTTTGCTGGGGTGTGCCTTTGAAGAAAAAAGATGAAGTTTTACTTACCACTCATGAGCATGTTGGTAATGCATTACCATGGCTGAATAGGCAAAAAGTGCATGGTATCGTTGTTAAATCATTCATTCCTGCGAATACTGTAGAAGGTACATTGGCGCGCATAAAAGAAAAGATCACCAATAAAACCAAAGTAATAGCAATACCACATATACCATGTACACAAGGCCAGGTAATGCCTGTGAAAGAAATATGTGCAATGGCCAGAAGAATGGGGATATATACCTGTATTGACGGTGCACATGGCACAGGTATGTTAGAATTAGATCTTCATGACCTTGGGTGCGATACATATGCAAGCTGTGGACATAAATGGTTATTGGGCCCCATGGGGACAGGGTATGTTTATGTGCGTAAAGATTTTCAAGATACCTTACAGTCTTATTTTGTAGGAGCCGGTAGTAATAAGAATGACTGGAATCTTGTAGAAGAACCTACACGTATGGGAGGTTACGCAGATAGTGCACACAGGTACTTTGGCGGCACACAATCGTTAGCATTGGCCAGAGGCGTTGTCGCAGCGGTAGATTTTATGGAGGGTATCGGCATGAAAAATGTAAGCAGTCGCATAAAGTATTTAGGTAGCTACGTACAGGAAAGACTACAGGAACTTGATCAACATGTAGAGCTCATTACTCCTACAGAGGAAAGGTCTTATTGCGGCATAAACAGTTTTATTTCCAAAAGAAAAGATTATAAAGATATATATAAAGCCTGCCTGGCTGAGGATGTTAGGATAAGACAGGTGCCTGAGAACGGAGTGAACTGTATTAGGGTTTCTACTCACATTTATAACAGTAAAGAAGATATAGATAAGCTAATAAATGTGCTTAAAAAAAAGCTAGCCAATAGCTAATCGATATATAGTGTTAGTTTTAGGTTCTTCGCCAACAATTTTTATTTTTTCAAGTTCAATGTCTCTGATAAAGCCATGCTTTTTAAGCAGTTTTATGGATGTTTTATTGTCTTTGTGTGTATAGGCGGTTATAGTTTTCAGGTTCATAACACTGCTGCCATAATCAATAACTGCAGCCATGGCTTCACTCATGATTCCTCTGTTTTGATGAGCAACTGCCAGGGTATATCCTATCTCCGCCAGATGTTGGTCGGGTTCTATGTTCCAGAATACAATTGTGCCGATAATTTTATTGACGCCTTTTAATGTAATACCCCATGTGATAGATTCATTATAGACCAACGAATTGGTTATTTTCTCTATAAACTGTGCTACAACTTCTTTTGTTTTAGGTTGAGGGCGGTATATGTATTTATTCTCCGCTTCATTTGTACGTAGATAAAATATTTCATCAAAGTCATTCAGAGACACTTGTCTTAGTGCCAGCCTTTCTGTATGTAGTGTCGGAAAAGGAGAAAAGTTTAAGTGAAGCATTAGTTTTGTAATAACTTAAATGTATAAAGATAGTAATGGCATTGACCCCATCAAACAGTTTTGAACAAGGAACACAGGCTCACGATTTCTCATTAACTGATACAGTAAGCGATAAAATATTATCTCTGACAGATGTAAAAGGAGCGGTCGCAACGGTTGTGATGTTTATTTGTAACCATTGTCCGTATGTACTACATGTGAATGACGGTTTGATAGCATTAGCTAACGATTATAAAAATAAAGGTGTTGGCTTTGTGGCAATCAGCAGTAACGATGTGGTGAATTATCCACAAGACGGACCTCTGCAAATGAAAGAGCAGGCTGAAAAGTTGGGATATCCCTTTCCGTATCTGTACGATGAAACACAAGAGGTAGCAAAAGTTTATAATGCTGCTTGTACACCCGATTTGTATGTTTTTGATAAAGAATTGAAGTCTGTTTATCATGGCCAGTTAGATAGTTCACGTCCCGGTAATGGATTGCCCGTTACTGGTGAGGGTATACGCAATGTGCTGGATGTGCTGATTGACGGTAAGGAATACAATGGACAACAACTGCCCGGTATTGGTTGTAACATAAAGTGGAAGTAGCATGAGGGTGTTTTTGTTGATTGTATGTTTGTTATGTTACTCTATTACATCTGTAGCACAGTTAGATTTTCGGATTATTGTTTCCGGTAAGAAGGAGCAAAAAGCATTTCAAAAATCCTTCCTGCAATTAATAAAGGCATTTCAAAACAATGATACTGGTTATATAAGAAAGACTAGTACCGGGTTGATAGACTGTATGGTTTGTCAGTTGGAGGTGGATGGCAATTACCCGCCTGAAGATTATAATGTTCCGATTGATACATTTTTGAAGCAATACCAAAATGTGCTGCCAGTGACTGATTTGTCAAAAGCAGTTGCTGAAATACGTTACAAGAGTGGTGTAAGGCCATATGGCGCCAGAAGAGTTTTTTACGTTCTTATTCATACGTATGTATCAGAACATGAGCATGAAAACCAGCATCATGAATTTTTGTTCAGAAAAGTGAAATCTAAATTTTTACTGGAAGGTGTTTCTTCAACTCCTTAATAGAGAAAATCATTAATTAATAATGCTTTTTCACCCATTCTATTAGCTGTTTTAGGTGTTCTTTGTTTTGAGGATATTGTTTAGGTAACGTTTTTAAAAATTCAAGGCGGCCATGTTTGTATAGTGTCTCACCGTAAACTTTGTACTCTTCGTAGCACCCCTTTTCCCATTCCAATAATTCTTCAAAAGGCCGTGTAACAATATTCATATCCAACTGGTTGAATAGTTTGGAAAAAGGTTGCTTAGATTGATGGTGTTTTGTGTCTAGTATAGCTTGCTTTATATCGTGTATGTTAGGATTGTCAGGGTGTTTGCAAAGACTGATGAAGTATTCCGCTGATTTTTCTTCATTGTCTTTTCGTGTAGGTTGGTAGATGATATCATGAAAAATAGCGGTTAGTAAAAGCTTTTCTTCTTCATCTTTACTGATCTTGTTTTTGTTATATAGAACCTCTATCTGGTTTATAAGGTCATTCAGGTGAGTTTGGTCGTGGTAATGCCTTTGCGGCTCCTGCCACTTGGTTAAAAGTGTATCAATTTCTACATCAACGCTGTATTTGTCCAGTAAAGCCTGTAAATTCATTTTTTCAAAGTTATGATATAAGAAGTTATGCATTTATCAGTTAGAGAAATAGAAGAGAGGGACGTTCCGCGTATCGCATCGTATTGGGTAGATAACGATGATGATTTTATGCAGAGCATGGGAGTAGACCTCAATAAACTACCTACAAGAGCAGCTGTTACAGAAATGCTGCAATCGCAATTGAATAATCCTTACAATGAGAAGCAATCGTATGCTACTATATGGGAGGTAGACGGGGAGGCTGTAGGGCATTGTAATGTCAATAAGATAATCTTCGGGCAAGAGGCATATATGCACCTGCATATTTGGGATGGGAGTTTAAGGCAGAAGGGGATGGGGGTTGAGCTGGTGAAAAAAAGTCTACCTTTATTTTTTGAAACATTAGAGCTGAACACTATTTACTGTGAGCCGTATGCACTAAACCCGGCGCCTAATAAAACATTAGAGAAAGTAGGTTTTGTGTTCGAGAAAGAATATGTGACAACACCGGGTTATTTGAATTTTGAACAATCGGTAAAGAGGTGGAGGATGGATAGGAGTGAGTTTTATGAATAGTTTAAAAATTTGTATATTTGTCATGTAAATATATGGCAATAATATTTAAATATATTAATAAAATAGATACAGTAAATGTCTGCCCACCGGCGGGCATTTTTACTTTAAGGGCTTTTTTGCAAAAACTCCTGTTTCTGAAACATTTTGAAACAAATAGCTATCGTTTTAATGGAAAAACTTTCATTTCTGAAACAAAAAAGAACAATTGTGGCGAACAACTGCAGGGTTGCACCTTAATATATCAATAACGGATTATCTTTGTGCTCATGGAATTATCTGCACTCACAGCTATTAGTCCTGTAGACGGACGATACAGAAAACAATTAGATGCTTTAGCACCATATTTCTCGGAGTATGGGCTGATACGCTATCGCGTATTGGTAGAGGTGGAGTACTTTATCTTCTTAGCTCAGAAAAAAGTGTTTGAAATGCCGGAGGGTGTTACCGCCGGTAGGTTACGTAAGATATATACTGAATTTTCTGTAGAGGATGCGCAGAAGATAAAAGCAACAGAGCGTATAACGAATCATGATGTAAAGGCTGTTGAGTACTTTTTGAAAGAGCAGTTGAAGGAAATGGATGCTGATGATGTGCTGGAGTGGGTGCATTTTGGTTTAACCAGTCAGGATATTAATAACACTGCTGTTCCATTAAGTTGGAAAGAGGCCATGGAAGAAGTGTACTTGCCTGCACTGCAAAACATTATACTTACACTGGAAAAACTGGCAGAAGATTGGGCCGGTATTCCTATGCTGGCAAAAACTCACGGTCAGCCTGCATCACCTACAACTCTAGGTAAAGAGATTATGGTGTTTGTAGAGCGATTGGGAGGGCAGGTGTTCTTGTTAAGCCACATACCACATGCGGCTAAATTTGGTGGCGCAACAGGTAATTTCAATGCGCATAATGTTGCATTTCCTGAAATGAATTGGCAGAAATTTGGTAACGACTTTGTGAACAAGAAGTTGGGGCTGGAGCGTATGCAGTATACTACACAGATAGAGCACTACGACAACTTTGCTGCACAGTTCGATGCCTTGAAACGTATCAATACTATACTGGTTGATTTCGCTCGTGATATATGGACATACATATCTATGGAGTACTTCAAGCAGAAAACTAAGAAGGGAGAAATAGGCAGCAGTGCTATGCCGCATAAAGTAAACCCGATAGACTTTGAAAATGCCGAAGGTAATTTAGGTATTGCAAATTCGTTGTATGAGCACTTAAGTGCAAAGTTGCCGATCAGCCGTTTGCAAAGAGACCTTACAGATAGTACTGTGTTGAGGAATATAGGTGTACCTGTTGCGCACAGCTTATTGGCGTTGCATAGTTTGGAGAAAGGTATTGGTAAACTGTTGCTGAATAAAGACAAGTTGAAAGAAGACCTTGAAGATAACTGGGCGGTAGTGGCAGAAGCAATACAAACTATTTTGCGTCGCGAGAATTATCCTAAGCCATACGAAGCACTTAAAGATTTAACCAGAGGTAAGTCTAGCATTACTAAGCAAGACATTCACGAGTTTATCAAAGGGTTGAAAGTGTCCGGAAAGGTGAAGAAGGAGTTGCGTGCTATAACTCCGCATAATTATACAGGCATCTTTTAATATCGAGTTGTCATTAGTAAAGTACCCGATATATTATTACAAGAGCTGGCTGAACGAAATGGGTTTGACCAAGAGGCATTCTTGTCTGCTCACCAGTTAGTTGCCCCTACATCTATCAGGCTTAATCCGTTTAAAGACACAAATGCTTTTTCCGGACAAAAAGAGGTGCCATGGTGTGTTAGTGGTAGGTATTTATCTGAACGTCCTGTTTTTACAAAAGATCCTTTGTTTCATGCTGGTGCATATTATGTGCAGGAAGCTTCCAGTATGTTCGTACATCATTTGCTGAAAGAGGTGTTACCGGAGAAGCAAGGTTTGCGCGTGTTAGACCTGTGTGCTGCGCCCGGAGGGAAGAGTACATTGATCGCATCATTATTAGACGAGACCAGTCTGTTTGTAAGTAATGAAGTAATACGTACCCGGGCATCAATACTTGAAGAAAATATGACCCGCTGGGGATATATGAATACCTGGGTAACTTGTAACGATCCCAAAGATTTTAAAAAGCTCAAAGGTTATTTTGATGTAGTTGTAGTTGATGCACCGTGCAGCGGTTCTGGGTTGTTTCGTAAAGATAAGCGCGCTATTAATGAGTGGAGCGTAGCTAATGTAGATTTATGTGCTGAAAGACAGAAGAGGATACTGGCAGATGTATGGCCGAGTATAAAAGAAGATGGAATCATAGTTTACTCTACCTGCTCATATTCTGAAAAAGAAAATGAAGGAATGCTCGATTGGGTAGCAGATGAATTTCAAATAGAACCATTGTCTGTATCTATCAATCAAGAGTGGGGCATCGAAACCACAATATCTCAAAATGGCATTAAAGGGTATAGGTTCTTTCCTCACTTGGTAAAGGGAGAAGGGTTCTTCATTTCTATGTTTAAAAAGAAAGGTGTTACCGGTGCTGCAAAGCTTCCCAAACTTAAATCTAAACAGGATAAAAAAATAAAAGAGCAGGCAGCACATTTACTGAATATACAGGACTGGTTGTGTTTGCAACACAAAGATGAGTATGTGGCTATACATGCTGATCATGAGGTAGATTATCTGATGCTTTCGCAGAGTTTATACTTGCGCAGGGTAGGCGTATCATTAGGTGTGCCTTCAAAGAAAGAGTGGCTGCCTGCACATGATATTGCTTTAAGTATTCATCGTTCTGAAAGGCTGCCAACGGTTGATGTAGATAAAGAGCAAGCGTTAAAGTTTTTGAAAAAAGAGGAGATGACTTTGCCTGATCTGCCAAAAGGTTGGTATGTGGTATGTTATGCAGGACAAGGCTTAGGCTGGATTAAAGCATTAGGTAACAGAGTGAATAATTATTTGCCTAAGCATTGGCGTATAAGAATGAGTATTGATGATGAAGATTGGGCATAATTGTTGTATTTTGATAAGATAGAATTGGCAGTACATATGTTGAGGATATTATTTTTGTCACTATTGGTCTCTTTTTCTTTGCTTTCAAAAGCTCAGATAATTGTACAAACAGAAGGAGAAGCACCTAAAGGACGTGACACATTACAAGTTGTTTTTCATAACGATAAATGGGTGATAGCTCACACAATTAAATGGGGAGAGACCTTATTTAAGCTATCTAAAAGATATCATGTACCACCAGCTTTGTTGGCAGACATGAATAAGGTGAGTTACCAAACAGGTTTAGTGCCTGACTCTACATTATATATCCCCTTAGGAGCATACAACCAGGTAAAAAGAAACTCTACTAACAGAAGTGATATCAGACCTTTGTTATACAAAGTAGGTAAGTATGATAACTTGTTTCGTATAGCACATGTATCTGGGGTACAGCAAAAGCAAATGCAGAAGTGGAATAAAATGCCTGATAATTATATTGAAGAGGGCAGACAATTATTTGTAGGCTGGGTGTTGTATGATATGACTGCAGAAGAAGCAGGAGTAGAAGAAGTGAATAAGAAGAAAAAGGGAAAGAGCCTGGATTCTATTGCCAAAAAGAAAGAGAAGAAAGTAGGGTACGATACGGTTAAGAAAGTCGTAAATGGAAAAACGGTTATCGTTCTAAGGAAAAACTGGAGAGATACCTTGCCTAAAATAGAGCGATTATATATGTCGCAAACTAGCGACGAAAAGCTAGTTGTAGAAGAAAAGGGTGCTGCTGTTTTTTTTGAAATGAAGAATAAGCCTACAGGTGCTAAGAAATATTATGCCTTTCATAACACGGCTAAGGTTGGTACTATTATCAAAGTTCATAACCCGGGTACGGATAAAACGGTTTTTGTGAAAGTGTTGGGGCCTGTACCGCAAACAAAACAATATCATAATTGTATCATTGGTATCAGTAGTGGAGCTAAAGAAAAGCTGTTGGCAGTTGAAGATAAGCTATGGTGCGAGTTGAAATTTGCGCCTAACAACTTATAAGTAGTTATATTGTTGCCCTGATGAAGATATTAGTTATAAGGTTTTCTTCTATTGGAGATATTGTACTTACTACTCCCATTGTAAGATGTTTAAAAGAGCAGTTAGCAGATGCTCAAGTACACTATGTAACAAAGGCGTCTTTTCGTTCTGTTGTTTTGCCTAACCCTTACATTGATAAGTGCTTTTATTTAGATGATAATTGGAACGAATTGTTATCAGATCTAAAGAAAGAAGAGTATGATTATGTAATAGATTTGCACAAAAATATCCGAACATTAAAAGTGAAAAGGGCTTTAAAATCTAAAAGTCTCACCTTTAACAAACTCAATTTTAAGAAGTGGATATACGTCAATTTTAAAAAGAATCTGCTGCCTGATAAAAGTATAGTTGAGCGATATTTTGCCGCTGTCCGACCATTAGGGATCAAAAATGATGGTAAGGGGTTGGATTACTTTCTGCCCAAGAAAGCGGAGGTGACCAACAAAGATATACCCATGAGCCATTGGGCCGGTTACGTAGCTTGCGTAATTGGGGGCTCTTATTCCACTAAAAAGTATCCGATCGAAAAGTGGAAAGAGTTTTGTGAGCTGAGTCCTTACCCTGTGATCCTATTAGGTGGGCCTGACGATAAAACTGCCGGGCAGGAGATTGCTACTGTAGACAATGTGAAAGTATATAACGCTTGTGGCAAGTTTACTCTTGATGAGTCTGCTTGTTTAGTAAAGTTTTCAAAAGTTGTCGTATCGAATGATACAGGATTGATGCATATAGCTGCAGCATATAAAAAACCACTAATATCGCTATGGGGAAACACTACACCGGAAATGGGCATGTTTCCTTATTTCGGCTACAATAACCTCAATACAACCATAGCTAAAGAATCTGTTATTATTGAAAATCTTAATTTAAGTTGTCGTCCTTGTTCTAAGATAGGATATAACAAATGTCCTAAGGGGCATTTTAACTGTATGAAGTTGATTGATAATCAACAGATTATTAATAATATAAATAATTTTTGGAAAGCCTCCCAACCTTAGGAATAATTGTCATGTCTGGTATTTTACAGAAGCATGTTATATATATGTTTTATGCGATAATATGATGATTGCTGTTTAGAATTTTTAGTATTGTTTTCTACTGCTCAATTGTTATATTTGTTAGCATTATAAAGTTTAGATTAACAAATATTTATATACGGAATCATGAAGCAAATACGCTCATTTTTAACACTTAGTTTGGTTTTTGCTCTTGTGGCGATTTTCACGCCTAAGCAAGCGGAGGCATCTCACGCAGCGGGAGCGGAGATCATATATGTACACATCAGCGATTCTACTTATCAGTTTTTCTTTAAGTTTTATCGTGACTGTACGGGTATTTCAGAGCCCGGTACGGTAAACTTGTGTTTTTATAACACCTGTACGAACCAGACTTTCAACCAAACGATGCAGAAGTGGACAGGAACACTTCCACCGGATAACCGTCCTAACGGTTCATCAGTATCAG
>JAUICZ010000012.1 GCA_030429205.1 Bacteroidia bacterium
TTGGCGTTGCTGCTGTATAGAAGAACATACGGCCTACACCTGCAGGCATTGGACTTGCCTGGGTACCTGTATATTGACGCATGGTATACGTTGATGGTACTGTTGCACCCCAATCTATTGTGGCTACGGTATCTTCACCAAAGGTAAACACCTGTGTGCTGTTAGCTACAGGACTCGATGGTGTCGCTGTCGCATTTGGAGGTGTGCTCGTCGGCGTTACTTCATATGCTCCCAAATCAGGTACACCAGCCTGCACCGTTGTCGGACGGGCTGTGCCTGTAATATCAACTGCTATACTCGTATCATGCAATGAACGACCGTTTACTGCCCAGGCGCCTGGCGCATCCGGATCAATACTCAAATCTTTGTTAGCAGCATCATTAAAAGGTGCTATATACTTCAACGAGTTCTTATCTAGCTTAGTTTGTAGACGCCAATTAGATAAACTATTTGTAGAATATGACGGGCTAGCTTGTTGGAAAAAGCTTCCGCCTGATGCTGAGTACAAATTATGATCTGCTTCAATATAGCTAGACCTATAACAGTAAAACAAACGACCATTTGTACCAGAACGTGCAAATATGTTGTTATACACTTTACCACCATACGAAGAGGATGTTTGATAAGCATACATTGTATAGTTGGTACTACCAGTAGCTGCACTGTAGAAGGTATTGTTATAAATCTCACAACCTTTGTAAGTACGATACATACGACAAGTGTAGTTACTACTTGCGGTCTTTGTCCATACAGAGTTGCTGTACAACTTACCTTCTGAATAATACGGATACAACCCATAAATAGTACCGTAGTTACTTTCTACAGTAATTTTGTTGTAAGCAAAAATACCACCATACCTATATATGTAAGCACCATATGCCGTTCTGCTGTTTGTTTTTACGTTGATGGTGTTATTTACGATGTAATAGTTCTGTGTGTAATAGAAGTACGGGTAAGAATACATATTACCGTTCATATTGATGGTATTATTCCTGAAGGTGTCTTTATTACCGTAATATAAACCTGCATAACCATAACCACCATTATTGTTAGTTAGGTTGTAAGTATTATCTTCTGCTAAACAATTTTCACCATAATAATGCGCATAATACAATTGAATGTAACATGAGCTGTAAGTACTACTTATGTTATATGTATTGTTCTTGTAATGACAATATCTAGCTCTATAGTCATATGAAGGTCTGCTGTAACGAGTATTGTTAACAGTACTCATGTTGTATATATTCCCTTCAACAAGTGGAGTACTTGTTTTATTGTTTGTATAGTAGTTATTGTAATAGAAATAAGTACAATAGTTATAATATGCTTTACATGTATTGTTGAAAATATTATTCTTTACAACATTAGCATTACCACAACGGTAGATATATAAACCGTAAAAATAGCTTGATGCAGAACCTGAACGATTGAACGTATTGTTTTCAAAAGTGAAATCACCTGCATAATAATTATACATCCAATAGTAGTAGGGGTTATTTATTGTATTGTTTTTGAAAACGTAATTACTAACAAGCGTAGTTGTACCATTACCTCTCAAGTATGTTGCCATAGACCCACGATCGAATGTACAGTTTTCAAAAGTAAAATCTGAAGATGTTGCGATACCGCTACCATACACACGTGCTTTGTTTGTACTGGTAGAGCTACCCGTATGACCTGTTAAAACACAGTTCTCAATGTTACAATACTTAGCAGCACCTGCTATTCTAATATCACACCCATAGCTAGAGCTGGTATTGTTAAGTGTTAAATCTTTAATTGTAACATATTTAGCATTGTTTAAGTAAAACACATAGTTCGAAGAAGAACTACCACTAGGACTTAATGTACAGTTTGCTTTGTTACCGTTTTGAGATTGGAAAGTAATAGTGTTAGTAGAACTTGCACCAGTTACATTACCAATTTCACCGCGCCAGCTACTTCCCGAGAAATTACCGTCACGAATATTAAATACTACAGGGCCGTTTACACCCTGACTATTTAATGCACTGATCGCTGCGCTTAGTGTCGAATAGTCCGGGCTGGTACCACCTACCGTATACGTACCGCTCAACTGAGCAAATGCCGTAACATTAAAAGTAGCTACCAGAACGACAACACAGAAAGCAACGTTTTTAAAAAAGTTGATTTGCTTCATTTACCTGATATTTTAAGTGTTAAGATTAATTTTCCAACGTGCTGCGTAATTATTTATGAAATAAGTAACGCTAGAAAACACTGATGTATCAAGTAAAACTATGTAGATACAGATATTTAAAAATATCTTATCAATTAAAATGCTACTACCTATCGATTAAATTGAAATTAACTACCCTTTAAAAAGAAGAAAAATAGCGTCATTGCAAACAGTCTTGCATGCCTTTACCAGCATGGTATGAGCAAATATTAAAAAGGGTGGCCTAGTAATGGCCACCCTTTTTAAATAAATTTTAATACTTAGCTTATTGCTTATTGAACTTGATCTGCTCTCTGCGCTCATCGTCTGTATATTGTAACATATACACTCCTGATGGCAAATCACTCAATTGCACCTTAACGGTATTACCTGTAGCCACTT
>JAUICZ010000002.1 GCA_030429205.1 Bacteroidia bacterium
CTGATACTGATGAACCGTTAGGACGGTTATCCGGTGGAAGTGTTCCTGTCCACTTCTGCATCGTTTGGTTGAAAGTCTGGTTCGTACAGGTGTTATAAAAACACAAGTTTACCGTACCGGGCTCTGAGATACCCGTACAGTCACGATAAAACTTAAAGAAAAACTGATAAGTAGAATCGCTGATGTGTACATATATGATCTCCGCTCCCGCTGCGTGAGATGCCTCCGCTTGCTTTGGCGTGAAAAATGTACCTAGAAGAGCGATAATGGCTATTACTAAATAATGTTTTTTCATAATATAATGCGCGTTTTATATATTAAGGTATAAATATAACTAAATGCAGTGTTTTAACATAATATATAGACGCCAAAAACAATAGTGGAGTTGGTTGGTGTATTGCTTAAAGTTGAAGTTTTATACACAATGGATTATATTTTAAGTATTTTTTTGATTTGACTTTTCTTTAAAGCGTTGTAAAATACATTCTATTTAAATAATAATTTAATATGTAAATAATGTATTTACAATAGTTCATGTCACTATTTTGTCATCAGAGATATAGATTTTTAATCTGAGTGCTCTTTGTAGGTGTTTTTTTTTATATGTGAATAAAATAACTCGATTAAGGGGATTTGTTTTGTTGATGAGAAGCCTATTTTTGAAACTTTTCGTACAAAATTGAATACTAACTATATGAGCACAGTCATCAGCATAAAAGGTTTGTCTAAAACATATGGAGACAAAAAAGCTCTGAATAATGTTAACCTCGAAGTGCCTGCAGGGCAAATTATTGGTTATATAGGCCCAAACGGAGCAGGTAAATCTACAACTGTAAAAATACTGGCAGGTATAATACAAGAGTTTGAAGGGGAGGTAATTGTAGATGGCGTTAATGTGGTAAATAATGTTTTGGAGGTAAAAAAGAAAATAGGCTACATACCCGAGCTTACAGAATTATACGATTTGCTTACACCTAGAGAGTATTTATCGTTTGTGGGAAAACTGTATCACCTTACTGATGAAGAAATAGAAGACAGAACTTCAAGAATGATTTCTTCATTCGGGCTGGCAGATAATTTAGATCAACGCATGGATGGCTTTTCGAAAGGGATGCGTCAAAAAGTGTTGATCATATCCGGGTTGATACATAATCCATCTATTGTAATTCTGGATGAACCTCTATCCGGACTGGATGCGAATGCTGTCATTATGGTGAAAGAATTATTACAGTTTTTGAAATCTCAGGGTTGTACTATTTTTTATTGTTCGCACATGATGGATGTTGTTGAAAAGGTGTCAGACAGAATTGTGTTGATCGATAAAGGAACAATTATCGCAGATGGAACTATTGAAGAGTTAAGAGAGGATGAAAATGATACTCTGGAACAAATATTCTCTAAACGAACATTAGGAGATAACTACGGAACTCAGGCAGGAAGTTTTGCTGCAGCTTTTACTAACAGAGAAAATACAAACAACAACGATGAGTAAGTTTTTGCTTTGGCTCATAATGTTACCATCTGCGTTGTGGAAATCATTAGGAGCAGATAACCAACAACTGCGTGCAATACTATATGCAAAGTTGTTGATGGATAATAGAAAACCTTTGGCCTTTGGTGGTAATAAAGGAGTACAACGAAAAAAGAAAAAGCCTGGTAAAAATACATCTGTCAGGATGATGCTTTTGTCATTAATAATGGGGTTTATTTATGTACTGCCGGTCATTATTACTGAACAGGATGTGGTGTTAGGGTTAACTCTTTTTTACACACTTTTTATGGTGTTTCTAACCTTTACGTTGATCACCGATTTTTCTAACATACTGATTGATACAAAAGATAAGTATATACTGTTTGCTCGTCCTGTAAGTGATAAGACAGTGATGCTATCCCGATTGCTGTATATAGCCATATACCTATTTCGTTTAGTGGTGCCGATGTCTATACCCGCATGGATCATTTTTGGTATACTGCGGGGTTGGCTGGCTGCTATTTGGTTTGTGTTGCCATTAGTGTTGGTGCTATTTATGGTATTGTTTTTTGTGTGTGGTATGTACTTGTTTATCATACGAATATCAAAGCCTGGCAAGTTTAAAGATGTTCTTAATTATTTTCAGATAGGATTTTCAATTGTGTTTTTTGCAACATGGATGTTGTCATCGAGAATGATGAATCCTGATATGATCAAAGGGCTGGATTTGACAGCGTTTGATTGGGCCAGGTGGTTGCCTCCGTACTGGATAGCGGCCAGTTATACGTGGATAGAGCCCGGTGTAAAAGCATTTCCTTATACAAAGCTATTGAGCATTTTAGCTGTAGTAGTTCCTTTGTTTAGTTTGTATGCAACAGTAAAATGGCTGGCACCAACTTTTGTAAGAAAGCTTAGTGATGGTGATGCTGAACCTGCGTCGGATAATAATGAAAAAGTTGTTGAAGGGAAGAAGCAAAAAAACAATAAAATATTGTACTCGGTATTGAATGTTTTTAATAAAGACGAAGGGTCTAAAGCAGGCTTTATTATTACTTGGTTGCAAACAGCCAGAAGCCGTACATTTAAAATGAAGGTGTTTCCATCTTTTGCATTTGTACCTGTATACTTCTTCTATATATTAATGACGGGTAATAAGTCGCTAACAGATGTATGGGCAAACTTGTCTGATGGGTACTCTTACATTTCGTTATTGTACATGACGTTCTTTGTGATGTTGAATGCCCTGAACTATGTTACCATGTCAGAACAGTATAAGGCGGCATGGGTGTATTACTCTGCGCCTATAGAAAAGCCGGGTGCGATATTGGCAGGTGCTTTTAAAGCTATGTGGGTGAAATACTTTTTACCGTTTATGATAGCTATTGCCATTTTCGTTGTTTTCATTTGGGGGCCATATACAATACTGGATGTAGTGTTAGCAACAGTTAATATTACACTGTTTACTGTAGCGATGATGACGATGAGTTACAGGTTATTACCATTCTCTAAGAAAGAGCAAATTAAAGAGTCTGGTGGTAAGTCTGTATTCAGAATGTTTGGAGTGTTCTTTATAATAGGTTTACTGGGAGGTATACATTACATCATTACAAAGATCTCAACGTTCGGGACAGTGCTGGCTAAAATAGGACTAGAGGATTTTGTTCCGGCATCATGGTTTGCGGGCATATCATTCAGTACCAAATTGGTATTTCTTATCTTGTCGTCCATATTTTTAAAATTAGTATTTACCAGCCTTAAGAATACAGACTGGAACAACTTAAAAAATGATGATTCGGATTATTAAAATGAATAAAAATATCTCTATGTTAAACAAGCTATCACTATGCGCTATTGCATCAGTATTATTATGGTCTTGTAGTGAGCCGAAGGAAGAAGTAGGAGTGCATACTTTTGTAAAAGATGACCATACACAAAGTAACGCTGATAGTATTGATATAACTCATTTGAATTTAGACGTAAAAGTAAACTTTGATGACAGGTACATACAAGGTTGTGCTACATGGGATATTGATAATAAATATAACGTAAGCCATTTAAAGCTGGATGGTTATAAGCTTACTGTAGACAGCATTCTTGTAGATGGTAATAAAGTAGATTTTGCATGGGGGGCTACTGTTGAGCACTTGGGTGAGCAGTTGCAAATACCAATTGAAGAAAACAGTAAGCTTGTTGCTATCTACTATAAGTCAGACCCGTCTGCACAAGCTATGCAGTGGATGACACCACAACAGACTTTAAGTAAGAAACATCCATTCTTATACACACAATCAGAGGCTATATATGCACGCTCGTGGATACCGGTGCCGGATGGACCGGGTATACGCTTTACATACAATGCAAGGGTAGAGGTGCCTAAAGATCTGATCGCATTAATGAGTGCAACAAACCCTCAGCAAAAGAATGATAGCGGTATCTATCATTTCGAAATGGACGTGCCTATACCTGCTTATTTAATGGCATTAGGGGTGGGCGACCTTGAGTTTAAAGCTATTGACGATCGCACTGGTGTGTATGCAGACCCGATGTTCCTGGAGAAAGCACATAACGAGTTTGCAGAAGTTGGTGATATGGTGAAGATAGCTGAAGAAATGTATGGCCCTTATCGTTGGGGGCGTTACGATATTTTAGTGTTGCCTTCAGGCTTTCCGTTGGGTGGTATGGAAAACCCTAAGCTGACATTTGCAACACCTACCATTATTTCGGGCGACCGTTCTTTGGTGAACCTGATAGCGCATGAGTTGGCACATAACTGGAGCGGTAACTTAGTGACTAACGCAACATGGAATGACTTTTGGCTGAATGAAGGTTTTACAGTGTACTTCGAACGCAGACTTACAGAGCAAATGACAGACAAGAGCTATGCGGATATGTTATGGGAGTTGGGTTATCAAGATCTGGAACATACTGTGCAGGAGATGCAGGAAGAGGATAACATGAAAGACAGCCATTTGAAGATAGAGCTTAAAGGTCGTGAGCCGGATGAGGGTTTAACAGACATCGCTTATGAAAAAGGCGCATTGTTCTTGAAGCTGATAGAAAATACTGTTGGTCGTGAAAAGATGGATGCCTTCCTTACGCAATACTTTAACGAGCATGCGTTTAAAACAATAACTACAGAAGAGTTTATTGCGTACCTGAGAGAGAATCTTATAGAAGGAGATAAAGAACTTGAAGAGAAAATAAACATAGATGCCTGGGTATACGGACCGGGAATACCTGACAACGCGCCACGTGCCGATATGGAACGTTTTGAAAGAGTGAATGCAGAAAGAGAGAAGTTCTTAAACGGTACTGCGCCTAAAGATCTGACAACTGCAGACTGGACAACTCATGAGTGGTTGCACTTTTTACGTAAGCTGCCTAAGCCTTTAGCGTATGATAAGATGAAGGCGTTAGATGATGCATACGACTTTAGTATCAGTAACAACAGCGAAATTGCTGACTTGTGGTATATTATGGCTGTTGCGGCAGATTATAAGCCCGCGTATAGGGTGATGGAGAACTTCCTGGTAAATGTAGGCAGGCGTAAGTTTTTGACTCCTTTGTATAGTGAGATGATGGAGACTGGCAAGGAAGAAATGGCCAAGTTGATCTATGAAAGGGCGAGGCCTAATTATCATCCATTGGCACAGCGTACGCTAGATGAGTTAATACTCAAGTAAGTATCTTATGTAGTTTCTGTGGGGCTTTGCTGGCTCATCTTTTCTATAAGATCTGTTTTAAACTGCCTTTGCCGGATGGTGTATGCATTGATGGAGAAAATAATCATCAACACAATGGCTAAAAAGAAAAGCGATATAGCAACGAGCATGCCAATGTCTGTATGCATAGCTTTGGCAATGCCCAGACCTGATAATAAAACGGTAGCTACTAATACGCACAAGCTAATGTATAGGATTACAGAGGTGGCACTGAGAAGTTTTACTTGTTTCAGTTTTGCATGAATAATGTGTTTATGCTTTTTGTAGTCGTTTTGCTTTTTATATAGTTCGTCGGTAATACCTAATGTGAGCGATGTGGTAGAGTTGAGCAGCAACGCAATGCTCGGAATTATTGATATTGGTATATACCATTCGTTTATCATACGATACTATTTGGATGTACAATATACAAAAGCAATTTTCGTTCTTCAATAAAGCTGTTATGAAACACTCTGCGATATTCCTTGTCTTAGCGGTGCTATTCACGTCGTACGACAGAGCAGAGTGTAGCAGCATCAACCCTGTTTTTAAAGAGCATAATCCGCAAGAGCAAGAGTATAAAAAAGAGTTGGCAAGGATAATTGATAGTGCCGGATCAGATGCTTTTGATTATTGGATTGCGAGGTACCATAAAAGCGATGTTACAGAATATCTAATGGTACATATACAGAATAGCAATGTTTGTGCTATTGGTATGTTAGAGAACCAAGGTGTAGAAGAGTTGGAGCACATGTCTTTGGTTGGCGGTGATGGTTACCGTGGTGCACAACTCTCTGGCTTAGAGTATGAAGTAAAAAGGCATGGTGATAGCGTTAACTTTGTTTGCACCGCTGTTGATAGTATAATAGACTAGCCGTTAAACTCTTCCAACTCTTTAATGCTGTTTTGGATAACCTTTAAGTTCTTAAAGTAAGATTGCTGGTATATGGCTACTAAGGTAATGGTATAAGCTACTAAACCAATGCCTAATCTGGGTAAGTGCTTGCCCATATCTGCAAAGACGTTTACGTCTAGCATGACTTTGTATGCTACTGTAAATGCAGTGCCTAAAAATAGAGGGCCTAGTAATACATAAGCCATCTGAAGTCTTTTAGTAATCAGCTTGAATTTTTCCGTGCGCTCCATGACTATGTTTACCGGGCTGTTGCCTACATCTATGCTTTTTAGTAGTTGAATGTTTTTTATTGACAAGTAAGTCGTAATGACAAGTGCTAACATTAGAAATACATAGCAGGCAATAATGCTAATAGTACTTCCTAAGTAGGGGATTGCAAAGAGCATTAAAATGAAAATGATTACAGAGCCGATAACATTTGAATACTCTAGTACCGATATGGTATTCAGTGGTTTTTTAGATTTCTCTTTAATTAAGTATTTAAATAGTCGCTCATTGGTCGATTTTTGATCTTCGAGCTTTTTATCTACTTGTTGCCATAATGCTTTCATGTCTTCCAGTTCCATTTGTTGATGACGTTTTTTTAGTTTGTAAATGTTTCGGCTTTTTTCTTCAATCGTTCTTTTATCCTGTTCACTTTGGTGCCTACGTTACTTGCGCTGATACCCATGATCTCTGCTATTTCTTTGTAGCTCTTATCTTCCAGGTAAAGCAGTATTAGCGCTTTGTCTAGTTTGGGCAGATCTCCTATCATTTGTTGCAATAGTTTATACTGCTCTTTTTGAGTATGGTCCAGTTGCTCGGCAGGGTGGTGTAGCAGTATTTCCGGAAAAACCAGATCGGGTCTGCTTCTTTTTTTACGCTGGTGGTTGATGGCTGTATTTAAAGCTACACGGTATAACCATGTGCTGGCTTTAGACTTGCCCTCAAACCTTTCATATGCATGCCACGCCTGTAATACTATTTCCTGAAAAAGATCTTTCTTATCCTCTGTATGTACAGCATATACATTTACTACTTTAAAAACCAGTAGCTCGTGTTGCTGTATCAGTTGCAGAAAATCTTTTTCTTCTTGTTTAGTGCGTTTCATAACGTTTTACAGAACCATTAGTAACGTTTGAAGCTGTTTTGTCACAGCTTATCTGAAAAAAGTTATAAAAACTTGCGAACTGTTTGTTGTAGTATAGGTATAACATCCTCTTCGAACCATGGGTTTTTACTAAGCCAGAAACGATTACGAGGGGAAGGGTGGGGCAAAGGCAGGTAGTAGGGTAGGTACTCTTTATAGGCTTTTACTGTAGCCGTCAGGTTCTCTTTTGTATTACTTAGATAATGTTGTTGAGCATACTGCCCGATAAGTATGGTTAACTCTACTTGCTTCATCTTGTTTAGTAATGTGTCATGCCAATGTGCCGCACATTCAGGGCGGGGTGGTAAGTCGCCGCTTTTGCCCTTACCGGGGTAGCAAAACCCCATAGGTATTAATGCCACAATGTTTGGGTTGTAAAATGTTTCGTTACTCATACCCAGCCATTTGCGTAGTTGCTTACCGCTGGGGTCGTCCCAGGGTATGCCTGTTTCGTGAACTTTTCGACCTGGTGCCTGACCTATGATCAGTAGTTTAGATTTACTGCTTGCCTGTAGCACAGGTCTTGGGCTATGAGGCAGGTGTGTAGTGCAAGTGGTGCAGGACTTTATTTCGTTGATTAGTTTTTTCACGTATAAGTAAAACTACAAATAAAGGCTTATTGTCTTTTTTGTACTTTCGCGCCTGTATATGGGTAAACCAAACAATATATTACGCATTATCACAATAGTACTGGCAGTGCTCACTGTCGTGGGGTTGATAGCAGATTATTTTACCGATAAGGTGAACTTTCCTAACGTTTATACGTTATTCCCATTAAGTCTCCTTATTGTAACATTACTGGTTATGCTGGTCATATGGGTGTTTAAAATGATGACAAGGGTAGACAGGTAATAAATACTTAATAGTAGTTTGTAGTGTATTGTATATCTTAATGCCCCCGTACTGCAAGGGAAAATTTATTAGTTAGTTTATGGAATATTTAGAAGAAATAAAGGTAATGGTGCTAAAGTATGCACCCAGCGTTTTAGGAGCTATTGTAACGCTTATTGTCGGTTTTTGGCTGGCAGGCTTTTTTGCTAAAAAGGTGCGTAAGACTATGGAGAAAAGGGAGGTGGACGCTTCTCTGGTTCCGTTCTTTACATCTTTGGTAGGTATTGGTATTAAAGTGTTAGTGCTATTGAGTGCGGCTTCTATGTTTGGTATAGAGGTAACCTCTTTCGTAGCGATATTCAGTGCTTTGGCATTTGCTGTAGGTTTGGCTTTGCAAGGTAACTTAAGCCATATGGCTGCAGGTATTGTGATACTGTTCTTTAAGTATTATAAAGTAGGTGATTTTATTACCGTTGGCGGGCACTCCGGTACTGTAAAAGAGATACAGATATTTAATACATTACTTACTACGTTAGATAACCACTTGATCATTGTGCCGAACGGTACTATCCTTTCCGGGTCAATAGAGAACTACTCTTCTTTTGATACCAGACAAGTAGTGTTGACATTTGGTATTGGTTACGATGATGATATAGATCAGGCAAAAGAGTTGTTGCACAAAATAGCAAAAGACAACAGCCGCATCATGGATGATAATGAAGTGACCATATTTGTAAGTGAGTTGGCAGACAGCTCTGTAAACTTCTCTTTCCGTGCATGGGTGAAGAGTGAAGACTACTGGCCTGCTGTGAGAGAGGTGACAGAAACGGTGAAGAAAGAGTTTGACAAAGCAGATATTGGCATACCATTCCCGCAGATGGATATCTATATGCGTAAAATGGACGAGAACAAAAGTTAGTAATAATAGAATAAGTACATAAAAAAAGCCCTTCCGTATGGAGGGGCTTTTTATTTTTAGGATTATGCTTACTAAGCCTCAGCTTCTTCTACTTCCTTCGCTTGTTCGTCTTGTGGTTGAAGAGCCGCACGTATTTGTGTTTCTATATCGCTCATCAGATCCGGGTTGTCCAGCATGAATTGTTTTACCGCTTCACGACCCTGGCCTAATTTAGTATCGTTATAACTGTACCAAGATCCGCTTTTGTTCAGGATGTCTAAGTCTACACCCATATCTATGATCTCGCCCACCTTGCTGATGCCTTGTCCGTATATAATGTCGAACTCTACGATGCGGAATGGGGGAGCAACCTTGTTTTTAACCACCTTAACACGTGTACGGTTACCTGCTGCAACGTCACCATCTTTTATCTGGCTGATACGACGGATGTCTAAACGTACAGACGCGTAGAACTTCAATGCATTACCACCGGTAGTTGTTTCAGGGTTACCGAACATCACACCTATCTTCTCGCGCAATTGGTTGATGAAGATACAAGAGCAACCTGTACGGTTGATGGTTGCCGTTAGCTTACGTAGTGCCTGGCTCATTAGCCTTGCCTGTAAGCCCATTTTGCTATCACCCATTTCACCTTCCAGCTCTCCTTTTGGTACAAGTGCTGCTACAGAGTCAATTACTACTATGTCTAATGCTCCTGATGATATTAGTCTGTCTGCTATTTCCAGTGCCTGCTCACCATAATCCGGTTGAGAGATGATGAGGTTATCTACATCTACACCCAGTTTGCGTGCGTAAGAAGCGTCGAAAGCGTGCTCTGCATCTATAATAGCGCAAATGCCACCTTTCTTTTGTGCTTCTGCAATAGTGTGTATCGCAATAGTTGTTTTACCTGATGATTCAGGGCCGTATATTTCAATAACACGTCCGCGGGGGAAACCGCCAACACCCAATGCTACATCTAAGCCTAATGAACCTGTACTGATCGTGTCTACATTTACCTGTTTCTTGTCGCCCAGCATCATTACCGAGCCTTTACCAAAGTCTTTCTCAATCTTGTCGAGTGCGAGCTTTAATACTTTCTTTTTGTCGTCTGCAGCCATTTCTTTGTTGTTATGTGGTTAGAAATTTAATTCAGGGTCAAATATACAAATGTTTTGTACAAACATGCACATTTGTACAAGTTTTTTATTCAATTTGTGTAAATGGCCTGTTTTTCTACAGTAAAATAACGGAAAAAAGGGGTGCGACAGCAGATATTTTACCCACACAATTGCTGTAAAGTGTATAATAATATACGGGCAGTGTTGAACATGGCGGATGGAAAGTTTTAGGCGATGAAGTATCTTCAACCTGCATACACAGGATGATGAAAAAGAGACTGACCCGCGTAAGAAAAAAAGAGCTGGGACTGGCTGAACTCATCGCCATTGCACTAGGTGGGATGGTTGGTGGCGGAATCTTCTCGATACTGGGAATATCGGTACAGCATGTGGGTAATGCCACCCCTGTAGCTATATTGGCAGGCGGGTTGCTGGCTTTATTGGCGGCATACTCTTACGTAAAGCTGGCAGGGCTGTATAAAGAGGAAGGTGCTACTTACTCTTTCTTTAAAAAGACTTTCCCCGACTCTAAATTTGCTGCCTCGGTTATCGGTTGGCTGGTGGTGTTTGGTTACATCAGCACACTGGCGCTGTATTCGTTCACTTTTTCGTCTTACTTCTGTAGTATATTGCCTGTAGAGAGAAGCGACTGGCTGAACAAGATAATAGCAGGTTTAATCATACTGGTATTTGCGGTGGTGAATGTGCTGAGCGTAAAGGGCATGGGTAAGCTGGAAGACTGGATGGTGTATACCAAGATCATCTTACTATTGTTCATATCGGGCTTGCTGGCAGGCAAGGGCGATATAGAGAATTTTACACCGATGCTCACGGCAGATACTTCAATTACGGGTATCATCGTCATAGCATCTATCACCTTTGTAGCGTACGAGGGCTTTCAGTTGGTAATACATGCTTATAATGAAATGAGCAATCCTGAAAAGAACATACCTCGTGCTATATACAGCGCAGTGGTGATAGCTACATTGTTGTACATAGTATTAGCTATAGGGGCATTAGCAACTATACCCAAAGAGGCTATTATAAAAGATAAGGAGTATGCCCTGGCAGCAGGTTCTCAACAGATATTGGGCAGGTTTGGTTTCTTTATTGTGATATTGGGTGCATTGCTGGCGACATCCAGTGCTATTAGTGGTACTATATTCGGAGCCTCTAGGTTGATTGCTGTAATCGCGAGCGATGGTTACTTTCCCAAGGTGTTCAGCCGCAGGATAAAAACACATATACCTGCAAATGCAATAGCGTTGATGAGTGTACTGGCGTTTCTGCTGATACTCAGTGGCGGGCTGGAGATGATACTGGAGTTTGGTAGCATCACGTTTATCATCGTTTCGTTTTTGATGGCCTATGCCAACTACAAAAAAAGAAAAGAAACCAACTCTCATGTAGTCTTTACCGTGCTGGCGATGGTAGGTTTAGCAGGTGCAGGGGCTACTATATTATACTTTAAAATAACAGAATCGATTGAGCAGCTATTGCCGATACTGGTGATGTTTGTGATACTGGGAGTAGGTGCCTATGCTTATGCCCGCCGAATGATACAGCATAATAAATAGCAGGGAAGTGTGACGCTGGTGTTACATGTGCTCATATCCTTTATTGTTCTTTCTTTGCTTGTGCCCCTCTTTCTTTTATCACCAAAAGAAAGAGGCAAAGAAAAAGTGCCGAAATCTAATTCACTCCAACGATTTCGGACCTGTCACAGATTAAGTGGTTTGCTACTGTACTGCCATACTTAGGTACTGTATCGTTTGTAACGGGAGTGTTACAAGTTGGGTGATTTTCACTTATAACGAGAAGTAGATAAGTTCTATTTTTAGAGGTAATCTATTTAAGTTATGAGTATTAACACTATTGCAGATTTACTTGAAGAGTTTGTTGCTGTGGAATCAGAAATGCTGAACAGTCATGATATTAAGCATCCGGTTACAGTTGGGGCGATGTTTGAAGGTTTGACTGAAGATATTTTACAAAAATCTATTTTTTCGGAATTAGATTTAAAGGTAGTAAAGAACAGTTTTATTAAAGGTTGTGAATCAGAGTTCGACGTTATGTTAGTTGAAGGGGAAGCGGAACAAATACCTTATACAGAGAGATATCGATATCCTATTGATCAAGTACTTGTAGTAATACAAGTAAAAAAGAACTTATTTTCCAAAGACATAAGTGATGGATATAATAACTTGAAGAATATTTATAAAGATACTGATACTCCTGAGGAAGAGGACTATCATAAAAGATTATTTCGTGATGCGTTTAGAGGTATATGTCGTAAGGATATTTACAATGATAGTTATAACGAATTAAATGAGAATGAAAAGCAGATATATTATACACTCAATTATGAAGCACTATTGCCAATAAGAATCATTTGGGGATATAACGGGTTTAAAAGCGAGCATACATTTAGAGAAGCTTTTTATAAGTATTTATCTGAAAATATATCAACCTCAACTGATAATATTATTAGAGGCTATGGTGTGTTAAGTTTCCCTAATCAAATAATATGTGGTAAATACAGCTTTGTGAAAATAAATGGTATGCCATTTGGTTACCCTATTGAGGATGATTGGTGGTACTTTTATGCTTCTACACCTGTTTTATCTATTTACTACTTTCTTGAATTGTTGTGGACAAGGTTATCATATAAGTATAAAAGGTTGCCAACTGAAATTTTTGGTGATGATTTGGAAGTAAATGAAATGTTTAACTTTTTATCCGGGAAAGCTAAGAAAGTCAATGATGCACATGGTTGGGAATACAAATACCACAAAACAACAAAAAAAGAACTTGGTAAAGGAGTAGGTGTAAAGGAGTGGATGCCAGTAGAGATTGATGTTAAGCAATACTCCATTATTAATGAGATTGGTCAAAACGGTGCGGTTGAAATTGACTCGGAATTAGAAAAGTATGTAATTGAAGGTGATTTATACAATTCTATTGATGATTTTATTTTTAAGCTTACTGAAACAGGACTTGTATACATAGAAAACAATAAGTTGAAGCTTTTAACAGATAATTGTCAATGCGCTTTCTTGCCAAACGGTAAAATAGTAGCGGCCGACAATAAGAGTGGTAGATTAACCAATTGGATTAATCAACAAATGAATAACTAAGTTCAATAATATAAACAAGCTGTACTTGTAACACTACTGTTACAACCGTTACAGTGTGTATTCCCCTTATGCTTATTGGTCATTGCGAAGACTGTAAGGATGAAGCAACCTCGTAACTACACATGTTATGGCGAGATTGCCACAGTCATAACGCTGTAAGCGTTACTCCCTCGCAATGACGGGTAGTGTACAGGTGCTGTATCGTTTGTAACAGTAGTGTTACATTGCGTTATTTAAATACTACAGCTGTAATGAGTACTTTGTGCTTTATAACATACAGTATCACCTAAGCCGGGTAAATGATTGGAATTTTAGTAGCAATTGCTGTTTCGTGGTTGCTTTTATATGTAATAGAAAAAGAAAGCATTCTTGCACTGGGCTTTCTGCCTGCTCTTAAAAGGGTAAAGCAGTTTTTAGTTGGCTTTATCATTACGGCTACGCTCTGTGTGCTTGTTCAGTATTTTGAGGCTTACCTCTGTTCCTATGGCTGGGCGATGAATAAAGGCATTACCGCAGGTGTTGTTTTAAAATCTTTCTGGTGGGATGTGAAGTCTGTATTGACAGAGGAGCTTGTTTTTCGTGGTGCGTTACTCTATATCTTTATTAAGAAGATAGGTTCGGGTAAAGCGGTGTTGTTTTCTGCCATTGCGTTTGGTGTATATCATTGGTTCTCTTACGGTGTGTTAGGCGATGTTATGGGGATGGCCTTTGTGTTCATCGGCACTGGGTTGATGGGTTATGCATGGGCTTGGGCGTTCTCAAAAACCAAATCGATGATGCTTCCATTTGGTCTGCATCTGGGGTGGAACTTTGTGTACAACACTATATTCTCAAAAGGGCCGTTGGGCGAGCTGGTATTGGTGGCAAAAGGCGGGCATGGTTTAACAGATTGGGTATCGCTGCTCAACTTTTTAACGGGCTTGCTGATAGTGCCCATACTGGTGTTGCTCTACGTGAAATTCTTTGTACAAACAGAACCTGAAAACTAGTATGAACAAGAAGACAACAAAGCGTATACTGGGAGTAGTATTAATTGTCGCAACGGTAACCTCCTTGTTCTTTGTGCCATGGATGGTGGTAAAGGCATGGATACTGCCACTGCCTAATACTGTTCAAGAGCAGGTAGACGAAGCTGTTGGTCACGGGTTTGACGGAATGGTTGTTTATGTAGATCAGGCAGGTAAGCCTCCACAATATTACTCAGCAGGCTGGCACAACAGAGAAGCTAAAACACCTGCCAACCCACATGCTATATTTAAAATCGCTAGCATCAGTAAACTGTATGTTGCAGTAGCCGTAACTAAGCTGGTAAACGATGGGCGACTGTCTTTAGACAAAACAATTGTTGATTATCTGCCACAGCTGAAACAGAGTATTGAAAATGCAGATAAGATCACTTTGAGGATGTTGTTACAGCATAGAAGTGGTATACCAAACTTTACGGATGCTCCTGACTTTTGGGCTGCCCCAACAGTAACCTACGAAGAGAGTCTGGCATTGATATTAGGTATGCCTGCCAGCTTTGCGCCTGATGCTGACTATGAATATTGTAATACCAACTATTTGTTGCTCAACAAGATCATGGATGTTACACTGGGGTATGACAACTTTCAGTTTATTAAAGAAAAGGTGTTGACTCCGTTGGGGTTGAGTAATACCTATGGCTCCTTAAGTAGTGTAGATATGGATAAAATGATGAGCGGCTACCATGTAGGACATCCGTACGATTTAAAGAACGATGAATTTGCATACTCTATTTTCGCCACGGCAGAAGATGTAGGTGTGTTTTTAAGAGCACTGAATGATGGCTCTGTATTTGAGCCTAACGAACAAGAGATCTATACATCAGTTTATAAATACGAACATGCAGGTTGGGTACCAGGCTATCAGAGTTTTGCCAACTATTACAAAGACATAGATGCTGTTGTTGTAGCGTTTTATAGTACCACCGACCCTAAGCTGTACAATTGGAACTTATCTGAGGTCATCAATAACAGAATAGTTAAGATACTGAGAAAGCAAGCATCTTAAAATAGACCATGAAACTCGTAAGGCGTTACTGTATCACCAGCTTCATAGTAAATTGCCCGGCAGATAATAAGTACATGCCTTTGCCCAGTTGTTGCGTGTTAATAACCTCGTGGTGGTTACCCGCCTGATAGTTTATTGTTTTGCTCCATACTGTTCTGCCCAATACATCTGTAATTACTATTTCTGTACTACCACCATGCGCTGCATAAAAGCTAAGTGTGGTTTGCCCTTTGCCGGGGTTGGGGTAAAGTGTTGGTGCTGTAAGGTTGTTGGTAGTATTAGTAATGTTCACACCCTTTAGCTCGTGTTTAGAAAAGAACTTCCATATTTCAAGAGAAGCGCTGATGTCCATATTGCCTGCATTGCCCGGCCATTGGTGTGCACCACCGTTTACTTTTAGCAACTCTACAGTGCTGCCATGCCAACCATTCTTATATTCATATAACTCTACGGTACTGCCATCGTTAGGGTCACTGTCAGGTATGTTGGAAACAACAGCAGCAGTGTCGCAGTGGTTGTAGTTGATCCAATAGTCCAATACTTCTTGCACGGGTTTTGAGCCTGCTATTTGGTTGCCGTTGAAACCTATTACTACATCACTCGTGCCGTGTATCTGTAAAACAGGTGTGGCGTGTGTAGGGCTACAGTTGTTCAATATCTTATCAGTCATAGTGCCCGATACAGATGCTATAGCAGCGATCTTATCGCTCAACCGGCATGCTAACTCATAACTAAAAAAGCCTCCGTTAGAAAAGCCGGTGCTATATATTCTTTTCGCATTGATGTTGTATGCGGCAGATATGGTGTCTATCATAGCAGCGGTAAAGCCTACATCATCAGCAGTGCTGGTATTGGTCCACCCGCCAACATTCCAGTGGTTGCTACCGCTTAGGGGTGTGCCCAGGGGATATACTGCTATAAACCCCGCAGTGTCTGCAATGCTTTCGAAAGCAGCCCTGTTTTTCATAGAGTTAGAAGAGCCTGTAAACCCATGAAAACAGAATACTAAAGGCGCGGGAGTACTGCTGCTGTAATTAGCAGGTATGTACAAAACATAGCTACGCTGCACGCCATTGTGCATCATTGTTTTATTGATGGTTTGTTGTGCGGTACTGCAAAAGGGTAACGCCAGTAGAATGGTAATGATTATCTGTTTCATGCAGCTGTAAGTTACTCAATAATTGGTGGATGTTGGGTTGTAACATTTGTATCGGTTGGTGTTACAAGTGATACATCATGTTTACTCCTTATTCCTACTAATTGTCACCCTGAACTTGATTATTTCGTTCATAATGTCTTTTACTTGTCTCTATGAGTGCTTCGCAATTCAGGGTCTCGCGTAGCACTTATTTCTCGAGATGCTGAATCGAGTTCAGCATGACAGGTGAGGGTATATGTGTGTACTGTATCGTTTGTAACGGTAGTGTTACAAAATGTATATACCTCACTCATTCTCTCGTCATTGCGAAGACTGTAAGGATGAAGCAATCTCGTAACCACACGTGTTATGGCGAAATTGCCACAGTCATAACGCTATAAGCGTTACTCCTTCGCAATGACAGCTGGGGGTATATACCCCTGTATCGTTTGTAACAGCGGTGTTACATTTCCCAAGGTGCAGGTGCTCTGACTATATAAACATGTTTTTCCAGTTCTTTAAGAATAAGTCTTTTGTCGAACCACATGATGCCTTGTAGTTTTACTCTTGCTCTTCTTCCATCTTTTTTTAGTATATCAAGAGAGTGGTAAGTGTGTCTATTGCTAAATTTATAACTCTCGGAAGACGGCCATATTTTATCCATATCAGATAAGAGTAGTGTTTCTGATTCTTTAGAGAAAAAGCTTTTTACGATTAGCTTATCAGAAGTGATAGTAACTTTTTTAATGATGAAGATCTCAAAGGCATAAAATATGATTGCTGCAAGTGATAATACCAGCAACATAACCGGGTGTATAAGTATTCCTGAACTAAGCCATATTAATATTATTACTGACAAATATGTCAGAGACCAGTAGCCATATGTTTTGCCTTCATTCACATTGCTAATCTACTATTTTGCTAGGTTCTGTGACGTTATATATAGCGCATTTTTACGGTTACGTTCTTAGTGCTGTCTTTCTTTAGTGTAAACTTAAAGCTGTCGTAACTGGGCTTGCTCAGGCTGCTGTGGTAGTAGTCAGAGAATCCAAAACCTTCTTTTGGCATACGAATGAAGTTGTAATCCATCTCGTTGTTCTTATTCTCATCGTCCAGTAACGATATGCCGTATTCGCCCGCAGGTAGCGATATACGCAAGCTGAGTGTACCGTCCTTCACCTTTTGTTTAGAGAAGTTCAACCTCTTGTAAGCATCTTTTTCTTCAAACTGATCCGCCCCGGTAAATATATGTACACGTATATTGCCCTTGTTGTTTTTAAGGCCTTTTATGGTAACCAATACATCTTCTGCAAGTAGTGTGGTTGGGGTTGCCAGTAGCAATACAAATAGTGCAGCAATAGCCAATAGGTGTGTTCTCATTATATAGTCTTTTATAATTGTCTGTTGTAAAGGTATTGTATGTATAGCTACTATGATATTGAAGAATTGTTAAATCGGGTAGTACCTCTAATGATCGTTGTGCTTATGTATTGTAGGGGTTGTATCGGCGGTGTTACAAGCGATACACTATGCATATCCCTTACTTATTCTCTCGTCATTGCGAGGAACGAAGCAATCTCGTTATTATAAAAGTGATCGTAACATAGCAAGATTGCCGCGTCGCTATCTGACAAAGCAGATACCTCCTCGCAATGACGGGTTTTATATATGGTGTCAACTGTAACACCCCTGTTACATCCGTTACACTATGTATTCCCCTTACTCTTTTCTCATTGGTCATTGCGAAGACTGTAAGGATGAAGCAATCTCGTTTTAATAAGGTTGTTTAAGTCATGGTATCATACTATATATCCCTCTTTCTTTTATCACCAAAAGAAAGGAGGCAAAGAAAAAGTGCCGAAATCTAATTCACTCCAACGATTTCGGACTTGTCACAGATTAAGCTATGTACTGCCATACTTAGGTGCTGTAACGTACCTGTTACAGTTTGTTACAGATAGTTTATTTTCGCGCAAACACCTTTTCATGATCTTGATAACATCGGGCAGGGGGTATGTGGTACTTTTTATATGGTTAGTATGTACTGCCTTTTTCGCGCTTGTATTTCAGCTGAATGGCTTCGATGCTTTTGTGCCCGGGGTGATGGTGTCGTCAACATTATCCAGCTTGCTGGGCTGGTACTGGAAGAAGAAGGCAAAAGAGAAAGCGGCATCGGGCAAGTTGGTAAAGAAAAGAAGAGACAGTTTCTTTTTTGTTCCCTTAGAGTATACCTGGGTTATCGGGCTGGCAATAGTGGTGTTTTCATTCATAGTAACAGCTATGGACGGCACCCTGTACTTCTAGCAGAAAAAGTAAAAAGCCCACTCTGTGCAGAGCAGGCTTTTACTTGGCGTTTACCTGAAAAGTATGTTTATCTAACTACAAGCTTCAATTGATACAGTTTGCCTGTACCTGTGTTTAAAGACACAAAGTACATACCACTGCTTAGCCCGTTTGTGCTTAGTTGCACTTTATTGTTACCGGTATAGTAGTTAGTGATCATTTCTTGTTGCTTTTTACCCAGCATGTCGGTAATTGCTATTTCTGCAACTCCGTTACCTGCAGCATCAAAGTCTAGTGTTACATTGCCACCGGCAGGGTTGGGGTAAAGTTTAATGTTATTTGCCTCGTTGGCCGTAAGGTCTGCCACAGATAGTTTGTAACAGCTATCAGGCGCAAAGCTTAATAGTACAGAAGTACCAATGCTACAGCTCTCGTCGAAGCTTAAAGCAGGTACATTCGCAAAGCTGATGCTTCTGTTTGCAGTAACCGTCATGGTAGAGCCGGTACAGCTGCCGGATGATGAGCAGTTGTAGTCGAAAACAAATATGGTCATTTCCTGTAGCGGATCGTCTACATCATTCAACGGAATGCTATAAGTACCATTACCTGCATGGTCTACTTTTTTGTAGATCTCTTCACCTTCTGCATCTACTACGCGTATGGTTAAGCCATTTGTCCTTCCTGTATAGCCGGATACTGTTACAGACAATGTTTTAGTTGTCGGCGTATCGTTTGCAGAGCAAGGCTGGTGTTGCGGAGACTGGTCTGGCAATAAGTGTGCAGCACCCAGTGTCTCGCCGGATTGTGTAATGTTCTGGCTGTTGGTAATACCTGTTGCAATGGTATTGGCAGCGCGTGCTTTTCTGGTTATAAATGGTGTATAGTAATACTCTGTTTTTACACAAGGGTTTGGCGCTGTAATGGTTAATGTTGCCGCTGTTGTATTGTTGATGGCATTAGCATTAGTGCTCGCCATAATATCACCAGCCTGTGCAGCAGCATGCGCTGTTTGTGCGGCAGCATATGTAGTTATCGGTGCGGCACTTCTTATCCAGCCAACGGTTTGGCAGGCATGTACATCTGTTGGTAGTGCAGCATTGAGTGTAAAGTTGAATGTTGTGTCTTTACAACATAATGGTAGCGGGTATTGTACCGTTTGTCCGTTACCCGGGTTAGCATGCTTTCTTACATCAATATCTACTTTGGTGCTACATTTGTTAGAGTCTGTGATCGTTACTTCGTAATTACCACCAATGCTCAAGCCAGACAAGTCTTTGCTCCCGGCATTGTTGCTCCATGTATAAACGTATGGGGTAGTGCCAAAGTTGTTTGCATTGTAGCTAAGGGTTACAACACCATCGTTATTACAAATGGTATTTGCTGTTAGCGATGCACTGATCACATCCTTCAAACAACCTTTGTTATTAGCTATGTTGCCACGTATAAAGTCGCCTGTTTGCGGGCGGAAACCATTTGCCAGGTCGATACCTTTACCACCTACCAGGTGGCAATAGCTCATTACAGAACCTTTCCAGCTGGTGTTATTCTTATTATATGTATAAGTACAAGATGAGCAACCACCTCCATTTTCAAGATTGTAGCAGTTGTCAATAGCTCCGCAAGCACCACCGCTACCGGTGTTCCATCCGCACCAGTGGGTATGTCTCGATCCGAATGCGTGTCCTGCTTCGTGTGTAACCACCATTACATCCCAAGAGTAGGTAGGCACTACATTGTAGTTACCGTTTATATCTGCATATCCAAAGCTTGAGTTAGAGCACAGAACATTTAAGTAAGAGATACCACCTTTACCACCGGGGTCGCGTGCGATAAGCATAGCGTAGTCTGCGCCGTAAGAGCTGGATTGTCTTTGCCAATAGTCACGGAAATTTGTCAACGCAGCACTGGAAGTACTATTTGCATATTTATCACTACTGGTCCAAATGAACATTGCGCTGAGCTCAATAGCAATCTGCTCGTTGTTATACATTGTTTGCATTTGGTTGAACAAGCCCAGGCAGTAGTTCTGTGTATTAGATAAGTTGCCTTTGTTCTGATACATCTGGTAATCTACCTCCCAGTACAGCTGTACTTTTCTACATTCAATCACAGCTGTTCCTTTTGCTCCGCTTCTGTCATCTATGGCAGGTCCGTCGTCTTTAGTGCCACAAGGCATATCCGGCAGTACAGTAAAGTTTCTGTCGTTGTATAGAATATAGTTGCCGGACTTATCTTCCAGTTTACCTACTACAAAGTTGCCATCTTCATTGGCAAACAGCATCATTACTTCTCCGTTTGCAAACACACTTAATGCCGCTAAAGATTTAAACATCCCTTTTACCGCGCCCTGGTAATGTACACCACGGTCGAAGGCTGCTTTATGCCTGCCTGCTTCATCAATATATCCAAAGTTCGGACTCAATGAAGTAGGGTGTGCCTGCATCATTTCTATTTCATAGCCTTTACCATCGGCAGTTACAAACTTCATAGAAATAGCCCTTGGGTGCTCCAGATACAGTTTGTTAATAGCGTTGTACTGTGGTTGTAATATTTTACCACTGGTCAGGTAATCGTAGCTACTGTTTTGCAAGCCTGTAAAAAGCTGTATCGGTTGAAACTCAACTCCGTTGTTATGAGCTTTGGCTATCTGCTTCGTCAACTTGTTAGAGTATTGCCCGTCTCCGGCAAATACACTTGATCCACACAGCAAGATCATGGCTATAGCAAATAGGCTAAAGCCAGATACTTTTCTAATTGATATCATAAATTAAAATTTAAGCATGTAAGAACACTAAAAATAATAGAAAACACCCGTAAATTAACCTGCACAGTCAAAATATGACAAAAGAAAAAGAGCCTGCCCTAACTAAAGGACAGGCCTGTTTAGTGGATATAAAATCCCTACTGTATAACAAGCTTTAATTGCTTAATAATGGTATTATTTACATTAAGTGATACAAAGTAAATGCCTGGTTGATAGTCTTTTGTGTTTATTGGTATCTTGTTCTTGCCATTATGGTATTTAGCTTTAATATTAGCAAATACTTTTCTTCCTGATACATCTGCAATGCTAATGTCAGCAGTCCCGTTTCCCGAAGCCGTAAACTCTAGTGTAGTATAGCCTGTTGCAGGGTTGGGGTATAAGCTTATGTTATCGTTGTTGTCGGTTATATTGTACACAGTTAGTTTATCACAGCTGTCTGGTCCAAAACTCAATAATACAGATTTTCCAACAATACAACTACTATCGATTGTTAATGCTTTAATTGGTTGATAGGTTACTGTTCTTACAGCCGTCATAGATAATGAACTGTTGGTGCAGGTGTTACCCCCGCTACAATTAAAGTCAAATGCCTTTACGGTCATTTCCTGATGGTGATCTTTAACGTCGGTAATAGGAATTTGGTAAGTGCCATTACCTGCCAGGGTGATGTTTTGGTAAAGCTCTTTATTGTCAGCAGCAATAATTCTGATTGTCAGGTGGTTGCTCCTGCCGGTATAGTTGCTAATGCTAACCGTAACAGTGTCTGTCACCATTGCCTTTTGCTCACAAGTAGAAGGAGGATTTGCTGTTGCAGGTATCGTCATAGAAGTACCTAAGCTAAAGGTGCCGTTTTTTATAGTAACAGGATTTGTTGCGTTTGTGTTGTAGCTTTTCTTTTGCGTTGCTTTTAATGATACAAATGGTGTGTAGTAATACGCCGTAACCATATTGCAGGGTGAAGGAGATGGTATAGTAAGCTCAGCAGCTGTTGTGTTGTTTATAGAAGTGTCGTTATCACTAAGTAAAATATCTGATGGGGCAGCACTATTGTATGCCGTTAAAGCATCGTTGTAAGACGTTAATGGTGCTGTAGTGCGTAACCAGCTTACTGTTTGGCAGTTTTTAAGGTATGTAGGTACAGAAGCTTTAATAGTAACATCAAAAGAGGTGTCTTTACAGCAGTAGGGCATAGTTCCTGTTAAAGAGATGCCATCTCCAGGTTTGGGGTGGTTATCTACAGTTGCAGTAGCAGATAAGCTACAGCTGTTGGAGTCAAGTATCGTAACTGTGTATTGCCCGGCTACAGACAGGGTGTTGATATCTTTAGTTTTTTGTCCCGATGACCAGGAGTAAACATAAGGAGCCACACCAAAGTTGTTGGTAGGGTAGTTGATTTTTACACTACCGTCATTATCGCAAATGTCTTCTGTGATCAGGTCTGCACTTACCGCACCGTCAAAACAAGTGTGCTTATTAAACTCTGTACGTAAAAAATCTCCAACCACACTTCCGAAACCTTCAGAAAAGTTGATCTTGCCACCACAATAGCTCATGATAGTACCTTTGAAATTGGTTGCATTTGCATCGTGCAGGTAAAAACAAGTGCTGCAACCAGCTCCACCTTCTTGAGTAACACAGTTATCAACCGAACCACAAGTGCCCCCCGGGCCTGTTTTCCAACTACAGGATTGTGTGTGTTGAGAGCCTACGGTATGCCCCGTTTCGTGAGCTACTACATACACATCTACATCAAATGTAGGGTAGGTTGTAGATTGCTGCCCAAGTATATTAGAGCATGCATATCCGTTAGGGAAACATATAGCACCAATATTAGCGAACCCTTGCCAGCCGTTAAAATCAGCAATTAAATGTGGTTGCTCTCCGTAATATGTGTGTTGTTGCGATTGCCAATAACGACCAAATTGCCATGAAGCATCCCATGCGTTCGTGGTAGTAAAGGGGTCATCAACAGCCCATATCTTTAAACTGCTCAATTCTACTGCCATTCCTTCGTTGTAGTAGATGGATTGCATGAAATTAAATAATCCAGTCAGGTAGTTTTGTACAGCAGATACCGACCCTTTTGACTGATAAAAGGTGTAATCAACCTCCCAATGTACCCTGAGCTTTTTACATAGTATCGCTCCTGTTGTTTTACCGGCTGCTCTGCTGTTTCTATCAATTGTTCCGGTATCAGGTGTTGCACACGTAAAAGGTGCTTCCATCAACCTGTTGTTTGAGTTGTAGAGTATGTATTTACCGCTGTTGTCACCCAGCTTACCCATATTAAAGTTTCCATCGTCGCAAGAGAAAAGCATCATAATATCACCATTGCTGAAAACGCTCATCGCTGCAATAGAGTTTTTAATGCCTTTTATCGCTCCCTGATAGTGAACACCCGCCTTTACGTTAGAATTGTGTTTGCCTGTTTCGTCCACATAATCTATTTGCGCGTCGGCAGAAGTAGGGTGAGACTCAAGTAGTTCTATTGTGTATGGTTGGCCATCCGCAGATACCAGTGTAATACTTACTGCAACGGGCTTTTGGGTATATAGCTTAATTACAGCCAGTTGGTTAGGCTGATATATACGGTACTTATCTGCAAAGTTGTTTGATTGAACACCTAAATCACTAAACAGAGATAGTGTTGCAAACTCTGTATGTCCTTTTTTTGAAGATTGTATTTTATCGGAGAGTAGGGAACCGTAGTTCTGAGCATGTGCATATAGCATTGTAAATAATGCTACACCAAGCAATAATATTTGGCGCATATTATATGATTTTCGTATCGTATACGAAATATATAAAATATAACTAGTAATACAGTATACGCCATAAAAAAAGGGCTGCAAAAGCAACCCTTTTTAATGATATCTTAAAAACTGTTAGATACGGAAGTGAGAGAACGCTTTGTTCGCGTCTGCCATACGGTGTGTATCTTCTTTTCTTTTAAATGCACCACCTTCACCTTTACTTGCTGCTACAATTTCGTTAGCAAGTTTATCAGCGATAGTACGTCCGTTACGCTCACGAGCAAAACGGATCAACCATTTCATGCTCAAAGAGATCTTACGGTCAGGACGAACCTCTGCAGGAATCTGGAAAGTTGCACCACCGATACGACGGCTACGCACCTCAACAGCAGGAGTTACGTTTTGTAGTGCTTTTTTCCACACTTCGTAACCTTCTTCGCCTGTCATTTTAGATACTTTATCTAAAGAATCGTAGAATGCTTTTAATACTACGCTTTTGTTACCACCCCACATTAAACAGTTCACAAAACGTGTAACCATAATGTCGTTAAACTTTGGGTCTGGTGCTAAAGGAATCTTTTTAGCTTGTGCCTTCCTCATGTTATATAGTTATGATTGGCTTTTAATTAATTATTTCTTTTCTCTTTTAGTACCGTACTTAGAGCGGCTTTGTTTACGGTCTTTTACACCCGCAGTATCCAGCGCACCACGTACGATGTGATAACGTACACCCGGAAGATCCTTAACACGACCACCACGTATTAACACAATAGAGTGCTCTTGTAGGTTGTGTCCTTCACCCGGAATATATGCGATCACTTCGATCTTATTTGTCAAACGAACCTTAGCTACTTTACGAAGTGCTGAGTTCGGTTTCTTTGGAGTCGTTGTGTAAACACGTGTACAAACGCCACGACGTTGAGGACATGCATCCAACGCACGAGACTTAGATTTTGTAACTATCTGCTTACGTCCTTTTCTTACTAATTGTTGTATTGTAGGCATTCGCTATACCGTTAATAGAAATTTTAATGGAGTGCAAAGGTAATATAAGTTTAAGATACAGGCAAAATAATTAGCAGAATAAATGATAATATTATTAAGATTTTGCAAAACCGGCTGTTGTATTAGGTTTATTTTTTAAGTGTTGACGGTTTTTTATAGTTATAACTGCTTGATTGTGTTAACTTTAGTTTTTATGGTTGGTTTAAAGCCTATATCGCAAAAAGATGCTGCATGGTTGTACAATGTCGTTACTGATAATGCAGAACGGTTAATGAACTATTTTCCGGTGACTGTTAAGCAGGTTTCTTCTCTTGATGCGGCAAGGTCTGCAATAGTACAATACGAATACCAATGGCAGCAAAACGAGTTTAGGGTTTATGTAATTAAACAACAGCTTACATCTGTAGGTCTGTTATTCATTAAACATATAGATACCGGGCACTCTAAGTGTGAGTTGGCTTATTTTATAGATAAAGAGTACGAAGGGCAGGGTATAGTGACAGAAGCTATCAGAAAGTCGCTACAAGTGGCTTTTGATGAATTGAAGCTCAATAAAGTGTTCTGCAAGGTAGATATAGCCAATTTGGGTAGTTGCAGGGTAGCCGAAAAAGCAGGCCTATTACAAGAAGGTATTATGCGCCAAGACTTTAAACTACCCGACGGTAGTTTTGTAGATGTGGTATATTATGGTATAGTGAAAGAAGAAGTATGACACAAATAGGACTAATCTCAGATACGCATAGCTATTTAGACGAAAACGTTTTTAAACACTTTAAGGATTGTGACGAGATTTGGCATGCGGGAGACTTTGGTAATCCTGATCTTGTGAAGCAATTACAAGACTTTAAACCGCTACGTGGTGTATATGGTAATATAGATGGCCATGAAATACGAGCAGAGTTTCCTGAAAAACTACGTTGGAAGTGCGAAGGGGTAGAGGTAATGATGATACATATTGGTGGGTATCCCAATAAATATGCTCCGTCAATAAAGGAAGAGATGAAAGTGAATCCGCCTAAATTACTTATATCCGGGCACTCTCATATACTCAAGGTCATTTACGATGATAAACTGAAATGTTTACACATCAACCCCGGAGCTGCAGGCAAACAAGGCTGGCATAAGGTACGAACCATAGTGAGGTTCAAAATAGACCAAACCCGTATTTACGACTGTGAGGTGATTGAGCTGGGCAAGTGCTAGTCTAGATTACACCTGAAATCGGTACCTACATAGCTACCTGTAACCGGCGCAGCCTTGCATTCTTCTTTTGCATCACTTTTCTTGCCTTCAATGTTAAAAGAAACAGTTCTGTTTAGCGATGCACTGTAGCAAACGCATTTATGGTCTTTTTTGCAAGATGCAAATGAAAGTGCTGTAACGAAAAGTGCGAGAGTTGCAATGTATAGTTTCATACTTGTATTTTTTTGAGGTGAATATTTAAGTATGTTCTATTAAAGATATTTATTTTCGAGCAAAATTTTAAGAAATGGGTATTGCAGATAAATTAAGAGCATTGAAAGAAGGTAAAGCAAAAATGAACGAGGAAGCAGGTAAGGCATTTTTAGAAGAGAATGCTAAAAGAGAGGAAGTAACAGTGCTGGACAGCGGCTTACAATATGAGGTGTTGAAAGAAGGTGAGGGCGAAAAGCCTACCGAGTTTAATAAGGTAACCTGCCATTATCATGGTACGCTTATAAACGGAACGGTATTCGATAGTTCTGTACAACGAGGGCAGCCTGCATCATTCCCGCTAAATGCCGTTATTAAAGGTTGGACGGAAGGAGTACAACTGATGAGTGTAGGTAGTAAGTATAAGTTTTACATTCCGCACGACCTGGCATATGGCGATCGTCATGTAAGTGCCGAGATTGGACCAAAGAGCACTTTGGTGTTTGAGGTAGAGTTATTGGGGATTAATTAAGTGAATTAACTTCCATTTTATATCGATACTTTTTTGGTAATAAATAATCTTCTGTAACTTAACTGGCTTAAGTTACTATACCTTGAGACTTCTATTCACAATAATATTATCCGTTATAGCCATGTCTGTATGGGCTCAAGCAGATACAACATACAAATCGCGCTTGTCTGATACACTCAAGTTGGGAGAGGTTACTATCAGTATAAAGTCTGCTGTCAGCATAAAGGGCGATACAGTAAGCTACAGGGCAGACTCCTTCTATAAAGATCCGCTATCTTCTACAGAAGATGTGCTGAAGAAAATACCCGGTGTAGAGGTTGATGAAGATGGTAAGATACTGGTGAATGGGAAGCAGGTAAAGTATATTCTGATCAATGGAAAAGAGTTTGAAGTAGAGGATATCACAACGATCACACAAAACCTTCCTGCAAATGTAATTGAGAAAATACAGCTAGCAGATTATCACAGTAAAGAGGAGATATTCACCGGCCTGAAAAAGAATAGTGAAGAGAAGGTTGTGAACCTGAAGCTGAAAAAAGAATACAGCAGCGGTGTTGTTGGCAGAGTAGCAGCAGGTTACGGTACAAAAGACCGATACCAGACAGGGGTATTCGCTAACTATATGGGCAATAACGGTAGCCGTACAACGGTGCTTGGTGCTTTAAGTAATACTGGTGTAACCAGAGTAAGTAATACGGATGATGATAACTCTGCCTGGCGGTATCCCGGTATACGTACCGGACAAAAAGGAAGTGTGAATTTTACTTTGGGTGGCAGTGAAAAATGGGATGTGAAAGGTACATACAGCTATTCTGGTGGTGGTACATTTCTTCAGCAGAACAAAGCACGTACTACATATTTGCAAAATGATAGTTTACTACTGCAAGATGAAAACCAGGAAAAAAATACAGATAACAATCGCCATTATTTAAAAATACGTAGCGAGGCAAATTTAAATGAGAAAACCCGTCTTGATTCAAGGTTTCAGTTAAGCTACAATGCAAATAATAATATCGATGAAACAGAAGACCTTACTTATTCGGGAAGTTCTGAAGCTATTGATTTTAGAAGATATTCTACAAATAATAACAAGTCGCAAAATGGTAGGTATGTTCTCGTGAATAATTTAATGAGAAGACTGGGTAAATCTGGTCGGACTGTTATATTCAACTCCAATTTGAGCTACACAAATGCAGCGACAACTGCTACTAGAACCAATGATAATACCTATTACGACCCGTATTCCGTAAGTAGTGTTACCAATAAGTCTGATAATAATAATGATGGCTATAACTCTCAGTTGGGTATTAAGTATAACGAACCTATTGGAGAACGACTGACCCTTTCTGTTGATTACAGTAATGTATATGACAAATCTACAGCTGATAATAGAGTAGCTGTGCTTAATGTAGATTTATACGAAATAGATACAAACCAGACAAGGATATTTGTGAACACAAGTATCGAACATACAGGAGGTTTGAACCTAAGATACCAACACGAGAAAATAACCTCCGGGCTAGGTATTACAGCTCTGGCTTATGACAGGAAAAATAAAGAGCAATTAAAGGGAGATGCTACTCAAGTACAAAAAGGGATAAACTATGCCCCAAGTGCATACCTAAGGTTTAATTTATCTAAAACAAGAACGATACAACTGAACTACAATGGTAGAGTGCAAACGCCGCATTTCAGGCAACTGCAGCCAATACCTGATTATACAGACAGCTTAAATATTTTCATAGGTAACCCCGGGTTAAAGCCACAAATACGTAACAATATCAGGTTGAGATATTCATCCAACAACACAAAAGGGAGTAACTTTTGGGCTAATCTTTATGTAAACTGGGAAGGCAACAAAATAGTTAACAAAACAGAACTTACTAATAGTAAGCGAGTAACGACCCCTGTAAATGCTAATGGTAATTATTCTCTTTCCGGTAGCTTTAGTTTAACGCAACCTATTGTGAAGAATAGATTTAAGATCGCATTGTCTTCTTACAATACTATGGAAAACCGGGTGGTGATATTGAATAGTGTTTTCAGTAACCTTAAAACATACAATTTTAGTCCGCGTGTTAGACTTGTGTTTACAACAGAAAAATCAATAGAAAGCAATCTGTCCTTTTCTTATAACTGGAATGAAGTAGCCGCTGTTGGTGGTGGTAAGAATACTTTAAGAAAGTACAATATATCGCATGAGTCGTTTATTAAACTACCCTTGAATTTTAGATGGTCTTACAACCTTCGTTATACGTACAATAACGGTATTAATAGTAGCTTCGAACAGTCTTTTATACTATTTAGTACATCGTTAGACAAGTCGTTTGAAAAACTAAGAGGCTTAAACTTCAGGTTCCAAATATTTGATGCGTTTAATGATTACCCCGTTGTTAACCGTAGGATAGGCGATAGCTATTTTGAAGATGTATCTGTGAACAGACTGGGCAGGTATATGATGTTCTCTGTTATATACAAATTTACCAGCTTCCCCGCAGGTGATACAAAGTAAAATCCCCCTTGCGTAACAAGAGGGATCTAAAATATTGGTTTGTAAATATTATTCAGCCATCATTTCTTCAATAGCATCTGCTATTTGCTCTGCATTTGGCTTAGAGAAGTAGTCTCCATCTGTACCATAAGCAGGGCGGTGAGCCTTTGCTGTAAGTGTGCGCGGAGCAACATCTAACCAACGATATCCCCCTTGTTCTTCCATCACGTGCTGGAACATGTAAGCGGTAGCGCCACCCGGTACATCCTCATCTATGAAGATGATGCGGTTTGTTTTTTCCAGAGAAGAAAGTATGATATGGTTGACATCAAATGGTAGTAGTGTTCTTACATCTACCACTTCGCAACTGATACCTTGCGGCGCTAAATACTTCTGTATAGCCTCTTCAATAACACGTAGGGTAGAGCCATAAGAAACAATAGTTACATCTTCACCTTCGCGAATGATCTCCGGTACACCCATTGGTATCGTCATCTCCTGAAGGTTGGATGGTACTTGCTCTTTCAAACGGTATCCATTCAAACATTCTACAACAATACCCGGCTCATCGCTTTGTAATAGTGTGTTGTACATACCTGCAGCCTGTACCATGTTACGAGGTACACATACATACATGCCACGTAAGCTGTTTAGTATCATGCCCATTGGAGAACCACTGTGCCAAACGCCTTCCAGCCTGTGTCCGCGTGTACGTACTATGATCGGACATCTTTGCCCGCCTTTTGTACGATATAACATGGTAGACACATCATCGCTTAAAGGCTGTAGCCCGTATAGTAGATAGTCTAAGTACTGTATCTCTGTAATTGGGCGTAACCCTCTTTGCGCCATACCAATACCCTGACCGATAATTGTTGCTTCGCGAATACCTGTGTCGAATATCCTGTTAATGCCATACTTGTCTTGCAAACCGGCAAAGCCCTGGTTTACATCACCAATTTTACCCAAGTCTTCACCAAAAGCAACTACTGCGGGGTTATTAGCAAACGTATGATCGAAGAAACGGTTTAGTATTTCATAACCGTTTAGTTTCTCATCAGTAAGTGCAGGCTTTACTTCATCAACTTTCATAGCACTATACTTACTTTCAGAGTATAGGTGCGATGAGTATTGATCTTCAGCAGCAGCCATTAGTCCCTCATAGAAGTTTCTAACAGAGCGGGCATTTGAGCTATTTTCATTAGCCAGCCTAACAACTTTTTGGGCTGTTTGCAGTACATCTTTTCTGATCGGCTCTTTAATAGCGTTCAGTTGCTTGATGTGTTCTGATATTTTAGCCGCATTGTCACCACCTTCGTACACCAGCTGGTTAGAAAGTGTAGTGAGTTGTTGTATGTCTGACTGGATAGGTGCTAAGAACTTCTCCCATGCAGCTTGTTTTGCTTTGCGGGCTTCTCCTTTAGCATCTTGTTCTATCTCTGTTATCTCTTCTTCTGTCGCAATTTCATTTTCAGTAATGAATTCACGCATCTTCTTAATACAGTCGTGCTCTTTTTCCCACTCCAGTATTTCCGGTGTTTTATAACGCTCGTGAGAACCTGAAGTAGAGTGCCCTTGAGGCTGTGTTACCTCTTGTACGTGGAAGATCGCCGGTGTATGAGTTTCTCTTACTTTCTTAATCCCTTTTTGGAAGGTGTCCATAAGCCCGGCATAATCCCATCCTTTTACTTTGTAGATGTTCATACCGCCTTTGCTATCTTCCCATTGCATACCTGCCAGCGCATCAGAAATGGAGTTCTTGGTCGTTTGGTATTTACGAGGTACAGATATTCCGTATCCATCGTCCCAAACAAATATGGCTAAAGGCACTTGTAATACGCCTGCCGCGTTTACCGTTTCCCAAAAATGACCCTCAGATGTAGATGCATCACCAATGGTACAGAATACAACTTCATCACCCTTGTTGGTGAATTTCTCAAAACCTTCCTGTACTTCTTCTATATTACGGTAGCATTTTGATGCAAATGCTAAACCCAAGGCGCGAACCATTTGCCCGGCAGTGGGGGATATGTCACTAGAAGATTGAGGCGCTTTTGTAAGATCTTTCCATTCGCCATTATCATCTACCCAGCGGGTACCGTAGTGGCCATTCATCATACGCCCTGCAGAAGCAGGTTCTTCATTCACATCAGGTGTAGCATATAGTTGAGCAAAGAACTTCTCAATATCACTCATACCTGTCGCAAACATCAACGTTTGGTCGCGATAGTAGCCTGAACGAATATCACCCGGCTTCATACATTTAGCAGCGGCTATTTGTGCCAGTTCTTTACCGTCACCAAATATGCCGAACTTTGCTTTACCCGTAAGTACTTCTCTACGGCCTATAAGACTGGCTTCGCGGCTGGCGATAGCCAATTTATAATCGTTCAATATTTCGTTCTTAAACTCGTCGAACGAAAGTCTGTTATCTTTTTTTGTTGCTTCCTGCAGCATAATCTATCCTTCTAAAGTTGTGCAAAGGTAACTCGTAAGAGGTATAAATTACAAAACCTTAGCAAAATCAGCAATAAGATAATACTACAAGCGTCTATAAATATCGCTCATATATTTACCCTATAAGGCACAGGCGCCTCCGTTGAGCACAGCCCCCTGGTGTATTTTACGGCAGGTTTCCTGAGCATCGCTGCGTTTATACGCTTTGATAGTGGTAGTGGTGGTGCCTGCATTAGAGTTTGGATAAACACATGTACAGGTAAACTTTCTCTCGCAAGAAGACATAGTAGTGGCTATTATGGCTACTGCCATAACTAATATTATCTTTTTCATGACTATAATATTTGTATGAGGTAGATAAGGCAAATTGCGTGCCAGTAGCGTTCAAATTGCTATTTATACTTACCTACTGTTTGTAAGACAACTATGGTGAGTTTTGCCCCTATCTACTTGCTAATAAGTTCAAAGCTGTTCTTGTCTATTATAGCTGTGTGCTTTTTCTCTTCTAAAACATTGCCCCAAATATGATGTTTGATTTTATAAAGCCTATTCATATGAATGTGTTCACCCGATAAAGAGGTGCCTAACTCTATTATATCAAAATCTTGCTTGCGTTCCTTTTTATCTTTTTGATAACGCTCGTTTATTTTAGTCCAGTAGGGTTGAGCAACACTATCAACCAAATAGTAGCTTAACTCTTCATACTTTGGTAGTTTATCTAGCACCTCATTTTTAGGTATCTTATAATAGTAGCAGCTACCTACTTCTCCTTTTTTCGGTATTAAGCCGTAGCCATAATAAAAGTACCTATCTGTTTCAAACAATAAACGACATTTCCCCTTAAGTAAATCTTTGTTTTTAAGTCCGTAATGGAAAAAGAAGTGATCAATACTAGAAACAGCGATAGTGTCTATTGCTGCATTATCTTTTAGCTCTTCAATTGTAAAACACTCTTTGCGCTCGATGGAATATTGTGCAAAGCCAACTTTGGTTATAGCGATCAAGGTGATAATAGTTATTATAGTTCTAAACTGCATGGGGCTTTATTGTAACTAGTATAACGGGGTTATACTCTTTTTATTACCCCTAATCTATCCCGCTTTTTTCTTTGATGTAAGAGGTGGGTTGTTTGTTGGGGCGCATCACGCGGAGCATTTGTAATACCACGGCTATCAGTATCAGTGCCATGCCTGCATAAAACCATTTGTGCAGCAGCTCATACTCCTGATAAATAGCAAAGGCCAACAATATGCCATATACCGGCTCCAGGTTCACGCTTAAGGATGCTGTGAAAGAGGATATATGCTTCAACGCATTTAGTGCCAGAGATTGAGCCCATACCGTACAGCAAAGGCTAAGTATCACCAGCCATAGCCAGTCCCAAGTGGTGGGTAGTAATTGCAGCGTTTCTCCTGAAAAGAATAGGTAAACGGGTATGATGATGCACAAGAGCAACCAGCCGGTGCCCATCTCGTAAAACACCATAGTACGTGCAGGGTACTTTGAGGCTATTTTCTTATTCAGCACAGTAAACCATGCTGAAAGTATAGCGGCGGTAACCCCGGATAATACACCCCATGCGTATATCTGTTGAAACTGGTAGATGAGGTACACACCCACAATGCCCAATACGCCTATTAGCAGTTCCGGTATATTGTGTTTGGTATTGTTCACAAAAGGGTCGAACAGGGAGGTGAAAATACCTGCTGTAGACATACACACCAGCGCAATAGATACATTGGCCAGCTTTATTGCTCCAAAGAAGGCTACCCAGTGCAGTGCCATGAGTCCGCCGATGTAGGCGAGGCGCAGCTTATCTTTTTTAGGTATGGGTATCCATTGTTTGCGGTAGGTGATAATGACCATTACAAAAAGGGCGGTCAGCAACATACGGTACCATACTTGCATTGGTGCAGCCAAGGATATCTCTTTGCCAAGAACCCCTGTAAAGCCCCACAGTACTACTGCCAGATGTATTTGTATGAGTGCCTTTTTCATGAACGTTTTGCAAACATAAGCGCATTTATTTACAGTTGCTATTATGTACCTTTGGTAGCACTAAAAATACAGTACCGCAGTATATAAAATGATGACGAATAGCTACGAAGATCTGGTAAAGCAAACCTTTGAATTTCCGCAAGAAGGCTTTGAGGTAAAGGGTGGTTATCTAACCTTTAATGATGTTGATATTAAGGCGTTGATTGATAAGTATGGTACACCTTTTAAGCTTACATATTTACCCAAAATAGGTAGCCAGATCAATAAGGCGAAGCAACTGTTTGCAGATGCTTTTAAACGTCATAAATACGATGGAAACTATTATCATTGCTACTGCACCAAGAGTTCTCATTTCTCGTTTATAGTAGAGGAGACGTTAAAGCACAACGTTCATCTTGAAACATCATTCGCTTACGATATTGACATTATCAGGTCGCTGTACAAGCGTAAAAAGGTGACTAAGGGTATCCATGTTATTTGTAACGGATACAAGAACAAAACATACATCCGCAACATATCTCGACTGATTAAAGATGGTTTTAAAAATGTAGTACCGATATTGGATAATACCAACGAGTTGGAAATGTACAGCTCTGTAGCTAATACCAATGCGCCATTAAAAATAGGCATGCGTGTGGCTACCGAAGAAGAACCCAATTTCGATTTTTATACATCGCGGTTAGGCATACAGAAAAAGCAGGTGCTGGAGTTTTATCTGGACAAGATAAAGGGAGATGACAGGTTTGAGCTGAAGATGTTGCACTTCTTTATGAACAAAGGCATAAAAGATGCCATACATTATTGGAGCGAGTTGAATAAAGTTGTGAACCTCTATTGTCAGTTAAAGAAGATATGCCCGGAGCTGGAGGCTCTGAATATTGGCGGTGGTTTCCCGATTAAACACTCACTGGGGTTTAATTATGACTATAAGTACATGGTCAACGAAATAGTAAAGAACATCAAAAGTACTTGCAAGAGGCATAAGGTAGCAGTACCGGATATATACACAGAGTTTGGCTCTTTCACAGTTGGGGAGAGTGGGGCAGTGATATACGGTGTGCTTGGAGAAAAAATGCAGAACGACAGCGAATCGTGGTATATGATAGACAGCTCGTTCATTACCACATTGCCGGATGTATGGGGGATTAGCGAGAAATTCTTAATGCTGCCCGTCAATAAATGGAGCAACGATTATCAAGAAGTACATTTAGGAGGACTTACCTGCGATAGTCAGGATTTTTACACCTCTGAAGAGCATGTTAATGCAGTGTTTTTACCCAAACAAGATAAAGACAAAGGGGCAGAACCGTTGTACATCGGCTTTTTTCATACAGGGGCTTACCAAGACCAACTGGCAGGTTATGGTGGAATCAAGCATTGCCTGGTGCCATCTCCCAAACATGTTGTAGTAGAAAAAGATGCTAACGGTAAACTGAAAGACTGGCTCTATGCTAAAGAACAAACACCGCAAAGTATGTTGAAGATACTGGGGTATAAATAAGTGTAAATGACAGTTTCTCAACTATTTAAGAGGTCAGACCTGTATGCAATTTTATTCATTCTAATTCCTCTAGCTTCAGTTAGTTTAATATGTTGGCTTTATAGTAAAAGGTTGATAGTATTTGGTCTTCCTTTAGTCTTCTTTATTGTGTCCATCATAGCAGTTATGACTGTGCTGTGGTACAAAGGCACCAGGCTTTTTAAAGACTTTTTAGCAGACACCCCATATTCGGGTATTGTATATTCGATATACAGCCATGTTAACTTAAAGGCGGTACCTGGTTATTTAAAAACGAATGAGATTATAGAGAACCTTAATAGCCCGGGATATAGTACCGAAAAGTTTTTAGCAGATAATAAGTTGACACCCGAAGTACATAAAAAATATTCTACTAAGCTCAACCTTGTATATGGGTTGCTCTTGCTTGTGTCTATTTGGGTGCCGGCTTTAGTGGCTGAGTATTATCAGCTTGATTATTGGCTTTACTACGGTAGCGCAGGCTTTATTATAAGCATGATGTTGATGAGGGTACACGAAAAGAATTATAATAAAAGAAAGTCCGCAGTGAATGAACCTGAATTAAAAATAGCGAAGGAAGGGGTACTATATAAGGATGAATTGATAGGGTGGGATGAGGTTGATAGTTGGTCTGCACCTGCAGCTTTTGAGTCCAAACACCCCGGCAGGGTATTTATTTACTACACTATTTCTTCTCATAGATCAGATGGTAATGCATCTGCAGAAAGTATTGAGTTGAATATGGGCAAAATGCAGGTTTCAAAGTATGATGTGCTGGCATTGCTGGCGCATTATAAACATAAGTATAGCAAATAAGGTGCGGTCGCGCGCGCACCCGCTACCATATTCATGTCTAACATGGCTCCGGGGCATCAGCATATTTCCTGTGTTTGCCTTGTAGTTTACCAAAGAACAACGCTATAGGGAAGATGACCTTCTTTACAAAAACGGGGATGTCGTACATATCGTATTCTCCCTTGTAACGATCCATCAGGTAGGCGGCATCAAATGCGCCGGGGCGCCCTCCGTTCTCGTTCATCGACTTGTAGATCTCTCCCAGAAAATACACGATATTATCAGGTGGCGATATCCATCCCTCACATTTCAACAACTCATCACCTGCATTCCAGAATTTGTGGGGCGTACCTTTGTAGAATGTAACTGTTTCACCCACCTCAGCATATTTAGGTTCTTCGCCCATGGTTTGGTAGCCTATACGACCTTGTGTAACAGTCAGGCTCTCGTCTTGTTTATAATGTACATGCATTGGCGGACCCGCTTTTGGTTGTACTTCATTTTTAACGATCAGTACATCCTGCCCTTTTTCGTTTTTACTTAAGCGTTCAAAAATCAATACTTCTCCATGTATGTTCGAGATGGTTATTGGCAGTTCCATGAATTATTTATATTTTGACAACGTCAAATATAAATAAACGCTTGACAATGTCAAAAGAAAAAGAAAGTACTAAGGAAAAAATAATTGCCCGTGCTTTAGAATTATACAACGAGCATGGGGTAGAGTATGTAGGTGTAAGAGAGTTGGCAAAAGATTTAGAGCTAAAGGGTGGTAATATCACTTATTACTTCCCAACCAAGTTCGACTTGATCAGTGAGCTGGGTAGAAGGTTATCTGACGGTAATGCGCAGATCATAGACTCTTATCAGGAGAAAACCATGTATAACTATCTGATGATGCACAAAGACCTGTATCACAACCAATACAAATACAGAAGTTTAGTAATAAGTTTACCATTGCTCTTAAAGCAAAATGAAGGTTTTAGGCATCAGTACAATGAAAATCAGTCTGTTAGGAAAGAGAGTATGTATAATGAGCTTAAATCACTATTCCTTGCCGGGTATATACAAGGCACAAAGATTGAAATACTGGATACCGTTTTGCACTCCGTAATAATGATAGGCAGATTATGGGTAGTAGAAGCAAATTTGGATAATGAAGTTATTGTAGAACAAGATGTTATATCTAGTTATCTAAAGCGACTGTGTAATATACTCGGGCTGGTAGCTTCTAAAAAAGGCCAGGAAGAGATAGACCTGTTTTTAGAACAGTTATGAAATAATAAAGGCGGGCTAGAAAGCCCGCCTAACACTCAACCTATCTAATTCACCCTATGCTTATGAAATTTCAATTTTCTTTGTCAGCTTCTTTGCTTCCTCTTTTTTAGGTAGTACCAGGCTTAATACGCCATCTGTATAAGATGCAGATATCTCTGCTGCGTTAATAGTTTCGCTTAGGTTAAAGCTGCGTTTAAATGAGCGGAACTCATATTCGCTACGTATCATCTTGTCTGTTGTTTCTTTGTGCTCTTCTTTCTGCTCAAAAGATATCGTCAATAGATCGTGATCTACATTGATGTTAAAGTCTTCTTTCTTTAAGCCGGGCGCAACAACATCTATTTGATAGCCGTTATCCATTTCTTTAATATTCACTGGTACATTGCTGCTTGTCAACTGGTTATCGTTGAAAAACTCTCCCCAGTTTTCGTTGATCATGCTGTCTAATAATCCGCTAAATGTAGCCGGTACTCTCTTGTGGTTTCCTTTTAACTTGTACATATTGATTGTTTTTTAAGTTTTTAAAGTTTCTGTTACACCTGATACTATACAAACAGGATACCAATGTATAGATCATGACATTATGGCGTTTTTAGGTGACATAAATGCCGATTACCCCTGTTCGGTTGTCAGAAATGAGAATGAGTTGAATAGTTAGCCTGTAGTTATGGCTAAGCAGGTATTAGGCAGCAGATAGACTTTGTATATATAACGAAAAAAATAATTTTCTTATCACAAACCTTTTTCAGATATTTGTCTTACTTACGATGGGTTAGTAAGTACAGTCCTATCCCGACTTACGTCAGTGAGTCGGGATTTTTTTGTCTAATGATGTCTGTGCTTAAGTACTTGAACCTTTACTTTAAGTGAGTGACTCTTTCAAAAAACTATCTACGTTCCCAAATAAAAACTCGGGGTATTCTCTGTTAAACTTCATGGTAACAAAACCACCAATTAATGGTCGTGGTGCAGGTTGGTTTAACTCTTCTGTACTCATCGGTATCAAGTCGTATTCAATATGTGGGAAGTATTGAAGTACTCTTAATGAAAGTTGTACACGGTTGCAATAATCTGTACCGCCAATATGATAAATACCCTGTTTGCTATCTCTTAGTAACAAGAACATAGCGCGTGCAATATCCCATGCATTGGTAGGGCATGCATATTGATCGTAAGGAAGTTTTAGTGTAAGCTTTTTACCTTCTACACATTGCTGCACAATTCTGGCAACAAAGTTTTTACCACGCTCTTCGTTTCCGTAAATATTAGTTACTCTTAAAACAAGTGTTTCATTCAGCTCATTGATGGCATGTGTTTCTGCCTCCAACTTATGTTTGCCATAAACACTTATCGGGTTTACTTTATCTGTTTCCTGATAAGGGCCGTCTGTGCCATCAAACACATAGTCGGTAGAGATGTATACAAACTTTGCGTTACATGCTTTAGCCACCTTTACCAGGTTGATGGTGCTTTGTACTGTTTTCTCGTAGCTTTCATCTTGCTCGGTCTCGCATTTGTCTACATGCGTTAGTGCGCCGCAGTGTACGATCACATCGGGGTTGTAAGCAACAATGTCGAAGTTGTCTTTATGCTCGGGCTCCAGCGTGTTGTAAAACACAGTGCCATCTACCGGGTAAGAGAAATAAGACCCTACACAATCCCAACCTTGTTCTGTAAAATGCTTTAAACAGTTGCTACCCACTAGCCCGGATGCACCGGCAATAAAAACTTTCATACCTGATGTTGCTTTGTGCGCTAAGCTATAAAAAAAATGTAACTGTAAGTAGGCGCGGGCGCGCGCGCGCCCGCTACCTTTTTGGTAATGTAACCCCGCTCAATCACATGGTCATGCTGAAATGGTTTCAGCATCTAGCGTATTAAGTGCTTTGCAATTCAGCATCCAGGGTAATGTGTACTCATATCGCTAGACCCTGAATCAAGTTCAGGGTGACATTTTATAAAAGTACAGGCGCGGGAGCGTGCGCGACCGCTACCTTTTTGGGTATAAAAAAAGCCCCGCTACTGCGAGGCTGATATTTTATATATAAGGTGTTTTTAAAACTGTATCAAGTCGCCTGTAAGTTTATATGTTTGAACTACCGACGAACCTGCGTCTACAAATATACTGACGTATGTTAGTTCAAAAGTTTTGTTATCCAGATTGAGTTTACCACTGCCCGAAACTGTAAAGTATATAGTACCACTACCGCCTTTACCTTTCACTACTTGTTCGGGTATATTCAACTCTCGGGTGTTACAGTTGTAGTTTACCAGCATATGGTACTGAGAGGCTTTATCGCTGTAGTACCAAAAGCCGTTTTTAAGTTGCCCCAGTAATACATCTTTTAAATATAAATTCTCTTCAGAGGCATTTCTATACACTCTTACATTCAAGTTGATAGGTGTATCTACTTTTGCAGACCCGGTACTAACATGAGTAAGCTTAGAGAAGTATCCGTTGCTACAAGCTTTCATGAAGTATCCGTTACATTCTGATTTTGTTACGGGGTTAACAAGTATACTTCTTTCGTATACTGTTTTTTTACCTTTTCTGTTAGTAGCTATAATAGATATACCAATATTGTCTTTGTTAGCAAAGTATGATTTTGCTACAAGCATAGTATTAAAGTCTGAATAGCCACTTGCTTTAGAAAAGCTAAGTTCTATATTTTGCGGAATGGTGGTGTTTTTATATCCCTCTACAGATAAAAATATTTCATCGCCATCACAGCTATCGCACTTAACATTCAGGTTTAATACTTTAAATCCGTAGGCATTTAAGCCAATGTGATCTATACCTGTAATTACTATGCTGTCGCCGGCTACTTTGGGCGTGTCTGTTTTAGAGGTGTCTACAGGTTGTGTTACTACCGGTGTGTCGTTATTGTTATTATCGCCGGTTTCCGGTACAACACTCTTTTTTTCTTTTATACATGCTGCAATGGTTACCAGTGATGCCATTGCAACGAGTAGGGTTCTCTTTTTCATAATACAAATGTGTAGGTTATATAATAATATGTATACAAAATAATAAATATTTCATATTTGGTTTATGTTATAGACTTAAAAGTTTATTAAGCTGCTTATATATTAACCGTTGGTTATTGTTTGTGCTATGCAGATACAAAAATAGGCGCGGTCGCGCGCGCGACCGCTACCTTTTGTATAATGTAACCCCGCACAATCACATGGTCATGCTGAACTGGATTCAGCATCCAGGGTAATGTGTACTCATATTGCTAGACCCTGAATCAAGTTCAGGGTGACATCAACAGCAAATATCAAACACAAAAACAGGAGCGGTCGCGCGCGCACCCGCGCCCACTCGTACAGTATTTAAAACGAAAAAAGGAGCGGTCGCACACGCTCCCGCTCCCTTTTATATAAGTATAGTCAGCTTATAAACTGTTCTTGAAGTTGGTATAGGTATCTACCTCTTCGGTTTGTGTGGTAGAGGTAGTACAGCCTTTGCTTTGTGCATACGCTTGTATGTTTACTACACGATTGTCAGGGTCGGGGTGTGTACTTAAAAACTCTGGCGGAGAACCTGCACCTGATGCTACCAGCTTCTCGAAGAAGTTTGCCGCACCGTCCGATTTGTATTTGATGTTACACAAATAATCTACACTTGCATCGTCGGCCTCTTTCTCGTTGGCACGGCTGAAGGACAAGGCAACCAGCTGTGTCGCTACTTCTGATATCAACCCCTGATTGTTACCTAATACAATATCCAGCAGTGTTTGTATGCCGTATATCTTAGTCAGCTGTTCGGTAGAGTGGCGCTTGTCTGCATGCGCAATCTCGTGCCCCATTACACCTGCCAGCGAAGACTTATTGTCCAGATATTTAATTAGCCCTGTGTATACATATATGTATCCGCCCGGTGTGCAGAAGGCGTTTTGTATATCATCTCTTTTTACAATATATACTTCCCATGCAAACTCATCTTTATACCTGACAGACCCGCTGTTGAGAATATCGTTACGAATTTCGTACAGGTAATTATATGCCGCCTGATTTGTATTGGGGTCTAATATCGGAAACTCGCCCGGGTTGCCCGATATATCTTGTTTTACCTGTAGCCCTAAGCTTTTGTCATCTTCTACAGAAAAGATATTGAAACCACCGCCACCACTATTGTCGTCTTTTTTCTTACAACCGAAGAACAGCATGGGCGTACATACAAGTGAGATAATGAGTATTTTTTTCATAAGTAGCAATATTATGGTGTGAAGATAATCATTATAAATCTGTACGATGTAGTATTAGTTTGAAGTGTTTGTTGTTATCTGTCCCGCTGTGATTTTTATTTCACCTGATTCTCATTATTTTAAAGTTTACTTTTAATTCATGGCAAACAACCCACTTTTCAGAAGAAAGACTTTAGCGCAAATTCAAAAAGATGTAGCATCAGGAGAGGGTGATGCTCATGCTATAGGTATGAAGCGCGTGTTGGGTGTGCGCGATTTGACCTTTATGGGGGTTGCGGCCATAGTAGGGGCAGGTATATTTTCAACCATAGGTAAGGCCAGCTTCGAAGGCGGGCCGGGTATTGTGCTATTGTTTTTGTTTGTGTCGGTAGCTTGTGGCTTTGCGGCGATGTGCTATGCAGAGTTTGCCAGTATGGTGCCTGCATCGGGGAGTGCCTATACTTATGCCTATGTTGCTTTTGGTGAGTTGCTGGCATGGATCATCGGGTGGGATTTGCTGATGGAGTATGCTATTGGTAATATAGCCGTTGCCATATCGTGGAGCGATTATTTTACTACGCTGATGGATGGCTTCGGGATGCACGTACCCGAATGGCTGACCATGGATTACTGGACAGCGCAGGATATGGGCAGCAAGGCAGCTCGTGCCGCATGGCTCAATGCTCCTGAAGTAGGCGGACTCAAGATCATTTGTGATATACCTGCATTCTTTATCACATTCATTATTACATGGATCATATACGTTGGCATAAAAGAAAGTAAGCGCAGTACTAATATTATGGTATTGCTGAAGCTGGGTGTAATAGCACTGGTAATAATAGCGGGTATGTTTTATGTGCAACCTGCCAACTGGAGCCCCTTTGCGCCTAATGGTTTACGTGGTATCATGGGTGGTACGGCCGCGGTGTTCTTCTCTTACATCGGGTTCGATGCTATTTCTACAACTGCAGAGGAGTGTAAAGACCCGCAAAGAGATCTGCCCAAAGCCATGTTTAATGCCCTCATCATTTGTACGGTGTTGTACGTGGCTATTGCATTGATATTGACGGGTATGGTATCGTACATGGATTTGAATGTGGGTGATCCGTTAGCGTATGTATTTGCTGCCAATGGTATGGATTGGCTGGCAGGTATTATTGCCATCAGTGCCATTATTGCAACGGCCAGTGTGTTGTTGGTGTTTCAACTGGGGCAGCCGCGTATCTGGATGAGCATGAGCCGTGATGGTTTGTTACCAAAGAAATTCTCTGCTATACATCCTAAATACAAAACACCTTCTTTCTCTACCATACTCACGGGTTTGGTAGTGGGTATCCCTGCTTTGTTCCTGAACCTTGATGTGGTGGTAGACTTGTGTAGTGTAGGTACTCTGTTTGCATTTGTACTGGTATGTGGTGGTATCATCAGGCTGCAACAACAGCGCAGAAAACTGGCAAAAGAGGGTAGAAGCAATGAGATACCCGAGAGCAAGTTCAAAACACCATACATCAACGGTAAGTATATAGTGCCGATATTATTCGTTGTTACAGTTGTACTTTTTCAGATGTACGCAGATGGGGGTATCGGTAGTTTGTTTTCGCCGACAGAGGGCGGATGGAATGGCATACGTGCTCAAATACCATTTATAGCTTTCGGAGTGATCTTCCTTGTAATGGCTATACTTTCATTTATCAATAGCTACTCATTGATACCTGTGCTGGGTTTCTTGTGTTGCAGCTATCTGTTGTGCGAGAGTGGTACATCTAACTGGGAGCGTTTTCTTATATGGCTAGTGATAGGTTTGGTTGTGTATTTCCTTTATGGTAAAAAGAAGAGCAAACTGAATAAATAAAAAAAGGGCAGGAATAACCTGCCCGTAATATTGTTAGTCGTCTCTGCGGCTATAATAATTATTCTCTTCGTCTTCTTCGCCGATGTCTTCGTTGTCATCGTCCAGTTCACTACCCGGTACATCCAGGTCTTCACCTGTGCGGCCTAAGTCATCTGCACCATCATCATCTAAATGATCCAGACCTTTGCCGGCCATGTCTTCATCTTCTCCGCCATCCATGTCTTTATCTTTGTCTCCCAGCATTTCCTCATCTTCTTTTGTAATGTCAGCGTCAGAAGTCATTACTATTTTTTCATCAACAAGAAGTTCTTCTATGTTTACAATTGTGTCTGTCATGATCTTTAAATTTGGTCACTTAAAGATACAAACCATTGCAGATATTTGGTTATAGTGGAGGCAATATTCCGTTATCATATTTCTTCCAATCAATATCTTTTCCCAGTGTTCCTTTAAACCTTTCGGAAGGTGTCAATTGGTCTGTGATCGAAACAAAGCCCTGTTTCAGCGCAGGTGCGGGATTTATAGAGGGGCGGAAGTGGTTGTACCTTCTTACCGTATCCATAACAAAAGGCATATGGTAGATTGGTGTACCGAATCTGTTGCGGGTATAACTGCGCAATAAACCAGACTGCAAAGGGTCTGATGCCAATGCAACTACTTTAAACCCTAGTTCTTTAGCCAGCAGGTAAGAGTAGTATACATTCTCTGTACTGTGGCGTGCTTGTGTGTCGTAGTAAATATGCTCTTTAGGTACACCCAGCTCCTGTGCATACAATCCCATGATCTTTGATTCGTAGTATGGAGAATAAACAGCATCCCCAGAGAAAATGATGTTTTTGGTCACCCCGTTCTTGTATAAACTCCACGCCCAGATGACACGAGCTTTCATCACCGTATCCCAGCTGCCATTTTCAAAGGGTATACCGGGCACTATAATAGCATCGAAAGTGACATTCTCGTCCTTAATATAATTGTAGGCGTTTTTAGGCCCTCTCTTCATAGAGATACACCCTGTAAATATCAAACCGGCTAATAGAACGTACAGATACTTATTCATGAACACATCATTTAACATATCAAACAATCGGTTGTATGAAAAGTTCATTTATTTGTTGGAAACAGCCAAAAATTATTGATAATCCTTAACGATGTTCTTCAGCTCGTTCAGTTTCATGAGCGCCTCTACCGGTGTAAGCGTATTAATATCGGTTTCGCTGAGTACTTTCTGTATATCCCTCAGGTCGTCAGTCAGCCCGTTAAATATGTTGAGCTGGTAGTTTTGAGCAGGTTCTATTTTCTTTACTTTTTCTGCAGTAGCCTCATCGCTGCTGTGTTTTTCTTCCAGTAAAGCCAGTATCTCATCGGCACGTTCCAATAGCGTTTTAGGCATGCCTGCCATGCGTGCTACCTGTATACCAAAGCTATGTCGGCTGCCACCCGGTGCCAGTTTTCTTAAGAAGATGACCTTATTGCCTGTCTCTTTATGAGTAATGTGGAAGTTCTTTACCCTGTCCAGTTGGTGTTCCAGTTCGTTCAGTTCGTGGTAGTGTGTAGCAAAAAGCGTTTTAGGTTGTGTAGCACTGTTGTGTAAGTGCTCAACAATAGACCATGCTATGGATATGCCATCGTAAGTACTGGTACCGCGTCCGATTTCATCCAGCAGAACAAGGCTGCGATCGCTGATGTTATTGATGATGCTGGCAGTTTCATTCATCTCTACCATAAAGGTACTCTCACCACCACTCAGGTTGTCAGATGCACCTACACGGGTAAATATCTTATCAGTCAAGCCAACCGTTGCACTATCTGCCGGTACAAAGCTACCCATATGTGCCATCAGCGTCACAATAGCTGTTTGACGGAGCAGGGCAGACTTACCACTCATGTTCGGACCTGTTAGTATGATGATCTGCTGCTCGTTACTGTTCAGCAAAATATCGTTGGCTATGTATGCTTCTCCCGGCGGTAGTTGCTGTTCTATAACAGGGTGGCGCGCCTGTTTGATGTCCAGCACGGTATCTTCCACCACCTCCGGTTTGTGGTATTTGTATTGTTTCGCGTTATAGGCAAAGCACAACAAACAGTCTATCTGTGCTGTGATATGCGCATTGGTTTGTATGTTCGATATGTACGGCTCTATCTCTGTCAATAGCTTTTGATACAGCTCATTTTCTATGGCCAGTATCTTTTCTTCTGCTCCCAGTATCTTCTCTTCGTACTCTTTCAGCTCTTGGGTGATGTAGCGCTCTGCATTGGTGAGTGTCTGTTTGCGCACCCACTCTTGCGGTACTTTATCTTTATGTGCATTGGTTACTTCTAAGTAATAACCGAATACATTATTGAAGGCTATTTTTAGAGAAGGGATACCTGTTTTCTCACTCTCGCGTTGCTGTATTTTTAGTAAATAAGATTTACCGTTGCGAGAGATCTCTCTCAGTTCGTCCAGCTCCTCGTGTACACCATCTTTAATTACACCGCCTTTTGCAGTTTGTGCAGGAGCATCCTCTACAATCACTGCTTTGATGCGTTCCTGTAACTCTGTTAGCGGCTGTATTTGTTCTGCAATTTGTTGCAGTGGTTTAAAGTGCTCTTTATTGCAGCGTTGTTCTATCTGCTCGATGAAGCCTAGGCTCTTTGCCAATTGCATCACCTCTCGCGGGTTGGCTTTCTTTAGCGGTATTTTACCTACCAGCCTTTCTACATCGCCCACTTGTTTCAGCAGGGTGGATATATCGTAGTTCAGTGCCTGGTCTTTGATGAAGTTGCTCACCAGATCCAGCCTGTTATTGATACGATGAATATCAAACAGCGGGAATATCAGCCAGCGTTTGAGCAAACGTGCACCCATAGGGGTACAGGTGTTGTCTATGGCTTCTAACAGGCTACACCCATCTTCGCTGGTGCTGTGTATCAGTTCCAGATTGCGAATGGTAAATCGGTCCATCCACAAAAAGTCTTCTGCTACTACACGCTGTATACTGTTGATGTGTTGCAGATTGGCATGTTCAGTTTCTCCCAGATAATGCAAAGCAGCACCTGCAGCAATAGAAGCCGCTTTCAGGTTTTCTATACCATAACCTTTCAGCGAGTTGGTGTTAAAGTGTTTGGTCAGCAAGTCGTATGTATACTGCTGCTGAAATACCCACTCATCTAACAAGAAAGTATAAACCCTTGTATCGAAATGTTCTTTAAAACGTCGTTGGTTAGATTTGGAAAGTACTACTTCAGAGGGTTGAAAGCTCTGCAGCAACTTGTCCATATATTCTGCATTACCTTCTGCGGTATAAAACTCACCCGTGCTGATGTCTATAAAGGCTATACCACATTCTTTATCCGTCAGGTGTAAGGATGCTAAGAAGTTGTTGGTCTTATTCTCGAGTAGCTTATCGCTGGTTGCTACACCGGGAGTAACCAATTCTGTTACACCACGTTTTACAATGCCTTTTACTGTTTTAGGATCTTCCAACTGGTCGCAGATGGCTACACGGTAACCTGCTTTTACCAGCTTATGCAGGTAAGTATCCATAGCATGGTGGGGGAAACCGGCCAGCTCTACAGCAGAGGCAGAACCATTAGAGCGTTTGGTGAGTGTGATACCCAATACGCGTGATGCAATCAAGGCATCTTCCCCGAAAGTCTCATAGAAATCGCCTACACGAAACAATAGTACCGCATCAGGATATTTAGCTTTAATATCCCCATGCTGCTTCATGAGTGGTGTTACCGTTTTCTTCTTAGTCTTTGCCATGCAGGTTCACAAACCTAATAAATTAAGGCTTAGATTTAATGAGAAAGTCCTCCGAGAAAGTCACATTAAATCCACCTTTCTTCCAGTCTATATCATCCCACTGGCTATCTACCTGTACTACAACGTTTCTTTTGCCTCCTTTTATGCGAATAGGTAGAGAGAAACCATCTACCACATTGTTGAAGCGATAATACAGGCGTTTCTTTTTAACGTACCATTCCAGCTCCGGGATGTCTGCCTTGCGCAGGTATTGCTCAAAGAAAGGTTTTAGCGGTAGCTCGGTTTGTTTGATGATGAAGTTTTCGAGATCAATAGTATTCACAAACTTGTGGTAGTATTTAATATTGATGTCTCTCAGCAGCTTTTTAAAAGCAGCATCGTTGTCCATCATCACACGTATCATGTGTATAACAGCAGATCCTTTGTCATACTTGTCACCCGGGCCGGCATCATTCACACCATAATCTCCTATAACAGGTCTGTGGTTGGTAATGTTCTTCCATTGTCCGCGTGTATATTCAAATGCTTTTTCTCTGCCTTCCTGACATTCTACAAACAAAGCTTCTGTGTATGTGGTCAGCCCTTCATGTATCCAGTTGTCTGCAATGTCGTAGGCTGTAACACTATTACCAAACCATTCGTGCCCGCTTTCGTGTACAATAATAAAATCGAAGAGTTTACCTATACCTGTACCACTGCGGTCGTCTCCTCTATAGCCCATTTTATACTGGTTACCATATGCAATAGCGCTTTGGTGTTCCATGCCTAAGAAGGGAGCTTCCACCAGTTTGTACCCATCCTCATAAAAAGGGTAGGGACCCATCCAGTCTTCAAAGCAATGCAGCATTTTCTTTGTGACCTTGAAATGCTCTTGAGCTTGCTCCAGATGATAACGGAGTACGTAATAACTTAAATCCAGCCTGCCTCTTTTGCCGCTTAGTGTATCCGGCCAACCAATATAGTCGCCTATATAAAAAGAAACATTATAAGTATTGATAGGGTTTTGTACCTGCCATACCCATAGTGATGCAGAGCTGTCGCTCATGTCTTGCTTATCTCTAAAAACACCGTTGCTGATAGCTGTTAACCCATAAGGAACATATAAACTAACCGTGATGCCTTTATCGGGCTCATCTCCCTGAAAGTCTTTACACGGCCACCAGCTGCTGGCACCTAATCCCTGACAGGCTACAGATATCCAGGGCTTGCCTGTGCTGTCTTTTGTCCAGATGAAACCACCATCCCATGGCGGCATTTTTGCTGCACGCGGTTTACCGTGGTAGTATAAGGTAAGCCTGTGCTCTTTATTTACATCCAGTACACGAAAATCGTGTAACAGCCAATATACATTACCATCACGAGCTATTTTTATTTCTTCACCATCGTTCAGTTTGGCACTGTCCAGTACCATTGGCTCCTGCAAATCTATCTGCATGCTGTCGCCTGCATTATCAAACTTGCTGAAGGTGATGATGTTTAGCCCTTGTATGCTTTTACCTGCTGTGTCGAAAGAAACGTACAGGTAGTATTGTTTTGCATCCCACCAAGATCGGCCGTTGCCGTTGCTACCTCTTAAACTGTCTTGATGGCTATAAGCAAAAATGGTGCTTACAGATAGTAAACACCAGATTGTTAAAGATATTTTGCTAATGATCTTTGTCATTAATTATGCTTTAAGTATTACTCTTTTGTAGGATCTCCTTCTACAGACTCTAACCCAACATCGCTTGATTTCATTTGCTGTATTTCCAGATTCTCAACATTTACCAACTCTACATCAAATATCAAAACCGCGTTTGCAGGTATTTTACCATTAGCTCTGGCACCATATGCTAAGCCCGAAGGTATGAATAGTTTTCCTTTAGCGCCTTTGTTTAGTAGCCCGATGCCTTCGTCCCAACCACGGATAACACTACCACGACCCAATGCAAAGCTAAATGGTTCTACATGGTTAAACTGAGGGTCTACATTAGAGTCGAACACAGTACCATCCATAAGCATACCTGTATAGTTTACATATACTTTTTGCCCTTGTCTTGCATTGTCGCCGCTACCTTTTCTTTCAATGATATAGTAAAGACCCGTTGCTGTTTTCTCTGCTTTAATGCCTTTCTCTGCCAGGTAATCTTTTATCAGTTGATCGTCGATGTCCTTTTGTTTTTCTGCGGCAACTTTTTCTTCCTCGGCTTTTATTGCAGCAGGTGTTACAGTAACCATAATAACCTCGTACACCATTTTCTGGTTCTCGTTCAGCCTCATCCATGGGGCAGAGGGTACACCCGCTTTTACCATAGAGTCGATAGAGATACGAGCAATAGCTTCATCACCTTCGTGCATTCTGGCCAGTACATTTACAAGGTCTCCTTTGAAGGATGAGCGAGCCAAACGCATCGGAGCAGGCTTGTCGCTTTCCATTGCCTGACGAGTATCGAATATCAGACTGTCGTCTACTTTTAGTTTTATGAACAGCTCAATATAGTCGCCAGTTTTTGGTGTTATCTCACCGTCTCCTTCTTTAGTGATCTTATACTCCAGTCCGCCCTCTAGTTGGGTGAAACCATTCACTACTTTTGGCTCGTCTTGCGCCTGAGTAGTTATTGCTAAGGTTGATAGTGCCAGTAAGGCAATAAAATTCTTCATGTTTTCTGTTCTTTATTTTATCTCTACTAGTTCAACATCAAATATTAAGATGGCGTTAGCCGGTATCTTCTCTGTCGGAGGGTGTGCACCGTATGCCATATAAGATGGTATATATAGTGTAGCTTTTTCTCCAATGTTAAGGTATCCGATACCTTCGTCCCATCCGCGTATTACTCTGCCGCGTCCCAGCGGGAACTCAAACGGAGATACATGCCCGAACTGAGGGTCTGTATTAGAGTCGAACACTGTACCATTCATAAGCTTACCTGTGTAGTTCACAACTACGGTTTTACCCGGCAGGGGCTTAGCACCATCTGTAGTGGTATGTTTTACATAGTACATACCTGTAGATGTTTTTTTAGCACCTGTAACGCCATGTTCTTTAAAGTACTTCTGTATTGCTTCGTCTTCAGCCTCGGGGTTGCCCTCTTTAGCTGCTTTCTCTGCATTTTCTTTATCCAGCTCTGCCTGTGTTTTTATGTCTACCATTTTAATGACGTAAGTGATGTACTCACCATCCTTCATCCATGGTTGCATATTTTGTTTGTTGGCACGCAAGGTATCAATAGGTACCAGAAACTCTGCACTATCGCCAGGGTGGAGTATAGTGAAGGTTTCTCTCAAGTCTCCGTTAAAAGCCTTTTCTGCTACAGGAAACGTAACCGGCTCTCCGCTTCGTTGTTCTTTCGAGTCGAATATCAGGCTATCGTTATTTGTATATGTAGCAATATGAAACCTTACATAATCTCCCTCTTGTGCTAGCTGTTTACTTTTACCTTTTTTCAGCACTTTGTATTTAAGGCCGCTTTCCAGTACCGTATACGGCTGGTCTTTTGCAGCCTCTTTACCTGTTTTACAAGCAGTAATGCTCATAATGCCAAAGGCTAGTATCGCTGTGAGTAGTTTTCTCATTGTATCCCTTACTTTTATATTATTGTACCTCTGTAGCAGGCAATGCTTCTACTTTCAATACTTCAATATCAAATATCAAACACGCATCTGCAGGTATTCTTCCTTGTCCGCGCTTGCCGTAACCAAGTGTAGAAGGTACAAATAATCTTGCTTTTCCACCGTTCTTCAGCAGCTGTACACCCTGGTTCCAGCCCGGTATAACCTGACCCTTAGGACCTGTAACAAATGTGAAAGGATCTGTATGACCAAATTCAGGATCTGTATTAGAATCGAATTTAGTACCGTCTAACAAACTACCTGTATAATTTACAGTTACGATCTTTTCTTTACCAATAACATCTCCGTTACCTTCTTTCTCTATGATATAGTAAAGACCTGTTGCTGTTTTTTGTGGTTGCAAGTTGTTCTCTGCAAAGTATTTGTTCAGTGCCTCGTCGTCTATTTTGATTTGTTTTTCGTTCTCCATTTTAGGGTCTACAAAAGACACCAATCTGATCTCTGCGATCATCGTATCGCCCGGCTTAACATATGCAGGTAATGTACCTTGTGCTATTTTTAAAACAGAATCGGTTGGTACGTAAAACACAGCGCTATCACCTTCTGTAAGTAAAGGAATACCGTTTACCCAATCGTTCTCGTACTGGCCTTTTGTTAAAGGAGCTTGTATAGGGTTATTGTTGTTCATTGTATAGGTACTGATGAGTACGCTATCGCCCACACGTAACTGGTAGTGTATGGTAATAAGATCTCCGGTAACGGGGTGTTGATCTCCTTCTTTATCATCGGCTATTTTGTATACAATGCCTTCTTTAGTTCTTTTGAAACCGTCAGTATTCTTATCACCGCAACTAACAATTCCTAAGCTTAATAATCCTGTAACTAGAAATAAAATCTGTTTTTTTATCATGTTTAATTTTTATCGGGGGTGAATATCGGATAAAATTTCCTTAAATCGTGTTACTGTATCCGTAAAACTTTCTGTAGATCGTCCACCACTTGCATTGAAGTGTCCGCCTCCGTTGAAATACTTATTAGCAAAAGTTCTTACATCAAAATCACCCTTACTGCGGAAAGACATTTTTACTTCGTCTCCACGCTCAGTGATCATAGTAGCAAAGCGTATGCCTGCAATACTTAAAGGATAGTTAACTAATCCTTCGGTATCGCCGCTACTGATGTCGAACAGTTTCAAATCTTTTTTACTGAGGGTGATGAGCCCCGCTTTGTACTCGGGGAAAATTTCCATTTTCTCCAGCAATACATAACCCACCAGTTGCATTCTTCTTATAGACCAGCTATCGTACACATACTCGTGTATTTTACTGTGCTTGAGGCCCTTCTTCATCAGGTCGGCCACCATAGCATGTGTATCGCCCGTAGTAACCGGGAAACGGAAAGAACCTGTATCCGTCAACGCCCCTGTATAGATACATTCTGCAATGTCTATGTTTATCAGCTCGTTATCGCCTGCAAGGTTAATAAAGTCGTACACCATTTCTGCTGTGCTGCTTTTCTCCGGTATGCTCACACCATAGTCCCATACATCGGCAGGGTCCAGGTGGTGGTCTATTAATACTTTGGGTTGCGTTGCCTCTTGCAATGCTTGCTCTAAGTGTTTGGTACGGCCAAAGTGGTTAAAGTCCAGCCCAAATATCAGGTCGGCATCTTTAATAGCATCCAACACGGGTTGTTTAGCAAACTCATAGTTCAACAAATTGTTGACACCCGGCATCCACATCAAAAAATCAGGAATGTCTCCCGGAGAAGCGGCATATACATCGTGCCCCTTTAGCGAGAGGTAGTGCGCCAAACCCAGCATACTGCCAATGGCGTCACCATCGGGTTTGTGATGGGTGGTAATAAATATTTTCTTAGGCTCGCTTAATAAAGGGAAAACCTGCTGAATAGGCTGCATATATCAGTAATAAAATCTTAACGAAGGGCAAAAGTACATATATAGAGGCATCTATCACAGTTTATGGTTTTAAAATGATAAATAAACCCTACATTTGCCGCGTCTTTTTACAAATCAATTAAAAATTACGAATAGCGATGTCTAACCGTACGTTTACAATGATCAAGCCTGATGCAGTAAAAGCAGGCAACATTGGTAACATCCTGCAAATGATCAACGAGGCAGGTTTTAGAATAGTAGCCATGAAATATACACGCATGAACCAAGATCAGGCGGGTATGTTTTACGAGGTGCACAAAGAGCGTCCGTTTTATGGTGAGTTAACTGAGTTTATGAGCAGCGGACCAATTGTAGCGGCTATACTTGAAAAAGATAATGCTGTAGCAGATTTCCGTAAACTTATTGGTGCTACCAACCCTGCTGAGGCAGAAGAAGGTACTATCCGTAAGCAATACGCAACATCTGTTGGTGAGAACGCGGTACACGGTTCTGACAGCGACGAGAATGCAACTATAGAGGGAGACTTTTTCTTCAGTAAGCTGGAGCGTTTCTAAGCAAAACATAAAAAGTCTTAAAAAACATAGCCTTGCCATTGTGCAGGGCTTTTTTTATGCCCGTGTTGCTGTATTTTTATTTCTAAACAGAAAAAACGATATGTCAACACCAATGAACAATGCCATCAGCTGGTTCGAGATACCGGCTGCCGACCTGAGCAGAGCAAAAACATTTTACGAGACCATCTTTGGCGTAGAGCTGCAATCTATGGAGTTTCCCAACGGATTGAAGATGGAAGTATTTCCGCATGAACAAAATGGAGTGGGCGGAGCTCTGGCTCACCATCCTGAATTTTACGAAACAGGTACTAAAGGTCCTTTAGTTTACCTGAATGGCGGTGCCGACCTGAGCCATGTACTGGACAAAGTAGATGCCAGTGGAGGACAAGTTGTAATGCCTAAAACGCAGATAGCACCTGAAATAGGTTATATGGGTGTGTTTATGGATTGCGAAGGCAACCGTATAGCGCTACACTCTCAAGGGTAAATTACTCTGCTGCTACAGGCTGCGTACCTGCCAGTTTGCGGAACACCTCCTCGAGGCTGTTGCCCTGGCTGCGCAGGTTTTGCAGGCTGTCGTCTGCTACTATATTACCGCTGCTGATGATGATAACACGGTTACACATGGCCTCTACCTCTTGCATGATGTGGGTAGAAAGCAGTACCGTTTTCTCTTTACCAATGCGGGTGATCAGCTCGCGTATCTCTACGATCTGTATCGGGTCTAGCCCTGATGTGGGTTCATCCAGTATCAGTACTTCGGGGTCGTGCAGCATAGCTTGTGCTAAACCTACACGCTGTTTATACCCCTTGCTGAGCATGCCTATCTTTTTATGTGCCTCTTTACCCAAGCCCGTTAGCGATATCATTTCTTCAATACGCTCGTTGGGGTTTTTAATGCCGTGTACACCTGCACTCATCTTCAGGTACTCGCGTACATACATATCAAAATACAGGGGGTTAGCCTCCGGCAGGTAGCCTATCTTACGGCGCACGTCCATAGGGTCTTTCAAAGCATCGTGCCCGCATACGGATATAGTACCATCGGTAGGGGGCAGGTAGGTGGTGATCATCTTCATAGTAGTAGACTTACCCGCACCGTTTGGCCCCAGGAAACCTACCACTTCACCCTTCTTCAAATCGAAAGAGATATGGTTAACGGCTGTTTGCTTGCCGAATTGCTTTGTAAGATTGCTAACCGTAATAGACATAGGTTGCGAATTTAGTATTTTTTCGATTAGGTGTCACCGCGAACCCCGAGACGCGTCATTGCGAGAGACGTGGCAATCTTTTCTCTGTCCTTTCTTTGCTTTTTACCTTTTTTACTGATACTACATGTTACTCTGTAGTATACCTGACGGTAAGCATGTTCTTTTGCGTTTGGAACCCCTTGCCTTTAAACCTTGGTGTCAGTTTTCCGTTCTCGTCTTTAATCAGCCATGTAAGCAGGTAGTAATCGTCCTCAGGCGTTATGTGTAGTTCTCCGTGTTGTATGTATACATCTTCTGCTCCCTGATCGTACTCAGACCATGCGCAAACGTACTCTCCTTTAATATCGTTGTGTGTGTCTTTGTGTTTCTTTTTGGCGATCTCGTTAAACGCTTCGCCGGCTCTTTTGCCTGTATTGTTTGCATAGTACCCGGTAAGGCAACCATCTTTTTCAATAGTGTATGTACCTACACCTTCCAGTCTTCTTGTCATTTTATTCGGTTTTGCATAAAGTTATATTTTTTGTTCTGTTCTTTTTATGGTTGTTATGCGCACTTTTTTACTGTCCTTTGTTTGTCTTGTTCCCCCTCTTTCTTTTTACTCCAAAAGAAAGAGGCAAAGAAAACCGCCGACAATTAAAGCTTCAGAATTGTCGGTTGTGTCCTCGATGGTCTTCCGTACTTCGGCACTGCCGGGCTGGGGGCAGATCAAGGTTCGATTCCTGGCAGGGCTTGAATGTTCCTCCGTTCCATTATACATGTATATTAATAACTGGAACGGTGGAACATTCGACTAAGTGTTTTTAGTGAGTGATAATACCATTTGTTCAACATAAGGGAAGATGCGTTTATATTCTTCTTTCTTATTTTCAGGTACATCATTCTCATCCATTGCCATAATGTATAGTATACTTATAGGTATTTCTAATGCATTACATATTTTCTCTAATGTGGTAGAGTTAGGTGCTTTTACACCATTTTCAATTTGAGAAAGTGCAGTTTGTGATATACCAGCTTTTGATGTTAACTCTTGCTGGTTCATTCCTGCTTCTTTACGTAGTCTTTTTATTGCTGTACCTAAGTTCATTAATTTGTATCCTTAATAATATCTAATAGCTTTAGGAAGTATGGTCCTAATTTGCCAATAGCCGTTAGTATATCTTTTCTTGTTTGTGCGGTTTTAAGTTCGTCGCGTACAATAGTTAGTTTCTGTTTGTTTTCTTCTGAAGTACTATCTGCGATAACGTCATCCAGTATTCCTATAAGGTTTCTTTTTAAAAACATAGTTTTGATAAATTAGATTCTTGAAATAATAATTACTGTTTGTTGTGTAAACAGTAGAATTATCTCCTGATTCATCATCCATGTTTTTAAAATATGTGCTAACAGTTCGTCGGTGTTGTTGCCTAATGTCTGGTATATATAAATTGTAATTTGAGAGAGAAAGCTTTCTTAATTGCCGTCTATATGCTCTGAGTTCTGCTTTTAGTTCCTTAATTGTTATTTCATCTGCACATATAGATAGATGTAAAGCCAATTCTATGTCATCATATACTATACTGCATGTATAATCTTTATGTTGTAAGGCATAGTTGTTTTGGTTGAACTTTTGAAAGGAATTAAGATCTGGTACATCAACAAGGTTAATGTTTTTCTCAGTACTCTTTTCTTGTAGAGTTAAGCTAACTGAATCTTGTTTTAAATTATGTGTATCGCTATTATCACTATCAAGTGAATTAATTCTAGGATCAAAAGAATCTCCGTTAAATTGGTAGCTATCTCCACAACTACCAATTCTACTACAGCTAGCTAAAAAGGCATTATGATCATGATCATCATCCCATAAGTCAAAATTGCTGAATGTTTTTAGCTTTTCATTCTTGGATTTTACTTTAGCATCAATTTTTTTTTCAGTATCTCCAACTAATGATGCTAATGTATTTTGGTCACGGATTTTTTGCCTAGAATTTGATAACAGGTTCTTTTTTTTTGAAACTAGTGTTTCGCACAATAGTTTTGGAGGTATATAACGACGTGTTTGATATGTATTACAATATATGTCTGCTACATGTAATTTATCATCAGGATACATTTCTTTTATAGTATTTATAAAATCCTTTTGAGAAATTTTTTTCAATGTCTGCTCTCTGTACAAATCCTCCATATTGCTAAAGTTAATAAAAAATAGCATAAGAAGAAAATAATTTATTTTTTGCGTGCCTTTTACCCTGTTCCAATGTTCCACCTATAGGTAATACTATAAGTGGAACGGTGGAACAAATGGTCAAGATGCTTTCAGGTATCTGTTTACAGTACCTAAACCAATACCCAGTTCTTCAGCTATCTCTCTTTGGCTCATCCCATCCGCCTTTAACTCCTTAGCTCGTACCATCAACTCCGCCTTATCCTTTTCTTCGCTGCTTTTCAGGTGGTCGTATTCGTTGCTGTGGCCGTTGTGTACAAAGCCCAGAAAGTTATGCGGTTTATCTATGCGGCAGGTAACCACATTTCTTTGGTCGTACACAATCTCTGCACTGCGGGCTTTTATCTGCTTCAGGTAGCGTATGCCTTTGTCTTGTGTGCTCTCGCCGATGCAAAAACTACTGTCGCAAAAGTTGATGAGCATTTTACTGCCTTGCAGGTCGTTGCGCGTCATGGGTTTGCTCATGTCTCTTTTAGGGGTATGCGCCAATACCAGTATGCTGATGTCGTATTGCTTTTTCAACTGCATCAACCGTTTCATCAGCGGTAGTGCATCCTTAGCCTGTTCTGTCTGGTTCTTCAGGTAGGTGATGTTGTCTATCACCAGTATGCGGGTTTCGGTTTCTTTTACCACTTCTTCTATAGATGCCTGCAGATAGTCTTCGAAGCTTTTGTATTTATCAGGTTTTTCTTCGTCCAGATTTATTTCTGCGCGGTAAAAGTTCTCATAAAAAGCATAGTGGTCTTTAAACTCGTTACTGTAGCGACGTTCAAATTGTTTCTCGCCCAGCTCAAAGTCAAAGTACACCACCGGTTGTGCTTTTGCCTGTAGCCGAAAGCCCGGTATCGGTTCTCCACGGCTGATGCTGTCTGCTATTTGCACCCCCAGTATGCTCTTACCCGTGTTGGTGTCGGCAAAGAGTATACACACCTCGTCCTGGTACCAAAACTCGTCGAAGAGCATGTTGGGTACCTCCAGTTTCGATGCGTCATTCAGCCATTCGTTTCCGTTTTTGATGGTAAAGATGCCCATCTTGCCATTTTGCGGCGGATGCCACAGGCGTATGTGTTCTTCGCGCATTTTCTGTGCCAGTATACGGGCTTTGGGGTTGCGGTTGTAGAGCTCCTCCAGTTGTCGTTTTTCTTCTTCTGTCATAATGATGATGTGTTTTACTTGAAATGATAAAATGAAATACACACCCTCGGGGTTATACATTGCGGGCAACAACGTGATACGCTATTGTAGAATGCCGGCGTACAGCATGATGAAGCTATTGTTTAGATGCCTGCTTAAAGGCATGAAGAATAATAACAGCAATATTACAATAAAATATTTAAAAACAAAACTTTCTTTTTTACCATCCGCTCAACCAGTCGGCTTGCTCTTGCATTTTTGTACCGGCGGGCAGGGTATAAAAGTCATCGGGTAGTTGTACCAAACTTTCGGGCTGGTTGTTGGCTGTTCTGCGCCAGTGGTAGGCGCGGTTCTTTGGCGGGTTATTGTTGATGACCAGCACAGGTGTACCGTTTCTTTCAACCGTGTTTTTACCCCATATGGTACCGTTTGCCCAGTAGTAGTTCCATACCGCATCGGCCATGGCAACACGCACACAACCATGAGAAACTGCTTTGCCTATCGGCAGGCTGTATTGGTGTACATGCAGCCCCCAGTTTATATGAAAGTTGAACATAAAAGGCAGCTCCCAACGCTCGCCCGGTGGCGATGCATTAGAGATACGGAAGGTAGACTTCCAGTTGAAATTATATCTGCCGGCAGGTGTTTTGGTATTGGTGTTGCCGGTAGATACCAGCCCCCAGCGTACCAGTATACCATACTCGTATGCGGCAAAGGTTTGTGTGTATTTATCAATAATGAACAGCTTGGGTAAAGTATCCGCAAGGGCATAGTTAAAAGGGTAGGGACTATACGCTCTGTAATCTTCGGGAAAGCTATCGGGTATCAGTAAGGTGTCTCCTGTATCTAAATGGTCGCAGGTAGTACGGTTTGCCAGTTCTACTATGTAGCGTCGGTAGTTATAGTACACACCGGGCAGGCTGTCTATATGGTCCAGAAATTCTGTGTATCGTCCTTTGCCATTACTGTCTATATTATCGTCGTAGCGGTACAGGTGCCATTGCACGGGTTGCAGGCTATCTGTAACAGGCTGGCAGTTGATGATGCTGGCTACATTAGCCTGATCTACATAGCCCTGTGCTTGTGCCTCTGTTTGCACAAAAACAATAAGCAGAACAATAAAATACCGTAGCTGAAACATGACCGCCGCAAAGGTAGTTTGTTTTCTTACGTTTTTAATACAAAGCATGGTTGCATTGGCACTGTATTTGTATGCAGAATATTTTAATAAAACCTTACTGCTATGTTTAAGAAAGTATTGTCAATTGCTGTTTTACTAACGGTTAATATCACTACCATAACATCTTGCCTGCCCGGTGCCTGCTCTATAGATGTTGAGCCGCCTACATACTGTGTATATATCAACCATACAGAGTTGAGCACTTACGATGAGCTTAATGACAAAGAGCTTGCTTCAGGAGATTCTATACGATATAACGAGTTGAGTATACGCCTGTATACAAGTAATGAAGAGCGTAGCTGTTACAGGCCTCAGCAACAACTGTTTGGTACCACAGCACTGGCATGCTCAAAAATCCCCAATTATATTGTAGAAGATTCTGTACGCAATCTGGAAATATTTGCAGATAAAGATTTTGATGACAACCACAAAGCCGGTGATGCATTGAACGATCTGTTTAGTTACGATGACATCAACTACCTGAACAATGTAAACTTGAATGGGCTGTTTAATATGAATCTGGAGCAGGCACCTAAAGATGTCAGTGCTTTTGTGTTTTATGTTCGGTTGACACTGGCCAGCGGTACACAAGTAGATGCAGCAACAACCCCGATAGTACTTACAAAACTGCGATAGGCACTTACATCTGTGTAGTACACCTTCAGCGATTATTATCTGTACGCTATGTGCAACGTTGCTTGTAGTGGTATATTAAGCCATTGCTACCAAATACCCTTTGGCATCTACATTGTGTTGGTGTAAAATACTAAATACATATACTTATGAGCACTATACGCAAATCTGCTATTGTTTATCTGCTATTCTTTTTACTATACGTTATAAAATGAGTAACGATCAGGTACATGAGTCTGTTACCGCGCCGGTGCAATTGGTACTGTAACTTAAAGGTTATTCGAAACTTACCTTACATCCAAATTTCCCATTGGGCAAACAGGTGTTGCACACATCGTACCCTTTTTCTTTAAGTAAAATTTTAGCAGCATCGCTTATTTGCTCAAACTTGGCAGACAGGCTACCTTTTTGTGCGGCTTCCTGTAAAGCTTTCAGTATCTCGCTGTATTCTGTATTGGCAGCAGATAGAGCTTGTTCTCTTAGTTCTTTGGCTTTCATAATGGTTGGTATTATCCCTTATTCCTGAAACATAATATTACTACATGTGCACATAAAACTGGTAATGTGCAGGCTGAAAATTGCAATAAAAAAAATGGGTGATTTCCACCTGTTTTAGGATATATATTAACTGTATGTTTAATGTTCACCAAATATCATGATGCATGAAATACAACAAGAGAAGGTTTGCAATGGCTATGATGCTGCTACTGCTGCCGTTTGCAACATTTGCAATTCCCACAATGAAGAAGACAGGAACATCACAAACATTTTTCGGGGCTGTTATCTGCTCCGGCAACTCTTCTGATAACCCTAAGGTTACAGTAGAGGCATCGTTTAGCCCTGCGCTTACTATGTCTACCATTGCTACTATTGCTATTCAGAAAATAGACATATCCGGTGGTAGCGTAACGGTGTTGAATGAAACAGATCTGGATGCAGATCTTGCCACATTAAGTTCCAGAAGTAGTGGCACATGGCACGTAAATATTGGCAACAGCAGTGTCAGTACAACGTTTGCCGATCACAACAACAGTCAGGTTACAAAATCTGTAAGCTTTACAAGACAAGATGCTCAGTACAGGTTTGTCATCAGGCACGGTACAACAGGTGGTAGTACGATTACCCAGTTCACTACCAATTTTCAACTAACAGAAGGTACAATACCATGGGTGCGCGTTACCAATATAAACGAGACAGTTGCCTGGACTATTGATGTAAAAGAACACAATGTTTTAAAGGGCTGTACCGGTAACGATCCAAGGTTGCGTGTAGACCCATTTACTTGTGGTAACGATAATTTTCGTGTGAAGATAGGAGAGTATGATACCGATGCCGGCACATATGTTGGTACTCCGGTAGAAAAGGTGTTGTCATCATCAGAAATAACCGACTTGCTATCTGGTACAGGTATACCAATTAATGGTTTTACAGATGGTAGCAACACGATTACATTGCAAACTGATAAGCATTACCATATCTCTGTAATATATCAGGGGCAGGGTACTTGGAAACCTGCTTACTCTGTGATGCATTATAAAGATGGTAATTTTGATCTGGCAATGAAAGATACTCCTTTCGATAGCGATGGGTACGAGCCGTATAACAAATGGGACAACGACGTTTTTGCCAGCCCGGATCTTTGGAACAAAAAGTCTAACACGATGAACCCGACAAGCAAAACGCACGAGAACCCAACCTTCGCATCGCTGCCCGGTAACCACAACCGTTTAATGGTAGAGATAAGGAATGTAGGGTGTAGTACCTCAACAGCAAACATACCTTTAAGATTGTTCTGGACAAGAGCACGTACAGATGAGTTGTGGAGCGATCATTGGATATATGATTTAGTAAATAATGCCGCCCCAGACCCTAATACGCCAAGCATTATGCGTCCGTTAGGTTCTGAAATTACAATTAGCGGAGCTACTCAAACCAACCCGTATAATACCAATAGTGATCCTTATTTAATACCTGCCATACCCGCAGGAAGCACACACAAAATTAGTTTTGCTAATGGTGTACAATGGTTTCCGCCAGATCCTACTCATTACGACGCAAATAGTGGTTCTATTAGTAATGCCGGGCATCCGGTAATATGTTTATTGGCTAGGATCAACGAGCCTAACTCTTCCAGCGATCCTATCAGGTATGAGCCAACAGGAACAACAGACAAAATATTACCCTATGTAAAAGAAAATAATAATGTTGTCACCAGAAATACTATTGTTGTTTCAGAACCGGGTTTCTTCATTGCTGATCCCGGTGGAGGATGGAACTATGGTTTTGCAACAGTCATGGTTAATAACGACGGTGCTACTCCACGAACAGTAGATCTTTGCTTAGACCAACTTATAGACGCAGCTGGTGCAAGTACATTTATGGATCATGGTAATATAGAAATAGGTACTACTACCAATTTGTATAATGCGTGGTTAACAGGAGGGTCGCAGGCTACTAACATGAGTATTGTTAGCCCTACACTGTTTTTAATGACCAACGGCAGCCATGGTTGCTTAGAGAATATTACTGTTGCCCCGGGTAGTACAGAGCAGATTGGTGTTAGGTTTAACTATAATGGTACCAACCTTCCTCCTAGTCCGTTAGAGTATGTTTATCAGCTGAGTCAAACTACAGGTGCCGAGCCGTCTGTTGAGTATGGTAGTAATTCTGTATTTATTGCAGAAGTACCCACGGTTACCCCTGCTCCCGGGCCGCAACCGGCATTTAGAACAACTGATATAGAGGATGCCTTAGCGGATGAAACATTAGGTATCTATCCAAACCCTTCGAGAGACTTTATAGACATTCTGTTGGGTGGTACATCTGTGAACGGTTCGCTGAATATTTATGATATGAATGGTAAACTAGTGCAGACCAAAGAGGCTGTAAAAGGTGCTGAAAAAGTTCGCATAAATATTTCGACACTGGCATCCGGTAACTATACTGTTGAGTTTACAGGATCAAACGGTACAATACACAGAGGCAGGTTCGTTAAAAAATAACAGACTATACCTTACACACATACACAAACCCCTTTGTTTATTGCAGAGGGGTTTCTTTTTTGTTATGCGTTTTGCAGTATTGTAGAATAAATACTACATGCATTTCTTTAAAACATGACAATCGTCATAAAAAGAGGTGGGTACACTTACTATTTTTGAAGTCCGATGAACACGTGCTCGAGACATGAATCAGGAAGATCACCTGGTACGATTTCTCGAACAAAACAAACAACCACATGTAAGGATAGAGCATGTAATTGAAAAGTCTCCCTCCAAATAAGGGAGGCTTTTTCTTATGTAGTTTTAGTCAGATGTCTTGTAGAATTAATACTACAGGATTTTCGATTAAAATCTTATTTAAAAGCAGCTGGATCTTTGAAAACTTTTATATAATTGTATCAACATTTGAGACATAAGTCCGGAAGATCGTGGGTACTATTCTCGAACAAAACAAACAAGTACATGTAGGAAAGAACATCGTACTGAAAGAGTCTCCCTTCTACAAAAGGGAGGCTTTTTTGTTTTATAACTCATTGGTAGTAATAATTCTACACGGTTGCTAGCTAAATATAGCTACGTTTACTCGGCAGAGTAAATTTAACCTAAGTGGCATTATTTGTTCTGTTGTGGTTAAATAAGCATGTGCCGAGAGGGCATATGGGAAGCCCCCAATCCTGGGGGCTTTTTTATTACTCATTTAGTGATCAATATTGAAGTAATTCTACAAGCGGTAGACGGTAATATGTATATACTTGTTATGGGTTACCCCAATAGCGAAAGGTGCTTTCAGGGTGAGTATTTCATACAGGGTACTGATGTCTAATTGCTACTTGCACATTATGCTAGGAAAGTTCAGCTATTTTTTACCTCCCTCAGACGAGGGAGGCCTTATTTTCTGTAACAAAGGCCTGAATAGTATTACAAACATTCCCGGTAGTTAATACAGTGGCAGTTAATCCCATATATTTTTTTACATTAGTATAGTATACCCGATGTGAAAAATGTTATTACGTAAGGCTAAATATATATTAAGCTGCCTGTTGATGTGCAGTGTATGGTTTGCATATCCTGCAAAGGCTCAGTCGGGTGATAAGCCGATATACATTGTAGATGATCATTCAGTTGAAACGAGTGATCAGCAAGCACATAAACCCGTGTACATTGGCAAAGACTCTTTGACGGTCTACATCAATAACTGGTTGTTTAGCCCTAACGATGATAGCCTGATGGCCTTGCCTGATTATAACGATAGCAATTGGCGTAGCATAAGGCTGGGTAGCTATACAAAGAAAACCAAGGCTTTTTTCGGTGATACTGTATTTAAGTATTACGGTATAGGCTGGTTTAGAAGGCATATATATACAGACAGCACCTTAGCGATAACTCCACTGTCCTTTGAGCTGGAACAGAACTTTGCATCAGAGGTATATATTGATGGGAAGCTGATAAAGAAGCTGGGGAAAGTAAAGGGCAAAGATAGTGTAGAGTACTACACACTAACATTTCCTGAGATATTCAGGTTAGACTCTATGGGGCACCACGTTATCGCTATCCGTTTTGCAGATTATCATGATACGGATAAAGCAGTGAATGAAGGAGATATAGTGGGTTTGCGTTTTTCTATAAGCAAGGCTAATAATGCAATAAACGGAGCACGATTATCAGAAAGAGTGCTGGACATTATTTCGGCCTCTGTCATGGGTGTGCTGGGTATGTTAGCTGCATTGCAGTTTTTGCTATGGTTGTTCAGAACCAAAGACAAAAGCAACCTGTTTGCGTCTATACTGTTTTTGTCTATGGGCATAAGCGTAGTGCTGGGTTTACGGGGTACAAACAGTACCAACCCGGATCAATCACTATTAGAAGAGCCTGCTTTAAATGTATTGTATCTGCTCATGTTGTGGGGGTTGAGTGGTTTCCTGAATGCCAGCTTTAGCAAACTGGGTTTGCGTTTTCGCATTATTACTATACTCCTGGCAATAGTATTGGTACTGGCATTTTTTGATATACCATATTACGATGAGGTTACTTATATATTGGCCCTGCTCATTATGATAGAGTCGGTGTACATAGTTGTAGTAGCTATGCGGCAAAAGGTCAAAGGGTCTAGCATTATTGGTGTACACATTATACTGCTTAACAGTACATTGCTTATAACTATACCGTTTGTGCTTTTTATGGATAACGTAGTAATAAAAGATCCACAAGGGGCACTGCTACTATTTATAGGACTTATCGGTTTATTGTTTGCCATTTCTTTCTTAAGTATACCCATTACCATATCTGCTTATCTGGCCAGACGCTATGCAGACCTGTACGAAGAGTTGGGCGACCAGTTGGTACAAGTAAAAGAGCTGTCTGAAAAGAACATGGCACAGGAGCAAGAGAAAAAGAAGATACTCGAAAATCAGAAGCATGAGCTGGAGCTACAAGTAGTAGAGCGTACAAAAGAGATAGTAGAAGAGAAAAAGAAATCTGACGACCTGTTGCTGAATATACTACCCGCACAAGTTGCCGAAGAGTTGAAAGAGAAGGGGACTACTAAGGCCAAACATTTTGATGAAGTATCTGTAATGTTTACAGATTTTGTAGACTTTACTAAAACAGGAGAAAGGCTTACGGCAGAACAGTTGGTAAACGAGCTGGATACATGCTTTAAGGCCTTCGACCGTATTATGATGAAGTACGGTATAGAAAAAATAAAAACAATCGGTGATGCTTACATGGCAGTATGCGGGCTACCTGCACCTATAGAAGACCATGCAGAAAGAACCGTAAAAGCCGCAAAAGAGATACTGACCTTTATGCTGGACAGACAGCAGACGCATAAAGACACAAGCTTCCGTATAAGAATTGGTGTACACAGCGGACACGTAGTAGCAGGTATAGTAGGGGTTAAAAAGTTTGCCTACGATATTTGGGGCGATACGGTAAATACCGCAGCACGTATGGAAAGTAACAGCGAGCCCAACCAGATCAATATATCAGAGGTAACACACGAAATGGTGAAAGACAATATCAGCTGTACATATCGTGGAGAGATAGAAGTGAAAGGTAAAGGTGCTTTGAAGATGTACTTTGTAGATTAATGTTTCCTGACTCCTGACCATACAATGACATTTGTAATACAATAGTATTGCACTAACAGCGTTTAACTGATAAACCCTAAACTTATGCGCTATTTAACCTGTTTGATCCTGATCGTATTTTCTGTTGCAGGCTGCAAGAAAAAGCAAACAACTACACCTGCTAATAACGATGTTGTTGTACAAGATGATTACATAATAGAAGGTATACAAGACGTTACCATACCCAATAATGTCAGCAATACAGATCTGGTGCTTAACTATATCAACAGCGGAGAAAAACGTTACCGCATCTTTACAAAAGTAGATGGCTTGCCAGAGCATACAATACTCTCGGAGAATAATACAGATGGTATAACACCGTATACGTCTACCTTAAACTTTAAATCGGTACTTACACCACCCGGTACATACCGCCTGACATATACTACCGGTGCAGACAGTACTACCGACAAAATACATGAGTTTAACCTGCATGTAAAAGAAACACCGGCAAACGTATGTGCAGATTATTTTTGGCAAAGCTTACTGGACGGTTATCAACTCAACGGAGCGCCACAGTACAGAGTAGTGTTTTATAATACAAACAAGAAAGAATATTACTACAGACGATACCCCATAAAAAGAAATGAACAAACAGGTAAGATATACTTGTCTGGTTTTAGTTTGGGTTCCGGCATGAATACAACCGTTTACTCTGCCGCAGATACTAACGGCTTTGAATTGAAGATAGATTGCAACACCAATAAGATAGCTATAGATACACTACAGGGTACCTATGGTAGCTATGGAGGCTCGGGAACAATGATAGCAGGCGGAGCAGGGTATGTAGATCAGGTGAATAAAAAGTACATCATCAAAATAACCATATGGGGTAAGTCAACTGTAGAAAAAGGTAACACAATAAACATAGAAGGAGACATGAAATTATAAGGGTTGTAGCTGCTTTAATAGTAGGTGTTTATGCAGTTATTGATTTTTTTTGGCATGGTTTCTGTCATGATGTAACTTTATATAGCTTTTAAAGGGCATCACTATGGCATATGACTGGAGTACCTTTTCGCAGACAATAAAGATAAAAGCACCCGCAAAGGTGGTGTACGATATGTGGACCACCCGCAAAGGGTTGGAAACATGGTTTCTGCGTATGGCAGAGTTTACACGTTCTGACGTTGGTGTAATTGGCGATGAAATAGCTATTGCAAAAGGCGATACTTATCGTTGGCGGTGGCATGGATACCCTGATGAGGTTACTGAAGTAGGAGAGGTGCTGGAGGCTAACGGCAAAGACAAAATGAGCTTTGTATTTGGTAATGCGGGTATAGTTACTGTAATGGTAAATGGCATAGGTGACAATGCCTGCGAAATGATGATCACACAATCCAATATCCCCACGGATGAAGAGAGTAAGCAAAATTTTCATGTAGGATGTTCTACCGGCTGGACCTTTTATCGTTGCAACATGAAGTCTATTTTAGAAGGTGGTACCGACCTGCGCAACAAAGGCAACAACAACGATATGAATGATTAACGTCTGTTTACTATTGCATATGTTTAACAGTTTTTCTACTGCCTGTTAAAGAATATTTTATGTCTTTTGTAGCAAACCTGCTGCATGAGGAAATTACTACTACTATTACTGGTTGTTACTACACAAGCCACAGCACAAACAGATACAAAACAGGACACCTGGCCTTTAACAGCCGAAGACTCTGTAAAAATAGCTTTGTATTTAAAGCATGCAAAACTTAGTGGTAACATACCCTGGAGTATTGCGTACTGGGAACAGCTATCAACAACGCAACAACCTGATACCAAACACACACCATGGGTATTATCTGCACAAGACTCTGCCAGAATAAATTACTATTGGGGTATGGCTAACAGAGTACGTTTAGGCTCACAACAAAGACAACTATACCTGGACAGTGCTTTGGCAATAGCACCGTGGAATGCACGTATGTGGCAACAAAAGGCAATGCCACTCAGTAAAGCCCTGAAGCACGAACTGGCAGCACCTTATCTGGACAGTGCAGTGAAGTATAACCCCAAAAGATATATGGACTATCGTGCATTTATGAAGTGTATCTTCCGCAGGCATTATGCAGATGCGTTGAAAGATTTTCATGCAGCAAAAGCACTCAACGGTTCTGCCTATGTTATGGACCATCCCTATGAGTTTTATATGGGGCTTTGTCATCTGCAATTGAACAATTACGATTCTGCAAAATACATGTTCCAAAAATGTATAGCCGACAGGCAAAAGAAGTTTGGCGACGATTGGGTACACTATATACATCCGTTTTATCTGGGTATTGTTTATTACGAAACAGGGGAGATAGACAGCGCTATTAGTTGTTTTGACCATGCTGCAAAACTCAACGCTACCTTCCCCGACGCGAAACTTTATAAGGCATTTTGTTTTTCAGGAAGAGGAGCATATAAAGAAGCTCTGGATCTGTTGTACGAAGCAGAAGAATTACAGAACAAGGGACACTCTATGAACGAAGATAATGCTCGCTATGTATGGTACCCGTATCAGATGCGCCCCTCATACCTGCAGGCCGCCATCAGAAGTTTGGAAGGAAGGCTGAAAAAAGATGAGTGATAATAAAATTGGTATAACAGCTTAGTTTTTTTGTGTTTTACATACATCAAGCATACATTTGGTGTACATATCCTGTGTTTAATCAATGATCGAGGTAAAAGATATATACAAAAGCTTTGGCGATAAAGAGGTTTTAAAAGGCATTTCTGCTACAATGATGCCCGGTAAAACCAACCTTATTATTGGTGCCAGTGGTAGCGGTAAAACAGTATTTATAAAATGCATGATAGGGCTGATACAACCCGATAGCGGAGAGATACTGTACGAAGGAAAGAACCTTACTGCAATGGACAGGAATGAACTGAAAGAACTACGCCAGCAGGTAGGTATGCTTTTTCAGGGTGGCGCACTGTTCGACAGCCAGAATGTGGAGCAGAATGTTCAGTTTCCGTTGGATATGCTGACAGAGAAATCTAAAAGCGAAAAGATAGATCGTGTAAACGAAGTGTTGAAACGTGTGAATCTGGAAGGTGTCAACAAAAAATACCCGTCTGAAATTAGTGGTGGTATGCAAAAGAGGGTAGCATTGGCCAGAGCTATTGTTATGAACCCTAAGTATTTGTTTTGCGATGAGCCTAACTCAGGGTTAGACCCGCAAACCTCTATGGTAATTGATGATCTGATCAGGGATATTACCCGTGAGTATGACATGACCACCATTATCAATACCCACGATATGAACTCTGTAATGTCCAGTGGAGATAATATCATCTACCTGCACAAAGGGCAAAAGAAATGGGAAGGTTCCAGTAAAGAGATCATTTTCAGTGAAGATGACGACCTGAACAAATTTATCTTTGCATCAGAGTTTATGATGAGGGCAAAAGAAGCCAGCAAAGAAGATTTGAAATAAAATACCCGACCACATTTCTGCGACCGGGCATGTTTCCATTAGATAGAATAAATCTTACAGCTTTCAACTTCTTAGTGATATCGGTATATCATTAAGACGATTGTTGTAAGCATTATGTTAGAATAAATTATTTCAGAGAATTCTGCATGTGTAACTAAAAGGCTTGCAGGAGCTTATGTAAATAACGAAAGGCGGTAGATACCGCCTTTCTAATCTAGAATTGATTACCCATTACATACTTAAATATTGTTCTACATGATAAGAGGTAGGTGTTGATTCGTATTGTTTAGCCTATGTCTGGTGTATAAGACTGCCACACATTTAAAAAGGTTGGGCGATTTTCAAATTTTTTTCAAAATATATGTTTACCTGCTTATTTATAGTTTGGTTTTGGTGCTAATTGCGTTAATTTTGCCCGCGTAAATCAATAGTTTTCACATAGATTCATAGCAAATGGCTGTATTAGTAAATAAAGACTCAAAAGTAATAGTGCAGGGCTTTACAGGTGGAGAAGGAACTTTCCATGCTGAGCAAATGATGGCATATGGTACTAATGTTGTAGGTGGTGTAACACCGGGTAAAGGTGGCCAAACACACTTAGACAAGCCTGTTTATAATACAGTACAAGAGGCTGTTGACAAGGCAGGAGCAGATACTTCTATCATATTTGTACCACCGGCTTTTGCTTCTGACGCTATTATGGAGGCTGCTGATGCAGGTATTAAAGTGATCATTTGTATTACAGAAGGTATACCTGTACAGGATATGGTGAAGGCGAAAGACTATGTAAATGGTAAAGATTGCCGTTTGATAGGCCCTAACTGTCCGGGTGTTATTACATCAGACGAAGCTAAAGTGGGTATCATGCCGGGCTTTATCTTCAAAAAAGGTAATATAGGTATCGTATCAAAATCCGGTACACTTACATACGAGGCTGCAGATCAAGTGGTTAAAGCTGGTTTGGGTGTTACTACTGCTATCGGTATCGGTGGCGACCCGATCATCGGAACAACTACTAAAGAAGCGGTAGAACTATTGATGAACGACCCTGAGACTGAAGGTATCATCATGATCGGTGAGATTGGTGGTGGTATGGAAGCTGAAGCTGCTAACTGGTTGAAAGACAATATGAGAAAGCCTGTTGTTGGTTTCATCGCGGGTCAAACAGCGCCTCCGGGACGTAGAATGGGACACGCCGGTGCCATCGTAGGTGGTGCAGACGATACTGCTGCTGCTAAAATGAAGATCATGCGCGAGTGTGGTATACACGTAGTAGACAGCCCTGCTGATATAGGAAAAACAATGGCAGCTGCTTTGAGTAAGCAACCTGCTTAATAAAGATATATAGTAAGCAATCCGAGACGGTTACCTTAGTTGGTAGCCGTTTTTTTATGCCCCTTTGGTACATTGGTACATTGGTATATGTGTACCGGCGTACCATTTTCACATCCCACTGTCATCCTGAACTGGTTTCAGGATCTTGCATAATAAGTGTTTTTAAATAGCCTGTTTCTTTGCTTGTCCAAAGAAACAGGCGGAAAGAAAAGACACCGCTACCTAAAGCTTCAACGGTAGTGGGTGGTGCTACTATCGACATCAGAGCTTCGGCGCTGCCAAGCTTTAGTGCAATGTGGTTAAATGTTATTCATTATGTATTACTGTCGGCGTCGGCATTTTTGCCGACAGTGCCGACAGTGCCGACGGGGAGTGTACTATCACCCAAACAACTCTGGTCGTTCCTGCATCATGGCTTGGGCTATTTCCTGCTCCTGGTGTTTATTGGTTGCCATTAGTTGAGCCACTACATTCTTATAGCTCTCATCGTCTTTGTTTTGGTTGAGCTTGAAGGTGGCCTTCAGGTCGGCTACTTTCATTTTAAACCCTGCTATGGCCTTTAGGTTGGCAGAGATATACGCTTCATCCATGTGCTCCATCAATTCGGGTTGGGGTAGAGTATGCTCATACAGGTGGGTGAGTTGTTGAATAACATTCCTTGTTCCTGCTTCGTCTAACAGTTCTATAGTCCCCTTAGCCTGTACGCTCATATAGTTCCATGTAGAAGCCTGACCGCGCTTGCTGTACCAACCAGCGCTTACATAGCAGTGTGCCCCTGTAAATAGTACCAGTGCCTTTTGGGTAGCTTCCAGCGCCTTATAATGATCGGTGTACTTAAATACATGCCCCGTGATGTACAGTTCTCCATCTTCCTCGCTCACCATTACAGGTATTTGGGTGATGTGCGCCTCGTTATCTGCACAGACTGTAAGGGTTACAAACGGGTGTTGCTGCATAAAGGCGAAGATCTTATCACGATCTGCCTCTGTAAAATGTTTAGGCTGGTACATGGTGTAAAGGTAGCACGCATTTCAGTACATCGGTACATTATGTACCGTGTACCGTTTTGGGGTGTCTGTCGGCGTCGGCGTTATTGCCGACAGTGCCGATAAAGTCTCAATATGATATTATTTGTTTCTCGCCTTCTTTTTCCTTTCAGAAGTTAAGGGGCCTATCAGTTGTGTGTAACATGAAGCAATAGGTCTAAATGAAAAAACTGGAACCCTCTTACAGTGAACAAATGGAAAATAACGAATATTATTACAGATTGCAGAAAAGTAGAATTCTCTAGAATAATAATTTCTATTTAATCTTATCCAGTAATAATACTTTTTAGTCTCAAAGTAGAAGTAGTAATGTTTATCACTGTCTATATCATCTATAATTTTTTGAGGTACTAAGTATTCATCATCTTTAATATGTTTTAATTGATAAGCAGTACTATCTACAACTATATAAAATTGGCGATGGTATTTCCCACGCTTATTTTCCAGCAATTCACACATGTTTATATACAGAGTTTCTTGAGCAGATGTAGCACCTGTATATAATAATAGAATTAGTGTGTATATATATTTAGTCAAAAGAATTTATTGATGATAGTAAGATACTGAAAACTTACATGCTTGTTATGTATGATGTCATTTTGTAACACTACTGTTACAAATAATACAGAAGAGTATAACACTTGCCAGATTCTTGGTAAATGTTAGTGTGCTCCCCCTCGGCACCCTCGGCATATGCCGACGCCGCCGACGGCAGTCATCACGGAAATAAAAAGCCCCCCAAGTAAAGTACTAAGGGGGCAATTTTAAAAGCTCTGCTCTGTTTATAATCTATAAAACATCCTTCTGCGCAATGCTCAACACATTTATGGCTGCATAGTCGCCAAAGTCGGTATCTTCCATGTTCATTTCTTTGTCAATCGTCCCGAAATCTACCGCAAAACCTATTTGGTTAGACCCTATAGGCCCTGTTTGCATAGCGTTTGCCGAATGGTTCCACCATACTACTTCAAAGTTGTAAGAGTCTACATAAGTTACAAAAGGCGTGTATACATTACCACCTTGTTGGTATGGGAATACGGTAGGGCAACTAGTCATTTTGAAATCTGTTTTTACTTTAAACACCCCGGTGGTATTATCATACCCCAGTCCTCCGCCGGTAAAGACAACCTGGCCATTCATCTCGTTTGGATATTTGCCTAGTCCAACCATATTCCAGGCAGAAGTAGAAAGGTTGTACGTAATTCTTGCAGTTAAGCGTACCCTTATGGTTGCACTGATAACCAAATGTGAAACGGTAGGGTTTACCGATATTTTATAGCCTGCATGTTCATCGCCATTGCTAAATTCTCTAATCAAATTGTAAAATGGTGATACTTGCGCAGTAACAGGAAATGAGCGCACTACGCCTTCGTCGTAAAATTCTGTTGGGAATTTTGCATAAATCTGTTCTTTGTTACCACTAAACTCTAAATCGCCTACATTGATCTTTTGGGCACTACTACCTGTATCTCTCCAGGTAAGTGTGTTTTTACCGGTCATGTCGTCGTGAGAAATGTTAAGGATGCCTGCCATTATCCATAGGTCGTGCATCTGTTCTGTGTCAATTTGCTCGCAAGCTAGTGCAGTGTTTTCAATGAGTTCGTCAAATGCGGTCTCCATTGTTGTTTCCAGTTGGGCTCTTGTTTTACAGCTCATGTTTTTTTTAAATTTATAAGTGAAAAAATAAATAGGTTGTCTCTGCAAAGTGCCAGTGATAATCTATTTGGTAATTGTATATAGGTTAGGACAACGTTTTTGTCATTAACGACTACAGTCATCCATTTATTTTACATGGTTTTTAGTTGACTTAGATTTGTTATACGCACTTTTAGCCAGACTTCTCAAGACGGAATTGAATATAGATATAGTGTTAATAGGTTTAACCTTCTTTCTTATTTCACTTTCGTGTTGTCAGCACACTTCTATCGCTGCTCTGTCGTAGTAACTAAAGTTACGTAAAAGGAAGCAGTTAAATTGCGTTTTAAATTATAGTTTCTTAGTAAATTTTTGGACGAGCAAAGGACAGGGCAATAAGTACTTGTAATGTGAGATTACCACGTCGACCCCGAAGTATCGGGACCTCCTCGTAATGACGGTAGGGAGTATTAGTGTCTCTCATCGGCACCCTCGGCAATAATGCCGACGACGCCGATGGTTCTTTTTCTGTGTGGTTACGAGATTGCTTCCCCCAAAGTGTCGGGGTCGCAATGACCAGTATTACATACTCATCGGCACTGTCGGCAAAAATGCCGACGCCGCCGACGGTTGTGTGTGGTTTGTACTGTTTTAGTATTTTCGCGGCATGGTATATAAGGTTATCGGTTTGATGAGTGGCAGCTCGCTGGATGGGCTGGATATAGTATTCGTAGCGTTGAACGAGGTGCGCGGACAATGGAATTACGAGGTGATACATGCTGATTGCATAAAGTATAGCGATGAGCTGACAGAACAGCTAAGAACAGCACCGCAAATGGATGTGCCGGAGTTCTTGAGGTTGAACACTGCTTATGGCAGGTATCTGGGTAATGCCGTTAACGATTTTATAGAGCAACACAACATACACCATCAGGTACATGTAATAGCCTCTCACGGGCATACCGTACTGCACGAGCCGAGTAATAACACTTCTACACAAATAGGCGATGGTGCTACCATTGCTGCCGTTACGGGCTTGCCTGTAGTAAGCGACCTGCGCAATATGGATGTGGCACTGGGCGGACAGGGTGCACCCATAGTACCTATAGGCGATCAGTATCTTTTTGGTCAGTACGATTATTGGTTGAACATTGGTGGCATAGCAAACATCACGGTCGTGAACGAGGGCAAGCCATTGGCTTTTGATGTGTGCCCCGCCAACCAGATTCTGAACGGACTGGCGGAAATGCTGGGTAAGGATATGGATAAAGGTGGTGACATTGCCCGCACGGGTACTTTGCAGGTAGATATTCTGGCAGACCTGAACGATGAGGATTATTACACACAAACACCACCAAAATCTTTAAGTAACGATCAGGCGAAGCAATTGGTGTTTCCCATATTGCTGGAAAGCAAAAACGAAACTAAAGACCTGTTGCGTACTGCCACACAACACATAGCCGATAAGGTGGCAGAGGCGGTAAAGCAATATCCATCGGGAAAAGAGCAAAGCCATATACTGGTAACAGGTGGGGGAGCGCTCAATACTTATTTGGTTGAGCTACTGCAAAACGAATTGAAAGAAACAAATGTAACTGTTGTAGTACCTGATGATACAACTGTTTTGTATAAAGAAGCTATTGTAATGGCATTGATAGGGGCACTGCGTTTCAGAGAAGAAACCAATGTGCTGAGCAGCGTTACAGGTGCTACCCGCGATAGTATTGGTGGTGCACTTTGGATGGGGCATACGTATAGCTAAGATTTCTACTAGTCATTGCGACCCCGACACTTCGGGGGAAGCAATCTCGTAACGAGCTGGACAGACCTTGTTATTGCGAGATTACCACGTTGATCCCGAAGTATCGGGACCTTCTCATAATGACGGGAGTTTGGGTATTTTGGTACATCGGTACATTATGTACCGTGTACCGTTTTGTGCTGTTACTTACTCAGGTGTTAATACAGTTGCTGCTCTATGTTTTTTACATAGTCAACATATTTTTCTTCGTAGTAGTCGCATATGTCTTCAGACAGTTTCTCTTTGTAAGTAGCAAAGAGTTTTCTTGCAGTGTCCGGCTCGTCGTTGTCAATGTAGTCTGTAATAGCCACCAGGTAAGAGTATCTTAAATAGTGTATGAAAACTTGTGTTCCTTTATATTTTAATGCCGTACGTTTATCTGTTTGGGGTACAATATAATTTTCGGCATTTTTTCTAAAACGTTTGGTCAGCCCTTCTGGTTTTTTTGCTACCAGCTGATATATATTGAAACAGTTGTACAGGTATTTATCCGGGATGAATAAACCGTACTCCGGCGAAAGTGGTATTGCTATAGTATAAAAAACATCTCTTTTAAAGTTGTTGTATTTTAAAATATCTAGCTGTAAACGAGCACCCCTTTCAAGGTAGATACTACTTGTAGGTTTAAGCGTCCAGCTCATGGTATCTTTTTTATTGATTGGCAGGGTAATGGTGCTGTCTTCCCAGACCATATAGCTGATGTTTGCCAGCTCTTTTTTTGTGTAACTAAAAGACACATTACATCGCTCCCGGTAAAACTCCGGTGCCCAAGCTGTATGAATAAGGCTGGCGTCTACCACAGAAACGTCTTTACGCACCCCCTCTATAAACTGCAGGTACATTTTAGGTATCGATTCAGAATCTCCAAAAACAAATAGTATGGAGTTTTTAGTGCAGCTTTCAAGTACACTTCTGTTGTATGCCAGCGTATAGTCATCATACATAGCCTGCTCGAATGCCCATTTTGCAGAGTCTAGCTGGTTGTAATAAATGTACTTTATAGCCAGGCAGCCCCATTCTGAACAGATTTTGAAGTAGGGGTCTTGAGATATCACCTCTCCCACATAAACAGAGTCTATCTCAATTACTTTCAAAAAACAGTCTGATGCTTTTATCGTTCCTTCAAGCGTCATTTCTATGATGTTGTCACCATAAAAAGATTGCTTTCTGGAGTAAGCGTATCCTAAAAAATACCATGCTTCCTGATTGAGTGAGTCTTTTGAAATACACTTTTCTAAGTAGTAGATGGCACTGTCCAGTTCTGTTGATTTAGTGGCAGATTTATAGTGCTTTTTGCCCAGTAGCAAGAGCTCGTTTGTGGTTAAGTTGTCTGCTTTACAAATAGAAGTAGAGAGTATAAGAAGAATCAGCGGTAGCCATTTCATATTTAAACAGGTATAAGTCTGCAGGAAAGATACACATTCTTTGTTACCCGCAATTTAAGTTGTGGTGTTGCATCAGCGGATGGGTAATACACCCGGTGCAGTACTAATGATATCGTTGGTATTTCTGTAGGGTACGTAATCCCTATCCGACACTTCAACACATTTTACAGGTTGGGTAGGAATGAGATCTGGTGCGAGTGTACCGGTGTTTCTGGTGGGTATTTTCTCTACTTCAATAAGTCCTGTAATAATAGATTCGTTTGAGTACTTATCTATTAGTGGCGGTTCGTGCCTTCTTATGTTAATTATTGTATCTTCTTTTGTTGCAGACTGATGTGCCATTTTCTCGTTTATCTCGGTATTGCCGGCGGGAGATACAAGGACGTCTAATATTCTGCTTGTTTTAAAATGCTTTAATTGTATTTCAACAACATACTGTCCGGGAGATAGTTCCTCAACAGTGAATTTTCCATTGTCAGATGTAGTTTGGGATATTATCCCTGTAGCGTCAGAAACAGTAATGACTGCTTTGTTTAGAGAGTCGCCTTCTATGTTGGTTACAATACCCGATATTTTACCATTTCTGCCTTGCGGCTCAAAAGGTGCTTCACATTTATAAGGAACCTTAGAATATATAGGGCTGTTAGGCAGGGCACTAATGACCAATGCCAACCCTGCTGCTACAATCCATTTGTAAATTGTACTGTGTGGTTGTGGTGGTATATTAATGGCTCTGTTGAGTTGTGTATTCTTAAACCTGCCGCACACTTTCTCTCCTTGGTGTTCTTGTAAAAACCTGTGCAGTTCAGTATCGGTATAGTTGGTGAAGTCTACCACACATTTCTGGCAGCTGTCGCAAAACCTGCCTTGTTGTTGTGATGTCATTTGCGTCCAGTCCTCATGGCAAGGTTGGGGTATGTTTATTTGTATGTAGCTAGGGTTTTTCATTACTTACAATGTACCTCATTTAGTAGATGCAACTGCCACAGTAATTCCATATTTAGTATGCCAAATGGTTCAGGTCTTCTTCTGTAAATTTTTTATTTGTACCGTTGTGTTTATCAAGTAGGTTAGGTGATGATGTGTCTATTATATAGATTTCGCCCAATGAAGCAGCATCCAGCATTATTGCTTTTTCAACCTTGATATGTTCTTTTCTTTTTAGATTGTTTTTGTTTAATAAGATTATCTGCCTTTGATAGCCTATAGAATTAATGATAAGTTGGTACTTTATATCGTCTTGAATGTCTGATTTGTCTATGGTTATAGAAAACTGTCCGTTAGTGTCAGTAGCTGCACCACCAATTGTTTCATCGCCTGCCATTAGCGCTGCAATTGCACCATATATGGGCTCTTTTCGTTCGTCTAACACATTGCCGGATATGTTTACTGGGTCGGTAATGATACTAGTGTCCACTTCCTTTTTATTTTGTACGAAAGGTACTTCATGCAGCTGCTCTTGTTGTACAGGCGCTTGTGCAAAGGTGGGGCTGTTGGGTACTGCACTAATGACCAATGCCAACCCTGCTGCTACAATCCATTTGTAAATTGTACTGTGTGGTTGTGGTGGTATATTAATGGCTCTGTTGAGTTGTGTATTCTTAAACCTGCCGCACACTTTCTCTCCTTGGTGTTCTTGTAAAAACCTGTGCAGTTCAGTATCGGTATAGTTGGTGAAGTCTACCACACATTTCTGGCAGCTGTCGCAAAACCTGCCTTGTTGTTGTGATGTCATTTGCGTCCAGTCCTCATGGCAAGGTTGGGGTATGTTTATTTGTATGTAGCTAGGGTTTTTCATTACTTACAATGTACATCATTTAGTAGATGCAATTGCCACAGTAATTCCATAATCTTAATATTGGTTGGTACCTAGCATCACCAGTGTGCAGGCAATAACAGGTTCTATATTGTGTTCTTTAAGTTTAGTGATCAGCTCGTTGTTTTCTGTACCGGGGTTGAAGATGACACGCTTGGGCTTTAGCGAGATGATATAATCGTAGTACGGTTGTTGGTTGGTGGGGTTTAAATAAAGAGTAATGGTATCTACATCTTCGTATGCGGGTGTGTCTGTATCAAAGTTTACACCTGCTACATTACCTGCTTTTCTGCCTATGGCAACAACTGGGTGGTTGTAACTCGTCAGCCTGTTGATGGCAATGTTGCTGTATCTCGATGGGTTTTCTGATGCGCCTAATACCAATGTCTTTTTCTGCATGGTGTAAAGTTACAACCTGTGCTGCTCATCTGCCGAATGGTTCTATAAGTGTTGGTTATAATTCTCTGCGTCCCACTCCGTCCCAACTGTCCCAAAATAGGCGGGTACTATTTCCGGGACGACCGGGACAAACACCAATTCTGCCCCAAGTGCCCCGGTTTTAGGTGGTACTTATTTCTGGGGCAGTGGGGCAAACAGTTTTTTGTTTACTTTAACCTGACAAATCCATATCAATCTTGCACGATTGTTGTATGTGTTTTATAAACTTATAAGCTTATGTTACGTTACACACTATTATTGTTCATACTACTTATCGTTACTATTGGTTGCAAGAAAAATAAAGTGTCTGAAGCTCATCCATGGGTTGACAAGTCTCCTCTGTATTCGTTAGATATCAGCATTGAAGGAGATCCGTATATCTATTCTTATATCAGCTTTTCAACGAGTGCACATGGAGGTCCTAATACGCCTATGGTACAGTTGGGTAATGATTCGGAGTTTAGAATGTCTCAATACTATATCTATAAAAAGGTATACACTGAAGTAAAGCCATATATAGTATCTCTTAGAGATTATACTGATACTATAATAGATACACTGCATATAACGTATGGCACCAAACGTATTGAAAACTCAAAAGACTGGAGTGTGGTATATCAGGAGACCATTACACAAACAATGTCTACTACAAAAGACCCTGCTGTTATTTTACCCTTAATGTTCTCTGTAACTGATGATAGTACTATAACAGTATTACCTCATGACAAATACATTACTGATAGTGTAACGCTCAAGCTGATAAAGTATGACGGAAGTATTTTAACCTTCAGTTCGGGTATTAAAGAAAATGATATGAGTTTATCTATTCATTTCAAAGAAGATAAAGCTAAAGAAGAGATAAAGGCAAACCTTAGTTTTACATACCAAAGAACTGAGGCCACTAAAGTGGTAGATGTTTCAGGCTCTGCGGTACTGGCTCTTTCTAACTAAGTATCCATTTATCTGTATTGCTTTGTCCCACCGTCCCAATTCTAAGTGCCGGGGTATTTGGGACGATTGGGACGGATACCGACTCTTGCCCCATGCCCCACAATATTGTGCCCGGTATATTTGGGGCAGGTGGGGCACCATTTCACCTTTTCTTCACAAACAACTGCTTTGTATTTCTTAACTTTAGTAACAACATTACAAGTATGAACACAGCATATATTATAGCAGGATACAGAACAGCAGTAGGCAAGGCTAAACGTGGTGGTTTCCGCTTCACTCGTCCGGACGACTTGGCGGTTGAAGTGATACAGGGATTATTAGCGTCTGTTCCTCAGCTAGACCCTAAGCAGGTAGACGATGTGATAGTAGGTAATGCAGTGCCCGAGGCAGAGCAGGGTTTGCAGGTAGGGCGTATCATTGCCAACAGAGCAGTGGGGCAACATGCAGGCGGGGTAACGGTGAACAGGTATTGTGCATCGGGGTTGGAGACCATCGCTATGGCTACGGCTAAAATACAGTCGGGCATGGCAGAGTGTATTATTGCTGGTGGTACAGAAAGTATGAGCTTAGTACCTACAGCCGGCTGGCGTACTATGCCCAACTATGAAATTGCAAAAGACAATGGCGATTACTACCTGAGCATGGGCTTAACGGCAGAGCAGGTAGCTAAAGATTATAAGGTAACACGTGAGCAGCAGGATGAGTTTGCTTACAACTCTCATATGAAGGCGCTGAATGCCATTAAAGAAGGATACTTTAAAGACGGTATACTACCCATAACGGTAAAAGATATTCACCTGAACGAAAAGGGTAAGCGTGTAGAGACTGAATACATAGTAGATACAGATGAAGGACCACGTGCTGATACCAATATGGATGCATTGGCAAAACTAAGGCCTGTATTTGCACAGGGAGGAACGGTTACTGCGGGTAACTCTTCTCAAACATCAGACGGTGCAGCCTTTGTGATTGTCATGAGTGAGAAGATGATGAAGAGCTTAGGTCTGAGTCCATGGGGTAGGCTAGTGTCTTGTGCAGTAGCAGGGGTAGACCCTCGTATTATGGGTATTGGTCCAGTAGCTGCAGTGCCAAAAGCATTAGCACAGGCAGGTATGCACCTTAAGGATATTGACCTGATAGAGCTGAACGAAGCATTTGCTTCTCAGTCGGTAGCAGTTATAAACGAGCTGGGTATGAACCCTGATATAGTGAATGTAAACGGTGGAGCTATCTCATTAGGGCATCCGTTAGGTTGTAGCGGAGCAAAGCTATCTATACAGGTACTGCACGATATGAAACGCCTGAACAAGAAGTATGGTATGGTTACAGCCTGTGTAGGTGGCGGACAAGGTATTGCAGGTATTATAGAACGCCTGAGCTAAAAAATTGTAAAGTCATGTTCTGTTCCATATAAAAGCAGTACTTTTGCGCATCCCAGCGATGTTTAGCTCATGAGAAGTTTATTAGTATTAGTAGCCGCTTTATTATTCGTTAACGATACCTCTGCACAGTTTCTGAAGTTTAAGAAGCCATCCTTTAATGGTATTTATTTCCAGTGGGGGTACAATCGCGATTGGTACACAAAAAGCGATATACACATCCAAAACGGTAATAATTACGACTTTACTATATATGATGTAAGGGCACTGGATAAGCCAGACTTCTCGTCGTTTAAAAACACTCCGCTGGACATTACCATTCCTCAAAACAGTTACCGTTTAGGTGTTTACCTGAATAAAGAGCGTACTCATGCTATAGAGATCAACTACGATCATGCAAAATGGGTGCAAATAGACAAGCAGACCCTAAGGATGAAGGGCATGTTTGATGGTAAATATGTGGATGATGACGTTTTCTTGGGTAACTATCTGGTGCATGTAGAGCACACTAATGGTGCTAACTTTTATCAGCTAAACTATGTAGGGCAAACAGAGCTATTACACAATAAGAAGAAGAACAGCCCGCGCGCTACAGCTATCTGGAAGCTGGGTGGCGGTGTGGTGATACCTAAGTCGTTTATCATACTGGACTATCAAAAGCTGGATAACAAATTCAAGTTGTCAGGTTATGTGTTCTCTTTCGAAGGTGGTGCACGTTTTTACCCACTCAAAAACTTGTTCTTAGAGGCTACAGTAAAAGGTGGCTATGCTAATTACTTAAATGCATTAGCATTGGGTGGAGGGCGTATCAGTCATGATTTTGGTTTTGTAGAGATCATAGGTTTAGTAGGGTACGATATGAGTCTGAACTTCTTACGTAAGAAGCCTGCTGCACCTGTAACAGACTAGGTTTATCAAATCCTTTACAATCTTTTACTTAGCTTTGCAGGCGGTAATACATTTTGATTAAACGGGTAATACAAGTAGGTCTTAGTGTCTTTATGGCATTTATCCTGCTCTTGGGTGGTACAGCCAAAGAGTATATACACCTGTTTGCCGATCACGAAGAAACAGTCCACATACACATAGATGGCTATGATGGTCTTTCGTTCGAAAGTGAGCACCATCACTGTAGTTTCCTTTCGTTTACATTACCTCCTTTCTTAAAAGATGCATCCAGCTTTGATGTGCCTGTTGTAAAATGTTACACAGCAGTTGTACAAAAAGAAGATGTTACACATTTAATACCGCGTTCGGTTCCTGTTTCTCGTCTTAGGGGCCCACCTGTACTGGCATAACTCTTATTGTTAGTATTTATTTTTTAAGTAAAATGTTACGGTTATGAACCGTGTAGTTTTTGCGTTGATGTTGTGTACATGCTGTTTTAGTACGGCCGTAGCACAGCAGAAATGTGATATACATATTGATGTATTAGTGTCAGAAGCTCACAACGGACAACCTGTTTATCCTGTTGTTGTACATATTGATGAGCTGAATGCAACTTACGAGACCAATGAGCAAGGCAAGCTGGTCGTAGACTCACTATGCCCGGGAAAGTACACTTTCCACCTGCACGCTATAGGTCATGAGCATTATGCAGAGCAGGTAAATGTTGTTTCTTCTACGGAGCTTAAGTTTGAGCTGAGTCATGAAGAGAACTACCTGAATGTTGCAGATGTGCATGGTAAAAAGGCTAACAGCATACTACAAGATGCAGATCAGGTAAATAAGGCTCAACTGGCTGCTAATAGTGGTAAAGCTCTGGCAGATGTATTGCAGGAGGTGAATGGCGTGTCTATGATTGCCAATGGCGCAACAATAGCTAAGCCGGTAATACATGGCTTGCACAGCAACAGGATCGTAATGATGAACAATGGCATCAGGCAGGAAGATCAGCAATGGGGCGGAGAGCATGCGCCGAATATAGATCCTTTTATGGCAGATAAGATAACGGTGGTAAAAGGGGCGGCCAGTGTTCGTTATGGTGCAGATGCAATTGGTGGTGTAGTTTCTGTAGAACCTAAGCCTCTGTTACAAAATGGTGGTTGGGAAGGAGAGCTGAATACGGCTGCATTCAGTAATAACAGGATGGGGGTCGTGTCGGGTATGGCAGGGCATAATTTTACCAAGATCAAACCTTTGAGTTTCAGGTTGCAGGGTACATACAAAAAGGGCGGTAACTATCGTGTGCCTGGTGCATGGGTAGCCAATACTGGTGTGCAGGAAACCAACTATTCTGCAACTCTGGGCTGGAAAGAACACCACTACGGGGTAGAGCTGTTTTACAGTCATTTCGATACAGATCTGGGTATATATCGCGGAGCACATACGGGTAATCAAGACGATTTGAATGCGGCCATTGCCAGTGACAAACCACTAGTGCCGGCAACGTTTACTTATGATCTTGAAAGACCCAGACAACACGTAGAACATGACCTGTATAAGGCTAAGTTGTATGCAGACTCAAGGTTGGGGATGTGGCATGCTACCTATGCTTTTCAGAAAAACTACAGACAGGAGTATGATGTGCTGCGTAAAGAAAATAACAAAGCACAAATGAACCTGACGCTGAATACACAAACACTTAACCTGAATCTGGAGCACAGAAGCTTGTGGAAGCTGAAAGGCGAAGTAGGTGTAGATGGTATTTATCAAGAGAACTACATACAACCGGGTGACAGGATATTCATTCCTAACTTCAGGTCGTACAGTGGGGCAGGCTATATTATAGAAAGGTACAAGTTGAAAGACTGGAATCTGGAAGCTGGTGTTCGTTATGATTACAGGCAGTTTGAGTTATTTAATCCTGAAGGTAATGCAGGGCAGGTAGTCAGGTACCTTTTGGCTTACAGAAACCTCTCGTGGACAATAGGTGCTCAAAAAGCATTGGGCGATAAATGGAACAGTAATATTATACTATCCAACGCATGGCGTGCACCACAGTCAAACGAGTTGTTTAGCTCGGGGTTACACCATGGAGCTGCCAGGGTAGAGTACGGAAATAAGACTTTGCATCCAGAGCGCTCTTATAACCTGAATCTGGAACTAAAGGGGAGTATAACAGATAAACTAACGACTGATATATCATTATACACTCAGTACATCCAAAACTTTATATACTTAAAGCCGGGTGTAGACTTACTAACAATAAGAGGGTACTTCAAAACATTCAATTACAAACAAACCAATGCTCAGCTATCAGGCATAGATTTTTCTACTGCTTATAGTTGGACAGATAAATTACAATCAGACTTTAAAGCATCTTTTCTTTTTGCTAGAAATGTAACGAACAAAGACTGGTTGATACTCATGCCTGCAGACAGGTTGCGGTTGAACACAAAATATACTTTCGACATCAGTGAAAAACTAAGAGAAACGTACATAAATGTTGAAGGTAAATATGTGTTTAATCAGTGGAGGATCCCGTCGAATTTTGATCAGATAGATTATCCACGCCCACCGATAGCATACTTTTTATTAGGTGCTTCTGTTGGAGCTACTATTTATGCAGGTAAACAGCCTCTTGATATCAGCCTTACGGCCATGAATATTTTAAACCAAAAGTATCGCGACTACTTAGACGCTTTCAGGTATTTTATAGACCAGCCGGGGAGCAATTTTGTACTAAGGGTCAGCGTACCATTTAATTCTAATTAAGTAAATAACATAATGATGAAATATTTAAGTTTTATTCTAGTAGCAGTAACCATTTTCGCTTTATCATCTTGCGATAAAGAGAAAAATGAAGTGATTGAAGAGCCGCATGTACATGAGGAGGAGGTTATAACTACTGTAAGATTAGTAATAACAAATAACGCAGGCTTTAATAAAACCTTTAGTTATAAGGTTGATAATGGCTTCAATAGCTCAAGTCCTGCAACACCGGTTATTGATGATGTAGTGTTAGACGCAAATACTACATATAATGTAGACGTGCAAGTATGGAACGAATCAGAAACTCCCGCAGAGGATATAACAGAAGAAGTAAAGGAAGAGGGAGCAGACCATTTATTTCTGCTTGAAAGCAGTCCGTCGACTGGTGCAGGTAGTATAGGCTTCAGTAATGGCAGCAAAGATGCTAACGGAGATGCTCTAAACCAGACTCTTGATTTTACAACAGGTGATGCAGGCACAGGCCAGCTTACGGTTACATTAAAGCACGAGCCTACTGATAAGTCTGCAACAGATCCTCCAGGTGCAGGAGGTGAAACAGATGCACAGGCTATATTCCCTGTTACGATACAGTAATATGGCTTGATTTTTGTGGTTTTACAATATGTTAAAAGCGCAAGTTTGGTAAAACATTCTTGCGCTTTTTTTCGTTTAAAAGTTGTAACTTCAGATTAAATAAATATTAAATCTTTAATTTGACTATGGCAACAGGTATGATGATTGAAAAAGAGGAGATTCCGGAATACGATCTGGTTCCGGCATTTGTAGACAAGTCTGACCGTTGGGATAAAGAATTGCAGTACGCAACAAGGTTGGGCAACGAATTCAAGGGGAAGACTTCAATTACATTTGAAACGACTAAAGGGCCACGAACGGTAAACACAACCGTATGGTCTGTGATAGGGAATTACATGCAACTAAAGGCCGGAATGATTATTCCTCTTACCAGTATTATAGATATACATTTTTAAAATATTGTTGATATGTTACAGCTATTTTCGTTGTAATACATCAACATAATGTTTTAGCAGACAGAATATTGATATTCAACATTTGTAGCTATCTTTGCACATTGCTAATTTGGATAAAACGGTAACCCCTTACGTTTTTGTTGAATATGAATAAGACTGAGATTATCGAGCGTATTAACGCCTTCATGGTGGAAGATTTTGAGGTAGAAGAATCTGCTATTGTTCCTACAGCAGATTTAAAGACAACTTTAGATCTTGATAGTTTAGATTATATAGACCTTGTTGTAGTTATTGAACAGAATTTTGGTTTTAAAGTAAAGCCGGAAGATTTTCAGACAATGATAACAATACAAGACTTTTACGATTACGTTATAAATAAGGTAGAAACGGCAAATGTCTGAGCAACCCAAATGGGAGGGGCGCTCTAAAGGTACCACGCTTGGGTACAAGATATTTGTGTGGTTATTAAAAGCAGGTGGTCTCAAACCTGCCTATGCTTTATTGCATTTCGTCACAATATATTATCGTCTTTTTGTTCCTTCTGCTACAGGTCCGCTGGCATATCTGTACCAAAAGCGTTTGGGATACTCTCCCAAAGCGTCTAATAAGTTAATCAAGAAAAACTTATTGACGTTTGGGCAAACAATATTAGATAAAGTTGCGGTGCTTGCAGGTTTAGGAAAACAGCTAAGCTTTGCACACGAGGGTGTAGAGAATATAGAGCAGTTGGTAAAAGATGGAAAGGGCGGAATACTACTCAGTGCACATTTAGGCAATTGGGAGGTTGCAGGACATTTACTCAAGCGTGTAAACTCCAAGATCAATATTGTGATGTATGATGGTGAGGCCGATCAGATAAAAGCATATATGGAACAGTTTGAAAGCAACCGATCTTTTAATATAATATTGATCAAGGACGACCTTTCTCACATATATGAAATGTCTGCAGCACTGGCACGAAATGAGTTGATCTGTTTACATGGAGATCGTTTCAGACCGGGCAACAGAACGCTTACACACAGCTTTTTAGGGAAAGATGCAAAGTTTCCTGCGGGACCTTTTATACTGGCATCTAAATTAAAAGCACCTGTTTGCTTTGTTTTTGCATTTAAAGAAACTAATTTTCATTATCATTTTTGCGCATACCCATCAAAGGTTTACGATGGTAGGGGAATGACAGGTATTGAGGCCATGTTAGATGACTATGTAGCCATATTAGAAGAAAAAACGAAACAGCACCCCTCGCAGTGGTTTAATTATTACGATTTTTGGAAGTAATGTCTGACTTAGATATAACAGCATATATACCGCAAAGAGCTCCGTTTGTTATGGTAGGCGGAGTAGTTGATGTAGATGATAAACTTTATGTAACAAAGTTTGTTGTATCAGATGGTAATATATTCTCAATAAACGGAGAGTTTACAGAACCGGGGCTGGTAGAGAATATGGCACAAACAGCAGCTGCGGGTACCGGTTATAAATACCAACAGCTTGGTGAGGTTGTACCGGTTGGTTTTATCGCTTCAATTAAAAGTTTAAAAATAAAGTCGCTGCCTAAAGTAGGTGATGAGTTGAGGACAGAAGTAGCCATTATGCACAAAGTTCTCAATGTGCATGTTGTAGAAGCTAAAGTGATATGTAAAGAAGAGGTTGTTGCCAGCTGCGAGATGAAAATATTTGAGCAATCAGAAAAGTAGTTTCACTTATGAGAAGAATAATTGTTGTATTAGTAGCCCTTTTAACTATTAATACTGCTAACGCTCAAACCAGATCAGATGTTTTTAATAAAGATGTGTCATTAACCTGGTTAGGTATAGATTTTACAGAAGTTAACTTTATTGGCACAGCAGCACAATGGCAAGATGCTGGCGAGATAGATTCTGACCAGCTAAGAGAAAAATACTTTGTTGCCTGGAATGAGATCTTTTTGAATGAAAAAGAAAAGTACAACATAGCTGAGTTTGCGAATAAGAACGATGTAGACTATGCTACAGAAGTGGTGGCTACTCCAAACGCTAAATCAAATAGAGATTATTTTGAGGAAGATGCAGGAGAGTTCAGGCATTTAAATGAAGACAAAATCAAAAAGCTTGTAAGTGGTTACAACTTTAAAGGACACAAAGGCCTGGGGCTAATGTTTTTTGTTGAGGGAATGCACAAAGAGGCAAAGAAGTCATCTGTTTGGGTGGTGTATGTAAATATGAGTAGTAAGACTGTTTTGTTATCAGAACGTATTGATTGTAAAGCAGGAGGTTTCGGATTTAGAAACTATTGGGCAAAGTCATTTTATAATGCTTTAAAAGCAATAGATGGCAATATGAGTAAATGGAAAAAGAAGTAGCGTGCAAAAAACTTTAAAGCATAGTACTGAACTGGAGGTGAAGTTTAGTGAGGCAGATCCCTTAGGTATAGTATGGCACGGACATTATGTTCGTTATTTTGAAGATGGCAGAGAAGCATTTGGAGAGGAGTATGGGTTGAAATATCTGGATTTCTACAAACATGATATTGTAGTACCAATTGTAAATATAGAATGTAATTACAAGCGTGTATTAAGATATGGGCATAAAATAAGGCTGGAGACTATATATGAGGATACACCAGCTGCAAAACTTCTGTTTCATTATGCAGCATACGATTTAGACACTGATGAGAAGGTGGCAGAAGGTAAGTCTACGCAAATATTCATGCATAAAGACGATATGGAACTACTGCTATATTTACCTCAATTTATGATAGATTGGAAAGAGAAATGGCTGAAGTGAGTAATGTATACGCAATAGCAACAAATGCTATAACTGCAGCTGGAATCGGAACAGCTCCATTGTGGGATGCTGTTACATCCGGTAAGACCTTAGTAGCAGAGCACAATGCAAATGAAAAATATTATGCTTCAACTATCGATGAGGACAGCTGGGAAATCATTAATAAAGAAATAGACAAACCTGATATATCTCCCTTTGAACAATTATGCATTTTCTCTGCAAAACAAGTACTAAGTAAGGTTGATTTGCATCTTGATGAGACAGCTATAGTACTATCAAGTACAAAGGGGAATATTGAATTGTTAAACAAAGAACCTGACAGTAGGGTAATGCTTAGCTCAAGCGCATCTGTAATTGCAAGAGAGCTAAATGTCAATAGTAAACCTATAGTAGTTGCTCATGCTTGTATATCAGGTGCTGTAGCACTACAGTATGGAGAAAGGCTTATAAAATCAGGAAGGTATAAGCATGTTATCGTAATAGGTTGTGACAGGTTTACACCTTTTGTGTTAAATGGTTTTCAGTCTTTCCAAGCCATTGCAGATGCACCATGCAGACCATTTGATGAAGCAAGAAAAGGTATTAATCTAGGTGAAGCCGTTGCAACAATAGTATTGTCTTCTGAAAGAAATAGTGATGACGGTGTTGCGCTTGTTTCTGGTGCAACCTCTAACGATGCAAACCATATTTCCGGGCCATCCAGAACAGGTGAGGAGCTGGCAGATGCGATAAACAGAGCAATAAACAGTGCGGGTATATCTGCTGAGCAGATAAATATGATCTCAGCACATGGAACAGCTACGCTCTATAACGATGAGATGGAAGCAAAGGCAATTAATATAGCAGGTACAGGAGCAAAGCCTATACATAGCTTAAAGAGCTTTGTTGGTCATACGTTAGGTGCTGCCGGAGTATTAGAAAGTGTAATGATTATTGAAAGCTTCAAACATCAAAAGCTTATTCCATCTGTAGGTTATGACACGCATGGTGTATCTGTGCCGCTAAATATTACTACTCATGCAAGCCCTGCAAGTATTACCTACGTGCTGAAAACAGCATCAGGTTTCGGAGGGTGTAATGCAGCTTTAGTTTGGGGTAGGTCTTAAGACTGTAAAGCATTTATTGCTATCCAAGTCATTGTTCCTACACCTGTTTTTAAAGCATCTTCGTCTATATTGAACTTTGCATTATGCACAGAAGCGGTAAACTCTTCGTTATTTTTATTAGTTCCCAGTCTGTAGAAGCATCCTGGCATATGTTGTGTGTAGAAGCTAAAGTCTTCTCCCGTCATGCGAATATCTAAGGTTTTTACATTTTCATCACCTAAGAATTCTGTAGCCCAGTTTTGTGCTTTTGCAGTAACCTCGGGATCGTTATATAAAGAGGCATGCCCCTTAGGTATGTTTACTTCAGCAGTAGCGCCATATGCTTCACAGGTTTGGGTAGTAAACTCTTTTATCAACCTGTGCGCTTCAGCGCGCCATTCTTCGTCCATACAGCGAAGAGTTCCCCACAGTTCAAGCTCGTCTGGTATAACGTTGGTAGCAAAGCCGGCTTCTATCTTACCAAATGTAAGTACTGTCGGAGATACAGGGTTAGCTTTTCTGGCTACAACTTGTTGTAAACCGGTAATTACTTGTGCTGCAATAGCTATTGGGTCAACAGATTTGTGGGGTAGGGCAGCATGGCCACCTTTACCCTTAATGGTAATATATATTTCGTCTGTACTGGCCATATACTGTCCTCCTCTAAAACCAACGACACCGCTTGGTAGGTGAGGGTATACATGTAGCGCAAAAATTGCTTCCGGTTTTGGGTTTTCTAATACACCCGCTTTAATAAGCAGGCTAGCTCCACCCGGTAGCTTTTCTTCACCTTGTTGGAAGATCAACTTCACAGACCCTTCCCATTCATCTTTTAAGTCGTTTAGTATTCTTGCGATACCCAACAAACAACTACTGTGTACATCATGACCACAAGCATGCATTACACCGTCGTTTTTAGATTTATAAGGCACATCATTCTCTTCTTTAATCGGTAGGGCGTCCATATCTGCACGAAGTGCTATGCACTTTTTATCCGGGTTTTTACCCTTTATAATGCCTATTACCCCTGTACCTGCAACACCAGTTTCATGTTCTATACCATATTCTGCAAGTTTGCCTGAGATGAAAGCAGCTGTATCGTGCTCTTCAAAAGACAATTCAGGATGAGCATGTATGTGATGCCTGATAGCCTGTACGTCTGGAAAATATTCTTCTGCTTTCTTACGGATAATATCAATCATTGTCTACTCCTTTTAACACCACAACATCTGGCACAATCATACAAGCGCCATACCTGTATATCATTTCTCTGTATAGTTCTGCCGCATCAGCTCGAGATGCAAAGTTGCCAACCTTTACTCTGTATTTGGGTTGTACGTAGCTCATGTAAACCTTTATTTCAGGGTGGTGGCGTATAAAATCTACTTTTCTGTTAATGGCTTCAGCTCTGTCAGTACCATAATATATTTGTACACGGTAGCCCTTGTTAGTGTGTTTGGCATTTTTCCTAACATACTCATGATGTTCTAAAATTACATCTAGCCTCGGGTCTGCATGGATAGCAATATTCGTATCCCAAGATTTGTTGTAACTCTCTGTGCTACTGTTGTATCCGGTATTATATTGTGCTGATACTGTTTGTGTACAAAACAGCAACACAAATACCGTAGCTATGTAATTGACAGCTCTCATATGATAACACTAAACTAATGTACTTTAGTTTTAATTACTAAAGTCTCTGCTTATTTAGTTGTTAATAAACCCGCTTATTAGAAATTCTTGATGATCTCTTCAGCAAACTCGCTGGTTTTTACCTGTGTTGCATCATCCATCAGCTTATAGAAGTCTACAGTGACACGCTTGTGCATAATACTGGTTTGTAAGCCATTCTTAATGCATTTAGCCGCATCATCCCATCCCATATACTCAAACATCATTACGCCACTCAATATCAAAGAAGAAGGGTTCATAGTGTCTGTATTCGCAAATCTAGGTGCTGTACCATGAGTAGCTTCGAATATTGCATGCCCTGTTTTATAATTGATGTTAGCACCAGGGGAAATTCCTATACCACCTACAGCAGCAGCTAATGCATCTGATATATAATCTCCATTCAAATTTAGCGTTGCTATAACTGAGTAATCTTGAGGAGCAAGTAGTATTTGTTGCAAGAAGTTATCTGCGATAACATCCTTTATAACCAGTTTGCCATCATGAACAGCTTTTTCCATTTCTTCATTAGCAAAGTCTAAGCCCTTATCTTTCTTAGTTTGCTCCCATTGAGCCCAGCTATATATCTTATCGCCAAATTCTCTTGCAGCAAGTTCGTATCCCCAGTTCTTAAAGCTACCTTCTGTAAACTTCATGATGTTGCCCTTATGAACTAGAGTAACTGATGAACGCTTGTGATCTAATGCATATTGAATAGCAGAACGAACAAGTCTTTCTGTACCTTCTTTAGAAACCGGCTTAATACCAAAAGATGCAGTTTCAGGGAAACGTACTTTATCTCCTGCATTCATTTCTGTTCGTATAAAGTTTAGAAGCTTTTCTGCTTCTTCAGTACCTGCCTGACACTCTATACCTGCATATATATCCTCAGTATTTTCACGAAAAACTACCATGTCAACCCTGTCAGGGTAGTGCACAGGAGAAGGAACCCCAACAAACCAGTGTATAGGGCGTAAACATACATATAGGTCCAGTTCTTGCCTTAATGCTACGTTTAAAGAGCGTATACCACCTCCTACAGGAGTAGTCAAAGGCCCTTTAATTGATACTAAATATTCTTTAGCAGCGTCCAGCGACTCTTTGGGTAACCACTCTCCGGTTTTGTTATACGCCTTTTCCCCTGCTAATATCTCTTTCCACTCAATTTTTCGACTATCGTTGTAACAGTGTTCTACAGCAGCATCTAATACGCGTTTTGTAGCACGCCATACATCAGGGCCAATGCCGTCACCTTCAATAAAAGGGATGATTGGATTGTCTGGTACAATTAGCTTTCCGTTACTGTCGAGAGATATCTTTTGAGGTGTCATATAGCGTAAATTTTTCGATTGATTTCCGCGCGAAACTAAGAGAAGAAATTGAAAAACCGAAAACATTTAATATGCTGTTATATCATATTAGCGGTTATACAACCATATTTGTTATTTGTATGTAAATACTTAACACGAAGAATATAAGTGCTAAACTGATATTTATGTGAATTACTTGTGGATATCGTAATACGTATATCTGTCTTTTGTCTGAAATTATAGTTTAGTAAATGTTTGTAATTTATTCATTATTAATGAATAATGCGTTTTATTATACTGGTTTCAATTAGTACATATGTATATTATACATTAAAACGTCATGATAAATCAATTTTTCTGCATAACTTGATGTTTAATAATGGTTTATGAACTTTAAGTGAAGTAAATGTTATTGTTAGTTAAACGTGATTAAGTAAATTCAGTTTATTCAATATAAATTCGGAATTTTGGAATCTACTTAACGGTAAGATTATAAGCAATTTACACCTCGAAAACATTATTAAATTGTCTTCTCTTTCCTCTATATGTATGTATCAAGCTACCTCTTGTGGGTAGCTTTTTACTTTTACAGAATTTTGTCGAGAAGTATTTAGTTGCTCTAAAGCATTCAGGTATTCTTTAAGACATATGGATACAATCTTTTTACACCCTTTAGTTAGTTTAGTAGAAGAATGTCCGTTGCTTGTTTTGTAATCTTCTCGGATTACTTCTAAGCGCTTGATGAGCTCATCATTAAACTGAGATGCTGAGTTGTTGACTTCTTTAAATGACATAGGAACATCTCCTTGAGAGTTATCGTTATATAAAGCTTCTATACTTTCGCTGGTGAAAGTTTTAGCCATATCTTCGAATATCTCTAAAAACTTTTGGTGATCTATTCTTTTCTTGAATAGTTCCTTGAATTTAGGATCCATAAAATCTTCTCTATATGTATAACGAAGATAATTAATTTCGTTATACATGCAAGATTCTACTATTCTTTACCTTTCTCTAATGTGAAACCGAAAGAAGAACCTACGCCAAGTTTACTACGAACAGTAACCGTTTGTCCATGCGCTTCTATAATGTGTTTTACAATAGCCAGTCCCAAACCGGTTCCGCCTATATGCCTGCTCCTGCTTCTGTCTGCTCTGTAAAAGCGCTCAAATATGCGTGAAAGATGTTCTTCTGCAATACCCGGACCATCGTCAGAGACTTCTACATATATGTTTTTGTCATCCATTTGGTAGCAGCCGGTTGTGATGTGTCCGTATTCGTTCCCGTATTTAAGGGCATTTTCTACAAGGTTGATAAGTATTTGTCTGATCTTTGGTCGGTCTGCATATACAGTAAGTTGCCTTTCTGTACCTTTTTTCAATAACAGTTCTATGTGTCGCTCTTTTGCCTTGAAAGACAGTTCCTCGTAAACATCCTTTATCAAGTCTTGAATGACAAAGTTTTCTTGTATGATAGGAATACGTCCGGATTCGAATTTTGATATCTCGTCCAGATCATCTACTAGTCGTACCAAACGATCAATACCTTTAGAAGCACTGTTTAAAAACTTCATATTAACAGCATCATCATGTATTGCTCCTGATGCCAATGTATCTACATAGCCCTGAATTGCAAAAATTGGAGTGCGAAGCTCATGTGCCAGATTCATTAAAAACTCTTTACGAAACTGCTCATTTGCTTGTAATACCTCAATTTCGTCTTTTTTCTGCATGGCCCATTGCCGTACATCCTGATTTACTTCATCTAATGACTTTTGAGGTAATACATTGTTGTAAAAGAATTCCTCTCTTTTTGTAGCTTTTGTTTGATAAATGAATTTATATATCAACTTGATCTTGCGATATATAAAATGCTCAAGGGTATAACTGTATATCCAGTAAATGATAATGAAGGTAACAATGAATACGGCTAACGGTATATACCATTCACGCACTAAGAATAAGCTCATTAGTGCATTAATAGATGATATTATCGACGCTGTTATGGTCGATAATAACCTGGGTGTAGCATTCTTTGTGTCCAGAATTGACATAGTCGTTTAAAACTACGCCATTTCAAATTTATATCCTACGCCCTTTACAGTCTTAATAAGGTCTATACCTAGCTTTTGGCGTACTTTACGTACATGAACGTCAATTGTTCTGTCTCCGACAATAACGTCTGTACCCCAAACTCTTTGCAAGATCTCATTTCGTAAGAAAACTCTGCCGGGCTTTGATGCTAATAAAGAAAGTAGCTCAAATTCTTTTTTGGCAAGAGTAATGTTCTTGTCTTGGTAAGTAACTGTAAATTTCGTTTTGTTGATTTCAAGATCGCTGATAGTAATTTTATCTTCAGCATCTTCATCAATACGCGTGCGTCTTAGCGTTGCAGCAATTCTACTAACTAACAAATCAGGCTTTATGGGCTTTGAGATATAATCATCTGCGCCGATATCTAAACCTTCAATTTCAGTTTTTTCATCGCTACGTGCGGTAAGAAAAATTGCTGCCATATCTTCAAAATCAGGCATCTGCCTCAACTCACGTAAGGTTTGTAAACCATCCTTGTTGGGCATGTTAATGTCTAACAGAATAAGATCGGGGCGAAACTCTTTTGCTTTGCGAATAGCGTCTAAACCATCAATTGCGGTTTCTATTTCGTAGCCTTTGCTTTTAAGGTTGTAGCTGATAAATTCTACTATATCCGGCTCATCATCAACAACCAATATTTTTCCCAGTATGTCCATAATACTTCTCTAGAAGTCGGGTACAATATTATAACAGGCTAAGTGAACTCAAAAGAAATAATACATTATCTTATTGTTAAGTCAAATATGTGATTTGTAACCCTTATTTAAGAGTAACATCACCACTGCCTATCATAAATCCACCTTGAAAAATTTGTATATGGTAAATCCCTTCTATGTACTCATTATCCTGATTCCAATCTACAGTAATATCTTGTACAGGTGTATTCATATCAAGGCTTACGAGCTTAGAAATAGTATAGTTTAAAGGTGTACCATCATCCAAAGTAGTCATGCCAGAACCATAAGCGGCATTGCTTAATACATGCCCTTTAGGGTCTGTTATGCGTAAGTATATTTCATGTACACTTGCTGTTGCAATTCTATTTTCGTCTATGTCGAAAATGATGCGGAACAAATCAACACGACGCGCTTTTTCAGTTTCTCTTACTTTTTTACCGCCACGTTTTATGTCTATTGGCATCATGCGTATGTTAGATGCATGTAGTACAGATCCTAACTTAATTAGCTGTTCTCTTTCACTGTCAAGAGCACTGCGTTCTTGTTCCAGAATATCACGCTCTTTGTTAAGGCGCATATTGTCACTTTCTAGTGCTGCTATACGCTCTTCGTATGTTTGAACCTTGCCATTAAGTCTGGCTATTAAACGTTTGGCTTTACCAAGTTCTGCAGCAGTAGCATTTTTATTTTTGATAATAGCATCAATTTGCTGACGAAGTATTGCAACTTCATTGTCTTTGCTGTTTAACTCATCTTTCATGTTTGAGTTTTGAGTAACCAGCTCATCAAGCCTTACCAATGCTGCACTATAGTCAGCCTCAACTGCCGTGCGAGAAGAGTCTGAGATGTTGAATGCTGTTTGTACTTCATCTCTTTGATCTTTCACTTTGTTTCTGCTTACAAGTGTAATAATGTTTGTTATTACTAAAGCACCAATGATAGCTATGTATATCCACTTATTATCTTTCTTAGGTTTTTGAGGTGGAACGTAATCGATTGGTTGTTCTTGATTTGAAGCATTTGTTTCTTGGCTCATGAAAAAGTACTTTATTTACATACAAATATAATCACCCAAATTATAGAATGCACTCATATCAGCATATATTGTTTATAGATATTGAAACCGTGCCGCTTGTAGATGATTATAGCAAGCTATCAAAAAGAATGCAAATTGAGTGGGAGAAGAAGAGCCGGTTTTTGCTAATAGATGCTCCGGAAGATACCCTCCCTGCTACTATTTTCGGTGAAAAGGCAGGTGTTTTTTCCGAGTTCGCAAAGGTAGTTTGTATAAGTTTTGGAAGCTTTCAAAATATAGAGGGAGAATGGAAATTACGCATCAAATCATTCAAAAATGATAATGAAAAGATTTTATTAACCGAATTTGTGTCTATGCTGGATCGTTTTATGGGCTACAATAAACAACTGGCTTTTTGTGGCCATAATATCAAGGAGTTTGATGTGCCTTTTTTGTGCCGCAGGATGCTTATACATGGCTTAAAACTGCCGAAAGTAATGGACTTGAGTGGTATGAAACCATGGGAGGTGCCTCATGTGGATACTATGGAGTTGTGGAAGTTTGGTGATTACAAACACTTCACTTCTTTGGCACTATTGGCAGAAATATTAGGTATCCCAACTCCAAAAGATGATATTGATGGAAGTATGGTTGCTGATGTGTATTACAAGGAAAAAGATTTAGATAGAATTGCCAGATATTGCGCAAAAGATGTTGCGACAGCAGCCAAGGTTTTTTTAAGACTGAAAGGTGATGCAAATACAGATTTTGAAGTTGTAATGATTGATGATTAATGGTAGCTGATTTTAAGAAAATACTAAAAGGTTTAGATGCCAGAGAGTACGCACCTGTGTACCTTATTGATGGTGAAGAGCCTTTTTACATAGATATGCTTACTGAGTATTTTGAAGACAAAATACTACAGCCTGCAGAAAGGGATTTTAACCTGATTACGTTGTATGGTAAAGATACTGATTGGGCAGATGTTGTAAATGCTTGCAGGCGCTTTCCAATGTTTGCAGAAAGGCAGGTAGTTATACTAAAAGATGCCAGTCAGCTAAAAGGACTAAACGAACTGGTAGCATATGTTGAAAATTCTGCGCCAACAACTGTTCTTTTAATTGAGCACCGCTTTAAAAAAGTTGATGGTAGAGGTAAGCTGGGGAAAGTTGTAAAACAAAAAGGTGTCTACTTTACTTCAGACAAAATTCGTGATGAGCATGTGCCAGGTTGGATACAAGCATATGGAAAAGAAACAGGTTTTGCAGTAGGAGAGCGAGAGTCTCAAATACTAGCCACTTTTTTGGGTAATGACCTACAGAAGATAGCAAATGAAATAGCGAAAGTACGTATTAACGTGCCTGATGAGCCTGCATTGACCGCAGAGATGATTCAGAAATACATTGGTATAAGCAGAGAGTACAATGTATTTGAATTGCCAGAGACTTTGACAAGTGGTGACAGAGATAAAATGTATAGAATGCTGTCATACTTTTTATCAAATCCTAAGTCTTCTCCTATGCCTTTGATTATAGGTTCCTTCTTCAATCACTTTAGCAAACTATATCAAGCCTATTTTGTGATGGGAAGGCCCGAGAAAGAAGCTGCTGCGGCTTTGGGCACGTATCCTAATCGCTTCAGGCAAATAATGGGTACTGCCAGAAAGTACTCATTGCAAAGAATAGAATACTGCCTATTATTATTGGGTAGTTACAGTGCTAAAACTGTAGGTATAGACAGTAATGTAAATGATAGAGAATTACTAAAAGAAATGATTGGTAAAATGGATATGGTATTAAGTTATACGGGGTAGTGTGTCAAGGCAAGCAGACTTGTCTTTTTTTAACTGTGCTTTTAACTCAGTTATTCCATTAAACTTTTCTTCGTCTCTTATTCTTTTTATGAACTGAATTGTAAGTTCATCGCCATATATATCTTGTTCAAAGTCGAATATGTTGGCTTCAATATGTAAGCTCTTTTCATTGCTCACAGTTGGTCTGTAACCAATATTAAGCATCCCATTGTACAAAGCATTGTTATGTATTACTTGTATAGCATACACTCCAGTTGCCGGTATTATTTGTTCTGCATCTTGTATTGCAATATTAGCTGTAGGGTAGCCAATGGTACGCCCCAGTTGATTGCCTTTGACAACAGATCCCTTAATACTGTAAGGCCTGTCCAGCATGTCCAATGCTGTAGTGACATCTCCTGATGCAATGGCTTTTCTTATTTTGGTAGAACTAATTGCTGCTTCATCAATTAACTGAGCTTCAATCTCTATCACCTCAAAGTTGTATTGTTCTTTAAGCTGGTTAAGTAGTTCTATGTTCCCTTTCCTGTCGTTCCCAAAGTGATGATCATGACCAATAATAATTGTATCTGGCTTGAATTTTTTAACAAGAAACTCTGAAACATATTCTTTAGCACTAAGCGTTGCAAACTCTTTTGTAAAAGGCACTACTATTATGTGCTCTATCCCGATTTTTGTAATCAAGTCAAGCTTGTCTTCAATCGGTGTAAGGATTGCGATGGGCTGTTCGGGAAAGATCAACTTTCTGGGGTGTGGGTGGAAAGTGACAAGAACACTTGTGCCGTTGTTTTCTTTAGCATGCTTCACAACTTGGTTAAGAATAGCTTGATGACCAGCATGAACACCATCGAATGTACCAATGGTTATCACCGTATTTCTTAACTCCGGTAAGTTATCTGTTGAATGAAATACACTCATTATTTATAAAAGTAGTATGTAGTTTAGTGTGTTTTCAGGTAAATTCCGTTTATAGTTGCACGGTGCCCAAAACCACAGTCGGTTTTCCCGTCAATATATTCAACAATTGCAAATCCGTTATAGAACGATATTTGGAATGAACAGTTGCCAAACTCTGTATCGTTGTGTGTTGCAATATTATTCACTATTTCTAGTGTGTCATTATCTAGTTCTGCTAAATTGTGTGCTGGTGCACCTGTAACATTGCTAAAGCTAATAACAACCTTGTTGGTATCTATTTTTATAACACCTAAGCTTCCTGAACCTCCGTCTTCACCATAACTATAGTTATATGAGCCACTAACATCACCAATGTTGTATATGCTCATTGTTTTGACATTGGTATCAATATGCATTAATGATGCGCTGTATTGTTTGTCTGTTTCAGGAGCTGACCATTGTCCCTCTGCAGAGCTTATTTGTGGATTTAGGTGCCAGAATCCTGTAACTGTACCATCCTGTAAAAACTCATCAAGAAAGTAGCTGCCATCTTGTTCTTCTCCGATTATGGTAATAGGTGTTGCATCTTTTTGATTTGTGTAAAATAAAGAGCCATGCAAAATACCTTTTGTCTTGGTGTACCAGATGAGTACAGGTATGTTGCCGTTTAGATTCCCTTGCCAGGCCTCTATTGTGGTAGCAGGTATATTAGTAGAGTCGCCAACGGCATCCTTTACGGCATTAGACTCATCCTCTGAAATACATGAAGCAAAAAGAATGATGACAGCAAGAAGTAGTATTGCAGCACTACGATTAAGCATTATCTATATTTTTCAGTATCTCATAAAACCTGTATGCATCTTCATAACTATTGTATAGTGGTACAGGTGCAATACGTATTACATTAGGTTCTCTCCAGTCAGCAATTACTCCATTATCGGTCAAAGCATCAAAAACCTCTTTACCTCTATCTGCAAACAGAAGCGAGAGTTGGCAACCTCTTTTTGCAGGATCTGCTGGTGTAATGATTTCGAAAGAGAGATGGTCTATTTGTTTTAATAAGAACTCTAAATAGCCTGTAAGTTGTTCACTTTTTTCTCTTAGTGCTTGCATGCCTGTTTTTTCGAAAATATCCAACGAGGCATTATGAGCTATCATATTAAAGACAGGGGCATTACTCATTTGCCAGCTGCCTGCATTGTTCTGAGGCTCAAAGCCTTTTTTCATCAAAAAGCGCTCTTTTTCGTCATTGCCCCACCAGCCGGCAAGCCTGAAAATTTCTTTATTACTGTAGTGTTTCTCATTTACAAATAAACCGCCAACACCACCCGGGCCAGAGTTTAAATACTTATATGAGCACCAGCAAGCAAAGTCAACTTTCCAGTTGTGTAGTTGCAATGGTATATTACCTACAGCGTGTGCTAAGTCGTACCCTGCATAAGCACCAACATCATGTGCAGCTTTTGTGATTTTTTCTAAGTTGAAAAACTGACCGGTATAGTAGTTGACACCGCCAAACATTACTACCGCAAGCGTATCGCCAGCATCCTCTATTGCTTTAATTATATCATCGTCGTTAAGCGTATGTTCTCCCTCCTTAGGTGCAATCTCAATTATTGCATCATCAGGGTCATAACCATACATCCTTACTTGTGTTTCAATAGCATATTGATCAGACGGGAAAGCACCAGCCTCCATCATTATTTTATACCTTTTACCTTTTGGTCTGTAAAAAGACACCATTAATAAATGAAGATTTACTGTAAGTGTATTTGTAGCTACAACCTCATCTTTATTAGCGCCAACTATTTTTGATAACCTCTCAGAAAACAAATGGTGATAGGAAAACCATGGATTGCGTGCTTTGAAATGTCCTTCAACTCCATATTTAGCCCAATCATCTAGTTCTTGCTGAATTAAATGACCTACACTTTTAGGTTGTAGGCCAAGAGAGTTGCCGCACATGTATACAGCATCTTTCCCGTTATGCTGAGGAAAGTGAAAACGTTCTCTGTTATTATATAATGTATCTTCTTTATCTAATGCTTGTGCATACTCAAGAGTAGCTTCAAAGTTATTATTGACCATAATTGCTGCAAAAGTAGCTAATACTTAAATCTTTTTTAACTGTATGTACTTTGTTAAAGAAATTGTAAGAGTTTGATGTAAGTAAACAACGCTCTGTTGTCTGTGTTATTCTAGTAACCAAATTGGAAAAATTATGAGACGATTAGGATTATTATTTACGGTTATTTCAGGATTAGTATTAATGAGCACAGGTGCTTTTGCGCAAAGAGTTACTGGTATAGGGGTAAGAGCAACACCAGACGGTGCCGGTTTTAACTTGAAAACAGGCTTGTCAAAACATCTGGCATTTGAAGGGCAGTTAAATGCAGGTGGTATATTAGGGCTAGAAGGAGAGAGCTTTAACGCTGTTGGGTTGCTGGAGTTTCAAATTCCACTGCCAGACAATTCATGGCAAATATTCTTTGGAGGTGGTATACATGGTGGTGTTTGGGATAGAGCTGTATGGGAGAGATATAGTGATGGCAGAATTTTTACTAATCGCGCAGAGCCAATTTTTGGTTTCGATGGTATAGGTGGGGTATCATACAGTTTTAAGAAAACACCTCTGGGTTTAAGTGCTGATATTAAACCTGCTGTAAATGTATTTAGCAGTGGACCTGATTTTTTCCCACACAATATGTTTGGATTAACAGCTCGTTACGAGTTTTAAAAAATATTTAAATTAAATGTAGAAGCGCAGGTATCGCCTGTGCTTTTTGTTTTATGTAAAAAGGCTATTTTTGAGCAAAACGTAAAAACAATGAAAAGAGGATTATTAATCACACTTGGTATAATACTGCTAATTGTAGTTTATAGTGGTTGTAAAATAAAAAATACCCAAAACGAACTTGTTACGCTTGATGAGAATGTAAAAGCTAAGTGGGGTGAGGTAGAAAACCAGTATCAGCGTAGATCTGACCTTGTACCTAATTTGGTAGCCACGGTAAAAGGAGCTGCGGATTTTGAGAAAACTACGCTAACTCAAGTTATAGAGGCTCGTGCAAAAGCTACCTCTATGAAAATAGACCCGTCAAACCTTTCTCCGGAAAAAATCCAGCAGTTTCAGGCAGCTCAGGGGCAGCTTAGTCAAGCACTAGGAAGATTAATGGTAGTGAGTGAACGCTATCCTGAACTCAAGGCCAATCAGAATTTTTTAGATCTGCAGGTAGCTTTGGAAGGTACCGAGAACAGGATAACAGTTGCGCGCAAAAAATTTAATGAAAGTGTACAAGGTTATAATACTTATATGCGCAAGTTTCCTACAAGTGTTATAGCAGGTATGCTTAGTTTTGAGCAAAAAGGTATGTTTGAAGCGGAAGCAGGAGCGGAGAAAGCACCAAAAGTAGAGTTTTAATTATGGGAGTATTTGGTAAGCCAAAGCAGCCTTTAAGTAAAGGGGAGCAAGACCTGGTCGTAAGCGCTATTCAAAAGGCAGAATCTAATACAACGGGTGAGATACGTGTGTTTATGGAGCCGCATTGTACATATGTAGATGCAATGGACAGAGCCAGAGAGATATTTGATAATCTCGAAATGCATAAAACGGTAAAAAGAAATGCTGTTTTGGTATATCTGGCCTACACAGATCATCAGTTTGCTATATTAGGAGATAAAGAAATATATGAACAGGCAGGAGGTGCAGCGTTTTGGAAAGAGGCTGCAAGGCACTTATTGGAATACCTGAAAGAAGGCAAAATGGCAGAGGGGTTGGCTAAATGTGTGGATGAGCTTGGAGAAGCATTAGCAAATCACTTCCCGTACGACCCTGCTATAACTAAGAATGAACTGCCTGACGAAATAGTATTTGGTAAATAGATTGAATTTTAGAAAGCGTGAGACTGTTACAATACCTGAGTTTACTATTATTAACACTTACTACATCTTTTGCTGTTATAGCAAGTGATGATGACTTCCCCAAAATATCTAATCCCCCCAGGCTGGTAAACGATTTTGCCGGCATGATGAATGCTGAACAGCAAGCTGCTTTAGAGGCTAAGCTACTGGAATATGAGCAAACATCATCTACACAGATAGCTGTTGTTACAATCAAAAACCTTGGTGGTTACGAAGTCTCTCAGTATGCTGCTGAGTTAGGGGAGCGTTGGGGCATAGGTCAGGCAGGTAAAGATAATGGTGTTCTTATTTTAGCTTCTCTGGAAGATAGAAGGATGCATATAGCTTCGGGATACGGGCTTGAAGGTGCCTTAACTGATATTATGTGCGGGCGCATTATTCGCAACGAAATGGTCCCATACTTCAAACAAGGTGACTTTTACAAAGGTTTTGATAAAGCTGCAGAAGCTATTATTGCTGCGACAAAAGGGGAGTATCATGCGGAAAAAGATTATCATCATGGCAAGAAAAAGCTTCCAGCCATTGTAGTCGTATTTCTAATCATTATGATTTTGCTCATAATATTTGCTATTAGTCGTGGCGACGGTGGAAATGGTGGCGGTGGCTACTATAGTGGACGTGGTGCAGGAGATATCGCAACAGGAATGTTGTTAGGCCAATTGTTAGGCGGTGGACGTAGTCGTGGCGGCTTCGGTGGTGGTAGCGGCGGCTTCGGTGGATTTGGTGGTGGTAGCTTTGGCGGTGGTGGAGCTAGCGGTAGCTGGTAAAATTAGGACACAAAATAAAATTTGCGCTGATGCTATCTGTGTCAGCGCTTTTTTTGTGCACGTTTAATTTAGATAAATGCAATGTATTACACATGGCAGTTTTATTAATTATCAATTTTGCTTAAGTGTGTAAACAAAAGTTTAATAAATAACATTTATAATACTGCTCTATATTTTGTAGATTTGTGCTCCATTTGGCAACAATTTATCATTATTTATATATAAAAAATAACTATCACATAAGTTTATGGGTTACGTAAAACAGCGTTTTAGAGAAAAAGCAGATGCATTAGCGGCGGATATCAAAGACATTTTGTCAAACCATGGCGATAAAAAGCTGGGTGATGTCACTATCAGACAAGCTTACACCGGTATGCGAGGCGTTCCGGGTTTGGTTACTGAAACGTCACTATTAGACGCTGAAGAAGGTATCCGATTCAGAGGCTACTCTATACCAGAACTTAGAGAGTTGTTACCAAAGGCCGAAGGTGGTATAGAACCATTGCCTGAAGGGTTGTTTTATTTAATGCTTGTTGGAGAATTACCATCTAAAGAAGATGTAGATCATTTAAGCACAGTTTTGGCACGTAGATCAAACGTTCCGAAGCATGTCTTTGACGTTTTAGATAAAATGCCTGCATCTACACACCCGATGACCCTTTTCTGTCAAGGTGTAATGGCTTTGCAAACAGAATCAAAATTTGCGAAAGCATACAAAGAGGGTATTAGTAAGAAAGATCACTGGGAGTATGTTTATGAAGATACACTAAGCCTGATTGCTCGTTTACCTCAGATAGCAGCTTATATATATCGTAAAAAATATCATAATGGAGAAGGTATAGAGCCTGATGCAGAGCTTGATTGGGCTGGAAACTTTGCACACATGTTAGGGTTTGACGACCCGAGCTTTTACGCTTTGATGCGTTTATATATGACGATACATGCTGACCATGAGGGCGGTAATGTTTCAGCACATACAACACACCTTGTAGGTTCTGCGTTAAGCGACCCGTACTTATCATTCACTGCAGGTATGACAGGTTTAGCAGGTCCATTACATGGCTTAGCTAACCAAGAGGTGATAGCCTGGATTGAAGATATGTGTGAAGAGCTAAATACTCAAGAACCATCTAAAGATCAAATTTCTCAATATATTAAGGATACGCTAGCGGCAGGGAAGGTAGTTCCTGGTTATGGTCATGCTGTTTTACGTAAAACAGACCCTCGTTTTACAGCACAAATGGAGTTTGCTAAAACTCATTGTCCAGACGCTCCAATGGTGCAAAATGTATGGAAAATATATGAAGTAGCACCAGACATATTAGGAGCCACTGGAAAGATCAAAAACCCATGGCCTAATGTTGATGCACATTCAGGTGCATTGTTAACACATTATGGTTTAGTTGAAAAAGAGTTCTACACTGTATTATTTGGTGTTTCTCGTGCACTTGGTGTGTTAGCTAGCCTATGTTGGGATAGGGCTTTAGGTTTGTCAATAGAGCGTCCTAAGTCATTAACAACAAAACGTATTAAAGAGATAGTAGCTGAAGAAGAAGTAGCTTCTTAGTTATTTCTAACAATACTTAAGCGGGGTGCATATATAGCACCCCGCTTTTTGTTATTCAAATTTCGTTATTTTGTATGCCTAATAAACCTGGAAATGTCTTTATCAGAATTTACAACCGACCAACAAATAGCACTAGCTGAAATAGCACTAGGTATAGCTGGTGGGATAGGCGCAATAATAATCTTCATAGTTGGTTACAAAAGGTATAAAAAAGGGCAGGATTGGACTAAAGTAGAGTTTCTTGTAGAGAAAGTAAGACTTTTTCATACGGACAAAAAAGTTCAAAATGCTATGTCAATGCTGGATTGGGAAGAACGCAATGTAGAGCTGTTCCCGGACAAGAAAGAAAGAGAGGATAGATATGTTTTTATTGACAGAAAGGTTGTAACAAGAGCACTAATCTATCATGCAGAAATACTAAGGTTGCCCAAAGGGTTTAAACATACAGAAGTTGATGTGGTAATAGCAGATACTTTCGATAGGTTTTTTGTACAACTTGAAAGCTTCTGGATTTTTATTGAGAAGAAACTGTTAACTATAGAGCAAATAAAGCCATATATATATTATTGGATTAGTATTTTATTGGAAGTTGGTGCATTGCCTGAAGACTTTGATGAAATAACAGATCTTGATGAAAAGAAGAGGTTGGAGGCTTCGTATTTGCTCAGGCAAGCATTATACATTTATATCACACAGTTTGGTTTTGTCGGTACACAACAATTATGTAAATCCTATTACGAAGAGATTAGTCCTGAATTAACACCACAAGAAGTAAGGGACAGACTTGCTGCTTTAGAACAGCCTTTACCAGAGCCGAATACTAATTAAAGAAATACACTTCGCATCCGGTTGAAATGCAACTATCGGTTACTGTATTATATTTTTCGAACTCTTTTTTTGTGTCATAACTATCGAATGGGATAGTGTATAGTAACGCTGCTTTATCGGCAAGTGCTACATGATTAGTTTCAGCTAGTAGTATGTGTGCGTATTTAATCTGATCCCATCGGTATTTTTCAGGGTGTACACTAGTGTAATACTTAAACGAGTTGACAGCACCAGCATATATATATACTTGTTTTGATTGAAGACCTCTATTTACGATACAATCCAATCCCTCCGTAATCTGTTCTTCTTCAATAGGGGTAGAAAAAACTTTAAGTGGTTGTGTAAGACCAATACTGATAAGACATAGAATAGCAATAGGCAACTGTAGATAAATGCTTCTGTTAGGTAATATCTGGTTTAAGCCCAGGCCGGCAATAATTATCAGTATAGGCATGATAAACAATGTTAGCCGAGGTATTAATGAGTATTGGTTTAATGCTGCAGCTGTCAGCATAAGTAAGATGGGTGTGATAAATAAAAAAGCTTTGTGGTTTCTTTTGATGAACAAGGTTATTGTACCTATGAGTACTAGAATACTGTTTATTATCATAGGCAGGGTGGCGTTACCGAAACAATTCGATAGAATATTTTTGATTAAATCCTTGTTGTGGATCCATTCAGCTTTATTGCTAGGAAATGCATGTATGAAGTAGTTTTTATGATAGCTAGACAGGTAGTCGGAATTGATTTGTTGTTTTAGAACTCCATAATAATAAAGCAGAAATTGAAATAACCATACAGTAGAAATTATTATAACTAAACCTGCACGCTTATGCTTTTTATTAACTGTTGCTGTTACGAAATAATACATGCTAACTGAAGCAAGTATAAATACCGAAGGCATACTTCCCCATATTGCAAGACTACCTGCGGTTATCCAAACAATAATTAGTTTGGTAGGGTTTTCTTTTAAAATATCGTGCTTAATAGCTAACCATATAAGAGTAGTTGAGATGAATGCATCTGGCATATATTGTTTTAACTCGGTGCTATATCTCAAAAAGAAAATACTAGTAGCAAGTATCAATAGTGGATACCATGTTGCCCTTTGCCTTACAGTATTTTTAAGTATTTGGTTTAGTAAAAACAAACATCCTATCCCCGACAATAAAGGGTATAAGCGTAAAGCTTTTTCTCCGTACCCAAGTATTGTAGTAAATAGTTTACAAGCCCATAGAAAAAGTGGAGGAGCATATTGTTGATATGACAGCTCTCCTGCTAACGCGGCAAAATTTTTCTCGTAAATATTTAGTGCTATGTTGGTTTCGTCAGTCCATAAACAGCGGTTGTCTATATAAACCCAAATACGCAACAGTATGCCAGCGAAAATTATTATAGCTGGTAAATATTTAAAGTTGAGTGTTGCCTTCTTACTGTCCATTTATGAGAGCAGTAAAATACAGCTTTTGCGGGTATTATGTTTTTCTGGGTTTCTTTTTTGCTGCAGGAAAAAGGATGTTATTCAGTACTAACCTGTAGCCCGGGCTATTAGGATGTAAACTTAACTCTGTGGGAGGGTCTCCTATTGCATGTTGATAATCCTCAGGGTCATGACCTCCGTAAAAGGTCCATGTACCTTTGCCAAATTCGCCATGAATATACCTAGCCTCATTCGCAGGCTTACACTCGCCCATAACCAGTACACTTGTTTTAAGAACTTCATTTCTGAACGCCGTAGTTTGTCCCATAAAGCCTTTTACCGTAGTTGTGTGGTTTTGGCAAAGCATTGTGGGTACAGGATCAAATTTTGCTGAAAACGTAAATAGAGTGAAGTAATCATTTTCTTTATGCACTTTTCCACTACGTGTTTGTGTGGCATCTATAGTCGAAAACTCATACTCATATGGGTTGCGAGACAGCGTATAGTTTTTGAATGCAAAGCTTTGCGAAAAGTCTAGTTCATTTTGAGCATTAGGAGAGGAAGGGTCTCCGTCAAAAGGAACTTCACAAATATCTGTATTTTGAGCAGCCAGAGCAATGTCATAACTGTCCGTAGCAGAGCACATGGCAAAAAGGTAACCACCTCCTGCAACAAATGCCTGTATCTTTTTAGCTACGGCTAGTTTTAATTGAGAAACTTTTTTGAAACCATTTCTTGCAGCTATGGCTTCATTTCTCTTAACATCTGCTTGAAACCATGATGCATTTCTGTATGCAGCCCAAAACTTACCGTATTGTCCTGTAAAATCTTCATGGTGTAAGTGCAACCAATCGTATTTTACTAGTTTTTCATCTAAAACTTCATCGTCATAAACTTCATCATAGGGAATTTCAGCATAGGTTAAAACCATTGTTACAGCGTCATCCCACGGTTGCTTACCTTGAGGAGTGTAAACGGCTATTTTAGGTGCTTTTTGCAGCTTTATGATGTCCCCATTATAGTCGGGGTGTGCTACTTCGTTAATAATGCCTGCATATTGTGCATCGCTGATAACGTCATAAGACACGCCTCTGAGTTTGCATAAGTTTTCAACGTAAGTAGTTTGCACCATGGCAAAACTACCGCCCTGGTAATTTAACAACCAATCAACCTCTATTTGTTTCTCTAGTGCAGCATAAGCTACTCCATATGCTTTAAGGTGATTTGTTTGGTTGTCAGCATCCATAGGTATGTATATGCGTGCGGCATATATATCTGGCATATATACAGCAAGTAATACAACTAATATGTTTTTTATATATATCTTCATTTTCAATACCCTAAGTTAAGTTTTATAGCTACACAAACACCTACGTTGTTATTATTTTTAACATCGTATAAACTTAGTTGAGTTAGATTAACTTTGCATCCATATATGTCAGCAAAACATTCTTATAGTAATATTAAAGCACTAAGTGCCCTTATACGTGCCAGTTTGCAATCTACATTTAAGAGTCCCTCGGCAATAGTATTTACAATAGCTTTCCCGTTGGTTTTCATTCTTGTGTTTGGTTTTTTGGGTGGTGATAAGATGTTTAAGATTGGTGTGGCTAATTTGCCGGGCAGCGATACTACGAATGAGTTGTATGCAGGGTTAAGAACAGCCGGAGTATTGCAATGGGTTGATATTGCAGAAGGGGCAGATGTAGAGTCTGTATTGAGTGATGGCGATGTAACTGCATTTATTGATATACAGAAACAGCTTGATGGAGTGCAGCCTGAATATAAAATTACCTTGAAAGGTTCTTCCGCACAAATGGATAAAGTAACTCAGTTAAAGAGTATTGTAAGAGGCGCTCTGCAGAATTCCGATCCTGAAATTCTTAGCCGTACAGAAGCACTTGCTTCGATAGAGGTAGATGTAGCTACAGTAAGAGAATTTAAAACAATCGATTTTATATTGCCCGGACAGTTAGGGTTCTCTTTACTTGCTGGTAGCGTTTTCGGTACAGCATTTATATTTTTTAATTTAAGAGAAACACTGGTATTGAAGCGATTTTTTGCTACTCCGGTACGTAGAGAAATTATAGTATTTAGTGAGGGTATTGCAAGAATGATATTTCAATTGATTGGTGCTGTTATCATCATAGCAGTAGGGTATTGGGCTTTCGATTACACATTGGTGAATGGTGCTGTTACCTTCTTAGAAATGATATTGCTGAGTGCTCTGGGCATTCTTGTTTTTATGGGTTTTGGATTTATAATAAGTGGTGTAGCAAAGAATCAAGCTACCATTCCTCCTATTTCCAATTTGGTTACATTGCCTCAGTTTTTACTAGCAGGCACCTTCTTTCCAATAGATGTATTTCCTAAGTGGTTACAGCCATTCTGTAGAATACTACCGTTAACATACTTAAACGATGCAATGCGAAAGGTTGCATTTGAAGGAGCCGGCTTTTGGGAAATTAAATTCGATGTCTTCATTCTATTAGGCTGGGGAGTTGTGCTCTACTTAATAGCCAGCAGGGTGTTTAAGTGGGAGTAGTTATCTAATTAATATAAACTCTCCGCTTTTTACCTCTTCCTTACCTGTAGTACAGTTTGCTCTGAGTAGATAAAAATATGTCCCTATATCTGCTTTTTTACCTGCATAGGTACCTCGCCAATGTTCATTTGGATCACTTGATATGAATACTCTTTCTCCCCACCTGTTATAAACCGATAGTAAATAGCTGTCGACATTACCATAAACAATAGGTTTCCAGCCGTCGTTTGAGCCATCGTCATTAGGGGTAAAAGCATTTGGATAAGAGAAGGTACAGCACTGTTCTATATTACTATAGTTTACACTATCTCTGCTAGGGCAGTTATATGGACTATAACCTGTTACAATATATGTTGTTGGTTCTTTTACAGTAGTAAAAGCGCTATCGTTTTTATATTTAATAAGATTTGCCGGTTCCCACTCATATCTAATACCACCCTTGGCCAATAGAAAAATACCATCTCCATAACATAATGTACCCTCTCCATTAATAATATTAATTTGAGGAAATGGGTGTACTGAAACCGTAAATGTGTCTAAAGTTGATTCACACACGTCTATTTGTTGACTTATTAGCCAAGAGTATATGTTTACTTCTTCAGTATTGTAGGTCGGTGGTGTAGCTAATTCTATTCCTTCTATAGTATACCATTTTATTTGTCCTGAATTAATAGCTATAGGAGTAAGAGGGGCTACAGGGTCATGCAAACACAAATGTAATTGCTCATATTCAGGCTTATGTGGGTACGTTCCACCGTCTTTTACCTCGAAAACATATGTAGTGTTACATGGTAAACCATCAGATTTAGCAAGAACAGTATAAGTGCCTACATCAAAGCTATCGGTAATAACTCCTATGGAGTCAGTATATGATCGTATAAGTTTATTGTTAAGGTCGTATACAGAAACGCTTCTTGGTAATAAACCTTTGCTTATGTTGAACCTTATATGCTGTAAATGTTCGCACTCAGTTTCTTTTATTACTTCGTGAGAAATGGTAATAGAGTCTATAACATGAATAGTATAGGCTATTGTTTTATTACCAGTAAGCGGACAGTTATCATCTTCATGAGATACAAATATGTTGTAGTAACCCGCCTTTACGTTCTGTAAAGGCCAAGTAAAGTTTATTGTAGGTGATTTACTCCCATTGTTATTAATTGTTGTAGTAGACCCCAGAGGTTCTCCCCTTGTTTTTATTGTAATGTTATTATTCTCTACATCGCTAGTTTGAATGCTAAAACTAAGAGGTCCTGAGTTGTTGCAAACGTTAATATTAGTACCATCTATATATCCGTTTGATATGCTGTTTGCTGTTAATTTACTTGTTGGCGCATTATTGCTACATGAGGGTAAAACGATGAAGGTCATCTCTCGCATAGTACTTCCAATAAGCAGAGTATCTCGATACTCTTCAACTTTATCTACAACCAAAGATTGTTGAACCCGGTTGGGGAAAAAAATCATTTGCCCATTGATGTAATTGAAACTAAACCCTGAGGCTGCTAACGGCTCTGTAGATGTATAAGGGTTGTTATATACTATTTTTTGTCCTCCTTTCTGTATAGCAGGTATTAGGTTGAATACTAGCGAGTCATTATCACTATCAGATGCTCCTTGGTTGTATTGTTGTTGAACATTTATGCAATAGTAAGGTGTTGGTGTTGTAGTATACTGTGGCGAAGAGTTAGGTGCATTGAGGTTATTAAGCATAGCCTCTAGTCTCATTATTTTCGGAGAGACTGTAGATATTGTAGTGTTTGTAATGCTATTACTTCTACCTGCAGCAGTTTGTGCCGTTAAAACACCATCAAAAACAATCAGCCAGTATCTGCTCGGCGGTAAAGAAACTGTTCGTTGGTATACAAATTTAGTTACACCCGGTATCGCGTATGTTGGGTTTTTGCAAGTGGTGCTGTCTTCCTGTTCCGGACAAACAGCCGAAACTTCTGATCTTAAAGCTGTATTTTCTAATAAATCGTATGAAGCATGTTGTCTTGAATCTCTGAATATGTTTATTGTAGGGGTAGCACCTTTCAGAGAATTGAACGCACTACCTGCACAATCTCCATATAGTGTGAGTGTTATTTGGTAATCATCTCCACTGAGGTGAGTATAAAGAAGTTCACCACCATATATATGCGTTGCTATTGCTTTGTGCCAGCTAACTGAAATAAATATGATGAGTATTAATATTTTCAACTTCCGTGCCATGCCCATGTAAACTACATGTCAAAGGTCTGCAATATTTGTTGTTCCTACAATTTTTTAGCTTTTATATGACATGTTTATGAATAATTGGTTATTATCGCTGCATGAGAAAAAGTATATCCTTAGTAATAGCTCTTTTAATCTCTTTGATGTCATTTGCACAAAACTCTGCAATTTCATCTAAACCATATGTTCTAGTTATCCATGGTGGTGCTGGTGAGATCAATAAAGCAGGAACTTCGCCTGAATTAGAAGCTGCGTATAAAGCATCTTTAGACAAAGCACTAAAAGCAGGTGAAGAAATATTAAAAAAAGGTGGGGACGCAATAGATGCTGTACAGGCTGCTATAATGATATTGGAGAATGATAGTTTGTTTAATGCGGGTAAAGGTGCGGTATTAAATAACAAAGGGATGGCTGAGTTAGACGCGTCTATTATGAGGGGTGATGATCTGAACGCAGGTGCTGTTGCCGGAGTTACAAATGTTAAGAACCCAATAAGTGCAGCTAGGTTGGTTATGGATAAAAGCCCACATGTAATGCTAGGCGGGCAAGGTGCTGAAGAGTTCGCAAAGGCAAATGGTTGTGAATTAGTAGATAACAACTACTTTATCACGGATAAGAATCGTAAAAGATTAGAGCAGATAAAAAGTAACAAGGGAAAAAAGTCGCAAGTCAAACAACCGGAAAATCGTGATGGCAAGTACGGTACTGTCGGTGCTGTTGCACTTGATAAGAATGGAAATCTAGCTGCAGGCACATCTACAGGTGGCATGACCAATAAAAAGTTCGGTAGGATAGGAGATAGTCCGATTATAGGAGCAGGTACATACGCAGATAATATGAGTTGTGCTGTAAGCTGCACCGGCTGGGGAGAATATTATATAAGGTTAGGTTTTGCAAAATCAATTTGCGATAGAGTAGAGTTACAAGGTGTCCCTTTAAAAGAGGCGACAAAACTCATGATACACGACAAGCTGGAAAATATGGGAGCAAGTGGTGGTGTAATTGCTATTGATAGGTATGGTAATTATTCAATCGATTATAACACATCAGGCATGCACAGAGCATGGGTATCGTCAAATGGAGATACAGGAGTAGAATTGTACTAGGCATTCTTTTACCAATCAGTACATAGCGTTATCTTTGCAAAGTTTTAAAAGTTTAATATGGACCTTGAATTCAATAAGAACGAAGATCAAATGAGATTGGCAGTTAGCGAAATGAAGCAGCGACATGCCAAAGTGAGTTTAGGAGGTGGGCAAAAGAGTATAGAAAAAAATAAAGCTCGTGGTAAAATGACACCACGTGAGCGTATCAAGTATCTTATTGATAAAGGGAGCACGTTTACAGAAATTGGTTCATTCGCCGGTTGGGAAATGTATGCTGAATATGGTGGCTGCCCCGCTGGTGGTACAGTAGCTGGAATTGGTTATGTGAAAGGCCGTCAATGCATGATCATAGCAAATGATAATACGGTTAAGGCAGGTGCCTGGTTTCCTATAACTGGTAAGAAAAATTTACGTCTGCAGGAAATAGCAATGGAGAATAAGCTGCCTGTGATATATATTGTAGATAGCGCTGGTGTGTTTTTACCAATGCAGGATGAGATATTTCCGGATAAGGAGCATTTTGGTCGAATTTTCCGTAACAATGCTAAGATGAGTGCGATGGGAATTACCCAAATAGCAGCTGTAATGGGAAGTTGTGTTGCAGGTGGGGCTTATTTACCTATAATGAGCGATGAAACACTAATGGTTGAAGGTAACGGCTCTATTTTTCTAGCAGGTCCATATTTGGTGAAAGCAGCTATCGGAGAAGATATTGACACCCAAACTCTTGGTGGAGCTAAAACTCATACAGAAATTAGCGGTATTGCAGATTATAAGTTTGAGAATGAGCAAGATTGTTTGGATCAGGTAAAGCGTATTGTTGATAAAATAGGAGCTCAGCCAAAGGCTGGCTTTGACAGAGCAGAGCCCGCATTGCCTAAAAAAGATCAAAAAGAAATATATGGCTTCGTATCTGTAGATAATAGTAAGCAGTATAATGTTGTAGATGTTATAGAACGCATCGTTGATAACTCTGAGTTTGATCAGTTTAAAGAAGATTACGGCAAAACTATAGTATGTGGGTATGCTCGTATTGATGGTTGGGCTGTAGGTATTGTTGCGAACCAGCGTACAGTATTTAAAAATAAGAAAGGTGAAATACAAATAGGAGGGGTGATATACAACGATAGTGCAGACAAAGCTGCTCGTTTTATTCAAAATTGTAATCAGAAAAAAATTCCGCTAGTATTCTTGCAAGATGTTACCGGCTTTATGGTTGGTAGCCGTAGCGAGCACGCAGGTATTATTAAAGATGGTGCTAAACTAGTTAATGCTGTAAGTAATTCAGTAGTACCAAAGATCACAATAGTTATAGGTAACTCATACGGTGCAGGTAACTATGCAATGTGTGGTAAGGCTTACGACCCTCGTTTTATATACGCATGGCCTAATGCTAAAATAGCTGTTATGGGTGGTGCTCAGGCAGCTAAGACCTTGTTGCAAATACAGGTTGCGTCATTAAAAGCAAAAGGGGAGGAAATAGATCCTGAAAAAGAAAAAGAACTCCTGAAAAAAATAACAGATAAATATGATGCTCAAACATCATCGTACTATGCTGCTGCACGCTTGTGGGTTGATGAAATCATAGACCCAATAAATACCAGGAAGGTGATCAGCGAAGGAATTACTGCGGCAAACCACAATCCTGATATAGAAGAGTTTAAAACTGGAGTATTTCAGGTTTAAGTAATTTATTCAAGAAACCGTTTTTCAATATAGTTAGAGTTCATCACTCTTAATGCTCCCATGTAGTCCATGCTGAATGTTACAAGGTCGCCAATCTTGTACTTCTTCGTTGCATTGTCTATATCTAATATTATCATGTCTGAGCTACCTCCAACAATACTGAGGTTTTTGTCGATTGGATGTAAGAAGTCAACGTTAGAAACATCTAGTAGTCCCATATCAAGTATTGCTCTACGATGAGTTCTGCCATAATCATCACTATTCACCTCATAGGTTTCTCCAGAGGGGTTAGCCTCCATTTCTCCAAATGGTACAATTGGTTTTTCTGTTATTTCAACAACCTCTGCATGTAGTCTAAGTACATCGCTTTTCATTCTCGGTATGGTAGCTCCTGTAAAAAGGTCATTCCCAAAGAATAATGTTTCTCCAACACGAAAATGATTTACCCCTTTAGGTACTTGTTTTTTTAATAACAAGGGTATCATTACAGATGACCCTCCGGTAACCCCTGTTATTTTTTGATCAAATCTAGCTTCAATAAGCTGCTCATACAAGCTTAGTTGAATCAGTTTATCTTTGCTGGGCATCACTCCATTTAAACAATTGAGATTAGCACCTATACCAACCACATTGATGTTAGGTAACTCAAAAACTTGTTTATAAAAATTCATCAATGTTTCACCCATTATCCCTTCTCGAAGGTCCCCCAGTTCTATCATGATGATGATTCGATGAACTTTATTCTGTTTTACAGCTTCGTCTGACAACCATTTAATTGTTGTGATTTCTGTATTAAAGCTTACATCTGCATACTTTACGATGTTCGCTATGCTGCGTTTGGCTGGCGGCTTTATGTATATCGTTTCTTTATCGGGGTTGATAGATTTTATAATCTTTAAGTTCGATAATCTAGCATCGCAAACCTGCTCATCTCCAAGAGATAATATGAATTCTAGATATTTTTTGTTCCCGCAAAGTAGTTTAAGAACCGGTGCCCATTCTATATCGTGTTTATTAAATAGTTGCTGAAGATATCTGTAATTAGTTTCCAGAGATTGTCTGTTCAATGTAATAAATGCCATGATTTACTTTTTTAAACGCATCTCTAAATAAGGGTTAGTGAAGCCCACTTTTTCATAAAGAAACTTTGCAGGGTTGTCTTTTTCTACATGTAGTGCAATATCACCCACACAGGTGTCAATGGTTTGCTGCATCAGCTTTTTGCCTAGCCCTGTACCACGGGTGTCTTTATGAACAGCAATGTATACTAATATGTTTTCTGGAATATACCCACCCATATTAGTTTCATTAACTACAACAGCTCCTTTTATAGTATCATCGTCTTCTACTGCCAGTAATATAAAACCACCTTTGTTCTCATTTTTCTTTTGTGAGTAGTCTATACATTTTAAAATGTCTTGTACCTCATCACCATATTCTTCCAAGTGCTGAAATAAGAAACTGGCAATTTTTTCGTTAGTAAATTTTTCGTGTTCTCCTGTGTTTGTGTCAATCTGTATTATGTTCATCTTATTGTTTATTTCCGTTTTTTTGAATTACTATAAATAATATGGCAGACATGGTTATGCCAAATAAGTTGGCATCTAAACTGTATGGCAACTCTATGTTTGATAAGATAAGAATCAGGGTAGTACCACCACCGCCAATCATAGCTAATATTGCCGCAATTGGTTTCGGCTTTTTAATAAATAACATTCCCAGTACTGGGACGAATAAGCCAGATACCATAAATGCATATGAGTACAGCATCAAGTCAAGTACACTTTGCATTTGAGTCGCCAATATGATAGCAAGTACCCCAATACTAAATGTGAGTATTTGAGATAGTAGTAAATTGGACGATAGGTTGGGTTTAAATCGTCCTACAATATCGGTCATTAAATTGCCGGATGCAGCCATAAGGCAACTATCTGCTGTAGACATAATTGCAGAGAAATATGCTGACAACATTAAGCCCATTAAACCAACAGGTAGCATGTTCCTCAAAAACATAGGCAGCCCCATTTCTGCGTCCAGATCTGATGATGTAGGGTATCCTAAAGCAGCAAAGTCTCCCTGAAGAAATGCCACCTTAGCAAACATACCCAATATAACCCCCATAAATGCCATTACAGGCCATTCAAAAAGCCCCGCAATTCGCCATGCTTTTACAGCAGTTTTTTCATCTTTAGCAGCGTATATTCTTTGATACAATGTCATACCTACAAACCATATGGGAACTATGGTTATTAGCCAGTTAAACAAATCTGCTATAGAAATGTTCGTTAGTGAGCTCATATCACTTTCCAGATAGGTAGAGATTGCATCAAATCCACCAATGTAATAAAAGCCATAAGGTATCCCCACGCCAACAAGACCCAACATTAAAACTATCCATTGCACAGTGTCTGTATATATTACAGCCTTTATTCCACCAATAACAGTATATAATACAGCTATTATACCCATGATCAACACTGCTTGGGTGATATTAATGGTTTGAGGAAATGTAGCTGCTGCAAGTTTACCTCCCGCAAGTATCTGACTACTTGAAAAGCCAACATAGCCAATTAACGATATTATACCTGCGATTAAAGCGACATCTTTATTGTAATAGTGTTGTATGGCTTGAGGGAAACTCAGTAGTTGTTTTTTCTTAGCTATGGGATATACTTTAGGTATTAATAGTACTGCACTTAGCCATGCACCGATTAACCCTGTAAACAACATCCAGCTACCCGATAGCCCCATAGTAAATCCTAAGCCTCCTAAGCCAATTGAAAAACCTCCACCGACATCTGTAGCTACTACAGATAAGCCAATATGTCCTGCAGACATAGACCTTCCTCCAACATAATAATCTTCTTCTGATTTATTTTTTCTGAAAAAGTAAAAACCAATGGCTAGCAGGGCTATAAAGTATACTATAAATATGCTTATGTCTACCCAATGTAGTTGTTCGATAATTGAAATGAAGTTTTTGTTTACGGGCGTACAATAACCATTTAATTGCTAAAAACAAAATCAATATTAAAACTTCGTAGATTAGAGTATGTTACTATTCCTGACAGTATGCTGACATAAACTAAAACATAACAGAAATATTTTAGTTTATGTTACGAATATGCTAAACTATTAGACCCAACCCAACCACAAAGAAAAAATAACCACACTAGGTGGTTATTATATCAACAGAAACTATGATGAATGTTATGTGCAGGGCTTAGCCAGATCATCGCAAGAGGCTAAGACAAACATACCCTGCAAATGTCTTATAAAAATACAGCTGTAATAAGGCAAGCTAGTATTGTTGCGAATACACTTATTTTCTTAACTGCATCATTATTTAGAGTGATACTTGGTACTGTGTTAGTTGCGGTTGTTAATGTGATGTGTTGCATGATCTTTGTTTTTAAGTGTTTGTTTTTTTGTGTGTTTTGTTTTTGTTTTTGAAACGCTCAGTTTGTTTTGTTTGTTTCGTTTGACAATACAAAGATGCAACCTAATGGGCCTCACGTCCAAAAAAATGACTTTGGTTAACGCTCACTTAGTATTCAGTTAACGCAAAGTTTGTTAACAATTAACCAGTCATTAAGAAAAACTAGCTGAAATGCCTGATTTTATGCTGTTTCTGTAATCTGTAGGCTTTAAACGGCATTTGTAGGCTAAAACTTGAAATTGTAGGTAATGCTCGGTAGTATAGGAAATATTGATACTTGTTTTACTGATGTTTCTACACCTTTCGACAAACTTCCTTTAGTGTCTACATATAAGAAGTATGGGTTCTGCCTGCTATATAGGTTGTATATAGAAAATGCCCAGCTACCTCTCTTAGGTTTCCCATTCTTTCTTTTCTTTTGCGGCGTTAAAACCGCAGAAATATCCAGCCTGTGATATGCAAACAAACGATAGGCATTTAACTCACTATATTCCGGCACAATAGACTGGTCTATAAAATAGTAGTTGGTAGGTAAGGTGATAGCATTACCGGAACCATATACAAATACAGCAGAGAATGTCCATTTTTTGCTCGCTTCGTAACTGGTAACAATAGAAAGATCGTGTCTGCGATCGTATTTTGCAGGATACCTATTCCCATTATTCAAATCAGGGAATATTCTGTAGGTCCAAGATAGGGTATAGCCAATCCAGCCGGTAAATTTGCCTTTAGTTTTATTTATAAAGAATTCGGCACCATATGCTTCTCCTTTACCAAATACAAAATCTTGTTCAGGGTCCTGTATAGTATTAGGTACATATCCTTGTCGGTATTCAACTTGGTTCTTCAAGTCTTTATAGTAGACTTCAACAGATGTTTCTATCATGTTGTCCATGAAGTTTCTAAAATAGCCCAGAGAGTATTGCCATGCTTGTTGAGGTCTTACTAATAAAGTACTGGGTACCCATAAATCGGTAGGTAGTGTACTACCGTTGTTGGATACTAGATGTATATATTGGTATGCTTTTGCGACACTTGCTTTAATGGACGAGGTCTTGCCAAGTTCAAAGCGCATGTTTAAACGAGGTTCCCACCCTCCATAAGTAGTTACCGCATCACCTTTTGCATATACAGTGCTATCAGTTCGGTTACCTGTAGGGTCTGTTTGGTAGGTTACATATCTACCTGTTTGTGTAAACCAAGAATAGCGTAGGCCGGCATTTACTTTAAGCCAGCTGAATGGTTCAAATTCGTCCATAATGTATGCTCCACCTTCATATGCATATTTTATCAGTGCATTGTTGGGTTCTAATGTTACTTGCCCAGAGCTTCCTGATACCTGATTAGGAATGAATTTATGATATGTGTATGCCAGGCCTGTTTTGAAGTTATGGTTGAATGGTGCAAAATAATCCAGGTCAAACTTTCCACTCCAATCTCGTACTCCTGAAGATAATTTAAACTCTACATCGCCTTGTTTTGCTCCAAATGCAAATTTATAATCGTTGTATACTGCAGTTGTATTAAGGAATAGTTTATCGTTTATCAAGTGATTCCAACGAAGTGTTGCTGTTGAATTACCCCATGGTATATCAGCAGAAAAGCTGCCGCTCTCACTACCGAATTTAAATTTATCTCTGCCAAAGTAACCACTTAGGTATATCCGGTCTTTATCTGTAATTCTGTAATTAGCTTTTAGGTTCGCATCGTAAAAAAAGTATCCAGAATTAGCCATTGCACCTGTAGCGAACGGTTTAATTAATGCGTCAACATATGTTCTTCTGCCGGAAAGCATGAATGATCCTTTTTCTCTTTTGATAGGGCCTTCAATAGTTAGTCTAGATGCAATCAGACCTATACCTCCTTCTGCATGATACTCTTTCATGTTTCCTTCTTTCATAGAAACATCAACAACTGATGATAAACGCCCTCCGTATTTAGCAGGCATACCACCTTTAATTAGGGTAACGTTGTTTAGTGCATCTGTATTAAACACAGAGAAGAATCCAAAGAGATGCCCGGTATTATAGACAACAGCGTCATCGAGCAATATCAAATTCTGATCAGGGCCACCGCCCCTTACATAAAAGCCGGAGTTGCCTTCGCCTGCCGATTGTACTCCGGGCATGAGTTGTAGTGTTTTAAGAATATCGGTTTCGCCGAAGATTACAGGTAGCTTTTTTACTTTTTGGGCGGATATGCTAATAGTACCCATATTGGTACTGCTGACATTTTTGTCTGCTTTTTCGGCTGTAACTTTAGCCTCAGCCAGCACATTCTCCTGTTCCATATCAATGTCTAGGGTAAGACTGCCTGCTAGGCTGATAGTTTTTGTAGTCGTGTTATATCCGATATATGAGAATGTGACTGTATAAGACCCTGCAGGAACAGAGATAGAATAAAACCCATAGGTATTAGTTTGTGTGCCGACACCTACTTCTTTTACATATACAGTTGCCGCAATAAGGGCCTCACTACTGCTTGCATCACGTATATATCCGCTAAGGGTTACTTTTTTCTGTGCTATTGCATTAATACTATGTAGGGATAGTATTAAAGATAATATGGCTGTAGCAATACTTCTTAACATAGTTAAAATGTTATGCAAATGTAAGGTATGTACTCCAGCTATGGGCTAATCGTTGTAAATTTGCCCGCCTATGTTGGTATCACTTCAAAATATTTCATTTTATTTCGGTTCAAGGCCTATACTAGAAGACGCTAGTTGGCAAATCGATACTGGGCAACGTATAGGGTTGGTAGGTAGTAATGGTGCAGGTAAGTCTACATTATTAAGGCTTATTACAGGTGCGTATACTGTAGATAGCGGCGTTATTAATAAACCCAAAGATGTTACCGTAGGCTTCTTCAATCAGGATTTATTGAGCTTTTCAACAAATGCATCCATATTGTCTGTAGGAATGCAAGCTTTTGAAAGGGCTCACCAGCTGGAAAAAGACTTGGCAAAACTTACAAAAGAACTTGAAGGTAAACCTGATGATGCTGAATTACTAGATAAGTATAGTCATATGCTCCACGATTTTGAGGTAGCAGGAGGCTATGAAATGGAGCACAAAACAGCTGAAGTGCTGGAGGGGTTAGGATTCACTACAGATGATTTGCAAAGGCCATATAGTGAGTTTAGCGGAGGCTGGCGTATGCGAGTATTATTGGCAAAAATGATGTTACAAGCACCTGACTTGTTATTGCTGGATGAGCCTACCAACCACCTAGACCTACCTTCAATTGAATGGCTTGAACGGTACTTACAGGGGTATCCGGGTAGTGTGGTTATTGTTTCTCACGATAGGTTTTTCTTAGACCGTATGGTGACCAGAATAGTAGAAGTATGGCAACAAGACCTTCATATATACAGTGGTAACTACTCTTTTTATCAAAAAGAGAAGGCAGAACGTATGGATCTGCAGCAGCGTGCTTACGAAAACCAACAAGACTATATAAGGCAGCAAGAACGATTTATAGAACGTTTTAAGGCGAAAGCATCTAAAGCAGCTCAGGCACAAAGTGCTATGAAAAAGCTGGATAAGCTAGATCGAATAGAAGCTCCAGATGAGACTTTGCCTGTGATGAATATTAACTTTGATGTTGCAGTACAGCCAGGTAAAATCATCTGTACATTAAAGAACATCAATAAGAGCTTTGGCGAAAACAAAATACTAACAAATGCTCATGCTGAAATAAATAGGGGAGATAAAATAGCTTTGATTGGTGCCAACGGTAAGGGTAAATCTACTTTGTTAAGAATCATAGCGGATGCAGAAAGCTTTGAAGGTGAACGTAAATGGGGGCATAATGTAGAAGAGAGCTTCTATGCACAGCATCAGTTAGAGGCACTAAATGTCCAACATGAAATATTAGAAGAGCTCAACGGAGCAGGAACAGGTAAGACAGAATTAGAGTTAAGACAACTTCTAGGCTGTTTTCTTTTTAGTGGAGACGATGTGTTCAAGAAAATAAAAGTTCTTTCTGGCGGTGAAAAAGCAAGGGTAGCGCTAGCTAAAACAATAGCTATGAAAGGTAACTTTTTGATGCTGGATGAGCCTACGAACCACTTAGATCTACAGTCTGTAGATATGCTGTCTGAAGCCCTCAATAACTATAACGGCACTTATATTCTGGTATCGCACGACAGGTATTTTATTAGCAAAACAGCTAATAAAATATGGAGTATTGAAGATGGGATGATAAAAGAGTTTATTGGGACCTATGATGAATGGATGCTGTTTGAACAGGAAAAAGAAAAGAAGCAGCAGTCAAAAAAAACTGAGCCTATAAAAGTAGTTGAACCGGAAAAAAAGAAGGCAAAGAGTAATATCGATAATAACGAACTCAGACAACTACAAAAGGAATTTCAGAAAAAGCAAAAGCAGTTCCAAAAGGCTGAAGAGCAGCTTAGTAAGTTAAACGAACAAAAAGTTAAACTGGAAGTAGAGTTGGCTTCGCCTGATTGTTATGCAGATGCAGCTTTGTTTCAAAAAACAGATGACAAGTACAAGTCGCTATTAGTAGAAATAGAGCAGCTAACAGTACAGTACAATAAGTTATTTGAAGAGGTTTTGCATCTTGAGGAAAAACTGAATTGATATTGACTTTTGTTATTTCGAGTGCTAATTTTATTCTTTACACAAAACTTAATTATATGCCATCATTTGATATAGTAAGTAAAGTAGATTTGCAAACATTAGATAATGCTGTAAACGTAGCTCAAAAAGAAATTGATAACCGCTACGATTTTAAAGGTTCTCACGTTCAAATCGAATTGGATAAAAAGAACATGGTGGTAAATGTAGAGGTTGAAAATGACATGCAACTAAGGCAGGTGGAAGATATAATAATCACTAAAGCCATGCGTCAGGGGTTAGATGCCGAAAGCTTTGATAGAAGTAAGAATGCTGGGGTCTCGGGTAAATATCTCAAGAAATCAATGCCATTAAAAACGGGTATCGATAGGGAGAATGCCAAGAAGATCATTAAAATGATAAAGGATAGTAAAGCTAAAGTAACACCTGCTTTACAGGATGATATGATTAGAGTTACCGGTAAAAAAATAGACGATTTGCAAAGTGTTATTCAGCTATGCAAATCGTCTAACTTAGGTATTCCGCTACAGTTTGTAAATATGAAATAATCAGAAACTGCTGCTGTCTTCTTTTAAGGTTGGTTGAACTTTATCTTTTTCTGAAATGATTGCTTTGTTTAAATCAATTTTCCAATCAATATTCAGGTCTGCGTCGGCATAGTATAGGCCACCTTCACTTTCTTTATTGTATAAGTTGTCACACTTGTAAAATACTTCTGCAGTATCTGTTAATACAGAGTAGCCATGTGCAAAGCCTTGTGGGATTAAAAATTGTCTTTTGTTTTCAGCAGATAATTCCACACCATACCACCTGCCATATGTTTTGCTGTCTTTTCTGAGGTCTACAACAACGTCCCAGATAGCACCTTCAAGTGCTCTTATTAGTTTTGTTTGTGCATGAGGCGCATTTTGGTAGTGTAATCCTCTTAAAACATTTATGGTTGATCTTGCTTGATTGTCTTGAACAAAATTGATTTCTAAACCTGTGGCTGCATTAAATGTGCCGGCATTATAGCTTTCGAAGAAATAACCTCTGTCATCTCCATGTACTACAGGCTCTAGTATAAGTAGATCTTTTATTGGTGTCTCAATTACTTTCATTACTTGCTCAATTGATCAATTACTTCTAAGAAATTACTCGTGATGTATTTTAGTTCTTCCTGTGTAAGCTCTGTATGTATAGGTAGTGATATTACACAGTCTTGCAGCATATTTGTTACAGGCAGGTCTATGTCTGCAACGTTATACTCTTTTAGCATGTTTTGTTTATGACAAGGCACTGGGTAATATATCATTGATGGTACATCTCTTTCTGCTAATAGTTTTTGTACCTCATCTCTGTCAATATTTTTTAACTGTAGCGTATATTGATGAAATACATGATAGCTATAATCTGCTCTGTGAGGTGTAATGATATTAGGATTGTCTTTAAACGCATTATCATAATAATCAGCAGCATCACGACGAGCCCTACAGTATTCATCAAGCAGAGGCAATTTTATACGTAAAACTGCTGCTTGCATATTATCTAGTCGGCTATTACAACCAACTATTTCATGGTAATATCTTTTATTTTGCCCATGGTTAGCTATCATTCTTAGCTTTGCAGCCACTTCATCATCATTTGTAAAGATAGCTCCGCCATCACCATAGCAGCCCAGGTTTTTTGACGGGAAGAAAGAGGTACAACCTATCAATCCTATACCTCCGGTTTTAACAGTCTTGCCATCAGAGAATGTATAGGTGCCTCCTATAGCTTGTGCGTTGTCTTCTATAACCGGTATATTGTGCTTATCTGCTATTGCCAGTAAAGGCTCCATATCTACACTCTGACCATACAAATGAACCGGTACTATAGCTTTTGTATTAGGAGTAATAGCTGCGGCTACACTATCAACATTCATCGTGAACGTATCTGCATCTACATCTACAAACACCGGTTTAAGCTTTAAAAAAGCAATCACTTCTACAGTTGCAATAAAAGTGTAAGAGGTTGTAATTACTTCATCACCTTCTTTTAATCCCAACGACATTAATGCTATTTGTAAAGCATCAGTTCCATTAGCACAAGGTATTACATGTTTTACTCCAAGGTAGTCTGCCAGTTCTGTACTGAACTTTTGTACATTTTCGCCGCCAATGAACATGGTGCTGTCTATCACCTCCTGAAGAGCAGCATCTACTTGCGGTTTAATCTTTTGGTATTGACGCTTAAGGTCTACCATTTGCAATTTATGCATAGCTATAATTATGCTTGCAAACCTACATTTTAGGCATCATTCGTCAAAATAATTGAGTAGGCTTTCTACAGTATTATGATACTATTAGCAGTATAGAACGGAGTATTTCTCTTATCTTCACGGGCTGAAAAGGCAATTATTGATGCGTAAGTTATTATTTGTAGTTTTTACATGTTTTGTAGCGCAAGTCAATGCGCAGGATGGGTTATTCTCCTTAGAAAGAGCTCCAACAAGAAAAGGTATTGTTTTTGGATTTAACGGTGGGGTAGATTTTCCTTTGGGGGACATGGCAGATAGATTTGGTACAAGTTATAGGGTAGGTGGAGAGATCTTCTATAAAACAAAAACTAACTGGTTGTTTGGAGCGAAGTTTGATTACCTGTTTGGCAATAAGATTAAAGAAGACTCTTTAATGATCAATATATCAGACCCCGATGGCGGCTTTATTAGTCAGATAGGGCAGAGGGTTGGTGTTAATATATTTGAAAGAGGTTTTTTGACGGGCCTAGAAGTAGGTAAGATATTTCCATTAGGAAGAACAAGTGGTGATAATGGTATTATGACGATGACTACAGTCGGACTTATGCAGCATAAGATATTCATTCGCGATAGAGATGATATCATTAGCCCGTTGAAGGGTGATTATAAAAAAGGATACGATAGATTAACAAATGGTCTCTTTTTAGAACAATACATTGGTTATGTGTATTACGATCCCAATAGCCTTGTAAACTTTAACATTGGTCTGGATATAGTAGCTGGGTTTACAAAAGGTAGAAGGGACTTTTTGTACGATGTAATGCGAACAGATAATATTGCCAGGGTTGACATCCTATTTGGCATCAGAGCGGGCTGGTATTTGCCTATATTCAGACGTAAGTCTGAGGAATTATTCTTTTAAATGATATCTGTATTCATATATCAGCTTGGAATAAAAGTATATGTGCTATTTGCATCAATAGCTTCTTTTTTTAATGCCAAAGCGAAGCTGTTTGTACAAGGTAGAAAGGGACTGTTAGAAAAAATACGATATTCTCTTATCGATGATCAACGAGAAAGAGTATGGGTACACTGTGCATCGCTTGGAGAGTTTGAGCAAGGCAGGCCTGTTATAGAAGAATTAAGACGTAACCATCCTGAACTCGCTATTGTAATTACATTCTTCTCACCTTCAGGATATGAGGTAAGAAAAAAATATGGTGGTGCAGATTATGTTTTTTATCTACCATATGATAGTGTTAGTAATGCCAGAAAGTTTATTGAACTTATTAAACCCAAACTTGCAATATTCGTCAAATACGAATATTGGTACTACTATCTTAATACATTAGCACAGAAGGATATTTCAACGATATTAATTTCCGCAATCTTCAGAAAAGAACAGCCCTTCTTTAAATGGTATGGCATTTTGCATAGAAAGATGCTCAAGCTATTCAATCATATATTTGTTCAGGATGAAGCATCCGAACGACTACTTACTAAACTTGGTGTAGAGCAAGTTTCCGTGGCTGGAGATACTCGTTTTGACAGGGTAGTTGATACGGTACGTTCTGTCGAACCGATTATTCAACTTGAAGGGTTTTGTTCTGGCTCAAAAATTCTTGTTGCCGGTAGTACTTGGCGAGAAGATGAAGTCCTATTGAAAGCTACTATTGATGAACTGCCAGGTAACTGTAAAATGATATTGGCACCTCATGAAGTACATGAAAGTCATATTCGCCAACTTCAAGAACTATACACCGGTTCTGTCTTATGGTCTGAATATGAGCCGGAAGTTGAAGGTAATTGTCGTGTACTAATTATTGATCGTATGGGGTTGTTGTCCGGTTTGTATCAATATGCTTATATAGCCTATATAGGTGGTGGATTTAATAAAAGTGGCATACATAATATACTTGAAGCAGCTACATATGGTAAGCCATTAACGCACGGACCTAATTATGAGAAGTTTAAGGAGGCTAGGGACCTATATGCTCTTGGCGGGTCTTTTATTACCAGAACTAAACGTGATTTACTGGAAAAACTAAACCAATACGAAAAGAACGAGAGTAGTTACGATAGTGCTTGTAATATTGCGAAAGAGTATGTAGAAAAAAATGTAGGAGCTACTTATTTAATACTCGATTATATTCAAGAAAAGCTGCTGGACACTAAGTTATAAAAAGACTTTACTGTCTCGTCATTACTATCCCAGTTGAGGGTAGCGTCCAGCTCCTTTTTAACCCAAGTTAAAGCCTCTTCTTCGCTGGTGATTTGACTGAGTTGCTTTATAGCTTCTTCATAAGCTGTTTTATCTCCGCTAAACAATTCGCTAATGAATAAATATTTATCATTAATACCTATAACCGTTCTCAGGTCATTATAAATTGTAGTAGATTTTGGTTCTGGTGCATTTGCTTTAGGTTGTTGCAGCGTATCTTGCTCATTTGTAACCTTGGTTTCTTCTGGTTGTATATTTTGAAAGCCTGCTTTCTTTCTTTCTTCTAGTAAATCAGCATACATAACTCTTGTATAATCCAGCATGAGGTCTATGTCAATAGCTGTAAGAGTTCTTTGTGATTTAGATAGTTCTGATAACTTTTCTATAAGGTACTGTACTCGTTGCATCTATTTCTGATCTTTTTGCTTTTTGGCTCTCATATCAGCTGCCTTTTTTATTCCTAATCCGGCACCGGCAAATGCTAAAAAGCTTAAGCCACCATCAAGTGGAATGTCGTTATTATCGTCGTCATCATCGTGGCTATAATTGTTGTCATCATCGTCATGGCTGTAACTGTCGTCGTCATCATTATTATAGCTATCATCATCGTCGTTATTGTAGTAATCGTCATCATCATCATTGTTGTAATAGCTGTCGTCGTCGTTTCCCCACCACCACCAACCAGAACCTTCGTCTTTACTGCCACCACCACCAGAGCCCCAGTTACTACCCCCTGAAGTGTTTTGATGTCCACTATTTGATGGTTTAGAACTAGTACCGTATTGATAGCTAGCAGATTGATTCTTACTGCTATTGTAGTTGCTGTTATACTGATAGGTTCTATCTTGTCGGCTTTTATTTCGTGAATCTTCGCCGTCAGGATTACCGTAAATGTTATTACTAAATAAGCTACATAGCAAAATGATGCATGCTGATGCAGATTTTGTTAAACTCCTCATATATGTATTTTTAGTTGAGTCCTCAATTCAACTAAGGTCAAATATACATATATTCAGTTAACTATATAGGTTAACTATTGATAAACTTATTATTTACTTGCTCTGGAAGATAGAATATAGAGTATAATAATAAATAAATAGGGCAGAGGGCTGCAAAAGAAAGAACGCAGTTCTTGAATTTTATCCAAAAAAACATTTCCAAAAAAACGGGTGAATCGTTGTATAGCTCCTATAGTTACAATAAATATAAGTACACCTGCATACGCACGCAACCATACTTTTGAGGCCCAGTGTAAAGGGTGATTTTTTAATGCCCAATACCCTACAGGAATCATGGCTATAAGTATGACTAAATGCCCCCCTTGCCTTATTATTGGAGACATTTTGCGTACAGCATATCCTTCAGTAAAAAAATGATAGTCTAAGTATGCTATTATTGAGATTAACAGCAAACCTAACCACGTTTTAGCTTTTTGACTCATTAGCTTTTGGCTTTTTTAGGTATAAAACCCACCCCAGGAAAACTACAGCATATATGATGATCTTAAACAAGTAGTGGTGTGCAAAATCTGCCATCTTATGGCTTTGTTCAAACATAGCAGCCAAAGCAGCTGTTCTGAAAATGTTTAGCGTATATATGATCAATGTTCCGATTACACCATAAGCAACCATTCTCTTAATGTTTGTTGGTACGCAGAGTAAAAATCCCAGATACAAAACTATTAGCTCAAGACCATTACATTGGCGCGCAATATCAACTGCCTCTACGCCATCTAGGATGATAGTGTTACCATCAGCTCTAACATCAGTATAAAACCATTTAAGTACTTCCATGCCGCCGTACTGAACCACTTGTGTCAGTTGATCATCAGGTATGCCTGCAGGCATTAATATAAAAGTGTACAGCAACTCCCAACCAATTAGTAAAATTGCTGCTCTTATTACAAATGGACGGATATTAGGAGGTATTTTATTAATGATGTTTTTGATAAAGCTCATGAGCTTACTTTTTATTTATTTAAAATCAGTCAATATCCAATCATGATGCTTAAAAAGGTTCCATTCTTCTGCTGCAAGATCAACTGTTGTATCAACCATGTATTTGTAAGGTCTGCCGTTTACACTACATCTGCTGTATGCATATACCCTTACGTCTAGCCCCTGTTCTTTATATTTATTTTTTAAGTGTTGAGAGAACTGCCAAATGAAGTCAGGTTTTGAAGCTACATCTTTTGCCTGATAGCTTAACATATGTTTTTCAGGAAATTCATACCAGCTACTATCTGTTCTTTTATCAACTACTTTAAACTTTGCTTCTCCTTTTTTAGTACGCAACATCATTCTCCAAGCCATTCTATGACCTTCTTCAGTCCATAATACATCTCCTGGTATTAAGTGATGTCTAAGAGGGGTGAGCACTTGCCAAATAAGATAAGTACCAAACATTATAGTTATAAACCGTTGTTTGCCAGACGATGCTAACCTGAAATCAGATGTGTTACTTTCTATGCCTAGTACATTATCAAAGGTTTTACCCGGGAAAAAGAAGACGTTCAGGCTCATTGCAAGAAAAGGGAAAACCCCAATGCCAAATACAACACCATTAAAGTAATGGAATATTAGCATCGCAGCTACCGACAAATTTCTCGTCTTTTTCCATAGTAGGGCTGGGACAATGAGCAGGTCAAATAAAATGCCCATGTAAGAGATGAAGAATGCAAATGGTTTACTGCCAAATAAAAAGCCGAATGTTGGATGGTTAGCTCTACTACTAAACCATATTTGTACCGGTTTGGCTAATAGCCAATCTGGGTACATTTTAGCGATGGATGCATAAATGTATACAATGGCAATTTGTATGATAAACACTTGTATACACCACCTATAGCAAACGTTTGATGCTTTTGTTAAACCAAACTTTACGTCTAAGGAGGTTCGTTTATTAGCAGGCATGATAGTCATTATCCAGCTAATCAACATCATCAAATAATAGTGGTTGTTATAATGACCTTTTTGCGAGAAATACACGCCGGACCATAGAAGTGCAATAATGATAATAGCTGGGCGATAGAATAATCCGAAAATGACCAGTAATGCCATAGCGGTTGCTACGCTAAAATAGAGATACATAATATCTCCATTTAAGTTTTGTAGAAACTCAAAGCCTATAAATGTAAACCTGAAAGGAGCTATTGTGTATACATGCTTTACCCAACCATCATACAAATCTCCACCAAACTCCATTAGCATGATACATCCAAACAAGATTCTGAATGTAATTAAAGGGCTGTTGTTGACTGGCTGAAACCAGTATTTCTGAAATTTTGTTGTAAGTGTATTAGCTGCCATATATTACAATGACTAAGTTATTACAACAAAATATGATGCGCAATGAAGTGTGAATAACTAAACTAACTCCTTTAACTTGCTAATAACAGTGTCTACTTCGTCTTTCGTGTTGTGGTGCGAGAAAGAGAACCTGATTGGCACTAATTTATCAGCTTCATCTCCATATAAAGCCTTAATAACATGACTTACAGAGCTAGCTCCGCTACTACAGGCGCTTCCTCCGCTGACACAGATGCCTGCCATGTCTAAATTAAAGAGCAACATATCTGTTTTGTCCGATTGAGGAAAAGCAACGTTCAACACTGTATACAGGCATTTACCCAAAGTATCTCCATTGAACTTGATATTGGGAAAGTTTGCTCTTAATTGTTCTGCCATATAGGTTTTAATGTCTAAGATGTAAGCACTATCTTCCTCATAGCGATTGGTGGCTATTTCAAGAGCTTTTGCATAGCCGATAATCCCATATATATTTTCTGTACCGGCCCTCATGTTCCTTTCTTGAGATCCGCCATATATCATTGGGTTAATTGTAACATCATTATTGATATATAATACACCAATGCCCTTTGGTCCGTGAAACTTGTGACCGGCCGAACTTGCAAAATGAATTTTAGTTTCTTTTAAATTAATAGGGTAGTGTGCTATGGTTTGTACCATATCGCAATGGAATATGGCATTATATTTTTCGCAAAGGTTGCCAACATCCTCAATGTCTAGTAGGTTTCCTATCTCATTATTAGCATGCATTAGTGTTACTAATGTTTTTTCATTGCTGCTAGCTAGTAATTCTTCTAAGTGTATTAAGTCAATATGTCCAATGTCTGTCAGGTTTACCAAGCTGAGTGTTGCCGCTCCTTGCTTATCCAGGTGTTCTGCAGTATATAAAGTTGCATGGTGTTCTATAGCAGAAGTAATGATGTGCTTACACCCAATATCTCTTACTGCACTATTGATAGCTGTATTACTACTTTCAGTTCCTCCTGACGTGAAGAATATCTCTCCTGGAGCTACTCCTAAGGTTTTTGCAACGTATTTTCTAGCTGTTTCAATACCCAGTTTTGTTTCTCTGCCATATCCATAAATAGCAGAAGGGTTGCCAAATTTCTCTGACAAATAAGGCATCATTTCTTTAAGCACATCAGCATCTAGAGCGGTTGTCGCAGCATTATCGAAATATATCATCAATTGGATCTTTAGCGCCGCAAAAGTACAAAAAGCAAATGATTAGCTGTGCTTGATTTTAAAAAGGTGCATCGTCGTTAGGTGGTGGCGTTTGCTGAGGTTCGTCATCGTCTAAGTTAAAATCATTAGCTTTTGATGAGAACGTTTGATAACCTCCGTCCTGAACATACATTTTGGAGCCACTGAAATCACTTGCATCGCGACCCCTTATGCCAGCTTGAGGGTTATCTCCTCCCGGTGTAGGGTAGCCGCCGCCGCCGCCAAATCCACCGAAACCGCCTTGGTCAGGCATATCGGTAAACTTTTGGTACTCTTTGATGAAGCGTACTTTCACTGTATCAGTGCTACCGTTACGGTGTTTTGCTACGTGTACATGTGTTTCGCCTTCAATAGGTTGTCCCATTTCGTCGTTATCTATACCGTAGTATTCCGGACGATATAAGAACATAACCATATCCGCATCCTGCTCAATCGCTCCAGACTCACGAAGGTCACTCAACTGAGGTACTTTAGATTCTTTTCTAGACTCAACAGAACGGTTCAACTGAGAAAGTGCCATTACAGGTATTTCCAATTCTTTTGCAAGAGCTTTCAAGTCACGAGATATTTTTGAGATCTCTTGTTCACGGTTACCTCCACGCTCAATACTGCCTTGCATCAATTGCAGGTAATCTATGATGATCATCTTAATATCGTGCTTTTGTTTTAGCCTTCTGGCTTTTGCACGAAGCTCAAATATATTCAGTGCTGCCTGGTCATCGATGAAGATAGGAGCACTGGCCAGCTTAGTCATGCGCTGTGTCATTTGCACAAACTCATGCTCTTGCATGCGGCCCTTTGTAATGGCATCCATGCTTACTTCTGTAACCGCAGCCAACATTCTTTTTACCAATTGTCCTGCGCCCATCTCCAGCGAGAAGAATGCTACCGGGAATGGTTCGCCAGAATTCATAGCAGCATTCATTGTCAGGTTCAAACAGAAAGCAGTTTTACCCACGGCAGGTCTTGCCGCAAGAATGATAAGGTCTGTCTTCTGCCAACCGGATGTAAGTTTGTCTAGTTCTGTAAAACCAGTAGGAACGCCCGTTAAGTCATCTGTTTTGTTTTTAGCTTCCTCAATCTCATTTACTGTTTTAATGAGCACCTCCTTCAAACCAGTGAAGTTTTTCCTCAGGTGATTATCTGTTATTTCATATAAGTTGCTTTCAGCCTTATCTAACAGGTCGAAAACGTCTGTACTATCTTCGTATGCATCTTTTATGATCTCTCCTGACAAACGGATCAGTTCTCTTTGGATGAATTTCTCCATCACAATACGAGCGTGAGATTCAACGTGAGCACTGGATACAACACCCATTGTAAGGTTGGTAAGGTAGTACGGACCACCTACTAACTCCAACTCATCGCTTTTCTTAAGTTCTTCTGTAACAGTCAGTAGGTCAACAGGCATACCTTTATCAAACAGATTACGTATAGCAGCGTAAATTCTTTGATTGGCGTCTACATAAAAGCAATCCGGACTTTGAATGATCTCCAATACTTCGGCCAGCTTATCTTTTTCAAGCATGATGGCACCTAGCACAGCTTCTTCTAATTCTTTGGCCTGCGGTGGTATTTTTCCATAAACTAAGCTAGATGTGTCTTGTTTGCGGCTACGTGTATTGCCAAACTCCTTCTTAATGTTTACTGCCATTTTGGGTTAGTACATGATTTTTTGATGTTCAACCATTTTTCCTACAACTCTAAGCCTTTCCCAGCCACTATTACAGTCCCTTTTTATGTTAACACAGTGTTTCTTCTGTGTTAATCTAGCATTACCGGAAGGTTAACAGCCTAGAGCAGAGAGCGAATGTAAACGATATTATGATAGATTGAGAGCAAACGGAAGTATATAGTTATCTGCTATCAGTACACAGCCTCTGCACAGGTTGTTCTATTGTATTCTTGATATCTATTAAAGTTACTAACTTTTTTAATATCAAAATCACAGCTCACCCACAGGGTACTCACAAATACATGTTAATAAATAGAATAACTGCGGATTTTTGTAAAGACATGCAATTTGCTATGACGATGGTTTATCTTTACGCCAGATTTAAGAAATAGGCATAAAGAATGATTATATCGTATAAATGGTTGTCAGACTATTTACCAGAAGAGGTTTCAATAGAAAAACTATCTAAAATACTTACTTCTATAGGCTTAGAAGTAGAGGGTTTGGAGCCTGTAGAGTATGTAAAAGGAGGCTTAGACGGATTGGTGATAGGCGAGGTGTTGACTTGTGAGAAACACCCCGATGCAGATAAACTAAAAGTAACTACAGTGAACATTGGTGGAGATACCCCATTAAATATCGTTTGTGGTGCTCCTAATGTGGCCGCAGGGCAAAGGGTAGTGGTAGCTCCTGTAAATAGTTTTGTACACCCTGTAAATGGTGAGGCATTCAAAATAAAGAAAGCTAAAATAAGAGGACAGGTAAGTGAAGGAATGATATGTGCCGAAGATGAAGTAGGTTTGGGCAACGATCATGATGGTATCATGGTGTTGAAAGAGGATGCTGTTATTGGTACTTTGGCTAAGGATTATTTTAATATACCTGAGCCGGACACTGCAATACATATTGGCTTAACACCTAACCGCTCTGATGCTATGAGCCATATAGGTGTCGCTAAAGATGTAGTGGCATATTTGTCTTACCACAATGGTAAAGAATATAAGGTTCAATTACCTGAAATAAAACCAGCAGAAAAAACTGCTGACCTGAACATCGATGTAGAAGTAAAAGATGCAGCAGCTTGCCCCAGATATATGGGCTTGACAATTGCTGGTGTTAAAGTTGGTCCTTCGCCGGAGTGGTTGCAACGCAGATTACAGGCAATAGGTTCTCGTCCTATTAATAATGTGGTAGACATCACTAACTATATACTTCACGAATGGGGGCAACCATTACATGCATTTGATGCAGATAAAATAAAGGGACAAAAAGTAATAGTGCAAACGCTGGCAGAAGGAACAAAATTCACAACACTGGATGAAGAGGAACGTATACTTACAGCTAGTGACTTAATGATATGCAATGCCGAAGGTGGCATGTGTATTGCGGGGGTGTTTGGTGGTGTGCATAGTGGCGTTACCGATGTTACTACTAACATCTTTTTAGAGAGTGCATTTTTTAATGATATGCACATCAGGCGTACGTCATTAGACCATGGCTTACGTACAGATGCTGCTACGCATTTTGAGAAAACCGTTGATGTAAACAATCTTGAACCTGCATTGCTTAGAGCAGCGCAGATGATTGTAGAATTTGCTGGTGGGCAAATTGCATCAAATATTGTTGACATCTATCCTGAAGATGTTCAGCCTAAAAAAGTAACTACTACTTATGAGTACATTAATAGGTTGAGTGGTAAAACATACCAGCCTGAAAAAGTGAGCTTGTTGTTGACAGCTTTAGGATTTACCATAGAAGAGCAAACAAACGAAAGCATTACTGTAAGTGTACCAACCAACAAAGCAGATGTTGCAATACCGGCAGACATTGTAGAAGAGGTGTTGCGCATAGATGGTTTGGATAATATTCCAATACCGGAAAGACTGAATATTAGTTTAAATGCTCCAATCGAAAATGACCGAGGAATACGAAACAAAGTAGCTGATATACTGGTAGGTATAGGCTTTAGAGAGATTGTGACCAACTCTATTGTGAATAGCAAATATTATTCTGAAGAGAAAAGCATTGTGAAAATGCTAAATAGTTTGACCAGTGAATTGGATATACTACGTCCGCATATGCTGGAAAGTGGTTTAGAGATTATCCAATACAACTGCAATAGAAAGAACAACGATTTACTGTTGTTTGAATTTGGTAAAACATATGGTCAAACTGAACAGGGGTACTATGAGGACAACAAGCTGGTGTTGTATGTAACAGGTACAGCACAAATAGGCGCTTGGAATAGAAAAGAACAACAGGTTGATGCATTTTACCTGAAAGGTGTAGTGGAAAAACTGATAGCACAAGCCGGGATTAAGAAAGTCAACGACAAGACAACTGATAACGTTACAGTTTATAGCTGGAAGAAGAAAGAACTATGTAGGGTAGAGGAAGTGACTGATAAAAAACTTTATGACTTTGATATAAAGCAACCAGTATATTTTGCTACAGTTAATTGGGACTTATGGCTAGAAGCTATTAAAAAAACAAATGTCATGTATGCAGAGGTGTCAAAACATCCTGCTGTTAGTCGTGATTTATCGATAGTATTAGATAAGTCAGTAACTTATCAGCAAGTAAAGGCTGCTACAAATAAGTTAAATATCAACGAGCTGCAGAATTACAATTTGTTTGATGTGTTTGAAAGTGATAAATTAGGAGAGAACAAGAAGTCTTATGCATTGAACTATACGTTCCAGTTACAAGACCGTACTTTAACGGACGATGAAACCGACAGTATAATGCAAAAGCTTATTGATAGTTATAAGAAAGAGTTGCAGGCTCAAATTAGAGACTAATGCAAGAGTTGACAACGCTACATACTAAACTTGACAGGTTGCTAAAACAATATGCAACCTTGCAATCTGAGAATGATGGATTGCTGCAAACGTTGCGTGAGCAAAATAAAGAGTTGGATAAGCTAAATACCAAAGTAGCTACACTGGAAAATAAACTTAATAATGTACAAACAGCCAATGTGCTTGCTGGTAACAATGGTGATTCTGCAGTGGTAAAGAAACAACTGAATTCATTGATCGGAGATATTGATAAACTATTAGCCACCCTTAATGACTAAGTCAGGTTATTTAGCGATATTATATTTAGTGCTTTTTATTACAGTAGTAAGCTGTACACAAGAGCGCAATCCATGCCTGGAGCCAACGAGGTATTTTTTAAAGTTAAAAACACTAAAGCCTGCTGATACCGGTAGTGCCGGGGTAGACAGTAGTTTGCCCGGGGCTATTATTGGATTGGTAGATACAAATGTACTTTTTGTAGATAGCGTATCGGCGAATACTTTTTCCGGCACCTTATCTTCTATAGCAGATAGTGTACGCTGGTTTATATGGCCCGAGAAATCGAACCCAGCCAATGGAGATACTATTACTCTTTATTATGAGCGAAAACTAAACTTCTTATCTACAGCATGTGGTTATAACTATGTATATGCATTAACAAATATTGCAACAACAAATAATAGTATTGATTCTGCAAGAATAGAAACTGCTGAGGTGAACAGTAAAACAGATGCGCTGCATGTTAAGGTATTTTATTAGCATATTATTAATGGCTGTTACATTGCCAGCTTTTGCGCAGGATGACGAAGATTCGCGTCCTGCAGTAAAAGACAGTGCACACCAAATACGTATTGGTTTCGATGTAAGTAAAGTGGTTTATAATCAGCTACAATCTGATAAACAAAAGCGTATCGCATACGAAGTAGAGTTGGATTATTATTGGAAGAAAGATGTTTATTGGGTGCTGGATGCAGGGCTGGGTAACGCCAGTCTTGATTATACTGACTTAAGCTACAAAAGCGACAATGTTTTTTTTAAAGCAGGAATTAATAAAAGCTTGTTACCAAGACTGAAAACCAGCGATTGGGATATGGCTTTTATCGGATTGCGGTATGGTGTTGGTTTAATCAATAGAGGAGATGCAAACTATACTATAACAGATAGTACGTGGGGTACCTCATCTGGAACTATACCAGGCAGTAGTTTAACCGCACATTGGATGGAAATAACAGGCGGAGTAAGGGTAGAGGTTGTTAAACAGTTTTTTATAGGTTGGAATGTACGTGGTAAGTTTATGCTTAACCCCAAACAATTTAAAGAACTGCCACCATACTATATTGCAGGTTATGGTAAGGGTGAGAAGAGTACAGCTTTTGACTTTAATGTATATGTATCTTACGCTATGCGCTGGGCAAAAAAGAAAAAGACCGATAAATAATCGGCCTCTTATTTTATTTGTTTCGTTTTGAAACGCTTTTATTTGAACATACCCAGCACATCGTCTATTCCTACATCTCCGTCTTTATCTTTATCCAAACCCAGCATGCCGCCTATATTATCAATAGCACTGCCAGAGTTTGCGCTACCACCGCGCAATGAGGATAATATATTGGCAAAGTCAATGCCGCTATCATTAGGGTCTTTCGCCTTGTTAGAAAGTTGACTCAACACCATTGGTATTAAAGACATTGCTATGCTTTTAGCACTATCCCCGCTGATGCCAAATTTTTCAGTGATGTTGTTAATGAAATCTCCCGATAACATATTCATGGTTTGTTCATCGTCAGTAGGGTTTTTGTTGCCTTGTAACATAGCAGTAAGCTCTGTAGTTTGTCCGCTGTTCAGCATGTTTTGTAAACCGTTGAAAATGGAGTGGCTTGCTTCTTGCATAACAGCTTCGTTATGTTCATTGGGAACATCGTTGTTATCAACAACATTGCCTTGAGCTTGTTGCTGTACTATTTCTAATAATTGATCTAACATTGTAAAACTTTATTGATTGAAGGTATGGTTATAATATTACCGGAATGTTACAATGTAGTGCATGCAACAGAGTGTTTCTGTAGAATTACTTCTATTTCTTTCTCTCTTTTACGAATACGGTAGCGCATTGTCGAGAACGTCCACTTAGTACGTAACTTATTCAGCCGGTCTTTAGGCGGTAAAAGCATTAATCGTTTCAGCCATCCCCATGCAACGATATGTTTAAATGCTCTAGATAGCTTTACATAGTATACTATTGTAGACTCGTTACAATTGTCTAATACTTGTTGCAACTCCTCAATATCTGTCAGCGACGATATACAAAGTACAGTGCCTTGTTTAGGGTCAAAATACTGTTGCAAGCTAGTGTCTTGTTGCCAACTACTATTACTAATGATACGTTGCGCTTTCTGATTCTCCGTTAGTTGTTCTTTAAGTTTAAACTCTTGATCGGGGATATACCTCATCGCAAAATCTTTAGATGCTAATGTGTCATAAACAGTCCAAATATGATTTTTGTAGTAGTTGAGCATCTCTTTTAGATAGCCGTCATTTAACCACTGCTTTTTTATGTCTGCATGAAAAGAAGCATAGAAGTACAAATGAGAAGCAAAAGGTTGAAACCTTTCCGGTATGCGTACAACAAGCTCTCTATTCTTAGCATATACTTTCCATACAATACGGCGAACGTCATCTCCAGCTTCAAAGTTTTTATAATTCAGGTATTCTCCATCAATGCGTCGTAGTTCATCTATACGAACATCTGTGTCTTCTGTTTTTTTAGGGGCTACATCTTTTTCATCTCTACCTTTAAAAACGGGTGGTTGGTGAAACTGTCCTGATAATGCTTGAGGCGCAGCTAGTGAAAACAAGTGCAGCATGTCCTGAAAGAACACCAGTCCACCTTTTAAATTGTATTCTTTTATGTCAGGTAGCTGCAATCTGCTACGCCCAGTAATACTGATGGGTATTATGCTGCCTTTTTTATGCTTGTTTGACAATAAGCTAAACTTATCGGTCATTTCGTTATCGTCGTATAACAACCTTCCTTTGACGAATCCCAGTAAAGGACGTTTTGCTCCATGTAGCTCCGCATCCATGAACAGCTTAGTTTTTTTACCATTTTTAGTTTTTGTAGAAAAAGCTAATTGTAGTTGCGTGCCTTTCTTTTTCTGCAAGTATATATAGTATATCCAACTGATCAATGTGCTCACGATAGAAGCCAGAATAATAGTGATGACAAACCAGAACGCAAGCTTGCCCATTAGTATAATAAACGGACGGAATGGTTGAGGCTCAGCATTGTTGTATGGTTGATACAGTATACGATAGCCGACATATGCAGCCAACAAACATAATAAAGTGTTTATGGTAAAGGGAAAGAACTGGCTATAATACCTTATATACCATCTAATGTTTTTCCAACTCATGAATGCTTATTCTGTAACAACAGCAATATATAGAGTAAATATGAAAGGTGATGTTAAAAACCTGAGATGCTCTTTCTTGCATAAACATACCAAGTATGGTAAATTAGACGTAGATCAAGTAAAATGCTATGAAACAGTTACTTCTTACGTTATTGACAATAGTAATCACATTGCAGGTATATGCTCAACCCGGACGTAGTCATGTAGAAAATGCGCTACAGGACAAATACATGAAAAAGTATGGGGAGCCTGGAATGAACAAGTTCAATAAGTTTGCAATGGGCAAAATTGAGGCTGAATATGAATTTCCACAGGTAGTACATATGCACTTTGTAGAGTATAAAAACGGCAAAAAGAAAGACGAGACAGATGTTGTATTTCATGTAAATACAAAACAGCAAATTTTTGGTTATAGCGGATCTGATGTTAATAATGGAGAGGCGGCAACCATCATCATAGATGAAAAAAACGGTACCATGGTTATGCTCAATGAAAAAGACAAAACAGCTTTTGCCATGAATACCAAAAATATGGGTATGCAAAACATGAGCAAAATGTATCAGAACAAGGTAAATTATTCTGAGGTGTACGAGGATGTTAAATGCAGTAAGTCGACGGGTAATAGAACAATAGCAAACTTGTCATGTGTGAAATATCATTGTGTTGACGAGGAAGAAGGCACGTCCGCAGATATATGGGTAACAGATAAAAAGCCAATGAGCTTTGAGAAAGCAGGTAGCATGACACCCTGGACCATGTATCTTAATGGAGTTGGTGGAGTAGAAGGAACTATGATGGCAGGCAAGTTTTACAAGAAAGATAAACTAGATAGCGAGTTTGAGGTGACTAAACTCGAAACAGATTCAGACTATACGGTTAAAACATCAGAATATAAGCAGATGGATATGTTTGGACGTTAATCAGCTGCTTTTATACCTGTTTTTGTGAATGATATTTTACGCTGCTTATATAAGGCACCAATAGCCATTTTAAAAGCTTTCTTACTCATCTTAAAGTAATCGTATATTTCTTCAGGCGTCGATTTGTCGTGATAAGGTAGGTAGCCGTTATTCTCCTGTAATAGTCGCCATACTTTATCTACCTCCGATTCTATGCGTTGGTAACCCTTTTTACCGAGTGATACATTGATCTTATTATCTGCCTGAATTGATTTGACATAACCTGATAGTTGTTGTCCAATGGTCAAGTCTTGGAATAACTCATTACTGTGTACTAAACCTTCGTGAACACCATTGATTACTACAGCAAAACCTATATCTGTTTTTCGCCAAACAGTAAGGTCTACTTCTTCACCTTCTTGAACAGTCAGGTTTTCATTATCCAGATGACGAGAAATGTACTCGCTGGCAGCTACTCGTCCTGTTTGCTCATCTACATAAATGTAAACTAAGTACTTACCACCTACACGTATCACAGACCTTTGTTGAGAAAGGGGGAGAAATAAATCTTTCATGATGCCCCATTTCAAAAAAGCACCTTGCTTCGTCTTATCCGCAACTTCCAGTAGTACAATATCACCTACTTCACCATATGGTTCCTGAGTAGTGGCAATTAGACGTCCTTCATTGTCATGATATATAAAGGCGTCTATTGTATCGCCTTCTTGTATACCATCAGGAATAAACCTTTTAGGCATTAGTATTTCCTCGTCGTTAAACAAAAGGTAAATACCAAAGTCTACTAATTTTATTACTTGTAATGTATGAAAACTACCTGCTTGCAACATATATCAATAAAAATGCGAAGCTACATATCTAATTCGACAATATAGCTTCGCATTGTAAGTGTTTTGTATTGACGTCTAGTTTAGTTCGTTTAGCTCAGCTTCCAGCGTATACGAGTTTGTAGCAGGGTTTGTCGTATCGTCAAGCCTTGTTGTATAGTTTATTTTAAGAATATTGTTCTTGGTATCGGCTTTACCGGTTCCCCATATTTCAAACTCTTTTATTACACCACCACCTAAAGGTCTGCCTTCTATTTTTTGCATAGGGATGGTTGCTGTTCCTGTATAGCAATCATACTTTATCATAACATGGAAGAAGCTGTTGCTATTAAATGTTCTAAAAGTATTGAAAGGAGACTGGTCGAATACCAGAATCATATTTCTCAGGTATATTTCATTGTCCTGGGAGCTTGTAACAATTGAGGCGTTTTGGTCAACAATACTATCAATAGAAGTGTCTCTTGTTTGAAATTGGTTTGTGCGGAGAATATTGAATATTGCGATCTCGCACTCTCTTTTAGTAGGAGTGTCCACCACCAAATCAATTTTATAATCTCTTTTTTTACCCGATTCTGTTGTGCTGGTAATAGTAATAGGGTACATGCCGGGAGGTGTTATTCTTGATACAGCCCTTAGTGTTGATGAAAAGCTTGTGTATCCTGAGGCTGGCCTGAACTTGACCTCCATAGTTTGTGGTACTCCTGTTACGGAAAGAGTCACTTTTTCTTCCAAACCACTATTACGCATTACCTGTATGTTGGCATTATTAATACCAAATATAGGAAGATGAATGTTCGCAATACCTGATATTGTTGTACTGGTATCTACAACTTCCTCTACAACAGTAGCTGTGTCTTTTGGAGGAATAACATCATTTTTTTGTTTTTTACAAGAAGTGATAGCAATAGCTCCTATTGCTAATGTTAAGATCGTTTTAGTACGCATTTTATTTAATTTTTCGTTTACCTACAAGCTGGCAAATTACGTATTTTATCCTATTTTTTTACGTAAGTAATTATTTTCTAATTGTTTATAAATTACGAGTTAATATTTATTGCAGTCATTAGTATAGGGTGCTAAATAGCGTATTAACAGCTATTTTTGAAAGCTATGACAGAGCACTTGATAAAACAGCAGAAAATATGGAAAGTGAGAGCAGCAGGTCTGGAGTGTGTGGATGATTTACTTGCAGTAGAAGAACCACTGGAGATACGTTTGGTTTTTGGTAAACAGCGTAGCAAAACCAACTTAGCCGTTACCATGCGTACACCTGGTAATGATGAAGAGTTGGCAACTGGTTTCTTGCTGACAGAGGGTATTGTTACTACAAATGATGAAGTAGTAGCTTTTGAGCAAGTTGATGATAATGCGGTACAATTAACACTGCATCCTGATGTGCAAATAGCTGATAAGAAACTACAGCGTAACTTTTATACTACCTCTAGTTGCGGTGTTTGCGGTAAAGCCAGTATCGATGCGATAAAAATAGAATGTAATATATATGATAAGGTAAAGCCTTTTTCTATTTCAGCAGATATCATTAAATCATTACCAGACGTAGTAAGAAAACACCAATCCGCATTTGATGCGACTGGAGGAATACATGCTGCTGCATTATTTGACATGAATGGCAAAATGCAGCTTTTACGAGAGGATGTTGGTCGTCATAATGCGATGGATAAACTAATAGGAGCTGCAATGAAAGGAGATCTGTTGCCAATGGATAGATATATTGTATTATTAAGCGGCAGGGCGAGTTTTGAACTGCTGCAAAAAGCAACCATGTGCGGTGTTAAAGTTGTATGTGCAGTTGGCGCTCCATCTAGCTTAGCCGTTGAAACAGCTGAAGAGTTTGGTATAACACTGGTGGGCTTTTTAAAGAGTGATAAATTCAACATCTATACCTATACAGAAAGGATTATCAATTAATTATATTTACGAAGTTATTCTACAATACAGATTTATGAAAATACGAATCAGGGGTAATTCAGTGAGGTTGAGGCTCACAAAATCAGAGGTTGATAAGTTTGCTCAAGAGGGAATAATAGAAGAGTTCACTCACTTCGGCCCTTCGAAGCTTACTTATGCACTCAAAAAAGTATCGAATGAGAAAATGTCTGCAACTTATTTGAATGATACAATTACAATGATGATACCCGATACCCAGGCAAACATATGGTGTACAACAGAAAGGATAGGTTTTGATGGATTAATGGACTTAGGAGATGGTAATGAATTATACCTATTGTTAGAAAAAGATTATAAGTGTTTGGACAATACAGATGAAGACCAATCTGATAATTACGAGAACCCTTTTGCCGCACAACTGAATAAATAATTCTGATTTTACTCATACAGGAAAATTAAGTACATTTAATACCAAACATTTAGAAAAATAAATTTAGCTTAAATGCCTTATACATAGCATTTACAATAGATTTGAATCATGTCAAAAAACCTAGGAGAATTATCAGGCAGGAAAGGATTACAGGATAACCTCTTTGAAGAGCTGGGTATTGCAGCTCGTGAGTCAGGTACAGTTCCGACTGAAGACATAGAAAAGCTGGCTGAAAAGTTTTTAATGGGCGAAGCAAACGTATACGGTACCGCTACCTTTTATGATTTTTTGCGCCCGGAACATAAAGGAAAGAAAGTTTATGTGTGTAACGGAAGCTCTTGTATGACAGCCAGCACACAAGAAGTATTAAAACAAAAGTTATCTGAGCATTATAAACCCGAAGAAATAGGGGAGATGTGTTGTCTTGGTCGTTGCCATGAGAATAGCGCATTCAATGTAAACGGATTAAACTATTCTGGTGATGCTATAGATAGTATAGGCAGCTTGAAGGAAGGAGATAAAGGCACTATAGACAAGTATAATGTAGCTGCTCATGGTACACCAATATTAACTAACGCTTTCCCGGGGATAGATGAATATTACAAGATACTAAGTACGGCACTTAATATGTCTGCAGAAGAGCTGCTTCTGGAGTTAAAAGAGTCTGGTTTGCGTGGTCGTGGTGGTGCAGGTTTTCCAATTTCTTTCAAACTAGATTCTTGCAGAAATACGGAAGGGGATACTAAGTTTATTGTGTGTAATGCAGACGAAGGAGATCCGGGTGCATACAGTGACAGGTATTTGTTAGAAAAGCAACCGCACTCTGTATTGCTGGGTATGATGATTGCCGGATACATTACAGGTGCAAAAACAGGTGTGCTATACATTCGTGGAGAGTATCCAGAATCTGTAGAAATAGTAGAACAGGCACTTGCCGATTTAAGATCAAAAAACCTTCTAGGCGAAAATATTCTTGGGACAAACTTCTCTTACGATTTTAAAGTAATCAAAGCACAAGGTGCATACATTTGTGGAGAAGAGACAGCTTTGCTTTCTTCTATAGAAGGGCAACGTCCTGAAGTGCGTGTGCGTCCGCCGTATCCTACACATGAAGGTTTGTTTAATAAGCCAACCGTGGTGAATAATGTAGAAACGCTGGCTTGTATACCGTGGATTGTTCAAAATGGTGGTAATAAGTTTGCATCAATTGGTGTCGGTAAATCTACAGGTACAAAGCTGGTGTCGCTGGATGGGTTCTTTAATAAGCCGGGTATTTACGAGGTGGATATGGGTGCTCCTCTATCTGTAGTTGTAGAACAGCTTGGCGGCGGTTTTAAAGAAGAGATAAAGGCAATGCATATAGGTGGCCCATTGGGTGGCTTAGTTCCTGTTGAGAAAATAAAAGATCTGAATATTAGTTTTGAATCTTTCTCAGAAAATGGCTTTTTGCTTGGTCATGCGTCAGTTGTATGTATACCGAAGGACTTCCCGATCATTCAGTATTTAGAACATCTTTTCCAGTTTACAGCACACGAAAGCTGCGGTAAATGTTTCCCTTGTCGCCTGGGTTCTACCCGTGGTTATGAGATGATAGACAAGGCCAGAACTAGCGATTATAAGATGGACAGAAAACTATTTACAGATCTTATCAATACGATGGAGGTCGGTTCTCTTTGCGCATTAGGTGGAGGTTTACCTTTACCAATACGTAACTCATTAAAATATTTTGATAACGAATTAGCACAATACTTCTCATAAAACAAACTGTTATGAGTAAACAATATTACGTAAAGCCTTCGCAGGGAGGCATACAAAGTACAGATAAGGTAGCTGCAAAAGTTGCCTATGTAGACGGTGTGCCTTACGAATTGAATAAAGGCGAAACAATACTTGCTTTTTTAAAAAGAAACTTTGGAGAGGATTATGTACCTACTCTATGTGATGCGCCTAACTTAAAACCATTTGGTGCGTGTCGTGTATGTAGTGTAGATGTTGCTCTTACTGCTAATGGTAGCACAAAAGCAGTAGCATCATGTCATACTCCCGTATCTCCGGATATGCATATATTTCCGCATACCCAAAACATACAAGATCTTCGTAAAAATATTGTTGAACTTGTATTGACAGATCATCCATTAGACTGTCTTACTTGCGAGGTAAATAATAACTGTGAATTACAAACAGTAGCAGCTCAGGTTGGTGTTCGTGATGTACGTTATCCGGAAGGGAAAAATCATCTGGATCGCCAGAAAGACTTAAGCCACCCGTACATGAAGACAGATATGTCTAAGTGTATTAACTGTTCTCGTTGTGTGCGAGCGTGCGACGAAGTACAAGGGCAGTTTGTATTGAGTATGGCCGGAAGAGGTTTTGATGCTCATATTGTAAAAGGGCAGGAAGTGCCATTCTTCGAGTCTGATTGTGTGAGTTGTGGTGCATGTGCTCAGGCTTGTCCTACCTCTGCAATATCTGATGTATATGAGTCTAAGTCTACAGCGTATGATGAGAAAGTACGTACCGTATGTACTTACTGTGGGGTAGGTTGTAATCTTGATGTAGCAATTAAGGGAGGACAGGTAAAATCTATACAGGCACCTTTTGATGCGGATACAAACGCCGGACATACTTGCCTGAAAGGACGTTATGCTTTCGCTTTTTATAATCACCCTGACCGCCTTAAAACACCTCTTATTAAAAAGAACGGAGAGTTTGTAGAGGCAACATGGGATGAAGCATACGACTTTATCACAGATAAATTAAAAGACATTAAATCGAAATATGGTGGTGATGCTGTTGCAGGCATCTCATCTGCACGTGGTACAAACGAAGAGAACTACTTAATGCAAAAGTTCATTCGTGCTGTAATGGGAACCAATAATATTGATTGTTGTGCACGTGTTTGTCATTCGCCTACGGCAGTGGGTATGCAGCGTACTTTTGGTACAGGTGCTGCTACCAACTCTATAATGGATCTGGATTATACAGAGTGTATCATGGTAATAGGTGCCAACCCAACATCGGGGCACCCTGTAACAGGTGCTAAGTTGAAGCAATTTGAAATTAGCGGTAAGCCTAGTATTGTAATCGATCCTCGTAGAACAGAGTTGGCAAAATATGCTACCTACCATTTGCAGCTACGCCCTGGAACAAACGTGGCTATGCTCAATATGTTATTGTACTACATCATTAGCGAAGGATTGGAAGCCAAAGATTTTATTGATGCACGTACAGAAGGGTATGATGAGTTCAAAGAGAATATCCTGAAGTTGGATATGGATGAACTATCGAAGATAACAGGTGTAGATAAAGATCTGGCACGTAAAGCAGCTATTGCATATGCCTCAGCACCTGCAGCTATGTCTTTCCATGGCTTAGGAGTTACAGAGCATTCTCAAGGTACATTTACAGTGATGCAGATAGCTGACTTAGCTATGATAACCGGTAATATTGGTCGTCGTGGAGTAGGTGTTAATCCGCTGCGTGGACAGAATAATGTACAAGGGGCAGCAGATATGGGAGCTCAGCCATATCAGGGTGCAGGTTATATGGCAGTAAACGATCCTCAATCACACGAACGATATGAGCAGTTTTATAATGCTAAATTGCCTGATTACGAAGGCTTGAAAATACCAGAGATGTTTGACTCTGCTATAGACGGCAGTTTGAAGGCAATGTGGGTAATAGGTGAAGACATTGCTCAAACAGATCCCAACACACAACACGTGGTGAAGGCGTTAAACAGCCTTGATTTATTGGTAGTGCAGGAATTATTTATGACAGAAACTGCTAAGTTGGCTACTGTTGTATTACCGGCAGCATCATTCTTAGAGAAGAGTGGTACGTTTACCAATGGTGAGCGCAGGGTACAAAGAGTACAACAGGTGGTAGAGCAACTGCCGGGTGTTAAATCTGATGGACAAATCATGGTAGACATGATGAACCGTATGGGATATGAGCAACCTGAAGTGTACAATCCTGAATGGGTGCTGGAAGAAATATCACAGATCGTTCCATTCTTTGAAGGTATTAAGTGGAACGAACTGGGCGTAAACGGTAAGCAATGGCCGGTAGCTAAAGATGGTAAAGGCACAGACATGCTGCATACCGAAACATTTAAACGCGGTTTAGGTCAGTTCGTATTCAGCGATTGGAGAGAGTCAGAAGAGATTGTACAACACAGTAAAGAGTATCCGTATATTATTACTACAAACCGTGAGTTGGAGCATTACAATTGTGGTGCAATGACACGCCGTACCTTCAATGCAGAAATATTGAAAGATGATGTACTGATGATATGTGCTGAAGATGCTGCAAAGCATAACATCAGCGATGGAGATATGGTATGTGTAGAATCTCCTCGCGGCAAAGTGGATATCAAAGCCAGAATTACTGACGAAGTAAAACCGGGTGTTTTAAGTAGTACATTCCACTTTCCTGAGATAATGCTGAATAATATCACTTCAGGTGTTTCTGACTCAGAAACGATGTGCCCTGAATACAAAGTGGTAGCTGTTAACATCAGAAAGAGTAAGGGGAAGTACAAACATAAACCTGCTACGAAAATATAACTGTAATATAAAAAAGGTTAGCGCTCATTGCTAACCTTTTTTATAATGCATACTAAAATAGATTTTGTTACAGTACCTTATCTTTACTTAATGAAACCTACAATATTTACCCTTGCTATATTACTTGTCGTAAACAGCTTGTTTGCACAATCGAAAGTGTATTTTGACAAGCGAGAATACCCATTAAATAATAAGAAAGGGGCTGAGTATTACAGAATAGTATATTATACTTTACCACTCACTTTTAAACTACAATAACTACGATGAAGCAAATTATAATAACTCTAACAATACTCTTGCTAAGTACAGGCTTATACGCACAAACATCTGAAACTACAGACGCACCAGTAAACGATGAGGTTGTTTACAGTTATGCAGAGAAAATGCCGGAACCGCCATATGATGTATACAAAAAGATATCAGGCGTATTGAAATACCCTAAAGAGGCCAAGAAAAAGGGCATTGAAGGTAAGGTGCTGATACAGTTTGTTGTAGATGAGCATGGCAAGATCACGAATATAGTAGTCAAAAAAAGTCCCCATAAACTATTGTCTCAGGCAGCAGTAGAAGCAGTATCTCAACTACCTAAATGGAAACCGGGTATACAATATGGTAAGCCTGTAAAAGTATACTATACCTTGCCACTGTCTTTTAAGCTTAAGTAATACTCATGAAACGCATTGTATTAGTATTTGTATCCTTCTTTTTAATGAATGGTTTGCAGGCACAGTCTGCCGATACTGCAGATGTATACAGCGATGTTGATGAGAAGATCTTATCGTATGTAGATGAGATGCCCGAGCCTCCCTATGATGTGTCTGCAAAAATCGCAGAGTTGTTGAAATATCCTGACGAGGCCATTAAGAAAAAACTGGAAGGCAAAGTGTTTGTAAAATTTGTAGTAGATGAAGAGGGAAATATAAAAAAGGTGCGTGCAAAGAGAAGAGCCAATAAAATATTGGCAAAAGCAGCAGTAGAAGCAGTATCTCAACTGCCCAAATGGATACCGGGAGAGCAAGATGGAGTACCTGTAAAAGTATACTTTACCTTACCCGTTAGTTTTAAGCTTAAGTAAGTCTGGCATGATTAAACCTGACTTACTGTATCACCAGTTTATGGAATGTATTGCTATATGCACTGTTTAGTTGCAGCAAATACACTCCTGCAGGAACGCTGCTAAGATCAACGATCAACTTTTTGTGCTGTTGTTCTGTTCTAAATATTACCCTGCCGCTCATGTCTGTAATTAGGATTTTTGTTTGTGTATCCGGAAGTTCTATTGTACATATACCATCAGTAGGGTTGGGGTATATTTTTGTTATTATTTCGTCTTGTTCCTCAATGTTTAGTGGTGTGCAAGCAGCTGCAGTAAACAAAGAGTCAAATTGCGGATTAAGCAGGTCGTCATTCCATACTTCCCAGTAGCATATTTTGTCGTCTATCCCCAGTTGCAATGCCACGGGCATTCCTCCTGCACCAAACCTTGCTGAATCTTTCGAGCCATTTCCTGCAAACTGTACTGCACTAAATGTATTGTTAGCGGCAGAGTTTTTCATGATACTATATTGCGCCGGGTACACGGTTGTGTTCTTTTGCGTCCACCACCAGGCAGCAGCACCATACCTTTGCCCTATAGTGCTTACCGCGTATTGATACACTGTATCGGCAACAGCGTCGCTATTATTAACGGGGTGAAAATCGTTGGATAAATAATGGTTCGGAAATGCATTATTAAAAGCATCAATTACCTCCTTCCACGAGTCCGACATTTTATTGTCTGTATAACCTATAGCAGATAGTGTAGGTGTAGTAGTTCTAGGTAGCTGCATTTCGAAACCATTTGCAGTAGAGTGAGTGATGTACACCATCCTGATGATGGTATCGTTTTTATATCTGTTACCCAACTCATTTATAAACTCTTTCCATTTGTTCAGGTATACACGATCCCATGGTACGGCAATAGTATCAGCAATCGGCATAGAGGAAACCACACGTTGCGCACCGGCATTAAAAACCCATTAAGGAATATGTATGCCCGAGCCTATGCCCAAAGATATTTTCTTACCGTATTGGCGTACTCTGTTTATCTGCGTGTCTAATAAAGCCCAGTTATAGCTATTGTCTGTGGGTTCTATAACATCCCAACCTGCACGTACCAGTATGCCTTCAACAAAAGGTTTTGCGGCAACCGCAGGGTTTACAGAGCCGTTTCCTTGCCCAGTTGTAGGTCCGCAGCTACAGTACAAACCTTGTGGTGGTGGAAAAGAAGGTTGTGCCTGGCAGTTGATAAATGATAGTAGTAATACAGCGTAAAAAGCTAATCGCATGTGCAGTAGTTTAGTATAAGACAGATTTAAGCAGCAGAAGTTTAATTATAAGAATGGCCATTTTTTGAACTATAATAGAATAATTAGCTCAATAAAAACTTACTGAACTACAACAATACTGTAGTTAGCTACTTGCTATCTCTTTTCCAGCCTGCAGCCTGTTTTGCTTTCAGGGTTGTTTTGGCGTATTAGTATACCAATGTTATCACAACTGTTTTTTGCTTCAGCTTTACTGGTAGGGGGTATTGGGTGTATAGATGTTTTGTCGTTACCAACGCAAATACAATTATAATCTCTTTTGCAAGATGTGGCACACAGTATTACTGCCACCAAAAAGGGGATAGTAAAATATTTCATAGCACTCTCTCTTTTATCTTACCTGCAATTTACGATATTAACGATAAACCGTAGCAGTGCTACAAAATAATGCTACTTGAGCTCGCAGGATACAGATAATCCCGTTATTGTGCTGCCACCTACGTATGCTTTGTATGCAGCACAGTTGTCTTTGGCTTTTTTCTTAGTTGTTTTTTCAATGTTGTTAACATACTCTCTTCCGTTAGAGGCATTACATGTACAGGTATAATCTTTCTTGCAAGCATTTATGCTTATTACAACTATTCCAATAAAGTAGGTTAGTGTTTTTTTTCATTGCAGGTTATTTGAGTTTGCAGTTTACATAATTGGAGGGTATACCATTAAAGGTTGCGATATTATCTCTGTTTTTATCACATTCGCTTTGTGCATTTTTCTTAAAACCAGTGAAAGTCACCTCAGAATGTTGATAGCTTCAGCAGAATTACCTGTACAGGTAGGAGCGTTGGAATCTACTTCGCACTCGCATGTCCATACTTTAAAGCATGAGCTTAAAGAGAGTACTGCAAGTACTAAAAAGGGTAGTAATAGGTTCTTCATAAATTGTTTAATAACTGATTAGCTCTTGTATTTTGGCAGCTACCTTATCGGCACTAGGCAACATTTCTGCTTCCAGCCCCATATTCATAGGTACGGCAGGTAAGTCTAGAGCACCCATAGTAGCTACAGGAGCATCCAAACTTTGGAAACAGTTTTGTGCTATACGCCCAGCAAGAGATTCTGCAAAAGAGTTGTTTAATTGCTCTTCTGTAAGTACCAGACATTTACCGTGTCTGCGTACAACTTCAAATATCAGTTCTTCATCCAGCGGATATATAGTACGTAGGTCTACTATCTCTACCTGCCCTTTGTAGTTGTTAGCAGCATTTTTAGCCCAGTGTACGCCCATACCATAAGTGATGATGCACATACTCTCGCCGTTGTCCATAGCTTCTTGCGTAGCACGTGTTACGATAGAGGCCTTACCAAAAGGTACAACATAATCCTTATCCGGTTCAATTGTCATGGCATCTTGAGTGCCTGGTACTTTACTCCAGTACAAGCCCTTGTGTTCCAACATTACCACCGGGTTAGGATCGTGATACGCCGCTTTCATTAAGCCCTTCATATCCGCAGCATTACTCGGGTATGCTATTTTAATACCTTTTATAGTTGCCAATGTACTTTCTACGCTGCCGCTGTGGTATGGGCCACCACCTCCATACGCACCAATTGGTACACGTATAATGGATGCTACGGGAAACTTACCACAACTCAGGTAACAGCTTTTACTCATTTCTGTTACCAGCTGATTTAAGCCCGGATATATATAATCTGCAAATTGTACTTCTACAATTGGCTTCAACCCTACAGCGCTCATACCTACGGTACTACCTATTATATAGGCCTCTTGTATGGCTGTATTGAATACGCGGGCATCACCAAACTTTTGTGCCAGCGTTGCCGCTTCACGAAATACGCCGCCTATACGTCCGCCCACATCCTGACCGTAGAATAAGCTTTCGGGGTATTCTCTCATGATCTCTTCAACTGCGTGCAGTGCAGCATCTACCATTACTACTTTTTCGCCACCTGCAGGTGTACGATTGCCTTGCTCTTCTGTAATAGGCGTAGGTGCAAACACATGGTCTGCAACAGTTGCCGGATCTGGGTCTGGGGCAGCTACAGCTTGCTTAAATTCTTCTTCAACGTATGTACGTTCTTCTTCTTCAATTTTGTTCAGCTCTTCTTCCTTAACACCTTTTTCCAATAACTTTTTTCTCAGTTTTGGTCCTGGGTCGTCCAGAGCATGTTTTGCCAGATCTTCCTCATCACGATACCACTCTCTGCGTACACCACTGGTATGATGTCCTAATAATGGCACTTTGGCATGTACCAAAATAGGTTTACGTTCTTTACGCACCCAGTCTATGGTATACTGCATGGTTTTGTAACTGTCAGCAAAGTCGCTGCCATTTACACGCACACGCTCCATCCCTTTAAATCCTGCAGCAAACTCATAAGCGTCCATGGTACGCGCTTCATTGCTGGTTACGGAGATACCCCAGTCGTTATCTTGTATCAAGTAGATGATAGGTAGTTGGTGTAATACAGCAAATTGGAAAGCCTCGCTCACTTCACCTTCTGTTACACTACCATCGCCCAGTGAACATACTACAACCGGTGGAGTAGGGTAATCTATCAACCCTTGCTTCTCTATATATTGTATGCCTTGTGCAACACCTGTTGTTGGTATTGCCTGCATGCCTGTAGCACTACTTTGGTGTATGATTTTCGGAAAATTATCTCTGCGGATGTTAGGGTGGTTGTAGTAAGCACGTCCTCCGGTAAAGGGGTCGTCACCTTTTGCCAATAATTGCAACATGAGCTCGTATGGTCTGTAACCCATACCCAGCATAATGCTTTCATCCCTGTAGTAAGGGCTCACATAGTCGCAGTCTTCCAGTAAAAAACCTGTTGCTAACTGAATGGCTTCGTGCCCGCGAGAGGTACTGTGCACATATTTTGTAATCTGCTTGTTCTCGTCGTATATATCAGCCATAGCCTTAGCGGTCATCATCAACCTGTAGGCCTTTAATAATGTATCCGTAGATAGCGTTGCAGTCTTCTTGTCCATATTATCCAGAGTGGGCAAATGTAACTTCTAATCCTGAAAAATACGGAATTGTGGAACAACTTTATATGCACAGCCTGTGGAGGGCTACATATGTTGTTGATTAATATGTGGCGTGTACATCAAACCAAGAGAACCTATTGTATTTTTTGTCATGGAACTCGTTATATATATACATGATCTCATCATAGCTCAACCATTTACCTTCCAGATGCTCACCAAATGGCCCGGTAGCACCTTTTTTATGCTTGAATGGTACGAATGGGAAATACTTTTGTATGCTTTGTTTTACCTGTAGTGTAAACAGCCAAGACCTACTTTTTTCTTTCTTCAGGTTAACGTCTTTATAACTCAATTGGTTGATAAGCTTGAATTTAGTGTACCCCTTATCGCGTACAATGTCTATCCAGGATGCCTCGGTAGCTTCAAAAGATACATACTTAGGTTTTATATCTCCCTCTGGTATATCTTTTAAAACAAGGTAGTCAAAGCCTTCAATATCAACCTTTAAGTAGTAAGGTACGCCGTATTCTTCAAATATGTCTTTTTGTGTAACACATTCTACCTCAATGGTAGTATAAGTAGAGCCTTCTTTAGATGCATATTGCTTGTCAAAAGAGCTCCAGGTACTCATACGGTTATTCACATAAAATGGAAGAACTCCTTTCTCTTCTGCAATACCCACGTTTACAATTTGTAAGCGTCCGTCAGCAATGTAGTTCTGAAACTTCTTAGTACATTCTTCAACCAGCATAGGGTTGGCCTCTACAGCTACTACTTTGTAGCCCATTTTCAGGTAATAGATGGTATCTTGGCCATTGTGCATACCTATGTCGAATATCGTATCTTCCTTAAAGGTCATGAGTGTTTGAATATCAAAATAAAACGTGCAAAATAATAAATAGTTTCGATACTTGTGCAAATACTAACTGTCTGTAAATAAGCGTGGCTAATGCTGTTATTGGCGATAATAGGTGTATTTATTTTATGTGTTCTTTATATTTCGTGTAGCGCTTATAATGTTTATTTTTACTAATTCAAATACCTGTAATGCAGAAAATAGATCTAAAGAGCTTTTTGCCTCATATATATATTATAGCAGGCTTTATTGTAGTAGCGTTTATATTTAGTAGCCCCCAGTTTGACGGTGTGCTATATCAAGGCGATACGATCAGCTGGAAAGCATCGGCGCACGAGGCTATGGAATGGCACAAAAAAACAGGAGAGAATACTTTTTGGAGTAACTCTATGTTTGGTGGTATGCCTACATATACACACTATGTACCGGAAACCAATAATATAGCGCACCCCGTTCAGCGTGGTTTCATGGGCATATTTGGTAAACCGGCAGGCTTTTTAATATTAGCGATGCTTGGTTTTTATATGTTGGGCGCTGCAATGAGGTTCAATAAATGGATATGTGCGGCAGGTGCTGTAGCGTATGCATTTTCTACCTACAACATTACATTAATAGAAGCAGGGCACGAAACAAAGATGTTTGCACTGGCTTACCTGCCTGCAGTTTTAGGCGGGTTGATCTATTTGTATAAAGGAGATTGGTGGAGAGGTATACCGTTGTTAAGTGTCTCTTTGCTATTGTTTATGTCAACAGGTCACTACCAGATCATGTACTATTCAATCATGATTATATTGGGCATGGTGATCATTTACTTTATCAACTTACTTAAAGAAGGTAAACTCAAGCAATTTTTTGTTGCATCGGGTATCTCTCTGGGTATCTCGGCTATAGCTGTTGGTTGTACTATGCAACTCTTTTTGGTAACATTAGAATACAATAAAACAACAATGCGTGGCGGTGAAAGTGAACTTACCATCAACCACGATGAAGGAAAGAAGAGTGGTGGTTTAGATAAAGAATATGCTTTTCGTTGGAGTAATGAGTGGGCAGAAAGTTTTACCGTACTAATACCTATGTACTATGGTGGTGCCAGTCAGGAAGATGTGGGCGAAGGTTCTGAAACTGCAGATGTAATGAGCAGTATGGGAGTACAACCTCAGGCAGTGGAAGGGTTTACAAAAAACTTACCTACCTACAGGGGTAGTCAACCATTTACAGGTGGTCCATTTTATTTTGGCGCAGTAATAGTGTTTTTGTTTGTACTTGGCTTGTTCCTGATAAAAAGTAACCACAAATGGTGGGTGATTGGTGTTTCAGCGTTGGCATTCCTGATGTCATTGGGTTACCACTTTGCAGGTTTCAACTACTTTCTGTTTGACACTTTGCCGGGCTTCAATAAGTTTCGTGTGCCGAATATGATACTTACCATACCTCAATTGCTATTCCCATTTTTTGCCGCATGGGCTCTAAATGATGCACTTAGTGAGCAATTATCTAAAGAAAAGCTTTGGAAGGCAGTTAAACTATCTGGTATTATTACCGCATCGCTTTGTGTTTTGGCTTTGATTGCAGGAAGTATGTCGGATTATAAGTCTGAAAAAGATGCGCAGCTAGTTCAGCAATTGACACAATCGTTCGGACAAGAAGAACCTGCAGCTCGTGTTGTAAGAGCTATACAAGAAGATAGAGCTAGCATGGCCACTAAGTCGGGGATTACAAGCATTGTGTTTATTGCATTAATGGTTGGTTTGCTATGGGCATACAGTAAAAACAAGCTTAAGGCACAATATGTAGCTTTTGCTGCAATAGCACTTATAGCGGCAGATTTGATAAGAATTGATACACGCTATTTAAACGAAGATAATTTTGTTGACGAAATGGACTATGAAGCTCAGTTTGAGCCGCGCCCTGTTGACAGACAAATACAGCAAGATCCTGATCCATATTACCGTGTACTAGACCTGTCTCGTAATGTGTATAATAACTCTATACAATCTATACATCACAAATGTATTGGTGGTTATAGCCCTGCTAAAATGGAAATCTATCAGGATATGATTGACATCCATATGAATGGTAGATACAACGCCGAGGTGTTGAATATGTTGAATACCAAATACATTATTTCTCCGCAAGGGCAGGGGGGGCAACCTGTAGCTATTCCTAACCCCGAGGCTAATGGTAATGCCTGGTTTGTAAATAATATTAAATGGGCAGAAACTGCTGACGATGAGATACTGGCACTTAATGCACATGCATTAGGAGATACTGCAAAATCAGGTGATTTTGATTCGAAAAGTACAGCTGTATTAAGAAGTAGCTACAAAAACGAATTGAACCTCAATAGCATTGGTAAGGATAGTGCAACAAGTATTATGCTGACAAAGTATGGTTTGAATGACCTTGAGTTTGCGTCAAGTAACAGCCAAGATGGATTTGCCGTATTCTCAGACATATATTATCCGTATGGCTGGCATGCATATATAGATGGTGAGGAAACTCCAATATATAAAACCAACTACCTGTTACGCGGTATTAAAATACCTGCTGGAGATCATAAGATTGTATTTGAGTTTCATCCTGAGAAGTTTATTAAAGGTGATAGAATTGCAGGTGTTTGCAGCTTACTGTTATTAGTGCTTATAGGTGCATCTGTGGGTATGAGCCTGAAAGGCAAGAAGAAAAATGCAGCCTGATGAAAGAATACTAAACTGTATAGCGTGTGACGCTTAAAACAAAGCCTACAAATAGCAACTCTATGTGGAGTAATTCTTTCTTGATATTTTTAATCAAGTTCTTCCCCACATTAGCTACTTTATTGGTGATTATTGGTTTCTCCAGAGAACTCCCTCAAGAGGTTTATGGAACATACCAAAGTTTTTGGGTGCAGTTGTATTTGCTAAGCGCTGTAGCACTTGTTGGGATACCGGCTATAATTTTAACATATTCTCCTTCGTTTATCAAACAGCTGATACAAACGCTTAGAGCAAAACACTATTTGCTTTTAAGTGTCTGGTTGTTAGTTGTAGCATTTGTGTTTAGCTATCTAAGCAGCAAGGCAATTGATATTGCGTGGTATATACCGTTCTTGTTTTTTATAGTTTATTCTTGCAATGCTATAGCAGAGGCTATTCTAATTGTATACCGCAGGTTTAGCATTTTACTTTTTGTAAATATTGGATATGCCATAGCATTTCTATTGCTGCATCTGGATATGCTAAATGGAACAATGACCATGCCGCAGCTATACGGCTATCTGCTAGCATTAGGAGGTACCAGATTATTAGTTACAGCTACCAAGTCGTTAAGCCATACTCAAAAAATAATAGGGCAACAAGATAATCGTTATACAGTTGCGGATATACGTTCATTATGGTTGCATATAGGCATATATGACGTTTTCCAAAAAACTATTACATGGGTAGATAAGTTTGTGATTGTTTTGTTGTTCTCTTCCGGAGTTTCTGCTGTATACTTTAATGCTACTTATGATATACCGTTTTTGCCATTAATAATTGGTGCTGTTAGTGGGGCAGCATTAATGCAGATGGCCACATTTAAAAACAACACAAGCGATGCCTCAACAATACAAGTATCTCATCAAACAGGCAGGATATTATCATGTATCGCGTTTCCGTTGTTTTTCTTTCTGTATCTATACAGGCAAGAGTTATTTACAGTTGTACTTACCAGTAAATATGCAGAGTCTATACCCATTTTTGCAGCAGCAGTATGGATGGTTCCATTAAGAGCATACAGCTTTACATCTATTCTGCAAAACAAACATAAAGGGCGCATTATCAATACAGGTGCTTTGATAGATTATATAGTTGCTTGTTTGTTGATGTACCCATTATATAAATTAATGGGTTTACCGGGTATTGCATTGAGCTTTGTATTGAGTACTTATGTGCAAAGTGCTTATTATGTGCAGAAAACAGCAAAGATTTTAAATACATCTATGTTAAGACTTTTACCTGTTAAGAACTGGATTGTAAAATTGCTTGTTTTTGCTATTGCCTTTATAGCTATTCATTATATAACAGCTCGTTTTTTTACAGCAGGTTTTGTATTAATTTCAGGTATACTTTCAATGATTCTGCTCGTTGCAGTATCTGTTTGGGTGGAAATCAGGTTCTTGAAAAAAGAATATGGCAACAAAACGGCGTAAGATATTTGAACGAAAAGGTGTTGACAACACAGGCTTCTCTAACAATAGTACTATTGAAGGTGGGCGTATATTGAATAAAGACGGAAGTATTAACGTGCGGAAAACGGGGCTGACATTATTTGAACGCATCAGCCTTTTTCATACGCTCATCAAAATGAAACCCTGGAAGTTTCTTTTGGCAGTGTTCTCTTTCTATGCTACTATCAATGTCATTTTTGCACTGATTTATGTTTTGCTGGGTGTAGAATACTTAAAAGGAGTAAGTGTAGAAGCTAATAATTTACTTGGTGGTTTTGCACAAGCGTTTTTCTTTAGTTCTCAAACACTAACTACTGTTGGTTATGGTCATATCAGTCCTTTAGGTTTGGCAACAAATATAGTAGCAGCACTAGAGTCTTTTGTTGGTATATTGTCTTTTGCGATGGTTACCGGTTTGCTGTACGGGCGTTTTTCTTTGCCAAAGGCATACCTCAAGTTTAGTGAGAATATACTGGTGTCTCCGCACAAAGGTTATAGGGCATTAATGATTCGTATTGCCAGTTTTAAGAATAACCATATTACTGATGTTGAGGCTCAGGCAACTATGGCAATGCATTTTATGGATGGAGATAGAGAGGTGACAAGGTTTTTCAGGTTGAAATTAGAAATAGATAAGATCACATCATTAGCATTAAGTTGGACAATAGTACACTTGATAGATGAGGATAGTCCACTATATGAAATGAGTTACGAGGAACTAAAACAAGCTGATATAGAAATGATGTTTTATATAAAAGGCTTTGATGAAAACTTTTCAAACATAGTACAGCAGAGAACATCATATACTTTTGAAGAAATGGTGTACGGTGCTAAGTTTGAGCCAGCCTTTCAGAGAGCAGACGACGGGAGTTCTACAATACTTAATATAGATAAACTCAATAGCTATAAGGCTGTAAAAGTGCCCGAACCTGTAATTTCTCAGTTTTAAAATTATTAGATTTGTGACTATGATGGGTACAGTAAATATTTCAGAAAAAACACAGGCATTAATAGGTAAGGAGGAAAAATATGGTGCTCATAATTATCACCCGTTACCTGTAATGCTCAACAAAGGCGAAGGCGTCTATGTATGGGATGTTGATGGAAAAAGGTATTATGATTTTCTGTCAGGATATTCTTCTCTTAACCAAGGTCATCGTCATCCAAAAGTAATGGAAGCGTTCTTTGCTCAAGCAAATGAACTTACACTCACATCAAGGGCTTTTCATAGTGAACCGATGAGTGAGTTTGCGGAGTACATCACAAAGTTGTTTAAATACGACAAGGTATTGCCGATGAACACAGGTGCAGAAGCTGTTGAAACGGCTTTGAAACTAGCCAGACGTTGGGGTTATAACAAGAAAGGTATTGCCGAAGATAAAGCTAAGATCATAGTATGTGATGGTAACTTCCATGGTCGTACTATCAATATTATTTCTTTCAGCAACGATCCTGAGTCGAATAAAGATTTTGGACCATATACACCCGGTTACGAAATAATACCATATAACGATATAGAAGCTTTAGGTGAAGCTTTACAGGATAAAAATGTTGCTGGATTTTTAGTTGAACCTATTCAAGGAGAAGCTGGTGTTGTTGTTCCAGAAGATGGTTATCTGGCTAAGGCTGCTGCAATGTGTAAAGAGGCTAATGTCCTGTTTATTGCAGATGAAATACAATCAGGTCTTGCACGTACAGGTAAAATGCTGGCTTGCGATCATGAGTTTGTGCACCCTGATATATTGATTTTAGGGAAAGCTCTTTCTGCAGGTGTAATGCCGGTATCCGCTGTATTAGCTGACGATGAGGTTATGTTGACGATTCAGGCGGGAGAACATGGCTCTACATATGGTGGTAACCCATTAGGTTGTAAAGTGGCCATTGCTGCTCTGAAAGTACTGGTAGAAGAAGATCTTGCAGAGAATGCTGCAAATCTCGGTGTTTATTTTCGTATGAGGATGCGCGCTATAAATATACCTTTGGTAAAAGAGGTGCGTGGTAAAGGTTTGTTGAATGCCATTGTTATAGAACATTCTAACAAAGATGCTGCCAGCGAAATATGTATGCAAATGATGGAGAAGGGGTTGTTGGCTAAACCTACTCATGGAGATAAGATTCGTTTTGCTCCACCTTTGGTTATTACAGAGCAACAAATTGACGAGTGCATTGATATTATTACTGAGACTTTGCGCGCGTATTCTTCTTAATGGACAAAAAGCAAACTTATTATCATCCTTCTGACAGATTGATTGATATTTTTGTCGGGGCATCAGATGGTATTATAATTCCGTTTGTTGTTATTTCTGCCTTATACGGTGCAAAGTTTGCGAATAATACTATTATGATAATTGCCACCATAGCTGCTGCTATTGGTGGCATTATTATGTTTGCAAGTACTTACCTGACGGGTAAACATCAAATAGAAGAAGAGGGTAGGTTGACCGAAAAAGAAAAACAAATTGCTGAAGAAATAGGATTGGATGAAAGCATTATACAGAGAATGGATAGTGAGGCTGCAAAGGAAAAAGAAGAGTATTCATCTTACGCTATTGAGTACGACCTACAACCAGCATCCAAACCCGTGAAAGAAATAACCGTCAGCGCATACACAATTGGTCTTTCTTATTTTATAGCTGGCATGCTCCCTACTGTTCCATTTTATATCCTGCAAGAGGTGAAAAGCGGGTTTCTGTGTTCTATAGGTATAACACTTGTATTTGTTTTTATATTGAATGTTTACAGAGCAAAAGTTACAGAGCAGGGTGTTTTGTACAGTTCAGTAAGAGCTGTTGTTATGGCAACAGTAGCTGCGTGGGCGGCATACTATATTGCCTATTTGTTTTGATGATACTTGTCTACAAGTTCCAATAATGAACCCTCAGGATATTCGATGTTTTCCAAATATAAGCCGTGCCCGGGTACACTAAAATCTGCTTGAGTACAGTCTTTACTTTCTATAATACTTTTATACTGTTCTATTGTAGTTCTTCCTCTGGCTACTTGTAGTTGCGTACCGACTAAACCGCGAACCATACCTCTAAGAAAACGATTGCCTTTTACTACATAGTGCAACTCATTACCTATTTCCTCCCAATAAGATTCAAATAGTTCACAATTGAAAGTATAGGTTTGGGTGTTCTTTTTAGAAAAGGTTTCAAAGTCAGTATGTTGTTTTAAAAGTTTAGCTGTTTCATTCAGTAATGCTCTGTCAATCTGAAAAGGAAAGTAATATGCACGGTGATATTTAAAAGGGTTTTTTTCTGTGTAAATTCTATATCTGTATGTTCTGCTGATGGCTGCAAACCTGCAATTGAATTCAGGATCAACAGTTTTGAATAGTTTATTGATTGACAAATGTTCAGACAGGATAGAGTTGAGTTTATATTTAAAGTTTTCAGGTAGCGGTTGTTCCAAATCGAAATGGTAATAACTGCATAAAGCATGTACACCTTCGTCAGTTCTGCTAGCTCCGTATGCTTCTACTTCTTGTCTTAAAAGGGTTGAAATAGCTTGATTTAGTGCTAGTTGTACAGTGGGGATATCTCCCTGTACTTGCGATCCGTGAAATGCAGCACCGTTATACATAACCTCTATAAAATACCTTGTCACAGCGCAATGATAATGATTTATCGGATATTAAAATAGTTGATGTACTTTTGCACTGGTGCCAAACCTCGAGGTTGCAAAGGGCGAAAGCCTTTTTTGCAACATTATTAGAAGTCCTTGCTTATGCAAGGCTTCTTTGTTTTAGCTGATTTTGCTCCAGTTATTACTTCCCCTGGTTTCTTTGAGTAGCATGTTTTTTATGCCGTGGTGCTGCGGTAGCATTAACTGTGGGTCCTCACTTAAAATCTTCTGAGCTGCCAACTTTGTGTGTTCTAGTATCTCAGTATCATGAATAATATCGGCTAGTTTAAACTTAAAAGTACCGCTTTGGCGGGTGCCGTAAAGATCTCCCGGGCCGCGCATGGCAAGGTCTTGTTCAGCAATCACAAATCCATTACTGGACGATGTCATGATCTTCATGCGTTTAGCACTTTCTTCAGATAGTTTGCTGCCAGTCATTAGTATACAGTAAGACTGTTCAGCTCCTCTACCAACACGCCCCCTTAACTGGTGTAATTGAGACAGTCCGAACCGTTCTGCACTTTCAATAAGCATTACAGAAGAGTTGGGTACGTCTACACCCACCTCTATAACAGTAGTAGCAACTAATACATATGCTTCTCCATTTACAAAACGAGCCATATTTCTTTGCCGTTCATCTTGGTCTTGCCTGCCATGCACCATAGCTATACGGTATTTATCATCAGGGAAGAATGTTCTCACCTGTTCATAGCCTTTCATTAAGCTTTCGTAGTCAATTTTCTCAGATTCTTCAATTAAGGGATATACTATATATGCTTGTCTGCCTTTGTCTATTTCTTGCCTGATGAACTCCATAACATGAGCTCTACGCATTTCATTTCTATGGAATGTTTTAATCTCTTGCCGGCCAGGTGGTAGCTCGTCTATAACAGATACATCCAGATCTCCATATAATGTCATTGCCAATGTACGTGGAATTGGGGTAGCAGTCATGACCAATATATGCGGTTGCGTAGTATTCTTCTTCCATAGCCGAGCCCTTTGTCCAACTCCAAAGCGGTGTTGTTCATCTATTACAGCTAAGCCAAGATTCTCAAATTGTACAGTGTCTTCTATCAAAGCATGTGTACCTACCGCTATTTTTGTGGCACCGCTTTCTAACCCGTTTAGTATTTCTTTTCGTGCTTTCCCCTTAACGGTTCCTGTCAGCAATTCAACAGTAATGCCCATAGGGGTAAGCAGTTTAGTAATACTTCTATAATGCTGTTGTGCCAGTATCTCTGTGGGAGCCATTAAGCAAGCCTGAAACCCATTATCTAAAGCCAACAACATAGACATTACTGCAACTATTGTTTTACCACTACCAACATCGCCCTGCACGAGTCGGTTCATTTGTCTGCCGGTTGCGGTATCGCCTCTTATCTCTTTTAATACACGTTTTTGTGCACCGGTTAACTCAAATGGTAAGTGCTTTTTATAAAAAGTGTTGAAATGGTCCCCAACCGTTTTGAACACCCAGCCCGGCTGAGCATGATTGTGTACCCTTAGTTGGCCAACTTTTAATTGAGAAGTAAATAGTTCCTCCCACTTCAACCGGTACTCTGCAGCACGGGCGTGCTCATTGCTTTCAGGAAAGTGAATCCACTTTATTGCACTATACCTGTCTATAAGCTTGTGTTGTTGAATTATGTTTGCAGGCAATATTTCCGGAAAATCATTCTTACTAACTTTCCCTAACAACTCCTTCATAATCTTGCTCAGCGCACGGTTGTTAAGCCCTTTGTTTTTTAATTTTTCAGTTAAAGGGTATACCGGAGATAATGTGGCTTTTGCTGTTTCAGACTTTAAAGGGTCTATGTCAGGGTGAGCTATATTAGGTATCCCATTAAAGAAAGACACTTTCCCAAATACTATATAATGCTCATTGGATACTAAACTCTTTTTCATCCAAGGTGCACCTTGAAACCATATCAGTTCAATTTTACCTGTGTCATCGTAAAGGGTGGCAGTCAATCTTTTTTTTCTGCCTGATCCTTCTTCATAAATGTTTGTGAGTGTACCGATAAGTTGTACATAGCTATCATCGGGTTTTATATTGCCAATCTTGTTTAGCTTGGTTCTGTCGGTATATCTGAAAGGGTAGTGCTCCAGCAAGTCAATTGCATAGTGAACATCCAGTTCTTTACGCAACATATCTCCGCGCTGCGGACCAACTCCTTTTATGTACTCTATCGGAGTGTCTGATATGGATGAAGAATAACTGATAATGTTTGCCTTTCAACAAATATAATAAAGCGAAAGCGTACACTACTCATTACTAACAGCCTCTACAACTCTAAAGTTGGACGCTTTTGCTGCTTGTAGCACAGCCATAATACTTCCATGGTATGCTTTTACATCTCCGTTTACAACAACGGTAGGTTCTGCATCAGTATTTTGTATAGCTATTCTGGCTAAAACAGATTTTAGAGAATCTATTGGAGTGAGTGTAGTACCTACATAAACTCGCTGTAGCGAATCTACTGTTACTACAACGGTTTGCTTAGCCTTTGTGTCTGTCTTGCCTTTAGGCGTCATTACCTTAACCACATTGGGGTTGGCAAGTGTAGAGATGATGAGAAAAAAGAAGAGAAGTATGAACAGTATGTCGTTCAATGCAGATGTATGTACTTCGTTTTTATCTCTTAGTCCTTTCCTTAGGTTCATAACCAGACTGTTTTAGTGTGTAGGTTCGTGTAGTATATCTAAAAACTCAACAGACGCGGCCTCCATCTTATTTACAGTCTTGTTGATCTGTGCATTTAGGTAGTTGTATGCTACATAAGATAGTAGACCAATGATCAGACCTACAGCAGAAGTAACCATCTTGGTATAAATACCTCCAGCAATATTTGCTAATGAAAAGCCCTGATGCTGAATATTAAAGAATAGTATGATCATACCGGCAATAGTACCCAGGAAACCGAACATAGGTGCAATATTGGCAATTGATGAAAGTATAGACAAGTTCTTTTCTAGGTTGTATACCTGTAGTTTGCCTGTATTCTCCATTGATTTTTCGATATGATCAAATGGTTTACCAATACGACTTAATCCTTTATCTATAATCCTCGCGATAGGACCACTGGTGCTTTTTGCTAGGTTCTTTGCACCATTCAAGTTGCCATCTGTAACATGCTCCCTGATACGGGCCATGAAAGTAGGATCTATTTTAGATGCTTTACGTATGTACGATAGGCGTTCAACAAAAATATATACCATTAGCACAGAGCATGCTAAAAGTGGTATCATTAATACACCACCTTCTTTAAGCAAATAGATTAGCGATAATTTTTCTGCAGAAGTTTCCTCTAAAGTGGATACTGCCTGAGTTGCAGTATCAAGTTGTAATAATATTGTTGACAAAACTGACATGAGTTAGCATTGATTATTAACAAATGTACTCATTCAGTATTTTTTAAGTTGTTAAAAAAAACGCCGGACTAATGCCCGGCGCCAATATTATTATAATAACAATGTATTATCCTATTGATACTAGTTCAAGATCAAAAACCAGCTCTTTACCAGCTAGTGGATGATTTGCATCTAAAACAACAACCTCTTCTTTTACTTCAGTAATAACAACGGGGAAGTTATTACCTTGATTGTCACTCATGTTTAATTGCATGCCCACTTCCGGTGTCATTTCGTCAGGAAAATCTTGCTTAGGGTATTCAACTACCATGTCCTCTCTACGCTCACCATAAGCCTCATTAACAGGGATTTCAACTGTTTTTTTATCACCAACTTTCATGTCTAACAACGCGTCGTCAAAGCCTTTAATAACCATACCTTGTCCAACAGTAAATTCTAATGGATCACGGCCATCAGAAGTATCGAAAGTTGAACCATCTGTTAATTTTCCATGGTAGTGCACTTTAACCTTGTCGCCACTTTTTACTTGTGTCATGATATTTGCTTTAAATCTTAAAAATTATTTTCATGCAAGGTACATCATTATATTTGGATATCTATATGACAGTGTATCTTTAAGCAAATTTTGGCAAATGGTTTTAAGGCGAATTATATCTGGTTTGATATTATCTGTGCTAATAGTTAGTCAAACTGCTATCGCGCAAGATTTTGGTATTGAAGAAGAACAGATATTACTTACAGGTGCAGAAAGAATGAATGCGTATCTGCCCATGTTAAAAGATAAAAGGGTAGGTCTACTTATCAACCAAACGTCTGTAGTAGGTGACGGTTTAGTTTTGCTGCCGGATACACTAATTGCTAGAGGCGTTAATGTAGTAAAGATATTTGCTCCCGAACATGGTTTCAGAGGAAAAGCTGAAGCAGGGGAAAATGTGAGTGATGCTGTTGACAGTAAAACGGGTTTACCTGTTGTTTCTTTATACGGTAAAACTAAAAAACCTACACAGCAGCATCTAGCAGACATAGATATATTGATTTATGATATTCAGGATGTAGGATGTCGTTTTTATACATATATATCTACTATGCAATATGCTATGGAAGCATGTGCCGCCTATGGTAAAACATTTATGATACTCGACAGGCCTAATCCCAATGGCTTTTATGTTGATGGTCCTGTTCTGGATAAGTCTTTAAAATCTTTTGTAGGTATGCAACCAATTCCAGTTGTTTATGGAATGACAGCAGGCGAGTATGCTCAAATGCTAAAAGAAGAACAATGGTTTACGGGAGCTTCTAAACTAGATCTTAAAGTTGTGCAATGTGAAGGGTATGATCATAATACCAAATACAATTTACCCGTTAACCCTTCTCCTAACTTAAGAACTATGGCAGCTATATATTGTTATCCGTCTCTTTGTTTGTTTGAAGGTACAGATATAAGTGTGGGACGTGGGACGAATACACCTTTTCAGTGTTTTGGACACCCGTATTTTAAGGAAAAAACCGTTTGGGGATTTATGCCTAATGTACCTGATAAAGGTCCTGAGCCAAAGCACGCAGCTAAAACCTGCTACGGCTTAATGATCGCTACTACTGCCCAAGATGCAGGTATGACTATTGGCAGCTCGTTTAGGTTGTCATATCTTATTAAAGCATACAATTGGTTCCCTCCGGAGAAACGAGACGAGTTTTTTAATAATTTTTTTGAAAAACTAGCGGGTACTAAAGAGTTAAGAAAGCAAATACAACAGGAGTGGTCTGAAGCAGATATAAAGGCAACATGGAAGAAAGATATTGAAGCCTTTAAAAAAGTCAGAAAGAAATATTTGCTTTACACTGACTTTGAATAGATAGCCAGTACATAATGGATATATTCTTTGCCGGTTTATATGATTTCTTTAATAAAAGAAAAGCAGTCTTCTGGATTGTATTTCTTTTATCGTTTGTATTGTTGATATATAGCAGTATCAACATCGACCTAAAGGAAGATGTGTCTTCTATGCTGCCAGACAGTAAGGCTGCTAAAACAATGACCAATGTTATTGGCAATACAAAAGCTGGTGAGCAAGTTGTTTTTTTACTTAGTGGCAGCAGTAATAAAGATATTCTTACAGGTGCTGCAGATAGTTTTACCAATGCTTTATATAGTCAGTTTGATGAATATATAGATACTATAGCGCTTCAGCCTTCTGCTGGTGTTGAGCAAGAGCTAGTAGGCTTAGTGAGTAAAAAACTGCCACTGTTGCTTAAAAATGAAGACTACGCCCTTATAGACAGTTTAATACAACCAGAAAGAGTAGAACAAACCTTAAGGGCTAATAAACGTATATTACTTTCTCCCGCAAGTGCATATTATAAAAGACTAGTAGCATCAGATCCTTTGGGTATTTCTAATATTGTATGGCAAAAATTGAGTGCTTTACAAAAGGATACCACTTATGAAAGCTATAACGGTTATTTCTTTCATAAAGAGAGCAATCAGCTTATGTTCTTCTTAAAGCCGTTTTATAAGTCTAACGAAACAGGCAAGAATAGTAAGTTCTTTGAGGCTTTAGATGAATATATAAATATATGGCAAACTGGACACCAAGAATTAGGTGTTACATATTTTGGTGCAGCAGCGGTAGCAGCAGGTAATGCTACCCAAATGCGTAAGGATACTATTCTTACGTTATCCCTCACTGTGTTGTTGTTGTTGTTGGTTACATTTTACTACTTCAGGCGTAAGCGCGTACCATTGTTACTACTTGTTCCTGTACTATATGGTGCGGCAGCAGGTGTTGGCATTATCAACTGGTTCAAAGGAAGCATATCTATTATTGCATTAGGTGCTGGCGCAATAGTTATGGGGATAGCAATAGATTTTTCTATCCACTTTCTTTCTCATGCCAGAAAAAGTAACAGTATTCGTACATCAGTAAAAGAGTTAGCTCAACCTTTAACCTTAGGTAGCGCAACAACCATTATAGCGTTCCTTGCATTAACACTTATTGATACACCCATTTTACAAGATTTGGGTTTGTTTGCAGCCACAAGCCTTTTAGGTGCAGCTTTGTGTACTTTAATTTTTCTGCCACATTTAATATCAACAAAGTCTGCAAGCAGAAAAGATTACAATACTGTTTTTGATAAGTTGGCACTTTTAAAACCTGAAAGAAACAAATGGTTGCTCATATCAATTGTTGTACTCACACCTGTTCTACTTTATTTTAGTTCAGATGTGCAGTTTGATAGTGATCTCAATAATTTGAACTTTTTGTCTCCCAAGCTTGAAAAAGCTCAGGATAAAATTGCCGGTGTAAATAGCGATGTCTTAGGGTCTGTTTATGTGATGTCTAAAGGCCGAACCGAAGATGAGGCTTTGGCTAATATTGAACATGCCGCTACAGCATTTAATGAATTAGAATCAAATACTGCTGTTGATGTAAAAGTAAACCCCGCTTTACTTTATTTGTCACAAAGTGAACAAGAACGCCGAATTGAGAAATGGAAGAACTATTGGCAGGAAAATAGCAGAGACTCAATAGTTGCTAAAAATATTAGGTTAGGTGCTAAGAAAGTTGGTTTTAAACCTGAAGCTTTCAATCGTTTTGAAGAGACGTTAACTGAAGGATGCAATGTGTATGATGATGCTGAAAAGGAGTTGATTAAGTCATTATTCCCTTCAGGTTTTGCTACATATAACAATGAATATTACGTTGTAAGTACATTAAAAGTAGATCAGGAGTATAGAGAAGACGTTTTCAATAATTTTGCAAACCAGGAAAATATAATAGTAACCGATAGGCAAGATGTTGCCGGTCAATTGGCAGATGTATTAACGGGTAATTTTACAGATATTGCTTTATACTCATCGCTTATCGTGTTCATTGCTTTATTGGTAGGTTATGGTCGTATAGAACTTGCGATAATAGCATTCATTCCAATGGCGGTATCCTGGGTTTGGATATTGGGTATAATGTCTTTATTAGGGTTAAAGTTCAATGTAGTAAATATTATTATCTCATCACTTATTTTTGGGTTGGGGGATGACTACACCATATTTACTATGGATGGCTTGGTAGAACGGTACAAAACGGGCAAGCAGAAGTTGGCATCTGTAAGAGCCGCTGTATATATATCCGCAGTAACTGTAGTTATTGGGTTAGGGGTTTTATTATTAGCAAAACATCCTGCATTAAAATCAATCGCTTTCATTTCTGTCACAGGGTTGGTATGTGTATTATTCATTTCTCAAACATTGCAACCATTTTTATTCAATTGGCTGATACAAAAAAGAGCTGATAAGAAGTTTTTACCTTTTACATTGTTGAGTTTATTTATCTCAATATTTGCGTTTGTTTATTTCGTTACAGGCGCAATTGTACTCACAATACTAGGCATCATATTTACTAAGCTTTGGCCATTTAATAAGGAGAATGGTAAGTATTATTTCCACCTCTGGATTAGCAGGTATACTTGGTCGATCATGTATATCATGCGTAACCAGAAAGTGAAACTTTACAATGTAAAAGAACACGATTTTAATAAGCCCGCTGTGATTATAGCTAATCATTCTTCTTTTCTAGATATACTGGCAACAACGATGTTGCATCCTAAGGTTGTTTTGCTGACGAACAAATGGGTTTGGAACTCTCCTGTATTTGGCGCCGTTGTTCGTATGGGGGAATATTATCCAGTCGCAGACGGTGCAGAGGCTAGTATTGAACCTTTGAGAGATTTAGTTCAAAGGGGGTATTCTGTAGTTGTTTTTCCGGAGGGTACAAGAAGTTATGATGGTAATATCAAGCGCTTTCACAAAGGGGCATTCTATATAGCCGAACAGTTAAAGTTAGATATAGTGCCACTGCTTTTACATGGTATCAGCTATAATATGCAAAAAGGTGACTGGTTGCTAAAAAATGGTACAGTTTCTATATATGCATATCCCAGAGTGAGTGTTGGTGACAAAACATATGGTGATAGCTATAGCCAAAGAGCTAAGTACATGGGGAGATGGATGAGGAAAGAGCTAGAAGCGGTTAGAGCTGAAAAAGAAACGCCTTCTTATTTCAAAGAACGAATAATTAGGAGCTACACATACAAAGGACCTGTATTAGAATGGTATTGCCGTACTAAGGTTAAGCTAGAGAATTATTATGAAACATTTCATAAGTTGATACCCAGGCATGGAGAGTTTTATGACTTAGGATGTGGTTATGGTTTTATGACTTATATGTTGCATTGGGCAGCGCCTGATCGGAGGTTTACCAGTATAGACTATGATGAACAAAAAATAGAAACTGCACAAAACAACCTGTTCAAAAACGAAGATATACATTTTGAAAGTGCCGATATAACAGCTGTGGAATTGAAACCGTGCGACGGAGTAATAATTAGTGATGTATTGCATTATCTGCTGCCGAATCAACAAGAAGAGTTGTTGTTGAAATGTGCTACAGCTATAAAAGATAATGGAGTATTAGTGATAAGAGACGGTGTTGCTGAACTAAAAGACCGTATAAAAGGAACTGAGCTTACAGAGCTGTTCTCTACTAAAATATTATCGTTCAATAAAACACAGAACGATCTGCACTACATCAGTCAAAAGTATATTGAAAACTTTGCAACTAAACATGGCTTTGATCTGCAAATAATTGACAAAACTAAGTTTACTGCAAACTTGATATTTATATTGAAGAAGAAAACTACTGTATAGATATCTGACGTTTCTTATTCTTAACAGTACTAATACCCCATAGTGTCGCGCTAAAAACCATCAGTACAGTTACATTAGGTGCTATATCTGCCACACCACCATTACGTAAGGTGACTGTATTAATACTGTCTAGTCCCCAATAAAGAGGGGATAGCATTGCCAGCTTTTGTAAAGCCGGAGAAAAAATATCTACAGGCACCCATATACCACCTAAAGCGGAAAGTATTACAACCGATATTGCTCCAAACGGCATAGCCTGGTTAGCAGTTCTAAAAACACTGCCTATGAAATATCCGTAAGATGTGGCTGCAATAGCAATGCTAATCGCTGCCACTAATAATACCCAAGCATTTGGACCTAGATGAAGTGCAGGTAAACCTAATAATGGCAGTAACCATAAGCCAACACAAAACATCACTACAAATTGCATAGTGCATACTATTGTGTAGAAAAGTATTTTACCTAATGCTACCATTTTTCTGGCGTTAGGTATTAACTCGATACGCAATGCACTTCCTTCCTGACGTTCTCTTATTAAATGACTACAAATAGGGATCACGATAAAAAACATTCCGAAAATAGCCCAGGCAGGTACATTGTGCTGTACAGAATTTGCATGACTGTTACTGACAATCTCTTCCCCCAACATCCTCTCTTCTATACCTATTGAACTAAATATTGTCTTGAAGTCCACAGATCTCGTTTCACTGTCTTCTGTGTTGTTCATTTTTGTAAACCGGTCTACAAGAATTCCTGTACTAGAAACTGTTATTAGTTTATCCAAAGCAAAACTCACAGACATTCGGAAAGTTGGTTTTGAGACAGGATCAAAGTACATACGTATTTTGTTGCTATCTCTTGCCGTACGTGTTGGTAAGCCGTTAGACTGTGTTACATTGTTAGCTACAGTGTTGGCTGCATTCACAATTTCTGCAGAAGCTCCTTTAGGTATAACAATCCCTACCTTATAATCACCATTTTGTAAAAGGTTCTTTAGCTGGATTTCTGATACTTGCCTGTTGTCTATTGTATCTATTATATGAAAGTTGCCACTGGACGCCAGGCCGTTTTTGATTTGTTGTGTAATATTAGTGTTGTCGTTATCAACAATTAATAATTCAAAACTTCTTTCCTGATAATCTTTAAAAGGGGCATCTTGCACCATAGCCATAACAACTATGAGTAATGCGGGCATTAAGAATAATAGCATAATACCCGCAACATCTCTGCGGGTGAGGGTCCATTCTTTTACTATTGTTGCCCAAATTTTCTTCATGCTTTTTACTTAGTCTCTTACAGTATGTCCTGTATGGTATAAAAAAACTTCTTCTAGACTGGTACAATCTTCAGTAGTGTCAATTAAATGTTTAGGAGTTCCACTCGCTATAAATTTACCAGAATCAATTATCACAACATCATGGCATATTCTTTCTGCTTCTTCCAGCAAGTGAGAGGTGTATAGTACTGTTTTTTTGCGTTGATTGTATTCTTTCAAAAAGTCTAAAATCATAGCTCGCGATTGTACATCAACACCTGCGGTAGGCTCATCTAATATAAGTATCTCAGGTTCATGAAGTAGAGACGCTATAATATTAGCTCTTCTTTTCATGCCTCCGCTGTACCTGCCAATTCGTTTTCCTGCATGTTTTTCCAACCCCAGTCTTTCAAGCAGCTCGTTGCTTTTCTTTCTAATACTTGTTTTAGAAAGCCCGTATAGCTGACCGATATAGTCAAAGTTTTCCTGAGCTGTTAGGTTAGGGAAAAGTGCTATTTGTTGTGGTACTACTCCTATGATTCCTCTAATTGCTGCAGTTTGCGTTTGCGCATTATGCCCTAATATAGCAGCATGTCCTGAGCTTGCTTGTAGTAATCCGCAGAGTATGTTAATTGTTGTAGACTTTCCAGCACCATTAGGCCCAAGAAGCCCGGTGATGTTATGCTCTTTAACCTCTAGGTTTAAGTGGTCTAATGCAGGTGTTTCTGCATCAGGGTACTCTTTGTATAATTCTTTTATTTCAATCGCTAGAGACATCCGCTTATTGGTATCCAAGTTTTGCACTAATGTCTTCTGGTAATTTAGGTATCATATTCTTTGGTATCAGAAAAGAAGACAATTCTGCAAATTCTTTAAATATGATATGACTATCAGCTGCCGCTTTTAAATAATGAGCTCCGGTACTGCCTCCTGTTCCTACACGTTTGCCAATTGTACGCTGTACCATATGTATATGTCTGTGTCGCCACATAGATAGTTTCTCGTCGATATCAAGTAAACAGTTGATTAACTCAAATGGTAAATGAAGCATAGGGTAGTCTCTGTACAGCATGATGAATAATGTACTTCTGTTTGCTGCTGCACTCATACTACGCTCTTCCGGATAGTTGTCATCATCCATAAAGAGCGTATCAAAAGTTGTTAGGTTACCTTGCTCTGCTTCAAGCAAGCTATCATCATATATTTTCCTGTATTGATCTAAAAAGTCCCAGTTGCCATTGTTTAAAAATGGCATACGCTCCAGCCAGTTGTTTACTAATACTAATAAGGATACTTGTTCTTCTGCATCTTTTACACGGGCAATGTCTTTTTCATTTAATTGAGAGATGTAATAATTCTGCCCATGACGCTTATCGTAAGTAAGACCAAGTGTTGCTTCTATTATTTTGAACTGTATACTCTGAAAGCCTGATGCTGGCCTGAGCAGATCTCTGAATTCCAAAAAATCAAGCGGCGTCATTGTTTCCATAACAGTCATTTGTTCAACAGCTATTTGCAGAATACTGCTAATGCGCCTTAAACGATGTACCGTATTATAAATGTCAGGAGAGTTATTTGGTATATCCTCCTGTTTGAATATTTCTCTGATGATTCCTAATTCATGAATGATTTGTTTAAACCACAGTTCATACGTTTGATGTATGATTATGAACATCATTTCATCATCTGCTTTTATACCTTCTTTTAAGCTTTCGGGAGCTTGTGCATTAAGGATTTTGTCCAACTGAAGGTACTCACTGTAGTATACCGGCGGACGCTGCTTTTTTTTCATGGGGTTAAAATACTAAACTTAAAGAAACTGCTAAAGCTATTAGTTTATATCATATATCATATTTTTTTGAAAAAGGAGTAGGGGTAAGGCAAGGGTGTGGTGTCTTTATACCAAAGGATACTAACTAAATATGAAAATGATGAAACAAATTTTAACTATCGTACTAGCATTGGCAATTGTAACTGGTGCTACATCTTGCCGCAAAAAAGTTCTAAGAGGAGAAGGTGCATATATCTCTGAAACTAGGCAATTAAGCCGTTTTAGCGAGATAGTCGCTAACGGAAGTGAATATATAACAGTTGTAAAAGATGATAACTACAAAGTGGTATTAACTGGCTACAGTAGCTTGATTCCACAGTATGAAACTGATGTGCGTGGCGAAAGGTTGATTTTGGAGTATGATGACAGATATTGGAATGTAAAAAACGATAATATAAAGATTGAAGTACATACACCATATGTAGATGATGTAGTACTAAACGGATCCGGCAGCATTTATGTGGGTTCCGGGTTTGATCAGGCAAGTTTTAGCGGAGAAGTAAGCGGTTCAGGAGATATTACCTTAGGTCATAACTTCTACGATCAGCTTAATATGCAGGTGAACGGTTCCGGTAATTTTGATGCTGAAAATACTGAAGCTATTTCTGCCGTAGCTAATGTTTCCGGCTCAGGGAATATTTATACTTGGGTGGTTGATTTTCTAATAGTTAATATTAGTGGTTCAGGCGATGTTTATTATAAGGGGAATCCAAGAACGGATATTAGTATTAGCGGTTCCGGAAGGGTTCGCAGACTGGACTAGAATTTCATAAGTACAGTTGTATATGGCCTGCTGGTTTTTACCACAGGCCTATTTTTTTATAATAAACGCTTTTATGAATATAGGGAAGCGAACTATTTTGTGATTTAGCCATAACCTTCTCAGTTTATCTTCTATAAATTTAATAACAGGGTTTATTTTGTGCTTTTTTATATGGCGTTGTACTGCTGACCATGAATGTAAATAGCCAATCATATCCTCAATATCCCATTTAAGTTGTATTTGCAGATTGGGTGTTTGAATTAAAGGGTAGGGCATATTTATTCTAGAATATTCATCGTCTACATGTGTACGTTCCTCATCCCAGGAGTTTTTTAATATGCTTTTGTAAAAGAAGTCTATTACGATGTTAATTGCAGGATCAACCCTGATCAAACTATACCCCCATGCTGCAAATAGAGCATTGGGCTTGGCAACTCTTATCACTTCATTGAAAAACTTATCATGATCAAACCAGTGCAATGCCTGGGCTACTGTAATCAGGTTGAAAGTATTGTCCTTAAAAGAGGTGACCTCTGCTTGTTCTACATTATAGGTAATATTATCAAGAGGTGTCGCATTTTCTATTTGTTGCGAGCTGATGTCAGTGGCATATACCTTCTTGAAATGTTTTGCCAACTCAACGGCAGCCTGGCCATTGCCTGTTGCTACATCCCATGCCGTATCATAATGTTTACAGTGGCTTAGTAAGAATTCAAAAAGCTCTGGTGGATAAGTAGGGCGGTGTCTTGCATATAAGTTTGCCTGTGCCGAAAAATTATCTTTCATACTTTAGCTAAATTACAAGAAGAATAGTTAGCATGAGTAAAGAGTATTTTCTACCCATAATAGAACGCATTAAGCTTGAGGAAGTCCAAAAATCTAATGACTTACACGCATATTACGACTTGTTATGCCAACCACTACATGCGGAGTTGTACAGAAGGCAGAATTTTTCTTTTTTCAACGAATTGACTGAAGGACAACAACTGCTTATTTCTTACGATTATGTACAGAATCAGGTCTTGCAAGGTGGATTTATACAGTTTATCCAAAACGGTTATATAAGCTTACTAGCTCCTATGCCCGGCTGGTTAATTACGCTTGGGTTGAACGATATGGCACAAGTGATAGATGACGCCTTGAAAGCTTATGTTATCAATAGAGATGTTTTAGACAAAGAAACAACTGTTGAAGAGTTTGCAATGATGTACGAGCAGCTACCTGTGTTTACTGATATAGACAAGAGGTACGAAAGTTTACATGAGTCAACTATAAAAGCTCTTTTACAATATGCAACACATCATATACAAGAGTTTGCAGAAGTAATGTAATTACCTGATCAATGTAATATCTCCTTTCAGTAACTCTTTTTGATAGGGTTGTTGTATAGTATTGTATTGGATAAGGTAATGGTAAACGCCTGCTTCTGCTGGCTGGTTATTATATTGCCCTTGCCATCTGGAGCTTAAGTCACTACTGGTAAATACTCTTTCTCCCCACCTGTTATAAATATTTAGTGAGAAATTCTGAATGTCACATTTCGGGTGCACTCCATAAGTATCGTTTATACCGTCTGCATTTGGTGAAAATATTGTAGGTATAAAAAAACAATTCTTACACTGACTGATCTTTACAGAAATGCTATCGGTGTATACATTACATGCATCACTTACATTTAATACGTATGTTCCACTTTCTTTAGGAGATATACAGCAATCTGTAGATCCATTACTCCAGCTATACGCTATAGCATGAGGGTAAACAGACCCTATGTGAACTTCTTTTTCTTCACACACCTCAAAATCTTTACCGATATCTATACTGTTGATTAATGACTTTTGAACTAAGTGTATTGTATCCACGTATAGATTACAATCTTTTATTGAAGAGCACCATATTGTACCAAATTTGTCTGTATTAACATTTTGCGTTCTTCTGCCATTACTCCATTTGTAGTCAATTGCATTACCTCTTGTGCTCAAGGTAGTATCGGGTGAGCAAGCAGTAATAGTTTTACTGCTATATATAGTGTCTTTTAAATAGCTGATATTAAAAGTATCTCTGACAACATTACATCCGGAGAAAGCATTACTCCAGTAAATACCGGATGTGTTCACAAACGAACTGCTAGTGATTGCTGCATTACTCCAGGTGTATTGGCTTGCACCTGTGTCACTGGAAGTGAGTTGCAGAGGGAAATCGTTAGGGTTACAAATAACTTCGGTATGACTATATGCTAATGTATCACATTGAGGTTTTTCAATTACGGATACATCATCTAATAAATAGTAGCTATGATATGCAGTAAAAGGCGCAGGCGTTGTGGGGCTCACCTGTATTGAGGAGGGTACAGTGGTTCCGCTAAAGACACCAATTGTTAACCATTCTTCACCGCCAACAGCAGTGTACTCACCTCTTATTTCCATCCAATTATTTAAATTGTCTATATATTGAGATGAAATCGATTTTAACGCTATGCTGGGTTGCCCCATAGGCGCAGTGCTTGAAACGGTTTGAAAATGGCTTAACACAGCTCCAATACTTTCCATACCTCTAATATTAGTAACATGTAGAGGGTCAATTCTAAATGTCAATCTTACAAAACAGCTTATTTCATATGTTTTTCCTGCTATAAGAGGATTTGTTAATTTGCATTCTACATATTCAGCATATGTGCTGGGCGGCATACTGAAATTCGGGCCAGCAGAGTAGGCTACTATTGCTGTGTAAGCATTTCCGCTGTGTGGTGGATGGTTGCCAAAGTAGTTGTTAGGTACAGATGCGTATATATTTCCGGAACAAGTATTGTAGTAATCAGGACTGTTAGGGACTGCAGAAATCCAGTCTTGTACTGTAGCTGAAAAAGGAGGAGTAGCTACCAATGGGCAAGCTATTTGACCAAAACTTGTAGGGCAGTTAGTGTAATTTTCAAAACCGGGGTTGGGGACAAGGTTTTGTCCGAAAAGCAATAAAGTGTGGTATGCCAGTAACGTGGTTGTAAGTAGAAGCTTTTTCATAATGCAGCCGTTTAGACGGGCTAAAGTGTTCATTGGTTTGTATTTATCTGCGATACTACCGTATTATGACAATAATAATGTCACCCTCTTTGCGGTAAATTCAACAATTAAATAAAGTCTATTGATAGAAATAAGCTTAAAAAATTCCATAATCAGTATTTCTGCCTTATTTTTGAAGTAAATTCAGAGTATTTGAAGACCCTGCTTAATCATAAACAACTCAATATTACATTGCAGCGGTTAGCTCACCAGCTGATAGAGAACCATCTTGATTTTAAGGATACTGTAATAATAGGAATTCAGCCTAGAGGGGTGCTATTGTCTGATAGAATAGCTGAATTAGTAAGGGGGTTAACAAAACAGCCTAACATATCATACGGTAAATTAGATATTACGTTCTACAGAGATGATATACATACCGGAAATGACATTCATCTACCCAATAAAACTGATATTGAATTCAGTATAGAAGGTAAGCATGTAATTCTAATAGATGATGTGCTACACACAGGCAGAACAATCCGTTCTGCTATGGATGCACTAATAGATTTTGGACGACCTGAAAGTGTGGAGTTGCTTGTTTTGATTGACAGAATATTTAGTAGAGAATTACCTATACAGCCAGACTATGTTGGTGAGGCTGTCGACACCATCATCACACAAAAAGTAAAAGTATATTGGTCTGAAGAAGACAAGAAGGACGAAGTTGTACTTATTGATTAAAAGCGCATAAATGTCGTTGACTGTAAAACACTTACTGGGAATTAAAGAGCTGACTAAAGAGGATATCCAAACCATCTTTAAAACAGCTGATAATTTTAAACAAGTGTTGCAACGCCCTATTAAAAAAGTACCGTCGCTAAGGGATACGACTATTGCCAATGTATTTTTCGAAAACTCTACCCGTACCAAAATATCATTTGAACTTGCTGAAAAAAGATTAAGCGCTGATGTTGTTAACTTTTCTGCATCAGGGTCTTCAGTCGCAAAAGGAGAGACGCTCATAGATACTGTCAATAACATACTTGCAATGAAAGTAGATATGGTCGTAATGAGGCATAGTGCCAGCGGTGCGCCTTGGTTCTTAGCTAAGCATATAGATGCATCAATTATAAACGCTGGTGATGGAGTAAACGAACACCCTACGCAAGCTTTGTTGGATGCTTTTTCTATGCGTGAGGTTCATGGAGATTTAAAAGGGAAAAGAGTAACAATAATAGGGGACATACTACACTCAAGAGTAGCACTGAGTAATATATTCTGCTTGACCAAATTAGGTGCTGAAGTAACAGTTGCAGGCCCACCTACCTTGATCCCGAAGCATATACAAGATTTGGGAGTAAGGGTTGAGTATGACGTTAAGAAAGCCTTAGAATGGTGTGAAATTGCTAATGTGTTGCGTATACAACTAGAACGCCAAAACAAACCTCTATTTTCAACTTTAAGAGAGTACTCTTTATACTATGGTATTAATAGAGATATGCTCGATGGATTAGAAAAAGACATTACGATTATGCACCCCGGCCCAATAAATAGAGGTGTAGAGATAAACTCAGACGTAGCCGATAGTGATCAATCTATTATACTAGACCAGGTAGAAAACGGAGTTGCTATAAGGATGGCTGTACTTTATCTCTTGTCCGGAAAACGGGATTTAGTTGAATAAAATCAAAGTGCATTAATATGAAGTTTGCTTTGTATATGCTGTATCTGTTAAGCTCCGTGTTTATTTTACGATACCCTAACTCCTGTATTTTATTTACAAACGCCCCTTCACATAAATAAGTATCAACTATAACATATTGCTTACCCCATAACTTTCCGGTGACATTTACCCTGTTATATCTTTGTATGTACGATAGAAAAGAATATTCATTTTCTAGTTCGTTACATATACCTACGGTTTCATCTGTAGGTAAATATTGAGACATCATATTGATCTCTGAAATCATTTCTTTATCTCGTCCTATTTGATTGACTTTTGAGCCTAGATATAATACTAAACCAATTGAAATAATTGCAGCTACTATTTTGAATATTTTAATTCGTTTGTGTCCAGAAGAGAGCTTTTCTGTTATTTGGTAAAAAAGAGGTGAGACTAATAATGAGATTGCCAGTACATAGTATGGCAGTGCGGGTAGTAGATAGAAACCTCTTTGCTTTACACTAATGAGTATAGGTAAGGATCCTCCCAATCCAACCAATAAGAAGAACCATATGTTTTTATCCGTTTTGTTTAGTTTGGTGGGTGTTTTTATTAGTCGTGCTATAATAAATAGTATTATGCTAATAGCAATAGGAGCTATAAGCATTATTGCTAGGTCTAAAAACATTTGATATCGTCCCAGACCATCATCAGTGATCTCCCTGCGGCCTTCCATAGCACAGAACAACTGCTCATCTAAATATCTATCAAAGTTGATTTGTGCATCTGTAAACAGATACAAAGCGATAAATACAAGAGATATAATAGCTGTTATTAATACGCTATATCCAATGTGTCTAAAAAAACTCTTTAATATTTTAGTTTCATATACTAGCCAGTACGCCATTGGTATTCCTAACGGAAATGCTCCAACAGGACCTTTTGTTAATAATGCACAGCATGTAAATAAGGCTCCTAATATAAATAGGGGCGTTCTGTTTTTGGAGTTTCTTAATGCCTTGAAAAGTACGATAACGGCAATCAGGTCAAACATAGCCATCGTTGTATCAAGAATATTATTGGTATATGCCCAAGTAACGGTAGGTACTATAGACCACATGAGCACAGGTAATATATAGCTGTATTTAACATCATCAATACTATTCCACAATCTACGAATCAACAACACTGTAATAAGCCAAACAACAAAACAATATAATTTTTCAACAAGGTAATGATCGCCCAATACTTTGAAAAATATAGACTCTATCCCAAACATTAAAGGAGGGTGTTCCGCAAAAAAAACATCACTACGGAATATGGGAGCCCAGAAGCTACCTTTGCCAATTGCCAGGTTTCGAGAAATGGATGCATACGTAACGCCATCCAGGAACATGCCCTGAGGTACTAAACGATCCAGTATCAATGTTATAAGTAGTATAAATACAGTGATACTTATGGCTAACCGAGTATTGTCTCCACTAAGCTTTTTCAACTATAAATTACTGATTACGAAGCATTAAATATATCACATTTACAATGAGAAATGATAAGTTTTTAAGGTTTATGCTTTTTACTTCTGTAGCAAACCATATATTTGTACATTCGTTTTGATTGTAATAGTGAGATTGTTTATTTAAAAAGAATATCATGTCATCTACATGGTTCAAGCGTATTAAGAAAGGAATACTAACCAGCACGCACGAAAAGAAAGAGGCGCCTGACGGACTGTGGCATAAATGCCCGGAGTGTAAGAATACGCAAACCTCTAAGGAGCTTGAGGAGCAATTATATGTTTGCCCTAAGTGTAATTATCATAATCGCATTAATGCTAAAGAATACTTCTCATTTCTTTTTGATGAAGAGCCTGAGTTGTTATTTGAAAATATAGTACCAACAGATAAACTGCAGTTTGTAGACTTGAAGCCATATCATGAGCGTTTAGATAAAGCTCAGGAAACTACAGGCTTGAAAGATGCAATGACCGTTGGCGTAGGTAAAGTAAACGGAAAGGATCTTGTAGTAGCCTGTATGAATTTCAACTTTATTGGTGGTTCTATGGGGTCTGTAGTTGGTGAAAAAATAAGCAGAGGAATAGATCATGCTATCAAGCATAAAATGGCTTTTATGATCATCTCTAAATCTGGTGGTGCTCGCATGATGGAAAGCGCTTTTTCTCTGATGCAAATGGCCAAAACATCGGCTAAACTAACGCTACTGTCTAAAGCGCAGCTTCCTTATATTTCTTTAATGACAGATCCTACAACGGGTGGTGTTACAGCATCATATGCTATGTTGGGCGATATTAATATAGCAGAACCTAAAGCACTAATAGGCTTTGCAGGTCCACGTGTTATTAAAGAGACTATCAAAAAAGACCTGCCTGATGGATTCCAGCGTTCAGAATTTTTACTGGATCATGGTTTCTTAGATTTCATTGTAAGTAGACAAGACCTTAGAGATACGCTTTCTACTGCGATAGACTGGTTTTTAAAAGACAATAAATAATTTGTCGAAACAGCAAGTATATATAAAGAATAAACCTGCCACATTTGAGTATGCTATAGATGATAAGCTTACAGCAGGTATTGTACTTACAGGTTCAGAGATAAAATCTGTAAGAGCAGGCAAGGTGAGTTTTAATGACAGTTATTGCTTTTTTCATAAAGGTGAACTATTGATAAAAAGCTTACATATTGCTGAATATGTAAATGCAGGCTATGCTGGTCACGACCCAACACGCGAACGGAAACTACTCTTGAATAAAAGAGAGCTCAATAAATGGGAACAAAAGCTAAAAACCAAAGGTTACACAATTGTTCCTCTTTCCATGTACATCAATGAAAACGGTTTTGCGAAATTAGACATTGGGCTAGGAAAGGGTAAAAAACAACACGATAAACGCGAGACAATCAAAAAACGAGATGTTGATCGTGAGATAAAGCGATATTTGAAATAGTTCTAGCTGACTTTTTCTTCGAATATAATACCGTATTCTTCTAACTCGGATAATACCGGCTTGTAAACTACAGGCATATTGGGTATATGCACACCAGCCGGTGGTGTAACTTTACCCATCATAACAAGCTTTGCAAGTATGGCCATTGGTAACCCGACTGTTTTAGCCATAGCAGAGTATTGGTTTCCTTCACCTTTCAAAGTCATAGTACTGGTAAGTACTGTCTTTGTATTGTTACGATGTTGATACTCTATTTCGTGTACCATTACTATCAGATCCTTATCTTCGTCTTTCAGCGCCCACTTTTTTAGCAATATGCTTAGTAATATTTCCGCAGAGGTCCTTTTTTTCGCTGTAATCGGTAACTCATCAAATACGCCCAACCATGACAGCTGCTTCATTATGGTACTATCGAGGTTTATATTCAATTTATTAGCTACTTGCGTCTCTATAGCTGTAGTATTATCAAAACCATTGCGTTCTATTAGCCAGGTTTTATTTGTGTCTGCTTTTACATTTATGGTGTCATCCGTTAAACCAAGTTCAATAACAGCTTGCCAACCTTTACAAAAATCCGGGTAGCGTAACGTAGCACGAATGAAGGTGCTAACTTCCGGCAAGTCATATTGCTCCAGATAGCTTAAACTATTTCTGTTAGGGTAGTATACCAAATCGCCTAACTCTTTTGAAACAGTTAGCTTTTTGGGGGCCGCAAACACTTCGTTATATGAAAGCTCTTGCACTTCGCCATCAACTAGGTGTTTGGCGCCCATATTGCCCGCCAGAACAATGTTTTTGGGATTCCAAGTAAACTTGTAGTGCCATGGATTATCATCGCTTTCTGGCGCTATAAGCCCGCCTGCATAAGATTTGAAAGATTTTACTGTTGCGGCAACCTTGTGTATACCATGTATCATGCTGCTAGCAGACATGTGATCTATCCCTGGATCTAACCCCATCTCACACATAAACATTAAACCCGCTTTTTTTGCTTGTTCATCCAGTTCCTTTATTTGGGGAGAAACATATGATGAGGTGATCAAGTGTTTTCTATACTCCAAACAGTCTTTTGCCAGGTGTATATGCAAATGAGGAGGCATTAACGATACTACAATGTCAGACCTCTTTACCAACTCAGTTCTGTCTTCATTATTAGTAATGTCAAGAACAACAGGTTCAGCATTTTTATGCCCCTGAGTTTTACCTATTATAGCTTCAATATTTGCATCTGCAACTATCAGTCGCCATTTACAGGTAACGGAATGTTTAAGTAAATATTCAATCAGGTAAACAGAGGTTTTACCTGCACCTACTACAAGTATTGTTTGCATAATTTTGAGCTAAGAGTATTAAGGTTCAGAATCAAATGTACTATTAAGGCAATGATTTATCCCACTAGTTTGCCTATTTTTTTGTTAGTATGTTCTTAAATATCATATAGTTATGATGGTGGATGGCTTTTAGTATATTCACAAAGCAATAAAAACAGCACCTATGAAAAGAATAGAAATCATGCTGGTAGGCTTAATGGTAATCGCTTTGATAATGAAAGTATATCATTTGCCTGGAGCTGGTATCTTACTAACAGCAGCATCTTTATCTCTTGCGTTTATTTATGCTTTATTGGGTGTTACTAACTTTGATGAAATAAGTATTAAAAGAATATTTCAACAAAAACTAGATATTTCGATCAATAATAAAGATCAATTACTTGGATTTGTTACAGGCATGAGTTTATCTGTCGGTGTAATATCTATCTTATTTAAAGTTCAGCATTGGCCCAGCTCAAATATGATGCTTCTGGCAAGCATGCTCACATTAGCAATCATATCGATTATTTTGGCTAGGTTTTATGTGAATAAGAAGGACATTAAGTATCTAAACATTTTTCAACGAGCAATTGCAGTGATATGCATATTGGGGGTATTATGGTTTAGTAAAAGTGCAATCGTGTAATATGAGTATTTGGAAAGAACTAGTCTCTTTAAAGTCTATCAATGAATTGTCTGCTAATACTTTGGCAGAGGTGTTAAATATAGAATTTACAGAGCTGGGTATTGATTACCTAAAAGCTACTATGCCTGTAAACAAAACAGTTCATCAGCCTTATGGATTATTACATGGAGGGGCATCTGCTGCATTAGCAGAAACAGTTGGTAGTGTAGCCTCTTCTCTATGTATTGATAATGATAAGCAGATTTGTGTGGGTATCGAGATCAATTGTAACCATATCAGGGGAAAGAAATCGGGTATCGTTACAGCTATAGCTAAACCTTTACACATAGGTTCTACAACCCATGTTTGGGATATAAAAATCAACGACGAACGTGATAAATTGATTTGTATAAGCAGGCTTACGGTAGCGATACTGAAAAAGCCCTAAATACTACTGTTAAAATACACATGATGTGTATATTTTTAGCCTATTTCAGGTAGGATTTTGCTATATTTGCACATTGCATTTAACATAGTTTATGGACGAAAATAATCAGGACCTGAATCCTCAGGAAAACGCTGATGACGCGAACAAAATAATCCAGGTTAACATTGAAGAACAGATGAAAACTGCTTACATAGATTATTCTATGTCTGTAATAGTTGGTCGTGCTCTTCCTGATGTGCGTGATGGCTTAAAACCAGTACACAGACGTGTATTATATGCTATGCACGAACTTGGTGTAAACCACAACAAACCTTACAAAAAGTCTGCTCGTATCGTCGGGGAGGTATTAGGTAAGTACCACCCGCACGGAGACACCGCAGTGTACGATGCTATGGTACGTATGGCACAGCCATGGAGTATGCGCTATACACTAGTTGATGGTCAGGGTAACTACGGTTCTCAAGATGGTGACGGGCCGGCAGCAATGCGTTACACAGAGGCGCGTTTGCAACGCTTGTCAGAAAGTATCATGGATGATCTTGACAAGGATACGGTAGATTTCTCTCTGAACTTTGATGACTCTTTGCAAGAGCCTACTGTAATGCCAACACGTATTCCGCAATTATTGGTTAACGGGTCGTCTGGTATTGCGGTTGGTATGGCAACCAATATGATGCCTCATAACTTAACCGAGGTGATCAACGGTTGTATTGCTTACATTGATAATAATGAGATTACTATTGATGAGTTGATGACTCACATAAAAGCGCCTGACTTCCCAACAGGTGGTATTATCTATGGTATGGATGGTATCAAGTCGGGTATGCACACAGGGCGTGGTAGAGTAGTGATGCGTGGCGTCGTGAATGTGGAGACCATGAAAAATGGTAAAGAGCAAATCATTATTTCCGAAGTTCCATATCAGGTAAGTAGGGATGCACTAGCGGAGAAGATTGGTAACTTGGTGAATAACAAGACTGTAGAGGGTATAACTCACGTAGCGAATGAATCTAACAAAGAAGGTACAAGGATAGTTGTTGAGTTGCGCAGAGATGCTGTAGCACAGGTTGTTATTAACAATCTATACAAATACAGCGAGTTGCAAACTTCATACGGTATCAACAACGTTGCATTAGTCAACGGTCGTCCGAGAACGCTGAACATCAAGGATTTAGTGTCAGAATTTGTGAAATTCCGTCACGAAGTCGTTGTTCGACGTACTGAATATGAACTTAAAGAAGCTGAAAAGCGTGCACATATCTTAGAAGGGTATATTATAGCCCTTGACAATCTTGATGAAGTAATAGCACTCATCAGAAACTCTCAAAGCCCCGATATAGCAAAAACAGGGCTGATCGAGAAGTTTGGCATGACAGAGATTCAAGCAAAAGCGGTGCTTGAGCTACGTCTGCAACGTTTAACAGGCATGGAGATTGAGAAAATACGTGCCGAACATGCTGAAATAATGAAATTGATAGCTCATTTGAAAGAGATACTAGGTAATGTTGATATTCGTTACCAGATCATTAAAGATGAGCTTACTGAGGTGAAAGAGAAGTTTGGTGACGAACGTAAATCTCAAATCCAATACTTAGCAAACGAAATGAGTATTGAAGACCTAATTGAAGAAGAAGATGTAGTTATCACAATCTCTCATTTAGGGTACATCAAACGTACTTCTGTTGATGAATATCGTGCTCAGCGCAGAGGAGGTAGAGGAGCGCGAGGAGGCCGTACACGTGAAGAAGATTACATAGAGCATTTATTTGTTGCATCTACACACCACACGCTACTATTCTTTACAGAGAAAGGAAGATGCTACTGGCTGAAGGTATACGAGATACCTGAAACAGATCGGAATGCTAAAGGTAGAGCTATCCAAAATCTAATTCAATTACCACCGGATGATAAAATACGCGCGGTATTAGATATAGCTAAGCTGGAAGACAAAGAGGTGAACGAAGGCAAATACATCATACTGTGTACAGAAAAAGGTATCATCAAGAAAACGAGGTTGAACGACTTTAGTCGCCCTCGTCAAACAGGTGTAAATGCGATCACCATTCAAGAAGGTGATCAACTATTATATGCTGATGTTACCGATGGTGATAATTACATTATGATGGCAGTGGCATCTGGTAGAGCTATTACTTTTGAAGAAAGTAAGGTTAGACCAACAGGACGTGGAGCCATAGGTGTTTCGGGTATATCATTAGAAAATGATAATGATAAGGTAGTTGGGTTGATTTGTTTACCAAAATCAGATACGACAAGCCAAGTGTTGGTAGTATCTGAAAAAGGACTAGGCAAAAGAACAGCTTTTGCAGAAGAGAACGAATCAGGAGAACTGGAGACAACTTACCGTATTACCAATCGTGGAGGTAAAGGAGTTAAGACGATAAATATTACAGAGAAAACAGGTGCACTAGTAGGCTTAATGGCCGTGGATGAAACTAACGATCTAATGATAACCTGTAAGTCTGGTATTACTATTCGTATGAAGGTAGAGGATATTCGTGTTGCAGGCCGTGCTACTCAGGGAGTTAGGTTAATTAATATTGATGATGGTGATGAGATCGCTGCTATTGCACGTATAGAGGAACAAGATGTTGATGAAGATGATCAGGAAAATGATGGTGAAGAAACTAACGTAGAAACCGAAAGTTAAATTATTGTGGTCTGCAAGTTGGTCCACACATGTTTTTATAGATTTACAAAAAAGTAAACATAATAATAGATTACTCGATGAAAAAGATATTGGTTACAGTGTTAGCAGTAGGTATGGCTGCAGGTGTAAGTGCTCAAAAGAAAAACATACAAAATGCTATAAATGAGTTAAGACATAAAGAGTACGACAAAGCTCTTGAGTACATACAGTTGGCGGTAGAGAATCCTTCGACTAAAGACAACTCTAAAGCATGGTTTACATACGGAAATATCTACATGGAGATGCAACAGGATCCGGGATATAAGAAAGACCAGCCATATAAAAAGGCAGTCCCTGCTTATATGAAGCTTGTTGAATTAGACCCGGATTATGAGAAAAAAATGGTGAAACAAAATTTAGTATTTGCCGCATATCAGTATTATAACGAAGGAGTTAAAGCATATGGTGCCAAGCAATATACGGTAGCATACGAAGCAGCTAAAAATACGGTTGAGATACACAACCTGAATAGTGGAGAATACTTTGCAGCTGAAAAATCTTTTGATACTGTTGCAGCAGGAGCAGAAGTAATTCAAGCATATAGTGCATTTTACGATAATAAACCAGACTTGGCATTACCGGTTCTAAATTCATTAAAGAACAACCCAATAGAGGGTAATGCAAATATCTACCTGATCATAACAGATGTTTACAGAAAGAAAGGTGATTTAGCTAATGAACTTGCAACAATTGAAGAAGCTAAGGCTAAGTATCCTGATAATAAAAACATCAGAAACGAGGAGCTGAACTATTACATTCGTACCAAACAACAGGATAAATTGATGCAGAAGTTAGAAGAAGCTGTAGCATCAGATCCTAGCAATCCTATATATCACTACAATTTAGCGAATGCATATACAAACATGGCATTCCCTAAAGAAGAGGGTGCAAAGAAACCTGAGAAGTATAAAGAGTATATAGCAAAGGCTGAAGCTGGATTTAAGAAAGCAATCGATATGGATAGCGATAACTTAGGTTATCACTACGATATGGGAGTATTGTACTTTAATCAGGCTTCAGATATTACTGAGCAAATGAATAATATCACTGGTACTACAGCTGCTGATGATGCTAAGTACGAAGAATTGAAGAAAGTACGTGATGGGTTGTTTAAAAGTGCTCTTCCATATTTAGAAAAAGTATACAACACTTTAAGCCCGAACCTGCAAGAGCTTGATGATGATAATAGGTTTATATTTCAATCATCAGTAGTAGCGATGCGTGAAGTTTATGCGCGAGATAACAATAAAGAAAAAGTTGCTGAACTAAGTAAGAAACTACAGGAAAGCAAAATGAAATAACCAACCTGCTTTTAAGCAGAGGTGGTCTTTAGTAATTAAAACTATACAGTTTGTCAGAGATTAAAAAACTGGAAATCGTCCGTTTTGCCCCGCGAAATGGAGAAGGTTTCTACGATACACTTAAAAAGAAAGTAAACGCATACTTTAAGGATAATAATATAGATCCGCATGCAAATACTGCAATGGTTACCAAAACAGTACTGATACTGCTTATGTATTTAATACCATATGCTGTGATGGTATCCGGATTTGTTACTAATGTGTTTGCATTTTTGGGAGTATGGGTATTAATGGGCTTAGGTATGGTAGGTGTTGGTTGCTCTATAATGCACGACAGTAATCATGGCTCTTACTCAACCAACAAAACATTAAACAAGTTATTAGGTAAGGTTATTATCCTTGTAGGAGGTTATCATGTTACCTGGAAAATACAGCATAACATTTTGCACCACACATACACAAATATCGAAGGGTTAGATCACGATATTGATGCCGGTGCTGTTTTGCGCTTTTCACCAAATAGTAAATGGTATTCTATGCATAGGTTTCAACACATATATGCATGGCTTCTGTATGGCCTGTTAACATTGCAGTGGGCAACTATTAAAGACTTTAAGCAGATATACTACTACCACAAACTAGACCTTCTTAAAAAAGAACGTAAAACTTTGAATAGAGCAATGTTCGAAGTAGCGATTTACAAAATATTCTATTACGCCGTTATTATAGGTGTTCCTATTTTTATTACAGGCATGCCTTGGCATTGGGTAGTTCTTGGTTTTGTAATAATGCATTTTGTTGCAGGTTTATCTTTGTCCGCTATTTTCCAATTAGCGCATGTTATGGAAGAGTGTGAATTTCCTAACCCGGATGATAACAGGAAAATGCAGAATAACTGGGCAGTACATCAGTTACGCACTACAGCTAACTTTTCTCCTAAAAGTAAAGTATTAGCATGGTTTATTGGTGGTTTAAACAGGCAAATAGAACATCATCTTTTCCCACATATCTGTCATATACATTATAAGAATATTGCACCACTGGTAAAAGAAACAGCGGAGGAATATAATTTACCGTATGTTGAACAAGAAACATTTGTGAGTGCATTAGTTCACCACAGCAAGATGTTGAAGATGCTTGGCGAAAAAGCTGCATAATATTAAAGGCTGCACGAATTGTGCGGCCTTTTTCTTTTCTATATTTATTTGAATGTTTGTTTTGCAATTTTCTTAATAAGTCCCGTAGGTAATTTTTCATCATAAGGAAAATGTATAGTTCCATTAATTATTTTATATTCAGATAGTTCATTGCTAAACATTTTCATTAAGTCAATATCTGCATATAAACCAATGTGCTTCTTATGTGTAGCATAGCATATATAAGCATCACCTTCTTTTAAAGCGGGTACTCCATACCTCAAACACTGTTCAGCTTTAGGTGCAATAGATTGTAGCACCTCTTTCATTTTTTGTAAATGAGGTAATTTATATTCTTCCTGATAGGCAAAGTACTCTTCAACAGTTTTTATTTTACTCATTATTAGATGTTTAAAGCTAAATTATAGACTATTCAAAAAGCTTTAGCTGGTTAGTCGTATTTATACCCCTAGGAGGTTGAGCATCTCCAAAAACTGTTTTACCTCCATATTTCCAGGACTGTACTCTTTCTTTCTGAATTAATTGATCGAAGTTATCATTTGGTACAAAGTCTTTTTCCAATCGCTTTGCTGCCACATGCAGCTTTTTTATAGCTATATTTTTATCAATCACTCCTAATTTAGCCTTTTTTATAGCGTTTTCCATCACAGCTATAGTTTCGTCATACGTTTTTGTAGGCACAGGAAAAGGGTGACCATCTTTACCACCATGAGCAAACGAATACCTTGCAGGGTCACTAAAGCGAGAAGGGGTGCCATGTATCACTTCGCTTACCAATACCAACGATTGCAATGTTCTGGGGCCGACACCTTCTTGCAGCAAAAGATTTTCTATGTTTAGGTGCTCCTGCTCATGTGCCACAGCCAGAGCAGCACCTAGTCGCTTAAGGTTTACATTATAAGAGCGAACATCGTGATGAGCAGGCATGAAGATTTTTTGTGCTTCTTTCAATATTGTATCTGGGTTCTCCTTTGTTATATCAAGCACTTTACTTTTTGTAGGTCTTGCACTCTTGTCAGTTAAGTTCAAAATACTTCCTTGATTTCTACCATAGATAAAACTATGCGGTTCTTCAGTAAAGGATACTATAGTAGGGGAGTGCCAATGATAGCGACGAGCGTAACCGTTATCATCATTCATACCTTGTTGAATTACTGCCCAATCGCCTTCATCACTAAGTATAAAGGAGTGTAAATATATCTGGTAACCATCTTGCACTGCTGTATTATCTACTTTAGCAGAAAGTTTGCTGTTCCGTACAAGCATATTACCATCCAGTCCGGTTGCCTCTGCTATTGATAATAATTCTTTTGGAGTAGCTCTGGAGTGTTTTCCCTTACCTCCACAGATGTATATACCCAGCTCTTTCGACTTCGTATTTACAACTTGTTTTAGCGAACCGATAACTGAAGTAGTAATACCTGAAGAATGCCAATCCATCCCCAAAACACAGCCTAAGGACTGAAACCAGGCAGGGTCGCTCATTCTTTGTATAAATGCAGCTTTTCCATATTCCATTACTATAGCTTCAGTAATAGCCCCGCCCAGCAAACTCATGCGTTCGTATAGCCATTTAGGTACATGTCCGTAGTGGAGTGGTAAATCTGCGTAACTTCTGCCCATTAAAGCAAGTTACATTATTTGTACAAATGTACAAAAGCGCAATGCTTTAAGCTTTTGCTGTAACTAGGTTTTGTTCCAGTTCTTTGGTTCCTATCATACGCCCTTGCTCAGGATCCCAAACTTTTAGTTTGAAGCAGGCAATGATGTCTTTGATCTTCAAAGAAGTTGTTTTGGGAGATTGAAGTTCAGGAAAGTCCTTCATTACTTCGGGTAACTTATAAAAAGGAATTTTGGCATTTAAGTGATGAATATGATGATAACCTATATTGGCAGTAAACCACTGCATAACAGGGCTCATTGTCATGTAGCTGGACGATTCTAATGCTGCCTTATCATATCTCCAGTCGTCTTTCTCGTTAAAAGTAGTTGCAGGAAAATTATGCTGAGCATAAAATAAATAAGCGCCAATACCACAAGCTATCATGTATGGTATCAGCATAGCAAAAATCCAAGTTTGCCACCCAGCGAATACAATTACCACGGTTGTCAATATTGCATGGAGTATTAATGCTATAAGTGAGTCCCAGTGTTTTTTAGGTGCGCTGACAAACGAGTTGATACACATGCCGAATATAAACATGCTAAAATAGCCAAATGCTATTGTTAAAGGATGCCTTACAGCCATATAAGCTCTTCTCTCACCAGCACTCATGGCCAAGAACTTCTCCTTTGTAGCAATGGGGTATGACCCTATACTGGCACTAAACAGCTTGGAGTTATGCGCATGATGGTAATCGTGAGATCTCTTCCATATACTGGTTGGCGCTAATACCCAAAGCCCGAAAAAGGTCATGATATAGTCCGCCAGCTTAGATTTGTGTAATATGGCATGGTGTTGATGATCGTGATAGATAACAAATGTTCTTACAATAAGTAATCCTGCCAAAACACTTAACAGTGCTTTGGCTATAAGCATATCAATCAGAAAAATAGTGGTGAATGTAGCTATCAATAATATAAGTGTTGATAACAAGTTGTACCAGCTTCTTTTTCTATTTTCAACAGCATACTTCTTCGTCGCTAGTATTAGCTTCTTACCTTCGAGCATTCTTGCAATATAGTACTATTATTTCACAACTCGTTCATGCTTCCATCTACGGTGTGACCAAATCCATGACTCTGGTTGTTGTATAATGTCTTTTTCAAGGCGTTTGGTATGTAACTCAGTAATATAACCATCTTCCGTATTCTTGGGGTTGGCAACTATGGTTTCTGCAGATATTTCATAATACCCGCGCTTTAATTTCTTTACAGTAGTATATACTATGGGGTAATTGAGTTTTTTAGAAATCACTTCTGTGCCCTTAAAAACAGGAGTGTCTTGGTTTAAGAAGGTCATCCAGTGTGCATTTTCAGGAGATGGTGTCTGGTCTGCAATAAAAGCTGTTAAGTTCGTTTCCTTTCTGTTGCGAAGCATATCTTTAAACACGGTTTGCATTGGGTAAAGTCCGGTTCCAAAACGGGTACGCATTTTATAGATCAATCCATCAAAATACTTATTGCTTAGCGGGTGGTATATTACATATAACCGTTGCTTGAATTGTAAACTAAACGCGCTGCCTGCCCACTCCCAATTGCCTAAATGCCCCATTACCAGTATGGCACTTTGTTTTTCTTCCGCTAATTTGTTGAATAATTGTTTGGACTCTTTTGAAAAAGTACAACGTTTCATCATTTGTTTTTCGCTGATGGTAAGTACTTTAAAAGTCTCCAATGTCATATCACACAAATAACGATAATACTTTTTGGCAAGTACTTGAATTTCTTTTTCAGGCTTATTAGGGAAAGAGTTGCGCAGGTTAGTAAGCACAACACTTTTTCTATAGCCAATAATCTTATAGATGATTAGATAGAAAAAATCTGACAACAGATATAAAAGCGGAAAAGGCAGTAAGGATATAAGATATAGAAATGGTAATGCTATGTAGTATCCGATTGCAGCCAATTAAATATTATTTTGAACTGGCAAAGATACTCTTTAAAACAGATTAACTAACTTGTACAATTAATTAAAGAAAGGATATTAGTGAAATTTGATGAATTTGAGCTAGACCCCGATGTAATGGAAGGGGTGCTAACTATGGGGTTTAAAGAAGCAACCCCTATACAAGAACAGGCAATACCAGCAATTTTAAGCAATAAAGATCTGATTGCGTGTGCCCAAACAGGTACAGGTAAAACAGCAGCCTATTTATTACCACTATTACATAAGATAATTACAACTCCTGTATGCCATTTAAATACTATAATACTGGCACCTACACGAGAGTTGGCGCAACAGATAGATCAGCAGATAGATGGACTTGCTTACTATATGGACATCAGTAGTATACCTATCTATGGTGGTGGTAGCGGAGAAATATATACACAGCAAAAAAGAGCTTTAGATAAAGGTGTTGATATTGTTATCGCTACTCCGGGCAGGTTAATTTCTCACCTGAATTCAGGTACTGTTAAAACAGACGACTTGCAACATCTGGTTCTGGATGAAGCCGACCGTATGCTGGACATGGGATTCTTTGATGATATAGTACGCATCATTAGTTATTTGCCCGAAAAGCGACAGACCCTTTTATTCTCAGCCACGATGCCACCTAAAATACGTGCATTGGCTAACAAGATATTGCAGAAACCTCAAGAAATCAATATAGCTATATCTAAGCCGGCAGAAGGTATAGATCAGCGTGCATACTTAGTACATAACGAGCACAAAGCAGATTTACTAAAGACGCTATTAGATGAAGGAAAGTATGAGAGTATGATCATTTTTGCATCTACCAAAGAAAATGTAAAGAAGCTGGATAGGCTTCTTCAAAAATCAGATCTTTCAGCAAAAGCTTTTCATGCAGATTTGGAACAAAAAGAGCGAGAAGAGCTCATGAATAAGTTCAAAGCAAAGAAACTGCCCATACTCATTGGTACAGACGTGCTTTCTAGGGGAATAGACGTAGAAGGTATAGACTTGGTGGTGAATTATGATGTGCCGCCTGATGCTGAAGATTACGTACACCGCATTGGTCGTACAGCTCGTGCAGCATCAAAGGGTACAGCTATTACATTTATAAATGCTGCAGATCAGGATCGTTTTGCTAAAATAGAGCAACTGATAGAACGAGAAGTCCCCAAACTGGACAATCCTGAAAATATACCTGCAGGTCCTGAATACAATCCACGCAGAAAAAGCAGAAACAGTAAAAAAGGGTACCACAAACGCCGTAAGTGGAAGAGAGATTAGTTATCTAAACTGTTCATTTGTCTATGTTTATTTGTACGATTGTCTAATTTTACTTAGCTTGCTTGTACAAAGCAAAACAAATGAAAGACGTTTTAGGCTCGGTAGCCAGATATTCTAAGAATAACCTCTCCGTCAATGACCAGGCTGTTGTCATGTATATAGATATGAACAGCTTTTTTGCCAGTTGCGAGCAACAAGATCATCCTGAATTAAGAGACCGCCCCATAGGTGTTATTACCCACCCAAGCGCTAATGCATGTGTTATTGCACCTTCTGTAGAAGCTAAAAAATATGGTGTAAAAACGGGGATGAGGCTGAATGATTGTAAAGAGCTCTGTCCGCACCTAAAACCGGTACTAGGTCGCCCTCCCCGTTACAGAGAGTATCATGTATGGATCATGAGTATCCTGAATAGTTATTGTGACGATGTAATACCTCGCAGTATTGATGAAGCTGCAATGAACTTTACCTCTTATCGGCTGATATATGATGACTTTCAAGCACTGGCACTAAAAATAAAAGCAGACATACGTAAAAAATGTGGCGAATACGTGAAGTGTAGCATTGGTATAGCCCCTAATGGTTTTTTAGCCAAGTTGGCTACAGAGATCAAAAAGCCGGATGGGTTAATAGAAATAACGCCAGAGAATATAGACGAACATTTAGCTGTAATGAAACTAACCGACCTGCCGGGAATAGCGAAGGCTAACGAACGCAGATTAATGACCATTGGTATACGCAGTCCGCTAGACATGAGACATAGTTCGCCTGCATTGCTGCGCAAAGCTTTTGGTGGAGTAGTGGGCAACTACTGGCACAAGCGATTGAACTTCATGGAGGTGGATATGTATAAAAACGGATATCGTGGTATGAGTGCAGGAAGAACATTGAGCAAACAACAGCGAGAGAACAAACAGTCTATGGAAAGTATGCTGATTTCTTTATGTACCCGTTTAGAACAGCGTATGGTAAAACAGGAAGTGTTTTGCAAAAACGTAGACTTTACCATCAAGTATTACGACGGTACCCGCTGGGAAACAAAAATAAAATTAGCTGCTCCTACGCAAGACGCTATGGATATGCGCAAATACATCAAACAGAAAATAGATGATTTTGAAAAACAGCGAAGTGGTCGTGTACTATTCAATAATAAAACCCAGCATATGGTAGTGGCTATTTACGGTTTTGTAACAGATAAGCATGTTCAATACAGTTTATTCGATAATAACATTCGCAGAGATTGGTTGCGCAGGGCTATGTACGATATAAAAGATGAGTATGGTAAAAACAGTGTACGTAGAGGGGCAGAAGTGATACAGCACAATGTAATGAGAGATGCTATTGGTTTTGGGTCTGTAAAAGACCTATATGAAGGTCAAAAGTTCAACCAGTACTTACTGGAAGATGATGTAAAGGGAGCAAAGGCAGAACGCACCAATCCTAAAAAGCAGGTAGCACTACCAGATATCGACTGGGACTTTCATCAGGATCAAGAAGAGCGATTAATGTATGAGAAGCAATTACAAAAAGCATTGGCAGGATAAAACAGAAAATAAAAATGATCAACCAAAAAGCTAATCACCGATTTGATAAGGGCAGGGGAGCACAGTTCAACCCTAAAAATCAATACCTAAAAAACGAGTACGTACAAGAGCATAGTGAAGGTATAGATGATTGGGAACAAGAAAAGAGAACTACTGAATATATATTTGATGATAGTAGGACACTGGTAAACAAAGTAACCAGCCCGGACGTGGGTATGATGTACAGCGCAAACCCATATCAGGGTTGCGAACATGGATGCATATACTGTTATGCACGCAACTCTCATGAGTATTGGGGGTACAGTGCTGGTGTAGATTTTGAGAGCAGGATAGTAGTAAAGAAAAATGCCCCTGCATTATTGAAGAAATTTTTTGAAAACAAAAACTGGACACCAGCCCCTATATCCCTTTCCGGAAATACAGATTGTTACCAACCTATAGAACGAAAAATGCGTATTACACGCAAACTATTAGAGATATGTTTAGAGTATCGAAACCCTGTAGGTATACTTACTAAAAATGCACTAGTTCTTCGCGACCTGGATATTATTCAAGAACTGAATAAATATCAACTGGTAAGTGTTTTTAGCTCAATCACATCTTTAGATGAAGACTTGCGCAGAGTATTGGAGCCTAGAACTGCATCTTACAAGTCGAGATTAAAAGTAGTAGAAAAGCTGAGTAAAGCAGGTGTACCTACAGGCATTATGAATGCACCGATAATACCCGGACTGAATGATAATCATATACACGATGTGTTAAAGGCTGCATCAGAAGCGGGAGCCAAAAGAGCGGGGTATACAGTTGTCAGATTAAATGGTGCTATAGGTCTTATTTTTCATGATTGGTTGCACAAATCTTTTCCGAATAGAGCTGAAAAAGTTTGGAATCTGATAACGTATTGTCACCAGGGTAAAGTGAACGATAGCAGATGGGGGAACCGCATTGTTGGCGACGGGCAATTTGCAGAACTGATTAAAACGCAATTTAATTTATATTGTAATAAATTTGGGCTGAATAAGGAAAGTGTATCACTTAATACACATGCCTTCCGCAGGATAAAAGACGGACAATTACCTTTGTTTTAAATAAAATGCTATAAAATATCAGAATGACAACAACAGTACAAGTATTAATAGACGAGTTGAAATATGAATCGGAAAATACTCGTAAACTCTTAGAATGTGTACCCGAAAATAGGGGTGACTGGAGACCGCATGAAAAATCATTTCCGTTAGCGAGGTTGTCAGGACATGTAGCCGAAATACCAGGTTGGGTTTATCATATTGTTGAATTGGATGAGTTTGATCTTAGAAAAAATAATTTTGAACGTTTTGTTTTTGAGGGTAAAGAACAATTGATGACGTCTTTTGAAAAGAAGATAAAAGAAGCAGAAGAAGTATTGTTTAAAACAACAGATGACAGGTTACAAGAAACCTGGACGCTTTTAATGGACGGGAAGATCATTTCAAAAAACAGCCGCTATAAAGAATTAAGAAAATGGGCTTTCAATCATTTGGTACACCATAGAGCGCAGCTAGGTTTGTATTTAAGACTTTTAGATGTACCGATACCAGGTACTTATGGTCCTTCTGCTGATGATATACTAAAAATGAAAGCAGGTAAGTAGTAGCCCTACACTTTCGCAGAAGGTATATTTATCATTACAACGGTACCTCTGCCGGGTGCCGTGTCCCATTCTATAGTACCTTTTAAAAAGTTTATTCTTGTAATAAGGTTTTGAAGGCCAATGCCATCTTTTTTTAAAGCTGTGTCAAGTTCAAATCCCTTACCATTATCTTCAATAGTTACATTAAGCTCTTCCTGATCTTTGATAAGTGTTATATCTAAGCTATTGGCATGTGCATGTTTTACCACATTGTTTACGCACTCTTGTATAACTCTGTAAAGTACCGACTCGATGTTGCCGGGTAGGCGATCGGTTAAACCTTCTACATATAAGTTTACATTTATGACGTTTCCATCTATTTTGTTTAGAAAGTCTCTGACAGCAGTTGCTAATCCTGCTTTTAATAATGCATTAGGCATAATGTTATGTGAAACTGTCCTCACCTCGGCACAACCTTCATCTACTAATGCCATTGCTTTTTCAAATGCGTTTTTCTGGTCGTTGTTTGCAAAAGGTATTTCGCTGCTAATTGTAGATAGGTTTAGTTTAGCAGCACTCATTGTTTGTCCCACACCGTCATGTAAGTCGCTAGCTATACGCTTTCTTTCTCGTTCTTCAGCTTCTAATACGGCTTGTGTAGCAAGTTCTTGTTGCTTTATAATGGTCTTCTGAAGCTTGTCTTGTTGCTTAAGCTTGTATCTTCTGTAATAAGAGTATCCTAAAAGAGTAAACAATATCAATAAAGAAAGTATACCTGCTATTATGGTATTCTTTTTGCTCAGTTCAGCTTGCTGCAATGCTATTTGTTGTTCTTTCTTCTCTGTTTCGTATTGGGTTTGCAGCTCTGATATTTGTCTGGATGTTTGCTCGTTTAGTAAAGAGTCTTTTAAAGATGCTGATTGTCTGATTGATAAAATAGCATCACTCACATCATTCATTTTTTCCTGAATGGACGATTTGATCATTAATATATTTATGCGCTCGCGTAATAAATGCTCTTGTTCAGAGAGTAAATCAGCAGTGTCAATATGCTTTTTAGCTAACGATAAGTTGTTTAACACGCTGTAAGTACGCCCAAGCTGCATATGAGATAGTGCCATGCCATATTTATCCTCATTTTGCTTATCATATTGCAAACATCTTTTGAACGAGTTTAAAGCTTCAGTATACTTACCCTTTACAAACTGTACATCAGCAATATTTGCAAGCGCTGTAGACATTGCAGTTGTGTTATTTATCTTTTCAGCATAGTATAAGGCACTGTCATAAGCTTGCATAGCAGAGTCTGGTTGATGTAACTCGTTATATACAGTACCCAGATTATTATAGGTAAAGGAGATGGCCCTACCCATATCAATTTTTTTTGCCCGCTCATTAGACTTTCTATAGTAACCTAACGCTTCTCTCCATCGCTTCATGTTCTTGTATAAAATACCAAGATCGTTATAAGTAACAGTAAGCCCAAAATCATCGTCTAGTTGTTCTTTAATTTTCAAGGCATTTAAATGATGAGTAAGAGATGTTTCATAGTTACCCTGATATTTATCTAAAGCACCCAGTATAGAGTAACTCTCTGCCAAAACCTTTTGATTATTCTCCTTTTGGGAAGACACGATAGCCATTTTCGTATACATCCGGCTGGTATCACTAGATACACGCAAGTATTTTTTACCCAACAAATAAGTTATAAAAGGTTTGCTGGTATCATCTGCGGTAACAAGTACTTTTTTTAAACTATCTATAGCAGCCCTTTGTCCATACGTTGCAGTACAAAACGTGAGTATAAAAACTATTACGAGAGAAGCAGGTATACGCATAGCATTTTTTTACTATGGTAATATTACACCCCATACTATATTATTTTAATACCCCTAAATGGGTATTCTTAAATCCCGTGAAATACTTAAGCCCATAGCCGAAAATCCTATCCATGGCCGAATGTCCGAAGAGTATGATACCACTTAACAGTAAGTAATCATTAACCAATAGTAAACCAGCCAGAATGATTATTGTAGCAACTGCTTTGTGATGAAAGAGATTATAAGTAATAGCGCCAACTTTATTGTTAATTATATACCCAACCATTCCTATGTCTGGTGCCAGGTATAACAATATGTATACCCACCAGCTAAACTGTAGGTCTATAATAGTTAATAGATAAATAGATAGTGCAAACATTGCTGCTTCTTCTAATTTTAATACATTTTTCATTGTTTCTGATTTTGTTAAAACAAAGGTGCTTCAGAAACTCGCTCGCAAAATTGATATATGTCAAGAATTTATTTAAGCTGCTTTTTACGCAGACGACTAAATGTTTCAGGTGTCATACCCAGCATAGAAGCAAGGTATTGCAATGGTACTTGGTTGAATAGATCAGGCTGTTGCTGCAGCAGTTTGTTATATCGTTCTTCTGCTGTCATAAACAAATGACTATTGACCCTTTCTTCTAAGATGATGAAACATTTTGCAATGAATAGCTTTTCAAGAACATGCCATTCAGGTACTACATTGCCTAAACTGTTGTAATCTTCCTTTTCTATTGTATACAGCTCACAGTCAGTAAGTGCTTGTATATTCCAGCGTGCAGGCGTACTAAAAATAAAGGAAGCTAAGTCTGTAACAAAATATCCCGGGGTAGATATCCATTGTGTTACTTCTTTGTCATCAACTGTTGCATAAATTCTTATTAAACCTTTTTGTATAAATGACAGCTGGTTACATTGCCTGCCTTGTTTTAATAAAAAATCATTTTTTGCAGGCTCTTTATATTTAAATCTTGAGGCAATAGATGTTAGTTGTTCTTCTTGAACATCAAAATAAGATTGTATGTACTGTTCCAGATTGGTCATAAAACAAAATAGCCACGCATGTGCGTGGCTAATATTACTATAATTCTTTCAAATTATCCTTTAGCATGCTCTAACTCACCAAGATAACGTTCTGCATCCAAAGCAGCCATACAGCCACTACCGGCAGCCGTTACAGCCTGACGATATATTTTATCCTGTACATCACCACATGCAAACACACCTTCTATGTTCGTTTTAGAAGTACCTGGTACTGTTTTTATGTAACCTGCTTCATCCATATCAATCACGCCTTTAAATAGGTCTGAGTTTGGTTTATGACCGATTGCAACGAAAAATGCACCGATTGGAATAGTAGTTTCTTCGTTTGTTTTATTGTTTAGTACTGTAACCCCAGACACCTTCTTGTCACCTAAAACTTCTTTTGTTTCTGTGTTCCAATAGATTTCAATATTTTCGGTAGCTTTTACACGCTCTTGCATTACTACACTTGCACGCATCTCGTCTCTACGAACAATCATGTGCACTTTAGAACATAGTTTTGACAGGTATAATGCTTCTTCAGCAGCAGTATCACCTGCACCTACTATTGCAACTTCTTGCCCTTTAAAGAAGAACCCATCGCATACAGCACAAGCAGAAACACCGTGTCCATTTAAGCGTTGCTCAGATTCAAGGTTCAACCATTTTGCAGACGCACCAGTAGCAATGATCAACGCATCTGTTTCCATCCACTTTTCTTCGTCTATTTGTACTTTGTATGGTTTTTGAGAAAGATCAACCTTTGTAGCATAGCCCCAACGAATATCAGCCCCCATACGTTTAGCCTGATTTTCGAAATCAATCATCATTTGAGGCCCCATAATACCGTCAGGGTACCCGGGGTAGTTCTCAACATCTGTAGTTATTGTTAATTGTCCGCCTGGTTGCAAACCTTGATATAGTACAGGGTTTAATCCGGCACGAGATGCATATATCGCAGCAGTGTAACCTGCAGGTCCGGAACCAACGATCAAACATTGTACTTTTTCTATTTCTTCGCTCATATTATAATTCTTATTGCATGCAAAAATGCAAAAAAAAATGCAGTAGGTTGTCTATATGTGTATAGATGTGAATTACTTGGCAATAACTGTATCGTAAACAGCTCCATAGCCAGCCCAAACACCTAGTGCATCACCGCTAATATTAGAAGTTACTTGTATAGGTGTGGCAAAAGGACTGCCTAAAGTACCTAAAGCATATTCATATGTATTCCAAAACTCATAGACAGACTTATCTATGGAAGATAATTTAAATATGATAGTGTCCCCAGGGTAGCACACGCCTAAAGAATCAAACCCTTTTTGTGTAGAACGAGGCTCTGCTAATGGTAATTCTGTATTGAATTGTTTGCCATTAATGATCTCGTCATTAAATACAGAGTTAAGTGCAGCTGTTAATGGTTCGCTGTTCCTGCTCGTATAATACCTCATATAATTACCTGCTGTATCAGGATCTTTGAAATATAGTTGTAGCGTTCGTGAATTGGGGTCAGGATCAGGCCTATTGGGTAATATTGTTACTACTGAATCGAAAACAGTAGGAGAGGGGATTTTGGTTGTAGATGTATAGGTTTTACCATCAACGTTTATTGTAAGGGTATAAAACTTTTCAAACTCACCGAGAATTAAAGAGTCTAAAGGAGGAAACATCGGATTACTCAAATCTACTATTCCGTAGTAGTAAAGCTTGTTACCGTTAATACCTGTATCAATCGAATATTCCTTAAGCCTTATTGTTTTTGTACCATTACTCACAAGTACTTCTGCGTTATGTACCGCACTGTTTTGTAGTGTTTCCAGATCTATAGACGAAAAATAGCCAATTGATCTGGTGAGCAAAACAAATGGAGGCAGTCCGTTTTCAATGCCGCCTTCTACAACCAAATGAGGGTCACCTGTATTCAGGTCTATTTGCACCTCTTTCTCGCAAGAAACAAATGTTATTAAAAGCAAAACAGCCATACCTGAATAGAAACGGATATAGCTGCTTTTAAATACTTTAAACATTAGTTCTTTACGGTTTTGAATATGCAATTTACCGCAAAAATATTTTACTCCAATAAGTTAGTTGCCGTAAACATACTCTCCATCAGGAGTATACATTACAGGTAATATCTTATGGCGACGCTCGAAATAGTCGTATTGATATTTAAGATTCACCCAAAACTTTTGCTTTTCATCTTCCTGTCCGTATTCGCGACCAAGAAAGTCCAATGCACTTCTTGTAAACCTTGTTGGGAAAATGTGCACAGGTATGTTATGCTGACCATTTAGTTTCGCCTGTAAACATGTTATGTACAGTTCCTGGATGATATTGTTTGTCATCGGCAGGCAACCAACAGTTTGGCAACCGCCATGTATGTATATATCTCCACCTGGTCTCTTCTTATCGCTCAACAACATGTCAGAGTAGTTAGGGTAGTTCACCAACATAGACAAATGATAGTCGCTTCTGGGGTTGAACTCTTCAATATAATAGAAGCCTTCCGGCACCTGATGATCTCCTTCCCAACGCTTAGGACCGAGTATACCGGACAATGCACATATTCTGTAATTCTTTACCAATACATACTCGTCAGTAACGTTATCACGTCCCCATAGCTCTAGTTCGTTTTGAGCTTTAAAAGAGCGTATGTAGATATCCTTAGGAGGGTATGATAAACCTTTGTTCTGGAACATTCTTCTAATACTATCGTTAAAACGAGCGTTAGCATTAGAAACCCTGCTAAATGAAAATTGATAATTCCTGAATGTTGCTAAGTTATCTTGCCCGTATGATAATGTGCTGAAAACGATTAGGGGCAATATTAATTTTATTGCTTTATCAAGCATATTTCTACTAAAATATTTTTGTTCTTATATATGTATCTATCTTTTCGACCCTTGCAAAGATAATTCGAATATCGTCTCGGAACGTATATTAATAAAATGAAATAGGGGGTATTAACCCCCTATTAACAATCTATTACAAATCTATGCTAATTATAGATTACCTCTCTTTGCTTGCTCTCTTTCTATTGACTCGAACAACGCTTTAAAGTTACCTGCACCAAAGCTGCGTGCTCCTTTTCTTTGAATGATCTCAAAGAATAAAGTAGGACGATCTTCAATAGGCTTAGTGAAGATCTGTAACAGATAACCTTCGTCATCTCTATCTACTAGTATCTTCAATTCTTTAAGTGCTGCTACTTCCTCGTCAATATTACCAACTCTTTCTAAAAGAGTATCATAATATGCGTCAGGCGTATCTAAGAACTCAATACCACGTGATTTAAGTTCTTTTACTGTAGCTAATATGTCATGTGTGGCTACTGCTATGTGTTGTACTCCTTCACCTTCATAGAAGTCAAGATATTCTTCGATCTGTGATTTTTTCTTACCCTCAGCAGGCTCGTTGATCGGGAATTTCACGTAACCATTACCATTACTCATCACCTTACTCATTAATGCAGAGTACTCGGTATTGATATCTTTATCATCAAAAGTAAGAATGTTAGCAAAGCCCATTACATCTTCATACCACTTCACAGTTTCGTTCATACGTCCCCAACCTACATTACCTACACAGTGGTCCACATATAGTAGTCCTGTTTCAGTAGGATTGTATTCGCTTTTCCACTCTTCAAAGCCTGGCATAAACACACCATTATAGTTTTTACGCTCAATGAACATGTGTACTGTCTCACCATAAGTATAAATACCCGAGATACGTACCTCACCATGCTCATCAGTAATAGTAGTAGGCTCGGTGTGTGGTTTTGCACCACGTTTAGTAGTTTCTTCAAACGCACTATAAGCATCATCTACCCATAAAGCTAACACCTTAACACCATCACCATGCTTTTTAATATGTTCAGAAATCGGGTGGTCCGACTTCATTGGAGTAGTTAAAACCAGACGGATTTTATCTTGTTGCAAAACATAAGAAGCTCTGTCTTTCACACCTGTTTCAGGACCTGCATAGGCTACTGATTGAAAGCCAAATGCTGTTTTGTAGAAATGTGCTGCTTGCTTAGCATTACCTACATATAGCTCAATATAGTCAGTACCGTTAATTGGCAAAAAATCTTGAGCATTTGCCATTTTTTCACTCGCTGTTTGAGTTTCCATATCCTTATCTTTTTTTCTAAATGTTATACAATATTATTTATTCAGCCCAGCTCATTTCATAACCTTCATCTTCAATTCCCTGAGCGTGTTTTGTCATTTTTAATGGGTAAAAAGTATCTACCATTACTGCCAGCTCACCTGTTTCTTTCTGTCCAATGCTTTTTTCTACCGCTCCCGGATGAGGCCCGTGAGGGATACCTGCAGGGTGCAAAGTTATCATTCCTTTTGTAACATGCTTACGACTCATGAAATCACCATCCACATAATACAATACTTCATCACTATCAATGTTACTGTGGTTGTACGGCGCAGGTATTGCATCCGGATGATAATCGTACAAACGAGGTACAAAAGAGCAAATTACAAAGTTGCGTGCCTCGAATGTTTGGTGTACCGGTGGTGGTTGGTGTACACGTCCTGTAATAGGTTCAAAATCTTCTATGTTGAATGCATACGGGTATTCGCAGCCGTCCCAACCTACGACATCAAAAGGATGATTAGCATACCACATAGGGTATAATAAACCTCTTTTCTTAGTCTGTATCAAAAACTCACCGGTTTCATCTATAGTCTGTAAGTCCTGAGGTTTGCGTACATCTCTCTCACAGAAAGGAGAGTGCTCCAGCAATTGACCATAGCGGCTCATATAGCGTTTAGGAAATTGTATTGGGCTGAAAGACTCTGTTATAAATAATCTATTGTCTTCCGTATCAAACTCTATTTGATAAATACATCCGCGAGGGATAACCAGATAATCTCCATATCTGAATGGTATTTGCCCGTATTGAGTTTTTAGGGTACCCGTTCCTTTATGAACAAAGATCACCTCATCAGCATCACCATTTTTGTAAAAGCTATCTGTAAAGCTCTTTTTAGGTGCTGCGCAAGACATCTGGCAGTCATCATTAAACAGTACTATTTTCCTGCTCTCCAAGTAATCATCTTCTGGTTTTACATTGAACCCCTGAAAGCTACGATGCTTTAAGATGTTATCAGTAGCAGCTTTGGGAGAAACATCAACAGGCTCTTCTGTACGGATGATCTGCGTTGGCGGGTGAACATGGTACAACAAAGAATAATTAGATGAAAAACCCTCTGTGCTAAATAGTTGTTCTGAATACAGCTTCCCCTCATCGTTGCGGAACTGTACGTGCCTTTTATGCGGTATTTTACCTAAACTATAATAATGTGACATATCTGTGTTTCCAGCAAATTTAAGATATTGCCATGCTTTTGCAATGAAATCACTTAAAAGCTGATATAAATCATAATTTTATCATCTGTAAAGCAAAAAATCACATGTCTAAAGAAGTTTATATCCCCGAAGGTTACAATAGAGTAATGCCATACCTCATCATCCAAAACACAGATGAATTCTTGGCTTTTACCAAATTGGTTTTTAGTGCTGAAGAAAAGATGAAAGTATTGCGCGACTCAACCACCATCATGCATGGTGAAATATTAATAGGGGAGAGCTGCATCATGTTTGCCGGCGCTACAGAAGAGTATACCGTACAAAATGCGGGTATGTATATAAATGTTGCCGATGCTGACGAAACATATAAAAAAGCACTAGATGCAGGAGGTACATCTATAATGGAACCTACAGATCAAGAGTATGGTAGAAGTTGCGGAGTAAAAGACCCTTGCGGTAATACATGGTGGATCACTGCTACTGCAAAAGAGTAATAGCGACTTGTAGTAAACCGATCAGGAAACCAACTACGCCACCCAGTATCTCTACAAAACGGAATTCTTTTTTCATGATGGCAAAAAGTATCTCTTCTAACTTGTCAGACGAGAAGCCTGCAACTTTTTCCGTCACCATCTGTTCAATGTCTATTTTCTCTTGAAGGCCTTCCGTGTATTCGCCAATAATTTGAGGAAGTAATGCATTGATCTCATCCATCATGCCTTCTTTGATCTTGTCCAGCGTTTTGCCGGTAACAAACATAGAGATCACAGGTATTTTCTCCTTCAAACGAACCTCGAGAAAAGTATTGATATGCGCCTCAATAGTTGGGGTTAAAGATTCCAGCTGTTTAGGATCTTTTAGCCGTTCTGCTATTTCATCAAAGTGTAGCAACTCGTTGGCTACGAGTACGCCTAGTTTTTGTGCAAATTGCTGTTGTCTTTTAGGAAAGATGCCCTGCACTTTTAAGCCCAGAATATTAATAGGCTCTTTAGGGTGAAAAAGCATTTTAATAGCTATCCAGTTGGTGAAATAACCAATGAAAGCCGATATTACGGGTATTAAATATATTAGCATTTCTCTCTACGCAAATCTCTTTTAGAACATATACGATTTCTCTTCGGCTATCATTTTAAGATACACTCCATAACCGCTCTTCTTGAACTTCTCTGCTTGTTCCAATAACTGATCTTTATTAATGAACCCTCTTCTGAAGGCTATTTCTTCAATACAACCAACTTTAAGGCCTTGACGTTTTTCAATCACATCAATAAACTGTCCGGCTTCTTGCAAAGAGTCAAAAGTACCTGTATCCAACCAAGCGGTACCTCTGTCCAGCACACCAACTTCCAGTTTGCCTTGCTCCAGGTATGTTTTGTTTACATCTGTAATCTCTAGCTCTCCACGATGAGAAGGCTTAATGTTCTTTGCAATTTCTATCACATTATTATCATAGAAGTACAAGCCCGGTACGGCAAAGTTTGATTTTGGTTTTGCGGGTTTCTCCTCGATACTTACCACTTTAAAATCATCATCAAAATCAACAACACCATAACGCTCGGGGTCGCTCACTTGATACGCAAATACAACAGCACCATCAGGGTTAGCTTTACTTTGCAACAGCTTACTCATGCCAGATCCATAGAAGATGTTATCACCCAATATCAATGCAACACTGTCATCACCTACAAAATCTTCACCAAGAATAAATGCTTGTGCAAGTCCTTCGGGTTTAGGTTGAATAACATATTCGAAACGACAACCTATTTGACTGCCATCACCAAGTAATTTTTTAAAGCCTGCCTGATCCTCGGGGGTAGTAATAATGAGTATTTCTCTGATACCTGCCTGCAACAAAGTTGAAAGCGGATAGTAGATCATTGGCTTGTCGTAAACAGGCATTAACTGCTTACTTACAGCAATGGTTAAGGGATATAGTCTTGTTCCCGATCCTCCGGCTAAAATTATTCCTTTCATTATGCGTATTGCTTTTCGTAATATTTTTGGTAATCACCCGACGTGACATTGTTCAACCACTCCTCGTTATTCAAATACCAATCTATAGTAATAGACAACCCTTCTTCAAAAGTTACAGAAGGTTCCCAACCCAGCTCATTTTTTATCTTATTGGCATCAATGGCATAGCGCCTGTCGTGTCCGGGACGATCTTTAACGTAAGTAATTAGTTCCTCTGATGTGCCTGCTTCTCTGCCCAGCTTCTCATCCATTTGCTTACACAACAGCTTGATGAGCTCTATATTCTGCCACTCATTAAAACCGCCAATATTATAAGTTTCGCCTTGCTTGCCGTTATGATACACTGTATCAATCGCGCGTGCATGGTCTACCACGTACAACCAGTCGCGAGTGTATTTACCATCACCATATACAGGCAGTGGTTTGTTGTTTCTAATGTTGTTTATGAATAGTGGTAATAGTTTTTCAGGAAACTGGTTTTGGCCATAGTTGTTAGAACAGTTAGTTACCACAAATGGCATACCGTATGTGTTACCATATGCTCTTACCAAATGGTCTGAGGATGCTTTTGAGGCAGAGTAGGGCGATTGTGGGTCGTAAGGAGTAGTCTCTAAAAAGAAACCTGTTTCTCCTAAAGAACCATACACTTCATCTGTAGAAATATGATAGAATAATTTCCCTTCATAATTATCTTTCCACAACTCACGTGCAGCATTCAATAAGTTAGCCGTACCCATCACATTGGTATAAATGAAAGCATTCGGGTCTGTAATAGAACGGTCTACATGACTTTCTGCTGCCAGATGCACCACACCGTCGAACTTATACTGATCGAATAGCTTATTGATATGTTCAGCATCGGTAATATCAGCCTTTTCAAAGATGTAGTTATCTGCTTTTTCAATATCCTTCAGGTTCTCCAAATTGCCTGCATAGGTTAGTGCATCCAGATTCACGATCTTATATTCAGGGTATTTAGTAACAAACAACCTTACTACATGAGAGCCTATAAAGCCCGCACCACCTGTGATGAGTATTGTTTTATTCATTTATTATTGAATGAGTAATAGTTAATCACGAAAATATATAAATAAAAAGAAAAGAGCCTTGTAAGACACGCTATTAGCAAATGTTTTACAAAGCTCAATTAGTTTATACCGGAAGGTATATTATTTCAATTCGAATGTTTCTATAAACTTGGTGGTGAAGTTACCAGCCTTAAAGTCTTCGTTCTGCATCAGTTGTAAGTGGAAAGGTATTGTTGTTTTAATTCCCTCTATCACATACTCACTCAAAGCACGCTCCATAGTCTTAATAGCTTCTTCACGTGTTTGTGCAACAGCTATCAGCTTGGCGATCATACTATCGTAGAACGGAGGAATGGTATAACCTGCATATATATGCGAGTCGATACGTACACCATGGCCACCCGGCGTGTGCAGGGTAGTGATCTTACCCGGACTAGGGCGGAAATCGTTATACGGATCTTCTGCATTGATACGACACTCAATAGCATGCATAGTAGGCTCATAAACCCTGCCGCTAATCTTTTCGCCGGCAGCCAGTTTAATTTGCTCCTTTATCAAGTCGTAGTTGATTACCTCTTCTGTTACACAGTGTTCTACCTGGATACGTGTATTCATCTCCATAAAGTAGAAGTTACGGTGCTTATCTACCAAAAACTCAATAGTACCAACACTCTCGTAATTGATCGCTTTTGTAGCCTTGATAGCCGCCTCACCCATTGCGTGACGCAATTCCGGTGTCATGAAAGGAGAAGGAGATTCCTCTACCAACTTCTGGTGACGACGCTGTATAGAACAATCACGCTCACTCAGGTGACAAGCATTACCATACTGGTCACCTGCAATTTGTATTTCAATATGGCGAGGTTCTTCAACAAACTTCTCCATGTACAAACCATCGTTACTGAAAGAGGCTGCGGCTTCTGTTTTGGCACTGTCGAACGCCTTTTCCATTTCTTCTTCCTTCCATACCAGACGCATACCTTTACCACCACCACCGGCTGTAGCTTTCAATAGTACAGGGTAGCCAATACCTTTAGCCAGTTCTTTAGCTTCTTCTACACTTTCCAGCAAGCCTTCAGAACCGGGCACAACAGGTACACCCGCTTTGATCATAGTATCCTTCGCGGTTACCTTATCACCCATCAGGCGCATCATCTCTCCGTTAGGACCGATGAACTTAATACCATACTCTTCGCATATATCAGCGAATTCAGCATTCTCTGCAAGAAAACCGTAACCCGGGTGTATGGCATCTGCATTTGTTATCTCTGCAGCAGCCATGATACGTGGTATATTCAAGTAAGAGTCAGAGCTCTGTGCTTTACCAATACACACTGCCTCATCAGCAAAACGTACATGCAGGCTATCAGCGTCAGCAGTAGAGTATACCGCTACCGTTTCTATACCCATTTCGTGGCAAGTACGTATTACGCGCAAAGCTATTTCGCCTCTATTGGCTATTAATATCTTTTTGAACATAATTCTCAACAATTGATACAAGCCCGATGACAACCGGGATTGTATAGTTTTAAAAAAATTGAGCTATTGTACTTAAGCCGGCTCTACTAAGAATAATGGCTGATCGTATTCAACAGGTGTAGCGTCATCTACCAATACCTTAACGATCTTACCGCTCACCTCTGATTCTATTTCATTAAACAACTTCATCGCCTCAATGATACAAATATGATCACCTGTATTGATGTTATCGCCAACGTTAATGAATGGAGGTTCACCCGGTTTAGGGCTGCGGTAGAATGTACCGATCATTGGAGATTTGATCTCTATTGTGTTTGATGCAGGAGTAGCCTCTGCTGCAGGTTGAGCCGCAGGAGCTTCTGCTACAGGTGCAGCAGCAACAGGTTGCGGAGCCGCAGCTATATGCTGTTGTTGTGGCGCTTGTACCGTTACTATTTTTTGCTCTGCTTCTTGCTTTTGCTTGATGGTGATCTCAAAGTCACCGTCCTTTATTTTTAACTCGTTGAGTTCAGACTTGTTTACAGCCTTGATCAACTCTTGAATTTGCTTTAAATCCATACGTTTATTGTTGTTTTTTACGGGTAATATTATTCTTTAACACGCTCCATATAAGAGCCGGTTTTACTGTCAATTCTAATTTTTTCACCTGTATCTACAAACAAAGGAACATTTACCGAAGCACCAGTTTCTACAGTTGCAGGCTTAAGGGTACGTGTGGCAGTATCACCTTTAAGTCCGGGTTCTGTGTATGTAACTTCCAGTACAATGTTACTTGGCAGTTCAGCCGTCATAGGGCTGTCTGTGTCTGTATTGAACATTACAAAACATTCCTGACCATCTTTGTACAGGCCGGGGTTGTCTATCTGTTCTTCATTTAAAGTTACTTGTTCAAAAGTTTCAGAATCCATGAAGTTGTATCCCATCTCGTCTTTATATAAAAACTGATAGTTACGCTTTTCTATACGTATCGGATAAATAGTATCGCCGGAGTTCCATGTATGCTCAATAGAGCGATTGTTATCTACACCCTTTAGCTTAGCCCAAACCTTAGCGGCTGCACGTGCAGTTTTGTTCTGTCCGAATTCAACTATGGAATATAGATTATTATCCAACTTGATGATCATTCCATTTCTGATATCTGATGTTGATGCCATATTTTGATTTTATGCGAGAAGCAAAAGTAACCTGAAAATGTAAAAAATTACACAATATGGTCTCCTAAAATCATTTTTTTGACCGGATTGTTGCCAAAATCATACGGAATGTATGAATATGACGGCATTTTCTGTGTTACGATCAGGTTTGCCTTTTTGCCTTTTGCGATGGTTCCTATCTCGTTAGACATCTCTAATGCAGCTGCCCCATTGATGGTTACAGAGTTTATAGCCTCTGCCGGCGTCATTTTAAGCTGGGTACAGGCCAATGTTAGTAAAAACGGAATATTCCCCGACGGGCAAGATCCCGGATTATAATCTGTAGCTAAACAAACAGGCAAGTCTGCGTCTATTAATTTTCTTGCAGGCTGATAAGATATACCTAAGAAAAACGCTGCACCCGGCAGTAGTGTAGGTATGGTATTGCTACCTCTTAAAGCCTCGATCTCTTCATCTCCCATAGCCTCCAGATGATCTACACTTACAGCATTGTGTTTTACCCCTACCTGTACACCACCAGAGCGGTGTAGTTGGTTGGCATGTATCTTGGCCTTCAGGCCATACTTAGCACCAGCTTCTAATAATCGGTCTGTTTCTTCTACGCTAAAAAAGCCTTTTTCGCAGAAGGTATCCATATAATCTGCCAGCCCTTCGTCTGCTACTACAGGCAGCATTTTGTCTATAATTAAGTTTAAGTAACCTTCGTGATTTTCTTTATAATCAACAGGATATGCGTGTGCAGCAAGAAAAGATGATTTGATGGGTATAGGGCTATGTTCCTTTAATTTCTTAATAACCCTGAGCATTTTCAGCTCTCCTTCAACACTTAGTCCGTAACCACTTTTTATCTCGATAGCTCCCGTTCCTTGTGCTATTACTCTGTGCAAACGCTCTAGGCTTTCATCAAATAACTGCTCTTCATCTATCTCGCTCAGCTTCTGTGCAGAGTTCAAAATACCACCTCCTCTGCGTGCTATTTCCTCATAGCTCAGTCCGTTTATTCTATCTACAAACTCCTGCTCGCGAGAAGATGCAAATACAAGATGCGTATGCGAATCTACCCATGCCGGTAATACCAGTCCACCGCCTACATCCATCACATCGTTTGCCTGTACGGTATGGGCATGCTCCATATCGCCAAAGTCTTTAATGATGCCATCCTCTATAAATAGCCAGGCATTTTCTATAACAGGCAAGTCTTTCATCTCTGCACCACGAACATTTGGTTTGTATTTGGTGCCTCTCTCAACATTGCACAGCTGTTTTATGTTTGTCAGTAGTAAATGCATATTCTGTATTTGTAGTCACTCAAAAGTAAAGGCTAAGAGCTTAGAGGACAAGGAAATGGTTAAATAAATAACAAACTTATCACAAGGTAGTACTCATTAATTCTGGCAAACTATCTTTACAGTCGTGCGGATATTGATAAAAATATTGAAAGGGATAGCAGCATCAGTAGGTGTTTTACTGTTGGTACTGCTGGTGTTTTGCATATATGTATATAATGTATCAGACTACGACCCGCCACAGGTAAAGGCAGTTGAACTATCAGAACAACCACAACTGCAAGAGGGTAGCCTGCATACCCTAGAGAACGACTGGTTGAAGCAAAACAAGTTCGGGCTGTATGAGATGAAAGTATCAGGTAATCCGTACATACTGGGGTTGAAGAACGGTATGCTCTCTCAACAACAGATAATAGGCCAGGAGGTAGCCTTTACAGACCAGATAAAACAAATGATACCTTCTGACGGGTATTTGAAGTTTTTGAAGTACGTGATCGGTTTCATGAATAAAGACCTGCCCGAACATGTGACCGAAGAATATAAGGAGGAGATATACGGTATTTCCCGTTCTGCATCTGAACGGTTTAACTGGATAGGAGATAACTACGACAGGATACTGAACTACCATGCCGCACACGATATAGGGCATGCATTACAAAACATGATGCTGGTGGGCTGTACCTCGTTCGGGGCCTGGGGCAACAAAACTGTTGACGGCTCTATGCTGCTGGGCAGAAACTTTGATTTTTGGGTAGGCGATAAGTTTGCCGAGAACAAAATAGTGGCATTTTACGAACCCGAAGCAGGGCACAAGTTTGCCTTCGTTACATGGGGTGGTTTTGTAGGTGTAGTGTCGGGCATGAATGATGCCGGGCTTACCGTAACCATCAATGCGGCAAAGTCTGACATACCTACCAGTGCTGCTACGCCTGTATCGCTGGTAGCGAGGGAGGTGTTACAATACGCATCGAATATTGAAGAAGCTATTGCAATTGCGAAGAAGCGTACCATGTTTGTATCAGAAAGCTTTTTGGTGGGCAGTGCAAAAGACGGTAAGGCTATTGTTATAGAGAAAACACCTGATGAACTGTATGTGTATGATGCCATGAACGATAACATACAATGTACCAACCACTACCAGAGCGATGGTTTTAAAAACCAAGAGTTGAATGTAGAGCAGAAGAACGAGAGTGCGTCGGTATATAGATACGAGCGTTTGCAAGAGTTGATGAATGACCACTACCCGCTAACACCTGAAAAGGTAGCCGGTATATTAAGAGACAGAAGGGGGATAGGCAATGCAGATATTGGCAACGGTAACGAAAAGGCCGTGAACCAGCTCATCGCGCACCACTCGGTCATCTTTCAGCCGGATAGTTTGCGCATGTGGGTGAGCACGGGCAACTGGCAACTGGGCGAATACATCTGCTACGATCTGAATAAGATATTTACCATTGCAGGTTTAACAAAGGATACTACTATATTTGAGCAAGACCTGACCATTGCAGCAGATAGCTTCTTACAAACAAAAGACTATCAAAGCTTTTTAAAGTTCAGGAAAAATAAAATGGCATTACTGGCAGGTGCACCCGTTGATACCGCAGAGGTAGTACATAACAACCCCAACTTTTACGACGCATACAGAATAGCGGGTGACTATTGTAAGAAAAAAGGCTGGTATGTTGCTGCTGTAAATTATTATCAGCAAGCATTGAAGCATGAGGTAGCCACGGTGAACGAACGAAAAGCCATTGAAGAAAAAATAGCAGACTGTAATAAACTAATAAAGCAATAGCACACAGTAGATGACACCCAAGTTTCAAAACCGTTTCGATTCTTTACAAGCCTGTGTGCTGATACCTACCTACAACAACAGTGGTACTATTAAAGAGGTAATAGATGATGTGTTGCAATATACTACCAGCATCATTGTAGTGAACGATGGGTCTACAGACAGCACAGAAGAAATACTGAAACAGTTTACAGGCATTACGGTTGTTAATTACCTGCCTAATAAGGGTAAAGGCATTGCTTTGCAAACAGGTTTTAAAAAAGCGCACGAGCTGGGCTACAAACATGCCATTACACTAGATAGCGACGGGCAACACTATGCAAAAGACGTTGAGCCTTTTCTTGATGTACTGGAAGAGAAAGACAACTGCCTGCTGATTGGTGCGCGTAATATGGACCAGGAGAACGTACCTGGCAAAAGCAGCTTTGGTAATAAGTTCTCTAACTTTTGGTTTTGGGTAAACACAGGTTTTAAACTGCCCGACACACAATCAGGTTACCGTTCTTACCCGATAGATAAACTGGCTAATAAGAAATACTTTACCAGTAAATACGAGTTTGAAATAGAAGTAATAGTACGTGCTGCATGGAGTGGTATTGAGGTGAACTATGTACCCGTAGCAGTTTACTATCCACACCCCGATGAAAGGATATCACACTTCAGACCGTTTAAAGATTTTACCCGCATTAGTATACTTAACACCTTTTTGGTGCTCATTGCTTTTTTATGGATCAAGCCTCGGGATTTCTTCAGGCTGATGTTTAGCAAAGAGGGTAGAAAAAGACTGTTTGAAAAAATAGTACTGGCACGTGAAGAAAGCAACCACAAAAAAGCCGCATCGCTGGGTTTTGGCGTGTTTATGGGCATAGTACCCATCTGGGGCTTTCAGTTGGCTATAGGCATACCGCTGGCCATGCTGTTTCGTTTAAATAAAGCGCTGTTTATACTGGCAGCAAACATTAGCATACCACCTATGATGCTGGTATTTATGGCACTGAGCGTAGCTACGGGAAAGTGGATCATGGGTATAGACACCATGATACCCGACTTCCGTAATATTTCGCTGGAAATGATGAAGCAGGAGGGTCTGTCTTTCTTTTTGGGTGGTACGGTACTGGCCATCGCCTGCGGACTGGTTACCTACCTGCTGTCCATTGCCATATTATCTGCTACTCGAAGTAAGTCTTCGTAGAGTTCATCATTTTATAGGCAAAACACTCGTGGTGTGCACCTACCCAACCACTTTCTGACGCTTTATAGTTTTTGATCTTAAACGACTCGAAAGGGCCTTCTATCATATGATCGAACAACTCTTTTTTAGTGAAGTAGTTGCTTTCCCACCTTTTGTCGAGTATTTGTTTAACCGTTGCAGGAAGAAATGGATATGCTGTTTCTGCCAGCTTCCTTTTCATGTTTTTCCTGTCATCAATATCAACTACGGTAAAGAAAAAACAACCACCATCATTCAGCATGTTGTATATCTTTTGAGATACGTCAAGCGTTAAGGGTACATGTTCTCCAAGCACACCTATGGAATAAATAAAGTCGTATTTCTGATTGCCGAAGTCATGATCGAAGATGCTGCCTTTTACAAGGTTGATCATCGGAATATCTACCTCTGTAGACCTAACCGGTTTTTCAGCCAGTTTCAGCATATGTTCAGAGATGTCTATGCCTGTTAGTTCACAAGTGTTTTCAAGTACGTGAAAGTACCTGCCTGTACCGCAGCCAACTTCTAATACCCTGATCTCATCCTCAAAACTTTTAGAAAGATATTTAATGATAGGGGCGAAGTGTTCGTAGTCTGGAGTGGTAACGTACTTTTGGTCGAATTCTCTGTACTTTTCAGAATAGTTTTCGTCGTAGAGCTGGATGGCTTTAGCATCACACTCAATGTGATTTGTGTTCAGCATATTTTTTGTTTTGTGTGTTTGATGTAAATATATCATATATAAATACCCACCAACAAAAAAGCCGTAGCGATTAACTACGGCTTAACAATTATGTTTTACTGATACTCAGGTATTAACCTAAATACCCTTTCAAAGAATTACTGTATCTGGCTTTTTGCAAGCGTTTAATAGCACGCTCTTTGATCTGGCGGATACGCTCTTTTGTAAGATCGTATTTCTGGCCTATCTCTTCGATAGTAGGGCCGTTATCGCCTTCTAAACCAAAGTAAGCAGAAAGTATCTCTGCCTCGCGCACGCTTAAAGAACCCAATATACGCGCGATCTCATTTTTTAGAGAGTCGTGCATTACATCATCGTCTGTATCATTTGCACCTTCCAGCAAATCGCCCATGGCTACATCTTCTGCCTCGTGTACCGGAGCATCTAAAGATGTGTGGCGAGAGTTGGTAGTAAAGATATTAGTTACTTCTGTTTCAGTCATCTCAAGGATGGTTGCTAACTCCTCTGTAGACGGTTCACGCTCGTTTTCTTGCTCAAAAGCTATAAATGCTTTGTTAGCCTTGTTGTAAGTACCGATCTTGTTTTGAGGTAGACGCACCAAACGCCCTTGTTCTGCCAACGCCTGCAGGATAGATTGACGAATCCACCATACGGCGTAAGAGATGAATTTAAATCCTTTAGTTTCATCAAAACGTTGTGCCGCTTTGATAAGGCCTAAATTACCTTCATTGATTAAGTCACTCAAAGATAAACCCTGATGTTGATATTGCTTAGCCACAGACACTACGAAACGTAGGTTAGCCTTCACCATTTTATCCAATGCTATTTGATCCCCTGTATGTATGCGCTGGGCAAGAGTAGTCTCCTCCTCAGGCGTGATCATCGATATTTTACTGATCTCCTGAAGATATTTTTCTACCGCTTGTGAATCACGGTTGGTAATCTGAGTGGCAATTTTTAACTGCCTCATAATAATTGATATTTATAAAATTGTATAATAGTTAAAGCCTCTTCTCTTTATATAGACGTTTGAAAACACTAAAAAGTTTGTTTTCCATCTATTTTTTTTCTACTTCGTTATTACCGCAAATAGCGTTCCATATATATGCACAAATCCACATTATATAGGGTATAGACGTTAATATTTAACGTAACTTACGTGCTGATAGTATGTTACAGCCTTTATGGATTTCCTCTATACCTGAATAGCTGCTTAAAATCGGGCTATTTTCCTCATAACCAACAGACAAAAGTACATTCGTGACTGCAAAATTGCTACCTTTGCGCGTCATATTAACGTCAATTTTAACATTTCTATGCAAGATCTATATCAACATCCTGATTATTACCAACTTGATGAACTATTGACAGACGAGCACAAGCTGATTCGTGACAGTGTACGTGCCTTCGTGAAAAAGGATATTTCTCCCATAATAGAAGAGTATGCCCAAAAGGCAGAGTTCCCCAACCAGATTATCAAAGGTTTAGGAGAGCATGGCTGTTTCGGGCCGTTTGTACCGCAGGAATACGGCGGGGCAGGGCTGGACTATATCTCGTACGGTATTATGATGCAGGAGCTGGAGCGTTGCGATAGTGGTGTACGTTCTACAGCATCGGTGCAGGGTAGTTTGGTAATGTTCCCGATACTGAAGTTTGGTAGCGAAGAGCAGAAGAAAAAATACCTGCCAAAATTGGCAACGGGCGAGATGATGGGCTGCTTTGGGCTGACAGAGCCTGACCACGGTAGTAACCCTGCAGGTATGTTGACGAATTTTAAAGATGCGGGCGACCATGTTATCCTGAATGGTTCTAAAATGTGGATCTCTAACGCGCCATTTGCTGATATTGCAGTAGTATGGGCGAAGGACGAGAACGGAGACATTCGCGGATTGGTAGTAGAGCGCGGTATGGAAGGGTTCAGCACACCAACAACACATGGTAAATGGAGCTTGCGTGCTTCTGCTACGGGAGAGTTGGTGTTTGATAATGTAAAGGTTCCTAAAGAGAATATATTGCCGGGTGTAAAAGGACTGAAAGGGCCTTTGACCTGCCTGAGCAGTGCCCGCTTTGGTATTGCATGGGGTGCTTTGGGTAGCGCTATGGACTGCTACGATACGGCACTACGCTATGCAAAAGAGCGTATACAGTTCGATAGACCTATTGCAGGTTTCCAACTACAACAAAAGAAACTGGCAGAGATGATCACCGAGATCACCAAAGGACAGCTATTGGTATGGCGCCTGGGTGTGTTGCGTAACGAAGACCGCGCCACTCCGGCACAAATATCTATGGCGAAGCGTAACAGCTGCGAGATTGCCCTGAACATTGCCCGCGAGTCCAGACAAATACTGGGTGGTATGGGTATTACAGGAGAATTCAGCATTATGCGCCATATGATGAACCTGGAGAGTGTGGTTACCTACGAGGGTACGCACGATATTCACCTGTTGATAACGGGTATGGATATTACGGGTATCAACGCGTTTAAATAAGACTAACGATATTATCACGAAGAGCCGTTCATTTTTTGAGCGGCTTTTTTGTTGCCGTCAGCGGCGTCGGCATATGCCGAGGGTGCCGACGGGGGGAGTACATCCTTATTGTTGTATTAAAAAGAAGGTGGCCACCCATCTTCCTTGTTTACGAAAAACTTATGCGGGTAAGTAAATATCTCTATACCTAATTTTTCAAGGCCGTCTTCTAACTCGTAAACTGCCTTATCGGATATTTTACCTAAACCATGGCTGACTATTGTACCGTCGTGCAGGTGCATTTTAATATGATAGTTATGAGGGGAGTAGGGGTCGAGTGAAAAAGGCTGTTCTATTGCAGCCGATCTAATGTCTTTTATTGGGTAAACTAAATCTGTATGCCCTAATTTAAAAAGGCTTCTAAAACGGCGGTTGTATTTAATAGTAAAGGTTTCGTCTGTTAATACCGGAACAACTTTAGAAGCATGGTTCATCAGGTGCTTAAATATGATCATAACAGGGAAGAGGGGGATTTTGGCAAAACGAGCAATAATACCCATACCTTGTAGTGCATACTCCAATCGCACTCGCCATTTATGTTTGTGTTTAGGTTTAGTGGCTTTCCCGGGTAGTCGAAACCAATTCATTGTATAAATATACCTTAATATAGCAATCAGCAAATTATTATCGGCGGCGGCGGCGTTTTTGCCGACAGTGCCGAGGTAGAGTAATAATACAAACCATGGTCATGCAACCACACCCATCATACACACAACATGTGTCATGCTGAACTCGGTTCAGCAGCATCTAGAGAAATAAGTACACGTTACGCTAGACCCTGCTCGGCATACCTCGGCATATGCCGATACCGCCAACGGGGGGAGAGGTCTATAGTGTGACGCTAGCTTTCCCAACAGCTGATACAAAGTGATATGTTTCGTTTTGACATTTTATCAAGCTCTGACACTGTAAACTCAAGATTACATTGCTCGTCATATTCGCAACTAATTCTTAAATTCAGAAAATCCTTATCACTTGACTTGAAGGAACTAATGACATTTTCAAGCGAATCTAATAGCTCGTAAAAATTATCAATTTCAAAATAGTCATCATGCTCATATTCTAATACTTCAATACTCACATAATCTCCAACTAACTGCACCTTCTTTTCACATGTCCACGATTTGAATATTGTACTATTACTGATTGCATTTATTAAAACACCCGCATTTTTAATAAGATCATCATCAATAGATATTTCAATTCCTAAGTATCTCTTCATATCAAAAAACTAAGGTAATAAACACCTACTCAGTTAATCTGGCGCATTGCCTCAGCAAGAATATCAACATGGCTAGTAAGGCAAATGCAAACTTTCGGTTTTCTTTTAAGTACTTATATATTCGGTGTTCCAGCTTCCGTTCGTCCAGTACGGGTTGGTTTACATTTTTGCGCTCCTGATATATATCATCGGTGCCGGTGTACAGTGTCTTGTTCTTAAAAATAGCACCACTACCTGTAACACCGGGTATACTTTTGGCCAGATTACCAACAGAAGGTCTGGAGTTTTCAGTATTACCATTACTACCTAAGAACATACTCGTAATGTTAGGGATATCCTCTTCGGGAATGTCTTGCTCATGACAATGGTAAACGGCAATCACATCCCAGCGCATATTATTGGGCTCCATCGCCTTGTTATAGCGCGACGACCCCATCTGAAAATAATCTTCCGTCCTAAACCATATAAAACGATAGGCAGTTTTCTGCTCAACATTCACCCATATAATGTATTTAGGTTCACCCTCATCGGGGTATGCCTCGCTAATGAGTACTTTAAAACCTTTCTTTCTGAGTGTGTTGGTAAAATCGTCTACAACAATATTGTATATACGCTCGCGGACGGTGTTGCTATGTAGCTCCATATAATTTTGTTAGGGTAGGTTGCAAGTTACGCTTTTGTCGGCACCCTCGGCATATGCCGACGACGCCGACAGGGGAGCGCATGTCAATAGGGCAGATCCGCGCAAACCCTTATCCACCAATAATTTACGCACATTGATATCAAAAAAACAATAGTATAATGTATTGAATTTTCAAATTTGTTATTAACGCAAATCGCTTAGTTACACCAAATGAATTGCCTACCTTTGCAGCCTGAAAAATTCTTAATAATAGTTATATATCAGTAATACATGTTATCAGTTTCTAATTTATCGCTGCGTTACGGAAAAAGAGTGTTGTTCGAGGATGTAAACATCCGCTTTACAGAGGGTAATTGCTATGGTATCATCGGTGCCAACGGTGCAGGTAAATCTACCTTCCTGAAGATACTTTCAGGAGATATAGACCCGACAACGGGCAAGGTAGAGATATCTAAAGACCAGCGCATGAGCGTATTGAAGCAGGACCACTACGAGTTTGACGACATCGAGGTGTTGCAAACCGTTATTATGGGTAACCAGCCGCTATACAAGGTGATGAAGGAGAAAGATGACCTGTATGCGAAAGAAGACTTCAGCGAAGAAGACGGACTAAAGGCAGGGGAGCTGGAAGCTACTTTTGCCGAGATGGACGGCTGGAATGCTGAAAGCGACGCCGCAACACTATTGAGCAACCTGGGCATTACAGAAGACCTGCACTACAAACAACTAAAAGAGCTGGACGGTAACCAAAAGGTACGTGTACTATTGGCGCAGGCGCTTTTCGGTAATCCGGATATATTATTACTGGATGAGCCTACCAACGACCTTGATTTAGAAACTATCAGCTGGCTGGAGAATTTTCTGGCAGATTATGACAAGATCGTACTTGTGGTATCGCACGACCGTCACTTTTTGGACGTGGTATGTACCCACATTGCCGATATCGACTTTGGTAAGATCAACATCTTCACGGGTAACTACACCTTCTGGTACGAGAGTAGCCAGCTATTGTTAAAACAACGTACAGAGCAAAACCGTAAGGCAGAAGAGAAGATCAAAGAATTGAAGGAGTTCATCGCTCGTTTCTCGGCAAACGCCTCAAAATCCAAACAGGCTACCAGCCGTAAAAAAGCTTTGGATAAGATCAACGTAGACGACATGAGACCGTCTAACAGAAAGTACCCGGCCATCTTATTTAACGATCAGGTGCGCGAAGCGGGCGACCAGATACTGGAAGCTACCAACCTGGGCAAAACAGTAAACGGAGAGGTATATTTTAAAGACATCAACTTCGACTTAAAGCGTGGACAAAAAGTTGCAATAATTTCAGATAACAGTCTGGCTACCACAGCTTTCTATAAGATAATTGCAGGAGAAGATGAAGACTACGAGGGTAGCTTTAAATGGGGTGTAACGATTACATCTACCTACCTGCCTGCAGACAATACAGACTTCTTTGAGGGTAAACAACTGAACCTGGTAGACTGGTTGCGCCAGTACTCTGAGGAGAAAGACGAGACCTTTATACGTGGTTTCTTGGGTAGAATGCTGTTCTCCGGCGAGGAAACACAGAAAAACTGTGATGTACTAAGCGGGGGTGAGAAAATGCGCTGTATGATCAGCCGTATGATGATGTTGAAGGGAAACGTGCTACTATTAGATGAGCCTACCAACCACCTGGACTTGGAAAGCATCACCGCACTCAACAACGGTTTGAAGGAATTTAAAGGTACCATCCTATTCACGACACGAGATCACGAGTTGGCTCAAACAGTGGCAGATCGCATTTTGGAGATAACACCTAATGGTCTGATTGACAGAGAGATGGAGTTTGATACCTACAGAACTGATGAAAGAGTAAAAGCGCTGAAAGCAGAGATGTACGGACAGACTGTTGGCTAGTAGAATCCTCTAAATATAATTTTTATTTATAATGCACTCTTATGAGTGCTTTTTTTATATATTTACAAATAGATGACAGATATAGTGTACTGAGCAAGAGACGACAGAGCATTCACCCAAGCCAGACAATCATATCTGAACTATCCCTACAAGACAAAACGTTAAGGTACAAGAGAAGAGATAATAAGCCCTGTTATGGTAGCTATATGGCATAGCTGTCTGTATAATTATCCGTTTAACCATTAAATGTATGTACCGCGTATGAAGCTATATCAAAACCGCCTGGACAGATTTTCTGTCATAGCGAAAAGATTAGTAGACCAACATTCGGCAGCATATTTTGCTGAGTGTAGTGAGCAAGAACCAGACCACGTATTTAAGAACCATTTTGAGAAGCTGGGTCAACAGTTGGAGCTATACGCTTCAGAGTTTATTAAGAACAGTCGCCAGCATAGCGATATCATTAAGAAAGAGATCTGGAGTTTATGTAATAAATATCTGGACCAGTTCACCACAAGAAACCAGCCGCAGCAATATACCGGCTAAAGAAGCTGTACGAGAGAATAAAAGATTTGTTTACCTGTTACACACGTTTATAAACCTTCTATATTCATTCGCAAGAAATGAAACACGAGATAAGGGTGGTATTATAGCTGCCCTTATTTTATTGTGTATTTTTTTATTTAACATAATGTAAATTATAGAACTCATAGGTCGGTCAGAGCTGGGAGGTGATTAACAACTACTGTTTAATAGACTCTCTGATTTCTTCAGGTATAAACCGGACAGGATCAAATACAGGGAATATAGCTTTACTTATTTTAGTACCGGCAGTTTGCGATATTATCATTCCTCTAGTAGATGCTACTGCAACACTAATAGCTGATGCAAATATGAAATACAATGCATGGTTCGGAAGAGATTTTTTACCATCAATTTCATCAGTCAATTCATCTAAATTCTCAATTTCGATATTGAAATGAGATTCAATTGAAGCTAATTTCTCTTCAGTAGATTTTTCATTTATAATAATATTCACCTTAGTATGTAATATTTTTGTTACATCACTAAGTTTAAAAGATAATGTAGTCTTGAACTCAAAAACACCTTCACCAATAATCGGATCACTAAGGTTTTCTGCATAATCAGTTAAACTAAAATCAACTATTTCAGCTTCCTTTAGTTTTATCTTAACAGCAACAGTTACTATATCTTGTCCTTTTTCATCTGTATTTATCATGCTTCAAAGTTGCTTTTATTGGTCATATTGAATGTTCCGCCAATATTATTGATGTTTTTTTCTGTAGAAAAAAAGAGGTTCCCACCCTTATCCAATAAGAAATTATCTTTATCATCAGTTAACTCATAATTATGAGAGTCGCTAACTTCCGTAGCATCAGAAACAAAAATTATCTGTGTATTATATATAATTATTACTCTTTCGTATTTAGCTCTAGCCTTTAAATCTGTCAATATTATATCATGATCTAAAGCTGCGGTAAGTTTTGCTATACTATCTATCGTAAGGTTATGTAATCCACTCAACCACTTGCTAATCTCACTTTCTTCCTTATTTAATATTTCAGCAAGCTTTTTTTGAGTCTTAATATTATTGCCGTATTTTAATAAATGCCTTACCTGGTCAGCAATATCAATTGATAAGTCAACTGATATTTTTGTTTCAGGCTTAATCCTATTCTTAATTTTTTCTATGATATTGTTTCTACGTTTTTTCATCTGCTTCTTACTCATTTATTTTAATAATTAATGAATATTTCCTCAACGTCAATAATTTCAGTCCAATCAGTTTCTATTTTCTCTCTATCTAATTTGTATGCCCAACCTTTAGCATTGCTAAAATGTTGCTTTACATTAGGACAGTCTTCTGGGTTATCTTGTGTTTTTATGCCTCCATTAAATAATACGACAACGTTATTTGTAATTAAATGACAGTATAAGCGTAAGTCATTATATTCTCCTGTAATTCTTTTCTTCGGTGGTAATGCTACGCAAATACCTTCATGTCTGAATGCTTCTGCATACCATCCTGTTTTATCTGCTATTTGTTCTAGCCAGTACCATAATTTATCTAAGTCGTCTTGTATGTCCTCTATCTCATCCATTCTTATAAAGAAATCTTCAGCTTCTGAATATCCCTTTAACTCACTACGAAGAGAATAATAACCGATAAATTTATACGTTTCAAAATCTTCAATCCGTGCTAAAGTATTCACTTATAAGTTAAGTTCAAAAGTACCAACAATTACTATTAATGCAATAGTTTTTAAATAAGTTTTCACAAATATAATAATCGATAATTCTAATAAGTACGTGAAAAACACCCTATTGGGACTCAAAGAACTATAGCAAATATACCAATAAATACCAATAATACCTATTATTGTACATTATGCATACTTAAAAACTCTTTATATCCTATTTCTTTGCTCGTCCAAAGAAACAGGAAAAAGAAAGGACGCCGCTTTCTAAAGCTTCAACGAAAGCGGTTGTTTACTCCGATGAGCATCGGTTCGTTGGCACTGCCCGCCCTATTACGTTCTATAACCATGTTATAGTTAAATACTCACGTTGTGGCGTGAAACTTACAACATTCGGTATTCAAGCCTACGGTAACATAACAAACAATTATAGAACTAAAGTGCCGCAGCAGGGGCAGTAAGCTATATTAAGCAAGAAGTAAGTAATGGGTATTCGATGAAGGTGAGCAAAAGCCATGTGTTCTATATATTTGTGTTTGTATAAGTTAAGTAACAACATATGAACAAAATACCTACCCTGATAATCATCAGTTTAATATTTGTTGTCGTTCAGAGCAATGCGCAGGCCCCATTTGTTTTCAGTAGCATACGCATAAACGATAAAGGTACCTCCAATGGTATGGATATAAGGCATTTTGCAAACTACAATGGTAAAATGTACTTCAGTGCAGATAAAGCGGGCCATGGTGAGGAGCTGTGGGTGACCGATGGCACACAAAACGGCACTAAAAATGTAATAGAGTTTGTTACAAGCAATACAGGTGGAGGTAGCCCAATGGGCTTTACAGAGTTAAACGGCAAGCTAATATTTTCTACAAATGACGATGATGTTTTTGGTCGCGAACTGTGGGTAACAGACGGTACAGACACAGGCACAAGAATATTAAAAGACATATATCCCGGCAAAGGGCACTCTAATCCAGGCCAGTTTACTAAGATGGATGATAAGGTATACTTTGCAGCTCGCAATACTTATGGTGGCAACAATGCTAGGGAGAATACTGAACTATGGGTAACTGATGGTACTGCCGCGGGTACTAAAATGGTAAAAGACATTTATCCGGGCGACTATAGTTCGCTTAACGGGCCTTTTAAAGTATTCAACGGCAAATTATATTTCGCTGCAAATGACGGTGTTCATGGCACAGAGTTGTGGGTTAGTGATGGTACAGAAGCAGGTACCAAAATGGTAAAGGATATTGCAATAAGAGATGGTATTGCGCTAGCATACTCTTCAAATCCCGAGCATTTTACAGAAATGTCAGGCAAGCTTTACTTTACTGCCGATGATTTCTACCATGGCCCCGAACTATGGGTGACAGACGGTACAGAAGCAGGTACTAAAATGGTAAAAGATATAGCAAAAGGCGCTGGTCGTGGTGTATATTCCCACTCAGCAAATCCACTCCCCGACCAATTTGCAGTATATAAAAACAAGCTGTATTTCTCTGCTGAAGAAGATGATACCCATGGCGCTGAACTATGGGTAACCGATGGTACTGAAGCAGGTACTAAAATGGTAAAAGATATTAATGCAGGGAAGGGCAATTCTTATTCCGTATATCAATACATAGTTTATAAAGACAAACTATACTTTAGCGCAAGAGATGGTATACATGGCACTGAACTATGGGTAACCGATGGTACTGATACGGGCACAAAAATGGTTATAGATTATGTTTCTGGTAGTGCATCTTCCGGTGGTGTCTACTTTACTGCGTATAAAGACCATATATTTTACTTAGGTAGTGTTTCTACGGACGCATCCAATTGGCAACTATTTGTATCGGATGGTACAGCTGCCGGCACCAAAGCTATTTCACCTTTTAGCAATGGTTTCCCTTACAGAGCTTTAGATCATAATTTCTCGCTTCATATATACAACTCCTCCCTGTACTTCCCTGCCGTATATGATAATGACGCTGAAAAGCTATGGTCGCTAAGAGATACTACTGGCGACTATTTGTTGAACCCTATTGAACCACAAGACAGTAGCAACTATAACTACCAGATCAACAATAATGACAATTGGGTAACCGTCTCCCCCAACCCTGGTCATGGTGTATACTATCTTGAAACCAACGATACCAATGTGGTGGGCCGCACAATAAATGTATACGATATTGTAGGCAGAAAAGTGTCAAGCATTGTGGCTGATAAAACTAAAACAGCCATTAATATCGCCCACACTGCACAAGGTGTCTATTTTATACAGCTCTTACTGCATAACAAAAAGTATGTTTTTCGTGTATTAAAACTTTAATAGTGTACATTTTCAACACAAAAAAATACCTCTCCCGTATTTCAGAGAGAGGCGCTATAGTGATGGGATAATATATATGGTTTTTAAAACACTTCTACCAATACATCTCCTGTACCGGCATTGCGGTTGTAATTTACGTTGGTAGTGTGTCCTGCCGAACAGCCAACACCTCCACCTGAGGGTCCGCAGTTGTTACTCAGTTCATAACATTCAGATGTATTGAGCCCCGTACAACTTGGTTCTCCTACTGTTACTCCGTCTTCATATCCGCATGCATTTGCTGCAGCCGTGGGTGTCAGTAAACAACTACTCACTGCACGAACCTCTACGGCATATATCTCGTAATTTGGTGGCAATGTTCCTCCCGGCCATATAGATGCCAGGTTAACAGTGTAATCGTCTCCCGACCATATAACCAATGCATTGGTAGCACCTATGTATGATCCGCAACCGGGGTTAAATAAGTGGGCTACTAGTTCTCGCCCATCGCAAGAGGTATTGCTGGTGATGTGCAAATTTTGTGCTTTAGTGCTGAAAATGGCAGCGAATATCAGCGCCATAGTGATAATGGATGTTTTCATATATCATGGTTTTAATTGGTGAATATTAAAGGTAAGAACATGTACAATAGCCAACAAGGTGGAAATAACCCATTTTTTAGTCAATAAGTACCAGTGCTGTCAAATATCATTAGCTTTGGAGTATGAGTGTAATTAACCCGCTTGTAGATGCATACCTGGCAGATGGCTGTGGCCGTTGCGAACTATATGCTACCCCACAATGTAAGGTTAAAACATGGTTGCCAGAGCTGGAGCAGCTGCGTGCTATTGTACTCAGTTGCGGATTAACGGAAGAGTTAAAATGGAAACAACCCTGCTACACACACAAGGGCAAAAACATATTGCTGGTTACGGCTTTTAACGATTATAGTTGCATCGCATTTTTTAAAGGCGCATTGCTGAAAGACACCAAAGGCTTGTTGGTTTTCCCGGGGCCTAATTCGCAAGCTGCCAAGCAAATGAGGTTTACAGATGTGCAAGACATCATCAAACAAGAGCCAATCATAAAGGCCTATATCAAAGAGGCCATTAAATTAGAAGATGCGGGCAAGCAAATAGCCTTCAAAAAAGAACCTGAAGCACTACCCGAAGAGCTGACAGAAAGACTAAAAAAAGATGCTAGATATAAAAGAGCCTTCGAAGCATTGACACCCGGCAGGCAACGCAGCTACATCTTACACATATCGGGGGCTAAGCAATCTGCCACACGAGCATCTCGTGTAGAAAAGTGTTTGCCTAAAATACTGGCAGGTAAGGGTTTTAACGAGTACTAGGAACAAAAAGCCCGGCACTATTGTACCGGGCTATGAAAATGGATCGTACACTACTGTTATGTACAATACCGCTTGTTTTACTGTATAGAAACGATCGGGCAGTTTACTGTAGCCACACCTGTAGCTAAAATGTTAGCCATTTGCGCCTGCGATAAATTACCTACGTTCATAAAGTCTGCATTGTCGTACACATTTACACTCCACAGTGGAGAGTAGCTTGCATCTTGTGGTAAAGTAGCTACTACGTTGTGTGTTTGACTGCTACCCATTTCTGCTACAAAGCCTGACGCAGGTCCGCCACCTGTCATATCCGGATTAATATTGAAGGTTACATAAATAGGCGAAAGCGGAACACTGCTACCCATCAATGCTTTTTCTTCGAATGAGAAGTAATACACTACCTTACCCTTGTACCAACCCATAGTCAATTTATTAGGGCTGCCATTCAGGTTTTTACCTGCTGTAGATCCTTTGGGTACTACCGGGCAGTTCACCAATGTATTAGTGGTTTCAATAGCATAGCCCTTTGCTACTATCTCTGTATGGCTGGTAACGGTATTAGCTACATAGCTCGATGGTACTGTTACTTTCGTCACCCTCCAAAAATCGTTATATCCCGCTTCGCCGGGTATAGCATCAATAATGTTCAGTTGCCCGTCTACCGGTGTGGTACTACCCTCTTTAAATAATACATATATCGGTGCGGGAGCAGTTGGCTGTACATCAAAGTTATAGTACTCTACCATTTGCCCTGTCGGGCCTAGCCCTTTTGTAATGAATGGTGCCTGATCGAAATTAACAGGTTCATTCGGCCCCGGTAAACCATTGTTGGCATCGCGTACCATCAACATTCCTGCGGCAGAACTAAAACGGTCTACAGACACTATCTCTGCAGTTGCAGGATCTTTACCCATCTCCTGCATTGTTGCAGGTGTTGTTTCTTTATTCTCTTTTTTACAAGCGGAGAAAGCTATCAATGCTGCTGATAGCATGATCATACTCTTTTTCATATCATTTGAATTTATGAGTATAAATTTCCGCAAAGAGTAACCGTAACGGTTGCACTATTCTACACAGTGTTTGTACTATTTCGTATAGTTTGACGATATACTTCGGGTGTGATACCGCTATGCTTTTTAAAGAAACGTGTAAAGTAAGCCGGCGCACTAAAACCCAAATCGTAACAAATCTCTTTTATCGCATCGTTAGTTTGAAACAGTTGCGATTTTGCATCCATCAACAACTTCTCGTACAAAACATTCGTAAGTGATTTATTGAAATGCTTATGTACCAGTTTGTGTAATCCTGACTCTGATATACACAACTCATCTGCATAAAAGGATAACTTACGCTGCTCTTTATAATGCTTATCTATCAGTTCTTTTAGTGCAGCAAGTTTATCATGTTCAGTATGGTGTTGTTCATGTATTATTGAGCCTTCTGCTTTTTTTATACGTACCGCCTGTATCAAAAATTGTTTCATATAGCTTTCCAGCATGTCTACACAGCAAGTAGCATTTTCGGCAACTTCATCCTTCATCTGCTGCATAATACCTTCAAACAAATTGATGTGCTCTTTACGAATACTTAGCACCGGCGGTTCGTGCATATTGTTAAACAGTACACCATTACACCCTACTTCTGCATCGTGCTTTTGTATACAGAATACGTCTGCATTAAACTGTATGAGTTTGCACTTTCCTTGCAAACCACTACCGACTATTAATGGCTGATTGTGCGTTAAAAAACATATTGAACTACCATTGATACATACCTCTTTGTTGTTGACGAGTAAAGTAGTAGTCACATCTTCAAAAATGAAAATGCTAAGTAAGTTTTTACGATATTCCTTACCCTTAAACTCTGTAGTAAGCTCATCTGTAATATTGAATATACAAACGGGATGATCCAGCGAAACATACATAAGCTAGCGTTTTAGTATATGTGATATTATCACTTAGCTATCAATTACAACTACGATATTTGCCGAAACGGGATATATATGGAATGAACACGTCACGTTCAGTAAAAACATACAGTTTGGTGACATTCTTAGCCCAGCTCAACACTTAACTACGCAACGCCAAACCTTCTTGCAACACTTCATTAATGATGTTCACCGCTAGATCTTCGTTGGGATTAATGCGAAGTATCTTCATTCTTGCTCGGTCTCCTTGTTCTAAAGATGAGTGCTTCAGCAGCTTTCCATCTACCATAAGTATGTAAGGTTCGTGAGTGAGCTTGTCTGTCCACAAATAGCAAAAAGCTTTGTTGTTGTAGGTAAAACAAGGCATGCCGTATTTAACGGTCTCGGATAAGTGGTCGTTGTGTGCAGTTATCAAGTTGCGCAACGCTATAAAACAACTCTTGTTAGGTTCAGGCTGTTTCTGGTAAAACTCGTCTGTACTTTTCATGTATTGGCAAGTTACAAATATGCTTGTAGGATTGAAGTTCTATTGTAAGAATTAGCGTATATAAAAAAGGCAGGTAGCTAATGCTTACCTGCCCTTATGTTACCCCTTGTACCTATAAAAAACGCTTTCTAATATTTTTTACCTGTGCAAATCTATTGCATAAAGACGGCTTACTATTGATATTAGTTTGGTGAAATTGTCAGCGAATTGTAAGGAATAAAAAAGTGCAGTACTAAAAAGCACCGCACTTTTACTAACTATTACGATTTACTATGCACTTACTTCGTCTAATGTCGGATAATCTGTATACCCTTTTTCGTCTGCTGTATACAAAGTGCTTGGGTCCATTTCGTTTAACGGAGCATCTTTTTGCATACGTGTTACAAGATCAGGGTTAGCCAGGTACGGACGACCAAATGCTGTCAAAGCATTTTCATTTTCCTGTAATATAGCCTCTGCCGACTCTTTATCTAAACCTCCACTGTATATAATAGTACCACCAAAGGTATCTCTTATTACGTCTTTTGTTGCCTTAGGTACTTCCGGTGCTCCCTGCGATGAGTGATCTACAATATGTATGTATGCAATACCTATTTTACCCAACTCTTTTGCCAGATACTCATACGCTTCATCGGTACCCTCAAACGGGAATAAGTCGTTAAATGCACCATATGGAGAAAACCTGATAGCTGTTTTATCGGCACCAATTGCATCTGCTGTTTTCTGCGCTACTTCAATAGCAAAACGTGCACGGTTCTCCATACTTCCACCATATTCATCACTACGTTGGTTAGAGCCCGGGTTGATGAACTGGTCTATTAAATAACCATTTGCACCATGTAGTTCTATACCATCAAAACCTGCTTCTACAGCATTTTTAGCAGCTTGTACATATTCGTTTTGTGTATGCTCAATGTCTGCAGCGGTCATCTCTTTCGGTGTAGGATGATCTAACATACCTTCTTCATCAGTCCACATTTGTCCTTTAGCTACAATTGCACTAGGTCCTACAATCTCAGCACCTTCAGGTAAATTATTGGGGTGCCCTATGCGTCCTGTATGCATCAGCTGAGCATATATTCTACCGTTGTTTTTATGTACAGCATCTGTAACCAATTTCCATCCCTCAACCTGTTCTTTACTGAACAAGCCCGGTATGCGTGCATAACCTAATCCGTTTGGAGAAGGAGATATACCTTCTGTGATTAACAAACCACCCTCTGCACGTTGTGCGTAATATTCTGCCATTAATGCATTTGGAATGTTTCCGATGGCTCTGCTTCTTGTCATAGGTGCCATTACTACCCTGTTCTTAAGCGTGATGTTACCTAGTTTTAATTCGCTGAAAAGTTTCATTATACCTTATTGTTTTGTAGTGTTAATTTAAATTCTAATGTAAAAGTACAGGACTTTATGACGTATCAGCATAAAAATTGTTGATACATGAATAAGCAACCACTGTACATACATCAATAATACAAAACTTTCTTTATCAATATGTTAAATATATCAAAATAACAAACGGCCTTGCTTTCGCAAGACCGCTTTATTCGTCGCACTCGTAACTATCAATTTAGTGGTTCTTCACATCGTTCTGCCCTGCCAGCGGGTCGTACTTTGCACCTGCCGGGCTTTGTCCTTTAAACGCCATTGACACTGTTGGGTCTACTACATTTTTCCTTTGTGTGCGCACTTTTTTACTCTTCTTTTTGCTGCGTAATTTTTCAAGGTATTGAGTGCTTTGATATTCTCCCATATAGAATAACAGATAAGCAAAACCAACAGAGAAGAGTATACCTGCATACCATACAAACAGGTTATCTATCATATAAAAACCCAGCCCCATTTTATGAGCAATCATTTTTACTAAAAATAAAGTAGCTAGGTGTGTTACATAAAGTGTGTAGCTGAATATTCCAATCCTTTCTAACCACTTAACGCGTATATTGTTTTTTAAGCTGCCAAATAGCAATATAGCGGTTAGTAAAATAGAGAACATCCCCAATATCTTGTTGTGTACCTGATCGAAACCATAACCTTTAACCATATACATAATGCCAAACAATACAGCTGCTGTAAGCAATGTCATGTTCTTATTGGCACGGTAGTAATGAAGCACATGTTTTTGAAAACGGTAAAACAGAATACCTACCAAAAAGTATATCGCATAATCTGTACAGAATGGTACGATTTTGTTTAATGCATATGGATCACGATAAGCCATACCAAATACAGCCCAACCGATGATGTACAAACAAACAACAATAGCTCCCATCATTTTATATCTGCGTACCATTAAAGGTGCTAACAAATAAAAGATAACCTCGAAAGGTAAAGACCAGTACTGATGAGTTAGGTAGTTATCTATTGGCAGGTAAAATAAGTTGGCCAATAAAGTAAGTGGTGTAGTATATAGTTGATGAAAGAATTTGCTTAGAGGTTCATACCCTTCTACTCCATCGTAATAAACAGCAGGCACAACAACCATCAGTATCATATATACAATCAAACCCCAAAACAGGCCTACCAGATATGTTGGATACAAACGTACCAGCCTGCGTTTGTAAAATCCCCATGTATTAGGATTATTCCTTAGGCTATGTGCCATGGAAAAGCCAGAAAGTATAAAGAACATGATTACAAACTCACTTCCTAAAGTTGTAAACTGCATTATTAATATCTGTATCCACTCCCACCATGCCCAGTTCTCTTTTGGAGTAACATTTTGAGCATACTGCATGGCATCTGAGAATAGGAATCCCCTTGAGTGATTGATAATTACATAGAATGCGGCCAACCCACGCAACCAATTAATGATGCGCCAATCAACCTTGCTTTGAGATGCAAGTTGTTGAGACATGTGTGTGTGTTTTATTTTTTGTTTTTACATTGTCTCTCTCAACGTAAAAAGCATACCAGTCTTCTAGTATTGAATACAAACATAATACACAAAACAACGTTTGTGTGTTAATCGCATGTTATTGAAGTAGTGTTTTTATTAATACAAACTCTTGATCTCTTCCAAAGCTGCTTCCAGTATACTGTCTTTACCCTGCGCCTCGTCTGCCTGAGACATGTTGACAACCTTTGTTGGTGGTATACCTCTTTCTATAGGTTTATCATCATCCGTGTGGTGATAAGATGCGGGGTACTCTACACGCCAACCATTCACCAACTCGCCCGCTACTATCCTACCTGTTTGCCCGCTGGTAGTATCTCCAAACACTTTTATGTTTGAATAACCTAAAGCGCCTGCGGTAAATAGTGCCGCCACTCCGTTTGTATTTCTGTTGGTAAGTAGTATAAACTGTTTAGGGAATTTTGTCTTATCGCTTTGCTCTATATAGCTGGTTTGCGATTCTGTAATATTATCATGCTCGGGACCATCTTTGTAGAATGTTTTGAACAACACATTCGTAATGGTGAAACCGGTATCAGGCCCCATGCGTTTAAGTAGTGTAAATGCATTAGCAATATCTCCACCACTGTTATTTCTTATATCAAAAATAAAACCCTTGATACTATCATTCTCAATACGCAACCTTTCAATTACAAAATCAAGTTGATCGTCATCTACAAACTCATCAAAACTCTCATAGTATAAGTAACCAATACTATCTATAATCGTGTGTTTAAATGGTCCTGTCTGCTCATGGCCCTTCCAGTAGTTTTGCTCAAGCAGAGTTTTATTGAAGTTGCTCTGGTATGGTTTCGGGTTGGAGTAATGAGATTTTGCAAACCCTGTTACCAAACTCACACTCGGGTCTTTTAGCTCTGCCAGCATTGCAACACAAGTATCGTACAGTTGCCTGTCTGTCATTGTATCTACAACTTTAGAACGGTATTTACCATGTAAGCTATCCCAGTTAATATTGTGGTTTACAAAGTGTACATAACCCTCGTCAAGTGTTTTCCAAAGGCTTTCAAATGCTTCTACTTTTGATGATCCCTGCGGTTTAGGCATCATTAATCGCTCGCAAGAACTCAACACCAATATTGCTAATACAACGTATACTAATCTTCTCATAACACTTCTTACAGTAAGGTTTAAAAGTTGAACATGAATGATAGTGTTAAACTATGCTCTGCAAAATATGCCTTGTTGAAGGTATTAAAGCGGGAGTAGTCCCACATATATCTCAACATAACGCCATTACCGTTATCCAGTCTGTACATTAGAGCCAGCTTACTATTCAGCCTGAAGTATTTGCCAAAGCTCCCTGTAGTGGCATTATCAAAAAAGTCTTTACCGGGTTTATTATCCGGGTCGCTGTTCTCTACCCTGTTCAAATAATACGGACGAGAAGAGTTCGTTAAAAAAGGCATAGACACATCCCACGAAAAGAAGGTGGTTTTATCCCACAATGTCAACTCTGTTGTTACACGCGCTGTAAGCCCTAAACTAACAGCATACTCATATACTTTAGCAGCATCTAATAAATGTGGAGCATCTTTGTAGGCAAACATAGCAGAAAGCATACCCCCGGCATGAAACTTCAGGTATCTTCTATCCATTGGTAAATTGATCATGAACCTATAATCTGCAGAGGCTCTTTGTGTTTTTACCTTTTGGTTGATCAGTTTTTCTTTATTGTGCTTCAGGTTTATTGAAGAAGCAGATAATGTCAACTCCTGAAAGTATGAAGAACTGGCTTTCAGCAAACCTATTTCCGGCTTAAAACCAACAATATTAGAGTGGTAAATAGGAGAAATGGCTTCGTCGTACATATACTGGTGTGCAGCTCCCGCACCAAAGTATATATATCTTAAATAGCCTGCATTGGTTTCAATACCTCCGTCTTCTTCTGTATACTGCGCACTTGCGGTAGCAGTTATAATAACTAAGAGCAGGAATAACACTACCCTCTTGCCAAACATCATACTAATAGATTTTGACCAAAATAATCAATAAATCAACAAATAGACAAGAGAAAACTACATTTCAACCCACTGGTAAACAAGGGATAGCCATTCGTCCAGCGGTTTGTAAAGATAGCCATTGCTAAGCCCTGTATTTAATTCTACTTCTTTAAACCTATAAACACCTTTTGAGGCCTCTTTGATTTCTTCGCAACTCACCCATACATAGTCTGTTTTTTCGTGTACAGACAAAAACGTTCCGTGCATATCTATATGAAAGTACTGGGCTACCAACTCATTACAGCCACTCAATACCACATAACGTACATTCTTGTCACGTACATGTGCAGAGGTCAACATAGTGATCAAAGCACCTTTACCCGTGCCCACAACTGTAATACTTTCTGCCGCAACACCCAGTTTCAGTAAGCTATCTACCTTCTTGGCCACCAGCCAGGAGTAATGGTCTGCATCAGTACCATAAGGCCTGCGTTCTGCATAAACAGTATATCCTCTGCCCTTTAGCGCATTGATTATTGATGAGTATTCGTATGCACCATAGTCGCTGTTATAAGCACTATCAGACATATCTTCTAACACCTTGTTATGTAAAAAGAAAACGTGGTTGGTACTATACAGAGTGCTATCTATACCTTTTGCCTGTACAGTTATCGAAATCAGTAAAGATGATATAATGGTTAAGAGACACTTCATAGTTATATGTATGTCTTTTTTCTCTCGTACTGCTAAAGTACAAAATCATATTACGTTCTATTGTTAAGCGATGGTTATCAAAAAAGCCCCTCCTAAAAAAGGAGAGGCTCTGTATATAATGTGATTATTGCCTAGATTCTGTATAACCAATTGTGCCTATCTTCCTGCTTTCCATAGCGGATAGCATTCAACTCCTGTAACACACTCGGTACAACTGTCCAGTTTTCAACAGACGGTAGTTCTATCTTTTTGCCTTTGTAAGTAAGGTCTGCGATAGAAGATATAGAAGCTGCAGTACCGGTACCGAAAGCTTCTTTCAATTCTCCCGCCTCGTGTGCTGCTACTATCTCATCAATACTCAACTGGCGCTCTTCTACCTTTATACCTTTATCTCTTAGTAATGTAATCACACTGTCGCGTGTAACACCTTCTAATATGGTATCACCTAATTCAGGAGTGACAACAGTATCGCCCAGTACAAAGAACACGTTCATAGTACCTATTTCCTGTACATATTTATGCTCTACACCATCCATCCATAATATCTGATCGTAACCCATTTTACGCACTTCTGTCATAGGGTACATGCTGGCACCATAGTTACCGGCAGCTTTTGTATAGCCAATACCACCCGGGAAGGCACGTACATACTTGTCATCTACATAAATAGATACAGGCTTATCGTAATATGGTCCTGCCGGGCAGGTAATGATCATGAATAAAAACTTAGTAGTTGGCTTGATACCAATAAACTCATCTACCGCCATCATAAACGGACGAATATATAATGAAGTTTGTCCTTTAGACGGTACCCATGCACTGTCTAGGTCTACCAACTTCCTCATACCATCCATAAACAACTCTTCAGGAACATATGGTAAGCCTAAACGCTCTGCCGAACGGTTAAAACGTTTCCAGTTCTCGTAAGGACGGAAAATCACCGGTTTACCATCAGCATCTCTATATGCTTTTATACCCTCGAAGATTGCCTGGCCATAATGAAAGAAAGATGTTGCCGGGCTCATACTTAAATTACCATAAGGTAATATTTCTGCGTTCTGCCACTCGCCATTTTCATGGTAGGCTTGCAGCATATGGTCAGAATAAATTTTACCAAACTGGATATTATCCTGATCAAGTTGATTTATTCTGCTTAACTCTGTTTTGCGCACAGAGATTTCAAATGTAGATACATCCATATATTAAATATTATTAAGAACTGAATAGTAGGAAACTTGTGCAAATAAACGATTTTTTTCCGAATCTTTTTGCTAAAATTGTGTTAGCTAACACTTTAAAACCGGCTGTAATGCTTGATAATACTGACATTCCTGACATTTTCAACACAGATATTGTAACCACCGATATTGATGCTACCTGGACTGAAAACGAGCAGCTTAAATCACTACAGCAAAAGAAACTACTCATCATCAGCCAGCCATATGCAGCAGGTAGTAACGATGAGGTACAACTACAAAAAATACAGGAAGCCTGCCAACTGGGGCAAGATGAGTATCAGACATTACAAATGACGGATAGCGATACTTACGCATGGCATAGAATTAAAACCATATCTAAGCCTGAAGCCGTTCTGTTATTTGGTATAAAACCCCAACAGTTGGGTATATCAGCATTATTTATATTCAACTACCCAAACAAGTTCGATAGTACTATTTGGATACCTACTCTATCTTTACCAGACTTGTCGCAACAGCCCGAAGCTAAGAAACAGCTATGGGGCAATGCACTGAAACCGATATTTATAGAGAATAAGTAGCGTGCCTACACCCGAGGATATATTAAAAATATATTGGGGGTACACATCTTTTCGTGATAATCAACATGCCGTAATAGGCTCTGTATTACAACAGAAAGACACCCTTGTACTAATGCCCACCGGCGGCGGTAAATCGTTGTGCTATCAAATACCTTCTTTACTGCACAATGGGTTAACTCTGGTTATTTCTCCACTGATCGCATTGATGGAAGAACAGGTGAAGCAACTGAGAGCAAGAGAGGTACCTGCAGCACAGATCAGCTCTGGAATGCACCGTACAGAAGTAGAGCGTATCCTCAGAAATGCATCAGAACAAGCATACGACCTGTTATACCTTTCGCCGGAGCGGATACAAACAGACCTTTTTAAAGAGTATTTACCAGTATTAGACATTAAACTCATTGCTGTTGACGAGGCACACTGTGTTTCTCAATGGGGGCACGATTTCAGGCCGGATTATCTGAAGATCTCATTATTGAAAAAACTCTTTCCTAAAGTACCCGTCATAGCACTAACAGCATCTGCAACACCAGAAGTAGAGGCAGACATCATCAAACAACTACAATTAAAGCAACCGCAAATATTTAAGCAGAGTTTTGAGCGAAAAAACATCAACTACAGCATTATATATACTGAGAAAAAAACGACAGACCTTGTAGAACTACTGTCGGCAACTGATAGCAGCAGTATTATATATTGCCGCAGCAGAAAACAAACAGAAGTATTAAGCATACAGCTACAGCAAAATGGCATAAATGCTATTGCCTACCATGCAGGCATGAACCATGAGAAAAGAGCAGAACATCAGGCTTTGTGGACAGAAAACAAAGCACCTGTTATTGTGGCTACCAACGCCTTTGGTATGGGGATAGATAAAGCAGATGTACGTTTGGTGGTACACTACGATGTTCCCGAACACATGGAAGCTTTTTACCAGGAAAGCGGACGAGCAGGCAGGGATGGATTATCTGCACAGTCTGTTCTATACTACGATCATTACGACCTGCGCAAACTCAGCAACAGTACAGAGTTGCAGTTTCCTCCAATAGATTTCTTACGCAGAGTATATCAATCTGTTGCCGAATACTTACAAATACCCACCGGTACAGAGCCATACCGTTATTACGATTTTGAATTGGTAGATTTCTGCAATAAGTTCAAACTGCCTGTATTGCAAACATCCAGAGCACTAAAACTACTAGAGCAAGAAGACCTGTGGACGATTACAGATGCTGTTTTTAAACCAACTACCTTACAGATAATTGCCAACCGACAAGAACTGGATAATATAGGGCGTGCATACCCCGATCTGGGACTGATTACCACTACCCTGCTACGCCTGTACGGCACACTGTTTTATCAACCTACTATTGTAAACCTAAAACTGGTAGCCAAGCATTTAAGAATACGGCTGCATGTTGTAGAACAACTTATAACGCAACTACACAAAATGGAGGTGCTGCAATACAACCAACCCAAACAAGGTGCACAAATGTTTTTTCACCATTATAGGGTAAGAAGCAATGAACTCATTATTAACACAGAGAGGATACTGGCATTAAAACTGGCGCATAAAAAACGTACAGATGCCATGATACAATTTGTATCGAACAACAATTGCCACAACCAAACGCTACTTGCCTATTTTGGTGAGGAAGTGCATAAACCCTGCGGCCATTGCGATATATGTAATGCTAAGAACACACCCAATACAAACAGCCTGAAAGAAGAAATACTAAATCTGCTGAACGACCGATACGAAATGTTTGTGACCGACCTTGTAAGCAGACTAAGCAAATACAATAAAGACGATGTACTATCTGCAGTAAGAATCCTGATAGATGAACAAGTATTGGAACTGAAAGACAACAATATCATCACAAAAAAAAGGAGCCGTTAAGCTCCCTTTCTTATTAAACATTTTACTGAATATTATTCTTTTACAAACTGTGCTGTAGCAATACCATCGTCGAAAGACGCACGGATGATGTAGTTACCAGCAGGTAGATCGCCTGTATTAATAACGCTACTGTTATACTGTGTGGCTACACGCTTACCTTGCATGTCAAACACCTCAACAACATACTGTACTTCACCTTTTGGTATAGTTATATATACTGCATCTGTTGCGGGATTCGGATATATGCTTAAGCTACTAACAGCAGCAGACCTATCTGCTACAGACAAGCTACGATACTTATCGCGATACCTAACCGCTGTAATCGTTTCAATATTGGCTACAACTGTAGTGGTGATCCATAGTGCCGGGTAATGCTCCCCGTTTATTAACCACTTATACTCTCTTGTTCTGCGTGGTATACCAATAGCCGGCAAGCTCGATACCTGAAAGCTATCTACCTCTACAATCTCAGAACGTACTCTGATGCAATTTTGCGGTGTAGTATAATACGGTGTGGTAATAGTACCCCAGCCATCTACTTTTGTTTTTCTATACCCGTCCAGTTTAATAGAACCAACTGTTGGGATGGCAACATTCAAAAAGAAGTCAGAGCTATCTTCATTACCATATGCTAGTGGAAAGAAATACACCTCATCTTCATCAGAATAGTTTGCGGGTATAGGTACTCCGCTGATCTTCGCCGCAAATGCTTCTGTAACAAAACGAGAAGGACCACTCTTTTTATTAAAGAAATTATACACCTCTGTAATGTTTATGGGTAAGCTCATGCCCGGAGGCGCAAAAGTATCTGCAACTTTATACCCGTAGGCAGTAGGCGATATTGTAAGCCCGTAGGTAATATTAACTTTAGTAGCCGTTTTATACTCATCTACACGTTGTGCTATAGGCGTAAATGTATATGCCCATGTTTTATTAGCACCGGTATCATTCAAGTTTACCGAACTGGTTGTAGTGGCAGACAGGCTATACCTTAACGTGTCTCCGTTTACAGGCATATCAGACGCTGTAATGGTAATTTGAGCTTGTGTTGCGGTAGTTATTAAGGCCGCAGCAAGTAACATGTATAGTTTCTTCATAACTGTGATTATCCTTCAAAAATAGCGAAATAATCTTATGCGTTTAAATGATAATCCAACTAAAAACATTGTAACTTACAATAGACCAAAAACAGTAGCTATGCAAGAAAAGTATAACGATGCTACACTGTCTCGCCCCGAAGGTAGCCGCATAATAGATGCCGATATGGTGGATATTGACCTGAACAAATACATCGACCAGATAAAGCGCGAAGAGGCCTGGCTAAATAACAAACGCAATGCCATAACTGTATTTAAAAGCGACCACATGAGGCTGGTGCTGATTGGGCTGCATAAAGATGCAGACTTACCGGAACATACTGCCGATGGTACACTGAGCGTACATGTGCTGGAAGGACATATTGTGTTTAAAAAAGGCGAAGAAGAAGTGAAGCTGTTGCCTCATAATATAGTTACCCTGCACGAGCGTATACCGCACAGTGTGCTGGCTATGGAAGACAGTATTTTTTTGCTGACTATAGCGGTTAGTAAATAGACTATGAAACGTAGTTGTATATCATACAACCGATAATTGATACTACTACTACAATAATAATGATAAATGGGGCGTACTCTCTGAGTAGAGTAATAAAATTCTTCATAGGTTATTATTGGCGGCGCTAAGATATTGAATATCATACACTTATTTGTAGAACTAATTCTACAAGAGTAAGATATTTCATTGTAACAGAGGCGTTACAAACGATACAAGTACACTACCCCTACATCTATATTGTTCTACCTATACGGGTACTTACTTACATGTAACGGCTGTAACAGCAGTGTTACAAAACGATACACCTACTATACTAATACTATATACACTACTATATATTATATCAAACAAATCTCATTGAGAAGAATACAATAAGGTGTAACAGGGGTGTTACAAACGTTACAACACATAAAAGAGCCCCGTTTAAAAAACGGGGCAACATTTAAAAAGAAAACAAACCTGCTTATGCTGCAGTAGCTTTATCTAACTCTTCTGCCAATGGAAAATCTATCTCGAAACCGGCAAGGTTATGTATGTAGTTGCTGATTATTTTATCACCTACCACTATTACTACATCTACCATATTTGCTGTAGTATATCCTGCTGCAAAAAACGCTTCTTTAGCTTCGTCAGTTGCACGGCCGCGATTGATAGTTACAGATTTCGTGAACTTTGCCAAAGCATCCAGTTTAGTATCAAAAGCAGCACTACCTGTGCGTATTTCTAACACTTGCTCGTCTGTAAAACCATTCATTTTACCGATAACCGTATGTGCCGACTGGCAGTAACGACATCCGTTTACTTCGCTCACCACAAGGTTTACTACTTCTCTTTCTTTTGCACGCAGTGTAGACTTTCTATTCTGGAAAGCCAGGTAATCTGCCAAAGCCGTTTCGCTGTGCGAGAAGAAAGCGTACAGGTTAGGTACAAATCCTAAATTACCTTTCAGGTTATCGAATATTGCCTGATTGTTTTCTGATACTTCTTCTCTTGTTGGTACTGTGAAATTCTGCATTGTCTTTAGTTTTTAATTGTTTAAATAAATTTGATAATGCAAAGATGTACCCGAAAAGAAGGCCTATGTTAGGTATACTTTCCCTATAATGTAGCTAAACTTCCCTTTAAGTTCTTTTCTCTGAATTCTGTAGGTGCTACCCCTGTTTGTTTCTTAAAAAACCTGCTGAAAGTCTGTATATCTATAAACCCCAGATCATAGGCTATTTCTTTTATCGCCTTGTCTGTATAGGTGAGCAACCTGCGGGCTTCTATCAGCTTCCTGTCCTGTATGAGTTGTAAAGGTGTTTTGTCACTCACTTTAGTAAAAGTATTAGCAATGGTCTTGGGAGATCTATTCAGCAAAGAGGCATAATCTGCTACGGTATGTAATTTTCTAAAGTGTTGCTCAACCAGGTAGTTAAACTCTCTTACTATATCTATGGTTACTTTATCCGCTGTGGGTTGTTGTAGTTTATATATACGGGTACATAGTATTAAAAAGCGTTGTAGCATCATTTGCAACATTGATAATTGCAGGCTATCTACGGCTTCCATCTCCAGCATAAACATATCCCAAACAGTGACCAGCTTCTTCTGCTCATCATCGGGTATATTTAATACCGGCAGTGCAGATGCACCAAAGAACAGTATACCCTTACACCCTACTTCTGTATCGTGATCTACAATACAATAAAACAACCTGTTGAAGCGTATCAGCCGCAACTTATTTACATGCTTTACCTCTACCTTATGAAACTCTGTTAAGCAAACTATTTGATCTTTATTGAAGGTATAGTCTACCGAATCTATATTCAATACATTATCATCCTCATCAAACCATAACAGTGTAAGACTGCTTTGTATGGTATTTTTCAGATAATGACAGTTAGTATTATCTATATACTCCAGTTGTAGATATTCGTTGTTATTTCCTGTGTAGACCATATGGCTATTATGAGCAGATAATGACGCAGAGACAGGGACATACTTACAGTGTAACAGTTGTAACGCTGCTGTTACAATATGATACAATATATACTACATGCTGTAACACAGCTGTTACAAACGATACACCCAAGCAATTAACTACTCACAATTCCCATCAGTATCGCAGGCAGCAGCATCTTTATCGCCAACCATTGTTAATGCAGGGTTGTCTTTTTCGTACTCCTTCCATGCCTGGTTCAATGCTTGTAAGAATGTTTCGGAAGGTTGAGCTCCGCTTACTCCGTACTTTTTATTCAGTACAAAAAACGGCACACCACCAACACGCATCTGTGCAGCAATCTCAATATCTTTTTGCACGGCATCAGCATACTTATCTGTAGCTAAAACAGATAATACATCTTGCTTATCTAAACCAACATTTGCTGCCAGCTCTGCCAATACCTGATGATCTGCAATGTTTTTACCATCAGTAAAATGTGCTTTGAAGAGTTGCTCTTCAATCTCGTTACCCTTACCATGTTCTTTAGCATAGTGAGATAGCCTGTGTGCATCAAAAGAGTTGGCGATAACTACCTTATCAAAATCATACTTCAACCCTGCTTTAGCCGCCATATCTGTTACTTGCTGGTGTGCTTGCTTACTCCACTCTACCGTTTGCCCTTTACGTTCAGCCAGATAGGTATAAGCATCTTTATCTGTCACTGTTTCTGCATCAGGATCTAACTGATAGCTATGCCATACGACCTCTATTTTATCAGCATGCTCAAACTCTTGCAGTGCTGCTTCTAAATGGCGTTTACCTATATAACAAAACGGACACATCACGTCCGACCATACATCTACTTTCATCTTCTTATTGTTTTGTGGTTGTTCTATTAGCTGATAACGTTTTGATTTCTTCTGTGCATCAGCAGTTTCAGAAAACACCACCGTTACCAACAGTATTAATATTATTATTTGCCTTACCATGATTATTGTAGCTACAAAGGTAAGTTACTATACAAACAAACAAGCTATATAGAAATAGGTAGTAGCTATAGTTTAGTGTAACGCTTGTATCGGAAAGTGTTACAAACGATACAGTGCTATATATACCCATAATATTACGAGTTTACTTCACCCTGTTCGCAATGACCGAGAGGGAAGTGCATATACACTGTAACACATAACTATACATGCACTACAGCATGGCAGAGTTGAAGCACTAAAGATCATCAGGGAGCATCCAGAGACCTTTGAAGCTTTAAGTCTCGGCACTTTTTCTTTGCCTCTTTCTTTTGGTGCTAAAAGAAAGAGGGGTAAGAACTGTTGTATCAGAAAGTGTTACAAACGATACAGTCATCCCCCTTTCTTTAAAAAACATTCAGCTCACTGTGATAAAAAAGACAGTTGTGTTACTAACGTAGTGTACGTACACCATTTGAACACAGAAAAACAGAATTATGAAACAAATACTTTTTATACTGACAATAATAGCAGGATCTATAAATACAAATGCACAACCAATATTAAACAATGCATATAACTACGCTGTAGGAGATACCGCAGTGATAATTGAATGCGAAGCAACAGGGCTAACAGCAGGCAGTAGCGGAAATAACGCAACATGGAACTTCAAACACCTGGTAACTAACGAAGACTATACCATACATGTAAACAGCACAAGCACAGGTGCCTTTGCTGCGGAAATGTCTTATGCGTCTTATGTATTAGCTGCTAAGAAAGGCTCTGTAGAGTCATACCCTATTAGCGACCAAAGCAGCTTTAGCATAGCAGGAGAAGCAGTAGACGGTACTTTTCTTAAATACAATAACCCCAAGCGTATTTTAGAAAGACCGGTAATGTATAACCCCAACCAGTATAATCTGGATGATAGCTTTACTACGGAGTATGACATAGCTCAATCATTTCCTGTAACAGGTGCCGGCTATACATATACCATAACAGATGCTTACGGAACATTGGTACTGCCGGACACCATCATTACTAATGTAATGAGGTTAAAACAATACTCGGTTCAGAGTGATACTATACATCAGTTTCTTTCAGCAGATAGTATCGTTACCACTACATCTGTTACTTACTACTGGTTCGATACAGTACACAAAACGCCTTTACTACGCCTTGACTCTGTACATGCAAAAAGAGGTGTTAATGTTGTTAATGTAAAACAAGCAGAGATGCTATACATACCTCAACCACCAACCAATGTATCGTCTGTAAGCAGTAGCAGTGAGCAACAATTAGTTGCTCATATAAACAACAACAGCATATTACTCTCTGCTGACATGAGTATTGGAAAAGATTATACTGTTTCGCTGTATGGTATTGATGGAAAACAGTTACTGAAACATAACTTTAGAGCAACAGGCAAGAAACTGCATATACCAATAAAAACTTCACTGCCATCGGGGGTATATATAGTTTGGTTACAGGAGAAAGGTGGCTTGCTTAGATATACAAAAACAATAAAGTAAATAACACGAAAAAAGACCTATAGTATCTAAACTGTATCGGTTGTAACGAAAAGTGTTACAGTCGTTAGAGTAATATATACCCATGTTATTACGAGGTTGTTTCACTCTGTTCGCAATTAGGGGAAGGGCGTGTACAGTGTATCGGTTGTAACAAGTAACGATACAACACAAATAAAGCCCCGCCTATACAAGCGGGGCTATTACCAAAACCTACTATTTATGAAAACTCTTAATTATGCTTCTTGTTCGTGACCGTTATTGCGCATCACCACTACTCCATCAAACACATCAATCATCACTGGTTTGCTCTTATCTATCTCGCCTGCAATTATCTTCTTACTCAACATGTTGATGATATCTTTCTGTATCACACGCTTCAATGGTCTTGCACCATATTGCGGGTCGAAACCACGATCGCTTAGATACTCCAGCGCATAGTCTGTAAAGTCTAGCTGTATGTCCTGCTCCAGTAATTGCTTTTTCAGGTTCTCCAGCTGTATGCGTATGATGCCTTTAATCTCTTTCCTTAATAATGGGTGGAACATGATCACATCATCTACCCTGTTCAGGAACTCCGGTCGTAATGCTTGTTTCAACACATCCATCACTTGCGACTTGGTAGTGTCTACCACCTTATCAATATCCTTACCTTCTATATCAGCAAAGTTGGCTTGTATAATGTCACTACCCATGTTACTGGTCATGATCACGATGGTATTTTTAAAGTTCACTACTCTGCCCTTGTTATCAGTCAGGCGTCCATCGTCTAATACTTGTAATAATACGTTGAAGGTATCCGGGTGCGCTTTTTCTATCTCATCCAATAGTATCACACTATATGGTTTGCGTCGCACTGCTTCTGTTAGCTGACCACCTTCGTCATACCCAACATATCCCGGAGGCGCACCTACCAATCTGCTCACACTGTGTTTCTCCTGATACTCACTCATATCTATGCGTGTCATCATGCTGTCGTCATCAAACAGTATCTCTGCCAGTGCTTTAGCCAGCTCTGTTTTACCCACACCTGTAGTACCCAAGAAGATGAAAGAACCAATTGGTCTGCGCGGGTCTTGCAATCCTGCTCGTCCTCTGCGTATGGCATCAGACACGGCTTCAATTGCTTCATCCTGACCTACTACACGCTTGTGTAATTCATCTTCAAGATTCAATAGTTTCTCGCGCTCACTGGTCATCATTCGCTGAACAGGTATGCCTGTTGCTTTGGCTACATTCTCCGCTATATCTTCCGCATCTACTTCCTCTTTCAACAGGCGGTTACGGTCGTTACTCATCTCATCCAGCTGATTGCTCAACTCTTCTACCTTACCCTCTTCTTCCTGCAACTTACCATAACGTATCTCTGCTACTTTACCATAATCACCCTCACGTTCTGCCTGCTCAGCCTGTAACTTATATTGTTCTATATTCTCTTTGGCCTGGTTGATCTGCTCTACAATTTCCTTCTCTTCCAACCATTTAGCCTTCAGTGTATCGCGCTCTACATTCAGCAAGCTCAAGTCTTGCTTCAGTTTCTTTGTTTTCTCTTTATCGCCTTCTCGCTTAATAGCCTCACGCTCAATTTCCAATTGGCGAATACGACGTTCCAGCTCATCCAGCTCTTCAGGCATTGAGTTTAATTCCAGCTTCAATTTAGCTGCACTCTCATCAATCAGGTCAATTGCCTTATCAGGTAAAAACCTATCAGTAATGTACCTGTTAGATAACTCTACTGCCGCAATGATCGCCTCATCTTTAATACGCACTTTGTGGTGTGCTTCGTAACGATCTTTCAAACCACGCAGGATACTTACTGCATCCTCTACGCTAGGCTCTGCTACCATTACTTTCTGGAAACGACGTTCTAAAGCTTTGTCTTTCTCAAAGTGTTTTTGATACTCGTTTAGTGTAGTTGCACCAATGGCTCTCAACTCTCCACGTGCTAATGCAGGCTTTAAGATGTTCGCAGCATCCATAGCACCGTCTGTTTTACCGGCACCAACCAACGTGTGTATCTCATCAATGAACATAATGATCTGTCCATCACTTTCTGTTACTTCTTTAATAACAGCTTTCAACCTTTCTTCAAACTCACCACGGTATTTGGCACCTGCCATCAAAGCACCCATATCTAATGAGTAGATGATTTTGTTTTTTAGGTTCTCTGGTACATCTCCATTAATAATACGGTGCGCCAAACCTTCGATAATAGCTGTTTTACCTACACCAGGTTCACCAACTAAGATCGGGTTGTTCTTACTACGACGAGAAAGAATGTGTAATGTTCTGCGTATTTCTTCATCACGACCAATTACAGGGTCTAACTTACCACTGCGTGCCAGCTCGTTCAGGTTCTTTGCATAACGCTCTAAAGAGTTGTATTGCTGATCAGATGTTTGATCTGTCACTGTACTCCCCTTTCTTAATTCTTTAATAGCTGCAGTCACTCCTTTTTCGGTAAGTCCTGCGTCTTTTAAGATCTTTGATGTATCATCATTTGCTTTTAAAATGCTGATGAGTAAATGCTCTTGTGTTACAAATTCGTCACCAAACTCTTTGATGATAGAACCTGCTTTTAAGATCACATTGTTCATCTCTCTGCTTACCGATTGTGCGGGTTCTCCATTGGTTGTTTTGGGTAGTTTTTCTATAGCTTCATTCAACTTTGCCTCTACAACTGACGGGGTTACTGCATTCTTCTTCATCAAGTAACCTATTGGACCATCTTTATCGTCTAATAAGGCCTTCATCATATGCGCCGTTTCTATGGTAGGGCTCTGATGATTGTACGCAATTTGCTGTGCTTGTTGCAACACTTCTTGCGCTTTTATTGTGAAATTATTCAAGTTCATATTTGTTATTTTTTCTTCTCCTTATGTTGCATATAGCATAAAAACTGTTCCATTCTGTTTAAGAGGAATTTTTGTCATATAAATAAACTATGCAGCAGACAGCTTGACGGTACAGGTCAGTTTTAACTGTATTTATTTCAGTTAGAGATTATCATTACTGCCCTATTGTCTTAACTTTGGTTATATATCAAACATTACGAATGAAACCGATCATATTCACTGCCCTACTCTTAGTATTATACTCAGGTGCATTTGCTCAAAGCTCAACAGCAGAAAAGAAACTTCGTGAAATAGCATACAGAGAATATCCTAACGATGCTGATATGCGAGATTATATATATAAGCAACAAAAAGTAGCTTACAACTACATGCAAACGGTTACAGATGATGATGTAAAAAGAATTGCTCTGAGAGAATACCCTGAAGACTATTCAATGCAGAAGTACATATACGATCAACAACTGGTAGCCAAAAGGTATATGCGTACTGTTAGCGATATGGAAGTAAAGCAAATTGCGCTCAGAGAATATCCGGGAGACTACTCTATGCAGAAATATGTATACGATAATCAACTTCTGGCAAAAGAGTACATGCAAAGAGTACCCGAAGGAAGTGCAAAAAAACATGCTCAAAGAGAGTATCCGAATGACTATACAATGCAAAAATATATTTACGATAAGTACTAGTTCTACCTTGCGATATCTAGCTTCACTAATTATTATACTAACAGTAAGTTGTACTGTTACCCACGCACAAAATACAGAGTGGTTAAAAGAAGTTGCGGTAACTACACGCATTAGTGCACAGCACTATTCAGAAATGGTATGCGACGGATCGGGCAATGTATACATAGCATCGTATGTTAAAGACACTACCCGCCGGCTCGACTTTATTTACATAGTTAAGGTAGATGCAAATGGCAACAAGATTTGGGAAAAAGGCATAGGTCAATATGGGCGCGCTGTATCCATTTCTATAGATGATAACGAAAGAATATGGGTTACTGGCTACTTCGTCAACAGACTAACATTCGACGACAAACACATTAAGTGCCAGGAGGTAAATGCTTTTTACGCCGCGTTTAATAAAGACGGCAGTTGCTTAACCCTACAGTCTTTGCCTGAAGGTACCGACGCGCACAATATACACGTAAACATTAAGGGCGATATTTTATTTACAGGCACCTATGGCTACCAATTAGAAATGGACAAACTGGCGGTAGAAACCGATATGGAATTATCCGGCTTTATATGTATTGTAGATAATACAGGCAAGTGTAAATTTCTTTCTAATATCAATGGTACGGTTCATGATGTCTATAGTGACACAGAAGGTGCCTACTATTTAACAGGAAGTTTTGCAGACGAGTTTGAGTTTGGAGATGACTTGCTATACACACAAAGCTATTTGGACAAAGATGGTTTTGTAATGAAGTTGAACGCAGATGGCGAGATGAGCTGGCTAAACCAGGTTGGCAAAGTGGGCGCGGTAAGCGAATTCTATACCAGTCACGATGCTGGCTGCGACCTAACCATACAAGGCGGCAGGCTACTGGTACCTGTTGTAGAAGATAGTACACAGGAGCACAGGTTACTATACATACATGAGTACGACCTTGAAACAGGAGATCGTACAGCCAGAATAAAAATTGCCAGTGGCATTAATGCTGCAGGTGGGGTTTCTATTGAAGCTGCCGGATTTACCTCCTATCTCACATTTGTTGTAAAAGACAATTGTATTGTTGATGGCGAAGGGTACTCATTCCCCGATAGTTTTAAACTCTTTATTGTAAAGTTGGATGAGCAACTAAAAGTGCAGAAAGTTATTACAGGTAATTCGCCCAAAAGCTCTATGTTCAGAGAAAGTATACACAACAGGCACGCCATTTATTTTTCAGGGCACTACCAAAAAAGTCTGCAAATAAAAAAGCATTCTTTGAAGAACAGTACTCCAAAAAATGTTTTGTTTCTTTATAAAGTTCCTTTTAGTCTCCTAAAGGATTAGCAACAGCATCAAACCTGGTATCTATAGTCAAGCGTGTTGCAGAATCGGGAGCTTTGTAAAAATGTCCTTGCAAACGGAAATACATAGAATCTTGTAAGAAATGATCTTTCAAATTCAGATCTACAATGTCCATAGAAACTTGTCTGACGTTGCGAGGCACACCATATTTATGTGCAATGAGCTGCTCATTATTTCCTGTAGATGAAGTAGCAACAAACACCCATATAGAATCAACAAGATCGAAGTTTTGCGATGCAGGTCCTTCAAATATCAAATCTAGCTTACCCAGCTTAACAGACTTTATCAGGTCAGAGCTTGTGTTGTATTGTTTTATTGTTTCCTCAGAGTTAGTAGCTGTACCAATACGCGGAATAGATTCTGTCAATCCTTCTGTTGGTGGTATGTTCGGGTTATTGGGCAAACCCGGTACATCTACAGTTTCTTTATAATCAACAGAGAAGTTAATATCTGCCAGTTCTTTCAGTTTATCACAAGATGCGAATATTAGTAAACCTGCTAGTGTAAATACTGCTGTAATTCGTTTCATAATTGTATATGTATGTATAAGCACAAATATATGTGAAATTGAATATTTTATAGACTAAGAATTCGTAATTTTGCCGCCCAATGACAGAAAACAAGTCTATAGCATTTCATACGCTGGGTTGTAAACTCAACTTTTCAGAAACATCTACACTAAGTAGAATGATGGAGAGCGAAGGTTTTGTGAAGAAAGATTTTAAAGAAGATGCAGATGTATATGTGATCAACACTTGCTCTGTTACAGACAATGCAGATAAAGAATGCAGGCAGTTGGTACGCAGGATACAACGTCGCTCCCCTGAAGCTATGGTAGTTATCACTGGCTGCTATGCACAATTAAAGCCGAAAGAGATTGCAGAAATAGAGGGTGTAGATCTTGTATTGGGTGCTGCAGAAAAATTCAATTTACACGAACACTTACACCAGCTTACCAAAAGTAAAACACAGGCAGAAGTTTATGCTTGTGATATAGCTTCTGTAGAAGGGTTCAACAGCTCTTTCAGTTTAAACGACCGTACCAGAGTCTTTTTAAAAGTGCAAGACGGTTGTGATTACAATTGTAGCTTTTGCACAATACCACTGGCACGCGGACATAGCCGTAGCGATAGTATTGAGGGTGTTTTGAATAATGTGTATGAGCTGGCACAAACAGGTACTAAAGAAATAGTACTGACAGGTATCAATCTTGGAGATTTTGGTAAAGGCAACGAAGGAGGTAAAAAGCGTGAAGAGAATTTTTACGAGCTGATACAAGAGTTAGATAAAGTAGATGGCATAGAGCGGTTTCGTATATCATCAATAGAACCCAACTTGTTAAGCAACGACATAATTGAGTTTGTTGCACAATCAAACAAGTTTATGCCACATTTTCATATTCCTTTGCAAAGTGGTAGTAACAAAATATTGGGGCTGATGCGCAGAAGGTATTTACGCGAATTATATGCAGACCGTGTAGCTACTATTAAAAAGCTGATGCCACATTGCTGTATAGGTGTAGACGTAATTGTGGGCTTCCCATCGGAATCAGATGAGGACTTTAAAGAAACATTCGACTTTTTACATGGATTAGATGTGTCTTATTTCCATGTATTCACATACTCTGAACGTGATAATACACTGGCAGACACCATGGGTGATATTGTTCCCAAAAACATACGTCAAGAACGTAATAAGATACTGCGTAATTTATCTTACCAAAAAATGCAGTACTTCACAGAGCAGCATAGAGGACAGCAAAGAAAAGTGCTTTTTGAGCATGCAGAAAAAAACGGGTTGATGGAAGGTTACACTGATAACTACATTAAGGTAACCACCCCGGTCAACGAAAAGCTGCAAAATCAAATAGCATATTGGTCTATATAGGCTTCTCTCTGCGGCAATATTCACATAACTAATTATTAATCAATTATTAATACCAATTAGTAAAAAAATTATTGTGATTCATAGAAAAGTTTTAAATTTATGTTAATTAAGTAAGTTTTACAGTTTTAAGACAATCACAAATTTTCTTTCTATGAGAATAAAATTTTTACTGTTTTTAGTTTTAGGTACACTTGCTGGATATTACACAAACGCACAGTGTTCTGTCACCAGCCAACCCTCACATAACTGTGCGAGCTATGGAGACCAAATCGATGCCGTCAAGATCAATGGAGTTTCATCTCCTCATAGTTCAGGGTGTAGTTCAGGTGGTCACGGAGGCCCTCACAACACTCCGGGTTGGTTATTCATACCGGGTATCGGTAACTCATTCACTATACAAGTAGGTGGTGGTGTTTACAGCGAGGCTATAGCTATCTGGGTAGACTACAATAACAATGGTGTATATGATGCATCTGAGCGTGTATATGCTTCTAGCGGTTGGTCACAAAACCACAACGGATCGTTCACAATTCCTACCGGTGTTCCGGGTGGTTTAACGCACATGCGTGTAATGTGTGCTTATACTTCAGGAACAATACCTGCAGGTAATGCTTGTGCCAGCTACTATGGTACATGGGGCGAGTTCGAAGATTACAAAGTAACTATTTGTGAGCCACCTTCAATTACCAACCAGCCTCAAAACTTCTTCGCATGTGAGAATGGTACAGGACAAGTATCAATAACAGCAAGTGGTGCTGATGCTTATACATGGCAAATCAATAATGGTGCCGGTTGGAATACAATTACTGCAAATAGCACATTCACAAATGTGAACACAAATACTTTAAAACTTCAAAACACGCCTCCTACATTAAACGGATCAATGTTCCGTTGTATTGTTGGTGCTTGTGGTAATGCATCAAAAGACACTTCTCAAGAAGTACAAATGGATGTTTACGCAAATACTGAGATTGAAGCGCAGACTTTTACCGATACTTCATGTATAGGTTTAAATACCAAGTTCTATGTTAAGTCTAAAGGTGTTATTACTGGTTACAGATGGCAGATATTTGACAATGATCCTAAAGTAATGGACTATGTTGACGTTAAGATGCCTCAGTTTATGTCTAATAACGATACATTGATTGTTGTAAAATCTCAAGACACGTTAAACGGAGCTAAACTTAGATGTATTGTTTCTGGTCTTTGTGGTAAGGATACCAGTGCCAATATCGAAATGACAGTCAATGCACTGCCTGCTGTTACTAAACATCCTGACGATATAACGCTAGATCAAGGTAAAAAAGCTACTTTCCAAATAACATCTGCCGGTATTGGTGTTAAATACCAATGGCAGGTAGGTGTAAACAACGTATTCTCTAATGTTAATAACGGCGGTATATACACAGGTGTTAAAACAGACCGTGTTCAAGTTAAGAGTGTAGCTCACGCTCAAAACGAATACCAGTTCCGTTGTATTGTTAAAGGTTCAGGTAGCTGTGCTGTTGATCCTGATACTAGTAACATTGGTGTATTATATGTAAACCCTCCTGCATCTGTTTCAACAATTTCTACAGACGAAGAGGTAAGTATGTTCCCTAACCCAACCAGCAATGGTAATGTGATCATACATATTGAAAATACATCTGCGGTATCACACTACTCTATTATCGATAAAATGGGTAGAACTCTATTAAGAGGAGATATCACAAAACAGAATACAACTGTAGATGTAAACTCATTACCTACAGGTATTTACAACGTTCAGCTAACAGATAAGTTTAATACAATTAAACATTCTCTACAGCTCACTAAGTTGTAGTATTATACAATATACAAGTAATTGAGAAGCCTCCGCTATTCGGAGGCTTCTTTCATTTAGTATGATATTTTAATGTTTAGTTAATGTAATACACGCTTAGGTCACCAAACTTTATAGTGTTAATAAGTGTCTATTACTATGAAAATAAACTTACATACTAAATGAAGCACATTAACCTTATTAGTTTGGCCTTTACAGCTATTGCGACCCTAACTATTTCTAGCAATGCTCAAGCGCAATGTTCCGTCACCAGTACCACAGATGGCGTTACTTGTGAAGGGCAAACCGGAGCGATTTCTGCTACTGCAAATGGCTCAAACAAAATATACTGGTACGACCAATTGACTGGAGGGTCTTTGCTCGACTCTGGTAATACACTACAAATACCCAATGCTAACACTACAACCATTTACTATGCTGAAGCTGCAGGTGGTGGCGGTGTTATACCAGACAGCATAAATACCCTGGCACCTAATAACGGACAGGCAGGCGCTTTTTTCGACTGCAGACCTAAAAAAGATCTAACAGTTACCGGCTTTAACTTTATGCCGAGATCATCAGGTACATTTACAGTAAACATATATTTTAAAAGTGGCACTCATGTTGGTAACGAAACCAATAGTGGCTTATGGACATTATTAGGTACAGCTAGTAACCTTAGCGTAACAGCAAATAACTTAACAAATATACCTGTAACGCTTAACCAAAAGCTTTTAGCCAACCAAACCTACGCGTTTTATGTAATCACAAATAGTACTTTAGGCTATACAAACGGAACCAGCTTAGGTGCTGTCGCTGTTCAAAATAATGATATGATTATATATCAAGGTCGTGGATCTGGAGGTACATTCTCTTCGTCATTATTCACTACCAGGACTTTTGCCGGTACTATGAGGTATGAAATAGGCTCTAGCTGTACCAGCTCGCGTTCGGGAGTAATGCTTACAGTACATCCTGAAATGGCTGTAGACTCACAAACAGTAATAGATTCTTCATGTCAAGATTTCTCTACAATATTATATGCTAACTCGCAAAGTCCGGTAAGTAATTACCAATGGCAGATATACAACGCAGACATCGCAGATTATGTAAATGTATCTCCACCATTTGTCAATAATGGCAGCATATTAAATGTGAGCAAAGCAGATGATACGTTGAATGGTGCGAAACTACGATGTATTCTTACCGGCCCATGTGGTAAAGACACTACGTCTACCATGACTATGGTTGTTTTACCAAAACCTGCAGTTGTAAAAGATCCTGTAGATGTAAATGCAAAACAAGGAGATAATGTAGTATTCGAAATTGATGCGGTAGGTGTTGGTGTTACCTATCAGTGGCAAGTAGGAGTAAATGACACCTTTTCAAACATTAATAATGGTAGTATATACCAAGGAGTACATACAAACAGACTTTCTGTACGTGGTGTAGCACATGCTCAAAACGAGTACCAGTTCCGTTGTGCTGTTATGGGTGACAGAAGCTTTTGTAACGCAGATCCTGATACCAGTAAGGTAGGAGTTCTATATGTAGAACCACCTGCTTCGGTTAATAATATCGCATCAGATGCTCAAACAACCATCTACCCTAATCCGGCAAATGGATCGCAAGTTGTTATTAAGTCTCAGCTAAATGATATTAGTAATTATGCTATTATTGATAAGCTAGGTCGCATTGTTCAAAAAGGTGATTTAATGAACCAAGCTGAAAACCAGATCAATATATCTCAATTATCATCCAGCATATATTCAGTTCATATATATAACAGAAATGGTGATAATGTAACTACCCTCAAGCTCACGAAGCTGTAAAACAATCTATTAAACATTAAATAATTATCATTATGGCGCACTATACAGTGCGCCATTTTTGTGTTCGTATATCTCGCATTCATATAACATTAAAATGAGATGAAAATGGTTGGTGATTTTGTGTCAAAACATTGTTAAGAAAACTATAATTTACTAACTTAGGTAGTTAAACAGTTTATTAATATTCAATCAATTACCCTTTTTTTATTTGTGCGTATGAAACATTTTAAGTTTTACCTTATTGCAGTTTTATTGCTAATAGGAAGTAATCTGCAAGCACAGGTTACTAACAGCGAGTCATTTGATGGAACGACTTTTGTGCCTGCAGGATGGACAAACTTGTACATTTCAGGTTCAACATCAGCAACATGGCAAAGAGGAACCGGTACATCCCACCCAAGTGGTTATTCAACACACTCAGGTGCAGGTCTGGCTAGATTTCTTTCATGGTCATATAGTAGTACTGTAAGAGCCTTGGTAACACCCAGCTTCGATTTATCAGGTGTGGGTTCTAATACTGCTACTGTAAAGTTGTGGGTATTTCGTGATAATGGTTACAGCACATCTACAGACAAGATTGATATATATGTCAATACCTCTGTTAGTATGACTGGTGCCACATCTTTGGGAACAATTCACAGATCAAGAAGTTTAAGCCCGACAGAAAGTTCTAACGGTTGGTATCAATATTCTTTCAACATTCCCGGCTCGTTTAACGGTAATACAAACTATGTAATAATAAGAGGTACCAGTGACTATGGTAATGATGTTTACATAGATGATGTTGAGTGGACAGCTTTCCCTCCACCGTGTACAGGTACTCCTAACCCGGGTAATACTGTTTCAAGCACAAGTGCAACATGTCCTAATACTCCGTTTACATTGTCTTTAGCAAACACTATATCTGGTGGTGGTGTTACTTACCAATGGCAATCATCATCAAATGGTACAACATGGAGTAACATATCAGGTGCAAACTCGTCTACACATACGACAACACAATCGGCAAATACATATTACCGTTGCTTTGTTTCTTGTACAAACAGCAGCCAGTCAAGTTATTCAACTTCATTACAAGTAACTACTAATAGTTTCATTACTTGTTATTGCATACCCCCAATCGGTGGACAGCAAACATATGATGGATGTCAGGATGATGACATGATCACAAATGTTACTTTTGGTACATTAAATAATAGTTCAACATGTACTAGCAACAGCACTACTATTGCTTACACAGATTACGGTGGTAGTGTTGCCGCACCAAACTTAAATATCGGTTCGTCTTATACATTCTCTGTTACATGCGAAAACATTTGGGGCGATAACCATGCAGTATGGATAGATTATGACCACAGTGGTACTTTCGATGCTTCCGAGTTTGTAGGGTTAGGAACAACAAATGGTAACAATACTCCGCAAACGCTGTCTACATCTATAGGTATACCACAAAGTGCAATGAGTGGGATTACTAAAATGCGTGTAAAAAACAGATATTCCACAACTCAAACAGGCACGTCATCTTGTACCGGTTATGATTATGGAGAATGTGAAGATTACAACATAAACCTTGTTTGTCCTTCAATTGCTATAACGACAAATCCAAGTAACTCTACAATATGTCCGGGTGCCAATACTACATTCACTGCTGCATCTACAGGCTTCGGTTTATCATACCAGTGGCAAGTAAATACAGGTAGTGGTTGGAGTAATGTTTCAGGTAGTGTATACAGCAATACATCTTCAGCTACATTAAATATAACAGGAGCTACAGCAGGTATGGACGGTTATAAATATCGTTGTATCGCTACAAATAGTTGTGGAAGTACTGCAACTACTGATGGTAACGCTACTCTATCTATTCGTCCCGGGCCAACTGTTACATCTCACCCGTCAAGTGTTCAATCTTGTTGGGGTGGTAATGTATCTTTCACAGCCGCAGGATCAGGTTATGGCACTTTAACATACCAATGGCAGGAAAATACTGGTAGTGGTTGGGCTAACATTTCAAATGGTGGCTTATATTCTAATGCTACTACTGCTACATTAAACATTACTAATGTAAACGGATCAATGGATGGCTACACATATCGTTGTATTATAGGCGATGGTTGTAGTAGTACTACAAATACTAATAGTGCAACATTAACACTATATGCAGCTCCTGTAGTAAATACACATCCTGTTGACAGAGATATTTGTATCGCGTCTAACACTACATTCAGTGTTAGCGGTACTGCAGCAGGCATTAACTACCAATGGTATGTAAATACTGGTAGCAGCTGGTCTGCATTAACTAATACGGGTGTTTACAGCGGTGTTACTACAGCTACACTGAGCATTACAGGTGCTACTGTTGGTATGAGTGGCTATATGTACCGTTGCGTTGTTGGTAATTTGTGTGCTGTTACTACTACATCTAATGCAGCAACATTAAAAGTATCCAACGCATTAACAATAAACAGCAACCCTGTTTCTACAACAGCTTGCGTAGGTGTTGTTAGTTCAATGAGTATCTCTGCTACAGGTGTACCTACGGTTACATATCAATGGCAGGTAAATACTGGTAGTGGTTGGAGTAATGTTTCAAACGGTGCTGTTTACTCTGGTACAACTACAAATACAATAACATTCAATAGCCCTACCCTTTCTATGAATGGGTACATGTATCGTTGTATTGCAACAAATGCTTGTGGTACTCCTGCTACGTCGGCTACAGCAACTCTTACTGTTGCAACTGCGGCAACTGTCACTACACAACCAACAGATCAGGTAGTATGTAATGGTGCTGCTACTACATCATTTGTTAGTGCTGCTACAAGTAGTGCACCAATCAACTACCAATGGCAGCGTTTAGCTTATGGTAGCACATGGGTGAATATTAATAATGGTAACCACAATGGTGGTAACTATTCAGGTGTTACAACAAACACACTAACTGTAAATAATGCAACACCAGTTATCTCTGGTAGTAAATATCGTTGTGTATATAATACAGGTTGTATCCCGGCTACGTTAAGTAATACGGTGACGATAACAGTAAACGAAGCACCTGCTATATCTGCTACGTCTACTAACCAAACAATATGTGAAGGTCAGGGCGCTTCATTCTTTGTGAATGCTTCAGGTGCCGGTTTAGTATATCAATGGCAGGTAAATAGCGGTAGCGGATGGTCTAACTTGTCTAATGGTGGTGGATACGCTAATGTAACCAGCAACCTAATGACGATTAGTGCTACTCCTATCGGATTTAACGGTAATCAATACCGTTGTGTAGTAACTGGTACTTGTGCACCAACAACAGTTATTTCTACGCCATCAACTTTGACAGTTTATGCTCCGGTTGTGATAACATCTCAGCCAAAAGCATCTGACAGTTTCTGCTCTGGAGGTAGTACTACTATTCCTATGGCGGCAACAGGTACAGGCTTAAGCTATCAGTGGTACATATCAAATGGTAGTACTTCTACGGCACTTACAAACGCAGGTGTATACTCAGGTGTTACAACAAACACTTTATCAATAAATGGTATTACAGAAAGCAACAACTACACAGAGTACAAGTACTACTGCATCATTAGTGGTAGTTGTAACAACGTTGCATCATCTGTATCTACAATTAAAGTATTAGGTAAACCAACTATTACAGCTTCTCCTGCAAACAAAGTAGCATGTGATAATAATAGCACCAACATCAAAGTACAGGCTAAAGGCGGCAACCTTACTTACCAATGGCAAGTAAACAGTGGTAGCGGATGGTCAAATGTTTCTAACACAGGTGTATATAGTGGCGCTAACACTAACACACTAATAATGTCACCTGCCGTAACCAGCATGAGCGGTAATCAATATCGTTGTCAGGTTTCAGGTACATGTACACCTAGCGTAACGTCAGGAGTTTCTACACTAACAGTACATGCGAACCTTTCTCCAAGTGTTACTATCTCGTCTACAAATACAGATATTTGTACAGGTACTTCAATTACATTCACTGCGAATGCTTCTAATGCAGGTACAAGTCCTAGTTACCAATGGTATAAAAATGGTAGCCCTGTTGGCGCAAACAGTTCTACTTATACATCATCTAGCTGGTCAAATAACGACGAGATGAAATGTAGAATAACATCAAGTTACATTTGCCCTACATCTCCTACTGCATTAAGCAACGGGATAGTAGTTAAAGTAACACAGTACTCTACTCCAACAATTGGCATATCATCAAGCTCTGGTAATGTAGAATGTTCTGGTATCCCTGTAACATTCAAAGCAGCAATTACAAATGGCGGTACGCCACCACACTATGAGTGGCAGATAAATGGTAACATGGTAGGCTCTAACATTGATAACTATGTCACCAGCTCTCTAAATGATGGTGACCAGGTAAGATGTATCTTAACAAGTAGCCTTAAGTGCCCTTCACCTAAAACGGTGACGAGTAACACAATTACGATGACTATTAACAAGACTACTAAGTCTAGTATCGTTATTGCCGCTAACCCTGATACATCAATTTGTGCAGGTGACGAGGTTACATTGTATAGCTTCTTTACAAATGGTGGTGCAACACCTAAATACCAATGGATAAGAAATGGTACAGATATACCTGGAGAAACTAATGCGACATTGAAAACTAACTTACTTAAAGATGGAGACTTGATAGAATGTCGTTTCATCAGTAGTGCACTATGTGTATTCCCAGAAGTAAGTAAAGGTTTCACTTTCGATGTAGGTCAATTAGTTACACCTCAGGTTGATGTAAACGTATCTTACAATGGTGGTAACAACTACACGTTTACAGCTACTGCTCAAAACGGTGGTAATAATCCACAATTCCAGTGGTTTAAAAACGGTGCACTAATACAAGGTGTTACCGGTACAACTTACACAACAGCTACACTAGAGAAGTATGATAAGATATACGTGAAAATGATCAGTAGTCACGAGTGTGTAACAGCAAAAACTGTAGATAGTCGTAACATCACAACAGGTGTAGGCAACATCAATAGCAATACATTTAGCGATCTGGGCTTATACCCTAACCCGAATACAGGGCACTTCAGTATAACAGGTAAGCTTAAGAAAGCAGTTACAAACAAAGAGATCGTAGTACGTATTACTAATACAGTAGGACAAACAGTATACCAGCAAGTATACCCTGCTAATGGTAGCAATATCGATCTTCAGGTTGATCTGAAAGAACACATCGCTAATGGCACTTACAGTGCAAGTGTTATTATAGATGGTGATATCACAAACATCAGATTCGTATTGAACAGATAACAGATAGTTGATTATTATAAACTGAAAAGGCCTCGCAATATGCGGGGCTTTTTTTATGAGGATACTTAGTATTTAGTAACGGGTTTTGCTAATTTAGCCCCCTCAAACACTAAAAGTAATTGTATGAGCAAAATAAAAGTAGCGAATCCGGTAGTTGAGCTGGACGGAGATGAAATGACAAGGATCATATGGAAGTTTATTAAAGATAAATTGATACTTCCTTATCTGGATCTTGAGATTAAGTATTATGATTTAGGGTTAGAAAGTAGAGATAATACTGATGATCAAATAACTGTTGATGCTGCTAATGCTATCAAGCAGTATGGCGTAGGTATTAAATGTGCTACAATTACACCTGATGAAGCACGTGTAGAAGAGTTTGGTCTTAAGAAAATGTGGCGTAGCCCTAACGGAACTATACGTAACATACTGGATGGTACCGTTTTTCGTGAGCCTATTGTAATAAACAATATACCTCGCTTAGTACCCAACTGGACAGCGCCTATCTGTATCGGACGTCATGCATTCGGCGATCAATATCGTGCAACGGATTTCTTGGTGAAAGGTAAGGGTAAACTAACAATCAAGTTTGAAGGTGAAGACGGAGAAACATTTGAGCATGAAGTATATGATTTTGAAGGTGAAGGCGTAGCATTAGCTATGTACAATACAGACAAGTCTATACGTGGGTTTGCACGTTCATGCTTCAACCAGGCCTTACAAAAAGGATGGCCTTTATATATGTCTACTAAAAACACCATATTAAAGAAATATGATGGTCGTTTTAAAGACATTTTTGAAGAAGTATACCAAAACGAGTTTAAAGCAGAATTCGATAAAAACGGATTAACATACGAGCACCGTTTGATTGATGATATGGTAGCCAGTGCATTAAAATGGCATGGTAACTTTGTTTGGGCATGTAAAAACTACGATGGTGATGTACAGAGTGATACTGTAGCACAGGGTTTTGGCTCGTTAGGTTTAATGACATCTACCCTTGTTACACCAGATGGTAAAACATTAGAAGCAGAAGCGGCGCACGGTACAGTTACTCGTCACTACCGTCAACATCAGGATGGTAAGCCTACGTCTACCAACCCGATTGCATCTATATTTGCATGGACCAGAGGTTTAGCATTCCGTGGAAAGTTAGATAACAACCAGGAGTTGATCGACTTTACACATGCTTTAGAGGAAGTGTGTATTGAAACTGTTGAAAGCGGTATTATGACTAAAGACCTTGCGGTATGTATTCATGGTACAGATGTTAAAGCAGGAGAACACTATGTATATACAGAAGAGTTCTTAAATGCACTTGATAAGAATTTACAATCAAAACTAGCTTAATAAGACCTGGGGATAAAGCACTTGCTTTATCCCTATCTTTTTTAACAAGAATAAAGGAATCAAAAGCTTAGTTTCACAGCGTAATTCCCACTACAAAACGTTACCTATATGGGTTTATTCGATAAGCTATTTAAACGTTCTAAAGAAGAACAGGAGCAAAAAGAAGCTTTAGATCAAGGACTGCAGAAAACCAAAAGCAGTTTTTTATCAAAGATCACCAAAGCTATTGCCGGTAAGGATACTGTTGACGAGGATGTTTTGGATGACCTGGAAGAAGCACTTGTAACTGCTGATGTAGGTATACAAACTACTGTAGAGATCATCGAGAAAATAGAAGCTCGTGTAAAGAAGGATAAATATGTTGGCACAAAAGAGCTAAACAATATTCTTCAGGAAGAAATGATGAGCATCTTAACCGATGCAAACGAAAGCCAGTACAAAACATTTGAAGTTCCTGCCGATAAAAAGCCATATGTAATACTTGTAGTTGGTGTAAACGGAGTTGGCAAAACGACAACTATCGGTAAGCTGGCTTATAATTTTAAAAAGAACGGCAAATCTGTTTTACTGGGTGCGGCAGATACCTTTAGAGCTGCTGCTGTAGATCAATTAACTATATGGAGTGATAGAACTGGTGTACCTATCGTAAAGAAAGACATGGGTAGTGATCCTAGCTCTGTTGCTTTCGATACGATACAAAGTGCCCTTGCAAAAGAAGTAGATGTAGCTATTATTGATACCGCCGGAAGGTTACACAACAAACTGGGCTTAATGGAAGAATTAAGCAAAATAAAAAGAGTTATCAGTAAAAAAATCCCGGATGCTCCACACGAAGTATTGTTGGTGTTAGATGGTAGCACAGGACAAAATGCAGTTGAGCAGGCTAAGCAGTTTACCGCAGCAACAGATGTATCTGCTATTGCCATCACAAAACTCGACGGTACTGCAAAAGGCGGTGTCGTTTTGGCTATTGCCAATCAGTTCAAAATACCTGTAAAATATATTGGTGTTGGTGAAAAAATGGAAGACCTACAGATCTTTAACAAGGCAGAGTTTATAGACAGCTTATTTAGCTTAGGCTAACTCTTGTTCTAGCAAAACTCTCTTCAACTCTGTTATTCCTTTAGTTGCCGGCAATTCTATTGCTGTAACATTATTGTACCTGCTAACAGGTGGTATAACTTTGTCTACTACATACTTAGGTATTGTTGTATGTGCATAATCTACCAAACCTGCTGCCGGATATACTACTAACGATGTACCAATGACAACAAAGATGTCAGACTGAGCAACTATAGGTATCATCTGCTCTATCATAGGTACAGGTTCTCCAAACCATACTATATGCGGCCTTAGCTGCGCACCATCTTCAGCAGTATCGCCCATTTTTATATCATCCTTTATCGGGTAAATCAAATTTTCGCTATACTCACTGCGCATTTTAAATATCTCACCATGCAAGTGATAAACTTTTGACGAGCCGGCACGTTCATGTAAATCATCAATGTTTTGGGTAATGATGGAAACATCAAAGTATTCTTCAAGCGAAGCAAGTTCTGTATGTGCAGCATTGGGTGTAGCATCGCGTACATTACTACGACGCATATTATAAAAATCAAGTACCAATTGAGGATTTCTGGCCCAGGCCTCGGGAGTAGCTACTTCATGTATATCATGACCTTCCCACAAGCCATCACTATCTCTAAAAGTTTTCAATCCACTTTCGGCGCTTATACCTGCACCTGTTAATACTACTAGTTTTTTTTGCTTACTCATTTACAATAAACAAATATACTAGCATTGGAAATTAAGCGTGTAAAAACTTGAAATAAAACGGGATTGTTAAGACAGCCGCAGTAACAAATAATGCAAGGAAACGAAATTTACGTTTGGTGCGATTGATGTTTGCGTGCTTGTCTATCTTCTTTTGTCTGCTAGACTTTTTTCTCTTATCGTTATTCATTGGTTTTAATTCGTTTGGCTTTGTTTGCACTACAAATATTCAACCAGAATGCGAAAACAGAGATAAAGTACAGCTTGATTAACTAAAGAATAACAACAACTAACAGGCTGTTAACTAGGCACTTGCAGTTTAACCTTCAGGTTAGATAGCATAGACTCTGTCATCTTAGCTACATCGTATTTGTGTGCCCAACCCCAATCGTTTCTGGCAGCTGCGTCATCAATACTTTGTGGCCAGCCATTAGCAATATCCTGCCTAAAATCCGGCTGATAATCTATGCTAAAATCCGGGATGTGAGTTTTAATGGCTTCAGTCAGCTCTTTTGGAGAGAAACTCATTGCCCCGAAGTTGTACGCCATCCTGCTTTTTATTTGTTCTGCAGGAGCTTCCATTATTTCAATAGTACCGCGTATTGCATCGTCCATGTACATCATAGGCAGATAGGTATCCTCTGACAAGAAGCAAGTATACTTACCAGCCTTCAATGCTTCGTAGTATATATCAACTGCATAATCGGTAGTACCTCCCCCCGGCTCAGATTTCCAGCTGATCAACCCGGGGTATCTAAGGCTACGCACATCTACCCCCCACCTTTTGTTATAATACTGACACCATAACTCACCGGCATATTTACTGATGCCATATACCGTTTCCGGCTCTACTATTGTTTTTTGTGCTGTTTCTTGTTTAGGCGTAGTCGATCCAAATATTGCTATAGAACTAGGCCAGTATATCTTATGTAACTTCTCTTGTATGCTGATGTCTAATAGCTGCAGCAAGCTTTGCATGTTGATGTTCCATGCCTTGTTTGGCATCTTTTCTCCGGTTGCCGACAATAGCGCTGCAAGAAGGTAGACCTGTGTTATGCCATGTTTTTTAATAGTAGCAGTAATAGCCTCGCCATCCATAGCATCCAACTGCTCATAAGGGCCGGATCCTTTTAGTAGAGTATGCTCCTCTCGGATATCGGTAGCAATAACATTACTATCTCCGTATATCTTTCTCAGTGCCAGTGTTAGCTCAACGCCAATTTGGCCACAAGCTCCCATTATTAAGATCTTATCTTGCTTCATACCGATATATGCCCTTAAGTAGTTAAATTATGATGCCTTGTGCTCTTTTATCATCCCTATAAAATCGTCAAATAAGTAGCGCGAATCGTGCGGACCAGGCGTACTTTCAGGGTGATACTGAACAGAGAATGCAGGCTTACCTTTAACCCTGATACCTTCAATAGAATCATCATTAAGGTTAACATGTGTTACCTCTACTTTGTCAGAGTTTTTAGCAGCATCCGGCACTACACCAAAACCATGATTTTGTGTAGTGATTTCAGAAGTACCGGTAATTAAATTCTTAACAGGATGGTTTAAACCTCTGTGACCATGGTGCATTTTAAACGTACCAATATCGTTTGCACGAGCTAGTATTTGATGACCAAGACATATACCAAAAATCGGCTTTTTATCATCCAATGCCTTTCTTACTGTGTCTACAGCATAATCCATAGCCGCCGGATCACCGGGGCCGTTTGATATAAATACCCCATCCGGGTTGAAAGACATTAATGTACTGTAATCAGTTTTTGACGGGAAAACTTTTAAATGTGCTCCCCTGTCTGCCATACATTGAAGAATATGACGCTTAACACCCAAATCAAGTACTGCAATCTTAATATCGGCATCCTTATCGCCAAATTCATAAGGCTCTGTTGTAGATACCTGCGACGATAGCTCAAGACCAGCCATTGATGGTACCTTGTCCAGCTCTTTTTGCAACGCATCAAGATCTGTTATTTCTGTACTAATGATACAGTTCATAGCTCCTTTTGTACGGATATGTTGTACTAGCGAGCGTGTATCAATATCATGAATTGCAACTATATTATTAGCAATCAGGTAAGACTCCAGATCATCATCAGCAATCATACGGCTGAATTTCTCTGAAATATTCTTACATATCAACCCTTTTATCTTAACGGAATCACTTTCTGTCTCTTCATTCCTTACACCATAATTACCTATATATACGGTATTCATGATCAACATCTGTCCGTAATATGAAGGATCTGTAAAGACCTCTTGATATCCTGTCATACCGGTATTGAAACATATTTCACCACCAGTTGTGCCTGTAGCACCAAATGCCTTGCCTTTAAGGAGTGTTCCGTCCTCTAAAAGCAGGTATGCAAAGCGTTCTTCTTTTTGTGTTGCCATACTAAAAAAACAAATTGTGCAAATTTAAGAAACTTAGCTTGTAAATACAGAGAAAAACAGGCTAAAGCACCAATCAAGTTTTCAACAATGTTTTTACAGGGATTTCATCAATACGTAAAGCAGTATAACGAAAGCCAATAAACCATAGAAGATGGTGTTTACCTTGTTGCTACGTATATAAAACTGTTTCAAGCGTTCGTGAAAAGTGTTTTTGATAGTCACTTTATTGTAGAACGTAAAAGAATTTAGAAACAATGTAAAGTAGTCTTTTTGAAGACCAATAGAGATAATAGACACTTTTACAATAGAAAAAATGATAATTATTGCGATAATGACGGTAGGCGAAAATTCGATTATCAGGTTCTTAATCATTGTCTGTCTCTAAAATTGTATGTATCAGCTCTTGATACTTATTCTTCATACATATACTTTTAAAATTAAAAGTATACTTATAGTTAAATAACTAATAATTCCTGCAAATATGAGACCAAAAAGACTATTTAAAAAATATTTTTATTCACTATTGGTGTGTAGTTAGATACTTATACTCGTCAAATAGAAAATGGATTATTTTTGCATTATATGCCTGATACAAATACAGTCATAATAGTTTTAGGACACCCGGCAGATGATAATGGCAATCCGGCTCCTATACTTAAGTCACGATTAGACAAGGCAATAAGTCTATACAAATCCGATGCAGGTGGCAAGATAATCGTCACTGGTGCTGCGGTTTACAATCAGTTTGTAGAAGCTGAGGTAATGGCTGTTTATTGTATAAAAAATGGTATTCCTGCAGATGATATCTTTATGGAGCCGCGTGCTAAAAATACCTATGAAAATGCGAAGATGGTAAAAGCCATCATGATAGAAAAAGGATTGTTCAAGGCTATAGTTGTTACATCTGCTTTTCATAAACTAAGAGCAGAACGTTTTTTCAAAAAACAACTAAACGATGTTGAAGTTGTTGCGTGCCCCTACCCCAAAGGTTTTTCCTATATCAAAAAGGTTGTATATACTCTAAAAGAGCACCTTATCCTCATACTTTTTCAACTTGGTTTGTTAAACAAACGATATGCCATAAACGACTAGTAGCTAAGTGAAGAAGGAAGATATTATAGAACAACTAAGGAAAATAAGATGGGTAGACAAGTTTCACACTTTTAAAGAGCTTATACCCGAAGTAGAAAAAGCCGGAGATGATGAACAGAAGATCGTTTCTGATATTATAGAAGATTGCTGCACTGAGCTAATCAGGCTGTATGGTCAAAAGAAAAAGCCAACTAAAGCCGTTGTTAGAAAAACCATCCTTCAACATATGGACGAAGTATCTTACACCCATGTAAACACAGAGTGCAAAGACTTTGGCTATGAGATGTTTTGGTACATAGCAGAAAAAATAGACGTGAACATCAAAAAGTACACAGACAGTAAGGTATACGGCTACTGGAAAGTTGAAAATGACAACCTTAAAGAAGTAAAAAAAAGAGGCAAACGGGTAAAGAAATAAATACCCAATATGGTGTACTATACTGCATAACCCAGCCCTTAACTTTGTAAAAAGCATAAGACTATGAAATTAAATATGAAAATTGGCGTTGCAGTACTATTACTAATAATAAGTGCTGTTGCTTGTAAAAAAGATGTTGTTACATCACCAACTAACAACAGTAATAACAACACATCTACAGGCTCATGTAGTGGCGATAAGTTATGTTTTAAACTCGATGGGACACTACAAAGCTATAACTCTAATGTAAAATGGAAAGTAACTACTAATGGCAACCGTGTTTATTGGGAAAACGGATCGCAAACAGCTTACGAGAATATTGAAATAGATGTAAAAGGCACCTCAACCGGTGTTTACGATGTATCTAAAGGAGATGCTGGTTTTCAACTGTTTAAGGTCAATGGCAATATTAATATACAAGCCACTTCCGGTACAATAGAAGTAACTCAAATAGATAATAACAACAATACTATTTCAGGCAAGTTCACCATTACGGCTACAGATCAAAATAATAATACTACGCACCAAATTACAGATGGGTACTTTCAAGATGTCCCCAAGTAGGTGTATACAAAATAGCTATTACCAAGAGGCCTGTGATTTTTCACGGGCCTCTTACATTTATTAATTATATTCACGATATTGCAACTGCACAAACGAACAGAGATGCTTAAAAGTAGTATAGGAGAACTAAAATTATCTCCATTAAAAGAAGACGGAATGTTTGTCTTTTTCAACGACTTCATTACTATTAACGGTAAAGTTTCCAAGGGTGATTCTGTAAAGGTATTTGTAAAACAGTACAACAACCAGGGAGATAAAATAGTACTCAATCAGGAGTACCCTTCTAAAGCCTCTCTTGTAGTACGAGGCAAAGAAAAGTTACACGAGAACATAAGCGGCTACGACACTCTGGAAAGGTTGTACGACCACGTATCAGCTCTATATAAAGAGCATTTCTACTTTGGTGATAGTAAATAGAACACCTTAATTAGTACAATATTTTTATTGCTGATGCAGTTATTAGTGTAATGGCTGACGCCTTTTTGCTTTATCCTCTCTTTGCCATTGATTACCTTTCATCCAACCAAGAGCTAAAACTGCTATCATTACAGTACCTATAAGTGCTGCTATTAACCACAGGAAGATTTCTGATGAACTTGAACTTTCCATACTGGTACATTTATTAATCGAATGTAACCAAATTTAGAACTCAGTATTAAGCAACATATGCACACATGTTAATAAGTTTGCATAATATCTACACAAAAAAAACGTATTTAATATATACGATATGAAAATACACCTTACAGTATATACATTCATTTTAGCTCTGTTGATAATGCTACACAATAGCAATGCAAAAGCGATGAAGATAAATGATACTGTAAGTGTTTATTTTAAACTCGATCATCCTGAATTAGACACAAGAGCTGTAAAAACTATCGACTCTCTTTTATACAGAGATATCATACACAATCAACAAAAGCTATTAATTGTTGGTTATGCTGATTACATTGGTACAAACTCATATAATGACACCCTCTCCACAAATAGAGCGAGTAGTGTTAGGCAGTACCTAATATCAATGGGCATACCAGGTGATAATGTGCAACTATGTATAGGTAAAGGAGAAATACCAAGAGCGATAGAACTACCTGAGGGCTACCAATCTGACAGGCGTGTAGATATTGTAACCATATTCGATTCCAGAAAACCTTCAAGCAAGCCTAAAGAAACACCAGCTCCTCCTACAGTTATTGAAGACACACAACCTGTGAAAATCCCTGAGGTTAGCAGCATAGACGCCATTAAGTTCAACACTGAAATAGAAGTAAATGTTGATATGCTAAAAGTGGGTCAGCTGTTGGTTCTAGATCGTATATTCTTTTACACAGGCAGGCATGTTATACGAACGGAGTCTATACCGGAATTGGATAAGTTGTATCAACTACTGGTTGACAACCCTGATATGGTGATTAATATAGAAGGACATGTGTGTTGTGTACACCCTGCTGTAGATGCGCTAGACATTGATACTTTAGAAGTTGCATTATCAGTAAACAGAGCAAAGGCATTATACTACTACCTCATCCGCAGAGGTATAGATAAAAGCAGGTTGTCTTATCAAGGATTTGGGAAAAGACGCCCGCTACGCAAACACGAACTAACACAAGAGGATCAAGATCTTAACAAGCGTGTAGAGATACGTATCATAGAAATGTAATACTTTGCATGCATACCAAACCTTATCTTTAACACCCCTGTCTTTATCATCTAATTTTCAAAAAACTGTCTTTTATGAAGAAACATATACTCGTATTACTTTTAATATTGCTCAGCACACAAGTAGACTCTTTTGCCAAAACACGTAAAGTGCTGTTTATTGGTAATAGCTACACTGCAGGCTTACCCGGTGTTATCGATTTATTGTGTCAAAGCTTGGGCGACACACTCATATTTCAAGAGGTATCGCCCGGTGGGTTTACGTTACAAGGACACTCTACCGACCCGGGGACATTGAGCGCGATTAAGCAAGACAAGTGGGATATTGTTGTGATACAGGAACAAAGCCAACGCCCTGCATTCTCTCCCGGTCAGGTAGCATCTGATACTTATCCGTATGCAAAAACCTTGGTTGACTCAATAAAAGCCAACCACAATTGTAGTGAGCCGATGTTTTATATGACATGGGGACGAAAAAATGGAGATGCATCAAACTGTCCTTTCTATCCTCCTATATGCACTTACGCTGGCATGCAGCAACGTTTACGCGAGAGCTATTTAGAAATGGCAAAAGACAACAATGGTAGTGTATCGCCTGTAGGAGCTGCGTGGAAGGTAGTTCGCGATAGTGTTTCAACTATAGATCTATACCAACCAGACGAATCACACCCAAGTAATGCAGGCCGTTACTTAGCAGCATGCGTATTTTACTCAAGCATATTCCATAAATCGCCACATGGTAGTAATTACACCTCAGGTTTATCCAATAGCGATGCAGAACGTTTACAATACTTCGCAGGCAAAGTAGTTCTTGATAGCATGGATAATTGGTTTAAAGATGGCAACTATCCTGTAGCTCGTTTCTCTGCATCATTACCTACTGCTAATAATTCTCAGGTAGATCTGACAAACAGTTCTTTAAATGCCACCAGCTATTATTGGGATTTTGGCGACGGTAATAACAGCATACAAACCAACCCGACTCATTACTATACGGCAACAGGAAAGTATATAATAACGTTATCTGCTACAAACAATTGTTTTACTAACACACAAAGTTCAGACAGTCTTGCAAGAGGGCATGTAAATGTATCTGAAATAGATGCGGGGAACTCAAATGTTATTCAGATTGCCAATACAGGAAATGGCTCGATAACTACGCAAGTGTTATTAGACGACTATAAAGAGTTAAACATATACAATACTTCAGGGCAAAAGATAAGAACCATTAAGAAGCAAAGAGTCGCACAAATAAGCAATTTACCACCGGGAATGTACATATACCACCTCATCGGTCAACAAAAAGAATTCACTGATAAGTTTATAGTATACTAAAACATAAGAAGAGCTACCATTTGGTAGCTCTTCTCTTTTACTGTTCTGACTATCTGAGATTTATATACCAAATAATAAACCAACATTACCTCTTACTCTTCTATTTTTATTACCTCTAATCGTCGCGTTGGTAAAGCCATGATAATAATCAGCATCTACGTTTAACCAAGTTCTCTTATACAGCTGAATATTTACTCCTGCACCAACATTTGCACCAAAGTCAACAGTATTAAAAACGTTTGCACTTATCGACACATTATTAGATGTTTCTATTGGTCCGGGTTCATTAATGTACTTGTCTTCTGAAACAATAATACCCAATGAAGGGCCTGCATATACTTTTGGTCTGACAGCGTTACCATACTGGCCAAAGAAATAATATGCTCTTGGTGTAACTCTTAAATATACAGGGTCGAAGGTATTTGTGTACCAATTATTCAGTTTATAAACGTCAGTACTATAACCTTCGTGAGACACTGACACAATACCACCAAAACCCCAGTGGTTATATCTTGAATACAATACACTAACTCCAGCCTCTACAGATGGTTTAAAATTCATATTGGGTTCACTACTCACCCAACTGTGTCCAACACCTACTGTTGGTCCGATTGAAATGTAACTTGGCATCTTCTTGTTGTCCTGATCCTGTGCCATACCTGCGAGAGATAAAGCAATACATAAAGTCAATAATCCTATCTTTTTCATAACATTCAAGTTTGTTTACTGTAACAACAAACCATCTATGCTAAAGTTTGGATAAAGGATTCTCTTTAGAATTTCTTTAACAGTGTATATATAGCTAGTATTCAAACTCAACCTCGGTAGCTCCATAACCATAACGACCATGCCAGTCGTTTGCGTAGCTCTTAACTTCAGGCGTATCTTCAAGTATCATATGTACCTCTTCGCGTAACTTACCTTTGCCTAACCCATGTATGATTGTAAACCTATGCATCCTTGCATTTACCGCTAGTCTTAAGTATGTTTTTAAAGTAGACAGCTGAAGTATAAGCATATCAGCATTGGTCATACCTTGTGTATTATCTGTCAGGTTTTCTATATGTAAGTCAATTACTGATAGCGCTATAGGCTGGTTTATTTTCTTTGGTGCAGCGTTTTTTTTCTTTTTTGCAGGACCAGGCTCATCAAAAACGATTGGCTTATGCGGTTTAAAATCTTCAAACAACATGATATTAAAAGAGGGCTTGTTGTTCAGCAACAAATCGTTTATGTATTGAAATAATTTCTGTGGCCTTATTCTTACCTGTCCATTAGCCGGTGCCATATCTGCATCTTCCAGGTCATCTACCTTCCAGTTAAAACGGGGTTGATCATTCATGTCTACATATGGGAAAGTATGTAAGTATACATGTCCGAAAGGGTGCAGCTTACCTTCATGACTAAAGACCTTTTCGTTCAATAAAACCATCTCGTATTGAAATTGTATCTCCTTTGCCGTCTCATTGATGAAGTACACTTTTAAGTTGTCTACCACATCTTCCATCTCCTCAATTTTAAACTCAGGAATAAAGGAAAGATATACTCCCTTAGGCAACTTCTGCTGTCTGTCTTTAGGTTTTTCTACTGGTAGTTGTTCCGGTACTACAGTCTTTGGTTTTTGATGAAATTTCTTTTCAGTAAACCATTTTAAATAAGGGTGATCCAGTTCATCAATATGAGCCGGAAAAGTTGTCCCATCAACAGAAACCTCCATCATGTGGTCATCAATATAAGCTGTGACGACACCTTCCTCATTTGTCTGCTTGAGTACTACCTTATCCCCTATTGAAAACTTCATGCTCCTATTTGCTGCTTTATAAATTCCACCATTTTTCTTACTGCTACTCCTCTATGGCTCAATTTGTTCTTTACTTCTTGAGACAACTCACCAAACGTATGACTATATCCTTCAGGTATAAATATAGGGTCGTAACCAAAACCACCTGTGCCTGTTTTTTGTGTAGCAAGTGTACCATGGCACTCACCCTCAAAATAATACGTCTGCCCATTCCATACTAAGCAAATTATAGCTTTATAATATGCTGAACGATCTTCTTTATCTCTCATGTCCTCTATCAACTTTTCCAGATTGCGTTCGTTATCTCTTGGCAACCCTGCATAATATGCGCTATGTACACCCGGCTTACCACCTAAGGCAGGTACGCAAATACCACTATCATCTGCAAAAACATTTTTGCCGGAATATTTATGAACCGTCTCTGCTTTCACCGCAGCATTCTCATTAAAAGTATCGTAAGGCTCTGCTATCTCATCTGTAAAGCCAATATCGTTTAACGATAATAGAGAAAGGTTATTTATCATTGCCTTGATCTCACGTATTTTCCCCTTATTGTTCGATGCTATTACTAACTCTTCCATAGAGCACAAGATATATTTGTTCTATTTTGTTTCAGAAAACAGTTTTACCACAAAAAAAACACGGCTTTTGTTTCAAAATGTTTCAATTTTCAGAAAATACCGACAGCTATGTGCTGGCATCTTCTATTGCAAATATACATAATTATTAAGATACAAGAAAGACAACCTACAACAAGAAAGCCATTCATATAGAATGGCTTTCTGAAACATATTAACTGATTTTATTATTAGCGTGTGTGCTTAAACTGATCACTAACCACTAAATCTTTACTTCCCTTAGTATACTTGTAAAAACCTTCACCTGTTTTAACACCTAGGTATTTTGCTTGTACCATATTCACCAACAATGTAGCCGGAGCATATTTTTGCTTACCAAAGCCCGTATGCAAAACGTTCAATATAGAAAGGCAAGTATCTAAACCAATGAAATCAGCAAGTTGTAGTGGCCCCATTGGGTGTGCCATACCTAATTTCATAATAGTATCAATCTCTTCAACACCGGCAACACCTTCTTGCAAACAGATGATTGCCTCATTAATCATAGGCATCAAAATACGGTTAGAGATAAAACCGGGATAATCATTCGCTACACAAGGAACTTTACCTAAGAATTTTGCCAATTCAGAAATATCTTCAGATACTTCCTTATTAGTAGCATAACCGTTAATGATCTCTACCAGTTTCATTACAGGTACAGGGTTCATAAAGTGCATACCAATAACTTTGTCTGCACGGTTTGTATGAGAACCTATACGAGTAATAGAAATTGACGATGTATTGGTTGCTAGGATGGTGTGCTCAGGACATAGTTTGTCAAGGTCTTCGAAGATCTTTGTTTTTAGATCTACGTTCTCTGTAGCAGCCTCAACAACAAGATCAGCATTTTTTACAGCTTCAGCTAAATCTGTGAAAGTAGTGATCCTACCAAGAGCATCATTCTTTTGATCTTCTGTTAAACGGTCTTTTGAAATTTGACGGTCCATGTTCTTACCAATGGTAGCCAAAGCTTTATCTAAAGCTTCTTGCTTAATATCCATCATGTGAACTTTAAAACCGCTTTGTGCAAAAACATGGCAAATGCCGTTGCCCATTGTACCTGAACCAATGATGGTTACTACCTTAAATTTATCTAACATGCTTTCAATTTTTGTGTCCGCACTATCAGAAAGTGTAGCCGAACTTTCAGTTTCTTTTATCATTTAACAATAAAATATTTTTAAAACGTGCCTAAGATAAACTATTCTGCCTAAAAGCACATTGGTTTAACAACATCGTTAATACACATTTCCACAATTATACATTATGAAATTTTTAACTTGACACAACAGCTCAAAACAATGCAATGAATTTATATTGCATATATGAAAAAAATTCTACTAGCACTAATATTGATCGGCATTATTGGGACTTACGCATGTAAAAAGAAGCACGATAAGCCTCCCCATATAGTAGGCAGGTACATGTTTGAGAAAGTGATGGTAAGAGACGGCATCATAAACATCAAAAATGCCACACAGGAATATAATAATATGATATTGATGCTGAACGATCAAGGACGTGCTGAGCTAATAGACCAAAACAATGACATTCATTATTACGGTGTTTATCAACACGACGAAGATATAGATACATACTACTTATATAACGACGATGATGGCTATTACAACTCGACAGACAACAGTACATTACTAATAAGTGTGTCTGACACTGTAAGAGGTAGAAAATTTGTATTTCTGGGCAAAGATATTTCTCGCAGCAAAAACAAATTGAGGTTCACGGTATCCAGAGCTGATGGTGATTACAGATACAAATTAAAGAAGTTTTGATTTTAGTTTATACATAGTTTTAACAATGCTACTCTACTAATTGTACTAAATTTAGCCTGTTAGAACATGAGTATACAAAGAGCTACTCCCGTCAATGAGCTATTGGCGAAATTGATTTTCCTGGTTTTACCAACACTTGTCATCAGCTATCTTTTGCTGGTGAATGTAAATGAATACTACTCTATATTAAGAGATAGTGCCTTACAGCAAACTATGTATTTAGGCGCCGGGATGATCGCTGGGACGCTCTTCTATACTTTTCGTTTCAGGTTTTTACCCACCATTCTATTACTTATCGGCGGCTTTTACATTGTTTATCAAGGGTTGGATAAAATGGCCGTTGGAGAGTTTGACGCTCTCTTTATATCTGTACAGTTTTTAGTATTTGCAATACTGTTTGTAGAGGGTTGGTTTGTAGGCTGGGGATATGTCAGGCTAAGATACTGGTCTGTTTTTATTGCAGCCGCAGTACTTACAGCCAGCATTGCTTTAATAGCAAAAGCCCAGACGGATAGTGTTTACCAATTGCTATCAGAGTTTACACCATCAGTATTGTTTGCGGTATACATCCTTTACGCTGCTGAACAGATATATAGCTACAAAGACAAATCTCAAAAGTTTTGGTGGTACATGACTCGCAGGCTGCTGCTATTTGGGCTATTTTCTTTGTTACTATTCGGAGGTGTAGTTTATGTATTGCGTGGCGAGATAAAAGAAACCGTTGCAAACTATGGCGGCAAAGGTAAAGATGGCGACAACAGTATGTTGAAGAAGAATAAAGACGGCACCTTCGACATAAAAGAATATTCACGTTTAAGAAGTAACCTTGGCAGAAGTAATGAATTACTGTTCTGCGCACATATCGACAATTTCTTTGAAGGGACCGAGATCCCTAACCCTGTTTATTTAACAGCTTTCTACTACACTTATTTTGATACACTGACTGAAACATTCGAAAGAGATTCGCTGATACCATCTAACGACCTTTTTACACCAGATCCCGGTGCAATGCCATTGTTTTTCACGAAAACAGATTCTACAGTAATTAAAAATAGCCTTGCTACGAAACTGCGTAGAACCATTGATGTAGAGATATACAACAAGAAACTTAATACCAACACCTATGTAGCACCCAATGTTGGATATTTTGTACAACCCATTGCCATAGAAAAAGACTTTAGAGATCAGTTTATCTCTGCATACAGAGCCAAGGGTTATGTTTCTGAATTGAACAGCGCTTACTTTATTTACAACTCTGAAGATGAGCAGCTGAGAAGGTTTCAGGAAAACAGATTCAATGTTCTACGAAAAGTAAAGAACTACAACGGGCAGGACAAGAAGTTCATGAACTACTATACAGAAATGCCCGGCAATCAAAAGTTCAACAACATTTCTGTACTGGCTGATAGCATTACAAAAAATGCCAAAACGCCCGTAGACAAAGTGCTTGCGATAAGAGATTATTTTCTACAAAAAGACGAAAATGGTAAGCAGGTATATACTTATACAGATAACCCCGGCATACCTGATATACCGAGCGCCTCTAAACTAATGTACTTCTTATTCGAGAATAAGAAAGGCTATTGTGCTTACTATGCCGGCGCAACACTTTTTATGTTACGCGCATTGGGTATACCATCTCGTATTGCTGTAGGTTTCAGCACTGTTGATCGTAGCGATAAAAACAAAGGCTGGTATTGGTACTATGCAGACCAGGCCCATGCATGGGTTCAGGTATACTTTCCCGGCTATGGCTGGCTCGATTTTGATACCACAGTTGGTAACGAAGAGGCGGAAGAAAGCCCCCAACCGGATGGTACGCCGCCTATGCAACCGCCAAGGGCATGGCTGGCAGCAGAAGGCATTGTTGAGGATGTAGACACTACTGACAAGCTACTGACCATGAAAGTGCGCCATATGGTTTTTCATGACAAAGAGCACAAAATGGATAGCCCTGCTGTAATGACCCTTGATATGAGTATTGCGGCAGTATTTATAGATAGTGTGGATGTACCATTAAGTAATGTCAAAAAAGGATATGAGGGCACTGCGGTGTCTTATGCTATGGCTTTGAAGCGCATGTCGCTACGCAAGAATGAATCGGGTAATGCTTTGGCAAAAAGAATAAAATCGCCGGTACCGATTGACGAGTTATACCTTAAAAGAAAAGATACCAGCAAACCTGAAGAACAAAAGAAAAAAGAAGAAAAGAAAGACCCGCTATCTGCTACTGATATCTTAACGATACTGGGTATCATACTTGGAGCGTTAATAGTACTGATACTACTAGCACCTACTCTGGTTTATCAATATTACAGATTCAGACACTATAACGCCAAAAACGATAACCCTAAAGCATACTTCGCCTATCGAGCGGCTAACTACTACCTGCACCAGATCGGCTACTTTAGAATAGACATGACACCGATGCAGTATGCCAATAAGTATATCGACCCTGAATTGGGCACTAATTTTACTGCATTCATGAATATATACCTGAAACAGAAGTATGCAGGACAGGCATTAACAAATAAGGAGCAAAATGTTATAAGTAGTTTCCTAAAAACGTTCATTGGGCAAGTACGCAGTAAAACCACTGTAAGAACAAGACTTACAGGCTTCCTTAATCCGTTACGTACTATCAGCTTTTTTGTACAACCGGCCGATACGTTAAACAATTCTGAAACAACTCTTTAACTATTAGTACGAAAAGTATTAATTTTTAGCTTTGCTATACAAATAGGCTCATGGCAGATAAACCAAAACAGCGCAAAAGTTTAAGAAAGCGGATACTCATCATCCTTTGGATATTATTCGGGTTGGGGGTAGCAACCTTCTTTTCTCTGATATTGATGATCAATGCAGGGTGGCTGGGTTATATGCCATCTATGAAAGAACTGGAGAACCCTAACAGCGCATTAGCATCTGACATTTATGCTGAAAATGGAGAACTAATTGGTCGATACTACGTACAAGATCGTTCTACTACAGATTATAAAGACATTTCTGAAAACGTGTTTAATGCCCTGATAGCTACCGAGGATTCTCGTTTTTATGAGCACTCTGGTGTTGACGGCAAAGCAATACTGCGTGCAGTACTTAAGCTTGGGCGAGATGGTGGGGGTAGTACCATCACCCAACAGTTAGCAAAGAACTTATTCCCAAGAGAAAGGGGGGGTAAATTTAAGCTCATTCTACGCAAACTAAAAGAATGGGTTATGTCTGTAAAATTAGAAACCAGACTAACCAAAAAGGAGATCATCACCCTTTACTTAAACACAGTGCCTTTTGGGGACAATGTATACGGCATACGTAATTCGGGTCTTACTTTCTTTAATAAACAACCTGATGAGTTGACGGTAGATGAATCAGCAGTACTTATAGGTATGCTGAAAGGTAACACATTATATAACCCTCGCCGTAACCCAAAACGTTCTAAAAACCGTAGAAACACGGTAATAGACCAAATGGCCAAATATGGATACATAACTCTGGAAGAGGCTCAGGAATACAAAAAGAAAGAATTAAAGCTGAACTACCATAAGGTAACACACCACGATGGTATGGCTCCATACTTCAGACAAATTGTAGAAAGAGAGGTTAAAGAAATTTGCCAAACACTAAAAAAGGCAGATGGCAGCAATTACGATATATACAGAGATGGTTTGAAAATTTATACAACGCTAGACGTCCGTATGCAAAAGTATGCGGAAGAAGCTGTTGAAGAACATCTGAAAGACCTTCAGAAGATATTCATTGGTCAGCGTAAGTATAAAGACGGAGCAATATGGAAAGAGTATAAACAATACCTTGATGTAGCCATAAAAGCAACACCCAGATACAGAGGTTTAAAAGATAAAGGGATGTCTCATGAAGAAATAATGGGGAACATGAGAACACCTGTTGAAATGACTGTTTTTGACTGGGATGGTGTAGATTATGAGAAAGACACGACAATGACACCTATCGACAGCATTAAATACATGAAAATGATGCTACAGGCGGGGTTTATGGCAATGGACCCTTATACCGGTGCGGTGAAAGCATGGGTGGGAGGTATTAACCATACCTATTATCAGTATGACCATGTTAACAAACACACAAAAAGGCAGGTGGGCTCTACCATTAAACCGCTATTATATTGTTTGGCAGTAGACAACGGTTACTCACCATGCGGTATTTTATCTACCCTGCCACAAACCTTCCCGTCAATTGAAAACTATGATGCAGGTGGACAGAAAGATGGAAAAATAGCTATGCCAATGCGTAAAGCCCTGGCAGGTTCTATCAACAATGCGGCCCTATATATTATTAAACAAGTAGGCATTAATTCATTTGCAGATTTTATTACGAAATGTGGTATAGAAAGTAATATTGAAAAAGTGCCATCGCTGGCACTTGGCGTGTCTGACATCTCTCTTTACGAAATGCTCGGTGCTTATACCATGTTCCCAACAGGCGGCACACATGTCAACCCGATATTTATCACTAAAATTGAAGATAAAAATGGATCTGTGCTGAAATCATTTGTTCCTACTCAACGAGAGATCATCAACATACAAACAGCCTTTAAAATGGTACGTATGATGCAAGGGGTAGTTGATCACGGTACAGCCATAAGAATGCGCTACCTATATAAACTAGAAAGCGAAATAGCCGGTAAAACAGGTACGACTAATAATCAGGCAGATGCATGGTTCATTGGGTACACACCACAGCTATTAGCAGGTGCATGGGTAGGTTGCGATGATAGATACCTGCGATTTAGCACTACTAAACTGGGACAAGGTGCAGCTGCTGCTTTACCCATCTGGGCGTTCTTTATGAAAAGGTTATATGCTGATCCTAAAACAGGCATCGACCCTGAAGCAAAATTTGAGCCTCCTGAAAATTATACGGAATGTGAAGTACTGGTAGACCCAAATAGTATTAATGTAGGCGAAGACGGTTATGATGATGAAAACGGAGGAATCACTGTACCTGATTCGGAGTGGTAAAATATGAATGCGAAAGGAAAGATCATTAATGATCCTGTATACGGGTTCATCAGGTTTCCTGAACCTGAGATAATGGCGCTGATAGACCATCCATGGTTTCAACGTTTAAGATATATCAGACAAATGGGCTCTGCTCACTTGGTTTACCCGGGTGCAATGCATACACGCTTTGCACACTCATTAGGAGCCTGTTACCTGATGGGTAAAGCACTGGATGAGTTAAAAGCTAAAGGGATAGATATTACTACAGAAGAGAGTTTGGCGGCCAGAGCTGCAATACTCTTGCACGACGTAGGGCATGGTCCGTTCTCTCATGCACTGGAACATACGCTAGTTGAAGGTATATCTCACGAGTATCTCTCTGAGCTAATTATGAACAAGCTCAACGAAGAATTTAATGGCGCGCTTTCAGAAGCAATTGAGGTATTCGGGCAATCTTATCAAAAACCGTTTTTGCATCAACTGGTTTCCAGCCAGTTGGATGTAGACAGAATGGATTACTTAAACAGAGATAGTTTCTACACAGGTGTTTCTGAAGGGGTTATTGGTTATGACAGGATACTACAGATGCTGACGGTGAAAGACGGGCAGTTGATGGTAGAAGAAAAAGGAGTACACTCTGTAGAAAAATTTATAGTAGCACGCAGGCTAATGTATTGGCAGGTATACCTGCACAAAACTGTTTTAGGGTCAGAAATGCTACTTATAAACATCTTAAAAAGAGCTAGAATACTTGCACAGGATGGTGTAACACTCCCCTGCTCCGCTGCACTTAAACATTTTCTATACAACCAAATTTCGGCAGAAGATTTCAAACAAGATAAATCTCACTTAGAGCTATTCTGCATGCTTGATGATGTTGATATTCTTTCTGCCATAAAATCATGGTGCACACACCATGATAAGGTATTGAGCAAGTTGTGCAATATGATGCAATACCGAAAGCTGTACAAAGTGGTTATTAGTACCGACAACCTGGATGAGCTTAAGGGACAAAAGACTAAAGTCGCTAGTGAACAGCTAGGTATATCTGATGAAGAAATGAAATATTTTGTTTTTGGTGGCATTACATCGAAAGATACATATAACACAAACAACGATATAATTCGTATTGCCATGAAAAATGAAGATGTGAAAGACTTATCAGCAATAGATAACCCTGTAGTTAACGAAGCACTTGCAATGCCCGTACATAAGAACTACATTTGCTACATTCAACCGTAAAACACTGTTTTGGCATACATTTTATCGTTAATTTTACCGATTAATTGTAATTTACGGTATATTATTTTTTAGAAGAGGCATGCAGTTTACCGCTCAACAGATAGCTACACTAATTCAGGGCAAAGTAGAAGGTGATCCTGAAACTACCATTAGCGAAGTTGCAAAGATTGAAGACGCCCAAAAAGGTGCTCTAAGTTTTGTAGCCAATCCCAAATACGAAGAATTTATATATGGTAGTAAAGCCTCAATTATCATAGTAAACGAGAACCTCCAGCTGAACGGCGGCATCAAGCCCACCTTGATACGTGTAAAGGATGCCTACAGCAGTTTTGCACTATTACTGGAGAAGTACAACGAAATCATTTCTAATGATGGCAAAACAGGTATAGATAGCACAGCATATGTGGCTGATTCTGCTAAGGTTGGAAAAGATGTATACATAGGTGCGTTTGCCTACATAGGTGATAACGTAGTGATTGGCGATGGTGTAAAAATATATCCTAACTGTGTAGTTGGCGATAAAGCACAAATCGGCAATCATACCAAACTTAATGCCGGTGTAAAGGTTTATGACAGTTGTGTTTTAGGCAATAAAGTCATCATACACTCGAATACAATCATAGGTAGCGATGGATTTGGGTTTGCACCACAAAAAGACGGCAGTTACAAGAAAATTCCACAAATAGGCAATGTGCTTATTGAAGATAATGTAGAGATTGGCGCCAACACAACTATTGACAGAGCAACCATGGGGTCTACAATCATCAGAAAAGGCGTTAAGCTGGATAACCTGATACAAATAGCCCATAATGTTGAAATTGGCGAAAACACCGTTATAGCTGCACAAACAGGAATATCAGGCAGTACCAAAGTAGGTAAGAATTGTGTTATTGGGGGGCAGGTAGGTATTGTAGGGCATATACAAATAGCGGACTTTACCAGCATTAATGCGCAGAGCGGTGTATCTAAGTCGATTACCACTCCTAAAACTGCAATTACAGGCTCACCAGCATATGATTATAAAAAAGCGCTGAAAAGTCAGGCAGTTTCCCGAAATTTGCCAGACCTGCAACAGAGGATAATAGATTTAGAAAAAACAGTGGCTGAATTGTCGGCAATATTGAGCGAAAAAAATATTTCTAATAAGTAGTGAGTGAAGATACATTGATATCAGACATCAAAAACAAGTCTGCTAGCGAAGAATACCCCACAACGCAAAACCAGCATACGCTAAAGGGTTCTGTAACTCTACCCGGGACAGGTTTACACACCGGGCAAAAAGTAACTATGACCATGAAGCCTGCTAACCCGGGCCATGGTATCAGGTTCAAACGTATAGATCTACCAGACCAACCAATAATAAGAGCAGATGTAGACTATGTAGTAGATACATCTCGTGGTACCACGTTAGAGCTAAACGGTGTTAAAATAAGCACTGTAGAGCACGTACTGGCAGCATTGGTTGGTTTGAACATAGATAATGTACTTATTGAGCTGGATGGTGACGAAATTCCGATATTGGATGGTAGCTCTAAGCAATTTATTGATGCAATCGACAGCATTGGAGTACAAGAACAAGATGCAAAACGTGTAGTGTATTCTATTGACAGTAACATACACTATTATGATCCGGTGAAAAATGTAGACATGCTGGCTGTTCCTTCAAACGAGTACCAGATAACTACATTAATCGATTTCAACTCACCTGTTTTAGGTACACAACATGCTACCCTAAAGCATATTACAGAGTTTAAAGACGAAATTGCGCCTTGCCGTACCTTTTGCTTTTTGCATGAGCTGGAGTACCTATTGGACAACAACCTGATTAAAGGTGGAGACCTGAGCAATGCAATTGTAGTTGTAGATAAAGTTGTAAGTGATAATGAGTTGAGCAGGCTGTCTGAGATATTCAACAAAAAGAATATCAAAGTAAAGCAAGAAGGTATCCTGAATAATATACAACTACACTTTACTAATGAACCTGCACGACACAAACTATTAGATGTTGTAGGAGATCTTGCATTAGTAGGACATGCAATAAAGGCACATATAATTGCCAGCCGTCCCGGCCATGCTTCGAATGTAGAGTTTGCTAAAAAAATCAAGCAATACATCAAAAAGAACCGTCACTTATCAGACATACCTCACTACGATCCAAATCAGGAAGCGATATACGATATTACTCAAATTGAAAACTCTCTGCCGCACAAGTATCCTTTCTTGTTAGTAGACAAGATCATTGAATTGAGTGATAACCGTGTAGTAGGTATTAAAAATGTAACATTCAACGAGCAGTTCTTTCAGGGACACTTCCCCGGTAACCCTGTAATGCCGGGTGTATTACAAATAGAAGCGCTGGCACAAACAGGTGGTATACTTGCATTAAATAACTATAGCGACCCTGAAAACTATGATACATACTTCCTGAAAATTGATAAAGTACGCTTTAAGCAAAGAGTTTTGCCGGGTGATACATTAATATTAAAACTCGACTTGCTGAACCCGATACGACGTGGTATTTGTGAAATGCGCGGTACGGTATATGTAGGTAATAAGCTGGTTACAGAAGCAGAATTAGTAGCTCAAATAGTTCCAAAACAGAAGAAATGATCCACCCACTTACATATATCCACCCTGATTCAAAGATCGGGCCTAATGTAAAAATTGATCCTTTTACGACTATTCATCGTAATGTAGAAATTGGTGAAGGTACCTGGATAGGTTCTAATGTAACCATCATGGAAGGTGCACGTATTGGTAAAAATTGCAGAATTTTTCCTAGTTCTGTAATCTCTGCCATTCCTCAAGACCTTAAGTATAAGGGAGAAGAAACAAAAGCTATTATCGGAGATAATACAACCATCCGTGAATGTGTTACTATCAACAGAGGCACCTCTGATAAGAATATGACCAAGATAGGAGATAACTGTCTGATCATGGCTTACTCGCACATTGCACACGATTGTATTGTTGGTGACTATTGTGTATTCTCAAACAATACTACCCTGGCTGGTCATATAGTTGTAGGCGACCATGTGGTACTGGCAGGGCTTACTGCAGTACAGCAATTTGTTCGTATAGGTTCTCACGCATTTGTTACTGGTGGTTCATTAGTAAGAAAAGATGTTCCTCCTTATGTTAAAGGGGCACGTGAGCCATTATCATACGTTGGTGTAAACTCTGTGGGTTTAAAACGCAGAGGATACTCTATAGAAAAGATCAACCATATACTGGACATATACCGCATTCTGTTTGTGAGAGGATATAATACTTCTAAGGCGTTGAGCATTATCGAAACGGAGATTCCTGTATCTGACGAAAGAGATGAGATCATTGCTTTCATCAGAGATACCGGAAGAGGCATTATGAAGGGATATATCAGCAGACACAATGAAGATATCTCTTGATCATATCAGCAAGCGATTTCAACGTCACTGGATACTCAAAGATGTCAATCTTCTGTTTACATCTCCAAATACTTATGCATTATTAGGGCATAATGGTAGCGGTAAGTCTACTCTACTGCGTATTATATCAGGAATGCAATCAGCCTCAAAAGGCAAAGTGTTGTATACTGACGATGATAACGGTAGTGTTGAAAACATATACCAATATGTCAGCTTTTGTGCACCTGCACAAGAAATTGTTGAAGAGTTCACCTTGCCTGAGTTTTTAGATTTCCACTTCAGTTTTAAGACTATACTGGATGGTCTTTCTAAGGATGATATTATTGAGCATATTGGTTTAGGTCAGGTTAAAGACAAACCTATATCCGACTACTCATCAGGAATGAAGCAAAGAGTAAAACTGGCACAGGCTATATTCACGAAGACTCCGGTGCTATTGTTAGATGAACCTTGCACAAACCTTGATGAAAGTGGCGTACAACAATATCATAACTGGATAAACAAGTACTCAAAAAACAGGCTAGTAATCGTTGCATCGAACGATGAGCGTGAATATTCTTTCTGTAAAGAGCTTATCCGTCTCAACGATTACAAATAGCATCATCAGCACAACCGATAATTTACACCATAATATTATCTGGTAGAAAAGTATATTTGTTTCCGTAATGAAACAATTCATCATAGGCTATACAAATGCGTATAGGGGACTTAAACCCGCGGCTTGGTGGCTGGCATTAGTGATGCTTGTCAACAGGATGGGTACAATGGTGCTCCCCTTCATGACGTTGTATATGACAGAGCATATGGATGTTTCTATTGCAAAAGCAGGGCTAGTCATTACCATTTTTGGAGTTGGTACTATATGCGGGGGCTTTCTTGGAGGGAAACTTACCGACTTGATAGGCTTTTACAAAGTGCAGTTAATTGCGCTGTTGGGCGGTGGTACTTTGTTTATTGTACTGGGGCAAATGGATACTTATATCTCCATTTGTATTACCACCTTTTTCCTGAGTTTGGTCAACGAATTATTTCGTCCTGCAAATGCAGCAGCAATAGCGCACTTCAGCGATGAAAAGAACAGAACACGCAGCTTAACACTAAACAGACTGGCAATTAATCTAGGTTGGGCTGTTGGTGGCACCATTGGTGGTTTTGTAGCTGCACATAGCTATCATCTTTTGTTTTGGATAGATGGTTTTACCAATATAGGTGCAGCAGTTTTGTTATGGTTATTCCTTTCACCGTCTAAGTTAAAAGTGGCCAATGATGCAAAAAAAGACAATGGTAAAGAAGCGATCATACAATCGGCATACAAAGACATGCCATATCTTTTGTTTATTCTGCTCAATACGATATTCGCTTGCTGCTTCTTTCAGATATTTACAACCATACCTGTATACTTTAAACAAGAGCTGCTTTTATCTGAACAGAGCATTGGTATTGTGATGGCTTTAAACGGACTGATATGTGTCTTGTTCGAGATGATGATCATACACAATCTGGATGGGAAGAGAAGCCTGATGACCTATGTTGCCGCAGGTAGCTTTTTAGTAGGTATCGGTTTTATTGTTTTGAATATCGTACCCGGCTTAATGAGTTTAGCTGTCATATTCATATCACTCATCACAGTTGGAGAAATCATCAACATGCCATTTGCCGCAACTTTCTGGATGAACAGATCTAATGAAAGAAACAGAGGACAATATGCAGGGTTATTTACTATATCATGGGCAGTAGCACAAATCATTGGCCCATGGAGTGGTGCTAAAATTGCCGATACATATGGGTTTGATATACTATGGTGGATACTGGGTGGCGTATCAATACTAAGTGTGTTAGGCTATCGCTGGGTACATACAATGTCTGCTGCAGAAACATCTGAACCTGCTGCCACCTCTTAGTTTCTTGCACCAAATATCATACTACCTATGCGCACCATGGTACTACCCTTTTCTACAGCTATTTTGTAATCGCCGGTCATACCCATAGAACACTGGGTGAAGTAATCCTTATCCATAAAGTAGGTATCCTTTATGATAGTGAATGTGTTCTTTATTTCAGCAAACTCTTTTTTTACCTGATCGTCATCATCTGTAAAAGTCGCCATACCCATTACACCACAAATACGTACATTCTGCAAATCGGCTTGTTGAGCTTTGTAGTACTCCATTAATTCCATAACACCTGCATTATCCAACCCGTGTTTAGTTTCTTCATCAGCCACGTGCAATTGTAACAATACATCTATTACTCTGTTATTTTCAGCAGCACGTTTGTTGATCTCTTTCAATAATTTGAAACTGTGCACAGCATGTATCAGGTGTACAAACGGAGCGATGTATTTCACCTTATTGGTTTGCAAATGGCCTATATAATGCCAGTGTATATCGTTGGGGAGCTGCGGTTGTTTTTCAACTAACTCCTGCACATAGTTCTCCCCAAAATTTCGTTCACCAGCATCATACAATTCTTGTATATCTGCTACGGGTTTCTTTTTAGAAACGGCGATCAGTGTTACGTTTTGTTCTTCTAATTCGGCTTTTAGTTTTTTCCAACTTGCGATATCCGGCATCTGCTAGTACTGTTCTTTCTCGTTAGGGAAATCGAGTGTTTTAACGTCTTTTATATACTGCTCTGTAGCAGCTTTAATATCATCGTAAAGGTTCAAGTACCTTCTTAAGAACCTTGGCGAAAAGTCTTTAGTAATTCCAAGCATATCGTGCATCACCAACACTTGTCCGTCTACATGCGGACCTGCACCTATGCCAATCACAGGTATATCCAACTCTTCTGAAACACGCTTACCAAGTGCTGCAGGGATCTTTTCTAATACAATAGAGAAACAACCAGCCTCTTGTAATATATGCGCATTCTTTATTAGCGTTTCCGCTTCTTCTTCTTCTTTTGCGCGTACTGTATATGTACCAAACTTGTAAATAGATTGAGGGGTTAATCCTAAGTGTCCCATAACAGGCACACCTGCACTTATAATACGCTTAACAGACTCCAGCACTTCTACCCCACCTTCCAGCTTAATAGCATGCGCACCTGTTTCTTTCATAATGCGAATGGCAGAGCTTAACGCTTCTTTACTATTACCCTGATAACTACCAAAAGGTAAATCAACCACTACCAAACACCTATTAATAGCCCTTACCACACTTTGAGCGTGGTATATCATATGGTCGAGTGTAATAGGTAAAGTAGTTTCATGCCCCGCCATAACATTCGATGCAGAATCACCAACTAGTAAAACATCTATCCCTGCATCATCTAATATGCGCGCCATAGAATAATCATATGCAGTTAGCATACTGATCTTCTCTCCATTTTGCTTCAATACCTGTAGCGAGTGAGAAGTAACACGCTTTATATCGTTATGTATGGACATAGCCTAAATTATCTGTCTTGCAAAAGTAAGTTATTAATCTAACACCTCTAGTGAACGAACACTCTGGCAGCCATTTGCAATGCTTCTGCAAATGCTTCTCTATTAATGTCCAGATCAATTCCCTGTTGGTCGCACCAATGCACAATATGCTCTGTAGCTATATTACCTACCAAGTCATCTTTAGCCATCGGGCAACCACCTATTCCCTTCATGGCACTATCGTAGCGAACACAACCACTATCATATGCTGCTTGTATTTTTTCTTCCCATGTATCTATTGTAGAATGGAAATGAGCACCAATACTTACACCTTTAAACTCAGGAATGAGATGATCGTATATATACTTAATATTCTCAGGCTGTGCCACCCCTACCGTATCTGCCATAGCAATAGTCTTTATACCTAATTTTGCCAACTCACCAACCCACTTAATCGCAACCTCTGCATTATAATCGTCACCATATGGGTTACCAAAACCCATAGAGATGTATACAACTAACTCTTTATTATTATTCACACACAGGCTTTGAATCTCTTCAACCTGTGCTAAAGATTCTGCAATTGTTTTATTGGTATTTCTTAGCTGGAATGTTTCTGAAATAGAGAATGGGAAGCCTAAGTAAGTGACCTCATCATACTGTACGGCATCATTAGCACCTCTGGTATTGGCAATGATGGTCAGTAGTTTAGACTTAGTAGTAGTCATATCTAATTGAGGTATTACATCTTTTGTATCAGCCATTTGCGGTATGGCTTTAGGCGATACAAAAGATCCGCAATCCAACACATCGAAACCTACTTTTAGTAATGCGTTCAGATACGATACTTTTTCTTCAGTAGGTATCATCCTGTCCCAGCCTTGCATTGCATCTCGAGGACATTCCACCAATTCTATTTGCTTGCTCATATGCTACAAATATACATCACGTTAAAGATTGTTTAAGGTTACGATATAGCGATAAAAACTATACAGTTATTAAGTAATTTTAAGGATAAACTTGAAATTATGATACTATCTACTACGCATTCGCTGGAAGGCCTGCAAGTAAAGCAATACCATGGTGTTGTATTTGGAGAAACTATTATTGGTGCCAACTTATTTAAAGACCTTTTCGCATCTATAAGAGATATTGTAGGCGGACGCTCAGGCTCTTACGAGAAAGTACTACAAGAAGCCCGAGAAACTGCTATTAACGAAATGGCTGAACGCGCCAGAGCTAAAGGAGCAAATGGTGTTATTGGTATTGATGTTGACTACGAAGTTGTAGGGCAAAGCGGCAGCATGTTGATGGTAAGTGCATCCGGCACTGCTATATATGCTGAATAACTCATTGCAAGGTCTGAACGAGCTCTAAAAACTTATTCAGGCCTTTTTTCTTTTCATCATCCAAATAATAATGGATGCACTCCTTATAATATTCCTCAAGATCGTAATACGGAAATTGCGTTTCGGCTACTATATCATCAATATGGTTTAAGCCAAATGAGTTTGCCTCATTAAAACGTGCAATAAAATCTTTTGGCAGCTCTTTGTTACTTATCCAGGCAGCAAAAACAAAAGGTAATCCTGTAAAGTCTTTCCATGCTTCTGCTAAATCATATACATACTCAAAGTTAGCACGTTGCTTTAATGCACGATCACCTATAATGACAGCCGCATTTTCTCCATTGATATATTCGATATAATGTTCATTAGCTTGTCTTAGCTCCACATCTTTTTTCCAGTAGTGCTTCAACAACACCTGAGCCAGCATAACAGATGTTCGCGACTGATAATCTAATGTTATAGTTTTCACTTCTTCTATCGGCACCATGCTAAACAAGGCTACAGAAGCCACATGACCATCTGCTGCAATACCATAATCAGAAATAATTCTGGCATCCTCAATATCTTGCATTGCTGCTACAGGCAGTAAAGCAACGTCTATTGTACCTTCTTTAAGTTCCTTCGCTAACTGAGATGGATAATTTACAGATAGAGTTATATCGTTGAACACAGGACTGTTCTTAATACCATACAAAAGTGGTACGGTATTTAAGTAACTTACTCCTCCTACTTTTATTTTGCTACTCAAGTATCTATTTTTAACGCCGCAAATATAAGTAGTACAAAACTAATTCATGTCGCAACAGTTAATTATATATACAGATGGCGCTGCCAGAGGTAATCCAGGTCCTGGTGGTTATGGTATTCTATTAAAATGGGGAGCTACCGTAAAAGAGATCTCTCAAGGGTACAGAAATACCACAAATAACAGAATGGAGCTATTAGCAGTGATCGTTGCATTACAAAGTTTGACCAAAGAGGGATTAAACATAACCATCTATACAGACTCCTCTTATGTAGTTAACTCCGTTGAGAAAGGGTGGGTGTTTGGTTGGGTAAAAAAAGGCTTTAAAGGCAAGAAGAATGCTGACCTCTGGAAACAGTTTCTGCAATTGTATCCTAAGCACAACATCAAGTTCCAATGGGTAAAAGGGCATGCAAATAACCCCGGTAATATCCGTTGCGATGAGTTGGCGACAGAAGCAGCTGACAGTGGCGACTGGCTGATTGATGAGGGGTATGAAAAAGGAAATTAAGCTACGGGCTTACCATGTTTAGAGTCGTCTAGCACATTATCTACATCCCATACCAATTGTTTCTGAAACTCATGTTTACGTTGAGGACAGTTTTGCATGGCACATAAATGGCATTGATACTCCTGACAGGCATCTACATGAATGAATATCTCTATTCTGTTATTGTAATACTCACGTATCAGGTCTTCAACTGTGTGTATCTGTTCTTCTGCATACGATACATTTTCGTACCAGGGTATAGTTAAGTGTGCATCTATATGCATTCTATCCCCCTGTTGTAGTACACGCAAATTATGCAGGTCTACCCAGCCTGGTTCTCTTTTTTCATCCAATAAACAGATCACCTCTTTCAGAAGTTTCACATCTGCCTCATCCATTATACCGGACAAAGACTTACGAACAACTTTGTATCCGGTCCTTAATATTATACCGGCAAACAACAATGCTATTAAACTATCCAGCCATACCCAACCGGTAATCTTTAACACCAATAGGCCTACAACAATTGCCAAAGTAGAGTACGCATCAGTTTTCAAGTGTTTCCCTGCAGACTCAACTATAATAGATCTGTTCTTACGGCCCTGTAGTACAGCATAATAACCCGCACCAAAGTTCACCGCACCCGCAACTGCAGTAATAATAATACCATCACTTAACTCGTGAATATCTTTTGGAGTTAGTAAATGAGAGATGGCTTCGTAAATGATGGCTACACCTGCTATAATAATAAGTACACCCTCTATAGCTGAAGAAACGAATTCTGCTTTACCATGACCGTATGGGTGATTAATATCTCTGGGTTTACCTGCCAGTATGATACTATACAGGCCTATTAAGCCTGCAATAACGTTTACAATACTTTCCAGTGCATCTGTTAGTATACTTACAGAATGTGTTATATACCAAGCCCAAAGCTTACCAATAAAAAGCACGATAGAAAGAAGTGCTATGTAACGCTGTAATCTGACAGCACTCATATTAACTATTGCTTTTGAAGATTTTACGCATTGCAGCGCCACTCCAACCACCTAAACCACCAATCAATGCACCAAGGAAAACATTTACAATCAGAAAAACAATGTGAGGCAACCCAAAAACACCTGCAATTTTTGCAGACAAAATATGTTCGTTTGCAAGGTCTGTTTTCAAGATCAGGTACGACCACAACAGTGCAATAGAAACAAAACCAATAAGGAAGCCTTTACCTCCTTTAAATTTTAAAACTACAGCTACTAAAAACGGAATAACAACAATAGCCCACCACGCATATTGTGATGCAACCCATGCCAGTAAAGCAGTTACTATGACTGTTATAATGTTCTTCACTTTTTACATTTCCATTTAAAGACTACCTGTTCTTCTTTCGGTTGACTACTATTAGATATAAAGCTCAGGTTATAATATTCTCCTTTAGACCATTTATCTATGAATGTGCCATAGTACTTACTGCCGGGGTTACCTGACTGACCTCCCGGATATACACCATACGCCTGAGGCTCATCTGCCATTTCTACTACCATCCTCCATGACGGGCCATGATTTCCCTTCATAGCATTTACGGTATTACCCCATCCGCCAACATTAATACTTGTATAGCTAAACGGAGCTAGCTTTGTTAAATGATTGATAGAAGTGTTTTTTACCTTATACCACGCTCTGTTTTCTAAACTACTAATACTATCAGCAGCATTTTTGAACGAGAGCACTAATACATCTTGTACATGCTGATAAAAAACAGAATCGCCAACAAACAATTCAGCTGTACGCTCCTGCGATGGATAGAAGACAATTTTTTCTTTTGCGAAGCCAAACCCCTCTTCCCATATTTCTTTATAAAAAGTATTCCACCACAAATGAAAAGTTGTTGCTGACCGGCTACCTGCATCCATTTTATAATCCCAGCCATTGAGCTCTTTTATATATTCATGAGTTTCAATTTCAGTTGTTTTTATATAAGACAACATGGTAGGTAACACTTGCTCTGCCAGTACAGAATGTACATCCCTTTGTAATTGTTGCAGGTCTTTAACTGTTACATAATACATTGAATCCAAAGCCTTGTTAATTCGCCATGCTCTAAACTCTACAAAATCGCCATTATAATAATAAGGGTAAGTGGAGTCTGTAACCGTTTGGTTGGCAGAGCTTAAATAACCTTGCTCAGGATTTAAAGCATGCGGATTTTCTCTTACCGGTATCTCTGCTCCCCATAATGTTTTTGAGGTAGCACCATTCATTACAAACCGACCTTGATCTTTCCATTTATTGATGTACTGCCCCTGTCCCCATAGTGCTATGTTACCTTTTGTGTCGGAGAATATAAAGTTCTGTGCAGGGCATGTAAAATTCCCGATTGCATCTACAAACTCATCGTAATTATCAGCTCTATTCAACTTATACACTGCCAGTAGTTCGTTACTGGGTTTATGCCCCATCCACTTCATAGCTAAAGGCTGTTGCACGCCATGCGGCTCTTTATAGTTGGCGTCATACATAACAGGTCCATGAATAGTATACTTAACAGTATCAACAAACTCTTTTCCACCTTTCAACTTAATAACTTCTACCCTCTTTTGGTATTTCATCGGCTTACCATCCAACTCATAGTTGTCGTTATCTAACTCCTTAATGGTATAGTAATCTTTAACATCTCGATAGTTGTTAGTAAAACCCCAAGACAAACTATCGTTAAACCCTATAATAATACCCGGAGCACCAGGTAAAGAAACCCCGTAAGCATTTACACTGTTTGTATGTAACTGTACCTCAAACCAAAGTGCAGGCAAATTCAAGGACAAGTGTGGATCGTTACATAGTATAGCATGACCATTTTTTGTACGCTGCGGTGCTACTGCCCAGTTATTACTACCCTTACCTTTCTCGATATTTTCATTAGTATTTGCCAGCTGCAGATCAGCCCATATATCACCTTCAGGAACTAAAGGTTGTTCTATAGTAGGTGCATCATATTTCGTCCCCCTAGGTATAACAGGAGTGCTGGCATTAATTCTATCAGGGAATAAGAATTCGAATTCTTCCCCCAATACTTTTCTTAAGTAACTATAAGAGATATCATCGACCTTTCCTGTCAGATCATCAGCCATATACTTTAATAGCAATGCGGTATTGATGTTCTTCCATTCAGAAGGCTCAAACCCCATCAACTTATATTCAAGCGGATAATCTTTAAAAACTAAAGAGTTGATGTACTTATTTACTCCATCCTTATATGCATCTAATGCGGTTTTAGTGTTAGGGTTGGCTTCCATCTTTTGTAAAGACTGCTCTGCACCATATACCATACCCTTGCGCCTCTGCCCACGAGCATAGTTCAAAGCCTTGTCTCCCAACAACTCGCAAACATCACCACTGGCTGCTCTCGTTTGCAGATCCATTTGAAATAAACGAAAGTACGCATGCAGATAACCTTGTAGAAAATATAGGTCGTAATCATTCGTAGCATTAATATGCGGTACCAACCTCTCGTCAAACCAAACACTTACGTCATCGTTTAGTTCTACAAATTCAAACGTGCTATTAAAGTCTTTATCTGTACATTCAGCATTTGCCCAAAAACCACTTACAGGGTCAAGCAATTTTCCTAATGCGGGAATAGAGCCAATAGGCTTGTTCAGCAACCATACAATTATAGTTGTACAAACAAGCGGTAATATGGCTTTTACTATACGCATATGCTGTTTTAACGCACCGGTAGTTCTATTTGGTACGAGTTGCCTTTACTAATGGTCAATTTATGATCACGCAACCACGGGTTTAATATTTTCAACATCTTGTATGAAGTACCATGATATGATGCGAATTCAGCCAAGTTAGGAATTGTTTGTGTGGCAGTAATCGTTCTGGTTTTTACAGGACGATACATGTCTTTAGGCAATATATTGAATCCTACATTTTGCGGATCTGACATAATAAACTTAAACGCCAATATCCTATATATGTACCTCATGGTTTCTCCTGGCAACATTAAATCATAGTAACTTTCTCTCAATTGATATTCAGCACGGTTAGCATACCCTGCCTGACCACAGTTATATGATGCTGCCGCTGCTGTCCAGCTACCAAATCTTCTGTAAGCATCTTTCAAGTACTTACACGCAGCATCTGTTGCCTTTAACACATGATACCTTTCATCTACCTCGCTATATACCTCTAGCCCGTAACGTGGTGCTGTACCTTTCATAAATTGCCAGAAACCTTTTGCACCAACAGGAGAACTAGCATTAGTCAACGAGCTTTCAGCAACACACAAGTACTTAAAATCATCAGGCACACCATTAGCACGCAAGCGCTCTTCTATTAAGGGGAAATAGCGCCCCGATAAACGAAGTATCTGCATGGTACTAGAGTGTCTGTAGCAGTTACTTAATACTTCTTTTTCAAGCGCTTCCTTCACTTCCCATCTATCCAACGGAACACGCTCACCTGCAAAAGTCATACTATTAGGCACATCTGGCACAAACCATTTATACTGAAGTTTATTACCTGGCTTGATTTTCACTATTTCTTCTCCACCATCAGATGGTTTAAAAGCAAATCCCGATATTATGCCTGCACCAATGATTACTCCTGTGGCAACGTACAATACTGGCTTGATTTTCATTTCACTATGTCTTTTGGGTATAATGTAAATATAAGAATAAACGCAGGCATAAGAAAAGGGGCTGCATTGCAGCCCCTTTATTTTTTTGATATATTCTAATTACTCTTCTTCGTCGAATTGTAATACATCGCGATTAGCCATCAACAACTCAAACTCTTCTTTAGAACCTACAACCATGTCATCATAGTCACGCATACCAGTACCAGCCGGTATTAAGTTACCTGTAATAACATTTTCTTTCAGTCCCATAAGATCATCAGCCTTACCTGTAATTGCGGCAGTTGACAATACTTTGGTTGTTTCCTGGAACGACGCTGCTGATATCCAGCTGTGTGTACCTAGCGATGCTTTAGTAATACCTAACAACAACGGAGTAGATGTTGCCGGTTGTGCATCTCTGTACTCTACCAACTTCTTATCTGCACGACGTAGTGCACTGTTTTGTTCACGAATTTCACGAAGTGTAACAATCTGCCCCGGATGTAAATCTGTAGATTCACCAGCTTCTGTTACTACTTTCTTATCAAAGATCCAGTCGTTCTCAACCATAAAGTCAAACTTATCAACTGTATCATCTTCAAGGAACTTAGTATCACCCGGATCAACAATAGTAACCTTACGCATCATCTGACGAACGATCACCTCAATGTGTTTATCGTTGATCTTCACCCCCTGTAAGCGATATACTTCTTGTATCTCATTCACTAAGTACTCTTGTACTGCGAAAGGTCCTTTAATGTTCAGGATATCTCTAGGAGTAATTGCACCGTCAGAAAGTGACGTACCTGCTTTCACAAAGTCACCGTCTTGAACCATGATGTGTCTTGTCAATGGAACAAGGTATTTTCTAACAACACCGTCTTTACTCTCAACGATGATCTCACGGTTACCACGTTTGATATTACCGAATGAAACCACACCGTCAATTGCAGAAACAATAGCCGGGTTACTTGGGTTACGTGCCTCGAACAATTCAGTTACACGTGGTAGACCACCCGTGATATCCTTACTACGTCCCATTACACGAGGAATCTTAACAAGCACCTGACCATTGGTTACTTCATCACCTTCTTTAACGATGATGTGAGAACCTACCGGTAAGTTATATGGTTTTTCTTCACCATTCGCTACCACCATCAATGATGGTATCTTCGTTTTATCCTTAGTTTCAATTACAACTTTCTCTCTGTGACCTGTTTGTTCATCCGCTTCTTCACGGTAAGTAACACCTTCAATCACATTATCGAAACGTACGTTACCATTGATCTCTGAAACGATTACGGCGTTAAATGGATCCCATGTACAGATAACATCACCTTTCTTGATCTTAGCGCCATTCTTCACTTTCAGATGTGAACCATAAGGAATGTTGTGTGTATTCAACAACCTGTCGTTCTCTACATCTATCACACGCATCTCACCTGTACGACCAATAACCACTGTAGTTGTATCGCCTTCAGCATTTACGTGTTTAGTAGTACGTAATCCATCAAACTGTATAGTACCGTCAAACTTAGCGATCAAGTTGGACTCAATTGCAGAAGAACCTGCCACACCACCCACGTGGAATGTACGTAGTGTAAGCTGTGTACCCGGCTCACCGATTGACTGAGCGGCAATAATACCAACTGAATCACCCTTCTGTGCCATGTAACCTGTTGCAAGGTTTTTACCATAACACTTAGCACATACACCACGGCGGCTTTCACAAGTTAGTACAGAACGAATCTCAACAGTTTCAATTGCGCTCTCTTCAATAGCACGACCAATATCTTCTGTGATTTCAGAACCTGCTTCTACAAGAAGTTCGTCAGTTATCGGATCGTATACATCATGTAAAGAAGTACGACCTATGATACGATCGTATAATGGTTCAACAATCTCTTCGTTATCTTTTAATGCACTTGTAGCAATACCACGAAGTGTACCACAGTCAACTTCGTTGATCACAACATCCTGAGACACGTCAACAAGACGACGAGTAAGGTAACCCGCATCCGCCGTTTTAAGGGCTGTATCCGCCAGACCTTTACGCGCACCGTGCGTAGAGATAAAGTACTCAAGTACGTTTAGACCTACTTTAAAGTTTGAAAGGATCGGGTTTTCAATGATCTCAGAACCACTAGAACCAGAACGACGAGGTTTAGCCATCAGACCTCTAAGACCTGCCAGCTGCTTAACCTGTTGTTTAGAACCACGTGCTCCAGAATCAAGCATCATATAAACAGAGTTGAAACCTTGTTTATCAACTGCCATCTCGTGGATCAATGTTTCTGTAACACGAGTATCAACACGAGACCAAATATCGATTATCTGGTTATAACGCTCGTTGTTTGTGATAAGACCCATGTTATAGTTATCCCATACTTCATCAACTTCTGCTTTCGCATTCTCTATCAACTCTTCCTTAACTTCAGGAACAGTAAGATCTTCAATGTTAAACGAAAGACCACCTTCAAATGCCATACGGAAACCAAGAGTCTTGATATCATCCAAGAACTTAACCGTTGCAGGGATACCAGAATGTTTCAAGATGTCACCAATGATCTCACGTAGAGATTTCTTAGTCAACAACGCGTTTACATACCCGCTTTCTTTAGGTACAAACTGGTTGAATATTACACGACCTACTGTAGTTTCTATTAACTTGTTCTTAAGGCCTTCTTTAGTTAATACATCCACCTTCACCTTAATGAACGCATGCATGTCTACACGCTTTTCATTGTGTGCGATAATCACCTCTTCCGGACTGTAGAAGGTCATACCTTCACCCTTCACTACAGTATCACCTTCATTTTTCTTACCCTTAGAGATGTAGTATAGTCCCAATACCATGTCCTGAGAAGGTAGCGTGATCGGCGTACCATTCTGAGGATTCAGGATATTGTGAGATGCTAACATTAATAATTGTGCCTCTAATACTGCCGCATGGCTAAGAGGAACGTGTACCGCCATCTGGTCACCATCGAAATCGGCGTTGAACGCAGAACACACTAGCGGGTGTAGACGAATTGCTTTACCCTCGATCAATTTAGGCTGGAATGCCTGGATGGACAATCTGTGTAGCGTTGGGGCACGGTTTAGAAGAACAGGGTGTCCTTTCAATACATTTTCAAGAATATCCCAAACAACAGCTTCTTTGCGCTCAACTAATTTCTTCGCGCTCTTAACTGTTTTTACGATACCTCTTTCAATCAACTTGCGTATGATGAACGGTTTGAACAATTCTGCCGCCATGTTTTTAGGGATACCACACTCGTTCAACTTCATTTCCGGACCTACTACAATTACCGAACGACCGGAGTAGTCAACACGCTTACCAAGTAAGTTTTGACGGAAACGACCTTGCTTACCTTTCAATACATCAGAAAGAGATTTCAATGCACGGCCACCTTCTGCCTTAACGGCGTTAGATTTACGACTGTTATCAAACAAAGAGTCTACAGCTTCCTGCAACATACGTTTCTCGTTACGTAGTATTACTTCAGGAGCTTTAATTTCAATCAAACGCTTCAAACGGTTGTTACGGATAATAACACGACGGTAAAGGTCATTCAGATCAGAAGATGCAAAACGGCCACCATCAAGTGGTACTAACGGGCGAAGTTCTGGTGGAATTACGGGGATGTACTGCATAACAGTCCATTCCATTCTATTCTCTACACGAGTATTTGCATCGCGGAATGCTTCAACAACACTCAAACGCTTCAATGCCTCTTGCTTACGTTGCTGAGAAGTTTCGTTGGCCGCAGCGTTACGTAAATCGTAAGACAATTGATCAAGATCGATACGACTTAATAAAGCATGTACCGCATCTGCTCCCATCTTAGCGATGAACTTATTTGGATCTTCATCCGGCAAGTATTGGTTTTCAGGAGAAATCGTCTCCATTATTTCCAAATACTCATCTTCTGTTATCAACTGCAGATCTGTCTTTTCTGAATCTTTAAGATTTAGTTTTTGACGGATCAACTCTTCTGCCTCACCGGATTGTACTACGGCATAACGCTCATAGTATACGATGCTCTCTAATTTTTTAGAGCTAACACCTAATAAATAACCAATTTTATTCGGCAAGCTTTTGAAGTACCAAATGTGTACGATAGGAACAACTAATTTTATGTGCCCCATACGCTCACGACGTACTTTTTTCTCCGTTACTTCTACACCACAACGGTCACACACGATACCCTTATAACGAATACGCTTATACTTACCACAATAACATTCGAAATCCTTTACTGGTCCGAATATTTTTTCGCAGAACAAACCGTCACGCTCAGGTTTGTACGTACGATAGTTAATAGTTTCAGGCTTTAAAACCTCGCCGTATGAACGATCTAAGATCGTGTCAGGAGAAGCAAGGCTGATAGTAATTTTATCAAAACCTGCTTTGGGGCGATTTTCCTTTTTGATAGCCATATATGTAAGGTCTTTAAATTTTTAATTAATGATTCTAATTCGAATTAATCCTTAGTCAAACTTCAGTTCTAATCCTAATCCACGTAGCTCATTCACCAATACATTGAACGATTCAGGAATACCAGCTTTAGGTATATTATCACCTTTTACAATCGCTTCGTATGTTTTAGCCCTACCTATAATATCATCAGACTTCAATGTTAGTAGCTCTTGTAAGATGTTAGATGCACCATAAGCCTCAAGTGCCCATACCTCCATCTCACCAAAACGCTGACCACCAAACTGTGCCTTACCACCAAGTGGTTGCTGTGTGATCAAGCTGTATGGCCCGATAGAACGCGCGTGCATCTTATCATCAACCATGTGGTGTAGTTTGATCATATAGATAATACCAACCGTAGCTTTCTGATCGAAACGCTCACCTGTTTCACCATCGTATAGATATGTGTGACCTGATGAAGGAAGACCTGCCTGATCAATAAGTTCAGTTATCTCATCTACAGAAGCACCATCAAAGATCGGAGTAGCAAACTTCTCTCCTAGTTTTTCTCCGGCCCAACCTAAGATAGTTTCATAGATCTGACCAAGATTCATCCTTGACGGTACACCTAATGGGTTCAAACAAATATCAACAGGAGTACCATCTTCTAAGAATGGCATATCTTCTTCACGAACGATTTTTGCTACGATACCTTTGTTACCGTGACGACCGGCCATCTTATCACCAACCTTCAGCTTACGCTTACTTGCCATATATACTTTAGCCAGCTTCAACACACCTGTTGGTAATTCATCACCAATACTCAAGTTGAATTTCTCACGCTTGTAACGTCCTAATTCTTCGTTGTACCTGATAGTATAGTTGTGTAACAATAAGTTGATTTGCTCATCTACTTTATCGTCACCTGTCCATCCAAGAGGGTTAACATTCAGGAAGTCTATAGAACCAAGAGTTTTAGCAGAGAACTTACCACCTTTGCTGATCAATAACTCACCGAAGTTGTTAGTAACACCGTTTGAGTTGAAACCTTTTACCAAAGTCATGATCTTCTCAACCAACAAGTTTTGGATATCAGAAAGGTTTTTCTCGTGTACTTTTTCGATATTTTCAAGCGCTGCTTTCTCACGAACTTTTGCACTCTTATCTTTCTTAACACGTTGGAATAAACGCTTGTCGATAACCACACCTTTTGTTCCGCTAGACGCTTTCAAAGAAGCATCTTTAGCGTCACCTGCTTTATCACCAAAGATCGCACGTAGTAGTTTTTCTTCAGGAGTTGGGTCTGTTTCTCCTTTAGGAGTAATCTTACCAATTAAGATATCACCTTCAGAAACGTGAGCACCAACACGAATGATACCATTCTCATCAAGGTCTTTTGTAGCCTCTTCAGATACGTTTGGTATATCCGGTGTCAATTCTTCTTCACCTAGTTTAGTATCACGAACCTGTAGTTCGTATTCATTGATGTGTACAGATGTAAATAAGTCGTCGCGAACAACTTTCTCATTTATCACTATCGCATCCTCAAAGTTGTAACCCTTCCACGGCATGAACGCCACTTTCAAGTTACGACCAAGAGCAACCTCACCACCTTTAGTTGCGTAACCTTCTGTTAAGAAGTCACCATCTTTTACCTTATCGCCTTTACGTACACAAGGTCTTAATGTAATAGAACTACCCTGGTTAGTTTTCTTATACTTAGTAAGTGTATATTTCTTAAGATCATCTTCAAAAGACACTAACCTTTGTGCATCGTCACGATTGTAACGAACGTGAATTTCATTAGCATCTACATATTCAACAACACCATTACCTTCAGCATGTATTTGTATACGAGCATCGCGCGCTGCGTTTGCCTCGTAACCAGTACCTACGATTGGTGTTTGTGGTAATATCAATGGAACTGCCTGACGCTGCATGTTCGATCCCATTAGTGCACGGTTGGCATCATCGTGCTCTAAGAAAGGAATAAGAGATGCACTCAAACCAACAATCTGGTTGGGAGCAACATCCATGTACTCCACTTCTTCGCGCTCTAATATCGGGAAGTCACCTGTTTGACGAGAACGGATCGTTTCATCAACAAAGTTCCCTTTTTCATCCAAAGCAACGTTTGCCTGTGCAATTTTAGCTTCATCCTCTTCCTCTGCACTTAAATAATGTTGCGCCTTCAGATTTACTTTACCATCTTTTACTTTACGATAAGGAGTTTCGATGAAGCCCATATCGTTGATCTGTGCGTGTACACAAAGAGTAGATATCAAACCAATGTTTGGTCCTTCCGGTGTTTCAATTGTACAAAGACGTCCGTAGTGGCTGTAGTGTACGTCACGCACCTCAAAACCTGCACGCTCGCGGCTAAGACCACCTGGTCCTAACGCTGAGATACGACGTTTGTGCGTGATCTCTGAAAGCGGGTTAGTTTGGTCAAGGAACTGTGATAACTGCGAAGTACCAAAGAACGAGTTGATAACTGAAGATAATGTACGTGCATTGATCAGGTCAATCGGCGTAAACACCTCATTATCACGAACGTTCATACGCTCACGAATAGTACGAGCCATACGTGCCAAACCTACACCAAACTGAGCAAACAACTGCTCACCTACTGTACGTACACGACGGTTGCTCAAGTGGTCGATATCATCGATCTCTGCCTTACCGTTTGTTAAACGTACTAAGTACTTGATAATCGTAATGATATCATCCTTACTTAATACCTTCTTATCCATATCCACGTCTAAGCCAAGCTTACGGTTGATCTTATAACGACCAACTTCACCAAGGTCATAACGCTTGTCGCTGAAGAACAACTTCTCGATAATACCACGAGCTGTTTCATCATCAGGAGCGTCAGAACCACGTAACTGACGGTAGATATGCTGTACTGCCTCTAACTCTGAGTTAGAAGTATCTTTATTTAATGTATTATATATGATAGAGAAATCTCCGCTAAGCTCTTCTTTTTGTAAGAAAACTGTATCGATACCCATTTCAAGTATCATTTCTACGTTATCTTCATCAAGAACATTATCACGATCAAGCACAACCTCGTTACGCTCGATAGTCACTACCTCGCCGGTATCCTCATCAACAAAGTCTTCAGTCCAGCTACGTAGAACACGTGCTGCTAAACGACGACCTATTTCTTTACTAAGAGATTTTTTGTCAACCTTAACTTCGTCAGCCATACCAAACAGCTCAAGGATATCCTTATCTGTCTCGTAACCGATAGAACGAAGTAGTGTTGTTACAGGGAATTTCTTTTTACGATCAATGTAAGCGTACATAACATTGTTAATGTCTGTAGCAAACTCCATCCACGCACCTTTAAAAGGTATTACTCTGGCACTGTATATCTTAGTACCATTCGGGTGCGTACTCTGTCCGAAGAATACGCCCGGAGAACGGTGTAACTGAGACACGACAACACGCTCAGCACCATTTATAACAAATGTACCTCTAGGGGTCATATATGGTATATTACCCAAGAATACATCCTGTACTATTGTTTCGAAATCTACGTGCTCTTCATCGTTACAACTCAAACGAAGTTTTGCTTTCAACGGAACTGAGTATGTCAAACCACGCTCCATACACTCTTCAATAGTGTAACGAGGTGGATCAACAAAATAGTCTAAGAACTCTAACACGAAGATGTTACGTGTATCTGTAATCGGGAAGTTTTCCTTAAATACTCGGAAAAGGCCCTCATTATCACGCTTATCTGGTGTAGTTTCTAGCTGAAAGAAGTCTTTAAAAGACTGTAGCTGAATTGCCAGTAGATCTGGTGTATCGGCAACATCATGAATTTTACCGAAATTTACACGACCGGTAGCGGTTCGTTTTTGTGGTACTGCCATAATTATATTTACCTCGTTTTACAAACAACAAAACCCCGTTCCCCAGGGATATCCCCTACGGTACAGGTCAATTATCTGTATTAACAAAATTTAATCAAAAAGTTAGTGTGCACTGCTTACTCCTGAAAAGGGATGCAAATATACAGAGAAAAGCCTGATTAGCAAAAAATATTCCAAAAATGATTTTGTGGAAAAGTAATTTTAACAATAAAGTTCTTTATACATAAAAACCTAATCAAACATCATAAATATCCTAATATTTTATTTACTGCATTATACTTAAATGTATAGATATATACTTTCAGCAAACCAAGATGCTATTTAAATGAATGACTCAGCCAAAAACAACTCGAATGTGTGAGATTATAACGAATTTTTAAATCACTAAATAGACACATTATGAAAAAGAACATCTTTGTTTTTACAAGTATTTTTGCGGCTCTTTTGAGCTCTTCTACTATTACATCTGCTCAATGGACTGGCGTTAACGTAACGGATATTGAAACGGACCCATCATTGCCCGTGGATAACGTATTTATTCACAACAAATTAGGCATTGGTGTTGGTACCACTACCCCTAGTAGCGAGTTGACAGTAAATGGAGATATGGCATTTGATGCATCTACAGGTATTTCAAGACAATTATTAGGCAATACATCATCTTTAGGTGGGGCACTTCTTTTATTATCTAATACGTCTTTGACAGATGGTGCTGGTATAACTCTGCACTCCGCAAGTAATATAAATAGCCCGGGCCTGATAGAATATTCTTCATATGACGCAGCAGGGAGTGCTAAAGATCCTGCTCATGATTTTAAATATGATGATGGTACCGCCAACACTTCGATAATGACATTATATAAAGATGGTCATGTTGGGATAGGCACTACAGCATCACCATTAGGGCAGTTCTTCGTAAACGGCTGGACAGGCATTAATGGGTCTTTATATTTCGAAAAATCTACATCTAACCGTTCCATATATGGTCAGTCTGACGATAATTTGGCATTATTTGCTAATACAGGTTTTTCTGATGGAGGTGGGATTGCATTAGGAGCAGACAATAGTACAGGTGTAAATTCAGGAATTGTTAGAGTTGTTGCCGGTGGAAGCAAAAGCAGCCTAAGCACAACTTCTCCTGAGACGGCATTTGACATTTTGCTATATGATCAAAACAACTACTCAGGGTTAGTAAGTGTTTACAAAAATGGGAAAGTGCTTATAGGTGATCAGACAGGCCTCATTAACACTACAAGCGATTACAGATTATATGTAGAGACAGGCATTATTACAGAAAAGCTCAAAGTGGCTATTGCAAGTACTACCAATAATGCTTGGGCAGATTATGTTTTTGAAGATAACTACGAGTTAAAAAGTCTAAATGAAGTAGAAAATTACATTACAACGAATAAGCATCTACCGGATGTGCCTTCTGCAAAAGAAGTATCAGAAAACGGTATTGATGTAGCATCAATGGACGCAACACTATTACGCAAAATTGAAGAATTGACCTTATATGTAATAGAACAACAAAAAGAGATCAATGCTCTAAAACAACAGTTGAATAAATAATTCTGTAAACAATAAAAATGCAATTATGATTAAGCAAAAAATATGGCTTATTGTGTTGAGTATATTGTTTACATTACAATGCACTGACACCAAAGCACAAGGAAATTATACTTATATTACTACTCCAGACGAGTACTTATATTCTCCTTTCAATAATACTAATGGTTGTAATGGATTTCTTTCACCATGGGTACCTAATACAGCCGGTTGTTTTGAAGATTGGGGAATTTCACACGGCACGCCTGACGGTATGCAGAGGTTTAACACGGGTAATACGCCAGTTGAGACTGTGCATATTTTTTACGACCCTACAGTGTCGCCGTATGCTGAAGGATTCTATCATAAATTCCCTTTCCATGACCAAACACAATATAACATAAAAGTAGGCATGAACTACATGCAAACTAACCCTGGAGGAAAAATAGAAATATGGGCAATAAATGATATCGCTACATATCAAAGTATGACTGGAATAAACCCAACTATTCCACCACCATATTCTACTGAATACAATACACCAGCAGCAGGCTTGTCTAAGCCACAACTATTGGGTGAATACACTATTAATTCAACAACATTCCAACCTCAAAACCAACCCCCTGTAGGCCCTTCCGCAACTGGGGGCGCACTTAGTAATATACAATGGTCTTTTACTACAGCACCAGTTAATCAACCTGTCAATACTCCTCAATACAATGAGATTATCATTATCGCTCGTTCTGTATCTACCACATTTCCTGAGATTCATATGTGGATTGACTACATAGAAGTTTGCTTTGGAACTGATGTTGTTTATGATCAAAATACACTCAGCTCACAAAGCCCACCCAACCAAATACCAAACACATCAACAAGAGCTAATACTATTACAGCAGGTGACCCTACGGTAAGTCCTGTCGGTATATATGTGCCTACATATCAAAAAACAGAGTTTTATGCACAAACAACGCTGTTGACGCCTAACTTTTCTGTGCCGCATATGGAGTATGACAATTATTTTCTAGTAACTCCTCGAGAAGAGATATGCACATCAACACCAGGAGGCCACCCAATACCATCTGGCCTTAGTAAGCCAGGCAGATCTAACATAGATGAACAATTGGAGCTTGGCCAAACGTTTAATAATGGTAGTGCACCAAAAGAACAAAATGAATTGATACATGTTTATCCTAACCCTAGCTCCGGTAATTTTTATATTCAATTACCACAAACAGGCAAGTATAATATAAAAATAACCAACATGTTGGGCGTTACAGTTTACAATAATAATGTCCTCGATCAACAAAGGGTTCAAGTAAGCTTAAAAGAAGATTTACCTTCAGGTAATTATATACTTCATTTATCGGGTGATATCAGGCACACTCAATTAATAACTTTAACAAATTAATATTCAATACATTATATAAATCAATAAGAGGTTCTCAGCCTCTTATTGATTTATATCCGTGCCAGCACTGATACAAATTTACCATCATGCAGGTATTTAGCACTAGAGAGTACAAATTTACCTTTGTATGCAATGAATATATAGCAGCATTAGTGCTGACATTTCAGAAAAAATGCACATATATATTTGTTTATTTATTTTAGATATTATATTTGTTTTCAAATTCAAAAATTCATAATTATGAAAAAAATTACCCCAATTTTAGCGATCGCTGCTTTAGCAATCTCTTTCACGTCTTGTAAAAAAGACTACACTTGTACTTGTAAAGATTCTGCAGGTACACAAACAGCTCAGTATCAGTTTCCTAAAGTAAAGAAATCTGCTGCTGAAGATGGTTGTAACACATGGCATACTGCTGCTCAGGTTTCTGGCGGTTCTTGCTCTCTAGACTAATATTTACATTATTCTAAAAAGGGCATCTGGTACCAGATGCCCTTTTATTTTGCACACAAATTCCATTACCATCTTTAATTATAGCCCTATCTTTACACCTAACAGTCCTCTTGCTATTTTAAAGTACTGTTTTTCATAGATTTACGATAATGAAGCTGTTTTTCGAGATACTGGCACAAGTTTTACTCATTCTACTTTCTATAGTAATTGGTGTAAGTTTTATTTACTCTGCATATACCAAGTCGTGGCCAATTGAAAGTTTTGAGTACCGAATAGTAGAATATGTACAACTACCGTGGCTGTTATCAGCGATCGCTGCGCGTGCTTTAGTCGGTTTAGAAGCTGCTTTAGGCATACTTATCACACTTAACATTTTCGGCAAATCCAAATGGATCTTAAAATTCTCTATGCTGATACTAGTGATATTTAGCATATATCTGGTATATCTATGGATTGCAGTTGGTAATGATGTTAACTGTGGCTGTTTTGGCGACGATATACTCATGACTCCTTCAGAATCATTGATCAAAAACGCAATCATGCTTGTTTTGATCTTTATTTTAAATAAGTATCATAAAGGGTTAAAAAAGAATTGGTTGCATATTTTCTCTATTATAGGGGTAATAGCAGGCATGTCTGTACCGTTTATAGCCCAACCAATAGCTTCTTCTGCGCCTGGCTTCCTAAAAGATGAAGCATATAAAGTTGACCTGACAGTTCTTTATGAAGAAGACATAAATCATCCACCTACAATAAACTTATCAGAAGGAAAACATATTATCTCGTTTATGAGCTTAACCTGTCCGCATTGCAGAAAAGCCGCTTATAAAATGTACCTGATGAAACAGCGCAACCCTGACTTACCATTCTACTTCATTTTAAATGGCAGCACTACTCTTTTAGACAATTTTTGGGAAGAAACGAAGTCTGGTGAAATACCTTACACTATGCTGGGTAGAGATAAATTCATCAAATTATCAGGACCTAACGTACCTGCAATTTATTGGATAAATAACAGCACTGTTGAAGCCAAGAGCAGCTATCTGGACTTAAGCCAAACCGGTATTGAAGACTGGGTAAACGGTAAATAAAAAGGGCGTGTTTTGCAACACTACCCTTATATACCCTCTGTAAAAGGCAGCTATTTTGCTATGTACCCGTTAACAGGAACATATCTATTGCCATCTTTTTTCCAAAGAACAACAGTTATATATGTATTTGTTTCATTATAATCTGAAAGATCAAAGCTAAACTGCCAAGTCACCTCATTGTCCATTAAATCAGCAGACGTAAATGCTTTACCAAATGCACCGTCTGCGGAAGCTCTAAGTACCTGATTGTGTGTAGTCGGGTTTGAGGCAGATGAACTCTGGTTGTATGACAAACCGTCTTCTGTTAAGTAGCATGCCAACGCATATTCACCATCTGTAGGCACATCTATAAACTTAACACCGTAAGTAACATTTAGTTTACCACCCTCTTTTTTAATAGAAGCCGCTACAGCAGGTTGATCTACGCCTTGTCCTGCATTCATCAAATCTCTGGCATTTTGCTCTGATGCTGACGATATAGAACCACCAGTCAATATTATGGCATTCATATCTCCTACCCATATTTGTGGTGTATACCTACTGCCATGCCTGTTATCTGCAATCGCCTGAGACTCAGCTGTAATCATTGGGTCCCCGTATTTAATATGAACTGCCAATGGTGTGATATCATTACCGAAATCGTTTACCAACTTTTTAAAAGTAGGTTTTCCCCAGCTACCACAACCTGGACAACCTGTACTGGTTATTTCCAGTAGAACCGGTCTTGTTTTCTTTGTAAAAGTCAGCTTATCCTCAGGCTCGTTGGTGTTGTTCGTACCCGTTTGTTGCTGATTAGGCTGTGCCGTTTCTGTTTTAGTACATGAGCTTATGTACATTGTTGCACATGCAAATAGTGCAAACACGAAGGTTAATTTTATTTTTTTCATATTGTTTATCGTTTACCATTATTAATGACGATAAACTAAAAAAAACCTTACAGCACTTTAGACTTAAATTCTATAGACATTTTCTTCAAGTACTTGAGAAACAGATAGTTTGTTATCAATAATAATAATGGATAAAAGGAACCGAGTGTACAGACTACAATCAATAGGTTCAGGATGTTGAGAAAAAGCAAAATAATCAAGCTATTTTTCAATCTTTTCCTTTCGTTATATGTTTCAGTGAATATCTCAACTATTGTTGGTAAAGACAAAATAAATACGCCAACCACAACATACTCATAATAAGGCCAATGCTGTATTCGCATAAGCATATATATGATAAACACTACAATCGATATATAATAGCAAAAATGTAATAACCTATATACGAAACGTGACTTAGCCATAGTAAGCAACTTCTTCTATACCTTCGCTGTTTTTCATAGCGCGGTACATACCTGCTGAGTTAAAGCAGAAAAGCCCGTTAGCTTTACTGTCCACAGCTATAACACCACCTTCGCCGCCAATTTTCACAAGTTTGTCTTTTACAACAATATCACAAGCCTCTTGCAGGCTTAAGCCCTTATATTCCAATAAACAGCTAATGTCGTGCGCAACAACAGATTGTATAAACGGTTCTCCATGCCCGGTACAACTAATAGCACAAGTAGCATTGTTAGCATAGGTACCTGCTCCTATAACAGGGCTATCTCCTATTCTACCGAACCTTTTATTAGTCATACCACCTGTTGATGTACCTGCAGCAAGGTTACCTTGTTCATCGCAAGCAACGGCACCAACTGTACCAAACTTATGATCGGGATTGGGTGCGGGAGCACCTTTCAGATTATCGGCTTTATGATCTAATTGATAAAAGTCACTGTCACGTATTTCTACCCATTGATCGTAGCGAAGCTTATTAAAGAAATATTCATCAGGTTCTTGAGTAAACCCTCTACTCAAAGCAAACTCAGAAGCACCTTTACCACTCAAAAACACATGCCCTGAGTGATCCATTACCTCTCTGGCCAAAGCTATCGGGTTTTTAATATTTCTCACTCCGGCAATTGCACCTGCTCCTAATGTTTTACCATTCATTACAGCTGCATCCATTTCATTAAGCCCTTTTTTAGTAAAAACAGCTCCTCTGCCCGCATTGAATATCGGGTTATCTTCTAACACCGTTATTGCTGCTACTACAGCATCCATAGCAGCACCGCCTTTTGCTAATATATCATAACCTTTATTTAGGGCTGCTTGTAGCCCCTCAGTATATGCTTGTTCATCTTCTTTGCTCATCATTGCAGGTGTAATATTACCTGCACCACCATGTATGACTAATGTGTGTGCCATATGCTCTAGTATTATGTATTGTGTATGTTGTTATTGTAAATAAGCAGCCGTTATTCTATTGCCTTCTGTTTCCACCTCAATGTGTTCTTGCAATGTTGTTGCTATACTATGCCCAACAATATCCGGAGTTATTGGGAAAGACTTATGACGCCTGTCTACAAGTACAGCTATCATCACTTTCTTTGGTTCAAAATCAAGTATAGGACGCAAGGCATACAAAAGTGTTTTACCTGAGTTTGCAACATCATCTACCAAAACCACAGCCTTATCGTTCAGCTCTTTATTCAGTATAATCTCTTCTTTTAGCGGCTTTCTTTTATTCAACTTCAAATTGATGTATTCCACTTCCAGCGGACTGATATCAGTCAAACGTTTTGCAAGACTTTTTGCAACAATTGCTCCACTACCTTCAATACCTATTAAGGTAACGGCTTTTTCCTCACTGTACTCTTCCCATATCTGGAAAGCCATCCTTTGCATTTTCTTATTAATGCGTTCTTTATCGAGTATGAGTGTCTTTTCTTTGCTCATTACATGATTAATTAGACCTGATTGCAACTACCGGTTTTAACCTTGAAGCAAAAAATGCCGGAATTATGCCCGAAAGTACACCTACAATTGTTGAAATCAATATACCTATGAAAAAATTATACAAACTTAGTGTAGTTGGAAAGTCTGCTGTATAAGTAAGAACAAGAGATAGCAATACAACAATAGTAATACCAACAAGCCCACCAATAATAGATAACACTACGGCTTCTACTAAGAACTCCAATAGTATACTTATAGCATGTGCACCAACTGCCTTCTTTATACCTATTATTTTAGTACGCTCTTTAACACTCACAAACATGATATTTGCCACACCAAAAGCACCTACTAACAGAGAGAAAAATGCTATGATTCCTCCTACCATATTTATGCCGTCAAACATCATGTCTAACCGCTCGGTAATTTGCGTTAGCTGATTAATGGCAAAATTGTTTTTCTCTCCGGGGCTTACCTTCCTTATTCTTCTTAATGCACCTTCTACTTCCAGCTTTACATCTTCTATGTTTTCAGCAGAACCCGTTTTTATGATCAATGAGGGATCTTTATTTATTGACCGAACATCTACCATTGAGGCGGCAGCGTAGTACGGATAAATAACACCTCTGTCGAAATTGAACCCGGCCATATTCTGTCCCACCTTTTGCATCACTCCTACTATATTAAAAGCTCTGCCTCTAATAGAGATCTTTTTTCCTATAGCATTGTTTCTACTGGGGAATAATGATTCATATACATCATAACCAATCACTACCGATTTTGTACCACCATCTATTTCAGACAGGCTTAGGTAACGTCCGTTATCTATCTCTATATTTTGAATTTTATCAAAATTGTGCATTACTGCATAAGCTGTAATGCCCTCAATTTCCTGATCGCCATGCTTTATAGATTGGCCACCATCACTAAAGCTTAGCGTAGCAAATTCTATATTTTTCACATCTCTCTGTACCGCTTTCAGCTCTTTTGTTGTCATGCTGGGTCTTCTCATAAACTCCCACCATTTATATTCCCCTCCTTCATCCATCCATGGCCAACGCCCTATGTATAAAACATCACTCCCAAGGCTGGAAATTTCTGTACGGATATTATTCTTCATACTATCCAATACCGTAGCTACAGCAATAATGCAGAATATACCTATTGTTATGCCTAACAAGGATAAAGAAGTTCGCAACTTATTACCTTTCAGCTCTTGTATAGCCTGTACAATGCTGGTATATAGTATTTGACGTAAATGATTCACCGTCAACAAATTTAAGCTTTACCTGCGGATATCCGCATTACCTACAATAATGATTACAAACCTAAAAATTGTTAAAGAAAAATTGTTTGGCGCAATATTTGTGTTTCAATAAAAAAGTGGTTTTTTGGGCAATAAATAGACAATGGGGTCGTTATTACATTGTCGTCACACTATAGGATTGTTAAAATTTAATAAGATTAATAGTAATATGTCTTACAAATTCCCTCTGAAACAAGCACAAAACAAAACAAAGTGGATTACTATTGCTCTTATCGGGGTCTACGCCTGTGTCGCCATCTTTATTGTTATTAACCAATAACGCTTTACTATTTCTTACTTTCAGCTAATTGGTACATCTTATTAGCTTGAGCATCATTGCCTAGTATTTTGTATATCTCAGCCATCTGTACGTAACAATCGTATGTTATTTCTGGTTGTTGCGATGCAATATTAAAGTTATTAAGCGCCTCCTGATAGCTTTTTAGTTGTTTCTGCACTAAGCCTAAGTAATAATACCCGGCTGCAAAATCAGGACGTTGCTTTACTATGCTTTGGAAAATCGCCAGAGCCTGCTGAAACTCACCTTTATTTACCAACACCATAGCATATATCCTCTGGGTTTCAACATCGTTACCACCAATATCATATGCTTTCTTAGCATACATGAAAGCGCTGTCAATATCCTGCTTTTGCATATATATCCTTGCTAAAGCATTCATCACCGCAAGGTTTGAATTATCTTCTTCTAAGAAGTTTTTAAAGTGCTGTATCGCACCGTCAACATCTCCGCTCTGCATTGCCTTAAAACCTTGAGCATCTTCTGTAGTCTTCCTTTTTAGCAAAACGCAAAGCGGGTTGTCTTTTACAGTAGCGACAAACTCAGCATCTTCCGGTATCCATGTACCATTTTGTATCAATGGCAATGGAATTAACGCAATATGAAAAATAGCATAATCCCAATTTTTGATATGCTGCTCTCCAAATCGCATGTAGTCTACAAGCACGTAGTCCTTATATGGCTCTAAATATCTGGCAGTTAAGTGTGCTGCGTTAGAATACACCCATGTTTCCTTGCTAGTATCCAGGTTAGGCAGCTCATGCTCAATAAAGTAGTCTGTACACTGCTTAACGCTATTATAGTAATAGTCGACTTCGTAGTTACCATAAGCCTCTTTTGTACCACCAACAAAACCATTATAATAAGTAACCGTATTAGGGAATGTTGGTACCATGAATATAACAGGCTCTAGTAGTAATACCGCTGCTATACCTAAACCTATTACTGTAGGCTTCCAGCTACGACTGATAAACTCATTTAAGTACTGCCAACCCAAACCAGACATCACCATCAACGACGGAAATATAAACAGCACATGGCGCCATGCATGGTATACGTTCGATTTTTTGTAGATGATGTAAAACAGCGGGAAGAGTGCAGTAAACGCTACAAACCAGATAATATGCCTCTTATTGTTTTTAAAGGTAGCACGAATGAATATGAAAAAGCAAAGTATACCGGCTATTACTGCATATGTATTGGTATACAAAAAGCTTTTTATAAGATAACCTTGTGGTAGTTGACTGGAATATACTTTTTCACCATCCCATATTTGAGCAAGGTTCACCTTAAAGTTGCTCATTTCTTTCAGAGCTGTCAACGGATTACCAATCGGGCTTTTTTGACCATACGGCCAAAATAAGCTTCCTGCTAAGTAACCCAACACTGCTATTATTAATAACGGTTTGATGTAATCTTTTAAGACAACAGTTTCTTTTGTAAACGCTGCTTTAGCAAAGTATAACAACCCTACATACACGAATAAATAAGGTATCAGTAATATACCTGCCACACGTATATTGATGGTAATACCAATACTCAATATTACCCATAGATAATCTTTCCAGTTGGCATCAGGATAACGCTCAAAAAAACGTATGATAAAATATATAGCCATGATATACCCGGCAGCAAGTGGAATATCTTTAGGGTTATTCATAGCATGCCCTAAAAAGAACGGAGACAAAAACATCAACCATACCGTTAAGGTGGCTATCCGCTTGTCAGATAGCATGGCCACTATTTTGCCACTAAACAATATAGCAACAAAGCCTGCCCAGGCATTTAGTATGTGTCTTGTTTCATATTCGCTAAAAGGAGAAAACTTGTTAACTACTGCGCAGATCAGATCGAAGAAACCTCCATAATACAAGATAACACCATCACGATCATACTCAGCAGGCATATGAAACACAGTATCATCAGCCCCAAAAGTTGCAAAGTATTTTAGTATGGCTTTACCATACTCGTTCATATCTACTTCATCGCCGGATAGTCCATACCAGAAGCTCATTACTGCCATCAGTACGAACAATAGCAGCAGGCTTATGTTAAATACCTTTGCCCATAGCTGCGGATTAGTTAATGTAGTAGAAGATACAATCGTTTTAGCAGCAGGCTCTTTCTTAGCTGCAGGCTTATTAACCGGCTTATGTTCTTGTTGATTTTTATTCGGTTTTTTCTTTGCCATGCCTTGCCTGTTTTAAGTTTTTTATTTCTGCATACTAGCAGCGCGCAGTTGTTTAAATAACTTGAATCCGTGTTTTACAAACGATATCGTTTTTACACTGGCTGTTCCTCCTGCCCTATCTCTAAAATGAATGTTGATCCATTTTATTTTTGTTGCCTTACTTACTAATACAGATACTAAGATATTAGCTAAATGGAAAGTTTTGGGCACTTTGTCCGGAATATTTTTTAACACCGAACTGTGCATTAGCCTGTATGGCACATTAGCATCAGGCACCCACTCTCCTGTTGCAAAAAAGGTAAATAGCGTAACAAAACGAGACACTATTGACCGTTGCATACCATCGTCTCTGGTTTTACGGTAGCCCTGTACTGCCAGATAACTCTCCGTGGCTTTAACAAACTCAGGAAAATGTTCTGAAGCACATTGCCCGTCAGAATCTATTTGAAATACCCAGTCAGCATTATTTTCCAATGCCAGCCTATATCCCATGATACAGGTTTGTCCATGACCGGAATTTACTTTGTCAACTACTTTTATCTGCGGATATTTCTGCTCATAATCACGCAGTATATTCAAGGTATTATCCTTAGACCCGTCGTTAATTATACAGAAGGTATAGTTTTCTAAATGTTCTGAAAAACACTTTTGCCACTCTTCTATTACAGCAGGTACTGCTTCTTCCTCGTTATACACAGGCATCACTACCCATAAGTTCTCTATAGCCATGCCACCTAAATATTCTTTACTGATACTTGGTTGTTTATTTCCATCAAATAATTTATTCTGCAGTAAACGGGATAACCTACTCTTAAAAAAAGAGTCGTGAAGATAATAAACCAAAGGTTACTGCAAAAAAAAAGAACATATCAATTGATATGTTCTTAAAGCTTTTATGAGATGAAAATATGAATCTTATTCAGATTTCTCCTCGTTTGCCTCTTCAGCCGGTGCTTCTGTAGCTTGTGCTTCAGGTGCATCCTCTGTTGCTTCAGCAGCTGGCGCATCTTCACTACCTTCTTCTGCAGGTGCAGCAGTAGCAGCTTTAGCAGCCATTTTTTCCTCTACTCTTTTAACAGATTCTGCCATTGCAGCATGACGCTTGTCAGCTTTAGCTTTACGGTGAGACTCTTCACGCTCAGCAACTAGTTTTTCGTGCTCGGCGTTCCAAGACTCAAATTTCTGCATAGCTGTTTCTTCATCAAACAAACCAAGTTTTACACCACGCATCAAGTGCTTCAAGTACAACACACCCTTGAACGACAATATACGACGACAAGTGTTTGTTGGTTGTGCACCTTCTTGCAACCAGTGCAATGCACGCTCACGGTTCATGCGGATAGTTGCAGGAACAGTAAGTGGGTTGTAAGTACCTAATTTTTCGATGAATCTTCCGTCGCGCGGAGCAGCTGTGTCAGCTACTACAATAAAATAAAATGGACGCTTCTTAGAGCCATGGCGCTGTAATCTGATTTTAACAGCCATAAATAATAGAAATTATTCTGGTTTAACAATAAATTTTCCCTGCAAAAATAGTGATTTTTACAGACTACAAGCCCGTTTTGGGATTTTTTTTCAATATTTTTTAAGATATCTCTTATCTGCCCATTGGCATATTCATACCAGGAGGCATCATTCCCTTCATTTTACCCATTTGTCCCATCATCTTCTTCATCTGGTCAAATTGCTTCATAAAGGCATTCACTTCACTAATATCTTTACCAGCACCCTTTGCGATACGCTTTCTGCGGCTACCATCTATCACCTCCGGGTTGTTACGCTCATAAGGGGTCATAGAGTTGATCATAGCTTCTATGCCTTTGAACGCGTCATCTGATATATCAATATCTTTTATAGCTTTACCAACACCAGGTATCATACCTAAAAGGTCTTTTATGTTACCCATCTTCTTGATCTGGTTCAGCTGTTTCTTAAAGTCATCAAAATCAAACTTGTTGGCACGAATCTTCTTCTCCAGCTTTTTAGCCTCTGCTTCGTCAAATTGAGATTGAGCACGTTCTACAAGTGATGTGATATCACCCATACCGAGAATACGCTGAGCCATACGATCCGGATAGAAAACATCCAGCGTATCCAGCTTCTCACCCATACTCACAAACTTAATGGGCTTGTTAACGGTGTACTTAATAGACAATGCGGCACCACCACGAGTATCACCATCCAGCTTTGTTAATACAACTCCGCTAAAATCTAATCGCTCGTTAAAGGCTTTTGCAGTATTTACCGCATCCTGCCCTGTCATAGAGTCTACAACAAAAAGAATCTCGTGTGGATTAACCGCAGACTTGATATTAGCTACCTCAGTCATCATCTGCTCGTCTACAGCTAAGCGACCCGCAGTATCTATAATAACAACACTGTTACCATTCTTTTTAGCTTCCGCTATTGCGTTTCCGGCAATAGCCACAACATCTTTATTTTCAGGCTCGCTGTAAACAGGTACGTTTATCTGCTCACCAAGTACATTCAACTGATTGATCGCCGCAGGACGATAAACATCACCGGCAACCAATAACGGGTTACGTCCTTTCTTGCTCTTTAAGAAATTGGCCAGCTTACCACTAAAAGTTGTTTTACCTGAACCTTGTAAACCCGCAACTAATATTATCGTTGGTTTGTTGGAAAGATCTACTTCTTCTACTTCTCCTCCCATCAACTCGGCAAGATTATCCTGAACGATCTTTACCATTTGTTGGCCCGGAGACACAGCATTCAAAACCTTCTCTCCTACAGCTTCTTCTTTTACCTTGTTGGTAAAATCTTTAGCTATTTTATAGTTCACATCGGCATCAACCAATGCACGACGGATCTCTTTTACAGTCGTGGCAATATTAATCTCTGATATTCTACCCTCACCTTTCAGTTGCTTAAACGCACCTTCCAGTCTTTCACTAAGATTTTCAAACATACTAGCGGTATTTTATTAAGGATTGCAAAGGTAATTGCTTTTAGCGAAACAATACATTACCACCGTGCAGATATATGAAGAACTAAGTCAAAAAATTGTATTTTCGCTGATTAACCGTATAATTAATACATCAGCAATAGTGCTAAACGGAATATGACTGATAATCAATCTGTATGTTTCTGAAGAGTGTTTTCGATTTAGCCGGCTGTCAATATAAATATATATATAAATGGGATGTGGCAATTGTGGTACAGGTGCCGATGGTAAACCTGGAGGTTGCAAAGGAAATGGTGGATGTGATTCCGGGGGATGTAACCGACTAAACGTATATGACTGGCTGAATGACATACCTTTATCGGATAGTGCAAAACCCTACCCGATAATAGAGGTGTCTTTCAATAGAGGTAGTCGTAAAGATTTCTACAAGAACAATACTAGTATAATTCCTGAAAAAGGACAATGGATAGCAGTAGAAGGTGTTAACGGTTTCGATGTCGGGCAGGTGAGCCTGACAGGAGAACTGGTAAAACTGCAACTAAAAAAATATGGCACCAAAGAAGATGATGTTGCACGTAAAGTACACCGTGCAGCAACAGATACAGATCTGGAGCAGTTCAGAAGCAGTAAAGCCAAAGAGCAAGACATGCTTGTACGCAGCAGAGCAGCTGCACGCAACTTAAATCTTGAAATGAAGCTCTGCGAAGTGGAACTTCAGGCAGATGGCAAGAAAGCTACATTCTTTTACACTGCAGACCAACGTGTAGATTTCCGCGAACTCATCAAAGTATATGCTTCTGAATTCAAAGTAAAAGTTGAGATGAAGCAAATTGGTGCCCGTCAGGAAAGTGGCAAGGTGGGCGGAATTGGTAGCTGTGGTAGAGAACTATGCTGCAGCACCTGGTTAACAGACTTTAAAAGTGTCAATACAACGGCTGCACGTTACCAAAACCTATCTATCAATCAAGCAAAATTAAGCGGGCAGTGCGGCAGACTAAAATGCTGCCTGAACTTTGAGTTGGATACCTACATGGATGCCTTGTCTGTATTTCCTAAAAATGCAGATAGTATAGAAACAGCATCTGGCATTGCTCACCTGCAAAAAAGAGACATCTTCAAGAATTTAATGTGGTACAGCTACAGAGATAGCAATAAACAATACCCTTTATCTATTGAACGTGTTAAAGAAATAATAGACCTAAATAAAAAAGGTGTAAAACCTGATGAATTACAACCTGTTGAAATAGAAGTAAGCTCAGAGAAACACTCTGTAAAAACAGATGCCGGATTTGTAAACGATGTTGGACAGGTAAGCTTAAAATCTTTAGAGCGCTCTTCTAAAAAGAAGAAAACAAAAAGCAGGAACACTCGTGGCAGAGCCAACAATAATCCACAGCAAAAAGCGCAAGGACAAGGGCAACAACAACAGAATAAACAACAAGGGCAACAGCAAAACAAACAACAAGCCGGTAAGAACAGGCCACAAAGTGGTAATAATAGTAACAGAAAAAGAAATACACGAGGACCGAGAAACAGACCTCAACAAAGGCCGGAGCAGAATAATGATAAATAATACTTACAAATACTAAACAAATTAAAGGGTGCTAAAAAGTGCCCTTTAATTTTATATAGAATGTTTAGTTATGCAAACTGACAGATAATACCGCCCATCAAAGCCAGAGATACTACCCAATACCCTGCATGAATAAAGATGTACTTACCCTTCTTCCTTTCGAAAAGCGCTATTATGGTTATAATAGGGAGCCCAATAGTAATGCCTGCAATAGAGCCATGTAATGCTCCGTGTTTAAATGTTCTAAAATTAGTACCATATTGCTCCATAAGCTCTATACCAAGTTTATGAGCTTCTGTACCCTCATTCATTACATCAGGAAAAAGCATAGACTGTGCACCTAACTGATGAATTACCATGCTTGATAGTTGAAAACAGATAAACAAACTAACTACATATGTTAACCCGAAAATCACAGCCATATTGGCCCCTTTCAGCTGCTCTTCTGTAAGCCATGCCGATTTCATCCAGGCATTACCAAATACTTTGGGATTATACCAAATTGCGCCAATTATCAGTGGCACCAACGCTGCAAGCAGCAAAACTACAATATTAAGATCTACCATATAACAATGTTTTGCATATAAAAATAGCCGTGCTCAGATAAAAAGCAAAAAGATTAAATACAAAACTTTATGATTTTCAGGAAAACACTGAAATATGCTTACTGTTTTATAATTTAGAGATATTAATCAACTTAAGCTAAATATTTCTGTATGAAAACTCATATAATCGCCTTGGCACTAGTACTGTTTACATCACTAGCCAATGCGCAAATTAAAGTTGTAGACTACCAATACAAAGACAATACATTCAGTGTATCTCAACACGACAAACGTTTGACAAACAAAACAACCGGTAAAGTATACTATGGAAGGTTGCAAGCCTTTGATAGTTTTACAAGAGCCTCTTTAAAACCATATCTATCAAGAGATCAATTCTATCGTTACATGGAAGAATTGAAGACAACACCAAAAGTTGCGCAATCTATTGGTTATGGAGAGTTCAGCAACGCTATAGGTGTATTCTGTAACAGCATCAGAAACTTGAGCCGTATTTCATCTCAAGAAGACTTCAGATACAGATTGTACCAAATATCTATGCCGGTATATAAAGTGATTAATGAAAGCTGGGGAAATGATATTGTAGATGCAGTATTAAAAGAAGCCTACTTAAACTTATATGAGTATACCAACATGATGGCAGCAGGCAATCCTGAATATGCTAGTGCTCCTAAGTATGTTGATATGACGCCTATTAAAACAGATGAAAGCAAAGGTCAATGTCAGTTCACGGTTGTTATAGACGAACCTGTTTTGAAAAAAGATGAAATAGAGGTTTACTTCTCTGATCTTGCTTTGTTTAGAAAAATAAGCAAACGATATTCTGGCGATCTACTTGCAGGGCCTATCAACGGTTGGGAATCAATAAAAGACGAAAGTGATGTAGTAAGAACATTATTACAAGCATATGAAGGCAAACATGAGTTACCAGCATATTATGTATATGAGTACAAGTTGAAAGACTTTGGTAATCCATCTACCATTCAACAAAACCTTTACAAAGATCAAGATTGGTTTGTATGGGTATTCCGCAAAGGCGTACTATACTATTCTTATATGGCTCATCCTTGCGCTAAGATCAGCAAGATAACCGTTTACGAAGAAAGACCTGTAGCCGGACTTGAAGACGCAGGTACTTACGACTACACTACTGAGGATAACAGTAACAGTGACGATAACTACGATTATTAATATCAACTAGTTTATAAATCAAAAAAGCAGCTATCTGATGTAGCTGCTTTTTTATTATTCGTAATACACTGCTATTTCGTCTAGTTCTTTTCTGTTTAACTCAGGCACTAAACATTCGTCTGCTGCATAACCTACAGGAATTAATAAGAACGGCTTTTCATGAGCAGGCCTATCCAATATTTTCGTAAGAAAGTTCATCGGGCTGGGTGTATGCGTTAAAGCTGCCAAACCTGCATGGTGTATCGCCGATAGCAAAAAGCCTGATGCCAGCCCTACACTCTCCTGAACGTAATAATTGTTTTTCTTTTTACCTTCTTCAGTTGGCTCGTATATCTTTTTGAAAACAATGATTAACCACGGACAAATTTCTAGAAACTCTTTATGCCAATCTGTTTGTAATGGTAATAGATCGTCCAGCCATTCTTGCGGCATTCTGTTGTTATAGCTTTCATACTCCTCCTCTTCCGCAGCAATTCTTATTTGTTTTTTTATCTCAGAGTTGCTTACTGCACAGAATGTCCATGGTTGTTTATGTGCTCCCGACGGAGCTGTTGATGCTGCTTTGATTATATTATCTATTACTTCCTTAGGTACGGGTTTATCAGAAAAATCTCTTACAGTTCTTCTTTTGTCCATCCATTCGTAAAAAGCTTGTGCTCGTTGTTTCATTTCTTCCAACTCAAAGCTTTCTTTACTGTATGTTACAAACGGAAAGCCGTTTACCAGTTTCTTTTCCATGTTTATAAAATCTTAAAAACTAAAGTAACAAAGTATCATGACTGATATTTAACGTTACGTATAAATATATTCTACTAATTTAAGTTTAGAACAACTTTAGACGATATGAACTTCAGGAAACTTACAGTGGTTTTAATTGCATTTGCAACATTGATAATTACATCTTGCAATAAAGAAGAAACCACACCAACAAATAATACTAATGTTGGCGGGCCGGCACCCAATACACCAGACCAGCAAAAGTTATTAGATCTTGTAAATGCGGCCAGAGCAACCGGACACAAATGTGGTAACACCTTCTACCCTGCAGTACCTGCATTAACATGGAATGCAACACTGGCAACAGCAGCACAAAAGCATAGTGACTATATGAATAGTACAGGCAACTTTTCTCATACCGGAGAAAACGGATCCAGTGCGGGCGACAGAATATCTGCAGAAGGTTATAACTGGATGGCATATGGGGAGAATATAGCAGAAGGCTATGCGACAGAAGAAGCTGTTGTACAGGCTTGGCTGGAAAGCGAAGGACACTGTAAAAACATTATGAGTGCAGACTATAAAGAAATGGGTGTTGCTACCAGCGGCAACTACTGGACACAGGTTTTTGGTACACAGCAATAACTACTCCTCAAAAGTAGTTTTAGTCCAAACCGTTGTTCTTCCTATCCAGGAAAAACCTATATACCCACGAACATCCAGCTTATCTCCGTTGTGTGTTATAACGCAAGAATATGTTTTACCATTTTTAGGGTCGTAAATGGTTCCGTCCTCGTATTCGTCATCTCCGTCCTTCTCAAAACCTTTTAGTATCAGTAAACCTAGTATAGGCTCTTTCTGCTTTTCTTCATCGGGGTTTTCTATGTCCAGCTTAGGTTTACCATCGCGTAATGGTTCTTTCAACCATACAATCTTACCATAAAACTTACCGTTCTTAGCCTTGTAGATCTTTACTTTACCCGTCCCTTCTTCATTCAACCATACCCCCTCTATTTTATCTTTTTGTGCAAAAGATGGTATGGCAAATAAAAATGCACATAGCAATATCAGCATTGTTTTGAAGATATTATTCAAACCCATAAACAAACGATTTTTGTATCTACAATATACGGAAAAACGACCTATTAATTCTTATCGGTCAATGAGCCTGCACCGCTAATGTGTGATGATATTTTCGGGTGACCTTTGTAACCTATTTTACCTGCACCTGTAATGTGTGCATTCAATTTGTCAGAAACTGTTAAGTTCATTTCACCCGCGCCCGATACTTTTGCTTCTGCGATCTTTGTTTCAAGACCTTCTGCATCTATATCTCCTGAGCCGGTAACTTTATATACAGCATGGTTAGAAACACCCTTAGCAACTTTCACTTCAGAAGAACCGGATAGCTTTGCCGTAAAACCATTTGTATGTAGTTCCTGTATATCTACTTCTGCATTGCCTGTTACATGCAGCTCAAAATTATCTGCCTGCACATCCCCTTTTATAGAAGCATCGGCAGAGCCTGTAATATCTAAACAAGTTAACGCTGCTGTAGTCACCTTCACCTCTATATCCTTATTAACCGACAGTATATCATCAGTATAGATTTGTAGCGTATTGTCTACAACTTCAGTTTTTATGTGTTTGTGGACGTTTTGGTATGTAACTATTTCAATAGCATTTTCGCTACCCTCTTCAACAAGTATGGTTGCTTCTACAGGAACATTTATCTGAAGCTTATTGAAAACGGCTGTTGGTCTTTTTTGTCTGGTAACTTCACCTGTCCCTTTAACATAGTCGCTTTTGCAAGAAACAAATGCTACACTTAGTAACAAAATGATACTAACCAAATGGAAAACCCTGGTCATATACTACGCATTTTAAAAGATTGAAGTAAATACTACAACTCTTCTTCTGTTCCTCTGTTATTCTTCCACCAAACAAACCCCACTGTACCCAATATGGTTAAAGGTAATGCGGCCAGGTATAAAATACCGCTGTTTAGGCCTTTTGCACTTTTATCGTCCAGCTCTCCGGCTGTTTTAGTACAAAGCGAGCACCCTTGTGCCATTGCAGCAGGTGCAATGCAGGTCAACATCAAAACGATCAACAACTTCTTGCCCATAGCACAAATTTAATATATTAAGCCGAATAATATGGGGATATCATCAGATAAACTGCAACTCCTGTAACACTTACATAAAACCACAAGGGCCATGTATACCTTGCCAGTTTTTTATGTTTGTCGTACTCCCCTGTTAACGAACGATATGCCGTGAATAGTATAAACGGTAAAATAATAGCCGCCAGAATAATATGTGTGATCAGGATAAAGAAATACACATAGCGTATAGCACCCTCTCCTCCATATACAGTATCGCCGGCTAATAAGTGGTGTGCTATGTAAGACACTAAGAACAGTATAGAAAGTATAATAGCGCCAAACATCACATTTTTATGCAGCACGTAGTTCTTCTTTTTCACAGCCGCTAGTGCCAATACCAATAAAAAAGAAACTATAGAATTGATTACCGCATTGATAGCTGCAAATATGTGTACGTCAAAGCCCAGGTCCACCTCTAGCTTTACTCTCGACAATACAGCAACTGCTGCAAATACTACAAACGATACTGTAAATATCAACAGCCTTGCCTGCTTATCGTTTTTCTTGAATAATGGTTTCAACATTATTTTCTTCTTTTACGTTTCTTTTCCAGCGTTAGTAAGATAATGTCATCTGCACAACGGCTCAGGTCTACAGTATCTAAACCATCGTAATAGCCGCGTATATGCCTTTCCTTATCTAGCAATACAAGCTTTTGCGTGTGTATAAAATCTTCTACACCTTCTCCGCCTTTGCCCATTACTACCCTTAGCTCATTACGCGCGTAATTATAGATCTTATCTCTATCGCCGGTTAAAAACCACCAATGATCGTGGTCTACATTATACTGCTCTGAGTAGCTGCGCAATGCCTGAAAACTATCTGTTTCAGGGTCTACCGTTACAGACACGAGGTGCACTGTAGTATCGTTCTTTTTAAAGGCTTTTTGCAGCATGGTGATATTACCGGTAAGCTTGGGGCAAATTGTAGGGCAAGTTGTAAACATAAAGTTCACCACGACTATTTTATCGCTTAGGTCTTTGTTTACAGACACCTCTTCGCCCAACTGATTGGTGAGTGTAATATCCGCTACTTTGTGGTATATACTGTCGTAGTATGTTTCACCATCTTCCTCTACAGTATCTATACCGTCTACTACATAATAATCCGGCAAGTCTATTTTGTCTTTAGACATAGACTTGGTGATCATATAAAAAAGGAACGGTAGCAATGCTACCGTTAACCCTAATAAATACTTTTTGTTGGAAACTTTTGCCATCTCTTCTTAATCAATCAAGTTCCTGTATAGTAAGATAATTTTTATCTGATTGGTGTTGATGCATTCATGAACAGCCAGAAATTTCCGTCTGCAAGGAAAGCTATAATAAACCATACAAACAATAATAAAGGCATTAATACCATCCAAAAGAAGCTTTTCACTTCATCGCCAAGGTGCATGAATACCGAAACAATATACCCTGCCTTAACTAATGTAAGAACCAAGAATATAGTATTTAGTAAAGGGCGAGGCAATACATCCGGATAATAATAAGCGAATGCAAGACCCAAACCCACCTCTGCAATTGTTACTAGAGACAGAAGGATCAACACCCATCTGATTCTACCTATTTGCTTTCTGCTTTCTTCAGACTTGATGTCTGAGTGATGATTCATCACTCCAGAGTAAAGCTTAGACTGGTCGCCTTCGTATAATGCTTGCGGATCGTTACTGTTATGACCGTGTGACATATAATTAGTTTATTAAAAGTTGTGTGTTATAGTTAATAGATTAAAGTAGATAGAAACAAGTAAATACAAATACCCATACCAAATCTACAAAGTGCCAATACAGCCCTACTTTCTCTACCATCTCATAATGCCCTCTGTTATCGTAAGTACCGTTAACAGTGTTTATTAGTATCAAAACAAGGAAAGCCACACCACTTAATACGTGGAAACCGTGGAAACCTGTAATAGTAAAGAAGAAGTTATAGAAGTTGTGCGTTGAGCTGGCAAGCTCTGCAGGTGTTGCTGCTGCCCACGCATCAGATGCTGTATTGTAATATGCCTCGTATATAGCTTTAGGTGCGTCACCATCTGTAAACGTACCCCAAAGGCCACCTGTTAAGTGAGAAAGGTGTGTCCACTCCCAAGCCTGACAAGCCAAGAAAGCTATACCACCAATGATTGTCCAAAGCATCCATTTGATCACCCCGTTACGGTCGCCATAGTGGCCGGCATGTACTGCCAATACCATTGTAACAGAACTGGCGATCAATATAAACGTCATTAAACTCACGAATACCAATGGAAGATCCATATGACCCATGAAAGGGAAAGCGTGGAATACGTGGTTGGGGTCTGGCCATACTGCACTAAAGAAACGTTTAGTACCGTAAGAGATCAAAAATGCACCAAATGTAAACGCATCTGATAATAGGAAGAACCACATCATCATTTTACCGTAGCTTACATTAAACGGTGAGCGTCCACCGCCCCAAGGTTTTGTTTCAGCAGTTGTAGCTGTAGCGTGTGCCATAGTTAGTGTTCTAAATAATTAAGTTTGTTGTGAATATATGTATGTGTGCGCAAATTTCGTAACAATTTTATTGATTTGCCAGAAAGAACACAAATAAATAAATCCACAATACATCAACGAAGTGCCAATAGGTAGCCATAATTTCTAACCCGGTGGCATTATATACTTTAATGTTTTTTCTGAATGCTCTTAAAAATACGATCAACAACGCAATTACACCACCCAATATGTGTATACCATGCAAGCCTGCTATTATAAACAAGAAACTCTCGCTGGGGTTACCATCTACCCTGATGTTGTATCCGTATAAAATATAGAAACCATAAGCCTGTAATACAAGAAATAAAGTTCCCAGTATTAAAGTAGTGGTTATTAATGCTTTGTACTTAGGTATTTGACGTGATTTGAAGGCCTTTAAACCCAAATGCATGGTAATACTGCTGGCGATAATTGCAGCTGTAGACCAGTAGAATATTTGTGGTAGCTGATAGTACACCCAATGGCCCTGCGCCTCTCTTACAATGTATGCACTGGTAAGCCCGGCAAACATCATTACGATACTACCAATGGCTATGTACAAGTTAAACTTGTGCGGATGCATCTTTTTTCTCGGTTGTTCCATTGCTGTATTCATCTATATTACCACATTATAGTTTATCAAATAACAATGCTAATAGTGTTACCGGTAAGTATATAAATGATGCGTACATCACTCTTTTTGCAGATTTATAGTCGTTTTTAACAAAAAACGCCACGGTGGCCGCAAAGTACAACGCTCCGCAGAACATCATTACCCACATACCTATATTACCTGTAATGCCTATATAACGTGGTACCAAAGCTATAGGTATCAATACCACACTATAAAACATACATTGTATCGCAGTGAACTTAGAGCTACGCTCTTGCGATGGCAACATGCTGATGCCTGCCTTCAGATACTCGTCGTACCCTACCCAGCCAATAGCCCAGTAATGCGGAAACTGCCAGAAAAACTGTATTAAAAACAATACCCAGCCACCCAAAGCCAAATTGCCTGTTAAAGTGCCTGTGGCAGCCACCCAACCCAATAATGGCGGTAATGCACCCGGTATAGCACCTATCAGTACAGCTACGGGGTGTATACGCTTCATAGGCGTGTAAGCAAAACCATATAATAATAAAGAAGTAAAGCTGAGTAAACCTGTAAGCGGATTGAAGTAATAACCCAACAGCAATGCCCCTGAAAGGCCTGCTATTGCAGCTACAGCCCACCCTTCTGCCACACTGATGCGCCCTTGAGGTATCGGACGGTTTTGTGTGCGGGTCATCATTTTATCACCCTCGCGCTCCAATACCTGGTTAATGGTATTGGCACCACCTGTCACCAAAATACCACCTGTGAACAAGATGATAACATTCAACCAATCGAACGCAATACCGGGAGCCAGTAAATAACCGATTACGCTGGAGAACACCACCATGAAACTCAGGTTGGGCTTGAGCAACATAGCATAATCCTTACCACGAGCGGTTAAAGACATATACCATTTTGCTTTTATAGACTGTTCCTTCAGCATGTAAAATGTGCAGAATTGCTAAAATGTAGCGCAAAGGTAATAAACGAAGCCCGTTTATGTGCATATTTTGTGTATTAGTGGATAATTAAAGATGAGGTATCTGGCAATTTGTTATATAGTATTGTTTTGTAGATTTATATTAAACTTATACAACATACCATGCCACTAACTATTCACCAGATAAAGGCTATTATTGATGATACCATTGATACTTTTCACCAAAGAAGAAAGACACAAACACTGTACTCTATTCTTTTATTCATTTGCGGGGTTCTAGTAATAGTTATTTCTGTTATATATTATGGAAATGAAAATGACGAATACTCTTCTTCATTATTAGTAATAGGTGCTAGTATGGTTACAGCAACAATACCTATAATAGTCAAACCTGTTCACTATTCGTCAAAAATTAGCAGACTTAAAATTGTAAAGCAAGAATTGAGCAATGTTAAAGATAAAGATGATGAGAATGTTTGTAAAGAGCTCGCTAACGTCTTAAAGGAATTACAATAGCTATGGCATCTAGATACACAGTTTCTGCTATCATAGCCTTTGTGTGTATATTGCTATATGTTGTTATTAGCAATAAGCAATTACGGCTTCTAAAGGACAATGCAGCTACAGACATTCAGAGAATACAAGATTCTATGAATGGAGTAAACAGACACCTTGCATCCAACCTTGATAAACTAATTGATTCTCTAAGAAATATTAAAAGTGATTCCGTGTATATTCTAAAGATCGATACTATATATAGAGTAGACAGCACGATAATTAAGAAACAAATTAACTTAATAAACACATATGCAAAGAGGGTTGACACACAACTATATCAAATAATAAATCTTGAAAAACAATTTAACGATCACAAAAGGCTACACACAAAAGACTCAATAGAATTATTAAAAAAAAATCAACGAATTAGATCACTTGAAGATACTCTACAAAGCTGTATTAGAACACAATTGAATATGCAAGAAAACAAGAGGGGCTTCTTGGATTGGTTGATCAATACAAACAAGTAATATTTATGGTTCCATACGCGCGCGACCGCGCCTGTTCCTCCATCCAAAGGCATATGTTCTACAGCCCGGCAGCGCAGTAGCACAGTAGGCACATCAGGGCGGCAACCGACAATTATGAAGCTTTAATTGTCGGGGTCTTTTCTTTAGTTCTTTCTTTGGACAAGCAAAGAAAGGACAGGTAAAAACAATACTCATTACGCTAGATCCTGAAATAAATTCAGCATGACCGTGTTTTGTGATGTTACGGACTCATCGCAATGAAGAGTGGTTCAGGATGACCGTATGGTGTAAATGGTAGCGGTTGCGCGCGCGACCGCGCCTGTTTTAAAACCTTTTCTGCATCAACCTGCGTATGGGCTCTATCTTACCCAAAGCAAACACAATATTCAACAACCAGGGCGATTGCCGCAACACTTTTTGTGCCTTAGCATGAAAACTCAATTCGCCCCCCAAAGCCTCCCAAACGGCATCATCATAAGCAAGCATAAAACCTGCACTAAAATTGTTTTTACCGAAACACTGTATGGCTTGCAACGCCGCCAGCCTGCCGCTGAGCATGGCATTGCCTATCCCCTCGCCCGTTATCGGGTCTATTAAAGAGGCAGCATCACCCACCAGCATAAATGCCGCTCCCGACATGGTTACCCTGCGCGAGCCTACAGGCAGGCTATGCCCCTCTATACCTGTAACTGCCGTTGCCTGTTTAAAACGCTCCTGCAACTCGGGTACTGTATTGATAAAGTCCTGAAGGCTTTGTTTCATATTGATGTTTCGTTCAGCGACATCGCAACTCAACATACCAAACCCTACATTGGCCATACCACCCTCTATAGGAAATATCCAAAAGTACCCCGGGCTAAATTGTTTGTTTACATACATCTCTGTACGGTGCTCATCTACCCCCGATACATTTTTATAGTAAGCCCGCACAGCAGCTATGTGATGTTCTCTGTCCAGCTTGTAACCCGCCAGTTGTTTGGCTGCAATACTCTGCGCACCATCTGCACCAATCACCAAACGGGCATTATATACATTGCCCTTATCGTCTGCAACGGCATACCCTTCACTGGTTTTAGTAATCGTCTTGATCCTGGTGTTTTGGATGATGGTTGTATCGGTATGCTCTTCTACCATACCAAACAGCTTATTGTCAAAGTCCATACGCGTGCAGGTATAGGCTGGTATCTTCCAGTTGAAGTGTAAAGACCTTGTGTTGTAAACTATCTGCGTTCTTTTAGTAAGCAATAGTTTATTGAATGTACTCATCTCGGTAGCCAGCTCCGGTGCTATCGTTTTTAAAACAGCTATCGCTCTGGATGGTATGGCATCGCCACACACTTTATCACGCGGAAAAATGCTCTTTTCCAGCAGTAACACTTTTAGCCCTGCATCCTTCAGTGCCAATGCCGCAGTACAACCCGCAGGCCCTGCACCGGCTATCAATACATCGTAAACCATTTGCAAAGGCTAAGCTATATAAAAAATGGCCGCTACCTATCTGTAACGACCATTATCATATTTTGAACAACTAAGTGTGTCTGTTAGTTAATCTTCTTTCAGCTGTACGCCTCTGCCCTTTACGGTTACTTTGCGAGAGCTGTAGTTCAATAATATCAACGGAATAGAAAAACGCTTGTATTCTGTTTTAGGCAGTATCAAAGCATCTGCACCTTTACAGTTATCTACGGCGTTGTAATAAGCATTACTCTCCAGCTCTTGTGTTGTTTTAGATTTTCCGATCGGGAAAAACAACAGGTACAATTGCTTAGATGTTGCAGTACCGGTTGTGCTGTTGAGCACCTTGTATTCGCTGCGTTTAAGCGGCTCTACACTGCTGTTTAAATACGGGTTGGGCTCGTCGGACAAGGTTTTTGTTACAGAAAAACCGCAAGAAGAGCTGAGCAGTAATACTGCTGCTAAAAATGTCAGGGAAATGTTCGTTCCAAAAGTTCGCATAAGGTAATCTTTTAAATTTGGCTGCGAAGGTGCGGAAAACATCTAACTGATGCAAACAAAAAAATGTTAATTTGATATACATTCCACAAAAGGGCGCGGTTGCGCGCGCTCCCGCTCCTGTTTTTACGTTCGTCATTACGAGGAGTCCTGTAGCCGCAAGGACGACGTGGTAATCTCGTCATAATACATGTGGTTACAAGATTGCTTCTCCCGATGTCTCGGGATCGCAATGACGGGAGGCGTATTTACATTTCACAAAAGGGCGCGGTCGCGCGCGCAACCGCGCCTGTTGCTCCATGCAAAGGCATATGTTCTACAGGTGGCAGCGCAGTAGCACTACAGGCACACCACCAGGGCGGCAACCGACTATCTTTTCACAAGGTTAACAGTGGGAGTGGTAGAATTTACAATGAACAAATAGTTGTAAGACTTTGATAGTGTGAGATGATCAATACCCAACTTATCTGCTTTTTCAATACTGTACGTAGCGCCAAAACTATTAACAACTTGCCTCTTATCTACTATGGGGTTGCCCTTATTTTTACCACAGTCAATACCTAAAACACCTTTATTGATACCAGACAATTGATAGCCTAAGCTATGTCGCTGCAGGATGATATCTATAGTATCCAATCTGTATTGATCATTAGTAAACATCTTTACCATGGCTTTACCTTCTTTCAGCTCAGTGCCTATCACCTTATACTTGTCCCCATACCTTTCATACAACATTTTGCCTAATGATTCTCTCCCACTGTATCTTTTTGATACGTGGTCATTATGCGCATAAATAAATCCTTTCTCCCCTTTAAAAAAGCTATCTATTAACACTGATGCCATATCAAATATCAAGCCCTCTCTATATGCACGCCTTTTACCTCCATGAGAAAAATTGTGCATTATATACGACCTGATGACATTCGTTTTAGCAATGGAATCTATAAGGTTTTCAGGCTTTTTCATCTGCTCCTTTAACATTTTAGTGTATTGTTCGTGCTTATCCTTCTCGCTGCCTTCTATTCTTTCCAATTGGCTAAAAAATGCAGTATCAACCCAGCCATTTCCAGTAGCTATACCATTTCTTTCTTCTTCCATCTTCACATACCTGTACACATGAGTGCCATATCTGTCCATCCCGTAGAACTGCACCTTTCGCTCAAGCGGCATCATAGCATTGTACTCTTTTAGCCAATGCAACAGACCTAGCATACCCTCAGTAACAAATGGCCAAGGCACAAAGGCAGCTAACGCTTTTTTACAGTTGCCTGTCCCATTGTTTATATATTCATTCAGTGCAATGCATTGAGGGTAGCTCGCCTCCAAGATAATATGCCTATAGCTATATTTTGTGACAAGTAGCTTTATGATCTCTATTCTTAATTCTTCAAATTCTGAGGTACCATGCGTAGCCTCTCCAAGCCCTATTATCTGTGAGCTTTCTGCTATATACTTCAGCTCACCATCATAGTCGAATGATTTTATATCTGCAGATGTAACATATTTCAGGTTCTCTATACCATTTATTTGTCCATAGCAATTAACACAGATTACCATTAGTATTAGTATCCTAATCATAATTGAATTTATGAAATGATGTAGAAAGCACTGTTTAAGCTTTGATTAAAAACACAAAAGGGCGCGGTCGCGCGCGCAACCGCGCCTGTTGCTCCATACAAAGGCACATGTTCTACAGGTGGGCAGCGCAGTAGCACTACAGGCACGTCAGGGCGGCAACCGACAATTATGAAGCTTTAATTGTCGGCGGTTTTCTTTGCCTCTTTCTTTTGAAGTAAAAAGAAAGAGGGATAAGACAAATAAAACAATACTCATTTCGCGAGATGCTGAATCTAGTCCAGCATGACCGTGTGGTGTGAAAGGGCGCTCATGTTTATCAATTAACCTTCTTTCCATTTTGATAGTAATCTTTTGATTTAGCCTCACCTTTACTGTTGTAGTATATTCTCATCCCATGCCACTTATTGTTTTTATATTCCTGTGTTGTAACGATTGAACCATCTTCTCTATAATTGGTACATTTCCCGTTCCTTTTTCCGCCAACATAATCACACTTTTGAGACACCCTACCATTTGAACGATAATCAATAACAGTACCTTCAAGTACATTATTGACGTATGGGCTTTCTCTACGAGGTTTCCCATTTTCTTTACGATAACTAACACACAATCCATTCTTTTTACCAAAATCAAATATTGTTTTTTTGGTAATTATGCCATCACTTAAGTCATACCAGACACCATGTTTAACCCAGTTTCCATTATTTTTTATATATAAACCTCTTGAGTTTGGTGTTTTATTTATTCTAAAGGTATTCCCCTTTTTATCACTAAACTCTAACCTATCTTCTGAGCCTTTAACATCGTAAAATTCAACTTCCATTTTAAAAGGGTCAACATTAGACTCCTGACCTGTTGCTACAAAAGCACATATTGTTAGTACAAATACCGTCAAAAAAAAATGTTTCATGATCATAGTTTTTGGTTAATGTAAAATTGAAAATAAAAGCTCTTTTATAACAGAAGAAAATCACTGTTAATGAATTAATACTACAAACAGTATTTAAGTAGTTGAATCCCAAAAATTTATTATTTCACATTCTAAATTATTTGTTGTAATATTGTTGTCGTAATTCCTCATGCCTTTAAGCAGGCATCTAAACAATAGCTTATCACGTTGCGCCTGCAATGTTCAACCCACCAGGCTTTGTTTCATTTTATTAAACCGACGATCAATGTCGCCTGAACAGCAGCCCATACACCCGTTTTGGAAGAGCGAAGCTTTTAAGCAGATACTACTGCGTGTGCAACAAAGAGCACAGCGCAAACAACAACCCGACATACCCAAAACAACAGAAGAGGTGCTGCAAATGGCCGACGACTATCTCGAACAATTTTTCAAGAACAAAAACCATGGAAGACAAAACGAAGAAGACCCTGCAATGGATTGACGGCATCATGTACCGGATAGACCCGGAAGGTAACAGAACACCTTACAATTTTGATGAAGAACCTAAACCACCACCCAAAGAAACCGAGCCCGAATCTGAAGACAACGGCTACCGCGCCTTCTCTAACAAAGTATATAATACCCTACCCGACCTGTTGCGCCTGCCCTGCGAACGCTTTAGCGATGGTGCTGAAAAAGAGCTGTTTCTTGTAGGGGCGCTGGGTGTCATCAGTGGTATGATGCCCCACTACACAGGCAATTACTTTGGCAGCAGCGTAGGCACCAATTTGTATTGCTTTGTTATAGGCAACTATGGCACAGGCAAGGGCGCGCTGAAGTGGGCACACATGCTGGGCAACGCCACCCACCAAAACAGGCTGAAGGCTGCGGAACAAGATGCAGAACGCTACCGCAGAGAGAAACTGCATTATAACAAGCAGATCAACCTGTTCAACAAAGGGCAAACCGATGACACACCTAAAGAGCCCACCCCGCCCAGGCATTTAAAACTCTTTATACCTGCTAACACCACGAAAACAGCGGTGATGCAATTGCTGGAAGAGAACGGCGGCAGGGGCATTATTTTTGAAACAGAGGGCGATACACTGGCAGATATGCTGAAGCAGGATTACGGCAACTTCAGCGATATACTGCGCAAGGCGTATCATCACGAAGCCATCAGTTTCTTTCGCCGGGCAAACAACGAGGACGTTACCGTGAACGACCCCGCACTATCGGTAGTGCTCAGCGGTACTTACGATCAGTTGGTGAAGCTGATACCCAGTATAGAGAACGGACTGTACAGCCGCTTTATGTTTTACATACTGCATGGCAGCAGCGAGTTTCGCGATCCTTTCGAGCAAAACACATCGGCACATAGTTATCATATAGAACAGTATGCCCAACAGTTGGCTGCCTTATATGAGTTGCTGAACAGTCAACAAACCAACAAACAGTTTCTGCTCACAGAATCGCAAATGAAAAAGTTTGTAACCCATTTTAAATATGTAAAAGAATGGACACAAGAAACCGTGAGCGAAGAGCTGGACGGTAGTGTGAACCGTATGGCACTAATGGCGTATCGTATAGCTATGATACTGACCATGCTGCGCGAATATGGCAAAGACAGCGAACTGAAACAGCCCGCATACACTTGTACCGATGCAGACCTTCAAAACGCGCTGGACATTATAGATGTACTGAGCTACTATGCTACCGATGTGTATGAATACCTGAACAAGAATGGCATTAAAAGAAACAACGGTACGGTAAAACCACTCAGCGATGACGAACTGAAACTCATCATCAACTACCGTAAAGAAGGGATGAGCCATAAGAAGATAGCCATAGAAGTATTGGGAAATGTGAATGCACACCAAAGGGTAAAACGCACTTTGAAGAAGTACGGCATGCAATAGAAAAAGGGTGCGGGTGCGCGCGCACCCGCGCCTATTCTGAAAACTTAAAAACAAAAACACCATGTTATTAAAACCACTACAACAGTTTATATGCGACGGCTGCGGTGCCGTAATACAACAACCGCAACATGCAGAGATACTCTGGACCATGGAGGCTGCCCCCGAAGACTATCCGCACGATTACTGGTATTACAACTATAAGCTGGTACATAAAAGGTATAAGTCGCCATATGGTACTATAGGCTGCGGACTGGGCGACCAGCTATGTAATAATGATATAGAGACCTTTCTGGAGTTGTTCTTATTAGATCCTGAGTGTAAAGACATCTCAGAATTTCAGGAGCTGATGCACCGGCTGACCATCCCCTACTTTGAAGAAGCCAAGCTATATATGGCAGCAGCAATAAAAGACATGGACATGCTGAAAGAACTCTGCGGCGGCTTTACCAATGCCAAATTCTTTAAAAAGGTAATAGAACTATATGGCGGGTAGTATACTGATACAGGTAGCGGGAGCGTGCGCGACCGCGCCTGTTTATACTTACTTGTTTCCTGATCTAGCTTTAATAGTACTTGTATCTCTAGATGCTGAATCAAGTTCAGCATGACTGTTTGGTTTAGGCATAGTTTGTTGTTCTAATATTACTCTATACGGTTTATTATCATCAGTAAAAAACCATTTATCAATATATGGAATAAGAGAAATCAACAAAGCCAGTAAAGCTATAATAAGAGGAGCAGTAAAGAACTTATTTTCTTTATGAAGCTTTTGTACTTCTATTTCATGTTTATCTGCAATAAGGCAAGCATTTCCATATTCTATCATAGAGTCTACATATTTTAAGCTCTCATCAAAGTTATACTGTCGAATCATTTTATCTTTGTAAGGAAGCATATGGTAATTTACAGTCATGATAAAATCTATAACTTGAGATTTCAAGCTATAAACAAAAGTTACCTGCTCTGAAGTTTTTTTAATCTTTCTGACTTGCTCTATAGCATTCATTATGTATACATCTAAAAAATATTCTGGAGTATAAGGCCGAAGTTTACCCTCAGATACTATTTCTACAAAGATCACATACAGCTTATTATCTTTTTTAGATTTTTTGCATACAACATTAATATCTTTTGCACTTATACTCTTGATAATACCAATGTCATATTCTATATCATACTCTGAAATATCAACAATGGGTTCAGAGTCTTTATTATCATACTCAGCATTCTTTATACCTGGAGGTATATTTATCATACCAGCTCCACCACAAGCAAGACAATGCTTATAGTTGCTTTTATTCTTACTATCATACTTCTCAACTAATTTCACTCCAGTTCCACCACAATACACACAATATTCTCCCATGAATTAAAGTTAGATAAATCTATCTTATTAACATACGTAAAATCACCCTACCTCCCATTCCGCTAGATGCTGAATTGCGAAGCACTCATAGAGACAAGTAAAAAGATATTGTGAACGAGATAATCAAGTTCAGCATGACCATGTGGTTGTACGTATTTACAAACACACAAAAGGGCGCGGTCGCGCGCGCTCCCGCTCCTCCCTGCACGTTCGTCATTACGAGGAGTCCTGTAGCGCAAGGACGACGTGGTAATCTCGTCATAATACATGTGGTTACAAGATTGCTTCATACATAACACTGTAAGCGTTACTCCCTCGCAATGACGGGTAGAGTATAAAGCGTACAAATACACAAAAGGGCGCGGTCGCGCGCGCAACCGCTCCTGTTTTGGCTACCCGATAGCACCCTGCCATTTTTACGGCTTTAACCTATCATTATCATGGATAAGCCATAGAAACACCTTATCTTTGCGCACTACGTAATCGGTAAATATGGCAGACATCATAGAAAAAGTGATTGATGAAACACAGCAGGGAGCAGCATATCAGCCCTTTGCAAACGACCCTAATTCGTATAAAAAGAAATTCTATATAGAGAGCTATGGCTGCCAGATGAACTTCAGCGATAGCGAGATCGTGGCATCTATCCTCAACGAAGAGGGTTTTGGCGCTACAGGTAATTATACAGAGGCAGACCTTGTACTCATCAACACCTGTTCCATCCGCGAGAAGGCAGAGCAAACTGTGCGTAACAGGCTAAAAGCCTTCCGCCAGGTGAAGGAGGAAAAACCGGGTATGCTCATTGGCGTATTGGGTTGTATGGCAGAGCGTTTAAAAGCTAAGTTCTTAGAAGAAGAAAAGCTGGTAGATATAGTGGTAGGTCCTGATGCTTACCGTAGCCTGCCGGGTTTGGTGCAAGAGGCAGATACGGGTCAGAAATCGGTAAACGTATTATTGAGCCGCGAGGAGACTTATGCAGACATTTCTCCCGTACGTTTAGACAGTAACGGAGTGACGGCATTTGTGAGCATCATGCGTGGTTGTAACAATATGTGTACGTTCTGCGTGGTACCATTCACTCGTGGTCGTGAGCGTAGCCGCGATGCACAGAGCATCGTTAATGAGTGTCAGCAATTATTCGACAATGGTTATCGCGAGGTGACGTTATTGGGTCAGAATGTAGATAGCTACTACCATACCGAAGCTGATGCCGATGGTAACCTTAACGAGGTGACTTTTGCCAAGCTGTTAGAGATGTGTGCGCAGGTTTCTCCCCTGTTGCGTGTACGCTTCAGCACATCACACCCTAAGGATATTACGGATGATGTACTGCACACCATGGCGAAGTACAATAACATTTGCGAGTATATACACCTGCCGGTACAAAGTGGTAACACCCGGGTACTGCAGTTGATGAACAGAACTTATACCCGCGAGTGGTATTTGAGTAAGGTAAAACGCATTCGTGAGATCATGCCCGACTGTGGATTGAGTACCGATGTCATCAGTGGTTTTTGTACAGAAACAGAAGAAGAGCACCAGGAAACGCTGGACCTGATGGAGCAATGCCGTTTCGATATGGCTTATATGTTCTCTTACAGTGAGCGCCCGGGTACTTTGGCAGCTCGCCGTTACGAAGATGATGTGCCTGAAGATGTAAAGAAGCGCAGACTGACAGAGATCATCAAACTGCAAAACGGACACAGTGCAGAGAGCTATAAAAACGATATCGGTAAAACATTCGAAGTACTGATAGAAGGTAACAGTAAAAAAAGTGACGATGACTGGTGTGGCAGAAACAGCCAGAACAAAATGGTCGTGTTCCCCAAAGGCACACACGATTTACATAAAGGAGACTATTGTACCGTTAAGGTGAACGATGCTACATCGGCTACTTTGATAGGCGAGATAGTTGCTTAAGAACTAGAACATGGAATTACAAAGCATAAAGAACAGGTTTGGCATTATTGGTAATTCAGAGGCATTGAACCATGCCCTGAGCACTGCCGCACAGGTAGCCAATACAGACCTTTCTGTACTTATTGCGGGCGAAAGCGGTGTAGGTAAAGAGGCCTTCTCCAACATCATCCACGCATTATCATCCAGAAAACACAATTCGTTTATCGCAGTAAACTGTGGTGCCATACCGGAGGGGACAATCGATAGTGAACTTTTTGGTCACGAGAAAGGCGCATTTACAGGAGCGGTAGATAGCCGTAAAGGTTATTTTGAAACGGTGAACGGAGGTACCATCTTCTTAGATGAGATAGGCGAAATGCCTTTGGGTACACAAGCAAGATTACTAAGGGTTTTAGAAAGTGGTGAGTTCATTCGTGTAGGATCTTCTAAAGTGCAAAAGACAGATGTGCGTGTTATTGCGGCTACCAACAAAGATTTGTTAGAGCTGGCACAGGCAGGTAAGTTCAGAGAAGACCTTTACTATCGTTTGAGCACAGTACCTATACGTGTACCGGCACTTAGAGACAGAAGAGAAGACATTCCCCTACTCTTCCGTAAATTCTCCAGCGACTTTGCAGAGAAGTATCGCACCAACTCTATACACTTATCTCCCGAAGCGCAACAACTGCTCACGAGCTACCCTTGGAATGGTAATGTGCGTGAGTTAAAGAATATAGCAGAGCAAATATCTGTGTTAAGTACCGACAGGGAATTATCAGCAGAAACGCTGCATGGCTTTTTACCCGGTGGTCAGCAATCAAGGAGTTTAGCCGTAATACCATCAGCAGGTATACCCATGCCCAGCCCCACAGCATCATCTGGCAATAATGAGTATAATGGTAATACTGAAAGGGAAATACTCTACAAACTATTCTTCGACCTGAAGAAAGACCTGAACGAGATGAAGCAAATGTTGTATGAGCTGACCAACGGCGGTGGTACATATACCCCTGCTCCATCGCGAGAGCAAGACTACCCTTCTTACAATGTACCGGACGCGGGAGCGGCACAACCATACCCTCCTTCATCTACCCAACCTGTTGTGATACATCCTGATGGCATGGCGCAACACGAAGATGTTGAAGAATCTTTATTTCTGGCAGACAGAGAGAAGGAGTTCATCATTAAAGCCCTGCAAAAACACAAAGGGCGCAGGCGCGATGCTGCCAGTGAGTTGGGTATATCCGAAAGAACCTTGTACAGAAAAATTAAAGAATACGATATAAGCGAGTAAATTTGAGCATGGCATTCAGAGCATTATTATTTTTCATACCTGCATTGATACTTACCCTGTCGGGCTGTGGCGTATATAGTTTTACGGGTGCCAGTATCGATGGTAAGAACATCAACATCCATACGTTGGATAACAAGGCTCGTAATGTGGTGCCAACACTTAGTCCGTCGCTTACCTCTAAGATCCGTTCGCGCATTTTATCGCAAACAGGTTTAGCGCCTGTAAATAGCGAAGATGCCGACTACGATATTTCAGGAGCGATAACGGCGTATAATGTAACCGTAACAGGTGTACAAAACACACAAACAGCCAGCACCAACAGGCTGACCATAGCAATACAAATCAAGTTTCAGAACAGACTAGACGATAAAGCAGGCTTTACAGAAACGTTCAGCCGTTTTGCAGACTTTCCTGCTACACAAACACTACAAAGTGCAGAAGCAGGGTTAATAGAGGAAATAGGCGACCAGCTTGCTAATGACATTTTTAATAAAGCATTCGTAAATTGGTAGTAACTTAGGGGGTTCGTAATGATAACATCTTCATCTATATCATACATATCAAAAGTATTAGATCAGCCGCAGGATATTACCGAAGCTGATAGTGAGAGTATTGAGCAACTGACAAAAGAGTATCCGTACTTTGTACCTGCCAGGTATCTGGATGCTGCAAAGCGTCATAAAGAAATGCCTTTCAGCGACGATATGATGTCGTCTATGCAACTTTTTAAAGGCAACTGGCTATTGTATTGTCAATTTCTGCAAGATAGTATGGGCGGTATGGCCACCAACTTTGAACCGCAAGCCGACACTGTAGTTGAAGAAGCACCGGTTGAACCGGTAGTTGAAGCGCAGGAAACTGTTGTAGAAGAATCGGCTGAAGCAACACCTGTTATTGAAACAGCAGTACAACCCGAAACAGAGGTAGAAGCACCAGTTGAAGAGGTGGTAGAAGCCCCTAAAGAAGAGCCGCAGGCTGCACCACTGGTAGAGCAGGCAATTGCAGCAGCAGAGGCAACCAACGAAAAACTGGCAGAGCTGGTAGAAGAAGCTACTGAAACCGAAGAACTGACCGAGGAGCCACTGGATAATAAGAAAGAGAATTTAATACCACCTGTATATACAGAAGATTACTTCTTGCATCAGGGCGTACAGGTATCTAATGCCATACCTGCAGATATACCAAAGAGAAACGACGATGAAACGTCTTTAATGGTGGTGATGAGCTTTACAGAATGGCTATCGCACTACAAACGCAAGAAAAAGCAGGCAGAAGAGGAAGAAAACGACCAGAGGGAGCTAAAAACTATGTGGCAAAAAGAGAAACTGGCAGCCGCATTAGAAGAAGGTAATGATGAAATACCCGAGACAGTATTTGAGATGGCGGTAAACTCAATATCTAAAGAAGAGAATCTGGCCAGTGAATCTCTGGCAGAGGTTTATGTAAAACAGGAGCGTTACGACAAGGCTATTGAAATGTATAAAAAATTAAGTTTGTCTAAACCCCAAAAAAAGGCGTATTTTGCGCGACGAATTGAAGAAATTTTAAACTTAAGTAACTCATGATAACTTTTATAGCTGTAGTCATTTTATTGGCTTGTGTAGTAATGGCATTTTTCATTTTGGTACAAAACCCTAAAGGGGGTGGCTTGTCAGGTACTTTCGGTAGTGTTAGTAGCCAGGTAATGGGCGTTAAGCAATCGGGAGATATTATGGAAAAAGGCACATGGACTACAATGGGTATTATAGCAGCATTGGCTATTATTTCTGTAATGTTCATAGAAAAACCCAAAGAGGTTAAAACTAATACCCCTGCACCAACAAGTGCTCCGGTACAGCAGAATGCTCCGACTAACTAATTAGTTACAATATATTATTTCAATACCTGCTTCTTCATCAAGCAGGTATTTTTATTTTTACAACAATGACACAGGAACAATCGATCAACACCGCTCCGAAACCTAAAAAGAAAAGTAGTGGCACGTGGATGCTACTGACCTTTTTACTACTGTTGGGTGCAGGTGGCTTTGTTGCATATAAAATTTGGGGACCCAATACCGGGGCAATGTCTCATGGTAATTACTTATACATACCTACAAACGCATCTTACGACTACGTTTTACAAGCTTTAGAACAAGGTGAGTATGTACATGATGTTGCCAGCTTTGATATTTTGGCACAAAGGGCAAAATACAATAATATGGTAAAGCCCGGCAGATACAACATACCTAATGGTATCAGCAATTACGACCTGATAAGACTGCTACGCTCAGGCAAGCAAGAACCAATAAACGTTGTTATTAATAAACTACGTACCAAGCAAGACTTTATCAAGATCATTAGTGGAAATCTGGAGGCAGATAGCAGCTCTATAGCGAAACTGTTGAATGACAATAGCTTCCTTCAAAAATACGGAGCAGATACCAACAGTGCATTGGCTATTGTTATTCCTGACACATATGAATTTTACTGGAACACCACTGCTGAGAAAGCTTATGACAGACTTGCCAGCTACTACGACAAGTACTGGACAGAGGAAAGAAAACAAAAAGCTTTTTCTAAAGAGTTAACTCCAATGGAGGTGATGATACTTGCCTCTATAGTTGAAGAGGAAACCAATAAGAATGACGAAAAGCCACAAGTAGCCTCTGTGTACCTGAACAGGTTGAAATACAACATGAAGCTACAGGCAGACCCTACCGTTAAATTTGCACTGAATGACTTTGCCATAAAAAGGATACTGAACATTCATTTAGAACAGGAATCTCCGTACAATACATATATGTATGCGGGATTGCCTCCGGGTCCTATCGCTACCCCATCAAAAGCCAGTATAAATGCCGTACTGAATGCACCTGATACTAAATACTTGTATTTCTGTGCTAAAGAAGACTTTAGTGGTTATCACAACTTTGCTAAAAGCCTAACTGAGCACCTAAAAAATGCACGTAAGTACCAGAAAGCATTGAACGAGAATGGAATAAAATAGAATTACTAAATAATCTGTTATTTCCATTATCATATAGTTACTTGACAATATATGACCTTGTTTTTTGTTTGCCTCTGCCGTACCTTTGCCGCACATTTAAACAGTTCATATTAAATAAATTAATAGAATGAGTACAGTAAAAGTTGCCATTAATGGTTTCGGTCGTATAGGCCGCCTGGCATACCGCCAGATCTACAACATGGAAGGTATCGACGTTGTTGCTATCAACGACTTAACCAGTCCTGAGTTTTTGGCTCACTTATTAAAATACGACACCGCACAGGGCCGTTTCGACGCCAGTGTGTCTAGCAGTGACAACTCAATCACTGTTAATGGTGACGAGATCAAAATATATGCAGAACGTAACCCTGCAGATATTCCATGGGGACAACACGACGTAGATGTTGTTTTGGAATGTACAGGTTTCTTTGCAGACAGAGATAAAGCGGCTGCACACATCAACGCTGGTGCTAAGCGTGTTGTTATATCTGCGCCTGCAACAGGAGATCTTAAAACAATCGTTTACAACGTAAACCACGAAATACTTGACGGTAGCGAAACTGTTATTAGCTGTGCTTCTTGTACTACAAACTGTTTGGCACCAATGGCTAAAACACTACACGAGAACTTTGGTATCGTTAGCGGTTTGATGAATACCATCCACGCTTACACTAACGACCAAAATACTTTGGATGCTCCACACCCTAAAGGAGATTTCCGTCGTGCACGTGCTGCCGCTGCTAACATCATCCCTAACTCTACAGGTGCTGCAAAAGCAATTGGTTTAGTAATGCCTGAGTTAAAAGGTAAACTTGATGGTGGTGCACAGCGTGTTCCTACAATCACGGGTTCTCTTACAGAGTTAGTATCTGTTTTAGATAAGAAAGTAACTGTTGAAGAAGTAAATGCAGCTATGCAAGCAGCATCTAACGAAAGCTTTGGTTATACAGAAGATCAAATCGTTTCCAGCGATATCATCGGTACTTCTTTCGGTTCTTTGTTTGATGCTACTCAAACTAAAATAATGACACAAGGTGATGTTCAACTAGTTAAAACAGTTAGCTGGTACGATAACGAAATGAGCTATGTTTCTCAACTGGTACGTACTGTTAAACATTTTGCTAACCTGATCAGCAAATAATAGCATAACTATATACAGAAACGCCACCTTAGCAATATTAGGTGGCGTTTCTATCTAAAAGACAAATATAAAGATGAGCAAGTTTCAAGAATATGATTTCAGCGGTAAGAAAGCATTGATACGTGTTGACTTCAATGTACCTATCAGAGATGGTGAAATAACTGATGATACTCGTATGCGTGCTGCCCTGCCAACCATTAAAAAAGTATTGACAGATGGCGGTAGTGTTATACTAATGAGCCACTGGGGACGTCCTCTTAAGGAGATCAAAAAAGATCCTACAAAAGACTTTGCACAATTCACGTTGAAGCGTATTGAAGATCATCTGTCGGAGCTTTTAGAAGCAGAAGTTTTATTTGCTACAGAACCTACGGGTGAAGAAGCTAAACTTAAGGCTGCAGAACTGCAGACCGGCCAAATATTACTACTGGAAAACTTACGTTTTACTCAACACGAAGAAAATGGTGATAAAGATTTTGCAGAAGCTCTGTCTAAGCTGGGCGATGTGTATGTAAATGATGCTTTTGGTACAGCACACAGGGCTCATGCATCTACAGCTGTAATAGCACAATTCTTTAAGCCTGAAGACAGAATGTATGGCTTGTTAATGGAAGCAGAGATCAATGCTGCTAATAAAGTATTGAACAAAGCTCAAAAGCCATTTACAGCTATCATTGGTGGTGCAAAAGTTTCTGACAAGATCATGATCATTGAAAACTTGTTAGAAAAAGCTACAGACATTATCATCGGTGGTGGTATGGCTTATACTTTCTTTAAAGCTCAAGGTGGCAAAATAGGCAACTCTCTTTGCGAAGAAGATAAGCTAGACCTTGCACTGGACCTATTAAAGAAAGCGGAAGAGAAGGGAGTTAATATACATTTGCCAATGGACAGCATCATTGCCGACAACTTCTCTAACGATGCAAACACATCATCTGCGCTGAATACAGAAATCCCTGACGGCTGGATGGGACTTGATATAGGTCAGCAAGCAAGTGAAGCTTTTACCAAAGCTATAGAAGCATCTAAAACTATTCTTTGGAATGGACCAATGGGTGTGTTTGAGATGGAAAAATTCCAAAATGGTACTAAAGCAATTGCAGAGGCGGTAGTTGCAGCGACTAAGAACGGAGCTTACTCATTAGTAGGTGGTGGTGATAGTGTTGCTGCAGTGAACAAGTTTGGTTTTGCTGACGATGTTAGCTATGTATCTACAGGAGGTGGCGCTATGCTGGAGTTTTTTGAAGGTAAAGAGCTACCAGGTATTGCAGCGATAAACAAATAACCATAAATCAACTTATATGCCCAGGTATATTCTATTACTGGCTTTTGCTTTTTATTGCTTCCCTACATTGGGGCAGATAAAAGCCATTACCGAAGAAGGTGATGAAGTGCTATTAAGTGACAATGGCACTTGGGCCTATGTTAGTAAAATCAAGAAAGCACACACAATTATACCGGACACTGTTTATGAAGAAAAGAGCAGTAATGCAACCTTTCTTGTAAAAGGTAAAAAGGTAAATTACGGTGTCTATGTCAACCCAAAGAAATGGAAGTTTGAAAAACCTGATAACGGAGATGCAATAGAATATGATTTTCAGCATAAAACACTGGATATATATGCATCTACAATACCAGAACAAATTCCTATACCGTTCGGTACACTGAAAGGTCTGGCTTTGGAAAACATAAGAAGTAGTGCCCCTGATGCAAATATTATTGAAGAAGGTGTAAGAGTAGTAAACGGAATCCTAGTTCACTCATTAGTAATAAAGGCTACTATACAAGGTATCAACTTCACATACTTGGGGTATTACTATTGTAGCGACCTGGACACCATTCAGTTTGTTGCATATACTTCTGATAATCTTTTTGCAAAACACAGAAAGGAAATAGAAGAATTTTTAAAAGGGTTTACTATTATCGATTAAGATATAAAAGCTTAAGGCTCTGCAATTGCAGGGCCTTTCTATTTGTTTTGATATTGTAATATTATTATAGCAAGTGCATAATTGAAAATTCAATTGTATACATTTATAGAACCTTAAAAACTCAAGTTATGCTCAAGATAGTTACTACAATTACTGCCCTATTGTTTATTAGCACGAGCTGCTTTGCACAAACTACTGTTAGCGGGCAAATAAGAAATAACACCACATGGACAAAATCAGGTAGCCCTTATGTATGTAATGGATTGATAGAAATAGCCCCCAATATTACGTTAACAATAGAACCTGGAGTTGTTGTAAATATGGGCTACAGTAATATTGATATTTATGGAAAATTGATTGTTGATGCTAATGTTACAGATTCTGTTAAGTTCTTTTCGAACAAAAAAAATTATGAGCAGCATGGCATACGCTTGTACAAGCCAGATTCATTAATTTTAAAATATTGCTACTTAGAAAACTTAACCGTTAATAGTATGACTGCTATTAACTTCTTATCTATTAGCAACTGTAAAACAAACCATACAAAAACAATATTCTATGGTAACAACAATTCGCAGTTGATCTACACAAATAATACCGTTGTTGATGGCTTAACTACTTTTAGCGGTAATAGCTCCATAAAAAAAATTGAAATATCAGGTAATACAATAGCAAACTGTACAAACGTTGCTATTCGAGGAAATGCATATAATGGAGTATATAAGATTACCAATAACAAGTTTACAAATAACGAATGGGGATGTCTTTCTTTTAGTTCTACAGATAGTGTAGAAATATCAAACAATGTATTTCACAACAACGCTAAAGCTGCCCTGGAAATAAAAGCGCCATCAATGATTCATGATAACATTTTTTCTCACAACGAATATGCTATTCAAGCTATAAGAAACAAACACCTAAACACAAGCTCTATAACATCTAATAGCATTTATGGCAATAAGGTAGGGATTCGTGTAATAGAGCCTGATGAAGTAAACCAGAATCAAAACTACAACATCAGCAACAACTGTCTTTACGACAACTCAGAGTATTCTTTATATTGGAATAGTGATAAAAACATCAGTATAGGTTCAAACTGGTGGGGATCTACTGACACCAATAGCATTGACAGTAGTATTTACGACTATAAAGACGATTTCAAAACAGGCACAGTATTATATACACCATACTTAACAAACAAAAACAATTGTAAAACATATACCCCACCTGCAGGTATAACGGAATACAATAACGAGCAAAATACACAAGTCTACCCCAACCCATTTAATAATGAACTAAATTTTAAAGCAGACAACAAACAGATTAAAGAGGTGCAGTTATACAACCTTGTGGGCAAGCTTATCTATAAGGGTAAAGGTTTATCGAAGAGCCATACTATTAATACAACTCAATACCCGACAGGGGTTTACATTTACAAGCTCATAACTACAGACAATAAAATAGAAACAGGTAAAGTTATAAAAAACTAACCTGAAAATCTTAAACTAGAAGCTCTGCATATGCAGGGCTTTTTTTATATACTATTACTATCTTATAAGCATGAAAAAAGCACTGAAAATAATCGCAATCATACTTGGGGTAATAATTGTAGGGTTCGGGATACTCATATGGTATTTCAAATCAGAGATAAGTGCTGATACAATAGCAGAATATATTCACGACCATCCTGAAAATAGCTCTATATACCTTACAGTCAACAATCAGGTTTTGGCAGACAAAAACTCTGATAGAAAAATGCCTTTAGCCAGCAGTGTAAAAATAATTGTAGCGATAGAATACGCACAACAAGTGGCGGATAGTATCGTTAACCCTAACACAATGGTTGACACAAACACCATTAACAGATACTACATACCTAATACAGACGGAGGTGCTCAGCCAGAATGGATAAAATCACAAATTGCGCAAAACAAAATAGCTGATGGCAAAGTAAGCATTGAACAAATTGCCAAAGGTATGATAGACTTCAGTAGCAATGCCAATACTGAGTACTTGATAGACTTACTAACTGTTGATAGCTTAAACAAGCGAATTGAAAAACTTGGCATACAAACCCACGATAGCTTCTATTACTTCATATCCGCCTTATACGTTTTAAAAGACAATAATATAGAACAACTTGAGGCTATGCCAATGAGTACATACCAAAATAAATCATTAGCCTTTCATCTTAGAAAATCTATTAATGATACTTCTCTAAAAATAAGCGGCGCAGACCTCCCTTTAGAAAAACAAAGAATATGGAGCGATCGTCTTATAGGTAGTACTACTAAAGATTATGCTTCGGTAATGCAAAAGATAAATAGCCGTATCTATTTTGATAGCACTACTCAACATTATCTAGACCATGTATTGGAAGGGTTGATGGACAACCCTGCTAACCAAAAATGGCTGGAACACTCTGGTAAAAAAGGTGGCTCAACTGCATTTGTACTGACAGAAAACTTATACGCAACAAGGAAAGATGGCGAACAAATTGAACTTTCATACTTCTTCAATAATCTAGACATCGTAGATGCAATTATGATGCAAAGCTGTATTAATATGTTTGACCTGGCTATGATAAGAAATAAAGACGGCGAACGAGATAAACTACTAGAAATAATAAATGAGAAATAAGAGTTCCTTACTTTTGTCACTCCATGCAACGCATCCTTAACTACATACTTTTTATCTGTATAGCCTTTACTTCTTGTGAAGAGGATAACCATACCAAATCTCGAAAAGAGCTATTGGATGCGATGGAAGAAGATTATATAAGGAAGATCAACGACCTTGATATATACGAACTATACAATGAAGTAAAGTTCAGGTTATACTGCAACCACTGCGATCAGGTGGTTAAAGACTGTATGGGTCATGAAGTTGAGGGTCTTACTTACGGAATGCTTGCCCTTAAGGTTTTTTACTTGAATTATGACGAGGGAAAAGGAGAGCTTGCATATACTTTTATATATAACGATTCTTTACAATGCTCATTAGAGTCTGCACCACGCAACCAAATACATGGTATTGGTTTTGAAGAAGGGGGCAAAGCTCCACTATATTATATCGTTGCAGGCAAAGACAAGAAGGTAAGTATCCGCTGCGATACAATGGAAGATATCTCTGACTGTCCCACACGTATGATCAACCCTAAACAACCTGTTGTTATTAAATACCTTGAGCGTAACAGAGGTAGGATAAATCCATGGTTTCATATGGAGGCAATGAAACGAGGCTTTATTAAAGAAGAACAATAACTACAATACAGGAACTTGCTTACGGTTTATTATGTAGCTCATTTTAATACACAAGGCTTGTAGTTGTGTCTTGCCATGAGCATTTCTAGTAATGTTGTGAATTGTATCGGAAATTTCGTTTACTAATGATCCAACTACATCAACATGTAGATTCATACTACCTAGTTTCTGTACAAACTCTTGTTCTGCAGCAGGCAAAGTACCTGTAGTCTGTGTCATATACTGAGCTTTCAAAGAATGTTCCAATAGCTTAATAGTATACTGTAAAAGGTTCTTCTGTTGCTCTCTACCCGCTTTACTCCACTGCTCTGCAAACTTTGTTAAGCCAACACCATTATTAGTAAACAAAGCATTAAACCAATTTTTCACTTCAGGAAACAGATCATTATCTGCATGTTGCAAAAGGCGTAGAGCCTCTGCATAACTACCGTTTGCAGTATGTCCTATTTGTAATGCAGCAGTTTCGTCTGCCAGCCCTTTAGAGGTTAATGTATTAGCTATATCTTCTGCTGATATTGGGGCCAACCTAACCATTTGCGTACGTGATAAAATGGTACCAAGTATACTTTGTGTATCCTCAGCAACAAAAATCAGGTAAGTATTTTCTGGCGGTTCTTCAATTAACTTTAGTAGAATATTCCCTTCTTTACCAAAATACTCCGGCCTCCAAACTATCTGTACTTTTGCCTTTCCTTCGTACGACTTTAAGTTCAATACGTCTATTACCTCACGACATTCTTCAGCTGTAATATTACCTTGTTTATTTTCTGCATTAATAAACTGCAACCAGTCGTATGTACTACTGAATGGCGTTTGCTTTACAAATTCGCGAAAGTCTTGAATATAGTATTTGCTCATAGCCTTTGTACCGGGCTTAGGAGCAACTGTTGGGTAACTTAGGTGTAGATCTGCATGTTCCTGCTTCATTATTTTTTGGCAGGATACACATACACCACAAGCATCATTATCTTGTTTGTTTTCGCAAAATATGTACTGCGCTATTGCTAAAGCCATGGGCAAGCCTCCTACCCCATCATTACCAACTAGCATTAAAGCATGAGGAAAATGATTACTGGCCCACATATGCAGCAAGCCTTCTTTTGCCTTCTTTTGTCCGGGAATATTTGCGAATAGCATACAGCTATAAATGTATGCAGTTATTTGCAAACACACCAACTAATATTTGACTACAGTTTTTGTCAGGTTTTCATCACCCGTAGAGACATTGATAAAGTATGCCCCTGCACTCCAGGATATTGTATTGATTCTTACTTCCCTTTGTTCGTTTTCAGCTGAATAGATTAATTGTCCCATAGCATTATATATATGCACATTGACATTTTCTTTTGAGGTAATATAGAGCTCATCATTAAATGGGTTCGGAGCAAGCATGATACTTTCAACAGTTTTTTGGTCTTTAATATTGTCAGGCCAAAAGTCTACACAAGCCGAATTATTATACGAATATTCAGTATAACCAGCATTGGAAAAACAAACTAGCTTTGCAGTTACACTCGGAGCGGTATGAGGGAACACAAGCCCAAACATATAACTACCCACACCTTCTACAATAGTATCTATAGCTGGTATAATTAGATTCTGAACTACAACTCTCTTTCTCAAAGTATTGTTAATGCTTATAGTATCTATTTGCTTTACAACACTATACTTAGGCAGTGTAACTGTATCGCCTACTTTTTGAAATAATTCAAAATAGAGAACTATGTCTTTGGTAGTATCAGCCGGAATGGCATCTGATATAAAAACCTTTTTCCCTGATTGACTCAGCCACAAGTGACCAACTACCTTATAAAACAAAGGGGCATTATAACTATTATCAATACAGTCTTTTTCGCTGTTAAACTTTTTGAACGCAATACGAGCTTCTAACTCATAATATTGCATAGCTCCTATACTTGTATCTTTACCTGTGAACCTGTACTCTTCAGGCGAGCAAATTGATAATGGTGGAGTAACTGCTCCTCCGGGGTACCTATCAACATAAGCCATCTTCCAAGAAGCATTTTTTGTTGGTATCTGTTGGTAACTATATGCTTGCGAAAAGCATGTTGCAGGTATGCTAAATAAGCATAACGAATAAGAAAGAAAAAGAATTATAGGTGTTTTCATTAAAGCAATCTATATAAATAGCATCTCTATAATGTCACATTATTGCTATTCGTGAGTTTCTCTTCAAAAAAATATGCTATTTTATTCTGTGCTCTTTTTATAAGTCCATAGTCAAAAATTTCTCTTAAAGAGAAATTGTCTTTACGCCTTACATTAATGAGTACCATATCGTCATCTGCAAATACATACATATAAACAGGTATACCAAAATTAGTGTGGTATTCATATGCCATGATATCACGATTCTTAAAAGGCAACTCTTTATGCTGCTTCTTTGTAGCCATATAGTCTTCTACTAACTGTTTTTTACGATCAATACTATCATGAGAATGTATGAGAATCACTTTATTATTAAGAGCCATTCCACGTACCATAGAAATAGCAAATAAGAATGGTAAAACAACTGACAACACTCTTAATATAAGCTTATATCCTACCTCTGCTGGAACCTCAAAATGGAATAACCAATAAAAGCCCAATACGATGAATACAAAAACAAAGAGGTAATTAAAAGCATCATCAGAAAAGCTATCTGACCATATCGCTTTTTTAAAAACACGCTCTGTCATAACCTTACTTAGAATTGTGCTGCTTTAATTGCTGAACTCTTTCGTCAAAGTTAACAGCATCCGGTAACGGATTTACGAGTGGTTTAAAATATGTCATCAGCTCGTCGGAATGTGTATCGCGCTTCTGTTCAATCAAGTTAAAATGGACGAATGTAGACCATAAAACAGACTTCACCTTTACTTTATCTCTATCCCACATAGTCATTTCAACGAGTATATCAGTATCACTCAGCGCTAATACTGTCGATTGTATCACTACCTGTTCCATTAGCATTGCAGGCTTTAAGTACGCAATTTTATTCTGGCCAACCACCCAACTTTTGCCATACTTCTTACCATAGGCATAAATATTAAGGTCGTAGTGCTCTTGCAGGTGATCCTCACGAGCATTAATAAAATAGTCGATATACCTTGAGTTATTTAAGTGATTAAAAGGATCACAATCGGGGAAGCGTATTAGTACTTTACTTTCAGGAGTTTTATTATCCATAAGTGAATGTTATTATTCAAATATACCTAAAAACAGAAAGGGCTGCCATATGGCAGCCCTTTAATATCATCAAAGAACGATTATTAATCTTCTTTCTTCTCTTCATTAGATTCTTCCTGAGCAGGAGCTTCAGTTGCAGCTTGTGGCTGATCAACATTTTCTTCTGCTGCCGGAGTTTCAGCTTTAGGAGTTGCTTTTTTAGCACTACCACCACGACGGCTACGACGTGTTTTCTTAGCACCATCAGCACTACCCGTTTTGTATAGTTCGTTAAAGTCTACAAGCTCTATCATTGCCATATCAGCATTATCACCCAAACGACGAGGCAACTTGATAATACGAGTATAACCACCCGGGCGGTTAGCAACCTTATCGCCTATAACGCCAAAAAGTTCTTTTACAGAATCTTTTTCTTGCAAATAGCTAAATACAACACGACGGTTGTGCATTGTATCTTTTTTAGAACGAGTTACTAAAGGCTCAACAAATACGCGTAAAGCTTTTGCTTTTGCTAATGTTGTTGTAATACGCTTGTGTTCTACCAATTGGTTCGCCAAGTTTCTTAAAAGTGCATGACGATGCGCTTTTTTACGACCTAAATTGTTCACTTTATCTCCGTGACGCATGACTATTGTTTTTTAGATATTCCTCTGTACCGTGTCAAGGAGTTACAGAGTACTTTGTTATTAAATAAAAAGAGCAACGAACACAAGTGTTCACTGCTCATAAAATATTAATCGTTGTTACGAATATACTTGCTGATGTCCATACCGAAGTGTAGACCACGTTCACCAAGAACTTGTTCGATCTCAGAAAGAGACTTTTGACCGAAGTTACGGAACTTCATAAGCTCTTCTTGAGTGTACTGTACCAACTCACTTAAAGAGTTGATCTTAGCAGCTTTCAAACAGTTGAATGCGCGTACAGAAAGTTCCAGATCTTCAAGCGGAGTGTTTAACACCTTACGTACTTGTAAAGTTTCTTCGTCAACTACAGCCTCTTTTTCTTCACGCTTGTTATCTAAGCTGATGTTCTCATCAGTAATGATCATCAAGTGCTGGATAAGAATACGAGATGCTTCTTTAACAGCTTCTTCCGGATGTATAGTACCGTCAGTTACTACTTCCATGATCAATTTTTCGAAGTCAGTACGCTGCTCAACACGAGTGTTTTCGATGCTGTACTTAACGTTCTTGATCGGAGTGAATATAGAATCGATAGCAATGTAACCTACAGGAGCTTCTTCAATTTGATTCTCTTCTGAAGGAACATAACCACGACCTTTGCCTATATTCATTTCAATTTGGAATACAGTACCAGGCTCCATGCTGCAAATTACAAGATCAGGGTTCATTACCTCAAAATTTGGTAATGCATCACCAATCATACCTGCTGTAAAGGTATCCTGTCCTTTGATGTTTAACTCAACCTTATCGCTGGTTACATCATCTTCTACAGTTTTCTTGATGCGTACTTGTTTCAAGTTTAAGATGATCTCTGTCACATCTTCAAGTACACCTTTGATAGTAGCAAACTCATGGTCTGCACCTGCTATTTTGATACCTGTAATGGCATAACCTTCAAGAGAAGAAAGTAATACACGGCGTAAAGCGTTACCAATAGTAACACCATAACCCGGCTCTAACGGACGGAATTCAAATTGAGCTTCGAAATCTGTTGCTTTCTGAAGAACAATTTTATCCGGTTTTTGGAAATTCAATATGGCCATATTGAGATTTTAGATTTTACTTTTATTAAATCAGGATGTACCTGTATAATATTATTACTTAGAGTACAACTCTACAATTAACTGTTCTTTGATATTCTCAGGAACACTCTCACGCTCTGGATGAGCAAGGTATGTACCTTTCATATCATTTTCATTGAAGTCAACCCAGTTGATCTTAGGATTTTTAGATCCTAACATGCTCATCAAATCTGTGTTTACTTTACTCTTAGGCTTTACTTCTACAATATCACCCGGTTTCATACGATAAGATGGAATATTTACGATATGTCCATTCACCATAATGTGCTTGTGAGATACCAACTGACGAGCAGCAGGGCGTGTAGGAGCAATACCCATACGGTAAACTGTGTTATCTAAACGCGCTTCCAGAAGACGGATCAAGTTTTCACCTGTTGCACCTTTCAAACGGTTTGCTTCAACATATGTGTTACGGAATTGCTTCTCTAATACACCGTAAGTGTATTTAGCTTTTTGTTTCTCTTTTAGCTGTATAGCGTACTCACTGGTAGACTTACGTCTGCGAGAGTTACCATGTTGTCCCGGAGGGAAGCTATTTTTTTGCAGGCTTTTACCTGACCCTAAGATGGGCTCGCCAAATATGCGACAAATTCTGTTTTTTGGTCCTGTATAACGTGCCATGTGTCGATTTTTGAATTTTATCTGCTACGTCTCATATAAAAATCGAAAAAGCCGATCCGTAACAGTGATTAAAAAATAAGATATTATATATTAAACGCGACGCTTTTTAGGTGGTCTGCAACCGTTGTGCGGTAAAGGTGTAACATCTTTAATAGAAGTTACTTCGATACCTGAATTTGAGATCGAACGAATTGCACCCTCACGACCAGATCCTGGTCCTTTAACAAATACATCTGCTTTCTTCAAACCTGCATCTAATGCAACTTTTGCACAGTCTGCAGCTGCAGTTTGTGCTGCATATGGAGTGTTCTTTTTAGAACCTCTGAAACCCATTTTACCTGCAGAAGACCAAGAAATAACCTGACCTGTTTTGTTGGTAATACTGATGATGATGTTATTGAATGTAGCACTTATGTGCACCTCTCCATGAACATCAACCTTTACTACGCGCTTTTTAGCCGCTGTTTTACCTTTTCCGCTTTGTCCTTTTGCCATTTTAAATTTTGTATAAGGTAGTCGTTAATAAAATAAACCGGCTTTAACCGGCTTTCTGCCATCTCTCCCCGATACACCAGCCCGGATCCAATGATAGCAGAAATATTACTTTCTTGGTGCTTTTTTCTTTCCTGCAACAGTTTTACGCTTACCCTTACGAGTACGGCTGTTGGTACGAGTACGTTGTCCACGTAGAGGTAAACCTTTACGATGACGAAGACCACGATAACAAGCAATATCCATCAAACGTTTGATGTTCATCTGAACTTCAGAACGTAACTGTCCTTCTACTTTCATTTCAGAAGTAATGATGGTACGGATGGCAGACAATTCATCGTCATTCCAATCCTGTGCTTTCTTATCCCAATCAATGTTCGCTTTGCTCAAAATGCTTTGAGCCGTACTACGACCGATACCGTAGATGTAAGTGAGTGCTATCTCACCGCGTTTGTTTTTAGGAAGGTCAATACCAGCTATACGAGCCATGTATGTTTCTAATTTATCTGATTAATATTAACCCTGACGTTGCTTAAAACGAGGATTCTTTTTGTTAATAATATATAGTTTTCCTTTACGACGCACGATCTTACAATCGGCACTACGCTTTTTAATAGAAGCTCTAACCTTCATAACTTATTGGTTATTTATTATTTCTGTTGTTATTTGTATCTGTAAATAATACGACCTCGGCTCAAATCATACGGACTCATCTCTACGCCTACTTTGTCTCCCGGAAGAATACGTATATAGTGCATCCTCATTTTACCCGAGATTGTTGCCAATATCTCATGATCATTTTCTAAACGTACTCTGAACATCGCATTTGACAATGCTTCTACAATTACTCCGTCCTGTTTAATTAATGCCTGTTTCGCCATATTATTTTAAGGACTGCAAAGGTATGAGTATTTTTTATTTCATCCAAATAAATGTAACATAAGATTTACATTAGGTTACATATGGCATAATAAAACACAATCAGAAGTGAAAATGCTAGCAGTAAACCGTTTATACATTAAGAAAATAAACGCTATTCAACTACAGTGGTAGCTAAACTGTTTGCCCAGGATTGTAGTGAGGGGTATTGTTCATCAATAAGGTCGTGTGGTAGTTCAACAGGCTCTCTGGTAGTTGTCAACAAAACTGTATACATACCAGACTTCTTGCCAAACTCCATATCGCTTAAGTTATTACCTACCATTATACTCTTTGAAAAGTCTATTTCAGGCATATCTTCTTTAGCCTGCATAGCCATACCTATATTAGGTTTTCTGTTATGATCGTCATCTTCTACAGCTGTACATGCGTATATTTTATTGATAATACCTCCATTATCAACTACAGCCTCTATCATGTTACTATGAATACCATTTAAACTATCGATACTCATAATACCTCTACCTACTCCACGCTGGTTAGTAACTACAACAATATTACCAAACACTTCACTCACATGCTTTAGTGCATCTAACGCTCCATCACAAAACTTAAATTCGTCCCAATTTGTGATATATGACCCTCTATTTTCTACATTAATAACACCATCTCTATCTAAAAAGAGCGTCCATGTAGTATCTACCAATGCTTGTATGTTTGTTTCGCTCATCTTAAAGTCGTTTAATTAATCAAACATTCCCTCTTCTACCAATTGACATATGATGTGGCCTACAGTTATGTGCACCTCTTGTATTCTTGGCGTATCGTTGCTTGGTACATTTATCAAATGGTCACAAAGGTCTTTCATTTTACCACCACCTTCACCTGTAAACCCTACAGTAATCATACCAAGTTCTTTTGCGGTTTGTAAAGCGTTTGTAATATTCTGCGAGTTGCCTGATGTGCTCAACCCGACCAAAACATCGCCACTATGCCCTACACCTTCTACTACCCTGCTGTACACTTTATCATAACCATAATCATTAGCAACTGCTGTCAGATATGATGTATTGCAATGCAATGCTTCTGATGGCAAAGGCTTTCTGTCTTGATAAAACCTTCCGCTAAACTCTGCAGAAAGGTGTTGAGCATCTGCAGCACTACCACCGTTACCACAAAAAAGCACCTTATTACCATTTTTAAACGCTGTAATAATTAACGATGTTACTGCCTCGATAGTTTTTAACAGTTCCTTATCGTTTACAACCTTTTGCTTCGTATCTATTGAAGCCTGAACAATGTCGACAATTTTACTTTGCATACTTACCAAAAATAAGCAACGCACTTATTGCTAAGTGCGTTGTGTGGAAAACTTGTTATGTTGTGGATATTACAGAACCAACATGGCGTCGCCGTAGCTGAAGAATCTGTATTTCTCCTTAATAGCTGTTTTGTAAGCTTCCATTGCCAGATCGTACCCGGCAAATGCACATACCATTATTAGTAGACTGGTTTTGGGCAGGTGGAAGTTGGTAACCAAACAGTTTGCGATAGAAAATTCGTGAGGAGGATGTATAAATAGGTTTGTCCAACCCTCTTCAGCCTTCAACATACCATTTGCAGTTACAGAACTTTCTAGTGCACGCATGGTTGTTGTGCCAATAGAACAAATACGCTTCTTATTCTGCTTAGCATGATTAACTATTTGTGTAGCATAATCATCCACTCTGAAGTATTCAGCATCCATTTTATGCTTAGAAAGATCTTCTACCTCAATAGGACGGAAAGTACCTAAGCCGGTATGCAGTGTACATTCAGCGAACTTGATACCTTGTATTTCCAAACGCATGATCAACTCACGGCTAAAGTGTAAACCCGCAGTTGGTGCAGCTACAGCACCTTCATATTTAGCGTAAACAGTTTGGTAACGCTCTTTATCTTGCTCGTCAGGCTTACGCTTGATGTATTTAGGCAATGGAGTTTCTCCTAATTGCTCTAACATTCTTCTAAAAGCGTCATCATCCCCGTCAAACAAGAATCGTATAGTACGACCGCGAGAAGTTGTGTTATCAATCACCTCTGCTACAAGTTCATCGTTCTCACCGAAGTACAACTTATTACCTACCCTTATTTTACGTGCAGGATCTACTATAACATCCCACAAACGGTTAGGTTTATTTAATTCACGAAGTAAAAAAACCTCAATTTTAGCACCGGTTTTCTCTTTACGACCATAAAGGCGTGCCGGAAAAACCTTTGTGTTATTCACCACCATTACATCATCATCATCGAAATACTCAACGATATCACGGAAATTACGGTGCTCTATTTTACCGGTGTCCCTGTGAACGACCATCAAACGGCTATCCTCTCTTTCTTTAGTGGGGTGTTGTGCTATAATATTAAGTGGAAGGTCAAACTTAAATTGCGACAGCTTCATATATTGGCAGTATAATTTTAAAAGTGTGCAAAGTTAGCGAAAGTTTGATAATATAACAATTATAGCTGATTTCCTGCAAAGGTTTTTATTAATTAACAAGGCTTTCAATTTCTTATTCCCGTTTTTATTTGAACTGCCTTACATTTGAGCCCTAAAATTAGAATAATATGCAAGCTTGGAAAGACTATATGACAGAGAACAAAGATCGTTTTCTGGATGAGTTATTAGATTTATTAAAGATACCTTCTATTAGTGCGGACAGCAAGTACAAAGGCGATGTAGCCAAATGTGCCGAAGCGGTAAAACAATCGCTACTGGACGCGGGTTGTGATAGTGCTGAAATATGCCCTACTGATGGCCACCCTATTGTATACGGAGAAAAAATAGTAGACCCTGCACTTCCGACAGTGTTAGTTTACGGTCACTACGACGTACAACCACCAGATCCATTAGACCTTTGGGAAAGTGGCCCGTTCGAACCGGTGATAAAAGATGGTAATATCTACGCTCGTGGTTCTGCAGATGATAAAGGACAGTTCTTCATGCATGTAAAAGCATTTGAAGTGATGGCCAAAACAAACTCACTGGCTTGCAACGTTAAAATGATGATTGAAGGAGAAGAGGAAGTTGGTTCAGACAACTTGGGTATTTTCCTGGAGAACAACGTAGATAAACTAAAAGCAGATATCGTATTAGTTTCTGACACTGCCATGATCAGCATGGAGCACCCTTCTATTGAAACAGGCTTACGTGGATTATCTTATGTTGAAGTTGAAGTTACAGGCCCTAACCGCGACTTACACAGCGGTGTTTACGGTGGTGCTGTTGGTAACCCGATCAACGTACTATGTGATATGATCGCTTCATTACACGACGAGAATAACCATATTACTATCCCTGGTTTTTATGATAAGGTAATAGAGCTTACGGAAGAACAGCGCAACGCCATTAACGACAAGCCATTTGACCTGGACGAGTATAAGAAAGACTTAGATATAGCTGATGTTCGTGGAGAGAAAGGATACTCTACCACAGAGCGTACAGGTACACGCCCAACATTAGACGTTAATGGTATTTGGGGTGGTTATACAGGAGAAGGAGCGAAAACGGTATTGCCTTCTAAAGCGTATGCTAAAATCTCTATGCGCTTAGTGCCAGACCAAACTTCTGATGAGATCACAGAAATGTTTACTAAACACTTTGAAAGCATTGCACCTGCATCTGTAAAAGTAAAAGTAACTCCGCACCATGGTGGTGAGCCGGTTGTTACTCCTACTGATTCGATCGCATATCAGGCTGCAGCAAAAGCAGTTGCTACTGCATTCGGTAAAGATCCGATACCTACTCGTGGTGGTGGTAGTATTCCTATTGTTGCATTGTTTGAAAAAACATTAGGACTTAAAACCGTACTAATGGGCTTTGGTTTAGATAGCGATGCTATTCACTCACCAAATGAGAAATATGGTGTAGAGAATTACTTTAAAGGAATCGAAACGATACCTTACTTCCACAAGTATTTTGCGGAGATGAGTAAATAGAATACAACAAATTATAATACAGATAAAGGGCAGCGATCGCTGCCCTTTATCTGTATAGAAACATATTAAGTTACAGCTTTTTTATGACATTTGCCCTATTTGATTTCAGCTGTAGATAACAGAGATTTGTAGTAACAAAACACGTATAGCTATGGAAGAGAAAATCATAATAGCGATAGACGGACACTCATCTTGCGGCAAGAGTACATTAGCCAAAGACATGGCAAGAGAACTGGGTTATAAACACATAGACAGTGGAGCTATGTACAGAGCTATTACCCTTCATTTTATTAGAAACAATGTAAACATTTCTGATACTGAAGAAGTAAAAGCAGCGCTGGATGGCGTAAAACTAAGCTTCGTATACAATGAGCTCAAACAAACATCAGAAATATGCCTGAACGGTGAAGATGTGGCACACCAGATACACGAAATGATAGTAGCTGAAAGAGTGAGCGATGTAGCTGCACTGAAAGATGTTCGCGAGTATGCTGTAGAGCAGCAAAGAGCTATGGGCATAGAAAAAGGCATAGTAATGGACGGACGAGATATTGGCACTGTTGTATTTCCTGACGCGGAGCTTAAGTTGTTCATGACCGCAGATATGGATGTGAGAGCAAAAAGACGCTTTCAGGAGTTGTATGAAAAGAACCCTAACATTACTTACGAAGAAGTAATGGCTAACATTCAAATGAGGGATTATATCGATAGCAATCGTGAAGAAAGTCCGTTAAGACAAGCTGAAGATGCGGTTGTGCTAAACAATGCCAAAATGAGTAGAGAAGAGCAGCTGAAAACAGCACTGGGTTGGGTAAAAGAAAGAACAGCTAAACTTGCTACATAAAATCACCTTTAAATAATTTCTCTTTTTCAGATTGACTTGCCAATTTTGAGCAAGTCAATTTTATTTAATGCACATGACGAATAGCCAAATATCAGATCATTTCACATTACTGTCTAAACTAATGGACATACACGGAGAAGATGCCTTCAGAGCTAAAAACTATAGTGTAGCGGCCTATTATATAGACAAGCTGCCTCGCCAGGCAGAGGAGATGGATGATGCTGAACTATTTAACACAAAAGGAATAGGCAAAAGTACTGGTGCAAAAATTCGAGAGTTGATAGAAACAGGCAAACTACAGGCTTTAGAAGACATTATGACTAAAACACCGTCAGGCGTTTTAGATATGATGCAAATAAAGGGCTTAGGTCCTAAAAAAATCGCACTTATATGGAAGGAGATGGGCATTGAAAGTGTCGGAGAACTAGAATATGCATGTCATGAAAACCGACTATCAACTTACAAAGGCTTTGGTGCTAAAACACAACAAAGCATCATTGACAATATTGCCTTTATCAGAGCCAATCAAAACTTTAGGTTGTGGGCAGAAGTAGAGGATATTTCTAACATGCTTATCTCTCAGCTGGGAAAAGCCAACCCCGGTAAACTTTTTTCTTTGACAGGGGCAATACGCAGGCAATTACCTACCCTTGAATATATAGACTTTATTACCGATACTGAAAAGGAAACTATCAAACAGCAGTTTGGCGTAACAAAAGGAGTAGAGATAACGGAAGAAGGAGAACTGCTTTTAGTGCAGGCTCCTAACCAACTACTTATTCGTGTACATTTTTCTGACACTCGAAGCTTTTATAAAAACCTATTCATAACTACTGCTAATGAAGATTTCTTAACTGCATTCAATATGCAGTATACCTTACCAACAAACCCTAATAACGAAGCAGAAATTTTTGAGCAAAACAACCTGCAGTATATTCACCCGGCACAAAGAGAAACAGCAGAAATACTGAATATTGCTGCCCAACAAAAACTCCCGACACTCATACAAACAGAGGATATAAAATCTATTATACACTCCCACTCTACATGGAGTGACGGTGCAGATACTATAGACGCAATGGCCAAAGCTTGTATTGAAAAAGGGTATGAATACATGGTGATTAGCGACCACTCTCAAGCTGCCTTTTATGCTAATGGTTTAACGCCCGAGCGAATTGCACAACAACATCATGAAATAGACCAGATAAATGATAAGTTAGCACCATTTAAAATTTTCAAAAGCATAGAAGTTGATATACTGAATGATGGAAGTTTAGATTATAGTGACGATGTATTAGCCACTCTTGATCTTGTTATAGCATCAGTACATACTAACCTGAAAATGACCGAAGCAAAGGCTATGGACCGTGTGTTGAAAGCAATACGCAATCCGTACACTACAATACTGGGTCACCCAACGGGCAGGTTATTGTTATCACGCGAAGGCTATCCATTATACCACAAGGTAATCATTGATGAATGTGTAAAAAACAATGTGGTAATTGAAATAAACGCTCACCCACGTCGTTTAGATTTAGACTGGCAGTATATTAAATATGCTATTGAAGCAGGCGCTACCCTCTCCATCAACCCGGATGCACATGCGATTACCGGCTATCACGATGTACACTATGGTGTATTAGCCGCACAAAAAGGCGGGCTTACCAAAGAGCGCAACCTAAGTAGTTATACGCTAAAGGAGTTTGAGGAGTTTTTAGCTAAATACAAACAAAAGCTTTCATGAATTATTTCATATAAGTATTCATGAGTTTAATAAACTCATCCTGCTGGTCTATAAAAACACTGTGCGATGCATTTTCTACTACCATAAGTTTAGACTTACCAATAGCATCGCTTATTGCCTGAAGCTGTATTGAATCGAACAGCCCATCGTCTTTACCATAGATACCATAAACAGGTACTTTATCCTTTAGCTGCTTTAACCTGTTGTACATCACCAGTGTCGTGTAGTGTTCATTATCATAAAACCCTTTTACAGGATCCTGAGTCATGTACGATGCTTGTTTAATATCCTCAGACTGTTTCATATCAGCCTTAATTTTTTTTGTATTATCTGCTGGATGCTCTGTACTATACAGTCCACTGGCCATTGCATGCATAAAGCAGTAATTAGCATATATTATCGAAGTAGAATCCATTGATTCTAACATCTTCAGGTAGTTCAATTGTTGCTGTTTATTGCTTTTCGTATAGGAGTCTCTGGCATTCTTCAAAATAGCTTTAAATGTTTGCGGAAAGCTCATCGGTGCACCAACAAGAATAAGGTTGTTTACCTTACCTGGATATTTTTCAGCATATACCAAGCCTAACGTTCCTCCCCAGCTATGACCAATAAGACTCGCATTTTCTACCCCATACTTTTTATACACCTCATCCATATCTGAAATAGCCTCTTCAAATGTGTATTTACTATTCTTCATACTATCAGAACGTCCGCAACCTCTTTGATCGAAGACTATTACATGAAACCCTTCTTCTGCCAACCTCTGCGCGGTAGACGCTTCAAATGTAAATGAGTTATAACCCGGTCCGCCATGAAGAAATATAATGACTGGGTTGCTCTTGTCCCCAAAAGCTTTGCTGTACATCTGCCCGAATGTGTTATGTACTGCAGCAATAACTAACAGGAGTAATAATATCGACCTTTTCATTTATACAGTTTTCGTTGTTTCATGAGTTAAATCATTTTAAAGCTTGACTTAACTCATAGAAGAGACATAAGATATACATTAATTTCAGATCATGAAGAAACTCTTTCGCTTTATGATCATAACAACCGCATCCATTTTGGCAATATGGATAATACTTACCATTTGGGCAGAATTACCTAAGGGATCAGATAAAGAATGGATTTTGGGTAATAATAGCAGCAATAAAAAAGCACTCGTAGTGTATAACCCGGATCTGTTTTACAACTTAGACGAGCAGGTTTGCAAAGCTGCTGCAGAGGTTCTTGCCGAAAAACAGTATCATGTAACGGTTACTACTGTAGCCGCAGCTAAAAGTATTGTAACTTCCGATTATAACCTTTACATAGTATGTGCAAACACTTACAACTGGCGCCCGGATTGGCCAACAACTAGCTTCATCAAAAGCACAAACTTAAAAGACAAACATGTTATGGCTATTACTTTAGGTTCCGGTTCTACTAAAGTCTCTCAAAAACACCTGGAAGAAAAAATCAAAAAAGCAGGTGGACACCTTTTAGCATCACGTTCGCTGTGGCTCATGCGCCCCAATGATGAGACAAGGATTAAGGAAAAGAATGTAAAGGTGGGTATTTCTATGACCAAAAGCTGGGTAAAAGAAGTCATTCAGTAATATTTATCCACAATTGCAAACCATGGACTATACTCCACCCCTTATACTTGTATAAAAACTAATGCAAGAAAAAGAATTAGCACCGGGGCAACTAATAGAACAATCTCTACTCGATTCGCGCAAAGTATTTTTGTGGGGTGCGGTAGAAGACAAAACTGCTAGAAAAGTAGTAGATCAATTACAATATTTATCTGTAATAGACGAAAATGCACCAATACATTTCCATATCAACAGTCCGGGAGGTGTTGTCACATCTGGTTTTGCGATATACGATATAATGAACATTATAAAAACGCCCGTGTATACCTACTGCATAGGATTTGCAGCATCAATGGGTTCAATATTACTATCTGCAGGCGAGAAAGGGCACAGATACATATACCCAACTGCTGAAGTGATGATACATCAACCCGGAGCAGGTGGCTTTCAAGCAACCTATGCCGACATAGAGATACATGCAAAACATATTATGAAGACCAAAGAAGTCAGTGCCAGAATATTAGCTGACAACTGTAGTAAAACCGTAAAAGAAATATATACGGATTTTGACCGCGATTACTGGATGGATGCAACGGCTGCAGTAGAATACGGCATTGTTGATAAGATTGTTAGCTAGGCTGCAAGAGACATCTCAGGTAAATCAAGAATTTTAGTTTGCTCTTCTTCCATCAAACTATATAACTCTCTATTGAGTTTAAGCTTGATATCGTGCAACTTCTCTATCTCTTCATCCACACCCGACAGCTTTATTTCAATCAGCTTAATGAGCTTAGAAATGTCTAACACTTTAATAGACTGCAATACAACCAACTCTCTGATTTCTTCTAGCGTAAAACCAAGCTCTTTGTACTTCTTCAACGTTTTTAGGAGTAGAAGTGTTTCTTCCGGATAATCTTTATAGTTGTTTTCGCGGCGTGCTTTTTTAGGCAGAACTATCAAACCGATCTTTTCATAATACCTGATGGTATCTCTTGAAAAACCAGACCGTTTTGATAGTTCTCCTATAAGCATATCTTATTATTTACCGAATTTCTCTTTGTAATCCTGAATGCTCTGATTTACAATTTCCATGGCTGTTTCCTTATCCTGAAAATCGTCTACAACAACGGTCTTGTTTTCCAGATTCTTGTAACTCTCAAAGAAGCTACGCAACTCTCTGATCCAGTGTTCCGGAAGGTCTGTTATATCCTTCATATGTATCACACTCATATCGTGCGTAGCAACAGCAATGATCTTGTCATCCATTTCACCATTGTCCATCATCCTCATAGCGCCAATAACATTTGCCTCTACAATACACATAGGTACAATGGTGCTTTGTGACAATACTAATATATCAAGAGGGTCTCCATCATCACAATATGTTTGCGGTATAAAGCCATAGTTAGCCGGATAGTTTACAGATGAGTATAATACTCTATCAAGTATCAACATACCCGAATCTTTGTCTAATTCATATTTTGCTCTTGAATTCTTAGGAATCTCTATTATCCCATTCACCGTTTCCGGCACATTATTTCCTGTTGACACCTCGTGCCATGGATGCTGCATCATAATATTCTAGTATTAGCCGCAAAAGTAAAAAAGGTGCGGCAATGCCACACCTTTTAATAAAAATTTTTATTCTGTAATTACATTTTCTCTATTACAACAGCACTAGCACCACCACCACCATTACAGATGCCGGCTGCACCATATTGTGCATTATTTTGATGTAATACATTAATTAGTGTTACAAGTATACGAGCACCGCTACAACCTAAAGGATGCCCTAAAGAAACTGCACCACCATTTACATTCACTTGTTCAGGCTTTAAGTTCATTTTCTCCATGTTAGCTAACCCTACAACACTAAATGCTTCGTTTAACTCATAATAGCTAATATCATCCATTTTTAAACCTGCTTTTTCAACCGCTTTTGGCACTGCAAGCGCAGGAGATGTAGTAAACCACTCAGGTGCCTGTGCAGCATCTGCATACGACTTAATTTTTGCTATTGGCTTTAAGCCTAATGCCTCTGCTTTCTCTTTGCTAACTAACACCAATGCAGCAGCTCCATCATTCATTGTACTTGCATTTGCAGCAGTAACAGAACCATCTTTCTGGAATGCAGAACGTAATGCAGGTATTTTCTCAAATTTTACATTAAAAGGCTCTTCATCTTTTGCAAAAACTATCGGATCTCCTTTACGTTGAGGAACCTCAACCGGTACTATCTCGTTCTCAAACTTACCACCCTCTACTGAAGCCTGACTACGCTTGTAACTTTCAATAGCAAAGTTATCTTGAGCCTCACGAGTAATGTTACATTCACTCGCACAAAGCTCTGCAGCATTACCCATTGGGTAATCGTTGTATACATCGGTAAGACCATCTTTAGCCAAACCATCTATCATAGTAATGTTGCCGTATTTGTTACCCCAACGTTGTTTATCGTTGTAAAAAGGTACATTACTCATGCTTTCCATACCACCGGCAACAACAACATCCGCATCGCCTAACATGATGGCTTGAGCACCTTGCATAACAGCCTTCATACCACTTGCACATACTTTATTCACTGTTGTACATGGTACAGAATCAGGTACACCTGCAAAAATAGCAGCCTGACGTGCCGGAGCTTGACCTAAATTGGCTTGCATAACACAGCCCATCAAAACTTCATTAACATCTTCGGTTTTTACACCTGCTTTTTCCAATGCTCCTTTTATAGCAATAGAACCTAGCTTAGTAGCTGAAAAGCCTTTTAAAGATCCGCCCCAGCTTCCCATAGCAGTACGTACAGCTGACACGATATAAACTTCTTTCATAGAATTGAATATTTTTAAAGACTGCCAAATGTAAGGAAAAAAGCAGTGAATATTAAGAGTGATAGAGAGCTACTATAGCAGTATAATATTCAAGTAGTTATTGAACTATCATTATATAGGGTTAATGTAAATATTATCGTATCTTTACATATACCTTTTGAGAAAAAAACTAATACATATTACCCTCATTTTAGTGTGCTTTTGTAGTAATATAATTGCAGGAGAAACTGATTCCCCTGTAGATGACATATACAACGGCATACATTTCACTAATCATACAAAACTTGACAAAAATGTATTTGCTATAGCTTACAAAGGATACCTGAAACTCAAGCAAGAGCAGCGTGTAAATACTGAAAAGGACATACTTACAATTTGTGATTTTAGGTTATCTGCAAATAAATATCGTATTTGGGTGATAGACCTTACAAGTAACGAAGTAATGGTAAACGACTACGTTGCTCATGGACAAGGATCCGGAGAAGAATATGCAACAGCTTTTTCTAATAAAAACGGCTCCCATCAATCAAGTTTAGGATTTTACATCACAGGTAATACATACACCGGCAAACATGGCAACTCCCTTTACTTGCATGGCATGGATAAAGGATATAACTCTGAAGCATACAAACGAGCTATTGTAATGCACGGAGCAGGCTATGTAAGTAAGGATTTTGTATTAGGAACAGGAAGACTGGGCAGAAGCTGGGGTTGCCCTGCTCTAAGTAATGAGATATCTGACAAGGTGATCAATTTGATTAAAGATGGTACCTGTCTGTTTATTTACTATCCTGATCAAAAGTATCTGAATACCTGTTACTGGCTACATTAACTTATAGCTCTAACTCTTTCAAGGGATCCCAAAACAACTGTTTAAAATTCACGACAACATCATCTACTATCACTACCCCCTCCTTTTCTAAAAGTTGCTGCATTTTTTCAGGAGGATCAAAATGATGTTTGCCGGAAAGCAAACCATTACGGTTAACGACTCTATGAGCAGGCACATGGGGCTTTACACTTGTTGACAGATTCATAGCATAACCTACCATTCTGGCACCAGATTTTAACCCTACAGCAGCTGCTACAGCACCATATGATGTTACTCGTCCTTTAGGCACCAATCTTACAAGGTCGTATATAGCACCATATATATGCGTTCTATCAACTTGTTTCTTTGCCATTATTTTTCCTGGCTTCTAACAATTTACTGCGTTTCACATCAGGTACATTTTCATATTCGTAAGGACAGTGTTTACACCCTCTTCCACAACAAGAACCTCTTTCTAAGTGAAACTTTTCTGTAAAAACCAGAAACCCCTCTTCGTTTATGTAATAGTTATCCTCTTGAGACAATTGCCTTATGTTTTTTATGTCTTTCAGGTATGTCTATTTCTTCATCAGGTAGTTTAAAAGAAATATAGTTTATTATACGCCCTTCAGCCAGATGCATTTCTTCATAAAATGTTTTTATAGCTAAAGCCCCTGTTGCTTTCCCTTTGCCGTAAATATCTTGAATATCTTCTACTATAACACAACCTGTCTCTTTTATCATTTCGTGTGTATAGTCGTATAGTTCTTTTGAATCTGTTTTGAGGTTTACTGTGCCGCCTTTTTTTAGTATTCTTTGGTATCTGTATAGAAAACGCGGGTGTGTGAGTCTGTTATTTTCTCTGGAGTCTCTCAAAAACGGGTCTGGAAATATGATCCATATTTTTTCAACTTCTCCCTGTTCAAAATAATCCTCTATCTGTAATATATGAGTACGCAAAAAAGAAACGTTACTCAACTCTTCATCTAATGCTTGCTTTGCTCCTATATAAATACGGTTGCCTTTTACATCAACCCCTATAAAATTTCTATCCTGATGTTCTCTACCAAGATTTACGCTATACTCCCCTTTTCCACATGCAAGTTCTAGTGTTATTGGATTACTATTTCCAAAAAACTCGCCCCATTTACCTTTTATACCTTCAGGGTATTGTAACACATTCTTGAATTCATCTATAGCTCTGAATCTTATCAACTTTTTCTGCCCCATCATGCAAAGATAATTCAAATGACAAACTGCAGACGTAGATTTGGTGTCGAAAAATTTTTAATGATATCTATTAGTAATATATCTTATAGTTTTTACTTAAATTAGTATACTATTTCACATGTAATCAAATGCTTATGAAGAAAAAACATCTACTCATTACTGCTATTGCAGGACTTATTTATGTTACTGTTTCCAGCTTTTCTGGCGGAGCATTCAGTAATGGACAAGGCAACCTAACAGGAGGTGCCGGTTCTTCAGGAACTTGCGCCAACTGTCATACAGGAGGTACAGGGGGTACTACTGGCAGTATAGAGGTTCGCATTAAATCTCAAGGTGCCAGCAGCGCTACTGTAGACAAATACCAACCCGGAGAAGTTTATTTAGTCACACTAAAAGGCACAAATGCATCCCTTTCAAGATTTGGCTATCAGCTTGTAGCTCAAAATTCCAGCAATGCACTTACCGGGTCTTTCGCAAACGCACCTTCTGGAAGCCAACTGTTGTCTTCAAATCAAGTTGCAGAGCAATCTAGTGCTATTATGCAGAATGGCTCGGGGGAGTTTGAAGTTACACTAGACTGGACCGCTCCATCTACGGGTACAGGAAGCGTTACATTCTCAGGAATTATCAATGCTGTAAACGGCGCTACGGGTAACCAAGGAGACGACCCAAGTAGCAATATATCTAAAACACTTACCGAGATACCAGCTTCTGTAGCTAAGGTTACCAATGCAACAGTGTTTAAGGCTTATCCTAACCCGGTAACAGACAAGTTAACTTTAGATTTAACACTTGCTAAGCCTGGTGTTTATAATGTGCGAGTACTTAACACAAACGGTGCTATAGTTGCAAATCAGGATGTGACGATAAAACCTAACGGATATACTGCACAACTTGATGCTGGCAGTTGGTCTACAGGTATACACTTCGTACAAATAATCGGACAAAATGAAAAAAGAGTACTTACTGTTATGAAACAGTAGTATTACTTACGATTTTATAGTAAAAGCCACCTTTCCGAGGTGGCTTTTACTATAAACCAAATAGGGTTGAACAGATGACAATCTGTTTAGAATGTAACATTGAGTCCATGTTGTATTCAGTCACAATATATTTTCAAATCATTTCACTAACCTTTTATTAAAAGTATCTGCTTAGTACGGCTTGTTGAAACAATTAAGAAAAGCTGCTTTCATATTCTTGGATAATGGTACCACGTCACCATTAGACATTTCAATTATTGCTTCGTTCGATACATATTTTCGTATTTCAGATAACGATATTATATGAGATCTATGCACCCGAAAAAATGTTTTTACAGGAAGTATGTTATCGAATTTTGCAATATTATATGAGCTCAATATTGTAGAATCATCTTTTAGGAAAATTTTTGTGTATGATTTTCTTCCCTCAAAACGCATTATTTTATCTAGCGACACAAACAACAGTCCCTCCTGTGTAGGAATCCCTATTTTATCTACAGCTTCATTATTTTCTTTTATAATTTTTTTCAGTGTTGAAATGACTTCTTGTCCACCCCTTCCTTCTAGTCTTTTTTTAGCATTGTCAATTGCTATTTTTAGCTTGTTCTTATCAATAGGCTTCAACACATAACCTACAGCTGCAAGTTGAAAAGCATCTAATACATATTTATCAAATGCTGTAATAAAAATAACCTCGCTCTTTATTTCAGGTAACTCATGCAATATATCAAAACCAGAACCACCCGGAAGCACTACATCCAAAAAGATTATATCAGGCTGAGAGGATAGAATAGATTCCACTCCCTGATCAACATTTTCACACTCATCAACTATATCAATAAGCGGATCAACTTCCAGAATTAACTTTTTTATTAAAACACGCAATGCGGGTTCATCTTCTACTACTACTGCCGTTATCATATATGATTTATATTTTTATAGTTAGCACAACCCTTGTTCCTATTGGTTCTTTATCACTATTCGTTTTATCGATAACATTTACACTAACTTCTGCTCTCCCCGACTCGTTTAGAATTGCAACTCTATCTTGTATTAAATTATTACCTACCGATTTGAATATTTTTTTTCTATATGATTTTGCTCTAGATCTTCCTACACCATTATCATCAATAATAACTTTTATGTTTGTGTTGTTTATTAGTAACGCAATTCTAAGTAGCCCTCTTCTTTCAGACAGGTGATACAAACCATGATTAATTGCATTTTCAACTAGTGGCTGCAGCAATATAGGTGGAATCAGCACCTCTTCCATTTTTTTTAAACTATTATTCCTAATAATATACCTTACATCAAACACATTATTAAAACGTATTTGCTCAATCTGTGTATATAGTTTTAAAGTATCAATCTCTTCTTGAATACTGATCAGCCCTCTTCTTGAGAACTCCAAATACTTTCTTACTAATAAAGAAAACTTATGCAAAAGATCATCTGCAGCAGCAATACTTTCTGTATTAATAAAACTCTGAATAGAGGTCAACGTATTAAATATAAAATGAGGGTTCATTTGCGATTGCAGAGCAGATAACTCCAACTCAGCTATCTTTTTGTTTAACTCCGTTCTTTTACGCTCTCTCTTCTTAATAACTTTCAGTCGTACCAATATTGACACTATTATCAACAATGTACCCAATAGCACCATTGCAGCCTTAAAGTATATTGACTGCCACCACAAGGGAGCAACGACTAGCTTGAATACTTTTTCTTCTGAATTGACATCAATATTATCAACTACAGCTTTTACATGTATTTTATATTCACCCGGACTTAATGTAGCAAAACTTAAAAAGTTGTTACTGGTTTTAAGCCACTGGTTTTTATCATCTTCTATATAATACTCATAACCTACTTCTCCTAAATACGAGGTACTGTTACAACTAAATTCTATTGTGTAATTAACAGGTAAATACTGACATGTAAAAACAGAGTCTTCTCTATTGAAATAGTAACTGGTATTACCTATTGAAACAGAAGAAACATACACGCTTTTCTGAAAGACCGTATCATTGTACGTAAAGGTTGAATCAGGCAATTTAACAATACCATTGTCGCATAGTAAATAGTCACCATCTTCACATTCATTAATATTATACAGCTCATTATATAATAAACCTTTAGTGTTTAAATATTTTGCTGCCAGTTCTAGTTTATTATTATATCTGACTATATAGCTTTGGTTAGCTAGCCAGAAACCATCATCTGACCTCAAATAATAATTAAAGTTATCATCCTTAATTACCAAATCTAACTCCCTTGTATTTGTATCGAAACGGTATACACCATATCCATCTAATGCTATAATCAGGTTATCATTAATAATAGTTGAAAACACGATCCTCTTATCTATAAGTGTATCTTCTAAAATGTTACACCTAATATCCATAAACACTATTCTGCCGGCATCGTTTGTACACCAATATCCATTTTTGCTTTCACTAATATTATTAATTCTTACTACTACCGAAGTGTCATAACTTTGTACAGTCTTCCCTTTTGAATTTGCATAATACAACCCTGCAGATGTAGCAATAGTCAATGTGTCTTTTACTTTATTATATATATAGTTTTTATGCGAAGATATTTTTTGATATTCAAAGGAGTGTAGTGATCTGCTTTTATCTAAATAATAAACTCCAAAAGCAGATGTAATATAGAAGCCTCCTTTTTCATCGGGATAAACCCAATACCTTTTTATTTCTGGATACGACAAGAATATAACTGGCAACTTTATTTTCTTAGTGAGTTTAAAATTCTTATCACAAATAAATAAATTTGACTCATCATCAAACAAAAAGAAGCCTTCAGGGGCCGAATAGATGTTAAGTATATTCGATGTACTTATTGAGTGCTTAATTTTTTTGAATTTCAAGAAATGTTTGGTTACTACTTGAATGCCTTCATTGTTACTAGCTATCCAGTAGTTCCCACTATTATCACGGTTAATATTGTTTATTTTCTTATCAATATCCCAGCGAAACGTATCAACAAGTTCTAAATCCTCATTGAAAAGCATATACATGTTACTCAAAGACGTAATACAAAACTCTTTGTCTGATTTAAATAAATGTGTTATTGATCCGGTATAATATTGATCATACTCTTTAAGGTTAATTGACTTTTTTGTAAAATCATTTAAATCAATAAACCACAGTATATAAGGAGTATCAGACATGTATATAAAATGATTAGAAAACAAATGTGGATAAACCTCCCCACTAGCATTATCATTTTTGTCAATATAATTGGTATTTAACGATATTATCTCTTTTGTTCTCAGGTTGTAAATAATTAGGGTTGTGTCGAAAGCAACTGCTAACAAACGTCCATCTGTCGAGGTAATGAGTCCCGACTTAGAATGGTAATATTTGAAAAATTTTAAGGGTATTTTTTCTTTTAACTTTGGTGTCGAATCAATAAACTTTCCAAAATCAATAGAATAGCATGAATCGTTAACCTCTATCATTAACGATGTATTGTCCGAGTTTATATTCATTGTCACACTATCCTTTTTTATGAAATAGCGTTTTCTAAATATGCCCTTTTCTTCAACGGTCCTATGCTTGGGAATTATAGTATTGAAAACAGTATCTCTCCTTATATAGGTCATATTGGGCGTGTAATCATACACCCATACTTTATCGTCAATTGCAGTTGTAAAAAATGTTTCGTTAGTTGGCAAACCATTTTTAACTGTAAATGTTTTAAATCGCTTACCATTAAACTTTGTCACACCTTTATCTGAGGGTATCCATATATTACCATCCATATCTTGCACAACAGCCTTTACTTTATTGCTAGGTAAACCGCCTCGTGTGTTATATGTGTAATAAAAATAATCTTGCCCCCAGCCTATATTAGGAATAGCAAACACATATACGCAAAAGAAAATCCCGATAACAATATTACGATACATACAGACCCCAGATCTTATAATAGTTGCCCTTTTCTATTTTCCTTAAAGTCGCCTTTGCTTAGTACGTAAAAGCCTAATAAATAATAGAACATTTAGACTAAATGTTCTATTATTTATTCAAAAAAAAAGACGTCAACTAACCTCTTAATACAATGATACTTTTTCTATTGTTATTATTTTACCTGTTTTTTCGAGAACGTATATATAATATAGCACTCTGGGTAGCTCATACTTATGAGCTACTTTTTCCAGCTTATTATATTTACTGTTATTCTCAAGAAAGGCATGGCTTGCAATTGGCAGGGACTGAGCGTACACTGTACACAAAGCAAATAAACTAAGCAGTGTTAAGGTTACCCTTTTCATATAATAATAGTTTATGATAAAACTATACTGTTACCTCAAAATATTATTCATTACTTGTTAAAATGGCCATCTCATTCATCAAAATGGTCATTTCATTTATTAAAGAGCAATACAATGTAACTCTTGTCAATATTCAAAACAACAATAATGAAAGTAGAATAAATACACGATGTCGATACCTAAGACATAAACCACATAGAAAAAAGAGGCTCCAAGCTTTGGCAGCCTGAAACCTCTACATGTGAACCGGATAGGATTCGAACCTATGACCGTCTGCTTAGAAGGCAGATGCTCTATCCAGCTGAGCTACCGGTCCGTTTTGTGCGATGCGAAATTATGAAAAAAATCGGGTTGTAGAAAGACTATTCTTCATTGTTATTAAAAAGAGGTGTTGGCGTAGGCGCTTCACCGTCTTTTCTGTTCTCAATAGGTATCAGATTTTTTACGAACTCCCACTTGTTTCCTTTCCACTTAAAACCGTCGTATTGCCCGCTAGGCACGAAAGTATACTTCCGATTAGGATCGTTCATTTGAGATACCAACCTGTCAAAATAGATAGCATTAAAATCGTTGTCCCAGTTCATAGATGCCTGAACATCTTTTTTGTACTCTATAACAAAACGATTTATGGGAGCAGAAGGGGTACATTTTGATTGCAGGTTAAATATTGGTGCACCAAATACAACCCCGTCTTCTGTTATCTTCATGGGATCAAGTACTTTTTTATTACTGATAGGGCTTGAAGCATTAAGTGTAAACATGGTATAAACGGTTTCTCCTCCTACCTGTTTAGGTATTAATCTATATATCAATCCGCCGTACCACTTCCCGCCGGTCAGAACACTGTCTTCACTACATTTCTTTAAAGCACCCGAGTAATCTATCAACCCATGCAACTTAAGGTCTGTACTATTCATTTGTATCGCTCCATAGTACCTGCGTGTAACCTGCGTTGGGGCTATTGCCCAGTTAAATATCCTGAATGATTTGTCTTCGGGATAAATAATATTGATCACTTCCTGTAGTCTGGGAAAGTCGTATGCAAAAGAGTTCTCTATTTTTAAGGCTTGTATCAGCTGCTTAACAAACCTTTGTGCATACTCTGGTCGCTCATCAGGAATAAATGCATGATACATAGAATCTGCCGTGACCAATAGCGTATCTTCTATCTGTTTTATCTCATCAAGCTCATCTTGAGCATAAGATTTTACGCTAAAGCATAGCAATACTATCAATATATAGGGGACAATTCTTTTCATTAATTGACAGCTAACATTTACGTCAAACCTAAACAATTTACATCAAACCTTATAACAGCTAATGTTAAACTATGTTTTTAACACAAAAGCCAGTATTTTCGAACTTGGTAAAAGTAACACACATGCAGTATATCCCACAGATACTATTTATCATTATTTCGGGTGTATCCATTTACTTGTTTGCAAAAAAGGTCGGAGAAATCAGACGAAACATCCTGCTGGGCAGAGATGAAGACCTGACTGACAATTCCAAAGAGCGATGGAAAAATATGGTATTGCTGGCTTTAGGACAAAAGAAAATGTTCAAAAGGCCAGTACCTGCAATACTTCATCTGTTTGTTTATTTAGGCTTTGTTATTATTAACATAGAGATACTGGAGATCATACTCGACGGTATACTAGGTCAACACAGATTATTCGTTCCTTTATTGGGACAAAAATTATATTCTGTACTTATTGGTTGTTTCGAGATACTAGCTGCACTTGTATTAATAGGTTGTGTAATATTTTTGATAAGAAGAAATATAGTTAAGATACCCCGCCTGATACAAGGTGAATTAAAAGGCTGGCCTAAAAACGATGCTAACATCATATTGATAACAGAAGTGATATTGATGGGGCTTTTTCTGGCTATGAATACAGCAGACCTTGTTTTACAAAGCAGAGGTGTAGAGCATTATACACTTACTGAACAATTTTGGATTTCCGGAAACCTTACTAGTATTTTCTCGGGATTATCAAATGAAGCATTAATAGCTATAGAGCGTGGTGGCTGGTGGTTACACATCATTGGTGTATTAGCATTTATGAACTACCTACCCTATTCTAAACACTTCCACATTTTATTAGCATTCCCTAATGCATATTATATGCGCTTGAAAAACCAGGGAGAGGCTGAAAACATGGAGGACATACAAAAAGAAGTATTGTATATGATGGAGCCGGAGAAGGCTCCTACTGACGCAGCTCCAGCAGAAGCACCTCGTTTCGGAGCAAAAGACGTTACAGACCTTAGCTGGAAAAATCTAATGGATGCTTACGCATGTACAGAGTGTGGTAGATGTACAGCAAACTGCCCTGCCAACCAAACAGGCAAAGCGTTGTCTCCTCGTAAAATAATGATGGACACCCGTGACAGACTTGAAGAGGTTGGTGCTAACATCAATAAAAACAAAGAGTTTGTTGATGATGGAAAGACATTGGTACACGACTACATAAGTGTAGAAGAACTTAGAGCTTGTACTACCTGCCAGGCATGTGTTGAGGCTTGCCCTGTAAGTATCGATCCGCTGAACATTATTTACCAGCTACGTCGTTACCTGATTATGGAAGAGAGTAATAGCCCGGAAGAGTGGAACATGATGTTTGGTAATGTTGAAACAAGCATGTCTCCATGGAAGTTTAGCCCTGACGATAGAGACAAGTGGGTACAGGAAATGGCTGAAGCGTAATTTTTTAAAATAACAGAAAGTAAAGATAGATATGCAAGTAAAATCGATGGCAGAATATGCAGCGAATGGTGAAATGCCTGAAGTTCTTTTTTGGGTAGGCTGTGCCGGTAGTTTCGACCAACGGGCACAGAAGATCACCAAGGCCTTTGCTATGATTTTAGATAAGGTAGGAGTAAAATTTGCCGTTTTAGGAAAGGAAGAAATGTGTACAGGAGACCCGGCACGTCGTGCAGGGAACGAGTTTCTGTTCCAGATGATGGCTTACAATAACATTCAGACCCTAAACGGTTACGGTATCAAGAAGATCGTTACTGCATGCCCGCACTGCTTTAACACTCTAAAGAATGAATATCCTGCACTTGGTGGTGAATATGAAGTAATACACCACACAACATTCTTACAAGGTCTTATTAACGAAGGCAAGATCACCATGAAAGGTGGCGGGACCTTTAAAGGTAAGAAGATCACATACCACGATAGTTGCTACCTGGGTCGTGGTAATAATATATACGAAGCTCCTCGCGAAGTACTGGAAGCTATGGATGTGGAGTTGATAGAAATGAAGCGTTGTCGTACTAACGGGCTTTGTTGCGGTGCAGGCGGAGCTCAAATGTTTAAAGAAGAAGAGAAGGGAACTACACGTGTAAACTTCGAACGTAGTGAAGAAGCCGTTGCCACAGGTGCCACAGTCATTGCTGCCAACTGCCCTTTTTGCACTACTATGCTTTCTGACGGATTGAAGAATCAAGAAAAAGAAGACGATGTGCAAGTACTCGATATTGCTGAAATAGTTGCTCAGTCGATGGAATAATATAGTTATATGAAAGCCCTAAATTCACCTGACAGCAACTTCGATTGGGGTAAGGATATCCTAAATGACTTATCTTTTATAAAAGAACATAAACGTTATCCTTTTACTAAAAGAACTATTCCTCCATCAGTACTCCTTACAGTTGGCTTTGTAGTACTAGCCCGTATCGCATGGCCTGTTTTCTTTGGTATTACTACAAACAGCAATTTTATGGTCTGGTTGATGACCATTGTTATTGCAGTTATGATAATAGCTGTTGCCGTACAGTACTTACAACTCTTAAAGTTTGATGCAATTACATCGGAACAACCTCTACAAAACAACATATCACTTTTAAAAAGATTCATGAATGATCAGCACCTTGCTTATACTCAACACCAAGACGCTCCTGAGGTATTCCTGATCATCAGTAAAAACCTTAATTACAACCCTAAAAAAGAATACCGTGAAGTAATGGTATTTGTAGCCGATGATAAAAGAATACTTGTGAACAGTCATTTTGTTGGTAGTAAGTTCAGTATCACTCCCCCATCAGGCAACTACAGAAAAATGGCTAAAAGCCTAAATGCCTGGCTGCTAGAACAGAAAGCGAAAAACACAAAAGATATCGCAGTAAAATAATTCTACCGTAACTTTGCTCTATGCTAAATGAGTTACAAAATATCATCCCTGCAGACTTTGCCAACGACTCAAGAGTTTGGGTATACCAAAGTAGCCGTGCATTTATTGATAAAGAAGAAACTGAAATAAACGAACAGCTGGAGCAGTTTTACACACAATGGAAATCTCATGGAGATCCTGTAAAAGGCTGGGCGAAACTTGTGTTTAAGCAGTTCATCATATTCATGGCAGATGAAACAGCAACAGGTGTTAGCGGATGCAGCACCGATAGCTCTGTAAAAGTGGTAAAGAGCATCGAGCGTCAGTATGACGTAAATATGTTCGACAGAATGGTACTTACATTTTTAGTGAATGGCAAATCAGAAATGCTACCACTAAATCAGGTGCAATATGCTATTGACAAAGGATATATTTCGCACGACACTCCCCTCTTTAATAACGTTGTTGGCTCTAAAGAAGAGCTGATAAAAAACTGGCTGATACCATTAAATGAAAGCTGGTTATCATCTAGAGTAACCCTTTCTGCTACATAAAATAACAAAGGGGGCTGCAATGCAGCCCCCTTTACCTCTTACTGGTTTATATTATTTAGCTTCCTTTTTTATAAACTTGCCCAGCCCCTTTCCTGCTACTGCATATGCTTCCTGAATTCTTGTTCCACTATCATAATCATATCCTCCAAAAGTTCTTCCGGGACATTTATCAACTGTAATTTTTGCTAATATTTTATCCGGGTTAGCAGTTTCTACAATGTAAGCCTCACCATTTATAGATGCATTCTTTCTTGATATATGTATATTATAACCAGGTTCTGTAAAAGTAGTCTTGAAAATAAGTGTGTATTTCGCATCTGACAGGTCTCCTACTTTTATGCCCGAAGTTTTGTTGAATAACTCTTCAAACTGAGGTTCAAACCTGTTTTCTCTATCTGCAACCCATGCTTTTTCCCAACTATCACCTTTACCTGCTTCTTTTTTGTTATAGTCTTCTTTTTTCTTTTTAATATAATCTGCTTCATCAGAGAACTTACCAACACTCATTTCGCTGTAATCGTATTGAACATTTAGCTCTTTTACACCGCTAAGCATACTTAGCTTACCTGATTTTAGTTTTACCTTTTGAGCAACTGCTGTGTTTGAGACTACAAAAAATGCTGATAACAATAGGAGTATGTATGTCTTTTTCATAAGTATATATTTGATTATAAAGAAACAACAAAAACCTTATAACAGGTATAAACATATAAAACGATTATGTTAATAAATACTTTACCAACGCCTTATTGATTCTTACAGAACAATTGATTTTTGATTAATTTTATCGGTCATCGAAGCCTGTTACAACAGGATTGAAAATCTTACGAGAGGAATAAATGTCTGAACAGAACGACCATCAAGAGCAAAATTCAGTATTCCTGAATGATATGTATGAGAGCTGGTTTTTAGATTATGCCAGCTATGTGATATTAGAGCGTGCAGTACCTACTGTTAACGACGGACTAAAACCTGTACAGCGCAGGATACTGCACTCCATGAAAGAGATGGATGATGGCAGGTATAATAAAATTGCCAACGTCATTGGGCAAACCATGCAGTACCACCCGCATGGTGATGCTTCTATCGGTGATGCTATTATCAACATTGGGCAAAAAGACCTTTTGATAGATACTCAGGGTAACTGGGGAGATGTAAGAACAGGAGACAGTGCAGCGGCAGCAAGATATATAGAGGGGCGTCTTTCTAAGTTCGCTTTAGATATTGCATTCAACAATAAAACAACGGAGTGGCAATTAAGCTACGACGGCAGAAAGAAAGAGCCGGTTACATTGCCGATGAAGTTCCCATTACTTCTAGCACAAGGTGCAGAAGGTATTGCTGTGGGCTTATCTACCAAAATTCTTCCTCATAACTTCTGCGAAATAATACAGGGAGCAGTAAAATACCTTAAAGGCAGAAGCTTCGATCTGTATCCCGATTTCATTACAGGAGGCTTAATAGATGTAAGTAACTACGACAACGGTAAACGCGGCGGAAAGGTTCGTGTAAGAGCAAGAATAGAAGCGGCAGACAAGAAAACACTTATTATTAAAGATGTACCGTACAATACTACTACCAGTCAACTTGTAGACAGCATATTAAAAGCGAACGATAACGGTAAAATAAAAATCAAAAGTGTTACTGATAATACAGCAAAAGATGTAGAGCTGCTGGTACAACTACCCAACGGTGTTGATGCAGACCAAACAATTGATGCTTTATATGCATTTACCGATTGCGAGATATCTATTTCTCCAAATGCTTGTGTCATTATCGATGAAAAACCTCAGTTTGTTGATGTCAAGAAACTACTGAAGTTATCGGTAGACCATACCAAAGATCTTTTACTTAAAGAACTGCAAATAAGGCTTGGAGAGTTAGAAGATGACTGGCACTACTCTTCTCTTGAAAAGATATTTATAGAAAAGCGTATATACCGTGATATAGAAGAAGAAACTACATGGGAGGGGGTAATAAACGCCATCGACAACGGGCTAAAACCTTACAAGAAAAAGTTTAAAAGAGAGATTACCGAAGAAGATATAGTGAGACTGACTGAAATAAAGATCAAACGTATCTCTAAATATGACTCATTTAAGGCAGACGAGCACATCAAAGGTGTTGAAGACAACATAAAAGAAACAAAAGACAACATCAAAAACCTCACTGACTATACTATAGCTTACTACGAAAACTTGTTAAAAAAGCATGGTGCCGGACGCGAAAGAAAAACAGAGATTCGTCCGTTTGAAAATATTGAGGCAACTACTGTAGCCATAGCCAACACAAAATTATACTACAATAAAAAAGAAGGCTTTATCGGAACCAGCCTGAAGAAAGATGAGTTTGCATTTGAATGCTCTGATCTGGATAATATCATCGTCTTCAGGAAAGATGGTAAGATGGTGGTGACCAAAGTTGCAGATAAATCTTTTGTTGGTAAAGACATCATACACTTAGATGTATGGACTAAAGGTGACGACCGTACTACCTACAATATGATATATGTTGATGGCAAAACAGGTATCTCTTACGCCAAGCGTTTTAATGTTACAGGTGTTACGCGTGATAGAGAATACGACCTGACAAAAGGGAATAAAAACAGCAAAGTACATCACTTTAGTGCTAATCCAAACGGAGAGGCAGAAACCATTACTATCACACTCTCACCCGGTAGTAAAGCAAGAAATAAAGTATTTGACTATTCTTTTGAAGAATTAGACATTAAAGGCAGAAGTGCAGGTGGTAACCAGGTTACAAAATATCCTATACGCAGTACAAGACTTAAAGAAAAAGGTCGCTCTACCCTTTCCGGGCAAAAAATATGGTACGATGATGCTGTTGGCAGACTGAATAAAGATGGCAACGGTATGCTGCTGGGTAGCTTTACTGCTGATGACAAAGTACTGGTATTCTATAAAGATGGACATTACGAGCTGACTGATTTTGAGTTAACAAACCGCTATGAGCCCGAAGATGTAGTAAGAATAGAGCTCTTCAACCCGGAAAAAGTAGTCAGTGCTGTTTACTTCGATAAAAAATCAGGCAGTTTCTATGCCAAAAGGTTTGTTATTGAAGCACAAACACTTAAAAACAAATACCTATTTATAAAAGAAGGTGACGGAAACTATCTGGAATTTGTTACTACAACCAGTGAGCCTACTATTATTCTTGGTGTAGGTAAACGAAAAACAGAGCTTGAAGAGAGTAAGTTTAGTATACATGACGAGATTGATATTACAGGTTGGCGTACCATTGGTACTAAAATCGGAGACAAAACGCTAAAAGAAGTGTCTTTGGATGATAATACAAAAGACGACACACCAACACTTTTTTAAATATAATTATATAAGCGGAATGTAGTATCTTCACGCACCGAACTTGGAAGTAAGCAGAACTGAATAATGAAAAAAACGGAACTGGAAATTGTAGCGCTTTCCCACAGTATCACCCAAACACATTCTTATGCAGTAGTTTTAGGCGAAGTAAACGGTTTGCGTCGTTTACCAATTGTCATCGGAGGCTTTGAGGCTCAGGCAATTGCAGTCGCTCTGGAACGTATGCAACCCAGCAGACCACTTACGCACGATCTGTTTTCTAACTTCATGGCAAACTTTGACATAGAATTGACAGAAGTTGTCATCTATAAATTGGAGGAAGGCATATTTTTCGCGAAATTAGTGTGTCAAAACAATGGTAATGTTGTAGAGATAGACTCCCGCACCTCAGATGCTCTAGCACTAGCAGTTCGTTCGGGCTGCAAAATATACACCTTCGAAAATATACTTGATGCAGCAGGTTTAGATATGGACCCTGCAGAAAAAACAGAATCTGAAGGAGAATCAATAAGTACGCCTACAGAAACCGTATCTGAAAACAAAGATTTGAGTTCTATGACTTTAGACGAACTCAATACCCTTTTGCAACAGGTATTAGAACAGGAGGATTATGTTAGAGCTATATCTATCAGGGACGAGATCAACAGCAGAACCAAAAAGTAAAACGATACGAATATTATAATAATCAACTTAGTATAATGAAAAAATTTCTGGTATTAACAGCAATGTGTGGATTGGTGTTACCGTTTAAGGCTGTAAAAGCACAAACAATATGCGGTAACGAGATAGTTCAACAACAAATAGAATCAGACCCTGTTGCTAAAGCAGCGTACGATAAGTATTGGGCCAATTATGTAAAAGAAAACAAAGAAATGTCTCGTGCAGCAAGAAAAACTACTTACACGCACGCTAACATTCCTGTTGTATTTCACGTTATCTTAAATCAAACTCAAATAGACGATCTTGGTGGTGTTTCAGGCATACACGAAAGAATAGCATCTCAGTTGATCGTATTGAATGAGGATTTCAATGCGAAAAACAGCGATATTAATAATGTACCAGAGGTATTCAAACCAGTTGTAGGAAACCCTCAAATGACGTTTGCAGTAGCTAAGAAGAACCCTAATGGTCAACTTACATATGCTGTTAATATTTTAACTAAACCAGCAAACTTTACCGGTTACCCTCCGCATAGCTACGATGTTAAACGCTCTGTAATGGGAGGAGCAGACCCTTGGGATAACACAAAGTACTTAAATGTATGGGTTACCAACATTACAAACCCCGGCAGCACCGGGCAAGTATTAGGTTGGGGCTATAACCCTACTTATGCAGGTAATACTACAGGCGATCCACAACTTGGTGGTGTGGTAATACACTACTTAACATTGGGTAAGAAAACACAAACAGGACAAAAGTTTTACTCTTCTAACACTCAAAAAGGTAGAACATTAACTCATGAGCTGGGTCACTTCTTTGACATATGGCATGTTTGGGGTAATACTCCTGTAGGTAGTGGAACATGTGGTGATGATGATGGTATTGATGATACACCAAGACAAGAAGATGCTACACAAAGTTGTCCTTTACCGCTAAATAAGGTTATACCAAACTGTACTATCGAATCTCATCCGGGTGGTGAAATGTACATGAACTTTATGGACTACAGCGGCGATAACTGTACACGTATGTTTACAGAATTGCAGGTTGCCAGAATGAGAAAAACTATCGACCCGGGAGGTTCTTTACATGGATTGACTACAGACATTTCTTTGGTATACTGGCCAAATGACATTTCTATAGTTGAATACAACAACAACGTTCGTATTGCTCCAAACCCTTCTAATGGTATATTCACCATTAACATGGTTAGCAAGAACAACAACTTAGATAAAATAACAGTGAGTAACATTATCGGACAAACTGTTAAGAACATAGATATTAAAGATCAAAACCTTACAGAATATACCATTGACATTACCGGTATGACAAAAGGTGTGTACATGGTTCAAATGCATTTTGACGCAGGAGTGATCTCAAGAAAAGTAGTTTTGAAATGATAGTAGACAATACAGGCATCGAACAAATACTAAACAGTGCCTCAATTGACAAAGAGCTAAAAACAATAGCTGAAAAAATATTGAAAACAGAACGCCTATCCTTTGAGGATGGCGTTTTGCTTTTTGAAAAAGCAGAGGTGGGATACTTGGGCACTTTAGCCAACTACGTACGTAACAAGTTGCATGGAGAGAAGGTTTACTTCAACCGAAACTTCCATATAGAACCAACTAATGTGTGTGTATTCACCTGTAACTTTTGCTCTTACTCTCGTAAGTACAAGCATAGAGACGAAGGTTGGGAACTAAGTATTGAGGAAATGTTGGACATGGTACGCAAGTACGAAAACCAACCTGTTACAGAAGTACATATTGTTGGTGGCGTTCACCCAAAAATGAATCTTGAGTTCTTTTGCGAGGTAGTAAGCAAGATAAAAGAAATGAGACCCGATTTACACATCAAAGGGTTTACTGCTGTAGAGCTGGACTATATGTTCAGAAAAGCAAAGCTTACTACTAAAGAAGGCATGCAGAAGCTGAAAGATGCTGGCTTACAATCTTTACCGGGTGGCGGCGCAGAGATATTCGACGAAGCTATTCGCCAAGAGATATGTGCTGATAAAATAGATGGCCCGGGATGGCTGGATATACACAAAACAGCTCACCAACTGGGTATGCACAGCAATGCAACCATGCTATATGGTCATATAGAAAGCTACTGGCACAGAGTAGACCATATGGAGCAGTTACGTACTTTACAAGATGAGACGGGAGGCTTCAACTGCTTCATCCCGTTGAAGTTCAGGAATATGGATAACGATATGTCTCACGTACCGGAGGTAACAATGGTAGAAGACATGCGCCTGTATGCCATTGCCAGATTGTACATGGACAATTTCCGCAACTTAAAAGCGTACTGGCCTATGCTGGGCAGAGAGTCTGCACAAATGACCTTGCAGTTTGGTGTGAACGATCTGGACGGAACTATTGATGATACTACGAAGATCTATTCTATGGCAGGTTCTGAGGAGCAATCTCCTTCTATGACAACGGAAGAGCTTTGCGACCTGATAACAACTGCGGGTAAAACACCTGTTGAAAGAGATACTGTATACAACGAGATACAGGTTTTTGAAACTACGGGTGCTTAAAACTCTTTTTCGTATAAGCCAATACATTTAAGATCACAGCTATTGTGCAGGCGATGCATGTCCAATAAAAATACCTGAAATCGGTATCAATTTGGAATACAAAAAACTGTATCAGTCTGTACAATAAGCTTGACGTGAGTATAGCGTAACAAAACTGTTTTAGTACCCTGTTCTTCTGTGCATACGTTACCGCTATAAGAGCAATATTCAGGAAGAACCAGAACCATGCCTGCATATAAAACATACTTCTGTTATTATCCAGCCAGCGTACAAATACACCACGTAAAGCATTAGGTTTTTGAACCAAGCCCACTTCATTAGGATGCACCCAAACATAATGGGTCATGTTGTTATCCCCTCTGGTTTTTAAACGCAGATAATACAGGTATCCATCAAACCTGTTCTTAAGATAAACCGACGGGTGTTTACGCACTGCCAGCCACCACGATTCTTTCAATGTAGATGATACCCCCTCATTCATATCAGGTTTAATAGGCACACCATCACTATTCCACCAAAGCATATCAAAAGTCGCTGTGTGGTAATGTTTCCTTACATATGCAGTATCAAAACCATTGGGTTGTAAGTATAGTTCTCGCGGAAAAACATCTTCACCTGTTTCTACATAAATACCCGATAAATCGTGCAGCAATAATTTAGCCTCTGGATATTTTTTAATTGAAGGAATGCCTGCCAGAAGTTGGTATAGACTAGCTACCAGCACTATCGCAGCAAAAGAAACACCTACTTTAAACCGGGGTTTCTTTCCGTCAAAAACCGTCCATACCCACAGCACAAGTAATGGTATAAAACCTGCAAAAGCATCTATTCTTACCAACAAACCATATACTATCAATACAGCACTTATTATTACTTCTGCCCAACGTAAAGGTCTGTTCTTAAAAACAGATTGCAGCAAGATGCTACATGCCAGCAACCAGCTTAATGCCAACTGCGCATCCTTAATTATATAACCGGAAAAGTTTATAAGGAACGGCGCAAGGATAAACAATACCGTTGTGGCTATCGATAATCTTTTGGGCAGGTTTCTTGCTAACAAATAGTAAGAGAACCAGTACATGAACAATTGTAAAGCAAGCATTAACTCGCCACCTGCATATATGCTGTTGAAAGCACTCCACAGCATAGCCATAGCAATCGGATGCCAATCTGTATAAGCACCTGAGATAGATTGCTCATACTGATCTATACTATCGGGCGACAGAAACCCCGGCATGAATGCAAGAAAAAACAACAAGAAACCCAACAAAGCTATTGAGCCAAATACCTTGTTTTTCCTATTGGCTGTTTTCATTTAAAGGTGTGTTTATTCTTCGTAGAAGTTCAGGTCTTTACCAAAGGTTTCATCTATCATGGCTACTGCAACCACACTAATAGCCATTACCACAACACCTGTGATAATTCCTGATGTTACATAACTGAAACTGCTTTGTAAAGTGGTGAATAAGAAACCTATACCTACCAATGCACCACGCACCATATTGGGTATGGTAGTAGCCGCTGTTGCACGCAGGTTGGTACCAAACTGCTCCGCACCCATCGTAACGAATATGGCCCAGAAGCCTGTACCAAAACCAAGCAATGCACATATAAAGTACATGTAACTTGCACTACCACCGTTTTGTGTAAAGTAGAGTATGATACCCAGTATGGTGATACCGTAAAACACATAGAGTGCTTTTTTTCTACTCTTTAAATACTGGCTCAACACACCAATCAATACATCACCTATTGATATGGCTACGTAAGCAAACATCACTCCCCTGCCCGGGTCTATCGGTTCTTGTATACCAAACTGCTTACCAAACTCTTTCGAGAAGATGATGAGTATACCCACCACATACCATGTAGGCATACCAATAAGTATACTGAGTAAATATTTTTTGAAGCGCTTACCATTGGTAAAGAACATCAGGAAGCTCCCCTTCTTTACATTTTTCACCTGAGACATGTTCTTGTACATACCCGACTCAAACACAGACACCCTCATCAACAATAGAATAATACCTAAACCACCACCAATGAAGTAACATGTACGCCACTCAAACTGCTGTTTAATGAAATAGGCAGCTACAGCACCCAGCAAACCAACACCTGCCACGAGTGATGTTGCCAATCCACGCTTTTCTTTAGGTATCAGCTCGCTCACCAATGTAATACCGGCACCCAGCTCACCTGCCAGCCCAATACCTGCAATAAAACGAGCTACCATATACTGGTCTACCGTTTGTACAAAACCATTAGCAATATTGGCTATTGAGTATAATACGATGGAACCAAACAACACACTCAGCCTGCCTCGCTTATCCCCCATCATACCCCAGATGATACCACCAATAAGCAAACCGCCCATTTGCCACTGTTGCAGCAAAAGCCCTTTCTGTGCTATTTGCTCACTGTTTAAACCTAAATCTTGTAAACTTTCTACACGGATGATACCGAATAGCAACAGATCGTATATATCAACGAAATAGCCGAGGGCAGCTACCAATACAGGTATGCTGAAGATGGAAATAGTTTTAGCTTGCTGTGTCATTTAACAGCTAAGATAAAAATGTATATGATATATAGAACTAGTTTGCCGGCTCCTCTTTCTTCTTGCCGAAGACCATCTTGAATATTACAGGTGCTGTAGTAACTACGATCAAACCGATAACGATCTTCTCGAAGTTGTGCTTCACCCACTCATTCTCTCCTAAAAAGTAGCCTGAAAGGATCATGATAGGCACCCACAATACACAACCTAAGATGTTGTATAACGTAAATGTTCTTTTCTCCATCTTTACGATACCCGCTACGATGGGTGCAAATGTTCTAACGATCGGCAGGAAACGTGCTAATACGATTGCCATTCCACCTTTATTATCGTAAAACTCTTTTGCCTGATGCAAATGCTTTTGCTTAAAGAGGAAGGTATCTTTTTTATGAAACAATAATGGCCCTGACTTCTTACCGAACCAGTACCCTATGGCATTACCTATGATACCCGATACTATGATGAGTACTATCCAATAAAGCAGGTTAACAGGATCACTATCTGTTGGTGATTTTGAGTTGGCGATCATCAACCCTGTAACGAACAACAAAGAGTCTCCCGGTAGGAAGAAACCTACAAACAAACCTGTTTCTGCAAATATGATAAAGGCCACCAAATACAAGCCACCGTATTGTGTAACTAAAGCAGCTAGCTTTTCAGCATCCATTAATTCTTGAAAAAGGCTTATCAGATCTTGCATAGTAGTTTCAATTAGCGCGTGAAAATAGGCAATTCTGCTCAATTATAAACCACAACAAACTGCTAATCTTTAGTATTTCAGCAAATGAGCTATACTGCTATTACCCTGTAGCCCTCCTGTATGTATACATAACAATTTATCCTCTTTATTAAATTTATTGTTATGCAACATATCTCGTATGCCGTACATCATCTTGGCAGTGTACACCACATCTAATGGTATATTATTGATATCGTAAAACTCATTCATGAAGGTGATGAGCTCCTCGTTGTGTTTACCAAAACCACCAAAGTGATAGTCATCAAGTATATGATAGGGTTTGTCTTCAGTAGTAAATTGCTTCAACTCATGGTTTAAGTACCTCCCTCTTTTCATTGGGGCAAAACCTATTATGTTGATATTAGTATCTGTAGCATTACGTACACCAGCCAGTGTAGTGCCGGTACCAACTGATAATAATATGTGTGTATACTGGTCAATATGAGGAATGTAATTCACAATATCAGCCGCACCTGCTCTGCCCTCTTCGTTAGCGCCACCTTCGGGTATTACAAAAGCATTGTGTGTTTCACTTAACTGTTGTTGCCAACCTTCATCGTAGCGCTCTTTATACTGTGTACGAGTAACATAGTGCAACTCCATACCTGCATTTGCACAAGCCAATAACGTTTCGGATGGATTGTGTTGCAATTCTTCTCCACGTACAATGCCGATACTTTTTACACCAGCCTGTTGGGCGGCAAAAGCAGTAGCCGCTAAGTGGTTAGAGTATCCTCCGCCAAATGTGAGTATGGTATTATAGCCCTGTGTTTTGCAGGCTGTAAGGTTGTGCCGTAGCTTGAACCATTTATTACCCGACACTACAGGATGTATCTTGTCTAAACGCAAGATGTCTATGCTAGCCACATAGGGACTGTACCAATCTTTATTGAGTGGTTGTACATTAACGTTGTTATGGCTTATATCCATACTCCTTCAGGTGGTTTTCGTTGTCGCGCCATTTTGGGCGAACCTTTACGAATAACTCTAAGTGTACTTTCTCTTGCAGAAACTCTTGAATAGCCATACGGGCGTTGATGCCCAGTTGCTTGATCATACTACCCTTTCTGCCAATGACGATCATCTTCTGTGTTTCCCGGCTTACTACTATGGTGGCTTTTATAACGGTCAGCTTTTCTTTCTCCTCAAAGCTCTCTATCAACACAGCGGTGTGGTATGGTATCTCCTCGTGGTACAACTCATATATCTGTTGGCGTATCAATTCGCTCACGAAGAAACGTACAGGCCTGTCTGATATATGGTCGTCAGGATAGTACGGTGGTGCTTCGGGCAGGCTCTTTACCAAACGCGGGATGATCTTGTCTACATTAGCCCCTGTAGCAGCAGATATGGTCATCACCTCCCAGTTAGGGTACTTCTCTTTATACTGCTTCAACTGGTTCTTTACCTCGCTCTTATCCTTCAGCATGTCTGTTTTGTTGAGTAACAACAGCACTTTGGTCTTCAGTTGCAGTAACCCTAACACTTCTTCCAAATCTTCTGCCGACTGGGTGATATCATGCATCACGATGGCCACATCTGCATCTTCCATAGCAGATTTAAGTTGCAGCATCATTTTCTCGTGCAATTTATACTGCGGCTCTATCACACCCGGTGTGTCTGAAAAGACGATCTGGTAGTTATCGTTATTGAGGATACCCACAATTCTGTGCCTGGTGGTTTGCACCTTGTGCGATGTGATCACCAGCTGCTCGCCCAACAAAGCGTTCAAAAGAGTTGATTTACCTGCATTGGGGGCACCGAATATGTTTACAAAACCCGACTTAAAACCTGCTTCCATAAGTTTTGCAAATGTATGCTAATTAAAGAATTATAACATTCTCTTCATGATAAGTTTGTTTATTCTCATTATACCACCTATCTTTGCACCCGCATCGCGAGGTAGAGCAGCGGTAGCTCGTCGGGCTCATAACCCGAAGGTCACAGGTTCGATCCCTGTCCTCGCTACAAGAAGAAAGCCACAGACAGTTTGTTTGTGGCTTTTTTGTTTTTACAACTCTTAGCTTAGTATTATGAACTATACCATTCTACAGTATCTATATTCTCCATACTTATGTTTGTAATACCGATAGCGTTAATAGTATCATGAGCTTTTTCAGTACATAATGTTGAATAAGTACCTTGTGGAGAAAAGAAGTCTGAACCGTCCCATGTTTCTATATCAAAATCAAGACCTTTAATAAAACCAGGTTGATCTGGCCTTTTCAACTCACCACAACTACCTATTACCTGAAACCCATAATACTTTTTATCTACCCCGATAATATCAACATCATAACTGCACCACCCTGTAAGTTTAGCTTCGCACAGTTGCCTGTACACCCTCTCTGAAAGGGTAAAATTTACTATATCTTGTAGCCTTACAACATCGTACCACCTACGCCCCTCACTAACTTTTACCGGTAACGACATAACAGGTAGCTGCTTACATTTATAAAGTAACCCATCTTCATATGGCAATAAAGACTCCACACGAACTTCACCATATTTATCGTCTGGCAGTATTTCGTAAAACGTATTCATTGAGGTATTTAAGTATTAGCTTATTTATTGAGAATGCTATTCATTGAAGTCATAAACTTCATCGATAGGTAAAACGTATAATGAATCTGTACCCCTAATCAGCAGATATCGATACTGTCTTTTTACTTTTGAAATATAATCTCCAATTCTTACCGAATCATATATATTTCTATAAACATAGTGCTTAGTATTATCGTTAAGGTAAATGAATGAGGCACCGTGACGGTTTGTTGGTCTCTCTTTTTTAACTACTATACCATAGTAGTTCTCTTTCTTCAAAGTGTATTTATAATAATCCATGCTCCATTTAAAAGACCATAACAAAAACACCCCTACAACTATTAGAAAAATAATTATGGTCAGTCTTTTTACATTAACTGATTTCACTATGTACTAATTTTATTCCAAAATGAATTAACCTGCTCCTGGCATCATCATTAATCTTCCATACTACGCTTTTGATCCTATATCTATTTGCTGACTAACCTGAATATCAACAATGTTAGTAGCAGTAGAAACAGTATTAAATAAAATACCCTTATCCTTCTTCTATGCTTTTTGTCCTTTTTCCAGGCACGTAATAATAATATTTCAACTATAAGGTCTAGCATGCATGTGCCCTTATGCGTTTCTTAATATGGCTAGCAGTTTTTTACGTGCTTAACTATTAATACCATTTACGAATCAGTGTATCCATTTTAATAATCCATTTATCTGTTTCAGGGTAGAAATCAGAAGTATCTGTGCCTCTTATCACTTTATAAAAAACAGTATTCTTCCTTTTAATTATATAATCCCCTTCTTTAACGTAATCAAACGGTTTTTTAAAGTGTATATGCCACTTCGCACTATCATTTAAAACTATATATCGCATTCTACTTACTTCCCAAACCTCTTGCTTATAGGCTATTTTACCTTCAAATGCATCACCAGCAGCTGCTTGTCGCGTCGTTTTAATATAAGTATCCTCGCTATCACATGAGGCAAAAAGCAACATACTATACAGGCACAACAAGCTAATTAATGCGTTATACATCACGGTACTAAGTTAACCTAATTTAAATAGTCTACACCTTTTCCAGTAAATTTCTATTTTTAATTTATTTATTGTAATATTGCTGTTATAATTCCGCATGCCTATAAGCAGGCATCTAAACAATAGCTTCATCATGCCGTACGCAGGCATTCTACAATAGCGTATCACGTTGTACAGCCGGCAATGTATAACCCCGCAGGCATCTTTCATTGATTATTAAAACAAAGACACCATGTCTACGGAACAGGAGCCGCACCCTTTTTGGCGCAGTGAGGCCTTTAAAAACATACTGGAACGTGCCAGGCAAAGAGCACTCAGAAAACAACAAACAGCCCCCACCCCAACAAGGGAAGAGTCGTTACGGATCATCAACAGGCTTATAGACCGTATTGAAAACAAGAACAAACCATGAACGACAAAGCCAAGAAAACCCTGCAATGGATAGACGGTATCATGTACCGCATAGATGCCGCAGGTAACAAAACACCCTACGATTTTGATGGCGATATATTCGACCAACAGATAACACCCGCACCGCAAGACACGCCACCGCAAGAGCCAACACCACCACCGCCCAATACAGACGATGAAGACAACGGGCATCGTGCTTTGAGCGAAACCTTCTTCCGTACCCTACCCGATATGCTGCGGATACCCTGCGAACGGTTTGAGGATGGTGCAGAGCGAGAGCTGTTTGTGGTAGGTGCCATCGGCATTGTCAGTGGTATGCTGCCCAACTACAAGGGCAACTATTTTGGCAGCCGTGTAGAGGCTAACCTATATACCTACATCATAGGTGCGTATGGTAGTGGTAAAGGAGCGTTGAAGTGGGCACAAAAGCTGGGAGAGGCCATCCATCAGTATCGCATACAGTTAAGTAAAGATGCGGTGAAAAAGTACCAGCAAGACAAATCCTTATACAGTCAGCAAAGCGCCCTGTACACCAAAGGCAAGCTGGAAGAACCACCTACCGAGCCACAAGAGCCGAAGCATTTAAAACTCTTCATCCCCGCCAATACCACCAAAACGGCAGTAGTACAATTGCTGGAAGAGAACGACGGCAGGGGCATCATCTTCGAGACGGAGGGCGATACACTGGCAGATATGCTCAAGCAGGATTATGGCAACTTCAGCGATATACTGCGCAAGGCTTTTCATCACGAGATGATCAGTTTCTTTCGCCGGGCAAACAACGAGGATGTGGCGGTGACCTCCCCCGCACTCTCTGTAGTGTTGAGTGGCACGTACGATCAGTTATTGAAGCTGATACCCAATATAGAGAATGGGTTGTACAGCCGCTTTATGTTTTACATGCTGGATGGTAACGATGAGTTTCGCGACCCCTTTAGTACTACGGACGAACACCACGAGTATCACTTCACCCAATACGGGCAAGACTATCTGCGCCTGTACCAAATGCTGACAGCCCTGCAAACACCCATAGACTTTAAACTGACCGATGAGTTGAAAAAACGCTTCGTGAAGATATTTAAAGACCTGAAAGAATGGACGCGCGACAAGATCAGCGAAGATCTGAACGGCAGTGTGAACCGTATGGCACTGATGGCGTATCGTGTAGCGATGATATTTACCATGCTGCGCCACTACAAAACGCATGGTGGTATACATGTAAACAGCATCACCTGCAACAAAGCAGATTTTGACAACGCCGTAGAGCTGATAGAGGTATTGAGCTATAACGCTACCGATGTGTACCGATACTTAGAAGCGAATGGGTATAAAAGAACGACACCGCTGAAAAGTAATACTGTAACAGATGAACAGCGTAACCTGATATACAGGCTACACCAACAAGGGGAATCGCTAAGCGGGATAGCTAAACAAGTATTTGGCAACAGTAATTGGCATATGAAAGTGAAAAGGATATTGGTAAAAGACTACGGACTTAATTTGTAAGTGCTTACATCAAAAAACGGTACACGGTACATTATGTACCGTGTACTGTTTTTAGTATCTTACCGTAGCATGAAACTAAAACCAACCTACATTATCACCGTATTGCTACTGCTTTGTATTTGTAGTAAGAGTTGGGGGCAGGATACATCCAAAGTAGAAGAAAAAGCTCCTATTCGTTTAGACCTTATTTTTGAAGTGTGTGATTCACCTATAAAACTACATAGTGGCATGCATGATAGTTACTTGTACGAGAAATACTATGAAGAACATCCGGAAGACTATGACAGTAGTATAAGCTATTCAATTATACGCTCAGATGACCCAAAAGACACCATTAATATAGAAAGGTTTAATGATGAGGATAAAAGAGAATTTTTAAATATAAACCAGGATATAACAATAGTTGATGATGTTTTTTTCTTCAACAAACACATCATGAATCCTGATTTTCATAACGCTGTTTTCAATGAATTAGTATCATTGGTGCAATGCACAATTACTGGTAATATCGATTTCACGAATTGTAAGTTTAATAATGGCTTTTGTGGATCTATTCCTTCATATACTACATATGATAGTGTAGCAAGGTTTAATGTGAGTAGTTTTAACGGTACGTGCTACTTTAAAGGAGATAAGTACAATGCTGATTTAGAGATGATATACTCCAAATTTACCGATTTAGAGATGGATGAATGTACAGCTATGGAAAGAGTATTATTAAGAAACTCAACATTTACAAAGAGCCTAAATTTTAAATCATCTTATATAAAAAATACTCTAGATCTAAGAAATATCTCATTGACCGATACCAGTAATATATACTTCAACAATACATTATTACCAGATACCATTTTATTGACAAATATTCAAAACATAGCTAATGAAATAGACTTAACATTAGCCAAATTTACCGACAGCACAAGACTTGATATAAATAGTAATGAATATAAAAAAGAACGAAAACATCTTATATCCTTATATAAAACAGACATATCCCAAATAAAACTTGACTACACACATTTTAAACTTATTACGGTAAATACAGAAAGGGAAGACTGGGCAGGAATTTTTGGTTATATAGATTTAGGATTCAGTCCTCTTCCTAAAGACTCCACACAAATAGCAAAAGAAAGACAACTATTTACTGGTGAAGAACTACCATACGATGAAGTTACAGCTATGTACGAAGCCCTATTAGAAAACTTTAAAAGTAGAGGGCAAAAGCGTAGCTACCAACTTTGTGATATAGAGTATCAGGAATATATCTACTCTAAAAAGCCTGCTTATAAAAGCTGGTTGGTTGTATTTCCTAAATACTGGAACAACTTCGGGTACGATAAAGACAAGGTGTTTGGGTGGGCGTTTCTGTTCTTAGGTGTATTTACATTGCTAACATTCTTTATGTTCGATACACTTACCCGCACGGTATACCCTATCCGCAATATACCCATACAACCCAAATGGCAAGAAGTAAAACATGGGCTATTCACCACCAAGATATTCTGGAACAGGCTGTGGTATTCTTTCGTTTATACCTCTGTAGTATTCTTTCTTATATCGCTTAAGGTGGGTAATATAGATTATCGTAAAAAGGGCTATGTCTTTTACCTGATGTCTATGTACACATTGGGTATTATCTGTCTGGCGTATATGGCCAACTTCATTATTACGCGGTAAGTTGTTTTAAATCAGTACGCCGGTACATTATGTACCGTGTACCAAAATGTACCGCTACCCTCTCGTCATTTCTCACCACTCCCTCTTTTGTCACCCTGAATTTATTTCAGGGTCTCGAGTAATAAGTGTTCTTGCGAGATGCTGAATCAAGTTCAGCATGACACATGTTGTGTGTATGACGGGTGTGGTTGTATGACCGTGTTTTGTGCAGGTATTCCCCCGTCGGCACTGTCGGCAAAACGCCGACGCCGACGACACTCGCTCTCTTGTGTGGTTACGAGATTACTTCGTCGTTACACTCCTCGCAATGACCAACATTGTGTGAATGAATAGCCTTACCCAGCCTAGCAGCACAGCAGTACT
>JAUICZ010000006.1 GCA_030429205.1 Bacteroidia bacterium
TGTTGTTTTTGTTTGTTGTTTGATTTAGTTGTTTGTTTTTCTGTTTGTCGTTATTGACAATACAAAGATGCGACCGCAACACGCCTCAGGCAAAAAAACAGCCTTTGTTAACCGCGGGTTTGCAACCTGCTAACAACTCGTTAACAAACAAAAAGGCACAGAAACATGAAAATCAACAACTTAAAAACAAACACCTTTTCAAGCTCACAAATACCGCTTGTTTTGTAAACTAACCCAGATCCTCTTTCAACCTGTCTAAAACACGGTAAGTAATAGGACAAAAAGTGCTGTTCTTCAACGTTAAGGGAACACGCTTTATTAAAACATCCTCATCAGTGTATGGGAAACGCCTGCAATCACCAGGACGATCATCATAAATATTACAGGTATTATCAGTAGCTAAAAAGGGACATGGCGACTGTTGTAAAACATAATCACTATCCTCATCAAGCTTAAGGTATTTGGCAACGAACTCGCCTTCTTTCATACCTAAACTTTTAGCAATACGCTTTATATCCGGATTCTTGAACCTTGGAGAATAGTTCTTACAACAACTGGCACATTCTAAACAATCAATTTCTTCAAAAGCATCATCATGCAAATCAGGAAGCTTTTTTAATATCTTATTCTTATTTGCCCCCTTTTGCAGCATACGTTTATATGCTTTTTGGTTATCTCTTGCCTGCTGTGTCCAATTCTCCGGTAACATATTGATAAAAAAGCCTCGCTGTGCGAGGCTATAAGCTTATTTAGTCTAAATGCATCTTTTTCATAATGCGCTCCAAATCTTCATCATTATAGTATTCAATCAAAATACTACCCTTACCATTCTTCTTACGATCCATACGCACTTTAGTAGAGAAATGAGATGCCAGATTGTCTTCTATACGCTTGTAAGCCGGTGGCAACTTTACTCCTTTAGATTTAGCGCCTGACGATTTATTACTATCACCAGATGTCATATCTTTTACCAGCTTTTCTGTTTGTCTTACAGAAAGTCCCTTTTCTTTTACTTCTCTAAACACATACAGTTGCTGGTCAACTTCTGGCAAACCAATTATTGCTCTGGCATGTCCCATACTTAAACCACCGTCTCTTACTGATTTTTGAATATCCGGAGGAAGCCTCAGAATTCGTAAGTAGTTGGTAACTGTTGAGCGATCTTTTTTCATACGCTCAGCAACTTCTTCTTGCGTAAGATCACATTCATCCATTAACCTGCGATAGCTTAAACCTATCTCAATAGCATTCAGATCCTCACGTTGTAAGTTCTCTAACAATGCCATTTCTAACAACTGCTGATCATCAGCAGTACGTATATATGCAGGTATATCTTTTAGCCCTGCCAGCTTTGATGCTCTCCAGCGACGCTCACCTGATATTAATTGATACTTCGTCGGAGCTACCTTTACAACAGTCACAGGCTGTATAATATCATGCAGCTTAATGCTTTCTGATAACTCTTTTAGAGCTTGCTCATCAAAATCCCTACGAGGCTGTTTGGGGTTCACTACAATCTGATCTACAGGTATACGCATAATGCTACCTGCTGACTGACCGGAAACTGCAGGTGGTACAGACTTTTCTTCTGAAGTACCTTGCATCTCGTCGTCGATGGTATTCAACAACGCACGAATTCCTTTCCCCAATGCTTGCTTCTTATTCTTATTACTCGACATGATCGCCGTTTTCAAATATTCTATCTTCGTTCTTGATCTTCGTCATATTGTTCTTTTGCAAAATTTCTTTTGCCAAGTTCAAATAGTTCACCGCTCCTGTACTTTCTGCATCATACATCAATGCTGGTGTACCAAAGCTTGGCGCTTCTCCTAAACGAGTATTTCTGTGAACAATAGTATTAAAGACCAACTCGTCAAAATGGTTTTTGATCTCTTCCACTACTTGATTTGAAAGTCTTAAACGACCATCATACATGGTCATCAAAATACCTTCTATCTGTAGTTCTTTATTGATACGTGTTTGTACAATCTTAATCGTATTCAACAACTTACCTAAACCTTCTAATGCAAAATACTCGCACTGCACAGGTATCACCACACTATCTGCTGCAGTAAGTGCGTTCACTGTTATTAAACCCAGAGATGGAGAGCAGTCTATAATAATGAAGTCATAATCTTTCTTCACCTGCTCTATAGCCAAACGCATTACATGCTCACGGTTGGGGTGATGTATCAATTCAATCTCTGCACCAACCAAATCCAAATGTGATGGTAGTAAATGCAGATTAGGGGTTTCTGTTTCTAAAATAACCTGTGTTACTGGTGTATCATTCACCATACAGTCATAAAGGCTTAGCTGAATATTCTTCAAGTCAAAACCATTCCCTGTAGTACTGTTTGCCTGCGGATCGCCATCTATTATGAGTGTTTTGTACTCAAGAACAGCAAGGCTGGCAGCCAAATTTATGGCAGTGGTTGTTTTACCTACTCCACCTTTCTGGTTTGCGATTGCAATTACTTTACACATGTTTCAAATATTATGCTTCAACAGATTTCAATGTAATTCTTTTTCCTGAATTCTGCTGTCGTATTAGTTTTATATTGTTATTGTTTCTCCTATTGCCGGTAATAACAAAGTTCTGCCGGCGTCTTCAAAACGCTTTTTAGCATCACCAGTATCTATTGTCACAGGAGGCCAAGTATTATAGTGCACTCCTACTACTTTATCACAATCAGCAAATTCGGCTGCAATAACTGCATCTGCTGCATTCATCGTAAAATGTCCACCAATTGGCATAATAGCAAAATCCATTTTGCCATAGCGCGGTATCAATTGCATATCCATGATTAGGCAGGTATCTCCTGTATAATAAAAGCTACCCTCATCTGTTTTTACTACAAAACCTACGGGGTTACCTCCATAGCTACCATCTGGCATGGAGCTGCTGTGGGCTGCCGGCACCATACGTACAGTACCAAAATCAGCATTCATTTCACCCAAATTCATCCCTACGCAATTCTTATATCCTTGATTTTCAATCCATCCTGTTACTTCCAACATCCCGATAACCGTAGCATTGGTATTATTGGCTATAGTTACCAAATCTGCAATATGATCTCCGTGTCCGTGAGAGACAAGAATATAATCGGCCTGTATACTATTGATATCTATGTCTTTAGCACTATCGTTGCCCGAAATAAAAGGGTCGAATAACAGCTTCTTCCCTGCTATTTCTACTGCGAAACATGCGTGTCCGTAAAACGTAAATTTCATAGTATTTGATGCTTTTAGCTACCCTAACAAAGTTAACGTGCTTCCTGCACATTTTCGTGGAACATTTGTGGAATGTGGATAAGTGGTAACTCTATATAAAAGCTAACTTTAATATTACATATGAAATATTCTACAATAATTCTGATTTTAATGCTTACTAATTGTGCTGTTTATGCTCAAAAAATTTACACCCCTGTGAGTTATTATACTGAAGACTCCGTTTATTTAGTTGAAGTCAACGGTGACGACACTATTTTTATTGAAATACCTTCTTTCAGTGATTTTCGCAATGCAACAGGGTCAACATCCGATAATGTAATGCTAATCCACCGAGACAATTATGTTGCAAAATTTATCGGTGACATAAATAAACATATTCAGACCCACTTTCAATATCCCGAAGATGCAAAAAATAACAAGATTCAAGGAAATGTAGTAGAAGCTTCTTAGTAAAGAAAAATGGAAGAATTGACAATATCCACATCACAAAACCCTTATATCCTTCTATTAATAAAGAGGTTATAAAACTAATTAAAGGTATGCCCAAGTGGCAACCAGCAAGAAAACCGTTAGATAATACTACTATAGAAGAAGAAACAGAGCTAGAAATTTACATAGATTTATCTCAGTAGTTCTTTTAAATGACGTTCCAACATCCCTATAAGCCTATCTACATGGCTTAAATGAGTACGGAAAGACAGGCATGCAAAACGTAATACATAAGTCCCATTTAAATTCGTAGATGAGATGAATATCTCGCCATCTTCATGCATTTTTTCCAATAGCGTTTTATTGAACTCATTTGCATCTCCCATTTCAGGTACATATCTGTATGCAACTACACTCAATTCAGGTTCGCAAACTACTTCAAAACCCAACTCTTTGATTTTCTCTGTAAAGTATTGTGTCAACAATAATTTTTCTTGCAGGCAATCTTTAAATGCTTGCTCACCATATAATTTTAATGGCAGCCACATACGCATACCACGGAAATGCTTGCTCAACTCAGGCGATACATCTGCCGGAGAAATCCCAGAAGCAACGCCTTCTGTATCCTGCATGTAATTAGCTTCATAAGCAAATGCATTTTGCAAATGGTGCAGCTGTTTTACTAAAACAATTCCTGTTCCATAGGGCAAAAACATTCCTTTATGAGGGTCTAGCACGACAGAATCTGCCAACTCAATACCTTTCATCTTTTGCTTCTGTTCATTCAGCATTACAAAATAGCCACCATATGCACCGTCCACATGCATCCACACATCTTGCTCTTTTGCTACTTTACTAATTGCATGCAAAGGGTCAATTGCGCCCACATCTGTACTACCAGCATTAGCAATCACCATAAACGGTAATAGCCCCGCTTGCCTATCCTCTTTTATTTGTTGCTCCAATGCAATTACGTCCATTCTATAACAATCATCCAACGCTACTTTTCGGATCACACATTCACGAAGCCCTGCTATTATAATGGCTTTATCAACACAATGATGCGCTTGCAATGTTGTATATATAACAGTTCTGTGAAAATTTATTGCTTTGATACCTTTTGCATCACGTGCTGTTGTTACAGCTACAAGGTTAGCGATACTCCCACCTGAAGTAAGGTTACCACCAAACCCTTGTTTGTATCCTACCATCTTACCTGTCCATTCAATCAACGCATTTTCTATCCGTACTGCACCGGGAGATGCGTAAAAAACACCTGCATATTTATTGGTCACATCTGCTATATAATCGCCCATTGCCGCAGCGTACAAGCCACCACCGGGTATGTAGCCCAGATGACCTCCAGATGCAGTATTAATACCAGGCAACTCCATATGCTGTTCCAGCAAATGCAACACTTCTTCAATATTACTTGCTTGAGAAAAATCTGTATTACTGAGCGCTTCATCCTGATAACCATCCTGAATAAAGCTTTTATTCTCGTCCAGTCTGCTTAAAAAAGCATCTGCGTACCTCTGCAAGCTTTGGGTGGCGTCATTACGTTCTTCCGCATTGGGGTCTAGTGTTGATGCAGACTGCTCTAAAGCTTTAATATTATCAACAAGTGTTTGACTCATGGATAGCAAATATATTGAAACAGAAAGCAGTAGTCTGCCAATAAGATATTCTACACACTAATAAATAAAGAAAGCGGGTACAAACTGCACCCGCTTATATACTCTAATACCGTTTTGTTTTAATCGTCACTACTTGGTCTTGGACCTCTAGGGCTAAAACGACGTCCGGGTTGTCTGTTAGGGTCTTGATACGAAGAACGATCGTCTCTGCTGTTACTATCTCTGCTGTTACTATCTCTGCTACTTCTTCTGTCACCATAACCACTACTGCTACGATCATTACTGTAGCTATTTCTTCTAAAACCTCCACCGCTGCGTCCGCCTCTATTAAAGCCTCCACCGCTGCGTCCGCCACCATTTTTAGGACGAGACTCTTTCACTGTAATTACCTGACCTTCAAAATAAGTACCATCGATGTTATCAATAGCATCAAAGCCTTCGAATTTATCCGCCATCTCCACAAATCCAAAACCTCGTGGTAATCCCGTTTCAGAATCTACGGGAACATTTACAGAGACTATATCTCCAAATTCTGAAAAAAGTGTTTTCAAGCTTTCTTCACTGGTCTGAGGGTTTAGATTTCCAATAAATAATTTCATAACTGTTAAATAAAATGTGATACCTCAAACCTACGGAATAAACTGCACAAAACCCCTTTTTCTTATAAAATGAACTGCAGACCTAATGCGTATTAACCTTCATGTTTACTGTAACATCTTTTCCGCTACATTTTTATTACATTTAGCTATTAAAATTACGATATGAAACTTCTTAATAATACAATCATTGCTCTATTATCTATAAGCATACTATGTACTTTTAATACAGATGCTTTTGCACAGAAGAAAAAGAAGAAAAATAAGATCCCTACTACTGCCGAACTGGAAGGCACATATTGGGCATTATTCGAAATGGATGGGAAACCCGTAAAAACGCCACCAAACGAACGAGAAGCTTACATTAAGCTAGTTAGCAAAAAAAACAAGCTTGAAGGATACACTGGTTGTAACATAATAACCGGAAGTTTTGACCTAGGAAGAGACTATTTAACTTTTGAAGCAGCTACCACAGAGCGTGCCTGTGCTGATATGACTACAGAAAAATATGTAGTAAGGGCTCTTAACGAAGCAAACCGGTACGAAATAAATGGTCTCTACTTATTAATTTTTAAAGGCAATTATTTGCTGGCAATTTTTGAAGCACGATTTTATGACGAATAAGTAATTAATAAAAAAGCGCCTTTAAAGGCGCTTTTTTATTGGAATGTATTTTCTTCTTACAACTCAAACTTTATACCCTGAGCTAATGGCAATTCGGTGCTCCAGTTAATAGTATTGGTCTGTCTGCGCATGTATGCCTTCCAACTGTCAGAACCACTTTCTCTTCCACCTCCTGTTTCTTTTTCACCACCAAAAGCTCCACCTATTTCAGCACCACTGGTTCCTATATTCACATTAGCGATACCACAATCACTACCCTTATGAGATAAGAAGGTCTCTGCCTCTCTCATGTTCAAACTCATTATAGCAGAAGACAAACCTTGTGGTACTCCATTCTGCATAGCTATTGCTTCTTCTGTCGTTTTATACTTCATTAAGTACAATATAGGTGCAAAAGTTTCGTGCTGTACTATTGGCATTTCATTGCTTACCTCATAGATACAAGGCTTTACATAACAACCACTGCCAAAGCCTCTGCCTTTAAGTACACCACCTGCAATGACCGCTTTACCTCCTTGCTCTTTGATTGCATCAAGAGAGTTCAAGTAGCTTTGCACAGCATCTTTATCTATCAACGGTCCAACATGATTCTTCTGGCTTAGTGGGGTTCCTATATTCAATTGCTTGTAAGCTGTTGTTAGTTTTTTCTTGAAGCTATCATATACTTTTTCGTGGATGATCAACCTTCTTGTTGAGGTACATCTTTGTCCGCATGTACCAACCGCTCCGAATAGTGCCGCTGGTATAGCTATATTCATATCCGCATTCTCTGTAATAATAATGGCATTATTACCCCCCAACTCTAACAAGCTTTTACCTAGTCTGGCAGCAACAGCAGCACCTACAGCTTTACCCATTGGGATAGAACCAGTTGCTGACACAAGAGGAATACGCGTATCGTGGCTTAACCATTCGCCTGTTTCTCTACCACCTACTACTAAACAGTTTACACCATCAGGCACCTTATTTGCCTTGAATACCGTGTTCACAATATTCATACAAGCAATAGCCGATAACGGCACCTTTTCAGACGGTTTCCAAACGCAAGTATCTCCGCACACCCATGCAATAAATGCATTCCAACTCCACACTGCTACAGGAAAATTGAATGCACTGATAATACCAACTACACCTAGCGGATGCCATTGCTCATACATTCTGTGTTGGGGTCGCTCGCTATGTATAGTCAAACCGTACAACTGACGAGATAATCCTACAGCAAAATCGGCTATGTCTATCATCTCTTGCACTTCTCCTAAACCCTCTTGCAGGCTTTTACCCATTTCGTATGAAACAAGTTTACCTAAAGCATCTTTATTTTCACGCAAGGCTTCGCCTATCTGACGTATAACCTCCCCTCGTTTAGGAGCCGGCCACATACGCCACTCTCCAAAAGCAGATTGTGCTTTGTCTACTACCTCAGTATATGTTTTTTTATTGACCGCCTTTACGGTTGCAATAGGTTTACCATCTACAGGAGAGTAAGAAACTATCTGTGCACCTCCTGCTTTTCTTGATTTAACTCCAGAAAAGGCACCTTCATTTAGCTTATTGATGCCCAGCTGCTTTAACTCTTTTTGTATATTACTCATGATGTACAAATGTAAATAGATTTCAAACACTATGCCATGTACTATTACCCTATATTTGTCGTTATTACAATATGATAATACATAAATCCATACCCCTCCTTCTACTGCTATGTATTATGCATGAGGCAAAAGGCCAAACAAAACTATCCCAGGAACAAATAATAAAGGGAAAACTAATCGGGAGATATTGGACAACAAACAATAGAAGTACAAAAGATTGGGGCGCTATTTTCTACAGATCAGACTCTTCAAGCTGGCGTCAATCAATCCATGGATTGACTTTCAAATTTGACAAAACATTTGAAGAGAGCCCTAAAAGACGTTGCGGCCATGACAGAAAACCCTATTCCGGAAACTGGTATGTTTCTAATGATACTCTTTATCTTAACAAGGCTACAGGAGAAAAAATCTGGGCATTTAAAGTACTGGAAGTAAATAAGAAGAAATTGATAATAAAGTATGTCAAACCTTAAAACACACTATTCCAATCTTCCAGCTTCGGAAACGAGAGATCTCTTTCTGACATAATAGGGTTTTCTACTTCCCAATCAAAATCAAAGCTATTGTATAAAATACCCGTATCATGTTCTTTGGTGTATTCTGATGATACTAAGTAATATGTAAGTGCATCATCAGTTAAAGACTTAAATCCATGCGCAAAACCTTTAGGAATATAGTAGGCTTTATGATTTTCGGCAGTCAGTTCTTGTGCATAATACTGGCCATATGTTTTAGAGTCTTTACGCAGATCTACAATAACATCCAGTATAGCACCTTGCGGGCAAAAAACTACTTTGGCATGATGATGTGGTGGTGTTTGAAAGTGCATACCTCTTATCACATCTTTTTTCGATAGTGAAAAATAGCTTTCTTTCAACTCAAAATTGACACCTTGCTCCTCTAAAGTTGAAGTATGAAATGATTTAATAAAACTACCTCTATCGTCGTAAAAAGCAGGTAGCGTTATTACAAAAGCTCCATTTAATATCGATTTAAAATGCCACATTAGTCTGTATCTCCAAAGTATTTTTTGATTTGCTCTAATGTTTTTTCAGTAGCAGACTGGGACTTATTGGCATACCAATCAGCCGTCCACTCTATAGATGTTCTGGCATCCATTTGCGGTTGCCAACCTGTTTTTTCTTTTGCCTTGCTACTATCCAACAATAAAAGTTTTGCTTCGTGCAGTGCACCTGCTTGCTCTGCAGACTGATAACTTCCTTTACCGTAACGCTCCGTAAATATGTTGGTTAATTCTTCAACTGTCAACATATCATTCTGGTCAGGACCAAAATTGTATGCCGTAATATGTTCTTTGGGCTGCTCACTCATTTTTGCTGCTAAGTACAAATATGCACCGACAGGCTCCAACACATGTTGCCAAGGGCGAACGGATTTAGGGTTTCTTAACCCCACAGCCTCATCATGTTCTATTGCTCTAACTATATCAGGTATTATCCTATCATCAGCAAAATCACCTCCACCAATAACATTACCTGCACGTACAGATGCTACTGACTTTTGGTGTTTATCATAATTGTCTTTATTAAAGAAAGAACGTTGATAAGATTCAATAACAATCTCTGCCGCAGCTTTACTGGCAGAGTAAGGGTCGTATCCACCAAGTTTGTCATCCTCGTTAAACGGCACGCCTCTTTCTGGATTTTGATACACTTTATCAGTAGTGATCATTAATGCTACGCATGGATTTGCCACATCTCTTAATGCATCCAATATATGTGCAGAACCTTGAGTGTTGACCATAAAAGTATCCGCAGGCTGATCGTAACTACGCCTAACTAAAGATTGTGCTGCCAAATGAAAAACAAAATGAGGCTCAAACCTTACCAGCTCACCATGCAGCTTTTTCAAATCTCTCAAATCTTCTATTACAGAAGCATAGCAAAGCTCATCACCGTTTATCTGATTGTATAAGTCTTCTTCTTTTTCAGGTGCAAGAGCATATCCTTTCACATCTGCTCCCAACCAGTTCAATATCTGCAACATCCAGGCACCTTTAAAACCAGTATGCCCGGTTAAGAATACTCGCTTGCCTTCAAAAACAGACTTAAGATATTTTGCGTTTACCAGTTTCTCCATTTGGGGTTTGTTTGCCAAAGATGTTCTAAATCTTCTTTATCTCTAAGCGTATCCATACACTTCCAGAAATCGTCATGCTTGTATGCTCCTATTTGTCTTGCTTCTGCCAACTTATCCATTGGGTAGCGTTCCCACATAATCGGGTCAGCATCTTCAGGCAAGTAATCTTTTATCTCTGGTTGCAGAACAAAGAACCCTCCGTTTATCCATGTTCCTGAATCGGCAGGCTTCTCTTCAAACTTATTGATCGTTCCGTCGTCCTCCATTTTAATCACACCAAAACGACTGGTAGCCTGTATCGCAGTCATGGTACAAACCTTGCCGCTATTGTTATGAAACTTCAGTAACTCATCAATATTGACATTACTAACACCATCGCCATAAGTCAGCATGAACGGCTCGTTATTAGTATATGGCAATACTCTTTTTAAACGGCCTGCAGTCATCGTATCAAGTCCTGTATCTATCATAGATACCTTAAACGGCTCTGCATTATTATGATGAACCTCAATATCATTATTTGAAAGGTCAACAGTAATATCTGCATTATGCAAAAAGTAGTTAGCAAAATACTCTTTGATCATCCAGCCTTTGTACCCAAGACATATAATGAACTCATTATGACCATAAGCAGCATAATTTTTCATGATATGCCACAAAATAGGTTTACCGCCTATTTCTATCATCGGCTTTGGACGTAATTGAGACTCTTCGGCTATTCTTGTTCCTCTTCCCCCTGCAAAAATGACTACTTTCATTCTAGGTGTTTAATTAATTCTAATGTCTAACAAATATAATGGGAAAGAAAAGAAATTCACGTTGATGGTTGGGATATGAGATAAATTTAACGCTTAGTGCTCTACTTTATGATAGCTAGATGGCACTGAAAAGGGGAAATTTAATTGTTCATCAAAAGTGGCATTGTTAAAACTCATCGTCAAATAATGCAGCTGTTTATTATTGTTGATGTTTATAACCCTGTCATTTGAAAACTTCTTCATCGAGATCATTTCATAGTCCTTATACTGTATCATACCTGCAACACCAGACTTTCCAACTACAGATAACATTTGCAAACTACGCATGGTGCTGTCTTGTTTATTGTACTTAACCTGCTGACGCATTTCTTCATCAGTAACACTTAAAACATATTGGTTTGCACTAATATGCGCTGCACTTACCTTCCCTGAACGATTGAGCACATCTCCCAATATCAACCTTTCTATTGTAGAGTAATCTGCAGCGACGGGTATAAGTTTTTGCGCTTCAGATATGGGCATTTGCATTACTTCTTTTTGCAAGTAATTAATCATTAACAAGCTATCTCTGGTTATGAGAATCCTGGCTACGTTTACAATACCCATACCTGCAGTAATATGTATCCATATCACACTATCGTGTACAACCCTAAAGTTTGCAGTAAAGTCTTGCTTCTGGCCACCACCCTCATAGTGCATTTTCGCCTTACCCTTAAAAGTTCTGAAATTTATTGTTTTTCTCCACAACGGCTCTAAGTCCGCTATTAATCGTTCGTTGGGGCTCAACTCTTTTGGTGCTGTAAGTAAGCCGTTCGCAAATGCATTAACATCTTCAAAATACCCTCCCTGAGCATATAGAGCAGAGTCTATGGATATGCCATCACCTTTGGTTGCACCCTTTTTCCCACACGAAGCAACCATCAATAGTGATATAGATATTAACAACAACCATTTACTCATACAGCTTTTTGTCCTTTATCTTCTTATCAATATCAACATTATCTGTACCTAGATCTTTTGCCTTACTCCAACTCTCTACAGCTTTGTCAATGTCACCCATTTTGTAATATACATCCCCAAGGTGCTCCCATAAAGTACCGCTGGCTGTCTCTTCTTCCTTCCCTATAGCTTTTTCAATATACTCCTTTGCCTTTTTATAATGGCCTTGTTTGTATAATATCCAGCCGTATGTATCTAAAAAAGTAGGCATATCTGGAGATAGCTCTAAAGACCTTCGAGACATTTGCTCTGCTTCAGAAAGCCTTTCTCCTCTCATGGAAAGGTAATAGCTGTAATTATTTAAAGTTGTAGGGTTGTTAGGCTGTATCTCAAGTGCTTTTTCAAAATTCTCGTCAGACTGCTTATAATCTTTAAGGCTGTTGTAAATATCCCCTAACATAGAAAACATGTTCGCCAAGTCTCCCTTATTCTCTTCAGGTGTCATGTCTACTGCTCTAGTAATTGATGTAGCAGCTTTTTCAAACTGCTTATCACTATTTAACCCTACCCCTTTTAAAAAGTGCAGGTTTGCCTGGTTAGGGAATATCCTCAGTGCCCTGTTACTATATTTCAACAAAGAGTCAATATTATTATCTTGAATATAAACAGATAATAAATTCCTCCATGCCTGGTAATTTGCAGGATCTATGTTTAAGGCTTTTTTGTATTGTTCTTCTGCTTTTTCTGAATCTCCTGATATTGCCAACATATTAGCGTAGGCATGCAAAGCTTGTGCATTATCAGGGCTTTGAATAGCTATACTTTCTGCCATCTCCATTGCAAACTTTTTGTCAGACTCACTGTTATGTTGCATTAAGTATGTCTGCAGTATAGTTAGCTGAGTGTTTGCATCTAAAGAACTATTAGTAACAACACGTTTTAAGTATTTTTTATAGTTTACTTCATCGCCTATGTTCTTGTAGTAATCTGACAGACTTAATTGTATACCCGGATCTTCAGGAAAACGCTCCTCTGCACTTCTGTATATTTCAGCAGCCTTATCCGGCTCATCATTATTGTTATACATTTCAGCAAGACGGATATAGTACTTGCTTTCATCAGGCACAATTGTAATAAGTTTGTTATTAACTTCTACAGCTTTATCCAGCTCATTACTATTTAAATACAATTGCAGTTTTCGCTCAAGCACCTCTTCGTCATCACCATATATGTCTAGTAATTTATCGTATGTAGCTACAGCTTTCTTAGTATTTTCAGAACGCTGGTATATATAAGCCAATGTCTGCAGCAGCTCCTTGTCATTAGGGTCTTTCTCTACTATACTCTCATATAAGCGAGCAGCTTCTTTAAACCTGTTTTGCCCCATGAGCAATACGGCATAGCGCTCTTTATACCACCTATTTCCGGGCTGTAAATCAATTGACTTCTTAATGTATTGCTCTGCTTCTGAAAAATTCTTTTTAGCCAAGCTCAACTTCCCCAAATCAAAATAAGCACCTGCTGCTTTAGGGTCTAACGCTACCACCTCTTTTAGTAGTTGCTCTGCTTCATCAGACTCACCATGTCTTCTAGCTTTAACTGCATCGTAAAACTTAGCATGTGCAGAGAGTTCATTATGCTGCTCTATTGATGGTACGACAGTATCTGCTTCCTGACCGGAGGCAACACTACTACCCAGCAAGCAGATGCTTGCTATACACCAAAATGTCAAACATAATCTCATGAACGTGTTGAAAAATCGCCTATACTTATATTCTGCGGCTTTTCATTGTAATTTACACTTTTACCCAACATAGAGTTTGAAATACAAGCATTTTTAACAATACTATCCGCTTGTACAATAGTATTACTAATACGGGCATCCTCAATATGTACACCTGCCTCCATAGACACATGAGGACCCACCACTGCATTCTTGATAACACAGCCTTCAGCAATATAACATGGAGGTATTATTACAGCATTCTCTGTAACAACTGAAGAATGCACTAACTCTTCTGTATCCTTCTTTAACTCCAGGATACGTTGGTTCGTATATACCGTCGCATCTTTATTACCACAATCCAACCACTCTTCAACAACATCAGTATAAAACTTCATGCCTTGCTTCAACATGTGATCCATGGCATCTGTAATCTGATATTCTCCTTTTAGCTTAATATCATTATCTATTAAACGCTGCAACTCTTTTCTCAAGTTTGCACCATCTTTAAAATAGTACACTCCAATGATCGCTAAGTCACTAACAAACTCTTGAGGTTTTTCAACAAATGCCTCTATCTCTTGGCTGTCATTCAATTTAACTACGCCAAAAGCAGATGGGTCGTCAACTTTTTGGGTCCAGATTATCGCGTCTTTATTCGCATCAAAATCAAAATTTGCTTTAAATAAGGTATCAGCAAAAGCGATTAAGATATTACTATCCATGCATTCAGCCGCACTCAATATAGCATGAGCCGTTCCCAAAGCTTCAGTTTGATAACAAATTTTTCCAGTAGCGTTTAAATCTTTTGCAATACCTAGTAATTGTTCTTCTATTTTCTCTCCAAACTTTGGATTGATAATGAACGCTATCTCTTCTACCTCTTCTTTAGATGTTGAGATAATATCTTCAACCATACGTTGCACAATAGGTTTACCCGCAACCGGTAGTAATGGTTTAGGTGTTGTTAGTGTGTGGGGTCTCATCCTTTTCCCCATTCCCGCCATTGGAATAATAATGTTCATCTATATAGATTTTACCTGTTTAAATTTATTTAATACCTGAATGACCAAAACCACCTTCACCACGTTCAGTACCATCAAGCTCTTGAACAGCATCCCAGCTAATTTGTTCATATGTGGCAATAATCATTTGCGCCACACGCTCACCATCATTAATTACCTGAGTTTCTTGAGATAGATTTATTAAAGGAATCATAATCTCGCCTCTGTAGTCACTATCTATTGTACCAGGTGTATTTACCACTGTTAATCCGCGCTTAATAGCTAAACCACTGCGAGGACGTATTTGAGCCTCATAACCCGGTGGCAATGCCATATACAAACCTGTAGGCATTAACTTTCGCTCTAACGGCTGTAGGGCTACAGGTTCGGATAGTGAAACACGAATATCCATACCTGCAGAACCTACAGTTTGGTATTCGGGCACCTGATGATGCGATTTGTTTACTACCCTCACTTTAATCATACGTGGCGCAAAGGTAATAAGACCAGCCCAATTATATTAGTGGTAAACTTTGGTTAATATTTACATAATGGAAGAATTATATAAACCTACAAATAATTGATAATCAATTACATTTGCAAGAAATAGTGTAAAATGCACTTTAAACAATCAAATACATAGCTTTTTAAGAGTATATATATAGGTTTTTTGAAAGAACTTATAGTTAATTTTATCCCGAACTTTTAGATAAAAGCGAACAAACTACTATTATCGCAGTTTATGGCAATACTGGGCAACCTCATATCTCGTTCCTTACTATTTAACAAACGTATCAAGCTTCAGGTAGCTACTCCTGAACAGTTTCAAAAAAACACACTCAGGCAATTGATGGAGCGTGCCAGATACTCTGCTTTCGGTAAGAAATATGAGTTTCCGGCTATCATGGACGAAAGTCTCGATTTCATAAACGATTTCAGAACCAAAGTTCCGGTGCATAGCTATAACAAAATGCACGATGAATGGTGGTATAGGTGTTTACAAGAGGAGGAGAACGTCACCTGGCCGGGTAAAGTAAAATATTTTGCTCTTAGCTCGGGCACATCAGAAAGTGCGAGTAAACACATACCTATTACACAAGACATGATTCGCTCCATCAACAAAACCGGCTTTAAGCAGTTTTGTAGCATGGTTAACTTCAATCTTCCTCCAAAAACATTCCAAAAGGGAGTGCTGATGCTAGGCGGCACAACAACGCTTTATGAGAAAGGCGGGTATTTTGAAGGCGACCTAAGTGGTATAGGAGTAAAAAACATGCCCAAGTGGCTTTCTTCATTACTATATAAACCCGGACAAAAAATATCTAAACAACCTATTTGGGAAGACCGTATAAAAATGATTGTTGAACGGGCAGACAAATGGGATGTTGCTACTGTATGTGGTGTACCTGCTTGGGTTCAGATTGTAATGGAAAAAATCATTGAGCATTATGGTGTAAAAACAATTCATGATGTATGGCCTAGCTTTAGTGCATATATACATGGAGGTGTTGCTTTTGAGCCGTACCGTGATAGTTTCAATAAATTATGCTCTAAACCGGTTTCTTACTTAGAAACATATATGGCGTCAGAAGGCTTTTTCGGATTCAGAAGCAGTCCTGAAAGGAAAGGCATCAAGCTTATACTCAATCAGGGCATTTTTTATGAATTCATACCATTTAACTCTGACAACTTTGACGATGATGGAAATGTAAAAGATAACCCACAATCTTTACTGATACACGAAGTAGACACCGAAACAAACTACGCAATGATGATCAGCACCAATGCCGGTGCATGGCGATACATTATTGGAGATGTAGTTAGGTTTACTGACGTAAACAATCATGAAATATTAATTGTAGGCCGTACTAAACAATTTTTGAGTTTATGTGGCGAGCATTTGTCTGTAGACAACATGACCAAAGCCATTGATATAGTTGCGAAAAAGATGAACCTTGAAATACACGAGTTTACAGTAGCAGGGTTTAATTATGAAAACCTTTTTGCACATCACTGGTACATAGGTTGCGATGATACAAATGTTGATACCGAAAAGGTTAAATTACTTTTAGATGAAACACTAAATCAACTAAATGATGATTATGCCGTTGAACGCACCTCCGCTCTTAAAGAAATATTTGTAACCGTACTCCCTAATGATACTTTTTACAACTATTTAGAATCAATAGGTAAAACAGGAGCGCAAAATAAGTTTCCACGTGTTTTAAAAGGAGAAGCTTACAATAAATGGGCAAACTGGTTGAAAGCTGAGTCTTAATACTCTACTAACAATCTAACGCACTCTTCCATTAAACGTTGTTTGTTGATAGGCACAACGCCTACTGACTCACAAACTAACCCACCTGCAATATTAGATGCGGCGGCCATAAACCGAGCATCTCTTGTTAGCGCGTATATTGTAGAGGCTGTGGCTATCACGGTATCTCCTGCGCCTGAAACATCAGCAATGCTTCTTAAATGAGAGGGTATCACTTCGCTACTGGAATTACTGTAATATACGCCATGCTCTGATAATGTTACAAATGTTATATCGTGTTGTAACTCTTGGTGTAGTAAACCATGTACTTCGTCCATACTTTCCTGACCAACATCAGCTAACTCTATATTTAACCCTTCTCTAACCTCTTTTAAATTAGGCTTGAATATAGTCACCCCTTTATAAGAGAAAAAGTTGGTCTTCTTAGGATCTACTGTAGTAATAATACCTACCTCCTTGCAATGTGCTATTGTTCTTTGAATAACATTTTCTTTTAAAACCCCTTTATTGTAATCTTCAAAAATCACGACATCAGGCTTTTGTATTTGCAAGAATTTCAGCAGCTTATCTATAAATGCGTGTTCGTCTTTTACGCCCAAGTCTTCAGTCATTTCGTCATCCATACGCAGTATGTGCTGACTACGACTTATAATGCGTGTTTTAGTAGTAGTAATACGCTCTTTACTCAACATGAGTAAAGAGGTATCAATTTCCTCCTGTTCAGCCATATCTTTCAACAAATGGCCCTCGTGATCTTTACCTACAACACTTGCAAGTGTAACTTTGGCTCCTAAGGCTCTACAATTTATTGCCACATTGGCTGCACCTCCCAATCGGCTTTCCCTCTTTTTTAGCATAACAACCGGCACTGGAGCTTCCGGTGACACCCTGTCAACATCGCCCCACCAGTAATTATCAAGCATAACATCACCTACTACAACAACGTGTAAGTCATTAATATCATCAAATAGTTTTACCAGCTCCTCTTGTTTCATTCTGTCTTAAAACCTTTCTTATTCAAATAATAGTAAAGAGGAAAATATTATTTATTATTCTTCTTTTCTTTTTGCTTTTTTTCGTTGTCGTATGTCTTATTCATACCTTCTACAATCTCAGCCGTAATATCATTCATATCTTTTGCTAAAAGTATATTACCTAACGATTTGCTGTAAGAAAGAATGTAATCGTAGTTTTTATCTTTATTGTACACCTCCAGATATTCATCTAACTTATCCTTCAAATCTTTGTTGAATGCCTCCTGCTCTTTCAACAACTTCTGGGTTAATGCTGCATCTCTTGCTTCTAAACTCTGTTGCATTTGAGAGAGCTTTTTTACAGACGATTCATACTCTGCCTGAGTAAGTGTACCTGCCTGCGCTTTTCTTTGTGCAGCTAAATAATCATTCTGGAATTTTTGTTGAGAACGCTTCAATTCTTCAGACATACTCTTCTGATGAGCCTCTAGCTCATTTTTCTTTTCCTGAAAGTATATATAATGCTCCTGCAAAGTATCTATGTTAATAAAAACTATATTTCTATTCGCATATTCACTCTCTCCTTCCTGCGATACATTTTTTGCAGAATTGTCCCCTGAAGACAATTTCATACCAAAAAGGACGATAACCCCTAGAAAAGCTAATACACTAAGTATTGTAGGCAGCTGCTTCATATAATCTTTATTTTACAACGTATTAAAACACAAAAGTAATATCTATTAGTATGCCGAGGTATAATAGTTTCTTAAAAGTTATTCTTTAAAAAACAAATTGATGTACCTACATATGTTTGCATTTATCAATCAATAATTGATTTTTTAGTATATTACAGTTGTATATTTTTTGTCAGGTGAAGGCTATAATATCTATATTAATATCATTGGTGTACCTGTTAGGTACTATGCCTGTCTATGTATCTTTCCACTACTGTGGAGATCATTTCCAATATATCACGGTAAACAAAGTTGAAGAAAAGAAAAGCTGTTGTGGAGAAAATGAGTCTCCAACCAATGGCTGCTGCTCTAACAAAACTGTTAGTTTAGATGTTGACGACCAAGTGAACTCTAAGGTACTACTAACTTTAAAAGTACCTAAAGTAGATATAATCACCCCTAAGTATATACAAGCTCCTGAGACCTCAAAAGTGACATTTATTCACGAGGTTTTTAAGGTCAGCCACTCGCCCCCACTGGGGAATAAACTAAAGCTACATATTAGAAATTGTGTTTTCTTGATTTGATTCGTATAGCTATCTGATTACTACAGATAGCCTTCTCGCGTTGATATTTATTGTCAAACATTTAAAAAATCAAATCATGAAGTCATTGAAACTTATTTTATTATCTACAATATTATTATACTCATTAGGTGCATATGCTCAAACACCTGTCGAATTACACATTACACATAAATTAAGCGGCAACACGCCATTTAGTTTTAATCAACAAACAAAGAATGATCTAGGGAATGACCTTGAATTCACTCGTGTTGAATACTATATATCAAAGATCAGCATAAAGCACGACGGTGGCATGATAACACAAGTACCTAACCATTATATACTTGTGAATGCACAACAAGATGTAACAGATCAGCTAGGTAACTTTAACATCACGAATGTTGAATCTATTTCATTCTTCATTGGTGTAGACACTCCTGCTAATAATGCAGACCCTTCAGCACAACCTAGCGGACACCCTTTAGCCCCAAAATCTCCATCTATGCACTGGGGGTGGGCATCAGGATATAGATTTATCGCTATTGAAGGTAACGGAGGTGCAAGCCTTAATCAGAAGTTTGAATTGCACGGACTATTCAATGAAAACTACTATGAACAGACCATCAACGTATCCGGAGTTAGTAAAAACGGTAAATTAATAATAGCTCTTAATGCGAACTATGCACAATGCCTTAAAGGCATAGATGTATCTGCCGGACTAATTAGCCATGGATTAAATGTTGCTGATAAAACAGCACTTGCTAACTTCAGAGATAATGTATTCAAAAGCGGTAATCCTGTTTCAGTTAAGAATGTTACAGAAGAGACCAATAGCTTAGTAATTTACCCCAATCCAACTACAGGATCATTTAACATTACTTCTAACCAAGCGAACAGTGCTACAATATCAGTATTGGATATACAGGGTAGAATCATCAAACAGCTTGAGAAAAGCAATACACAAGAGAATGTAAAAATAGACATACAAACTCCAGGTGTATACATATTGAAAGCTGCTTTTGACAGTGGCAATACTCAAGTAGAGAAAATAGTAGTTCAATAAGCCATATGAGACAAATTATTGGTCTCATATCAGCTTCTTTGTTGTTTACAGTACTCGTTTTTTCTTGCAAGAAAAAGCAGAGTACTGTACCCGACTTTGCTATGTCTTTAACTAAAGTTCCGACGGGGTTCCCTAATATTCCGTTTCCAGACGACAATGCGTTTACAATTGAAAAGTGGAAACTAGGAAAGCAATTGTTTTATGACAAAATGTTATCTGTAGATTACTCTACAAGTTGTGCATCTTGCCATAAAGCAGATCTGGCATTTAGTGACAATGTACAACTTAGTATAGGTGCAGGTAGCTTAACAGGTAGAAGGAATGCACCATCGTTAACTAATGTTGCATACCATCCGTATTTTACCAGAGAGGGAGGCGTACCTACCTTGGAAATGCAAATACTTGTCCCAATACAAGAACATGATGAATTTAACTTCAACATTGTAGAGATTGCAGAGCGAATGAATCAGATACCTGAGTATGTAGAACAAAGTCTAAAAACATTTGATCGCAAACCGGATGCCTATGTTATTACACGTGCGATTGCCACTTTTGAGCGAACATTGGTTAGTGGAAACAGTGAATATGACAAGTACATCAACAACAACCCAAATAGCATGCCTGCATCCGCAGTTCGGGGCATGAACTTATTCTACAGTGAGCGTACAAAATGTGGTAACTGCCATAGCGGATTCAACTTTTCTAACTACAGTTTCCAAAACAATGGTTTGTATACAACATATAAAGACATTGGCAGAGAACGGTTTACTAAAGAAGCTGATGATAATGCTTTATTTAAAGTGCCATCATTAAGAAACGTCGCCGTAACGGCTCCGTATATGCATGATGGATCTTTAACAACACTTAAGGATGTAGTGGCACATTATAATAGTGGTGGCAATAGCCATAGAAATAAAAGCCACCTCATTAAGCCGCTACATTTAACAAAACAAGAACAGAATGACATAATTGCATTCCTTGAATCTTTAACTGATTACCAGTTTATTGCTAATCAAAATTTTTATAACAATGATTAATAAAAGATATATCACAACTATAAGCACACTAGCAATGCTCTTGCTATTGAGCTATTGTAAGAAAGACCCTGAAACAACATCCGTTGAAGAAGCCCAGTACGATGAATCTTTGTACAACTTCATGCATGGTAGTTTCCCGGCGCCTGACTTTAACGGGAATACACCAACAAATGCAGGTGTAAAATTAGGCCGTATGTTGTTTTATGAAAAGAGTCTTTCAAGAGACAATTCTCAATCCTGTGCCAGCTGTCATTTACAAAAATTTGCTTTTACCGACACCGCACGCTTTTCTCTGGGTGTAGAAGGAAAAGAAGGTAAAAGACAAGCCATGAGTGTTTTTAATACCGCATGGCATGATAATGAGTTCTTCTGGGATGGTCGGGCACATTTATTAAGAGACCAATCTCTCAAGCCCATTCAAGACCCATTAGAAATGAATGAAACTCTGGAAAATGTGGTTACGAAACTATCTGCAAAAAAAGAGTATAAAGATCAGTTTATTCGTGTTTTTGGATCTGATGAAATAACTCCGGCAAAAATGTCCTTAGCGATGGAACAGTTTATGAATACTATTGTTTCTAATCAATCTAAGTATGACAAATACCTTGCAGGAGAAGTTACACTTAGCCCAAGCGAAGAGCGTGGAAGAAAATTATTCTTTTTAGAGTATAATGAGTTTCTACCAGACCAGTCGGGTGCCGATTGTGCTCACTGCCACAGCGGATTCAACTTCTCCAATAACCAGTACATGAATAATGGACTGGATGCAAACGGGCAGTTTAAAGATGACGGCCGTAAAGCTGCAACAGAAAAAGCTAACGATCTGGGTAAGTTTAAAGTAACATCTTTAAGAAATATTGCATTAACTGCACCATACATGCACGATGGACGGTTTAATACACTTGAAGAAGTGCTGGATCATTATAATAATGGCATAAAGAAGTCTGCGACGTTGGATCCAGCTTTAGATGCCACAACAAATACAGGGTTACGGTTATCAGCACAAGACAAGTCTGACATCATCGCATTCTTGCATACACTAACAGACAACACGATCACTACTGATGAGCGTTTTTCTGATCCATTTAATTAAAATTTTTAGAAAACATACACAAAAGTCCTGCAAAGTTGTTGCGGGACTTTTCTATTAATAAGTATATTATATTCCCCTATAAGCGGTGTAATTCAAGTTTTTAGCAAAACTCATCTTATTTTTGAGTGATATAATTATAACAATAGTTCAATCTGGTAATATGAGAAATGTATATGTAGTAGACGCTACAAGAACTCCAATAGGTAGATATGGTGGTGCATTAAGCAGTGCCCGCCCTGATGACATGCTGGCACATTGTATCAAAACACTAATAGAACGCAACCCATCAATTGACTTAAATGAAGTTGAAGATGTAATTGCCGGGGCTGCAAATCAAGCAGGGGAAGATAACAGAAATGTAGCACGTATGGCTGCCTTATTAGCAGGCTTACCTACAACCGTAGGTGGAAATACAGTAAACCGTTTATGCGCTTCAGGGCTCCAAGCTATTATGGATGCCTCCAGAGCTATTATGTGCGGCGACGGAGAAATATATATTGCAGGAGGATCAGAAAGTATGAGCCGTGCACCATTTGTTATGGCAAAATCTGATAAGCCTTTTGGCCGTGCGCCCGAATTATATGACACCACTTTGGGCTGGAGATTTGTGAACAAAGCATTAAGCGCACTACACCACCCTTACTCTATGGGTGAAACCGCAGAGAATGTTGCTGAGCGTTACAATGTTTCTCGAGAAGCGCAAGACAAATTTGCGATGCAAAGCCAACAAAGGTATGCAGCTGCGAAAGCAGCAAATAAGTTTGCCGAAGAGATATCCCCTATTACAGTTGATTTGGGTAAAGGAAAAACTATGGTTGTCGATACTGACGAACACCCTCGCGAATCAACTCTTGAAAAGCTTGGCACACTAAAAACCGTTTTCAAACAAGGAGGCACTGTTACAGCGGGCAACTCAAGTGGAATTAATGATGGTGCCGCAGCCATGATATTGGCATCAGAAGAAGCTGTAAAAAAATATGGCTTTACACCATTAGCGAAAATAAAAAGTATGGCCATTGCAGGTGTTGACCCTGCAGTAATGGGTATAGGTCCAATACCTGCTTCTCAAAAAGCTTTAAAACGAGCAGGATTGGAAGCAAAAGATCTTGACTTGGTAGAACTAAATGAAGCATTTGCTGCACAAAGCATTCCTTGTATGAAAGAGCTAGGTCTTGACGAAGAAAAAGTAAACGTAAACGGTGGTGCAATAGCATTAGGTCACCCGTTAGGTTGTAGTGGTACAAGAATAGCTACAACTCTGTTGTACGAAATGAAAAAGCGTGACAGCAAATATGGCTTAGCAACAATGTGTATTGGTGTTGGTCAAGGTGCAGCCATGATATTTGAAAGAGTATAATTGAAATACCTATCATTCATATTATTCTTTTTTTGGGCGACTAATATTGTCGCCCAAACTGCTTGTAGCTGTGTAGATAACAAAAAGAGGAAACCTTTAAAAACATACAAACTATCAAAAGGAGTTACTATTGGGCTATGTGGTTTTCTGAACAAGCATTATAAAAAAAATATAGAAGAGAATATCTATACAGAGGCATATCTTTTCAACTGCTCAAGCAACCAAAAGCTTTATGAGTGGAGGGCACTACAAAACTGTAGTATACTGCAAAAGGAAGATACCATTCTTATTAATGAATATTACCTCCTACCTATTGGTGATAGCTTTAAGCTAGAGTGGAAACCCTTTTTTGCCACACAGATATTTGTTGACAAAAATGAATTTAGAGAACAACAATACTTTTTAACGAAAGCATATAATTATACCCAAAAAGAGGTTTTAACAATTCTAAAGCGTTACGAAGAAACAACACATAAGACCTATGAGTGGAACTCCTCAAAATACCTTGACCTCTGCTATCAACTATTCTGGAGTTATGTTTCTGGTAGCGGCCAAGCCCTATTATATTTAAAGGAAGCAAAAACAAAATTTGGCGGGTTTAGTGGTCACATAGCTGAAGAATATGATAATTTAATACTCACCTACAGAAATATAAAATATTACAATAAGTAATGAGGGCTTTAATCTTTCTATTATTAACAACTTTTACGACTCAAGCTTTTGCACAATCAGTAGCACAAGGCAACACGAATACATGGTTTTTACTGTTGAACAGATTCAATCTATCAGAGAAATTTGCCATTACTAATGAGATACATGAAAGAACAGGCGACTTTTTAGAAGATCAGGGAACTATTATTATACGTCCTTCTGTAGATTACTCGATAAATGATAACATAGAGCTTTCCGTAGGTTATTCGTTTGTGCGCTCATGGCCTTATGCTCCATACACACAAGCAATACCAAGAAACGAGCATAATATTTGGGAACAAGCACTACTGAAATTTGAAACTGCAGGTGTATCTATACAAAATCGTATTCGCCTCGAACATCGTTTTATCGACGATATAGTTCTGCGCAACGCAAAAACCAATCCGGTATACGATATTGGTGGCGCGAGCTATGCGAACCGCTTCCGCTACAGATTTATTTTATCCTTTAAACTATTCAAACTGAACCATGGGAAACACTCTGTTTTCTTTAACGGGTTTGATGAAATATTCATCAATCAATCTAACAACCTAATGCCAAACAACATTGACAGAAACTGGTTTTATACGGGTATTGGTTACAAATTCAATAAAGACTTCAACATACAACTGGCGCATATGCACCAGTACGATAAGGTTGGCAACAATACATTTATTTCATCATCTATCATTCAGTTATCTGTGTTCAAGAACTTCAACATGTATTAAAGTGCTTTTTTGAATACCATCGACAACTTGTACCTTAGTAATAAATAAAACTACTTCTTTTGAAAAAGATAGATATACATACACATATTATGCCTGAAAACGTACCAGACTGGTTCAAAAAATTCGGATATGGAGACTTCATTCATTTAGAGCACCACAAACCTTGTTGTGCCAGAATGATAAAAGGAGATAAATTTTTCAGAGAGGTAGAAGAGAACTGTTGGGATCCTAATGCCCGTACAAAAGACATGGATTTGACGGAAGTAGGCGTACAAGTTTTATCAACTATTCCGGTCTTATTCAACTACTGGGCTAAACCTGAGCATGGTTTAGAAACATCTCGTTTCTTTAACGATCATATTGCGCAATGTGTTGATCATCACCCTACTCGTTTTGTAGGCATTGGCACGGTTCCGTTACAGGATATTGATATGGCTATCAAAGAAATGGAACGTTGTGTAAAAGAGCTTAAGATGCCGGGGCTTGAGATAGGCTCTAACATCAATAATAAGAACTTAAGCGACCCTTATTTCAATCCTTTTTGGGAAGCGGCAGAGGAGCTGGGTTGTAGTTTATTTGTACACCCATGGGAGATGATGGGCGAAGACCTGATGCGCAAGTACTGGCTACCATGGCTGGTGGGTATGCCCGCAGAAACAGCACGTGCTATCAGCTCTATGATATTTGGTGGCGTATTTGAACGTTTCCCTAACCTGAAAGTTGCTTTTGCACATGGTGGCGGTAGCTTCCCTTTTACAATTGGAAGAATTGAGCACGGCTTCAATGTTCGTCCTGACCTTTGTGCAATTGATAACGATGTTAACCCACGCAATTATATTGGCAAGTTTTGGATAGATGCCTTAACCCATGACGACAAAGCATTGGAATACATTGTTGACATCATGGGGCAAGATAAAATTTGCATGGGTAGCGACTACCCTTTCCCTCTCGGAGAACATCACCCGGGCAAACTAATAGAAAGCATGCAGCAATTTTCTAAAGAACTTAAAGACAAGTTACTTTTCGAGAATGCACTCAAATGGCTGGGTATTGACGGAAAGCAGTTTGAAGGATAAGAAAACCCCTTGCTATTTGCGCTAAACAACGCAAGCTAAGGGGCGTCTTACAGCACCTGTGTGGAACAGGATCTTCCATTTGGTTAACTATTGGGGAAGAATATCTTTTAGCTACCTGCGTTACCTACCCTTTTCATTTCATCACTGGCACCACCACGTCTTTTACGTGCAGGTCTCACTGTTTGATTACCAAACCTATAACTGATAGCCAGTACAACTTTTCGTGTATCTCTTTTAACATCAAAGCTTTCCTGATATGCTTCATACTCAGAGAAGGCACTAGGCAAACCTTCCCAAAACAAATCCTGAGCGTTCAACCTCACAGTCATCTTATTCTTTAAGAAGTTTTTCTGCAATCCAAGGTTAAGCATCCACATTGCTTTCAAATCCATAAATCCATAAATCTGACGAGACTGATACCAGAAAGACACTTCTGCTCGGAAGCCTTTTGGCAAATTAAAATTGTTTGATGTGTTTATAGTTATAGCAGGAGAACCATTACTCAGGTTCGTGTTTGCAAGATTCCCCATATAGTGTGCATAGTATGCTGTAAAACTGGCAACATTACTCCACCATTTAGTTATTTGTATCGGGTAAGCACCACTAATACCGTAGTAATGTACACGTGCCAGGTTCTTGTTCGTTTGCACAGTGATAGAATCTTCCGTTTCACTAGGTTGTATTACTTCGGTAATATTGTCGTTGGTAATACTGTACGATAAAGTCGTTGTAAACCTCTTCTTAAAAATATGAGATGCTTCTGCTGAATAAGTCAATGCAGGCATTAGGTACGGATACCCTTCTTTATAAGTAGTATTATCTATAAAAAACTTAAACGGGTTTAATTGCTGATAGTTGGGGCGTTGTATCCTTCTGCTTAAGGTAAGCCCTATGTCATGATTTTTGGCAATGCTTTTTTGCACTGCTATACTAGGGAATAACTGTGTGTAGTTAATAGTATATAAGCTATCTAGTGTTACCTGCTCTGCTTCTACATTTGTATTCTCTGTTCTTAAGCCTAATTGCAGGCTAAACTTATCCCAACGTTTATTGAAATTCACATAGCCTGCGTTAATGTTCTCCCTATATATAAAATGATTACTCCTATTGATGTCTAATGTAAAATCACCAGTCGTTTTTTCGTAAAACAAAGGTTCATTGTCAGATGTTACGTAGCTGACCTTCGCACCAACATCAATGCTGGTTTTATTCTTTAGAGGTAGTGAGTAATCTGCTTTAGCTGAACGTATTTGCGTTATACTGTTCATATCGCTTTGCATGTAGTATGTCGGTTGGTACAGCGTACCATTGGGACTGGTATAATATGTATCAAAATTCTGTTCTGAATGATTAGTGTATCTCGCATAATCAATATCTATACTCAGCTTCTCTCCCTTCTCGTTAATGTTATGTCTGAGGTTTCCATTTACTGAGTAGTTGTTATAGTCTCTATCACTATTCCCTATTGTCCTGAAATCATATAATGCTTCTTTAGCACCATTTAGCGCCATAGAGCTATTGTTAGCGGAAGTATTAAGCAGTGTATTTCCAACAGTCCCCGCTACACCAATTACTGTTTTTTTAGACAGTGTGTAATCCAGCCCGAATGATGCATTATTACTAATGATAGGCATTTTCAAAAAGTTATCCTGAACATATGAGAATTGCTCAACGTCATTACTGTTGTAGAATCTCCTATCCAACTTCAGTCCGTTAAAAAACTGCCTGTTAGCATAGTTATAACTTATGTAGCTGCTTATCTTTTTGCTACGATAATTAAGATTAAGGCCTGCACTATACTTTGGGTATACTCCTTGACCATAGTTTACATTCACACTACCATTCATCCCCATATGCTTGCTTCTCTTTCTCACAATATTGATGATTCCAGCAGTACCTGCAGCATCGTATTTTGCACCCGGGTTACTAATGATCTCTATCTTACTAATGCTTTCAGATGGCATCGCTTTCAACATATTAGCAAGATCAGTTCCTGAAACGACCATGCGTTTGCCATCTATCATCACGTTAACACCACTCTTCCCTTTTATACTAATATTATCGTTCTGGTCTACATTTACATTCGGCGATCGTGCTAATACCTCTAGAGCAGTTGCTCCTGAGTTAACAATGCTATTCTCTACATTTACTATTAACTTATCTGCGCGTACTTCTATCAAATCTCTTACTCCCCTTACAGTAGCTTCCTTAAGTTTTTTATTTTCCAACCCCATTTGTATTGTTGAAATAGTCAAGTCTTTATCATCTACTTTTACATCATCAGCGGCATATGACTTATAACCCAACATTGTAACTTTCAAATCATACGTCCCTTCATCAATATTTTCCAGTACAAAATCTCCGGCATTATCTGTCAAGGTAGATTTTATTAGTACATCACCTTTCGCAGAAAGTAATATTATGTTCGCAGACACAATAGGCTGGCCCTCTGGATCTGTTACATTACCTCTTATACTGTGAGCATAACAATCTGCATTCATCAACAAAAACAATAAAATTAGCGGTGTAAAAAGCAGGTTCTTCATATGGGGGATTTTGTATAGCTCAAATGTAGCCTGCACATGTTTTCTGTATGTACCCCCAGTTGGGGGATTTGCATTTTTGAGCATCACCCGTTTGGGGGGAATTTTCACTACATTTAGTTTAAATACTTTATATCACCAGCCTATCTGCAATAGCAAAACCGTATTTTCACAGTACAAGTCAATGAAAAAATCACTATTCATACTTTTATTATTCACAGCACAAATTGCACTAGGGCAACGATACCCCTTTTACAACCTTGGTGTTGAGAACGGACTTATACAATCTCAGGTTAGGGCTTTAACACAAGACCAGCAAGGGCATCTTTGGGTAGGAACCCTAGGTGGTCTTTCTAGATATGATGGCACTTCATTTAGAAATTACAATGTTCGTGACGGGCTTTTAGACAACGCATGCTATTCTCTAGCTACAGACCAAGATGGCAACATATGGATAGGTGGGAAAAAAGGATTATCCTGTTATAACGGCAAAGAGTTCACACACTATAGCCTGGGGTCATCAGAGGTCAATAGTGATCTTCCTATTAAAAGCATTAGTGTAAATAATGACGGTTCGTTATTATGCTTTACCGATAGCATGGTATTCCATGTTATCGATAACAAAATAAAAGAGATTAGCTTACCTAAAAAGGGATATAAAATAGAGTCTGTGATATCTATTGATGATACCATTTGGATAGGTACTGACAAAGGCACTGTTTTTAGAAAAAATGCAACTGGTTGGGATAGTTTGTTTTACTACATACCTGGAATAAAAAAGCCTATGATACATACACTGGGTATATACATAGACAAAAATGGCCGAATGCTATTCGCTACAGGTAACGGGCTTTTCTATAACAACAATGACAGCCTAAAGGTTGTACACATAAAAGAAGGAAATGTATATACGCCTCCTATTAACGATATCACTCAAGCAAATGATAGTACGTTATGGATGGGATCTATATCGGGAGTATACCGAATAAAAGACAGCTCTTTCAAAAGGTTCGGGAAAAAACAAGGATTTACTGATAATAGCATTACTTCTATCATTACAGATAAAGAGGGTAATGTATGGATGGGATCTGACGGACAAGGCATATATCGTTTCTCCGGCAACCAGATTTCAATTTTAAATGAGGAAACAGGTTTAGGCAGCGATCAGGTTTCAAGTTTTGCTCCTACTAGTACAGGAGACCTATATATTGGCACAACAAATGCCGGCTTGTTTTTATATAGTAACGAGCACTTACATAACGTATCTCTGCCTGTAAAGAACACTTATATTACTTCTTTGCTTTGTACAAATGATAATGTTCTATGGATAGGCATTTCAAATGCCGGTCTATCTAAAAATGGATTATACAGAAAGAAGGGGAAACGAGTAATAAGATACGAACTTCCTGGGGTTCGTGCCCCTCTAATAAGTTGCTTGTATTATGGCACTGATGAAACATTATACATTGCAACGTACCAAGGCTTATTTAAGTATCGTGGCCAAAAGATAGAACAAGCACCTAATATAAATGGAGAAATATACGCTGTTCTTAACATTGGTAATGACAGTTTACTGATTGCGTCTGAAGCCGGGTTGCAATTACTAAACAAAAACAAAATAGAACCGTACACTACTAATGCAGCTGCGGACAGCTCTAACGTAAGATGTTTTGTAAAACAGGATAATGAATTATGGTTTGGATCAACAGACAACGGAGTAATTCACTATAATATGTCAACCGGCAAATCAATCACACTAAACAAAAACAGTGGTTTGCAGTCAGACTTCATATACAACATCGTTGCTGATGAAAACAACAATATTTGGGTTGGTACTGGTTTCGGCATACATAAAATAGAACAGGATAGCGCTAAGGAGTATAATGTTACTTTTTACGGGAAAGAGCAAGGTATTACCGGCATGGAAAGCAATCAAAATGCAGCTTGTAAAATGATTGATGGGTCGCTATGGTTTGGAACAACAAAAGGTGCAGTTCATATTGAGCCCAGCAAAGATTTCCTAAGACCTACACCAGTAAATATCGTATTGCAATCAGTAAAGCTATTTGGTGATAACATTAGGGATACCACTTACTTTGATAGTCTTGACAACTGGTATTCAGTTCCATACAAATTGCGTTTGCCTTATAAAAAGAATAATATTACTTTTTCATTTAAAGGAATATCATTAACCGGCGCACAACAATTGCTGTATCGGTACCACATAGACGGCTTAGAAGACCAGTGGTCTGACTGGACAAACCTAAGCTCTGTAACATATTCTGCACTTCCTCCAAACAAATATATTCTACAAGTAGAGTGTAAAAACTCTGACGGCTCTACGATAAAAACACTTTCCTATCCTTTTGAAATTGTTACGCCTATTCACAAAACCGTTTGGTTTAGCTGGCTTGTTTTAGCCGGCTGTATTTTAGCCGGCATAACAATACAATACCTTTTAAATAAAAGAAAACAAAACCGTCTTGAGCTTGTAAACAAATTAAGAAGAGAGGAGCAAAGCAAGGTTAGGCAGCGTACTGCTGAAGACTTTCACGATGAAGTTGGCAATAGACTAACTCGTATTAATGTATTAACAAATGTACTTAAGGAAAAGCTGAAGGGCCTATCTCCTACTGACATGAGAATCATCAATCAAATTGAAGATAATACCGCACAACTTTATGGCGGAACTCGTGATATACTTTGGTCACTCCAATCAACTAATGATAATCTTTACGAAATACTTCATCGTGTTAGAGATTTCGGTACAGAACTATTTGAGGATACTAACATACTATTTGAGTTTACCGGTAGTGATAACAGGTGGCAACAATACAGACTACCACTAGACATGAGTCGCAACTTTATAATGATCTTTAAAGAAGCTCTTAATAACAGCTTAAAATACTCTGAAGCAAAACATGTAAAAATACATGCCGAATTGAAAATGAACGATATACTTCACGTATCCTTAAAAGATGACGGAAAAGGGTTTAACATTGAAGAAGTTGCACGAGGAAATGGACTAAACAACATGCGAAACAGAACCAAAAGGCTAAAAGGCAAACTGCATATAGATAGCAAACCTGGTAGTGGCACTATCATCAGTTTGTATTTCCACCTTCCGGACAAAAACAAATAACTTTATATACAAGTGTTAAATAATAACAAATACCCTGTTTAGGGGGATACATTTATCAAAAACTTATAAGACCTTTATACTGTTAAATAATCCTTATGCAAGATCTGGATATTAGAATAGCACTTATTGAAGATGACGAAACAATCCGTGAAGGGTATGAATACCTTATAGGCAACAACGAAGGATACAAAATTGTTGGCAGCTTTGCTTCTTATGAAGAAGCCTCTAAGAAGATTGCGAAATGCGACCCGGATGTCATACTATTGGATGTAGAATTACCTGGTATTTCCGGTATTGATGCCATCCCAAAAATTAAAAAATTAGTTTCAGATGCTCACATTATAATACTGACTGTGTACGAGCAAGAACTGTTGATATTTAGAGCCTTGGGAAATGGAGCTTCGGGTTATCTTACAAAAGATACACCTCATAAAAAGATCATTTCATCCATAAAAGAAGTTATGGGAGGTGGTGGACCGATGAGTTCTCAAATTGCAAAGATGGTTATTCAATCTTTCCAACGAAATGAGGAGTCACCACTCACACCACGCGAAACAGAAATACTGGAACAAATTGCTACAGGGAAAAGCCGTAAAAGGATAGCTGAAGAGTTATATATAGACCTTGAAACTGTTAAGTCTCATATTAAAAACATTTACAGCAAACTGAATGTGCATTCAAAAGCAGATGCTATAAAGCTTGCCCGAGACAACAAGTTTATTTAGTAACACTCTTCAGCTGAGCAACTGAGTTGTAGAAATTTTCTACCAACATCAAACTATCCTTACTACTCTTAGTAACAATACTCACACCAAAACTAAGTGTATCTTTTAGCTGTGTACTATAGGTTATATAAGAGAAGTATGGTTTATCATTGTATTTCACGTTCAACACAGCCTTCTCGAAGCTCATGCCTTTAATTTGCTCTAAAACAAGTGTTGTATCTGCAGAGTAAAAGTCTGAGGAGTATGACTGATATTGCTGGTTTAAAATATCTTCCAATCTAGGAGGATCATCTCCTGACCTAAAGCTTCTGGTAAATGCATAAATTGCTGTGGCTTCATCACCGGGCTTACGCAAACCCATTATTATCTTCTTTTCTCCATATTGTTTTTGGAGCTCATCTTCCTCGTAATACCCTTTGGATTTATACATCATTTGCGCTCTTTCCACCTCTGTCATTATAGTCCACCCTTCGGGTATAAGTATTTCCCACTCTAATGGTTTGTATTGGTAATAATCACCATCTTTGGCTGAGCGTATATTATCATTACACGCCATAAAGAACAGTATGATAAAAAAAAAGGACTTCTTCATTACAGGTTATAACCTTTTAGCTTCATGATCCGTAAATAAGACTCATTAATCCTTTCTTCAGAAACTGCACCTTCTTGTACTAACTTTTTAATAATTGAATGAAGTTTTGCAGGCGATAGTTGTCCTTGAGAAGTTTGTATATTATTTCCAAACATTAGCATATCTACACCTGCATTTATGGCCAGTTTTATCGCATTCTCATACCCGTAATTTTTACTGATAGCGTGCATATTCATATCGTCAGATATCACCACACCATTGAAGCCTAAACTGCCACGCAAACTATCTGTGATTACTGCTTTAGACAGCGTAGCTGGTAGTCCGGTCTCATCCCAATTCTTGTTAACAATATGTGCTGTCATAACAGCATCGCACATACCCGCATTAATTATATGCATATAGGGATCCATCTCTTTATGAGACCAAGAATTTGTAACGTCAACTATACCTTTATGAGAATCTGTTGTTGAACTGCCATGACCGGGGAAATGTTTTAGGATCGTGTTTACTCGATTTTCTTTGTGCGCTAAAATACATGACATGGCATGCTTAGTAACGATTAGAGGCTCTGCTGAAAAACTTCTTTGCACCTTATATATTACAGGGTTGTTCAAATTAACTGCTAAGTCAAGAACCGGGGCATAATTCATATTAATGCCCACTTCGTTCAGAAGAGTAGCTAACTGTCTATTATAAAACAGTGTTGTGTCAGCGTTATCAATTCTACCTAAATGTGCAGCTGACGGCATGTCGATAAAACCATACTTCTTTTTTAACCTGTGTACTTTTCCTCCTTCTTCATCTATTGATATGAATAGTTTAATAAGACTTGCTTTCTGCAAATCGTTATTAAGCTTTATCAACCTTTCTTTCGAATTTGTTTTGGAGATATTCTTTTCAAACAATAGTATGCCGCCTACCTTACCTTCTTGTAAATACGTTCTAAAAACATCATCGGCGGGCAAACCTGTACGACCGTCAATACCTACCATGATCATCTGCCCTATCTTTATATCCAGGCTATCTTGTGCAAAAACCGACATGCAACTAGCTGCCAGTAAAAATGTTATTATAAACTTCATTTAATTACTTAATAAGCTACCTTGGCAAAATACATTTTATAGTACTAATATCTTTAGCATTCAGTATTTTTAACTGATGTTGAAGTTATTTATTTTCATATTATTAACTATTCCAATTACTACTGTTGCACAACCATATATTCTGGTGTTAGGAACGGCTCAAGATGGAGGTTACCCTCACATTGGATGTAAGAGATCATGCTGTAACCTTGCTTGGGGGAACAATAAAAAAATTAATGTTGTCTCTCTTGCGCTGGTAGATCCTGAAAATAAAAAATGGTGGTTATTTGAAGCAACCCCAGACATAAAAGAACAACTACAGCTATTAAGACTCTTACTAGAGGAACTTATAACTATTTACCGGAAGGCATCTTCATTACACATGCACATATTGGGCACTACACAGGGTTGATGCAACTTGGCAGAGAAGCAATGGGAGCAAAAAATGTGACCGTATATGTAATGCCGCAAATGAGTTATTTCCTGAAAAATAACGCTCCATGGAAACAGCTCGTATCATTAAACAACATTAAAATACATACCGTAAGCCCTAACTCTGTTACCGGACTGTCAAAGAATACTAAAGTCTATAGCTTTCAAGTTCCTCATCGTGATGAATTTTCTGAAACAGTGGGGTACAGCATTACAACTTCAGGTAAAAAGTATCTGTTTATACCCGATATCAATAAATGGGACAAATGGGAAAGGGATATTATTCAGGAAGTTAAAAAAGTTGACGTTGCTTTTCTGGATGCTACTTTTTACAAAAAAAATGAGCTACCCAATTTAAGAATGAGTGAAGTACCACATCCGTATGTCGAAGAAACTATTAAGCTATTCAGCAACACCAGCGAAAGTATAAGGTCTAAGATTCATTTTATCCACTTTAATCATACCAACCCTTTGCTTTGGAACGAAGACGCTGCAACTGAGCTAAATTCAAAAGGCTATCATATAGCAGTTCAGGGAGAAAAGCTGTAAATTAACTTTTCCTTATCGTTGCATAAAGTATCCCATTTCATATTGATTTGCTGATATATTAGCTTTGCGACATCTTATTAGACATTTAAAAATTAAAATATCATGGCACACACACTTCCAGAATTAAAATATGCTTTTGATGCATTAGAACCACATATAGACGCTAAAACAATGGAGATACACCACGGTAAGCACCACAATGCTTATGTAACTAAATTGAACGAAGCGATTGCAGGAACTGATGCAGAGAATCTTTCAATTGAAGATTTGATGGCTAATATTTCTAAATACGGTGCTGGTGTACGCAACAACGGTGGCGGACATTACAACCACACTTTATTTTGGGAAATATTAGGTCCTAGTGGTAACGAACCATCGGGTAAATTAAACGATGCTATAAATAATACCTTTGGCACTTTAAACGGTCTTAAGGACAAAGTAAATGCTGCTGGCGCTACACGTTTTGGTAGTGGCTGGGCATGGTTGATCGTTAAAGATGGCAACCTAGAGGTTTGTTCTACTCCTAACCAAGACAATCCACTAATGGATGATGCAGAGGTAAAGGGCACTCCAATTTTAGGTATTGATGTTTGGGAACACGCTTACTATCTACATTACCAAAACAGACGTCCTGATTACCTTGGCGCAATCTGGAATGTTATCAACTGGGATGCTGTAGCAGCTCGTTATGAAGCGGCTCTGTAACGCAAAAAATCACACTTTATTATATTAAAAAATGGCCCCGTTTTCGGGGCTTTTTTAATGCAATAAAAAAGATGCACGTCACGTTTTTCCCTGTAAATAAATTTCAACCTATGAAAATAATCATTGCAATGCTTTTTACTATTGGCAGCATCCAACTTGCAACTGCACAAAACGAACATTTAATCAAAAAGCAAAAAAGAAATGAAATAGGCCTGACTGCAGAAATCAATGCATTTAGCAATATAAATAACAGCACAGCATTTCAGGCTATACAATATAAGCACTGGCAAAACGAACATTTTGGCATGCGCTTTTTACTGGGCAAAAGAGACTACTATAGTGATGTGAGTTTCAGCACCTCGTACAGGATAGACGGAGATACGCTCACCAAAACAAACTATGCTACAGATGCGACAATTGCCATTGCAGGGGTTGGTTTTGAAGCCCAAAGGCAATTTTATAAGAAAGTATACTTATTCGCTACAGTAGAAACTAAGTTTGGATTTGGAGAAGGGTATATAGACTCATTCCCTACACGTACAGTATATAACGATACATTTCCGTGGGGTAGAACCGTCACAACAAAGTTTTCATATTCAGCAGCAACATACAATATCTTTTATGCTTCTGTCACGCCTACTTTTGGCGCCAAGCTACAATTCAACCATATATGCTTCGGCACAGAGATGTCATTATATTTACTTAGCTATACAAGTATGAAAAACCAATCCAGGCCATACGAAAGCATGTTAGAATTTGATATCAGTACAATCAACCCACGCTTTTTTGTCCATTACAGGTTCTAATTACAAGATTTCTAACAACATTGCTTTTGCCTGCTGATGATTAGGGTGCTTTTCTAGTAGATGCTCTAAGGTTTTCTGAGCATCTGCATCCCTATCATTCAAGTGTTGCCATACGGCCATATTGATGAGTCCCTGCAAATTGTCCGGAGCATATTTAATAGCTTTTGATAAATGGTCATACGCGAGGGTATTGCTACCTTGCTGCATATATATATATCCTAAGCTGGTGTGAGCTGAGGCATAATGCGGGTTCTCTTGAAGGATAAATTTATACACCTCTGTTGCTTCTTCAATTTTTCTATTAGCTAATAAGCTATTGCCGTATTTATTCTGAAAATCTAAGGTGAGAGGTTCTATTTCCACTGCTCTTTTGTACCATCCAAGCGCTTGCAGTCTGTTCCCTATTTGAGTAAACGCTTCTCCTATCCTATATGCAGTCCAGGCATCACTTATGTCCTTCGGTTGTTGTTCTGCCGCATAAAGGACAACCTTTTCGTAATCATTCAACAAATAATAAGCCCTTATAAAATCTCTGTTTTGCTTCTTTTGAATTTCTACCTCTTTTTCTTTTTCCAAATATTTCAAAGCACTGTCTATCAGCCCATCATTATCATTATACCTTTCGTAAAACTCCATAAATCCCCTTGCTTTGGTTATAGCACCTACATCATCATTATTATAACATGCCAACCCTAAAAAGGCTTTTATTTTGCTTTGAGCGTCATCGGCAATAGGTTTCTTTCTGATATAATGATCTGTTACTGCAACGTGTGGAATATCTATGCTTCCATTTTTAGGCATATGGCAGGTAATACAATTATTCCCTTTTAATGCTCTTACCTCTGTCAACTCTGTACAATCATCATCTGATTTATGACAAGACTTGCAGGCATCTGTGTATTGAGATTGAGGCGTATACTTAACACTTACATGAGGGTTATGGCAGGTAATACAACTCATTTTACCTGAGTTTATGTAGCAGTTACTTTTCTTCATCCGCTCAACATGAGACGCCATGATCATCTTGTTCTGAGCCCCTTCATATTGTGGCATAAACACATTCATCACTTCTGAAAGTTTCATACCGGGTCGATAATCAAAAAAAGTTTTGCCATCATTTAAAACGGCAATCCCCTGTAAGTGGCAGCGTTGACACACGTTATTTTGTAGTTCCGTTGACAACCTTGCAGGGTTTACAATCGTATAGTCAGGCGTTTTTGAAGTATCAACTATTATCCCCTTTTCTTTTTGCTGAACATGTAAACTACCCGGACCATGACATCGCTCACAATCTATACCTGTTTTAATCATCAGGTATTTATTCTGACTTTCAGACTCAAACTCCGGCAAACCATTATGGCAACTCATGCACTCGAGTTGAATCATTCTGCTAAAACGACTGTTGGCCCCTTCTTCAAAACCCGGAGCAAGGTCCCACTTACCTTTTTGTGTATAATAAGTAATTGGGGCCTGATATGCATAACCATTAATAGTGAATATATGCGAATTGGTATGTTGCCCTGACCCCACAATATAGTTGACATGTTGCATCAGCTTATGTACAGTATCCCCATCACTTAAACGATACTCCATTATATACAAACTGTCTTTTACCCAAAAAGGCTTGTAGTAGAAATCAAGTTCTTTATCATATACCAATGCATGTTCTGGACTAAAGTCGGCTGATGACTTTTGCTTCGTAGCATCATCCCAAGATTGCCCCATCCCAGTTTTTATGAATGTTTGATATACAGGTTCATGGCAGGTACGACACTTCTGCATACCTACATATTGTACGCTTGTGTCATATACATTCTTCCATGCAGAGCTATGCATATCCTCTACCTGCGTCTTGTCGGGAGTATTACAATAGAATGCAGGTAGTGTTATACCTACCAACAGTAGGGCAATAAGAATATTCTTTATAAAACGGGAAGACATTCCCCCAAATTTAAGATAAAGCTATTATACACTTAGTTGAAAATCGCTAATGTGTAACTCTTCTTACCTTTTTGTATCAATACATACTTATCATTCAACAGGTAGCTTGTTGTCAATTTAAACGTAATATCCGTCACCTTTTCTTTATTGATGCTCAAGCCTCCGTTTTGGACCATCTTACGAGCCTCTCCTTTAGATGAGAATACACCTTTTTCAGCTAAGAAGGAAAGTATTTCAGCCCCTTCTCCTTCCAGTTCAGATTTTAGAGCTTCCACCTGCGGTACTCCGTCCATAACTTCTAGCAATTGTTTTTCATTAAAACTACGTAGCACCTTGATCGCTTCGTCTCCTTTGCTGAAGAGAATATCTGATGCCTGTTGTGCAAATTCAAGGTCTTGTTCACTATGGACTAAAATAGTTAGCTCTTCAGCTAATGCTTGCTGTAGCTTACGTAAATGTGGTGCTTCCTTATGTTCTTCTATCAATGTATTTATTTCCTCAACTGGTTTAAAAGAAAATACCAATGATAATTTTTCAGCCTCATCGTCAGGAAGTTTCATCCAAAACTGGTAAAACTGGTATGGAGATGTGCGTTCGGGATCCAACCAAATGTTACCTGTTTCCGTCTTACCAAATTTACTGCCATCACTTTTTGTAATCAATGGGCTGGTAAATGCAAATGCTTCACTCCCCCCCTTACGTCTAATGAGCTCAGTACCTGTGGTCATATTTCCCCATTGATCGGCTCCTCCAAACTGTAATTTTACATTATGATCTTTATTCAGATGGTAAAAGTCAAATGCCTGTATTAATTGGTAGGTAAACTCTGTAAAAGATAACCCTGTTTCCAACCTTTTTTGCACAGAATCTTTTGCCATCATGTATCCAACGGTAATATGCTTACCTATATCTCTTACAAAATCGAGAAAAGAATAGTCTTTTAGCCAATCATAGTTATTTACCATAACAGCACCATTAGGCTTGTCATCACCAAAGTCTAAGAATTTCTCAAGTTGAGCTCGTATACCTGCACAGTTTTTATCTAAAGTTTCTTTGTCCAGCAAGTTCCTTTCCTGAGATTTTCCTGATGGATCACCAATCATGCCTGTAGCACCGCCAATAAGGGCAAAAGGCTTATGGCCCGCCCTTTGTAATCTCATTAATAAGGTAATTGGCAACATACTACCAACATGCAAACTATCGGCAGTTGGGTCAAACCCCACATAACCGCTGGTCATTTCCTTTGCTAGCTGCTCTTCTGCACCCGGCATTATATCTTGTATTAAATTCCTTGCTTTTAAGTCGGCAATTAAATCCATGATTGAGATATCTTAACTATTATTTGAAGAGGGCAAAAGTAACACATAAACACATCTTGAAGTATGATGTTACCAAATCTTAAAGAAATAAGCCCCAAAACATCATATTATTCAAAAAAAGCATGAAAACAATTCACATACACATATAACAATAACTACATATATCAAGATAAAAATCCTATTAGGCTTTTAACATTGTATTTTGTTTTTGGAAAATTGTTTATATCTTTCGCATTATCTATTAATTAAAAATCTGTGGTCTTGAAACGATTTATACTTTGTATAGCATTGTTAATGCCGTTAGTATCTCCGGCACAACAGCATCATGAGTTTGGATTAACTGCCGGCGTTTGTAGTTATTACGGTGATCTACAGTCTGATTTGTTCCCTGATTATGGTGTAAAAGCCATGGGTGGCATCATGTACAAATACTTCTTCAACCCTCATATAGGTATTAGGTTTGGCGCAGCATACGGTAGCGTTACTGCTGCAGATAGCTTGTCTGACTATGTAGCTAAGCAAGAACGTAATTTATCTTTTGCATCAGACATACTGGAGTTTCACGGTGGGTTTGAGTTTAACTTACTACCTATTGAAAAAGACCGTATAAAATTCACTCCTTATGCGTTTGTAGGTATTGGCGTTTTTCGCTTCAATCCGTACACTCAGGGTGTAAATGGCGAGAAAATTTACTTACGTCCTCTCGGTACAGAAGGGCAGAATATCCCTATTTATCCAGACCGTAAAGAATATAAGCTAACAAGTGTATCCTTCCCTGTTGGTGGAGGTATCAAATTCCTTTTAGGCAAAACATTTATGGTTACTCCTGAAATAGGATTCCGTTATACGAACACAGATTACTTAGATGATGTTAGCAAATCGTATGTTGATTTCCAAGTATTGAAAGAATACCGTGGACAACATGCTGTAGATTATGCTTTCCGTACCGACGAATTACAAAACTGGGATGGAAACTATCCTACATATCAAGGGCAACGTGGTGACAGCAAATCTAACGACCTATACTGGATGGCGGGTTTAACTGTAACAGTATATTTAGATGCTGTTGGAAACATGTTCGACTACTGGCAAACAAATTGTCCTGCCTTCTTGAGAAGCGGTAGAACAAGATAAATACATACATACTCAACACTACATAAATAAAAGGCGACCTCTCGGTCGCTTTTTACTATTCATATACTGCAGTTAATACTAAGTTCCCTTCAATATATCTATAGCATCTACTATTGACAGGACTTGCTGTTCACCTGTTACAAAGTTTTTTAAGCTAACTTTTTGTTCTGCTCTCTCTTGTTCTCCAATAATAATAACATACGGAATACTTCGCTTATTGGCATACTTCATTTGTTTATCGAATTTAATGTTATCAGGATAGATTTCTGCTGATATCCCTTCTGTCCTTAATTGCTGCATCACTTTTAACGAATACAACTCATCCTCTTTCCCAAAATTCACCAATAATACCTGAGTAGTAATATCTAGGTTTTCAGGGAATAGCTTGAGTTCATCCAGTACATCATATATTCTATCAATACCGAAAGACACCCCAACACCAGACATATTCTTTAAACCAAACAAACCAGTAAGATTATCATAGCGACCTCCACCTCCAATGCTGCCCATTTTTACTGCATTACTTACCACTTCTACAATTACCCCGGTATAATAGTTCAACCCTCTGGCAAGGCTAATATCAACTTGTAATTCAGATTTCCACTCATTGCTTTTTAAGGCATCATGATACTTTAATGTATCTCTTAATTCAGTAATACCTGCCAAGGCACTATTGCTAGTCCCCATCAGCTGTTCCAAAACTCTCAACTTTTCTTCATTACTGCCCGTAACACTTATTATTTTCTCAATAGTATCAATACCACTTTGTTCTATATTTCTTTGCTGTAACTCTTTTGTAACTCCCTCCCAACCAATTTTATCCAGCTTGTCCAGGGCGATAGTTATGTCCATCATTTTATCAGGTGCATTACATATTTCTGCAAGCCCTGCCAACAGCTTTCTACTATTGACCTTAACGACAACTCCAGGCAGTTTCATTTTATGAAATGCCGATCTGTATATACATAGTAGCTCCGCTTCATTAATCAATGAAGCGCTACCTACAACATCCGCATCGCACTGCCAAAACTCACGATAACGTCCTTTTTGAGGTCTATCAGCCCTCCATACAGGTTGCATTTGGTATCGACGAAAAGGGAAAGCCAGCTCGTGCTGATGCATCACAACAAACCTCGCAAAAGGGATAGTAAGATCGTATCGTAACGCCCTTTCAGTAACCTTTGGAGTGTTGTATGGCTTTTCTAACATTTTAGCCCACTCCTCATTTAACTTAGATTTCGCCTCTTCTTTCTTATCGTGAAGACCATTGTTCAGGATTTTAAAGATCAGTCTATCTCCTTCTTCACCATACTTACCGGTAAGTGTCGTTAGGTTTTCCATTGCCGGTGTCTCTAACGGCAAGAAACCATACTCTTCAAATATCTCTTTTAAAATACCTAATATGTACTGTCGCTTACGAACCTCTGCCGGAGAGAAGTCTCTTGTTCCTTGTGGTATAGATGGTTTCATAAATCTTACTTATACTTTTTAATAATTGCATCGCATGTTTTGTCAATCAGCTCGTAAACCAGGGTGTAGCCTTCCTGACCTCCGTAATAAGGGTCAGGTACAGATTCATTTGCTCCGGAATTCAACTCATTAAGAAACAACGATACATTTTGCACGTCACTTTCCCCTTTAAGTTTTATTTCTTCAAATACATCTTCCGCCATCGCATATATCTTGTCGTATTTGCCAAAATCAGCCTTGTTAAACTGCCTGGCTTTTTGACCTGATATATCTATGCCATTTATTTCACAAACCTCCTGAGAATATTTGTGAGGCTTAGATCCAATATGATAGCTCTCGGTACCTGCAGAGTCTACCTGCCAATCTAAATTATGTTCTTTTACCTTAGACCTCATTATCCCTTCTGCAATAGGAGAGCGACATATATTTCCCAAACATACCATCAAAATGCGCATACAATAAAATAATAAGCCACAAAATTATCATTTTGTGGCTTATAGTAAAATTAGCTTTATTAATACTAGTATGCTCCTCCAACCTTTCTATTATTCCAATCTTCGTTATTTGTAAACACAGGTAAACGTTCAGGCTTTGAAGTCATGCCCGTAGTATCAGTAAGCGCATTCATGAATGATACGATATCTTTTACCTCCTGTTTGTTTAAACTCAGACTGTCAAAAGGTAATGTTTGGTGCTCAATGATAATATCAATACCTGCTCCACCGCCATTATTATAAAAATCAACCACATCATCCAACGTTTTGTATGCACCATTATGCATGTAAGGCGCTGTTAATGCAACATTTCTTATGGTAGGGGTCTTGAATGAATACTCAAAAAAGTACACTCTTTCCTTAGACCTGCCAACGGCTCTGCCTCTATCATTATCTAAAACAGGAGTTGTAGCGTAAGGATCTTTAGGTACACCTAACACTTCACTTTCAGATTCTCTATAGAGAGGAGGAACGGTGCCGTTAAAAGTAGGTGCAAAGTGACAAGTGCCACATACGGCCTTACCCATAAACAGGTTAAACCCTCTTTGCACCTCAGGTTCTATACTATTTAATTCTCCTCTAACGTATTTATCAAACTTGGAGTTGAATCCACGCAACGAACTTACATATGCAGAAATAGCAAAAGAAATAGTTTTACCATTAATCTTTTCTCCTTTGTAACCTTCAAAACACTCCTCAAACATTTTTGTATACTCAGAACTTTTTCTGAGCTTTTCTTCGATCTTAATCATATCTGTATCAAACTCCTTTCTGCTGACCAAAACATGTTCAATTTGATCCTCTAACGCTTCAGCCCTCATATCGTGAAAAAACTTCTCACTATATACACAGTTAATTAGTGTAGGGGCATTTCTATCAACTGTTCCATCAAAACCTAGTGCAATACTCTTAGGCTTACCATCTGTAAATGCTTTTTCAGGATGATGACAACTGGCACATGAGCGTTGCAAATTAGAAGACAAAATAGGATCATAAAATAAATACTTACCCAACGCGATTGTTTTGTCTGTAGCAAACCTTTCAGGTAACTGTATATATTTTCTGTAGTTCAGAAAATCGTTGGCAAACAGATTAGTTGACTCATGGTTATATGGCAATAAAGAGGCCTCGTTAACCACCTCATGTAGCATCTCTATGCCGGACGCTTTGTGCAAATAGTATATTGAAGCGAATAGCGGATTAATATACGTCCTTAACACAAACAGCCTGTCAAGACTATCAAAGTCATCATGCTGCTTCAGGTACTCTATAAAAGAGTCAAATGTTGCATACATGAGTTCTGCTTGTGTAGCATCTACACCTTTAAAAAATTTACTATACAAACCTAAATCACTACGCATTGTTTCCAATGCTGTTATCGCATCCTGTATCGAGTTACCGGATGCAGGCACATCAAAGCCTGTTAGCCCTAATGTAAAAATGGACACAAGTTCAACACGCATTGCTTCTAAAACTACCCTATCATAAATTGGTCTTCTAATAACAGTGTATTCATCTAATACTTTTGATAACAATGATGTTTGCTTTCTTATATCGGGTAAATTTTCTTCAAAATCTCCTGAGAAAAGTAGTTCATCTAACACTTGCAAACCTCTAGGTTGTGATATTTCTAAGTTAGCTGTGTTAGGAGTAATCTTGGGCAAGGGGGCTCCATTAATACTCATCTTCACAAAATCAGGATCATCATATGAAGCTATGTATTCCCAAGCCTTGTATTTTGCTCGTATTCTCAGGAATCTGCTCTGCAAAATATCCGCTGTAATATTATCGTCATGTAGAAACTGTCCAAAATATTGAACCTCTCCTAAAAACTCTTTCAATCTTTCTTGTTGACGTTCATAGATCAACTCTGCATTACCTTTCTGATTGTTTTTGAATGCAGTTGACAGTATAAAAACTGACAACACTAATATTGTAATTGATGCGACCTTTTTCATTTCCAAAAAGTATTATATACAAATACCGAAGCCTGTTAAACAGGCTTCGGTAAAACATTTTTATGCGATACTATTATTATTGTACAATAAACTTCAAAGTCTCTCCTTCTCCGCTACGGATGAAGTAAGTACCCGCTGCCATATCAGCAACGTTAATTGTACGTACTTGACGATAAACTTTGATACGCTTACCGTTGATGTCATATATAGCAACATCCATAACTTTACTTAAATGAAGCTCACGAGCAGTTGGGTTAGGATAAACTGAGAATGTTTCAGCCTTGACCTCTTTACCAACAACACTTACAGGATCAGAACCATCAAAACCTGTTATAGCGTATGTAAGTGAGTGATTGTAAGGAGAATCATTAAAGCTACCTGGGTGTTGAGAGTTTACCAAGATAGTTTTGCTGTCTATTTGAATAGCACCAGTGATCTCTGCATCAAAAGCAGAAGCAGTGATACGCTGTAGATCGCTGTATTTAGGATTAGCTATAGAAGCATCAACTATAAATAACTCACAACGCTCATATGCAAAACCATCAGGCATACTGTTGTGAGATCTTTGGTTCATATCTTCCTGGATCATCAAGTAATCTTTACTACCGATAGTCATTGTAGCCAAACCATCAGGGTTTGACAAATGAACATCAGGATACACAGGAAGCCCTTGAGAAGTTGAGGGATCATAATAAGGGCCACCGTGAATGTAAGTTCTGATAGTCTCTGTAGCAGGATCAAACTCAAGTACACGACCATAGTAATCAGGGAAGTTGTTGTTCATTACTTCTGTAGCAGCTTGTGCGTCAGTACCACCATAAGCTGAACCATTTTTAGCCTGATAGTAGTTTTTATAACCTTCAACTAGTGTTGGAGAAATAACACCGCCCTTACCCTGGAAACGGGTACCAACATTTGAACGACCTGTTTCTGTAATGTAAACTTTACCGTTAGCTACTGTACCCCACTCAAGGCGATTGAACATTGTAGCACCGCGGCGGCAAGCAACTGCGTTAATTTGCATTAGTGTATCAAGGTTTTGCTCAATCTCTATCCATTTAGTAGAAACACCATCGTGCTTATAAACGTATGTTTTACCTGCAGTAAAATCACCGGCAGTAGTAGCTTCGAACTTAACGAAGATACCAGGAGTGCCATCTTCAAACAAGTAAACCGTTTTGTTGTCATCCATAACTACACCAGCTTCCCAACCAGCACGTCCCCAGTTGTATTGCTTACGGATAGCTTTACCCGTTTTAGGATCAACCTCAACCATCCAGTTGTAGTTTTGATACTTTTTAATTGACTTACCATTAGCAAATGCGAAATCAGTACCAGAGATAACAAAATCAGCAGTATCACGTGCTGGCATAATGCTGGAGTTACTAGAACGGAACCATTCTTCGGCAGTCCATACACGACCAATATGCTTAGCAGAGATACCACCACAGTTCATACCAGTTTCACCAACAGTGTTAACGAAATCTACGTTGAAGAATTTACCTTTACGTCCGTCAGATAATGTTTGATCCATAACCTCTAAAACATCGCCTTTAGTTCTTTTGATCTTGAATGATGTCATACCTCCACCATCACCGATCTTGTCGTTCGATGATATCTCTTCGTGGTTTACAACTACCCATCCAAGAGCGCCCTCAGTTGTGTCTTTTACGAATCCAATAAAGTCATGCCATTCTTTTGCTTTTGCAGTTCCGGCGGGGTTACCATAAGTTGCTGTTGTTTGCACATCGTCAACACCACCAACAAATAATACTTGTTGCTTTAGTGGAGACTTTGGCATTAAAACAGTTTTTGATTGCCAATCCTGATCTACATTAACCGGGAAAGGAATTTGAGCGTTGGCATTTGTGTATGCCAATCCGCTGATTGTTGCGAGTAAAATTAACTTTTTCATACAGTGGAATTTTGACACAAAAGTCTACTGCTAGTGTTAACAAAAGGTTTCCTCACTGTTAGCAAAAATTAACGCTTATGTGAAGGCGAGGTTACAAAATTGTTACTTATCTCATCCTTAGTTGTTCTTTAAAAAAGTTCTTCTATTTTAATTTAATAACATAAAGGCAACAATAGTTTTACCATTAACTCTTGTAACATATTTACATTCGCCGCTAAATTCTGTTGAAATGAGATTAGCAATCCTGCTTTTTATCTGCATTACGATTTTTTCTTCATGCCAAGAGGCCAATAGCACTACAGAAAAGGGAAAGAACTTAGCACAGCAATACTGTGTAGGTTGCCATAGTTTTCCCGAGCCTGACATTTTAAATAAAAACTCGTGGGAAAAATACATGCTGCCAAGAATGGGTATGTTTCTAGGGATCATAGAGCATGATTCTTTAAAAGAAACTATAGCCAGTAGTGAAGCTGAACTAAAAAATGTAAATGCTTTAGGCTTGTTCCCGAAGCAACCAACCGTTTCTTTAGAAGACTGGAATGCAATTAAAGATTTTTATTTAAAACATGCACCAGAACAGCTACGGCAACCACAAATAAAAAAAATAAACAAAGGGTTAAAGCACTTTCGTGTATTAACACCTACATATAGACTATCGCCACCTAGTGGCACCATGGTAAAGTTTGACACTGTAAACAAGGCAGTTTTTCTTGGAGATGCCAACTCCCAAATGCTAGCCGTTTTATCGTCTGAGATGAATTTTCTACAAGGCGCAAAAATAGGAGAAGGTGCTGTTTGGATGGATGAATTACCAGATGAATATTTAGTTACAGTTATGGGATCCTTTTCCCCAACAGACTATGGCAGTGGCTATATACTATCACTTCCTAAAACTTCAGCCCAAAAAACATATAAAGTTATAGACTCTCTCCGCAGACCTGTACATAGCAGCTATGCCGATTTTGACGAGAACGGAACTTTAGATATCGTAACATGTGAGTTTGCTAAATGGACAGGAAAGCTATCCTGGCATAAGAATAACGGAGATGGTTCTTACCAAAAAATAATATTACGAAACAACCCCGGGGCTATCAAAGCTTATGCTAAAGACTTGAATAACGACGGTCATACGGATATTATAGCGTTGTTTGGACAAGGAGACGAAGGTATTTTTGCTTATTATAATGATGGGAAAGGTAACTTTAAAGAAGAAACGATTCTGCACTTTCCACCCTCTTACGGCTCTACATACTTTAATCTGTTTGACTTTAATAATGATGGATATGAAGACATTATATATACAGCAGGAGACAATGGAGATTTTCCACCTATACTAAAACACTACCATGGTATATATATATACCTGAACGATGGTGAAAACAATTTCAAAGAAGAACGTTTTTTTCAACTAAATGGTGCGTACGGTGCTATACCTGATGATTATGATAATGATGGAGATATAGATATTGCAGCTATATCGTTCTTTCCGGATTACCAGAATCAACCAGACGAAAGCTTTGTTTACTACGAGAATGATGGTGTTGGTAATTTCAGTATATCTACAATTGACAACCCTACAATGGGAAGGTGGATAGTTATGGACGCAGGTGACTATGACGGCGATGGTGATAAAGACCTGATTCTTGGGTCACTGGCATTTGAAGTGGTTCCTCCTAACGGGCTGGTAGAAAAATGGGTAAAAGACGGGATACCGTTTATCATACTTCAAAACACATTAAAGTAGTACAACACTCTTGCGCATACTTACCATTCTTTTTGTCTTTGCTGCTCTAAATTGCAAAGCTGACAGTACACAACACAAAAAGGTTAAAATACTGCCTGTACCAGCCTTTGGGTATTCGCCCGAAACAAGTACGTATGTTGGTGCTGTATCGCTACTTACTATAGACCTTTATAATGATAGCAATACAAGAACCTCAAACGCAAAATTCGAATTCAACTATACCTGGCGCAAACAAATAATCATTGAAACTGAATGGAATTACTTTTTCAAAAAAGAAGCTTGGTTTACCAAAGGTCGAGTTCATTATTCACAATTTCCAGACAGGTATTACGGCATAGGTTATCGAACACAAGAAACTGAAGAGCACCTTTATAACAGCGATAGGTTTATTGCTGAGCTTTATATACTAAAAGGGCTAAACAAACAGACGTTTACAGGCCCATCACTAAAGTACATTGACTATCGCAATGTCGACCCTTACAATTCAATAAAACACCCTGAGTTAACAAGCACCTCTAGCCTTGGTGCAGGGTATACTATTCTTAAGGATAGTCGAGATAACATACTTACACCTTCTAAAGGCATTTATTGTAACATTTTCTTGGGCTATGTCTTTAACCAGCAACAATACGTCGAATCAATTTTTGATTTACGGAAATACTACTCATATAAGAAGGTTACATTTTCCGGCAGGTTCTATAATGAGTTGAATTTTAGCGATCCTCCTTTTTATGACTATGCACTACTTGGGGGTGACAAATATGTACGAGGATATTATTACGGCCGATTTAGAGACAATAATCTATCAACAATTCAGATTGAAGCAAGATCTATTTTCGTTTGGCGGATAGGAGCTGCCATTTTCGGAGGGCTTTCAAATGTCTATAACTCTTTCGAATCGTTTAATCTTAGTTACTCAAAATACAATGCAGGTGCCGGGATAAGGTTTGTAATAGACAGAAAAGAGAATATTAACTTACGATTGGACTATGCGGTTGGAGAAGACAATAGCTCTGGATTTTATATCTCGTTCGGGGAATCTTTCTAAATTATTATCACATTAAGTGCTAATGCTTATTTTAGCCTTACAAATGGCCAGTAGCACAAAAATACTAACTATTGCACCCTATAAATTTTTACCTGCACATAGTGGAGGACATAAGGGTATTGCCTTATTCCACCATTATTTAGGAAAGATCTGTACTGACCATGTTATTAGTACAATAAACAATGCTGATAACAACTTCTCATTTACACTACATAAAATTTTTCCTGATAAACCATATAGATATATACCAAGGTTCTCTTTATCAAAAATTGAAAAGATAGCTGCTGATAACAACTGTACTCATATCATTTGTGAGCATCCTTATATGAGCTTTACCGCAATCGCGCTTTCTAAAAAGTTAGACATTCCATGGTATAGCCATTCACATAATATTGAATCAGAACGATTCAAATCATTAGGGAAGCCATGGTGGCCTTTGCTACACAAGTACGAAAAATATGCTATGCAAAAAGCTAATGGCGTTTTCTTCAAAACTGTTGAAGATGCAGATTGGGCAATAAAAAACTATAAACTATCATCAAAAAAGTGCCATATAGTACCTTTTGGCACAGAACACAGTTCTATTCCACAAAAAAACGATCAAACAAAAAAAGACTTTGCTAAAGCAAACGACATAGACCATGGTAAACCATGGTTATATTTTTTAGGGGCACTTAGCTATAAGCCAAACGAAGATGCCGTAACCTATATTATCAATGAAATTGCTCCACGATTAAAAGAAAAGAAGATAGAAGTAGAAATACTAGTTGCAGGAAAAGGTCTTAATGAAACATTGATAAATCAAATAAAGTCGTATAATAATATTCACCACCTGGGCTTTGTACCTGATCTTAAAGACTTTTTAAACGCATGCGATATTATGCTCAACCCGGTAATGACCGGAGGCGGCATTAAAACAAAAGCCATAGAAGCACTAGAATACAATAAATCTGTTATCAGCTCTTATAATGGCGCAGCAGGCATATCACAAATAGCATGCGGAAATAAGCTATTGGTTGCAGAAAATTACGACTGGGATGCATTTACAGATAACGTTAATACTGCAATAAACAACCCTATTGACACTCCTGACAGTTTTTATGAAATGTACTACTGGGGTAATATTGCAGAAAACACCTTGAAATTCATTACTCTCCACTAGTGTCGCCTACAAGTGCATAATAAACAATATTAGCTCCCATTTGCAACGCTTTTACATGAGCTTCATTAGTGTCTCTGTGCACTTCCGGGTCTTCCCACCCATCCCCCAGGTCTGTTTCTGTAGTATACAAGCAAACTAACCTACCCTCGATAAATATACCATAAGCTTTAGGTGCTTTGCTATCGTGCTCATGTATTTTAGGCAACCCATTCGAAAACACAAATGGTCTTTTATAAATACTATGCGAATATGGCACCTCTACTAATTCTGCATTGGGAAATACCTTCTTGAGAGCAGGCCGGACGTACTCATCTAAACCATAATTATCATCAATATGCAAAAAGCCACCCCCCAATAAATAGTTACGAAGGTTTTGAACCTCATCTTCAGATACAGCCCACCGACCGTGACCAGTCATGTGCAAAAAAGCATAATTGAATATATCAGGGCTTCCAATTTCAACTTTTGCCTCATCTACACCAAAACTAGTTTCTAATTTCTGGTTACAATACTGTGCTAAATTTTTTAATGCCGTAGGGTTAGCGTACCAGTCTCCACCGCCTCCATATACCAATAAGCCAAGCTTCAAGTTTTGTGCTTTTGCCCCACACAACGAAAACAATAACAGTAAAGTAAACACTACTTTTTTAAGCATGATTAATCATATTAAAATACGCACAAACTGTCACAGCAGCCGTTTCAGTCCTTAGCCTATTTTTACCTAATGAGATACTTTTAAAACTACTTGAATTTAGCATATTTACCTCGTCTTCTGTAAAATCTCCCTCAGGTCCAATTAACAATAACGTTTCTTTTTGTTTTTCTATTTCATTAATACTGATGCGCTCCAAGTCATCAATACAATGTGCTACTAACTTTTGCGAGACATCTGTATAACTTTCTAAAATACTCGCAATGGTTTTAGGTTGCGATAGTTCTGGTATATAGTATTGTTGAGATTGCATTACAGCAGATTGGATGATCCCTTTCCACCTATCAAAACGATAATTATTCCGCTCGCTTCTTTTGGTTTGTAACGGAATAATCGAACATACGCCCAGCTCTGTTGCCTTTTCTAATACCCATTCATTACGGTTATTGTTTTTTGTAAAGGCGACTGCTAAATGTAGTTTAGGTTCTAAGCTATCATACTGTTTAACTGTGTCCAACAATACATGGCACTTCTTTTTTTGTGCAACAGAAATGGTTGCCTCAGCTAAAAAGCCCGCTCCATTTGTTAACTGGATCTTATCTCCTACTCCCTTTCTAAGTACTTGTACAATATGCTTAGCCTCGTTCTCTCCTAAAGCAATCTCTTCTCCTAATACTAAAGCACCTTTGTAATAAAATAAAAAAGCCTGTGACATAGCACAGGCAAGATAATCAAAAAAGGCACTGTCAGCGTAATACGAGGTTTTTATCCTCTATCATCTTGCGCAAATTTATGAGACCATAACGCATACGACCTAATGCGGTATTTATACTTACTTTAGTCAAGTCTGATATTTCCTTAAAGCTTAACTCAGCATATATTCTCAAAACTATCACCTCTCTCTGCTCTTCCGGAAGTTCTTCTATCAGCCTTCTAATGCTGGCATGTGTTTGTCTTTTCTCAATTTCAGATGAAGCTCCTTCATCTACAGCTGATAATAACTCAGTAATATCTGTACCATCACTTAATGTTACGGGAACTGTTTGACGAACCTTTCTAAAATGGTCCATACATAGATTATGGGCTACACGCATGGCCCATGGTAAAAATTTGCCTTGCTCAGCATATTTACCAGATCTAATCGTTTTTATAATCTTGACGAAAGTATCCTGAAAGATATCTTCAGATGTAAACTGATCTTTTACAAGCATATATATACTAGTAAAAATCTTGTCTTTGTACTTATGTATAAGCGCTTCTAGAGCAATAGAATTACCCTCTTTAAAAGCTTGCACAAGTTGTGCGTCTGTTTGTTGATGGATGGTTTGCATAATCTTCTACCTGTTTAGGTACACATCATTACATTTCGATAAATGTTTTATTTAATGTAGAAGTCTATGCTATATAAGATTTGCCTTTTAGTTATTAACGAATAATTATGTTAGTTATTGTTTGTTTGTGAAAATATTTTAACACAAACACCATACCAAAATTCATTGTATTTATAAAGATATATTAATCTCTATTCAAAAAGACAGTAAATATTGTTAAAGAGTTTGCCGTTATTGTTAAAAATGAAATTGACATGACAAACGAGAGCCTAGTAAACTAGGCTCTCTAAATATTAATTATATATCTACTAATCCTTACTGTATTACAACCTTCTCTACACGGAAACCATTAGCATGTAAAAAGTATATACCGCTGCTTAAGTTGCCTGTGTGTATCTTGCTTGTATTTTCAAACCTTACAGAAACTGTTCCATTTACATCATACAATACACCACTAACAGGCTGACTAAAGTACAACTCACCGTTTGTTGTCGGGTTAGGGTATACATTTAGTTTCTCAAGCTGATTCTCAAGATATGCAACTGACACTGGTGTGTATTCTACTTCATACACAGCCACTGTACCACTCACCTCGTTTGAAGATACTAAGTAGTAGCTATTACCTCTCTTAATGAACTTTAAGTCTTCAGGACCATTATCACCTCCAAAAGCTGAAGTATCACGTGTGTTGATATAATCAACAAATACAGGTGCAGACGGATTGCTTACATCATACACCATAACACCACCTATTCTTTCCAAACCAATAAAAGCATAAGTAGTATCGTTGATAACACCTGTTGTCACTGCTTCAGGCTCTGGACCTTTATCATCACTTCTATCTTTAAAATCATTGTCATCATTACTACTGTTGAATATCTTTCCGATTTTCGGATCAACTGAAGTTATTTGCTCAAACTGGTCACCACTGTTAAAAACCACGTTACCATTATTTGCATTCACTATTGAAAAGCTTCTTGATCCGTAAGAGTATATAATATCCACATCACCATCGTTATCGGTATCACCATGTTGTGAAGTAGTTTTTAAACGCCCTAAACAATAATCTTCCTGGTATAAATCTGCTTCAGGAAATGCTGTTGGATCTAGTTTTAGATCTTTTACTCTTTCTTCTTCAGTATAAGGCTTATCGTAATCGCGTGCATCCCCCTCGTTAGCTAAAATCACATATGAAATACCGTTAGCAGTATATGGAGCAATAGCATCCGGCTGGTACATACCTCTTACAGGCCAGTTTGCTATTAATACTTCATCTGTCTTATTACTCGCATCTATGCCATTACCTGCCGCGCTGTGGTCAACTGTACCTAAACCCTCTATAGCGAAAATTGTACCTGAAGGGATATGCAATAAAGCGATAGCATTATTTTCTTGTAAAGCAACAACTGCAGTATCAGAAGTTTTGTTAACTGCTATATATTCCGGCTCTAGATCTTCAGCTACTGTAGGGGTATTAAAGTTATCAAACAATCTTACACCCTTACCTTTTAAGGTAGCCACCTGAGCATTAAATGCCGTAAATCTTGCGTGAGAAGATGTAGCACTTGCTGCACCATTTGATATGTCAACAATCGTTACCGAACCCTCAGGGTCAATTGTGTAATCATCGTTTGGCTCTCCTTCATTAGCAGTTAAGATATATTTTCCATCAGGAGTAAACGTGATCATATCCGGCAAGAAACCTGCTTTAACCTGCTTCAACAATACACCGTTAGTATCTAACATTACAACAGAGCCACTATCTGTTTTAGGGCTTGCTTGTACTGCAACAGCGACAACACCATTTTTTACAGCAACAGAGTTAATACCACCACCGTATGCAGACATATCAACTGAATCTATTTTGGTAGGTGATGCAGGGTTTGCAAAACTTAATATTTGAATTACATTTTTCTCTGAATTAACTACAAACAATCTGTTTGAAACACTATCGTAAGCTAATATCTCAGCAGAAGAACCACTTTGTGGCATTGTATACCTCCCTAAAAACTTCAAGCCGATGTTCTTTCTTGCTACAGGAGCTTTATAATCGTTGTCTTTTATATACACTACAGTGTTCTCATCGCCGATACTACCATTTGTAGCGTTAGTTAACCTTATAGCAAAGTATTCTGCAGCTTCGCTTGCCGCATCATTAACAACATTTATGTCTACATATTGAGTATCAGGGTCTGGAGTTGTTGCGGGAAATGTCAATTGGGTAGTAGCTAATGTGTAATCACTGCTAGATGCAGTACCAAAATTATTAACTACAGTAATATCTACCGTTGTAGGGTTTGCGTTTTTGTTCTTAACTATTACGGCAACCTTTACAGTTCCTGCTGCTTCGTCAACAATTAGCACCTCATCTTTCATGTTAATGTCTTGCGCATCAACACTCAATGCGACACTAAATAACGCACTTAATGTTAGTATCAGTTTTTTCATAAGATTATATTTTCTGCAAAAAACCGAACCAAACATTATGGAAACAACTGTTTAAAAAGTGTTCATGTAAACTTTTAGTTTTCGTAACAATGAGTTGTACATGGCTTAATGTTTAATTAACAAAACGGATATTGAAGACTCAATACCCGTTAATAAACCCACCTAACCTATATTATAATTATCTGCAAACTCTTCTGGTATTTCTATCATGCTTCTGGTAATAAATATTCCTATTAAAGTTTCGTTGTGCACGATTAATAATTACCTTTTCACGAGGAGTGACACGACCATCTGCTCTTGCCAAATGTTTTAATGAATGAACGTGAGCTTTTTGCACTCTCAACATCCTTGCCTCTTTAGGCGTAAGTTGCCCTGTCTTAACACCGTGCTTAATACGAGGGTTTGAATGAGCAATTGCAGTTTGAATCGTCAACAAAGCAACTGCGATCATAAATACTGTTTTTACTCTTTTCATTTTCTACTCCATTTTGTTCACAAGTAAGACCTGTAATAAACAAAGTAGTTTAACGATCAACTGTTAAATAAAAACAAAAGCTCCTGCTAAAAAGCAGGAGCATCTTGCAATATGAAGTATAACAAAAGAGACTAGTTAATCAGGCTTATCACCATTTAGAAAAGTGTTCAACGAGTTAATATTCCCATCTTCTTTCTTTTCATCATCATTATTACTCACCGTATATCCACTGTAAAACGTATCAGACGATGCGACAGTGTTATTATCTATATTGACGTTTTTTCTTACATAAGCCGGAACATTTTCTATGTCATCATCGTTATGATCAGACTTTACATCAAAACTCATTCTTCTCAATCTCTCTGCACGCTCTTCCAATGCACGTTTCTGTTGCTCAAACCTTTCCTTTTCTTCTATTTCATGTTGAGTCATTTCGCGCTGTTGCGAAACATTATTATTTGTCTCGTTCACTGCAGCATTAGCATCCAACTCAAAAGTATTTTCCTGATCATTTTTCACTACCAACTGAAACTCATTTTCATTTTCCTCCATGTCCTCTTCCACCTGTTGCTGCATCATGTATGGAGATTCAGCATCAGATACTTCTTGCTCAGGCTCACTACTTACCTCATCAGACATTTCTACATCTTCACCAGGCATGATCAATTCTATACGTTCACGAGTGTCATCTTTCTCTTCCTTACTATCAGTTGATGTTGGGAATGATGGTTTTGCATCAATAGTCACAGAACCGGTCTGAACAACAGGTACATCTTCCACTAATTTAGGCGCGAGTGTATCTTCTTTAGGCTGCTCTGAAATTTCATCAGAACTGGCCTTCGAACCTGACACTGAATTATCACCAGCAACCGGCTGCTTCAGTTCCATTATCACCTTTTCAGGTTCATTTTTTCTGGCAGGCATCTCAGAATCAATATCCTTGTGGCTAAAGCCTGTCGCTATAATAGTTACACCGATGCTATCACCAAGGTTAGGATCGTGTCCCATACCTAGTATCACATCACAATCATCTCCGGCTTGTTGTTGTACATATGCTTGTATAGCTTCTGCCTCATCCATTGTATGTTCATGCTCACCTTCTGCAGAAGTAATATTCAACAAAATCCATTTCGCACCATTTATCTCATTATCATTCAATAGTGGAGAGCTTAGCGCTTCTTCAACCGCCTGCAGAGCTCTGTTCTCTCCTGACACTGTAGAATTACCTAAGATAGCTACACCGCCATCCCTCATGACAGTACAAACATCAGCGAAGTCAACATTTATTGATCCCGTTGTACTAATAACATCTGTTATACATTTTGCTGCAGTAGCTAGTACATTATCCGCTTGTGCAAATGCCTTTGTAAACGGCAAGTTACCATACTGCTGGCGTAGTTTATCATTAGAGATGATCAATATAGTATCAACATTCTCACGCATCCTTTCTATACCTGCCTGAGCTTGCTTCATTCGCTTACGTCCTTCATAAGAGAAAGGAGTTGTCACAATACCGACAGTTAAGATGTCTAGGTCCTTACATACTTTTGCAACAACAGGGGCTCCACCGGTACCGGTTCCGCCTCCCATTCCAGCTGTAATAAAGGCCATTTTAGTGTTCACTTCCAATATCTTCGAAATATCTTCGAAGCTTTCCTCGCAGGCTTGTTTACCTATTTCAGGATTAGCTCCAGCTCCCAGCCCTTGTGTAAGGTGTGGTCCCAATTGTACCTTATTGGCCACAGGGCTTAGTGTTAATGCTTGAGAATCTGTGTTGCAGACTACAAAGTCTACGCCGTCAATTCCTAGGCTATGCATGTAGTTTACCGCATTGCTACCGCCTCCACCTACGCCTATCACCTTTATAATAGATGACTTGTTTTTAGGACTTTCAAAGTGTATCATACGATTTCAGTTTTTGTTGGGTTAGTAAATTGTACAGTTAGTAAGTATATAATTGATGGTTAGTACTTCTTTTTTATATTTCTTCATCTTCAACTTCTTCAAACAAACTCATGAACTTTCCTTTCAGTCCGTCGAATAGTTTTTTCATTTTGTCGGAACGCTTATTATCATTTCCTTCTGCAGGCACTCCGCCTTCTTGTTCAACAGCATTTTCTTCTTCTAATTTTGCTGATATATAATTGCCTCCATCTTCTGCATAAACCATTTTACCGTTCTCATAATCATGATACCCTCTTAATATCAAACCAATACAAGTTGAGTACATCGGGTTCATTAAAGGTTTTGCATACCCTCCGGCCAAATGCTCATTAGGATAACCTATACGTGCTCCTAAACCTGTTACGTATTCTGTAAGCTGAATTATATGTTTTAATTGAGAACCACCACCAGTTAAAATAATTCCGCCATACAGCTTTTTATCCAAACCAATTTGTTTTAAATGATATAATACATAGTCTAGTATCTCCTGTGTTCTGGCCTGTATAATATGAGCCAAATTCTTCACAGAAATCTCTTTAGCTGGCAAGCCTCTCAAGCCCGGTATTGTTATATATGCATTATCACTTGCTTCTGCAGCCAATGCAGTACCAAACTGCACTTTCATTTGCTCTGCCTGAGCACGCAATACCCCGAGTCCGCTTCTAATATCATTAGTTATGTTTACACCTGCATATGGTATAACGGCAGTGTGTTTTAATATTCCATCGTAAAAAACAGCCATATCGGTAGTACCACCTCCAATATCAACAATAGCAACGCCTGCTTCTAAATCTTCATCATTCATTACTGCTGCTGCAGATGCCAATGGTTGCAGCACTAGATCTTTTGCTTTCAGCTGAGCTTTATCAACACACCCCTTGATGTTTCTGATTGCATTTTTGTCACCCGTTATAATGTGAAAGTTTGCTCCAATTTTAACACCATTCATACCGACCGGCTCTAAGACATTTGGTGTACTGTCTACCATAAACTCCTGTGGGACAATATCTATAATCTGATCCCCCGCAGGGATATACGTTTTATACTGATCTCGTATCAGCATGTCGATATCTTCTTTACTGATTACATCGTCCGAATTTGCCCTTACACGATCTCCACGAGTTTGCAAACTCTTAATGTGCTGACCTGCAATACCTACATACACATCCTCTATTTCAATATCTGGATTTGATGCCAAACATTTTTCAATAGCCAACTCAATCGACTTGATACACTGCTCTATGTTCATCACCACACCATGACTTACACCTGCAGACTCGACACGCCCAAATGCAAGTATCTCTAGTTTACCAAATTCGTTTTTTCTGCCTGCTATGGCAGCTACTTTTGTTGTACCTATGTCAAGGCCGACAATGATTGGTTGCTCTTTACTCATACTGCTAAATATTTATAGCTTATTAATCATCGCTTCCGTTATATATATACTTCGGCGTTTGTTTTTCCTTTTCGTTATTTGTTGTGTTTATATCTTTTGTCTTGACCTTGTTTTGTTTTGTATCAATTATACCTGCATCCACCGTTGCATGAGATGCCGGCTGTATATTCTCCTGAGGTATCTTTAATTCTGATTTAGCATCATCTACCTTTGCCTGAATTACAGGTTGCTTTGTCACCATTCGGTTGTGTTCTAAAACTTTTTTACCGTATTCACCCATAATACTCTCTACCCAGTTGATCCTATTGATTACTTTATCTTTAGGCAGGTCCCAGTCCAGAGCCGGTGATGCTACCAACTGACCATCATAGCTCAAATCAAGCAAGTCATACTTATCCCACCCAACCTTGCTTAATACATTTTTATAGAACGTAAATAAATGATCGAACTTCATACTCAGGTTTGAAGTATCTCCTAATATGATTCTTTGATTTCCTAAAACAGGTACAATCTCAAAACTCATATCTTCATTAACAATAAAATGTGCTACCTGAGCTGTCCAAAAACTATCATGTCTTATAAAGTCAGCCACTTTCATTATTTGCTTTCTGACAGATATGCCAACAGTATCCATGCGCAACTCCGGAGCATTTGTAACCACCAGTGTATAATAGTTGTATTGACTCGACAAAGGCATCGGGTTAGCATTCTTGTCTAGGTAGTAACTATTACCTCCTTCTTCAAACACCCTAAGGACAGGTACTTTCTGTGTAACCTCTGCATTTAACACTCTGTTGTTATCAACATATACTTTTGCGTTTTCTATCCACGGATTACCGGAAAGTATTCTCTCCATCATAGCAACATCTAATGACGCCAAATCAAACTCCTCCAAGCTTCTGTCATGCAATAAAATATCTTCAACATCTTCTTTGGCTACAAAACCATATTTATCATTATTAATTTGTATTGAAATATCTGTGAGTGTTCGTTTATCCTGCACTTTGGTAGCACTGACTATCGCCATAAATCCAGCACATACTAATACTAGTGTCAGTATAGACTGAATTATTTTACGGGGTGATATTTTGCGCTTTACACTCACTTACTTTCTATAATTTGTTTTATTGGCTGTACCAGTTTATCAATATCTCCGGCTCCTGCAGTTATAAACAACTCAATAGGAGCAACCTCTACATATTTCAACAACCCATCCTTAGACAAAACATTACTATTAGGGTTCCCCATATAACTTGCAATCAACTCAGATGTTACACCATCAATGGGCTCCTCTCTAGCAGGATATATATCCAACAGTATTACTTCGTCAGCAGCATCTAAACTTTTTGCAAAACCTTCTGCGTGATCCTTCGTTCTACTGAACAAATGAGGTTGAAATGCCACTACACACTTCTTGTTGCTAAACAACAGTTTCGCACTATTTATCAATGTTGCTAACTCTTCAGGATGATGCGCATAATCATCTATGTATACAGCTCTATCACTTTTAACCACATATTCAAACCTTCTTTTCACCCCTTTAAAATCCGGTAGTACTTTTTTTATGCTTTCAATATCAACTTCAATAAGTAGCGCTACTGCAATTGCTGCAACAGTATTTTCCACATTATGCATCCCCCCCATATTCAACCTGAATCCTGAATATTCTTCTCCTTTATACACTAAGTCGAATTCATAGCCTCCGTCTTTCATCACTATACTCTTAGCAAAAACATCAGCAGCATCGTTTTGTAAGCTATATGTCAATACGTGTGTCGCTTTCAAATCGCTCGCCCTGTGTAAACCGTGCTTCATCAATAGCGTTCCGTTGTGCTTAATGTTTTTTGTGTATGAAACATAAGCATCTTCCATGCCTGTTACCGTTCCGTATATATCCAAATGGTCTGCATCCATTGCAGTTAGTACTGCTATATCCGGACTTAACTTCAAGAAGCTTCGATCATACTCATCAGCTTCTATTACTGCTGTATGCACATCACTACTCCAATAATTAGTTCCATAGTTACCAGAGAGGCCTCCAAGAAATGCATTACAACCCATACCGGCTTCTCTTAACAAATAACCTATCATTGTGGTGACTGTAGTTTTACCATGAGTACCTGCAACCGTAATAGCAAACATTGCTTCGGTTATCCATTGTAATACATCACTACGCTTAAAGACCTTGTAGTTATTTTCCTTACACCATGCCAACTGTAGGTTTGACGCAGGTATAGCAGGTGTATATATGATCAGGTTTGCATCTTTATCAATGAACTCAACATTATCTTCGTAGTTAACTGGTATACCTTCTTTCTCCAGCTGCTCAGTTAGCTTCGTCTTTGTTTTATCATAACCAGACACAGCAACACCTCTTTGCGCAAAGAAGCGGGCAATGGCACTCATACCAATACCACCAATGCCTATAAAGTATACTCGTGTCAGGTTATCTAAATTCATTTTAGTTATTCGCTATTTCAATTAGTTTTTCTGCAATTCTGCTATCTGCGTCTTTTATTGCTAATTCCTGCAAATTTTCAGTCATTAACTCTTGCGTAGCATCGTCGTTTAATAATTCTTTTATTTTTTGAATCAACTCGTTTTTAGCATCACTGTTTTTCACCATCATAGCCGCATTGTGCTCCACCAGGGCCATCGCATTACTAGTTTGATGATCCTCTGCAGCGAAAGGATACGGCACAAAAATTACCGGCTTTGCAACAATACACAGTTCAGCTATTGCTAGTGCTCCGGCTCTGGACACCACCATATCTGCTGCTGCATATGCAAAGTCCATTTCTTTAATAAAATCAAACACCTTTACCCTACCACTATATCGCACAGCTCTTGCTGTGGCTTGCTCATAATAAAGCTTACCTGTTTGCCAAATCAACTGTACATTACCTTCTAGCAACTCTTCCAGGCCTGCATCAACGGCTTCATTAATTGACTTTGCTCCTAAACTTCCTCCTACTACCAAGATTGTTTTCTTGTTACCATCTAACCCTAACCATTCCTGCCCTTCTACTCTTGTCAAGTTCGATTGTGCTATTTTCTTCCTCACGGGGTTTCCAGTATACACAACCTTATCTTTCGGAAAGAACTGGTCCATACCATCATATCCAACACATATAGCTTTTGCTCTCTTACCTAATATCTTGTTGCTTTTACCTGCATAAGAGTTTTGCTCTTGTATAAGCGTTGGTATCCCTTTCGCTTGTGCGGCATATAGCACCGGGAAGCTGGCATAACCTCCGACACCTACTACTACACTAGGATTAAACCTTTTTATAACGCTCCTTGCTTGCATGTAACTCTTAATAATCTTAAACGGTAGTGTTATATTTTTTAATAAGCTACTTCTATTAAAACCCGCAATATCCAATCCCACAATTTCGAACCCCTCTTGCGGTACTTTTTCCATTTCCATTTTTCCCTTTGCGCCAACAAACAACAATTCAACACCCGGGTTTAACCTCTGCAAGGCATGCCCTATAGCTACTGCCGGAAAAATATGACCACCAGTCCCTCCACCTGTTATTATAACTTTCATTGCTGCCATACTAAGCTGCTGCCAACCTCCCTTTTGTTGTTTTTCTCTTTTCTGCTTCTACTAGTTTTTCATCACCCTCCATTTCATCTACATAACGGCTTACACTTAGTATTACTCCAATCGCAATACTTGTAAACCATATTGATGTTCCTCCCATACTTACTAATGGCAATGTCAAACCTGTTACCGGAACCAAATTCACATTAACAGCCATATTCAGCATCGCCTGAAAAACCAAAGTCATACTTAACCCCACTGCCAAAAACGCTCCAAATGCATAAGGACATCTTCTGAATATCAAAATGCTTCTCCATAAGAATACCAGATACAATACAATTACTAACCCTCCTCCTATCAATCCGTATTCTTCTATTATTATTGCATAAATAAAATCTGAGTAGGAATGTGGCAGAAAATTCCTTTGCTTACTGTTCCCTGGTCCTAAACCAGTTATTCCTCCATTTGCAATTGCTATTTTTGCGTGTAATACTTGATACACTTCTTCATGCTCTCCGCCTTGTTCACTACTTCCTAAATAATCTTTTATACGCTGTTCCCAAGTTGTCGCTCTACCACTGCCCTTTAGCTTAGAAATACCATATACCGACAAGCCACACAACAAACCTGCGAGTGCCAGCAACATGATATGACTGGTTTTTACCCTGCCGATAAAGAACAAAATGCAACATGTCATCACTAGCATTACTGCTGTAGATAGGTTTGCAGGCGCAATCAGCACAGCGGTTAATAATACCGGTACCAGTACTGGCAAAAAACCTTTTCTGAAGTCCTTAATTACATTTTGCTTAATGCTTAACATCCTGGCCAGGAACATAAACAGTGCGAGCTTAGCAAATGCAGATGTTTGGAATGTTTTATCCAAAAACGGTATTTGCAACCAACGTGAACCCTCATTGAGTGTCACGCCAAATACTAGTGTATACACCAACAACGGTATACTTATTACATAAAACAACACTGTTAACCTCGCAAACTTGGTATAGTTTATTTTATGAAGGAAAAACATGGTAATAATACCTAAGCCTAAGTAAGTGATCTGTTTTACCAGATAGTGATTCATACTGGCATCATGCTTATACGCCAGCATACCTGTTGCACTATAAACAACCAAAAGGCTGAGTAATGATAGCACTACTACCACTGCCCATATCACAGGATCTCCTTTTGTATGTTTAAATAATTGCTGCACTATCTAATGCTTATTTTTTAAAGACTCTTAACGGCTTCTTTAAACATATCGCCGCGCTCTTCATAATTTTTAAACAAATCAAAACTGGCGCATGCCGGAGATAACAAAACAATGTCTCCTTTTTCAGCAAGCGCATATGCTGCATTAACAGCATCTTTCGCTGTTGTGGTATCCAAAACCTGTTCTACAACACCATCAAAAGCCTCATGTATTGCATTACTGTCTGCAGTCAAACAAACAATCGCTTTCACTTTTTCTTTTATCAAATCAGATAGCTGACTATAGTCATTCCCCTTATCTTGCCCTCCAAGTATCAATACAGTAGGCTTAGTCATACTTTCAAGAGCGTACCAAACAGAGTTCACATTCGTAGCTTTACTATCATTAATAAAGTCTACACCTCTTATAGTTGCTACAAACTCTAAACGATGTTCTATCCCTTTAAACGTTGAAAAGCTCTCTCTGATCTTTTCTTTGCGGATACCCGCAATGCGTGCAGATATGCCTGCTGCCATACTGTTACTTTGATTGTGTTTACCTTTTAATGACAAGTCGTGTATAGACATGTTCAGTTCTTCTCCGTTGAAACGGATGTTCATTTTTTCGTTGTCGATAAATCCTCCCTCGTGCATGTTGTTTTGCTCGCTCATCGTGAAATAGATTGTGTTTGAATGAATAAAATGGGTTGAAATGTAATCTTGAATAATAGGGTCTTCTCCATTAGTTATGAAATAATCTCCCTCTGTTTGATTTTCCGTAATTCTGAATTTTGACCTTACGTAATTTTCTAGTTTATAGTCATACCTGTCCAAATGGTCAGGCGTAATGTTCGTTAATACTGCTACATCAGGTTTGAAAGTATGTATATCATCCAGCTGAAAACTGCTTACCTCCATCACATACCATTCGCACGGTCGCACTGCAATTTGTCTGGCAAAACTTCTTCCGATGTTACCAACTAACGCAACATCGTAAGCTGCGTTTTTAAATATGTGGTAAGTCATCGACGTAACAGTTGACTTACCATTTGAACCTGTAATAGCTACTATTTTACTATCCGCCTTATATCTATAGCCAAACTCTATCTCACTACATACCTCTATACCTGCAGCACGCACTTTTTGAACAATAGACACCTTGTCACTGATGCCGGGGCTTTTTACCACGCAATCAGCATTTAATATCAACTCTTCTGTATGTTTCCTTTCTTCAAAAAGCACGTTTGCCTGCTCTAGTTCTGTTTTATATTTACCTGCAATAGATCCGTAATCGCTAACGAACACATCCCACCCTTTTTGCACACCAAGCAACGCAGCGCCAACACCGCTTTCCGCAGCGCCAAGAACTACCAGCCTGTTTGCATTTCTCGTCATCTCTATTGCATTTTTAGTGTTACAATGCTCAATACTGCCAGCATAATACCAACGATCCAAAACCTTGTAACAATTTTACTTTCATGATAACCAAGCTTCTGATAATGATGATGGAGCGGTGACATTAAAAACACTCTCCTTCCTTCTCCATATTTCTTCTTGGTATACTTGAAATAAGCCACCTGTATCATTACCGATAAATTCTCTGCTAAAAACACCCCGCAAATAATTGGTATCAAAAGCTCCTTCCTGATCATTATAGCTATAGTAGCAATAATGCCGCCCAAAGCAAGGCTACCCGTATCTCCCATAAACACTTGTGCCGGATATGCATTGTACCACAAGAACCCTACACAAGCACCAATAAATGCTGCTATAAAAATGGAAAGCTCACCAATATGTGGTATATGCATTATTCCCAGGTAATCGGCAAACACATAGTTACCCGACACATAAGCAAACACCGCAAGGCACACACCTATAATTGCAGAGACACCTGTTGCCAGACCATCAATACCGTCTGTCATATTAGCGCCATTGGAGACAGCTACAATAATGAATGTGACTACCAAAATGTATAATATTGGAGTAAGAATTGATAATGCATCTTCTCCAAAAATCGATACAAATTTGCTGTAGCTTAATTCATGACTTTTCACAAACGGGATTGTCGTCGTTACCGACTTTACATGAACATAAGTATGCTCTTCGCCCTGCCTATCTAAACGAGTAAACGGTTCAGAAATCTGTTTTTCTGAAGAATTGTAAACCACAGGAGTATCTGCAATCACCTCTCTGGTTGTAACCACGCTATCATTAAAATACATGGTCAACCCTATTATCACCCCCAGACCAATCTGCCCCATCACTTTAAACTTTCCAGCTAACCCTTCTTTATTCTTTTTGAACACTTTTATGTAGTCATCTAAGAACCCTACAAGCCCTAACCAAACTGTAGACAAAAGAATCAAGATGATGTATGTGTTAGTCAACTTAGCAAACAAAAGCGTTGGTATCAACATGGCCGCGATGATAATAATCCCTCCCATGGTCGGGGTGCCCTTTTTCTGAGATTGCCCTTCCAAACCTAGTTCGCGAACTGTTTCGCCTATCTGCTTTTTGCGTAAGAACCCAATTAGTCTTTTACCAAAAACCGTCGTAATGATCAATGACAAAATGATAGCCATTGCAGCACGGAAAGTGATGTAATAGAATATGCCCGCTCCGAAAAGCTCATATTGTTCTCTCAAGTATGTAAACAGATGGTATAACATAATCCTCTATACCGTATGTATCAGTATCTCGTTTATTTTTTTAATAATTCAAATGCTTCTCTCAACACTTCTCTGTCGTCAAAATGCGTGCGTGTACCGTTAACCTCCTGATATGTTTCGTGTCCTTTTCCCGCCACTAAAACGATGTCTTCTGTTTGCGCCAGCGTACACGCTGTTTTTATAGCCTCTTTCCTATCTGTAATTCTTAAAACCTTTCTGGCATGCGCAGTACTTAAGCCCTGCATCATGTCATCAAGTATAGCTTCGGGGTCTTCTGTTCTTGGATTATCCGAAGTGAGTATAGCCTTATCACTATGCTCGCAAGCTACTTCTGCCATTAAAGGACGCTTTGCCTTATCTCGATCTCCGCCACAACCAACAATTGTTATTACTTTCTGACCTCCTGTTCTTAATTGATTGACTGTCGCCAACACATTAATCAGCGCGTCAGGTGTATGAGCGTAGTCTACAATACCCAACACCTTTTCAACCGGCGACATGATTGTTTCAAACCTGCCTTGCGCACCATTCAATGTGCTTAATACTGCTAGCACTTCAGTTTTATCTTCTCCTAATAAAGTTGCTACTCCGTATGCTGCTAACAAATTGTACGCATTAAACCTACCTATCATTCTAAAGTGTGCTTCAAACTCATCTACACTCATTACTAACCCCGTCAGGTTATTCTCCAGCACTTTCCCTTTCACTGTTGCCGGCATGCGTAAGCTGTATGTATTTTTTTCAGCTTTGGTATTCTGCACCATCACCATACCTCTCTTATCATCAGCATTTGTTAGCGCAAATGCTGCTTTGGGCAAATCATCAAAAAATTGCTTTTTAACCCTGATGTACTCATCAAATGTTTTATGATAATCCAGATGATCATGTGTAATATTGGTAAACACACCTCCTGCAAAGCTCAACCCGGCAATTCGTTGCTGATGAATTGCATGCGAACTCACCTCCATAAATACATGTGTACAACCTGCATCATACATCTCTGCCAACAAACTATGCAGCGCAACAGGATCCGGAGTTGTGTGCGTAGCAGGTACAATCTTATTGTGTATGTGATTCTCAACTGTAGATATCAAACCGCACTTATACCCAAGCCCCTCAAACAACTGATATAACAAAGTAGCTACAGTAGTTTTACCATTCGTCCCCGTAACACCTATCAACTTCATTTTTTGAGTAGGGCTATCATAGTAGGCATCCGCAAGGATACCCACTGATGAAGCACTATCTCTAACCTCTATATATGTGATCTCTCGTTTTAGTTCTTTTGGCAACTGCTCTGCAACTACAACTGTTGCACCTAAATCAATGGCTTTATCTATATAAAGATGTCCATCTGTTTGAGTCCCTTTAATAGCGACAAACACACTTTCCTTCTCTGCTTTGCGAGAATCAATACACAAACCACTTACACCAATAGACGTTTCGCCTATCACTTGCAATGGATGCACATTTGTCAATATGTCCTTCAGTTGCTTCATTAACTCAATTCAAGCACTATCGCTTGCCCTCTTTTGATAAGAGTACCGGGCGCAACAGATTGCGCCCGGACTTTTCCTTTACCCTTTATATGTATTACCAAGCCTTCTTTTTCTAATAGATATACTGCATCACGCAGTGCCATGCCTGAAACATTCGGCATGTAACCTTTGAATACTTTTACTTCTTGTGCAATCAACCTGCTATTAGTATCAACAGACACACTCTGCACTTTTTGTGAAGCATTAATACTATTTGCATTTTGCCCCATAGCCCCCAGCACAAGCTCTAGACTTTCCCCGGTAGTCTTTTGTGCTACCAATACTTCACGAGCCTCATTTTCAAAACTATCAAGTGGCACATCCCATCCATCACTTGCAGCAAATACACGATCCGCAATCATCCTAAACACCGGCGCTGCAATAGTGCTTCCGTAATAGTGCCTCGCTTTTCGTTTTGTTCGCATTACCACAGCGATGGTGTACCGAGGAGCGTCTGCAGGAAAATAACCCACAAACGACCCTTGATAAACGCCATCGCTATATCTAATTCCTTTATCAGCAACTTGAGCTGTTCCTGTCTTACCGGCTATTGAATAAAACGGACTCTTGATACCCTTGGCCGTTCCTGTTAAACCAACCTCTTTTACACACGCTTGTAATTGACTTATCGTTTCAGCATCCCCTACCGACTCTTCTATGACATGCGGCTTATTCTTAAAAACCGTTTTACCATACTCTCTGATCTCACTAATCAAATACGGACGCACCATCTTACCATTATTTGCAATTGCATTATAAAGCATACAGGTTTGCAAGGGTGTAATTTGCACACTATACCCTGTAGCCATCCATGGCAGCGTTACTAACTTATTCCACGATTTACTATCAGGAGATTTTACTACCGGACTACGTTCTCCTGCAAGATCAATACCCGTTTTTTCGTGCAGATGCAATTTCTTGACATTATCAATATACTGTTGCGGATTGTTGTGATAGTACTTATCTGCAAGTTTTGCATGAGCAACATTTGACGAATGAGCAAAAGCTTCAAGAACTGTCATTTCATGATCACCAAAATGACTATCCTTCATCACCTGATTACCAAACTTTTTCTTCCCTCCTTCTACATCTACTATATCATCTACACTTATATATTTATCGTTGAACAACGAAGCAAGTGTCACCAGCTTAAAAACAGACCCGGGCTCAGTGGGCATTAGCGCATAGTTATAATCCTCCCAATACGTTCCATCATCCTGCAAACCAAGGTTCACCATTGCACGAACCTTGCCTGTAGCAACCTCCATAACCACACAGGTCCCATATTGCAAATCATATTTTTCCAATAAGCTTTTCACAGCATGCTCAGCAACCCCTTGAATATCTAAATCAATAGTTGTTACCAGATCCCTGCCTCTTTGAGGGTCTACCTCACTACCTTTCACAGGCATCCAACCTCCCGGCATTTTCTGCTCAACCCTACTACCATTTAAACCACTCAATACCGTATCATAAGTATGCTCCATACCCACAGTTCTGGCATTTGCACGCCATAGACCAATTGCCCTGTAAGCTAACATACCATATGGATTCACTCGCTTTTCTTTGCGCTCCGCGATAAACCCTCCCTTATACTTTCCTTTATTAAAAATTGAAAAGTCTCGTAAAGACTGATATTGATCGTAACTGATGTTGCTACCTAATGCCCAATACTGCAATTTCTTGCTGTAAGCCTTCTTCAGCTGATTTTTGTAATACAACTTAGAATGATTGCCAAACAAACCTGCTAGCTGCTGAGCTAAATAATCAACACTATCCTTAAATAACTCCTCATCTATAACAGTAAAATCTACGTGCACATCAAACTTTGGCAATGCAGAGCATAATAATGCACCCTTTTCAGTATATATATTACCACGCTCTGCTGGCAACTCCTGACTACGTATATGCAAACTATCTGACATTGCCTGCAAACGATCGCCATCTGTCATTTGCATATACACAACCCTTGAAAAAATTGCTATCCCAAAAAGACAAATGCACGTAAATGCTACGTACACCCTAAACCGTATTTCTTTTTTTACGTTCAACTTTCTGGTTGTATTTTTCTAGTTGTATCTTTTTTTATTACAAACGCCGGAACTGTCATTGGCACCATACCTTTTTCTCCAGCAGCTTTCATTACCTGAATTTCCATTTGCGACTGCATCATCTGCGACTTAACATCCACATACTCCCAACGCAATTCCCTCAACGTGTCATACTTTGCATTCAACAACCTTTGCGTTGACACCGCTTGCTTGTTCCGACCGATATACAACACACCCAACAACGCTACAAATGCGAGAAAAGGGACATTGTTTACGATAGCCCTACTAGACACCCCCCTCATTGCAGCACGCCAGTCGTTACGCACGCGCTGCTCTTGCCCTTCACCTTGCTCTCTATATTTTTTATCCTCTTTACTCATCATAACCTCTCGGCTATCCTCAACCGTGCACTTCTTGCACGCGGGTTATTTTTAATTTCTTCTTGCGATGGCTCTATAGGCTTATTATACACTAGCTTTAGCTTAGGCTCAACAATTGGCTTACCAAAAACATCAGTCTCAACCTCACCCCAATACCCTTTTTTCATAAACTGCTTTACGATCCGATCTTCTATCGAATGAAATGTAATTATCACCAACCTGCCACCTTGCTTTAAACAACCAACCGACTGCTCGAGCAAACCTCTCAAGGCTCCCATCTCATCATTCACCTCTATCCTCAAAGCCTGAAACACCTGCGCCAAGTATTTATTTACATTACCTTTCACTACAGCAGCCAACATAGCCTTAAATGCATTTATCGTATCCAGTTTCACCACATTTCTTTGAACAACAATATGCCTTGCCAACTGACGAGCATTCCTAACCTCCCCATACCGTTCAAACATTTTGTGCAACTCATGCTCACTATACGTTTTCAAAACGCTCTCAGCAGTCAACTCACTCCTGCTATCCATCCTCATATCCAGCGGCCCGTCAAACCTTGTTGAAAAACCACGCTCCCCGGTATCAAACTGATACGAACTAACTCCTAGATCAGCTAACACCCCGTCCACCTCCAGATAGCCGTGCAACTTTAAAAACCTACGGAGGTATCTAAAATTTGCATGAACCGGCACCAACCTTTCATCATCCGGCTTATTCCTCCAAGCGTCACCGTCCTGATCAAACGCAACCAACCTACCTTCACTACTCAAGCTTTTTAAGATCTCTTTACTATGCCCTCCACCACCAAATGTGGCATCCACATAAACTCCGCCTTTTATTATCTCTAACTCCCTTACTGCCTCTTTCAGCATTACCGCCTCGTGATAAAATTCAGCATCACTCATATCACAACCCTTCAAATGGATTAGTTGAACTATTACCAGCTACCTCGTCAGCCAGATCACTAAAACTATCATAACGAGATGCCATATATTTATCATACGTCTCACTATCCCACAACTCCACTTTATTACCCTGCGCCATAAACACCACATCTTTTTTAATATTAGCATACTCCAGCAAACGCTTTGGCACCAACAACCTTCCAGCACTATCTGCCTCTACATGAGAAGCACCATTCAAAAACAAGCGCTTAAATTCGCGTACCTTAGCATCAAAATCATTGAATTTGTACACCTTCTCTGCAATCTCATCCCAACGCTCAATAGGATATAACGTTAAACACTTCTCAAACCCCCTGTTAATAACAAACCGCTCCCCACTACCTTTTGGCAGCTGCTTGCGAAATGCTGAAGGGAGCAAAAAACGCCCCTTAGCATCTAGCGAAACATCGTATTCTCCTAATAATCTTAGCATGAATAGCACTTAGCGGTTAAAATCAGCAATTATTACAAAGAAACAGAACTTACCACAATTTACCACTATTCAACACATAGATATTTTTCCACAAGTATAAATATTACTGAAACACAATACCATAAGCACTTTCAGCACAAAAACAACCATCTTAAAAGCTATACCATGTTAACATCATGTGAATTGCTGTGGATTAACTGTGAATTGAAATTTTTAACTCAAATGTGCTGTTCTTTTAACACAGTTTTGGTTAATAATTATTCATATAAGACAGAATTGTCTTAGCTTTGCGCTTCCTTATGCATTTGGCTATTAGAAATTTTTTGATATTATTGGTTGGAGTAATACTCTTTACTGCCTGTAATGGGTATGAGAAAGTATTGAAAAGCAACGATGTAAACTATAAACTGGAACGTGCCAATAAATATTACGACCAGAAGAAATACCCCCAAGCCAATGCTATTTACGAAAGCCTACTACCGGTAATGAAGAACACTCGTAACTACGAGCCACTATACTACCGCTATGCACATACATTTTATTATTTAAAAGATTACTTATCAGCATCTTATCACTTCAAAAATTTTGTTGACTTCTTTCCAACCAGCAAAGATGCAGAAGAGTGCGAATACCTGCATTCGTATTGCTTGTTTCAAGAATCGCCTAAGCCTTCACTAGATCAAACATACACTCAGAAAACTGTTGGCGCTTTGCAAACGTTCATAAATGCACACCCTAAAAGCAAATATGTAGCGGAAGCTAATAAGATGATTGATCAGTGCAGGAAAAAACTAGAGACAAAGGCAGCAAATGCTGCAGAGCTCTATTATAACATTGGGCACTACAAAGCTGCAAGTGTAGCATTCGAGCAAGTACTTTTAGAGTTTCCCGAATCACCAACCTGTGACAAGTATAAGTATATGATTGTCAAGTCTTGGTATGACTATGCACGCAAAAGCATCAAAGGCAAACAAGAAGAGCGTTATGCTAACGCTGTAAATGCTTACCGTGAATTAATCGAAGAATATCCAAAATCTAAGTATATTAGCGACGCCGAAAAATACTCGACACTCGCTGACAATAACATAAAAAAGCTGAGAAATGAACAGTAAGAAAAGAGCTATGGCAGCTGTAATACCTACAGCTGAAACGCGTGATACTATCGAAATAAAAGACAGAACAGGTAATCTGTATGAGTCTATCGTTGTAGTAGCTAAGCGTGCTAACCAGATTTCAGTTACAATGAAAGAAGAACTACATCGCAAACTTGATGAGTTCAGCAGTCACTCTGACAATTTGGAAGAAATACACGAAAACAAAGAGCAAATAGAGATATCTCGTATATATGAACGTATGGCAAACCCTGCTTTGCAGGCAACTGCTGAGTTCATGGAAGACAAGATATACTATCGTAAAAAGTAATCGTTTACCTGTCAAATAAAAAGAGCTGCCTTGTTTCACAAGGCGGCTCTGCTTTTTTTACAGATACCTGAATGCCAAAACAATACAAGCATATATTTTTTGATCTGGATCATACCCTTTGGGACTTTGATAAGAATTCTGGCATTGTATTACAAAAGCTATACAAAGACTTTCAGCTTCACGAAAAAGGAGTGACTAGCTTCGACAAGTTTTATGCTATATACACGGACATAAACGAGACTTTGTGGGAAAAGTTTAGAAACGGACAAATAAGACGAAGTGATTTAAGATCTAAACGCTTTTCTAGAACATTGTTAGCATTTAAGATTGGCAATGAAAAACTATCAGACCAACTTAGCACAACCTACCTGGAACTGCTACCTATACAAACTGAACTAACTCCACATGCCAGAGAAGTACTTGAGTACTGCAATAATAAGTATCAGCTACACCTCATTACCAACGGTTTTGAAGTAACTCAAAAAATGAAATTGGAAAACTGTGGCATCATTAACTACTTCGGAGAGATCATTACTTCAGAAAAAAGCCAATCAATGAAACCTCACCCCACAATTTTTGAATACGCCATGCAGGAAAGCGGTGCCAGCTCCAATGAATCAATAATGATAGGCGACCACCTTGAAGTGGACATTTTGGGTGCAGAACAAGCTGGCTGGGATCAAGTATATTACAATCCCGGTAAAAAAACACACAACAGTAGCCCCACACACGAAATAAGCTCACTAAACGAGCTATTTAATATCCTTTAATCTCCTGTTGGCATCACCTCACTGGTTTCCACCATTAGTATAACTGTCCTTTTCGGCGCTCTGGGACGATGTAAAACTCCCTTGGCAATAGTTGCACCTTGTCCTTTTTGCAGTTTAATAGTTTTGTCTTCTATATCGATAAGCAATTCACCTTCAACAACATAGAAAAACTCATCGTCATTATCATGTTTATGCCAATGAAACTCTCCTTCTATGATACCAATGCGAACTACACTGTCATTTACTTTGGTCAGCGTCTGGTTCCACCACTTCTCCTTACAGTTAGCAATAATATCAGGTATATCTATTAGTTCATGGTGGTCATATTTCACATCCAGGTTGATGTTATATTTATCGTAATCTGACATGTAATAAATGATTTAACGAATTATGATCTCTTTAATAGCAGTCTCTCCCAGATACTCGTTTATATTCTTGAGTAACTGCGCTCTGGCCATATTCAACTCTTGTTTTAGGGCTGCCACATCAGTATAGATGGTAAGCTTGCCATTGTAAAAACGTATTTCACGTGTATATTTCGCAACAGTTTTCCCAACTATCTGCTCCCACTCATCTCTCAAACGGATCTCAGTAGCTTTAGGAGCCCAGCCAGATTTTTGCATCAATAATTTTATTGCATCACCAACACTATATTCGCCCATACCTGCAAGATACATTTTGCCTACATCATTCCTATATCTATATATTTTACAGTTCACAGAAATTTTTATTGTTGATTTTTTTAAATATTTCTCTGAAACGCATATTTATTAAAGGATTTCCCTATCTTTGCCAGCTGAAAAAGTGTAGTTATATTAAAAAAAATTGATGTAAATGTCTTATTTAACAACTGAAAAGAAGGCAAATATTTTTAAAACTTACGGTGGTAACGAGAAAAACACCGGTTCTATTGAAGGACAAATTGCGCTATTAACAGAGCGTATTAATCATATTTCTGACCACAGAAAAACTAACAAGAAAGATTTCTCTAGCCAACGTGGATTAATGAAAATGGTAGGTCGTCGTAAGCGTATGTTACAATACCTTAGTCGCACGAACCTTGAGTCTTATCGTTCTTTGATTGAGAAACTCGGTCTACGTAGATAATCAATACAACATTAGCTATTCCCAACTAAAACGGTTGGGAATAGTCTTTTTTGAACACATTAAAAAATTTATTTTATGATTCCGAAACCCATTTCAGTTTCTTTCCAAATGGGCGATGGTCGCGAAGTGAGCATTGAGACCGGCAGAATGGCTCGTCAGGCAGACGGTGCAGTTGTAGTACGCCAGGGTAATGCCATGATACTAGCCACGGTTGTAGGTGCAAAAGAACCAAGACCCGGCACAAACTTCTTCCCACTATCAGTAGACTATCAAGAAAAATTTGCTTCTGCAGGTCGTATCCCAGGTTCTTTTTTTAAAAGAGAAGGACGCATTACAGATTCAGAAGTTCTTGTATCACGTTTAGTAGACCGTGCATTGCGTCCACTATTCCCTGATGAATATTATTGCGACGTACAAGTATTAATATCTCTTATATCATCTGATACTGAAGTTATGCCTGATGCGCTAGCATGTTTGGCTGCTTCTGCTGCTTTAGCAGTATCAGACGTTCCTGTTCAGGAAATCATATCAGAAGTACGTATTGCTCGTATCAACGGAGAAATGGTGGTAAACCCAACCAGAACTCAGTTGAAAGATGCTGATATGGACTTCATTATTGCTGCAACTGAGCAGAATATAATGATGGTTGAAGGTGAAAGTAAAGAGTGTCAGGAAGCAGACATCGTAAAAGCGCTAGAAGTAGCTCACGATGCAATCCGAGTACAAATTAAAGCACAGGAAGAGCTTAGAGACAAAGTTGGTATAGAAGGCAAACGTGATGTTGATGCTCCTTATGAAAATGAGGCATTGCAAAAGCGTATTGAAGACTTTGCGTCTGACAGAATAGTTGAAATTGCAAAAAGTGCACTACCAAAGCACGAACGTAGCGAAGGTTTAAAGAAAATAAGAGAAGACTTTGCAGAGTCTCTTGGTGAGGAAGAACTATCTGAAGAAGATGCACCATTAGTAGGAAAGTACTTTGGTAAGCTTGAGAAAAAGCTGATCCGTAACATGGTACTGGATACACGTAAAAGATTAGATGGCCGTGAACTATCTGAAGTTCGCCCACTTACTATAGAAACAGACGTATTACCATCGCCTCATGGTTCAGCACTATTTACAAGAGGAGAAACTCAATCATTAACTACAGTAACATTAGGTACCAGCGAGGATGAGTTATTGGTTGAAACAGCTGCAACATCTGATTACCAGAACTTCATACTACACTACAACTTCCCTCCGTTCTCAACTGGCGAAACAAGACCAATGAGAGGACCGGGACGTCGTGAAGTAGGACACGGTAACCTTGCTAAGCGTTCATTAGCACAAATGATGCCTGATGCTGAGAAGTTCCCTTATACTGTAAGAATAGTATCTGATATCTTAGAATCTAACGGTTCTTCTTCTATGGCAACTGTATGTGCAGGCTCTTTAGCAATGATGGATGCAGGTGTGCCTTACCCTAAACACGTTAGTGGTGTTGCTATGGGTATGATATCTGATGGTGACAAATATGCGATTCTTACTGATATACTTGGAGACGAAGATCACTTGGGTGATATGGACTTTAAAGTAACAGGTACTCGCAACGGTATTTGCGGTATCCAGATGGACATCAAAGTTGATGGCTTAAGCATGGAAGTAATGGCTGAAGCACTTGAGCAAGCGCGTAAAGGTCGCTTACACATACTTGATGCGATGTATGATACTATTGGTGAATATCGTGAGGAATTAAAACCTCATGCCCCACGTGTTGTACAATTAAACATCGATCGTGAGTTTATTGGTGCTGTAATCGGGCCAGGTGGTAAGATCATCCAGGAAATTCAAAGAGAAACAGGTACGACCATTTCTATTGAAGAAGTGAATGATCGTGGTGAAGTGAAAATATTTGCATCTGACAAAGAAGCTATTGACAAGGCCCTGAAATGGGTTAAAGGTATCGTAGCCGTTCCTGAAGTTGGCGAAACTTATGAAGGTACCGTTAAGTCTATCGTTCCTTTTGGTGCATTTATAGAATTCATGCCGGGTAAAGAAGGCTTACTGCACATATCAGAAGTAAGCTGGAAACGTCTTGAAACACTGGAAGGTGTATTAGCTGAAGGAGATACCGTTAAAATCAAATTAATAGGTACAGATCCTAAATCGGGGAAACTTCGTTTAAGCCGCAAGGTATTAATGGAAAAACCTGAAGGGTATGTAGAGCCTGAAAAACGTGAGCGTCGTAGTGGCGACAGAGATAGAGGAGATAGAAGAGGTGGTGGAGACCGTCGTCGTGATAACAACCGTGGTGGCGGCGACAGAAGAGGAGGAGATCGCAGGGACAACAGAAATGAGCGCCCTAGAAATAACGAAAATGAGCAAGCTCCTCAATCTCCGAAGCAAGATGATAATAATGATGCTGACATGAAACTGTAATGCATTTTTTATAACATTTTAAAAGCCCTGCGTTTATCGATGCGGGGCTTTTGCTTTTTTTAAGTATTCTATTTTCTCCATGTGTTTATTTTTGATAAAAAGTTATGAGATATACTGTCGACACGATAATCAACAAACCAATAGATAAGGTAACAGAGCTCTTTGCTAACCCAAATAATATGAAAGATTGGCAACCGGGTTTCATTAGCATGCAAAAAATTAACGGTGATGGAAATGCTGAAGGGTCTGTTTATAGGCTTATGTACAAAATGGGGAACCGTAATATTGAGATGATTGAAACAATAGAGGTTAATAAGCTACCTGCTAACTTTACTGCAACTTTTGAAACAAAAGGCGTTTATAATTGGCAAAAGTCATCATTTGAGAAAATAGACGATCATACAACTAGATATACGGCTGAAAACCTTTTCAAGTTCAGTGGTTTTGCAAAACTATACGGAGTACTAATGCCTAAAGCGTTTAAAAAGCAATCCCAAAAATATCTAGACCTGTTTAAAGATTTTGCTGAAAGTCAATAGCAAGAAGAAGAGTAGCTATAATCTGCATCACCAATATTATTTTACAACAAACAGGTTGTTATCTAACCAAATAGTTATTTTAGCGCCTAATGTTCAAGCAGGTTATCATATACATCATCCTGATCCTATGTTGCATTCCATTGTTCTCAATGCATATCTATGATGTACATACATGGGGAGACGACTTTTCGCAATACATTAATGAAGCCAAGAACATAGCTAACGGGGTACCTTATTACCAGTCTGACTATATTTTTAATCCTTTAAATCCTGAATACGGCCCACCGCAGTATCCACCGGGGTTTCCACTACTTATAGCACCTATTGTAAAAGTATATGGCATAACTTTTAAGCCACTGTTCCTTTTTATATCGGCATGTCTGGCATGCTTAATATTCGTTTTATACCATTTTTTCAGACACCACACAAAAAGTAGTATAACAGCCATTTGCTTATCTGTGATGTGTGTATACTGTGGTGGAGTTCTGGAATTCAAAGCAAACATTCTATCAGATATTCCTTGTTGGTTATTTACTGCTCTGTATTTTACATTGAGGCAAAACAAGGCAAAGGGGAATGTAAAACTATTGTTACTGGTATTAGCTGCAAATATGGCCATATTAATACGCACACAAGCCATGCTAATACTAGCTGCAGAAGGAGTTTTCCTACTGCTCGAACAAATCAAGCTATTAAGGAGTACTCAAAGCTTCTCTATTAAAAGGTTAGTGTCATCCTTTTCATTTAAAATAATTACATTCAGCTCTATATTATTCCTAGCATTACATTTCATTGTATTTAATGCGCCAGACAGCAGTATGGTTTATTATAAGAACCTGCTCCAATTCCACCAATCAAGCTGGGGAGACGCTGTAGAGTATAATGCTTATTATTTATTCCTTTTACTCATTAGAGTTTTCGAGTTTTACCCTTGGCAGGAAGATATGTATCGACTGATATCTAAAACGACTCCTTATGCTATATTTATTTTCAGCCTCTTCGGTTTTCTACGGTTCGGGAAAAAGTCTTCTAGCCATGGCATAATCTTCTACATTTTAAGCATCGCTCTATTAGTAGTTCTTTCTCAGCAACAAGGAATACGTTTCATACTCTATATCCTTCCTTTTTACTTGCTGTATGCCTACTTTTTCTTAAAACACATTTGGGATAAAATATTCAAAATCAACGGACTAATCATAGGCGTAGTATTTACACTTCTTTTCTTAAAAACCGGGAAAGATGATTTTCGGATGGCCAAGCAAAATGTTCCGGACACTTTTATTCCTACAAATACAGAAGACTCTGCTTTTGCTTACATAAAATCGAATATTGACAATGATGATGTTATAATATTCGCAAAACCCAGACTACTTTCGTTATTCACAGAGAAGAAGGCTATAGTTCATGCTCCGCAACACTCTCTTGAAATGAACAAAGAACATTTCGAGGCCTTAAACATACAATATGCTTTAACCACAGAAAAAGTGCCGGATGAGTTCCTTAAAAACTACTTATCAAAGTACTACCCTGATGCACCAAAGAAGGAGATTGCCAGTGGCTATTTTTTATATAAAATAGGTAATTAAGTATCATCTTATGTAATCTAATTTTCACAAGAGTTTATATCCTCTGTATTGCCCTGTTGTTAGCACTTTATTATCTTTATCGGATGCTTCAACGAGTGATTATTTCTTTTTTCATTGCAGGATTTCTGCTAAGTTCTGTCAATCAATCTTTTGCACAGCCATCATCAACTATAACAAATAATATTGAGCGTGCACACTCTCTTCTTACAGATGTATATCAGGAACTAAACTATAACAATACTATCAACGACGTAGTACTTCATGTACACGGCAGCTTCAAATATGAAGGACACTATGCTACCCCAAATGAGATGAAGGACTATAAAATGTCTTCCCATATTACATTTGAAAACAATGGAAAAACGTTAGACCGCTCGGACAGCTTTAGTAGAATTAACAGCGCTGTCTTATCAACTTACAAAGTATCGCAGGATCATATAGAGGTATCTATTGAAGGTAAAAAAACAGAGGCAACTCTGGCAGATAAGAATAAATATATTTATGAATCTGCTATTTACTTCCCCAACCTAATGCTACAATTGATGCTGGAAGATGCATCGCAAAATACATTCATCGGTACAGTAGACGGCAATCATATCATAAGACATGACAACAAAGCCGGAGGAGTGTACTTCATGTATATCAATACCAAAACTTACTTCCCCGAAAGAGTAGATCAACCAAAGTACAATGACGTTACCGGAGACTACTATGTATCTACTTATTATAAACACTACGACCTATTTGATGGGTTTCAAATCCCTACAGAAGTAGTAGTAAAAAAAGACAGCAACATCATCTACAACTTAAAAGTAGACGTAGAAGAAATTTTGCCTGGTATTGAGAGTAGCTCTATTACACTCAACCAGAAAAAAGTTGGCGAATGGCTTTATGTTATTCCTTTACCTAAGTGGAACACGAAAGCAGTATTGGCAGACATGAAAGATTTTCTTGTTGTTTTTGAACCATCTGCAAGCCCAGAGGCGGGTTACGCTTTAATAGATAATATCAAAAAAGCATACCCTGGTAAAGAGATTAAATATTGCGTTGTATCTCATCATCATCCGGATCATATGGGAGGTGTTCGCGCGTTTATTGAGGAAGGTATTACAATTGTAACAACCAAAGGAAATGAAGCTTACATAGATAAAATTGCCGGCAACAGACACATGTTTTCTCCGGCAGTTAGAACGAAAAAAAATGTAATTCCTAAGTATTTATTCATAAACCAAAACGAATATGAAATAAAAGCCTTAGGATCTAGGACCATTAGGTTATATTTATTGAATAAGAAATCATATCATACAGATGAATACATTATATCATACATTCCTTCAGAAAAAATATTGATTGAAGGTGATTTAATAAAGACATGGGATTTAAGACAACGATCCCTTGACAGAAGAGAGAAAGGTCTGGTAGAGTATCTTAATGATATGAAAATTAATACTAAGCAAATAATACAAACCTGGCCGTTAGAAAAAGCTCCTTTAATATTCGACTACGAACGTATAAAACCAGAGCCAAACAGTAAGTTTTTAAGAGGCTCAAAAAAAGTATTGGAAGTTTTTACCAATGACGAGTAACTATTAGTTTATAAAAATTTGTTGATTTTGCTTTTAACATATCAGCCGTTATCTCTTAATCTTGTTTCCCCTATATTTACTGGCAAATAGCAGTTTATGAAGTACTCTTTGCTGATCATACTATTTATATATACCAACAACTCCTTTGCGCAAATTAAAGATATAGACGCAGCTAAAAAATCTGCATTTCTTGCTGCCAAAAAAATGGATGACGCATTGGTTACAAAGAAGTACGATGAGTATGTAGCTTTTAACCATCCTGATGTTATTGCAAAAGTTGAAGGAGGGCGTTCAGGTTTGGTGAAACAAACATACCAACAAATCAAGTCGATGGAAGAAGGAGGCACTTATATTACAGCAGCATGGCCGGGCAAGGTTATAAGTATCGTTGACACAGCTGGTGAATGGCAATGCAGTATCCCTTTGTATATGAACCTGCGCGTTAGTCAGGGTACAATAAGTACTACAACCACCTTAATTGGCATGTCTCCAGATAAAGGGAATCGTTGGTATTTTGTAGATATTAGTGCCGGTGGAAATACCTTAAGCGGTGTAAAAAAACTATTCCCAAAACTAAGTAGCAAATTAGCAATACTACCTCCTTCAGAACCCGTATTCAAAGCAGACTAACTTATAGCGTTTTTAAATACTCTATAATTGCAAAACGCTCACTGTCAGTTAAATGATCTCCAAAATAGTGGCCTTGGTTACCATACCCCTTTAATGTTGTATTATAAGTAACCTTATCAATTGGTTCGGCATGGGCATTATACTCCCAACCTACAGATGAATAGTTGTACTTAAGACTATCATAGTTCCTTGTCCAGTACTTTGGCCTAATACTACTATTCAGTACTGCTTCTATTGTAGGCACAGAACCATTATGCAAGTATGGTGCTGTAATCCAAACGCCGTCTAGTGGTGGAGCCACATAGCCTTCAGTAGGCACCATCTTTGCAGGAAACGCTCCTTGTGCAAACCAGCTTTTATTAAACCAATCTATAGCTACGACATTACTAAACGAAAATTCAGCTAAGGCTGCATCTGTATTTATAATACTATGCGGTATTAACAAGTTGGGGTAAGACTCTCTTTTACCATAAGTCCCGTGACAAGAACTACAGTTTTTATTAAACAGTCTTTCACCACGCTTAGATAGCCTTTTGTCTATTTCGAATGGATACTTAGGGGCTTCTATAGAACGAATATATGCCTGCACATCATTAAAGTGATTGTAAACATCTCTTGCCTCAAAAGTATCTTTCACAGTTAAAATGTTCGACAACATCAAGTATTTAGCAAAATCTCCACGGCCAATACCTGCATAGAACATTGCATTTTTCTTTTTTAACAACCACCAGGCAGGTACATCAGAAGGTATTGTCTCTGATGGCATATCCATTATTGCACTATCAGTCCACTCCAGTGTTTCGGGGTTTCGATGAGCTCCTAATACCAACGCCAACTTATCCGCCGGATTAACACCTCGCACATCTGTTTCTATCTGAGGATATACAGTTTTGTATGAAGTAAAAAATGCTTTTGACTCTTTATACTTTTTAGGGGCCATTTTTTTCAGCAAGACCTCTGCTCCCTTATACTTCTCATCACTGATGTGCGAAAAATCAAGCAACGTATTACCCAAACCTACTATTAAACTATCTTCGAAAACCTGAGCATGACACATTAAACAAGTTGGTACAACCATGTCAACTCCATTTGATGTAACTACATTGTAACTGTACCCTATTTGTGCACTTTTACCTTTTCTGTTCAGTCGATTTTTTGACTTACCAGAAACCATCTTGAAGAAGTTATAAGGAACTCCACTTCTAAGAATATCTCCATAGATCAAATACCGGTAACCACTATCCGCATTTCCGATGTTTTGTTTCGAGGGTAAAATAAATGTAGGCTGAGGGTCTTTATTATAATAAGCTACCGCAACCAGCCCTAGTAATAAAATCAATATGGTTGCAATGTATTTTTTCATGGATAGTTTTTATGAAAGTTCTTGTTGTCGCAACATATACTTTCCTAATACATCAAACTCTAAATTAACATCATCGCCAATACTTACATCTTTAAAGTTTGTATGATCGTATGTATATGGAATAATAGTTACAGTAAGCTCACTATTCGAAATATCGAATGCTGTTAAGCTTACTCCGTTAATGCAAATAGAGCCTTTTTCAATTACTAAAGCTGCATGCACTTCGGGGAAACTGAACCTAAACAACCAGCTACCCTCTTTTTGTTCATTTAAGATACATTGTCCTACAGTATCCACATGCCCCTGTACAAAATGTCCGTCTAACCTATCACCTGCCTTTAGTGCACGTTCAATATTAACTATTGTACCAACTTTGAGTTGCCTCAGGTTAGTCTTTAACAATGTCTCTTCCACTGCAGTAACACAATATACATCCTTATCTATTTCTACCACAGTCAGGCAGACTCCATTATGAGCTACAGACTGATCTATTTTAAGTTCATGTGTAATTGGAGATTTTACCCAAATATTTAAATTTGAACCATCTTCTTTCAAATGAACAATTTCACCCAAACACTCTATAATCCCTGTAAACATCGTATTACTTTTTTAATGCAGTACCCGTGTGGTAATTAAGGCCTGAGTCACTAGCTATAGCCCAAACAAACCTTATTTTGCTACTATCAACTTCATCATAGGTAATGATTCCACTTAAAGTATCTGTATTTCTACACAATATTTGACCCGCTATTTTAGTAGAATCTTGAAATGTGGTAGAATCTACGGTTGCTTTGTAATACCTGTCAGCAATTAAAGTAACAGAGTCTTGCATGCAAAAACCACTTAGCTTTAATAGAGTATTACTTTTTGCAGTAATGGTGATATTGTAATCTAATATTGTATCTCTTTCATATTCAGCATTATATATAGTATCTTTAAATAAGTATGCGCCCTCAAACAAATCCTTAGGGTAAAAACAAGTTGAGTTATCTGGTGTTCCCGGAAAATCTCTATTGTAATTAACCGCTTCAGGATCATTACAATAAGGTCTGTCAAACAACCCTTCATCAATATCGCCATCTTGGTTTTTACTACAAGCGGCCAATAAAAACATACTTATAAATAATAATTTGTACCTCAACATATACATCAAATGCAAAACAGCTGTAAATCTAACGCTTTTAAAGCTCTAAAAATTACACCGTTAATAATTAATAATGCTTGTCCAGAATAATAAAAGGTCTTATCTTTGCAGTCCTTAAAAACGTAAAGGAGGTATTAATAATATGTTGATTATAGATTCAAAAGATTGCGAAAACATTGACAAGGCGCTGAAGAAGTACAAGAAGAAGTACGAAAAGTCACGCACACTCAATCAGTTAAGAGATCGTCAGGCTTTTACTAAGCCATCTGTAAGACGCCGCACTCAAACGTTAAAAGCTATATATAAACAGCAAATAGAATCTGGCAAAATTGTTAAATAGGCACTGCTTTTTTAACAAATTTTAGCATCTAATACTATTGTAACCGCTATTGTAAATTAGTATATTTACGATAGCGGTTTTTCTATGATAGCACAGTGTATAACGGATTTTTTACAATATCTTAAGTTTGAGAAGAGGTATTCTCAACACACTCTTACAGCTTATCATAACGATCTTCTTCAGTTCCAAAACTTTATTGAAGAACAATTTGGAATTTCTACCCCAACGGAAGTAACACACTTCCATATCAGGACATTACTTGCCAACTTAAAAGATGAACAGAATACAGCAAGAACACTTAACAGAAAAATGTCTGCTTTAAGTTCATTCTATAAATACCTACTCAAAAACAGAGTTGTAAGCAAGAACCCTGTAACATTACTACATACTCAAAAGCTTCCCGAAAGGCTACCTACTTACTTAAAGGAGCAGGAAACAGAACATCTTCTGGAAGAGGTTGCTTTTGAAGAAGGGTTTAAAGGTTTCACAGACAGGTTAATATGCAGCTTGCTTTATGAAACAGGCATGAGGCGTAGCGAACTTGTAAACCTAAAACAGAAGGATATAGAGTGGTCTTTACAGCAAATTAGAATACTGGGAAAAGGTAATAAAGAGCGCCTTGTTCCAATCAGTCCTTTTTTGCTTGATGAAATGAGAAGGTATTTGACAGAAAAGGATCAAATTGAACATGTAAATAGTGAATACTTTCTTGTGCTGAACAGCGGTAAGCAACTATACTCCGGTTATGTTTATAAAACCGTAAAGAAGTATCTTACACAATCAACATCACTATCCAAGAAAAGCCCCCATATACTCAGACACAGCTTTGCGACACATTTATTAAATAATGGCGCTAACATACAAGCCATTAAAGACCTTTTAGGGCACAGTAGCTTAGCTGCAACTCAAGTATATACACATAATAACATTGAACAACTTAAAGAAATACACAAGACCAGACACCCAAGAGGGTGAATGGTTTATTGTTAACAGATAAAACATATATATTATGAACGTACAAATCCAGACAGTGCATTTTGATGCAGACAGTAAACTACTGGAACATGTGAATAAGAAATTAGAGAAGCTTAACACATTTCATGACAACATAATAGGAGTTGAAGTATACCTGAAACTAGATAACATAGTACACAACATAAAAGATAAAATAGCTGAAATTAAGGTTTACGTACCTAAACACTCTTTTTTTGTAAAGCATCAATCAAAAGGTTTTGAAGAATCTTTTGACAGCGCCTTTAACTCTATGGTAAACCGCATTAAGCGTCAAAAAGAGAAAATGATGGCATAACGCGTCAATAATCATAAAATGATATGACAATCCGGCTTTTTATACTAAAAAAAGCCGGATTAATTTTATAATCGTCTTGCAATAAAACGTGAAAACCAGTATTTTGCATTACTTAAAACTAATATTAAAACAATGCTGCAACGTAGGATGAGAAATATATTATTATTTTCTATTGTGGTAATTTTTGCTGCTTCTTGTCAGCAATACGAGTATAGTGCAGATGAGCCCTTAGAGCCCACAAAAAAGTCTGGAGTATATATTTCAGGAAATAACAACTTTTTATATGGCTTAGATCCTGAAACCGGCATAAAAATGTGGGAACAGTATCTTGGTTTCGATATTAAACATGAACCTCTTGTTTTAGATGGTTTGCTATTCTTAAGCTCTCCTGCTGGTGTATTGAAAATAGATGGCAGTAGTGGTAAAATTATCGATACGACATTCGACCTTGACTTTAGCATAGATACTTTCAAGCACTATGTTACAGGTCCTTTATCTGGTAGCGGAGAAAACATATATGCAGCAACGGCAGATGGCTATTTTACATCTTTCAACTATAAAACAAGAGCTGTAGCATGGCAAACTCAACTGGCAGGCCCATCTACTTCAGCATCTTTCTTTGGTAATTTAGTGATCTATGGTGCTAACAGCACTGTATATGCTATCAATGCAGAAGATGGTAATCAAGTTGCATGGACATACACGGCCAGTACAGATATTACAAACCCTGTTATAGCTCCACCGTACGTTTACGTTACAGATATTGCCGGAGAGCTAACTGCACTGGAGATAGAAACAGGACAAGTTGTTTGGAAGCATAGTACGAATACTACATTATCAACATCACCAATATCATTCGGAAAGTTCATCATATACGGTGCTGATGATAATAAATTACACTGTGTAGATCCGGACTTGATCCCTACCCCTCCTAACGTAAGCAGGCAAGCTTGGACATTCATGACAAATGAGCGTGTAAAAGGATCTGCGTATGGTTATGACAACACAGTTTATTTTGGTGGTGTAGACCATTATTTTTATGCAATCAATACTTTAACCGGCTCTGGTGGTAGTTTAAAATGGCGCTACCGTACAGGAGGTTTAATCAAATCATCTCCTGTTGCTCATAATGGTATGATTTATGTTGCTAGTTACGACAAGCATATATATGCTTTTGATACAACAGGTGCTATGAAGTGGAAATTCAATGTAAACGGCTTAATAGACCGATCGCCTGTAGTATACGATGTTAACACAAATAGGGCATACTACCCCGCAATAAGCGGTATGTCTACCCCTCAATAGAATATTTTTAAAACTTACATATAAAAGAAGGCGCTGAACATTCAGCGCCTTCTTTTTGTTTATTAAGCTCATTTATTCTCCTTTGGATGTAGCATTTCTATGAACCATGATATCTCTATCAAATAAATATATTCCACTCTTATCATCTCCAACAAGCTCTAATTTGTCATTTAATGTTCTTGCGAGGTTTTCTTCCTCTATCTGTTCAGACACATACCATTGCAAAAAATTATGTGTCGCAAAATCCATTTCTTCCAAGCTTAAACCCACCAATGCATTAATACTTTCAGAAACTTGTACCTCATGCTTAAGAAACTCTTCAAAAACCCTTTGGAGTGACTGAAATGTTATTATCGGCTGTTCTAGTGGCGGAACTACTGCAAAACCGCCCCTTTCATTAATATATCTTATTAATTTCAACATATGCATCCGCTCCTCATCAGATTGCTGATAAAAGAACTCTGTAACACCATCCAACCCAGCCTGTATTTCCGCCCAAGATGCCATTGCTAAATACGCTTGTGACGATGCTGCCTCCATTGCAACTTGTTTATTAAGTGCTTCTTGTATTGTTTTAGATAACATGTTTATACGTTTTACGCTTATTATAAAAATACAATAAACCTATAAGTACCTACAAAAAAAAGACACTGTTTTCAGTGTCTTTCCTTTCATTGTAAATATAAATTATTTGCTTAACTCTTTTATTTTTTCAAAAAGCTCATGTTCACTACCCTCTTCATACCCCTGATGAGAATATGCTACATTACCTTTTTTGTCTACTATTAAGGTAAATGGTACCGTTCTAAAGTTTAGAGAACGCATTAAATCTTGATTGGTATCAATATAGTATGGAAAATCCCAACCTTGAGACTTTGCATAACTACGTACTAAGCCTTCTGCACGCGGCTCATCCATAGAAACTGTCATATAATTGAAATCGGCCTCTTTGTGCCAGCTGTCAAGGCTTTTTTTAACATTTTTTATCTCTTTTTTACACGGCACACACCATGTAGCCCAAAAGTTCACCAATGTTACTTTACCTTCTTCAAAAACAGTATTAAATGCTACTTTCTTATTCGTCTTTACATCTTTTACTGTAGTATTTGGAATTCCGCCCTGTGCGTATAGTGCTGTACTGATCAGCACTGACGCTGCAATTGCTAATAATCTTTTCATCTAGTTGACATGTTTTTGTAAAGAAATAATCGAAAACCTTGCCAAAGTTTGGCAAAGGCTCTAAATTCGGGAAATTTTATAATATTCCAATGGTAGTAATAAAAAGATTTTTAACAGCTTTAACATTCTTTGTTGCTGTAGCATCTACAGAGGTTTTTGCACAAGGCGGGCACTTGTCAGGAGACTTAATGATGAATGTAAACTTCTTCAACAGAGATACAGCTATCCATGCATCAGACAACCCATTGTATGATAACGTGCTTAGCGGTGGAGAGAGTTGGCTGGCATTACGCTACTATTACAAAGGTTTTACAGCAAATGTTCGTGTTGATGCATTCCACAACTCGAACAGATACAACCCAACACAAACGCTTAATGGTTACGGCCTTGGTGCGTGGAGCCTTTCTAAAGACTTAGACAAACTAAGTATTACTGCTGGATATATATACGATCAAATAGGTAGTGGTATTTTATTTAGAGCATATGAAGACAGAGGTCTTCTTATTGATAATGCATTGGTGGGGTTAAGACTAAAATATGACCTTACAGATAATATCACAGTAAAGGGCTTCACTGGTCAATCAAAGTTTTTATTTGAACAATATCAACCGATTATCAAAGCGGCTAGTGTAGATGGTAATTTTTCGTTGGGCGAAAATGTGTTTATGACACCAGGTGTAGGGGCATTAAACAGAACTTTTGACGCAGAGAACATGTCTCAAATAGTATCTACAATTAATAGCCAGGATATTACAACACGCTTTGTCCCTAAATACAATATGTATGCATTTACGGTATACAATAACTTGACTTTCGGCGATTTTAACTGGTTTATAGAAGGCTCATACAAAACCAGTGATGCGATTGTACTTGATGGTATTTTACAAGAAAAGCCTGGTAATGTATTATTTACAACATTGGGTTGGGCCAGAAAGGGTATTGCAGTAAACTTTACAGGTAAGCGTACTGAGAATTTCGAGATGCGCACCTCTCCTAACGAGGTATTAATACGCGGTTTGATGAACTGGCAGCCAATTGTTGCACGCTTACGCCCACAACGCTTAATTGCACGTTACTCACCACAATCACTAAATATATCAGAAGTAGCCGGAGGTGCTGATGTATTGATATCTCCTAATGATGACATAAGCATTATACTTAACTACACTCACATCGACACCAGACAGGAAGAAAAACTTTACCGAGAAGCATACTTTGAAGGTGAATATCGTGGTTGGGATAATGCCATACTACAAATAGGCTTCCAATACATGGAATATAACCAAGAGCTATACCAAGTAAAGCCTCTAGTACCTTTATTAGTAGCAATGACTCCTTTTGCTGAGTTCACTTATAGATTTAATAAGAAAACTTCTATACGCACAGAGTGGGAGTATATGCATACAGAACAAGACTATGGTTCATGGATCTTTGGGTTAATAGAACTTAACTTAGCTCCGAAGTGGTCTTTTTCGTTGTCTGACATGTATAATTTCGACCCCGGACCAAGTGCAACTACAGGTGCACAGCACTACTACAGTGCTTTCGTTGCACACACTACAGGCCCTCACCGCTTTACTGCTGCGTATGTTAAGCAGGTTGAAGGTATTAACTGTACAGGAGGTGTATGTCGTTACGAACCTGCATTCAGCGGATTTAGACTTGGGATAACATCTAGCTTCTAATCAACAGATTTATATTAATTTCAAGGCGGCTGTAATCAGTCGCCTTTTTAATTTCTTACTATGTTGCAAACAGATTTCTTAGTAATAGGTAGTGGTATAGCAGGGTTAACTTTTGCGGTAAAGGCTGCTAAAAAATTTCCTGATAAATCTATTACAATTCTTACAAAAGTTAATACTGATGAAACCAATACAAAATATGCACAAGGCGGCATTGCCGTTGTAAATGATAACAATAGTGACAGCTTCGATCAGCATATTCAAGACACCTTAATATCCGGAGACGGTCTATGTAATAAAGATGTTGTTTCGTTTGTAATACAAGAAGGGCCAGCACGTGTTGATGAAATTATTTCTTGGGGAACTAAGTTTGATAAAGGTGATGATGGTAACTATAAAAGAGGTAAAGAGGGAGGCCACTCAGCAAATAGAATATTGCATCACAAGGATATTACGGGTTGGGAAATAGAACGAGCATTAATTGAAGAAGCTAAGAAATACCCCAACATAAAAATAAATAGTCATTGGTTTGTAGTTGATATAATTACTCAACACCACTTAGGGCAACTCGTAACTAAATCTACTCAAGGCGTTGAGTGTTATGGCGTGTATGCTCTAAATCTGGAAACTAATAAAATAGAAAAGCTACTCGCCAATGTCACACTAATGGCTACAGGAGGAACAGGCCAAGCATACAGGGCTACCACAAATCCCAAAATAGCGACGGGTGATGGGATTGCAATGGTATATCGAGCCAAAGGCAGAGTTGAAAACATGGAGTTCATCCAGTTTCACCCAACAGCACTGCATGAAAACGGAGTAAGCCCATCTTTCTTAATAACTGAAGCCGTAAGAGGTGATGGAGGAATTCTTCGCAATAAGCATGGCGAAGCTTTCATGAAAAACTATGATGAACGTGCAGATCTAGCTCCTCGTGATGTTGTAGCCCGTGCTATTGATAACGAAATGAAGATCAATGGTACAGAACATGTTTATCTGGATTGCAGACATATGGATAAAGACAAGTTCTTAGACCATTTTCCAAACATAAATGCAAAGTGTAAAGATATTGGTATAGATGTGTTTAATACCATGATCCCTGTTGCACCTGCTGCTCATTACTGCTGCGGGGGAATAAAATCAAACGAACACGGTCAAACTTCTATCAAGTACTTATATACTTGTGGAGAATGTGCAAGCACCGGGCTTCACGGAGCAAACAGGTTAGCATCAAACTCTCTGCTAGAAGCTATCGTTTTTGCCCATAGGTGTATTGAGGATGCTGCAACCCATGTCGATAAAAATGAGATCCCGAAGAACATTCCTAACTGGAACGCCAAAGGCACCAGTACTCCCAAAGAGAAAATACTTATCACTCAAAGCCTTAAAGAAATACAACAGGTAATGAGTGACTATGTAGGCATTGTAAGAAATGATGTTCGCTTAAAACGAGCACTCAATCGGTTAGATCTACTACATGAAGAAACTGAAGAACTATATAAAACCAGCTCTATATCTCCTCAATTATGTGAGTTAAGAAACCTTATTACTATCAGCTATCTTATTGTGAAGAGTGCTCAATTCAGAAAAGAAAGCAGAGGTTTACATTACAATATAGACTATCCCGATAAGAGCAATTTAATTCAAAACATTATACTCTAAAAAAATGGGGTCGTGCTGAAAAACACGACCCCATTTCATTATCTAAGCTTATTTTATCTGACGATATTGAACTTTTTGTTCACTACACCATCAGCTGCTCTAATCTGTAGAATATAAGACCCTGTTGGCAAGCTAGAAACATTAACTGAATAGTTTTGCTTACCAGCTGTAACAGTTGGCCTACTCACTGTAGCACCTACGCTATTAAGTATAATTAATCCCTGAACATCTATATCTCCACCTAAAGTAATTGAGATGACATCGTTTGCAGGGTTAGGATACAATGCAATACCATTATCAGTTGATACATTACCAACAGACAACGGACCACCTAACTGTGTAGTATCAGTACCACACTGATTAAATAACACCATACGTACATATACATTACCATTAAATGTTTTAGTAACATTCTGCTGGTTGCTTGTAGTACCATCACCAAATATCCATAGGTAACCTGTTGTATTTTGAGGATTACTAGGAGTAAAGCTATACGTATTGCCGTTATTAACGTATGAGATACCATTACTTGTTGGTAATGGTGTGATTTCTACTTTAATATCATCCACATCAAGACAGTTTGGTCCCGCGTCTACTTGTACGGTATATGTACCATTCTTAGTAATAGTGATTTTTTGAGTTGTCTCACCTGTACTCCACTGGTACTTAGCTCCAGGATAACCGGCATCAACTATGATTGGTAAACCTTTGTTCTCACAAACAAAAATATCAGCACCAAGATCAACATTTAATGGTCCGGCTTGTACATCCTGTACTAGTGATTCTGTTCCACAACCTTCATTTGTAACCATTACAGTGTACTTACCTGCTTGCTGTACGTTATAGTTTGCACTTGTTGCACCAGGTATATTGTTACCATTTAGTTTCCACTGATATGTCAATCCTTGTCCTTGTTGCGTCATTAACGATAAAGAACCACCTGTACAATAAGTTAAGTTACTACTTGCTGTAACGTTCGCGTTAGGTGGTGCTATTGTAGCAACTGTTACCGGCATAGACTCAGCAACATTACTTGGTGTAGTAATCTTGACAGTATAATCACCAGCTTGAGAAGCTAAATATGTTTGGCTTGTTGCACCTTGTATTTCAACTCCGTTTAGCTTCCATTGGTATGTAAACTGGGCTCCGCTGTTAGCTGTTAACAATACATCGTGTCCATGACAAATAATTGTTGATGATGCAGGCGTAATATGTGCAGAAAATATCTCTCCGTTTAATGTACCTGTAAACATGCCAAAGCTTGTTTTTGTATCAGAAGTCAATAAGTTTTTATTTGCATCTACAGAACTTGCAGTACCATTATAACCAACCCAACCATAATTTTTATACTGGTGAGCTAATCTTAAATCTGATTCAGGAGAAATATTACCTAACCAGATATCCATGTAGTTCACTTCAATATCAAAGTTATAAGTACTAGATGGAGCTGTATGATCAAAACCTGTATAGAAGTACATAAAGTCGTTGTATGTAAAACCAGGAGCTTTGCGTCCGCTATATTGCCTGATTTCTAATGGACTGGTAATTTTCAACTCAGGGTTCCACTCAACAGTAGCTACAACATTACCACCAAAAGTAAATACTTGTTTGTCTCCCGGCTGTACAGATGCAGGTGTAGCATCTGCTAATGGCGGTTTTACTGATGGCTCAAATTCATAAGCACCTAAATCAGGAACACCATCTTCTCTTAACTCTACTCTTGTATTTCCATCTTTATCTTTATTATTCGTTGCAATATGTAAAGCACGACCATTTAAAGACCATGATGCTGGATTCGTAGGATCAGGACGCAAATTAGTCGCACTCATAAAACCAGGATTATAAGAAATTGAGTTTAAATCTTGATCACTAGCTTTTCTCCAAGCGTTAATGTCCTTGTATGTTCCTGAAGGAGAACCTCTCTGCACCAAATTTGTACCGTTTGAAGTGTATATGTTATTATAGTCCCATGTACAATTTCTACCCACATAATAGCAATACATACCTAAACCAGGTCCTGTAGTCGCAAATACGTTATTTCTTATCGTATTGTATCTATAAGAGTTTGAATTTGAGTAGTAAAAACGTGCAGCTTGCGAACTAGATGAAGCACTTGTTACACTAACACTATTATTGATGAAATTCTGATAGCGGCTGTAATAAGCATATATACCATAAGAGGTTGAAGAACCTGTTTTATTTATCGCAATCGTGTTGTTACCAATAATACCCATATTGCTTGAAGTACCATCGTTGTAGTACATTCTTATACCATAAGTTGTACCGCCTGTACCTTCAATAGTTATTGTATTTCCTGTAAACTCAAAGTTATTATCGTTATAGTATGCATATGAACCGTAGAATGTTGTAGGACTGTTTAGCGAAGAGATCGTATTGTTTCTAACCTTTAGATTATTATTCTCATAAAAGTAAGTTGCATATACATAGTTTTCGCTGATCGTATTTTCTTCGAAAACATTATCGTCTGTTAAATTACTAGAGCTAATTCCTCTCCAATAAATACCATAGTAACCTCTATTGATTGAGTTTCCTATAAATACGTTATCAGAACCACTAAGTTCAGTACCATATATACCAGAGGTATTTGAGCTTGTCGCTGTAGCAGAAGCTTCTACAATACAATTCAATACACTATCGTGAGATGAGTTGCCATCAAAGACCAATACGCGACCGGCATTGCTAGCCGTAGATTGAATCGTTATGTCTTTTAGAGTTACATATGAACTGTTTGTCAACTTAAATACATGGTCTGAGCCAGAAGGTGCAAAAGCAACAATAGCACTTGACGCTGTATTACTCTGAGACTTAAACGTAATTCTATTTGCAGCACTAGCTCCAGTTACTGTTTTCAATTCTACCTGATCTGTATAAATGCCAGGCATAATATCCATAGTCACAGCTCCACATACACCATATTTATTTAGATCATCAACAGCTTCTTTTACATCAACATAGTCACCACCTGTACCTACAGTATAAACACCATTTAAGCCTGCTTTTAAAGTAAACTTCAATGTATCATCTACATTTACAGTATCCGCTATTCCATTTGGCATACTCGTATATACAACAAACTCTCTACCAGCTGTACCAAACGGGATGTTACCTAAGTTAACAACTGTAGAGTTTGGTGTTCCTCCTCCTATCGGGTAAATTGTTGTGTTTACATTTACATCTGTCTGTGCCGTCCCATCTAATGTCCAACCAACAGTAACTTTATTTATGTTGTTTTTTCCTTTGTTTTTTATAACAACAGAAACAGGTATGGTTGAGTTTGCACAGAATATTCCACTTGGAGAAGCTAAGTCGCTTACAGAAGCATTGTTATGACCTTTAGGTAAATCTCCCCACAAATAGCTCTGATCTGTTGCAGGCTTAGTTGTAATATTATTTACAAAAGTTGCTGAAGTTGGCGTTGGGTTTGCAGACGCATTATCCAACACCTTGTAGTCTCCGTTTACTCTACCCGCAATACCTACAGTAGCACTTGGGAAGTTTGTAGAAGGGTGTTCTCTTTTGTAGATAAACTCAATTGCATTAGCTCCTTCATACAGCTTTACCTGCATAGATATTACAGGGTTTGCAGTATTATTTAGCGGCCTCGTATTTCTCCACTCAAAAGTAAAAACTCTACTACCTGCAGTACCTGTAGTTTTATAAGTTGTTACACTACCACTGCCTTGCAGGTCATCCCACAATGGCATTAAGCCCGGGTTGAAGTTATTCATGTTGCCTAACGAGTTTGTGAAGCTGGTATTTGTATTATTACCAAATGCCATGAACCCGTTTGAACATGCACTCATTGTTGTATATGTAGCATTACAGTACTCAAAAGTAAAACCTATAGGTATACCTGTTACTGTTCTGTCATCTGACTGAAGGTTTACTGAAGTACCTCCACTCAAGTAAGTAAATGTTTTTGTCGATGCCTCAAAGGGATAGGATGCGGCGTCGGGATACTGGGCTTTTACCCCGCTTGACACGGCTACTGCTAACAACAGCAATGTCAACTTTAGATGGTGTAACTGTTTCATAATATTTGATTGTATCGTTTACGTATGATTTCGCAATATAAACTTAATTAAATCATTACTAACTATTGCAAATGAGCAGTTAAAATATTATTATAAATTAAATTTAACATATCTTTAATCAAAACGACCCAACCTATTATATACTATTTTTATCTAACACTCTTTAAGCTGATACACTGACACCTATGCAACACTAGCATTACATATTTTTTGTTTTTAAAATAAATATCAAAAAACAAAGGGTGGCTTTAAAAGCCACCCTTTAACTATCAGTTATTACTACTGTTTTACCTTACTACATCAAACGGTTTGCTGACCATTCCATCCGATGTTTGTGCACGTAGCATGTAATGTCCGTTAGCCAAAACACTAACATCTACACTGTGACTCGTACTTCCAGGAGTTACCACTCCGCTGTATACTACAGCACCTACCCCGTTCAATACCTGTACTCCTTCCAACGTCGTACCGGTAACATCCACGGTTACCTGATCCTTCGCAGGGTTCGGATATACACTCACGTTAGAACCATCTACTACTGTCTCTACACTTAAAGGCCAGCCCAACTGGATCGTATCTGTTCCACATGCGTTGAACATCACTAACC
>JAUICZ010000007.1 GCA_030429205.1 Bacteroidia bacterium
TTCGTTGAACAGTTTGCCAGTAATCAGGATCCGCCCCTGTCTCGCAGCTACTTTTTCTGCTTTACCGTTTATTACTTAACCCCACTCTAAAGGTTAATATTTTAAGAACTAATCGTTACCCAAAGGTCAACTCCGCAATAGCGAGGCGCAAAGGTATACAAGTTTTATAAACTTCCAAACTTTTTTTATCAATTTTTTTAGACGGAAAACCGTTTTAACTATTTGATAATCATTGCGTTACGCGTTTCTAAAGAGCGACCCTTTTTCTGAAGGGACTGCAAAGGTAGGAAAGAATTTCTTACCACCAAATCTATTTTCATTTTTTTCAAAAAAAGTTTTTCCGCTCGTGTAAAACTACAGCTATATAACGGGCACTACAATTATTGACTGCATGTAATATATACAGGTTTTACTGCTGTTTCAGCCGATAGTAACAGGTTATAAACGCCTATTCACAGGATATGCACCGGGTTTATGCACAAAACCTGTGGATTGCTATTGTAAGCTCTGCTGAATATTCAATATGCGATCTTTCAAACTTTCGCTGCTTAATTCTTCTCTGCGCAGGCTCTCTGCTTTAATAGGAAAACTGAATGGTGTGAATTTTTCGGGGCGGGTAATGGTGATCTTGCCTTCTGCTATCCTTTTTAATAGTGCATGCAAACGATCTGCCTGTATCTCATAGGTCAATACTTCCTGGTAAGCTTGTTGTAATAACATGTGTGCAGGCTCGTGTTCTGTCAGCACATCAAACAATAAACCCGAAGAGTTTTGCAAATGCTTTTGCTTTTTATGCTCACCGGGGAAACCCTGGAATATTAACCCCGCTATTACTGCAATATCTCTGAACTTGCGCTTACCCATCTCCGCAGCATTCAAACTACGTTGCAGATCGCTGTACCAATTATCTGCACTTAACAACTCCCTGATATTATCCTCATCAACTGGTATTGGTTTATCACTTCTTAACTCTACACCATAATCGTTCATGGCAATAGAGAATGTAATGGCCTGTTGTTGCGAAATGCGATATGCCAGCATAGATGCCAACGCCTGATGTACATACAAACCTTCGAAAGGAAAGAGGAACATATGGTAACCGTCTTTCGCTTCAATGAACTCTATCAGCAATTCATCTTCGTTAGGGATCACAGACATTTCTTTCTGTGTATCGAACAGGGGTTGCAGAAACGATAACCAATCATGACTGCTCGCATCTACCGCCGCTTGTTGTAATGCATTACGCAATACAGAACCGAGGTTGGATGACAAAGGCATTCTGCCCCCGCCCCACACAGGCACACGTGCTTCTTTCGCGTTCGACTTTTTTACATAAGCCACCATGTCTTTTATACGCACGAACTCCAGCTTTCTGCCCGCAAGTATAAATGCATCGCCCGGTGATAAACTGGCAATGAAATACTCTTCTATAGTACCTACAAAACCACCGCTTAAAAAACGCACTTGTAAAATAGCATCGCCAACAATAGTACCGATGTGCATACGGTGCCGCATGGCTACCCTTCTGCTGGTGACTTTATACAACTCATCTACCCGCGTTACTTTATGATATTCGTCGTAGTTACTGAGTGTTGCGCCACCATGTGTAATAAAGGCCAGTATCCAGTCCCACTCATCGTTGGTAATATCTGCATAGCAATATGTGGTGCGTACTTCTGCCAGCAGCTCATCATAATCGAAACCGTCGCCCGTTGCCATAGTGACGAGGTACTGCACCAACACATCGTAAGCCAATACAACAGGTTGCCTGCTTTCCACATCGCCGGCTTTATATGCTTTTTCCAGCGCTACGGCTTCCAGTATCTCTAAAGAATGTGTCGGTACAAAATAGATGTTACTTACCTCGCCCGGCTGGTGGCCGCTACGTCCTGCACGTTGTAAAAACCTTGCGACACCTTTGGGGCTACCCACCTGTATCACGGTATCAACGGGGCGAAAATCCACACCCAGGTCTAAGCTCGCGGTACACACCACCACTTTCAATACCCCCCTGTGCAAAGCATCTTCTACCCACAGGCGCGTTTCCATATCAATGCTGCTGTGGTGCAGCGCAATAGTGCCCGCCAATTCTTCGGGGGCAGCTTCCAGCAGTTGCTGGTACCACATCTCTGCCTGCGAACGTACATTGGTAAATAATAAAGTAGAGTTACTTTCCAGTATCACGGGCAGTACGCTCTGCACCATGTTCAAACCCAAGTGGCCCGCCCAGGGGAAACGCTCTACCGTATCGGGCAGAATGGTATGTATGGCTATTTCTTTTTTCTGCTGCGCCCGAACGATAACACCATTCTCATCGCCCGCGAGTAATACATGCAGCGCTTCTTCTAAATTACCGATGGTGGCAGAGATACCCCATACACGCAAAAACTTATCTTTTGTTTTTGCCTTTAGTGTTTTTAAATGCGCTAAAGACAATTCTATTTGCACACCACGTTTACTGCCCAGCAACTCGTGCCACTCGTCTACTGCCACACATTTTAAGGTCTCAAAAAAGCGGTGGTGGTTTTTAGAGGCGAACAGTAAATGCAAACTCTCCGGCGTGGTGATGAGTATCTCAGGCATTTGCTTTTTCTGCCGCTCCCGTTCTTTAGTAGGTGTATCACCATTACGGATGGCTACCTGCCAGGGGATGCCCAACTCTGCCAACGCTTCTTCCATTGCGCGGGCAATATCTTTTGCCAAAGCACGCAGGGGAGATATCCATAAAAGCTGCAACCCCGAGTTTTGTTTTGTTTGGTAATCGGGAGTATGATTGATATAGTCGATTACCGCAGCAAGGAACACCGAATAGGTTTTACCAAAACCCGTAGGCGCATTGACAATACCACTTAAGCCCTCCACATACATTTGCCATGCCTCCTCTTGAAAAGAGAAAGGCTTGAACCCTTTTGCAGAGAGCCAATTGGTAATTACTTGATGGCCTGTGTTTGTAGAGTTTTTCAGAGAAGTACTTTTTATCAACTTTCAAATTAAACATTAACAATTTAATCCTTTAAGTATTAAAAAGCACTTTAAAGCTGTAAATGATAAAAGTTATTAAAGAACTACTGAGGGCTCTATTATAAACTACTAGCTTTTATGTGTGTACTACAATCCCCAAGTCAGATTAAATGAATTACGTAAATACCTAGCTATTCCTGCTAAATCCGGATAAACAGAATATTCATTAATATTACTGACCTTTAAAAATTCTAAAGCTGAGGGAATAGCATCGGTTGGCAATATTACCTTTTTTATAGCATCAGGAAACATATCTTCAATTGGAGCAGTATCATCATTATGAACTGTAAACATAGCTCTTTGTGCAATCATCCTATCGTTATTAAAGATTGGCTCAATAGCAATTGGTGCATTTGCCTTAAATGGCTTCCGCTCCCAATACACACCACTATACGAAAAGTCTTTTTCTTCATGAGGCAACCTTATTACACTTTCCTTTCCACTCTTCTTGTTCAATTTTTTAGGATCTAACAAATAAATTGCACTATCGACATCTCTTTGAGAATAAGTAGCGAAATACAGTGCAATACCAAAAGTTTCCGTCCAATCTAATAATCTTGTTGGTATCCCGTAATGTTGCATATCAAACAGAGTCTCCCATTCACTGGCTTTATTCTTGAATATCCTTTCTGCAAACCGCCTGAACTTATGAAACATTTCTTGTTCTTTTTCTAACCCTTCATTAAACCTCAATAACGAAGGCAATAAATAATAATCATGTCGCTGTTGCCCCCTAAACCAAACCTCTGTTGGGTTATCAAGTTCTTCTTGTGCAACACGTATCTTTTCAAGAAACTCAATCCATTCATTGGAATATAATAATCTCATACTTTATGATTCTCATTAAAACGTGGTATTAAAATTAACCTTTTCCATATTACATGCATACAGGAAAAACACCCTTTTAAATAGATTTTTTACCCTTGTTGGTGTTCCTCTCAAAAAACATTTCGCAAGATTGCTTCGTTCCTCGCAATGACCAAAGAGATCAAGCCCGGCAGCGCAGTAGCACAGATGTAACATCAGGGGTACAACCGAGACCTTTGAGGCATCCAGGTCTCGGCGCTTTTGAACCCTGTCCTGAACTCGATTCAGGATGCCTCTTTCTTTTGGCGCTAAAAGAAAGAGGGGAAAAGAACAGTAAAAAACATTTTGCGAGATGCTGAATTGCGAAGCACTCATTGAGACAACTAAAAGATATTGACTCCGAGATAATCAAGTTCAGGGTGACATAATGTGAGATTATTCAGGGCATAATTATTTATTAAGGTCTTCATGAATGCTATGCATTTGCCACGTCGTTGCACTCCTCGCAATGACGAAAAGTTACAGAACCCTTTTGCAGAGAGCCAATTGGTAACGACTTGGAGGCCTGTGTTTTGTTGTGGCAAGTTCTATACAATGATACTAACTATGGCTTAAGATTATTTTGATTTTATTGCCAATGCCAATAGCTAGAATCGAAATATGTTTTGCCATCATCAGTATATGAACAAAGACAGCTTACCTTATAGTCTTTATTCGGAAAAAATCGTTTATAATACTTAACCCTATTCAATTGCCTTGCTGGATAATAAGTATCACTATATAACCACAATCCTATATTTAGTAACGGATCATGCACAGGAGGGCGCCAACCATCATATATAAAGTCTAGCTCCGTGTGATATTTTATCCCAATACCTAAAAACTGTTCTGTATACTTATTAGCAGTGAAAAGTTCAGGGTGCTGCATATCCTTATCATGATACAAATAATTACGGTCATACATTCCACAAGCATTGTGAAACTTCTGCAACTCGCTTTTAAAAGGACGTAAGTAAGCCACAGTGATGATAGTGGGCACTAGCAACCCCAACACAAAACAATAACGTATAATAGGCACAGCTTGCTTGAAGTACTTATATATATGATGGAGATAATAAAAAGGGATAAAAGCCAGGAGCCCCAACCCTAAAAAAAGTATACCAATTAGGTATAGTATATACCCCACAAAATATCCGATAAAACCACTTGAAGGGTGAGACAAGAAAACACTAAGATAAAGACTAATAAACACTCCTGCTCCTAACCCAATTGCCAATACCGACTTTAGCAAGTAACTCTTTGCATATGGGAATAACAGTAAGGAGATAAAAAATGCTGCAAAGAACAAAGCGGCCCACCATACAGGCACACAAAACACTTGTAACATAAAATAGTTAACCACAAAACCAGCCAATGTGTACAGAAGCGTGATTAAGGTGCGGATATGCTTATCCTTATGAAAGAAAAGGTTCTTTATGAATTTCAACACTTATAAAAACGTCTTAGTATGTAAATTATTATTTAACGCTTTACAACTATTACGCAATGTGTGAGATTGCTTCGTTCCTCGCAATGACGGATAAAAAACACTACCCCACTTCATCCAGCAGGCTAAAGAAATGATACAGGTCGTAAAGCAGATCGGGGAGGTCTGCGGGAATACCATCATCTTCGTGCATGAGGTAGAGCAGCAGCATATTGCGCAGGTTACGGTTCAGGCGGGCGGTATCTGCATATTCAAGGAAAGAGGCAAAAGCAGCGGTTTCTTGCTTGGTGAGTGATTTATTTTGAGACATTTAACTTATCAATTTTGTAGATAAATTTAGTCATAAAATGTATAACATTATACATTTCATCAAATAAATATCACTTTTAAGGAAATGATTATATACAACATACTCATTTAAAATAGATTATTTTGCATTGAAAGTAGAATAATCACATTTTGAACAAGAACAAGTACAACAGGATAAAAGTACAGTTAGCGGAAAAAGATATTTCAAACCGTGAACTGGCTGAACACCTTGGCGTAAATGAAAACACTGTTTCCCGCTGGTGTACCAACAGCATACAACCACCATTAGAAACACTGTACCGCATCGCCGATTATCTCGACATCAATGTCTGCGAGCTATTGGTTCCTAATAAGAAGTAGTGGCTGAATATCACCTCAACCCCTCAACAGCACTCATTATTTTATTCACCTGATAATGGTAGTTGAGTATCGCCACAATACCCAGCACAGATACCACCAGCACCTGCACGGCATAAAGTGTAGCACCATCGTTAAAGAACGACATGATAGAAAACAGCGAGATAGCCGCTATGGCAATAAATGCTAAGAATAAATATGAAAGTATGTTTTGGGTAAATGTAAACGAGATAACGCTGCCGCCCTCTTCATTATTTTCAATAACACCTTTTGCCTTTACCTTAAACATATTATGTACACGATTATTCAGCGATATGGTAAAACCTTCGCTGTCTATACTGCCATAAAACTTTTTGCTGCCACCTTGTGCAGTATCAGTATGCGCTGCTATTCTTTTAAGTGCGGTTTGCTTATTGCAGTTGAGTGTTGTAGTTGGCATGTGGTAAAAATAGAAAAAGCTTGGCAGCACAGTAGTACTTAAGTAACATCAGGGATGCAACCGAGACCTTTTCAGAGGGACAATAAGTGAGATTCTGAAACGAGTTCAGAATGACTTTTTATTTCACCATCTTCAACGAATACATCATCGGCATCATCCCTTCCATACCTTTTAGCTGCCATTTACCTGCAGACACTTCTACAGTATTGCTAAAACAGTTATAAGGCGCATAGTCAAACTCATTAAAATGCTCCAAAGTAAGTCCCGCATCTATGAGCGATTGCAATACCTCTCCGAAAGAGTGATTCCAGCCCACTTCTTTCATTTTAATATCAGCTTCACGGTCGGTATATGTCCCCTGCAACTCCTCTATAATCGGCTCACGATTGAAGTAATAGAAAGCAGGTTGCTTAAAATCGTAATCGTACATCCACATTACAGGATGGAATTCTGCAAAAATGAACCGACCACCTTTTTTTAATTTTTTAGCTACCACGTCAGCAAATCGTTGCATGTCCGGCAACCAGCCAATCACACCATAGCTACCAAATACAATATCAAACTGCCCTTCTACTTCTTGCGGCACACTGTAAGTATCCGCACGTACAAATGTGGCATCCAGTCCCAAGTCTTCATTTATCTTTTTTGCATACGCTATGGCATCGTCAGATATATCTGTTCCGGTAACCTTTGCGCCCATGCGCGCCAGCGATAAACTATCCTGCCCAAAATGGCATTGCAGGTGCAATATGCTTTTGCCTTTCACATCACCCAGCAAATCCAGCTCGGGTTCTTTTAACGAAGTATTCCCTTTCAGGAAACCTTCCATATCATAAAACTCAGAACCTGTATGGTGTTTGGTCTTCTCATTCCAAAGGGCACGGTTTACTTCAAAATATTCTTGTTCCTTGCTCATTATTATTTTTTCTGTTGCCCGAAAATACTGAAACTATGCTACTTCCTCATACAGATGTGCCATGCCATAGCTGTAAATACATCTAGAGGTTTGTAATACTACCCTATCGGGCTTATATGTTTTCCGCTACAAATACTGAATAAACAATTGAAACTGCTTAATTTGCAGACTGACAAAGATTTCTTTTAGATATGGATAACGGATTGGCTACATTTTTGGAGATTTTAAAATACACCATCCCGGCACTCATCATGCTGATAGTGACTTACATGATCGTGAGCAGGTTTTTAACGGAGCAAACTACACGCAAACAGTTGGCTTTGTTTCACGAAACGCAGAACATTACATTACCTATGCGTTTACAGGCATACGAGCGTTTAGCATTATACATTGAGCGTATAACGCCACGCAGCTTACTATCGCGTGTGTACCAGAAAGAAATGAACGTGGCTGTGTATCAGGCATTGTTGGTACAAACCATAAAATCAGAGTTCGACCATAACCTGGCACAACAGATATATGTTTCTCGTCAGGTATGGGACACCGTGCGTGGGGTAAAAGAACAAGAGATCAACCTCATCAACGCCATCGGGCAAAAAATGGATCCTGAAGCTCCGGCAAAAGAACTGCACGCTGCCATTATGGAATATGTAATGACCGATTCCGGCGAGCAACCAACAGAAGTAGCTCTTCAAATCATTACAGACGAATCGCGCCGTGTATTATCGCACGGACCGCAAGCATAAAAAGTTAGTATCAGATAGTTAAAGCAATAGAAAGTGAGCGACAAACAATTCAAGACAGATTCAGGCATTGAGATAAAGCAAGTATACACCGAGCCATCGGACATGAACGAGCAACCCGGCGAATATCCATATACCCGTGGTGTACATCCGGGCATGTACCGCAGTCGTTTATGGACGATGCGCCAATATGCAGGGTTCAGCACGGCAGAAGAATCTAACAAGCGTTACCACTACCTGTTAAGCCAGGGTGTGATGGGATTGTCTGTAGCTTTCGACTTGCCTACACAAATAGGTTACGATTCTGATCATGATATGTCAGAAGGTGAGGTAGGCAAAGTAGGTGTGGCCATCGATTCTTTAGAAGATATGGAGATACTCTTCAAAGACATCAAGTTGGAAGAGATCTCTACCTCTATGACCATCAACGCTACAGGATTTATCTTGTTAGCCTTGTACATTGCTCTTGCTAAAAAACAAGGTGCAGATATCAAGAAGATATCAGGTACTATACAAAACGACATACTGAAAGAATACGCGGCACGCGGCACATACATATACCCGCCTGCACCATCTATGCGTATCATCACAGATATATTTGAGTATTGCAGTAAAGAAGTGCCTAAGTGGAATACCATTTCTATTTCGGGATACCACATTCGCGAAGCAGGTTCTACAGCCGTACAGGAGCTAGCATTTACTTTAGCAAACGGTAAGGCTTATTTAAAAGCTGCCATCGACAAAGGGCTAGACATTAACGTATTCGCAAAACGTTTGTCTTTCTTCTTTAATGCACACAACAATTTGTTTGAAGAGGTGGCGAAGTTCAGAGCAGCTCGCCGCATGTGGGCAAAGATCACTAAAGACCTAGGCGCTACAGACCCTAAAGCACAGATGCTGCGCTTCCACACACAAACGGGGGGCAGCACGCTTACAGCACAACAACCAAAGAACAATATCGTTCGTGTATCGTTACAGGCATTAAGTGCAGTATTGGGTGGCACACAGTCGCTACATACTAATGGTTACGACGAGGCGCTTTCTTTACCTACAGAAGAGGCAGCAACCATCGCGCTACGCACACAACAGGTTATAGCTTTTGAAAGTGGTGTAACTGAAACAGTTGACCCGCTGGCAGGTTCATATTTCGTTGAGCAAATGACAGACGAAGTAGAAGCAGAAGCATGGAAACTCATCGACAAAATAGATGTGATGGGTGGCGCGGTAAAAGCCATCGAACAAAACTTTATACAAGAAGAGATCGCACGTTCTTCATACGAGTACACAAAAAATATTGAATCAGGAGATAAGATAATCGTCGGTGTCAACAAATTCACAGTTGAAGAAGAAGAAGACACACCTGTTTTAAAAATTGACGACACCATCCGTCAGGTACAATCTGATAAATTATCTAAGCTGCGTGAGAAACGTGACAGCGCAAAAGCCCAGGCTTGCTTAAACACCATCAAAGAAAAAGCAGCAACCAGCGAAAACCTGATGCCTTTTGTTATTGATGCGGTAGAGAATTTATGTACACTGGGCGAGATAGCCGATACACTTCGTGATGTATGGGGTGAGTACAAAGGCTAAGGAATTTCTATAGTCATTCTGCGATACTGTGCAGGAAGGTTTTCCCAATAGAATACATCGTACACCACTTTGTAGTAACTATTGATACCATCTTCCTGATCTAACATTCTCAGGTATTGGTCGTACATGTCATTACTGTAATGCTGCACCTCGCTTTTGTACTGTTTTCGTATTTGCTTCAGAGTATCTATATGCGATAAAATAAGTGGGCTTAATTGCTCTTTCAGTCTTTTTGCGGCATTGCTGTCTACACGGTACAACCTTGAATGTGTATATAGCCACATATTGAAATAGGCTGAGTAATTAAACGCAACATCTTTTGTTCTGGTGCTGAGTATATATGCCATCAGGTTAGCATCACCTTCGTGAGCAATACCTGTTTGGTGTGCCATCTCATGCGCCATCACAAAAGGTTTCATAAATCGAGGCAACTCATTATTGATCTGCCCTTCTCCTGTAAACGGATTGTAATATCCTTGTATCCCGAAGTAGTTCAAATTCTCCCCCAACATAGATGCTTTTACTGCTAAACCATTTTTAGCAATAACAGAGTTGGTATAGTTACGATATAGAAATTTCGCACGTCTGTTCAGGTTGCTGTAATCAGCCGTAGGTTCCTTTGCGGCATAGTAGTTCAACCGGGTTACCATTAAGCTATCCAGATCGTACAGCATGGCTTTGGGCACTAGTTTTATACTTGGTTTCAACCAATGTGCAGACAACTCCGGCTTGTAATAGTTACCGCCCCACCCCAACAGGAAAACTATATACAGCCACACTATACTTGAATAGGTTCTGCCGATAAGCCCGACCAGTTTTTCTTTTTTAGTTTGAAAACGGAATAGGTAACTGATGAACTTCAGCGTTCCGACAATCAGAGAAACGCTCATGGCGATGTAAAACACATCTCCTAAACTAAACCCTGCAAAACCTGTTACCTGCTGCCTGAATATCTGGAAAGGCTGAAACACATGCACACTATACCACGCTACCATAGCACTGCTATATGCCAGCGATATATGAAATACCGCAGCGAGTAACAACAGCAATGAGATGATCCTGAAATACAGCCGCCTGAACATAGAGCCTGCAAAATATTGGTTTTGCACCAAACAAAGCATTTGCTACGCTGTTTTATGAATAGCTTTAACAACTGACACTGCCAGTTATTAGTTAACTTTACGCCGTTTATGAAATCGTTCGACGTTCCCGTACATTATCGCAGTCCGCTGATAACAGCTATTAAGCAACAACGCAAGGCAGACGACAGGATGAAAAAAGATTTTTCTCCTACACAGTTGGCTTTGGGCGACGTAAATATATTTCTGGCACGCCACTTCGGTTTTTGCTATGGTGTGGAAAATGCCATTGAGATCGCTTTTCGTGCTGTGGCTGAAAATAAAGACAAGCGTGTATACCTGCTGAGCGAAATGATACATAACCCGGGCGTAAATGCCGACCTGCTGGACATGGGTGTACAGTTCATTATGGATACCAAAGGCAATATGCTGATGGACTGGAACGAATTAACGAGTGATGACATCGTCATCATACCGGCATTCGGAACAACAATAGAGCTGGAAAACAAACTAAAAGAAAAAGGCATTGAGCCATCGCGATATGAGACTACCTGCCCCTTTGTAGAAAAAGTTTGGAACCGTGCCGAGCAGATTGGTAAAAAGGGATATACTATTGTGGTGCATGGTAAACCCCGCCACGAGGAAACACGCGCCACCTTCTCGCACAGTAAAGAGAATACCCCCACGGTTGTAGTTAAGGACATGAGCGAGGCAGAACACTTAGCTAAGTTTGTTACAGGCGAATTACCTGCCGAACAGTTTTACACCGACTTTAAACACCAACACTCTGACGGCTTTGATGTAACCAAAGATCTGCAACGCATAGGCGTGGTGAACCAAACCACTATGCTGGCGAGTGAGACACAGGGCATTGCCGATTTTTTAAAGCAGGTGATGATTGAGCATTACAGTTTAGCTGCCGAGCAGATTGCTGAACGTTTTGCTGATACCCGTGATACACTTTGCTATGCCACCAACGACAACCAAAGTGCCGTAATGGGTATGCTGGCACAAAAGGCCGATCTGGCGATAGTGATCGGTGGGTATAACAGCAGTAACACTTCTCACTTGGTAGAGTTGTGCGAAGAAAAAATGCCTACCTTTTTCGTAAAGAACGAAAGCTGCCTGCTGGACGATAAACTCATCTCGCATTTTAACCTGCACACGCACGAAGAAACAACAACAGAAAACTACCTGCCCGCTAAACGACCATTGAACATTATGGTAACCAGCGGCGCTTCTTGCCCCGATGCTTTGGTAGAAGGTGTGGTAAACCGTATTGCAGAACTAACGGACAAAGAAATGGAGCTACAACACACCGTCAGTGAGTGGGTGGGATAACATGCCCAGGCTGCTGCTTTTTTTGTAATTTGTATTTAGCCAAACTGTTATTTGCATGAAGCAATACCCTATCTTACTCCTGTTACTGTTATTATTATCCTGCGATACAAGCGACAACCAGGAACCATTAATAGGGATTGAGATGAGCGATTTGAAAATTCCCGACCCGGAGGCAGATACACGAGCTAGAAACGGTATCATATTTCAGGTATATACTGATACTGCTGAATATTTCTTCAACAAGAAAAAAAATCTTAAAAGCCTTATAGGAGACAGTATTGAAAGGATAGTATACAATGAGCATGGCCGAGAGGTATTCCATTATTCCGATACATACAAAAGGTTTGATGTGGGAAGAATGTTTACTGTTTATAATGAAAATGGCTGGGCATTGAAATGCCATGAAGCAGGCTGCTCTGCAGCCACTACAACATTTACCTACGACTGGCACCCTGAACAAAGAATATTATATAGATTTAGTCACGGTGGTTGGAACGACTCATTAACAGATACCACCATGTTCCTGTTCGACGAAAATGCCAGATTAAACTCTATAGTGTTTATTACAGGAGTAGACGAGCCTTATGCAACACTATATAATTATGACACCAAAGGCAGGCTAGTTTCAAAATATTTTATAGCGCTTTCGCAAATACTGTTGGGGCGCTGCAACGTTTCCGAAGACCCAAATGCTGAATACAAGAAGTACTACTACACCGGCAATAAAATTGATTCGACCGAATGGACATACTATAGCTATAGACGCGGGCATACGAAAAAAATAATCAACAAATGTTATTTTGATGAACGTGGGTTACCCTACCTATGTAATATACAAGACATGAAAAATGTGCTTGTCAACTCGTACCCTGATATACGTATGCACCAACATGCTTGGAAAAAATATTCTTTTTTAGAGAAGTTCAAAAAATAACACTCCAAACTAAATCAGTAGCAAGTGGGTGTAACAGTCTTGTGTTGCAGACTATCAATCATCAGACTCTGCCATCTTATATAACTCGTTAATGATCTCAGCAGTTAACCGTAAAGATAAATACGTACCGGCGTTATCATTATAATTCTTAAAATCGACAAACGGGGCTGTATCCTTAAGTACAAGAATCATATAATACTCATTTTCTAAAATGATGTTCCCGTTAAAATAGATAGCAACCTGAATTTCATGATCTGTGAACTTTATCAACCTTGTTCGCAAATTTGTACCTCCGTCAAAAATATTTTCCATAACATAATCGCCTAACTCATGGGCCATACTGTTTAAGAATCTATAATTTTCTATTTCTCCGTTTACAAATCGTCCTGAAAAAGCAACGCTCCCGTCACTTAAATACTCTGTACCATTGCCATGATGCATATCATTTTTCCAATAGCCTTCGTATGATTTATATCCGTTTGCATAATACTGTATGCCATACCCCTCGTTACGGCCTTCTTTGATATTACCTACATACTTTCCACCTTTATAGCCGTCCTTATCATACCATTGTATAGTTCCATATCCATGGCAGTACCCTCTATAGCAATCGCCACTCCAGGTAAAGGGGCCATTTGTTCTGTAATAGCAATTGGAGTACATACTTTTCACCCATGAAGTTTGGGCTTTGCCGTATGTAAACGACAATAGAATTAATAAGATAGTACCGGCAGTTTTAACAAGTAATGTTTTCATGTACATAATAGTTTAGTTTTTGAAACCCTGTACGGGTTAACAAACAGTGTGAAAAAATCTCTGCTACAGAACAACCTTTTTACGGATTATGCTGTTGCATGATGCAAAACTGATTAACATGTACTTTTATAACTATACCTATGTGTAGGTAATTTCTGTTTGTACTACTATATAGCCCTACGGTATTACAGGTATCTATTGCCGCTTATACCCGAAAAAGATTGTAATTTAACCCCTGATGAAAACATCGCTAGAACACCTGCCGATTAGCAAGCAAGCGGATATACAACATATTGTGGAGCTGATATTGAAAAAGATACAGCCCGAGAAGATAATACTGTTTGGCAGCTATGCTACGGGCAAGTGGGTAGAAGACCGCTATACCGAAGGGCACATTATGTACGAGTACATCAGCGATTATGATATACTGGTAATTACCCGCCGCGACGAACGCAAAAAAGATTACGAGATACAAGACCAGGTCATCAACACCTTTCGCCCGCGTACCCCCATTAATATTATTGCCAACGATATTGATAAAGTAAACCAAGACCTGGAGCGCAGCCAGTACTTTTTTACCGATATAAAGAAAGAAGGCATACTGCTGTACGATGCGGGTAATATACCGCTGGCAGAAGCCAGAGAACTAAGCAACGCAGAAAAGAAACAGATAGCGCAAGACGATTACGACCAATGGTCTAAAACAGGAAATGAGTTTTTGATTAGTGCAGTAAGTAATGCAGAAAGAAATTCAAACAACATCGCAACCTTTGAATTACACCAAGCGAGTGAGGCGATATACAATGCAGTGATGCTGGTGTTTACAGGCTACAAACCCAAAACACATAATATAGAGATGCTGTACCATTACAATAAAAACCACTCGAAAGAGCTGGCGATGGTATTTCCACAAAACACCGATGAAGAGACCCACCTATTCAAACTACTGAAAAGCGGCTATATAGATGCCCGCTATAATAAAGACTTTACCATCACCCCCGAAGAACTGCAAACACTCATAACGCGCGTTACGCGTTTAAAAGACATCGCCGAGCAGATTTGTACGGAGAAGATCAGGAGTTTTGAGTGAGGGGCTACCCTTGTCTTCCTGCTATTTTATAGGCTTCTTCTATCCAATTCTCAATATTATTGTAACCATCGTTATCGTTCCAACTATATGTTTTGAATTTTTCAGACAATTTCATTTTCCGAAAGTCTTCATATATCTCGTAATCATCTAATGGATTATGTCCTTTATATAGTAATCTACTATCATGGAACCCTTTCATACCATTAAGGTGTATTCCTACAATACCTCTTTTCTCTTTATATGCTTTATCTATCTCATACTTAACCCACTTTCTGGCATGTGTATCTTTCCCTATGCAAACGATTACAACGCTTGTATTTAACATTTGAGTATCAATCCAGTCTTTGATTCTATAATCTCCTTTTTGTTTTATTGTTTCCCAATCAGCTTTATCTAAAAAAGTCTGTGCTCTATCTTTAAGTAACCCTGAATGCCTAATTCTTGAAACTCTGACAATATCATTTTCATAATGAAAACTAAAAAACACTCTTCTTCTCATATTAAATGCTTTTTGCAATAAAAATTGATACACATATTAAAAGGGGATAAAAAAGCAATAACGTTGAAGAAAACAATGAAGTTGTAAATCCACTTCCTTTTTTAGAATGGGATTTATAGTCCATTGAAAAATCTATTTTGCCTTCTTTTAATAATCTAACATGATCATATAAATCTCTATACCCCCTCTCTGTTGATATAAAGAACGCATCTAAGATCCAAAACAGTATTGATACTAATGGACAGAAATACGCCAATACTTCTATATTCTTACCTTCATTAAACAAAACAAATAGTGCTGCCACTATTGTTACTAGCCATCCCTTTAACATGAACGAATTAACATTCATTCTAGTAATTGTTAACTGAATAAACTCTAAGTGTTTTCTTTTATTCTCTCCCATATACCATGTTTTCATACCCTATGGGCAAAGTTCGTACAATGTATCAAGTGAATCCGCTCCTGTAGCGAAGTTCGTTCTTTCCCACTCTTGCAATGTATTTAAATCTATTGTCTTTAGATGACTTAAATCTACATTGTACTTAATTGCTATATCTTCATTCAATTCATCTTGAATAGCTTTATTAAAAACTTTGGTTTGTCTTTTCAATAACCTCAAAGGAGTTTTCTTGCGAATAATTTCAGATGTTACAATTTCTGAGTAAATCCATGGAGAGCTAGTCTTTGTTACATTATCTTTTAAAGTAACTGAGCTTGGAGTATTCAGAAAAAACATACATTCTGCCTTATCTATCATTTTACAAAGGGCGACAGATAACATCATATGGACATGGCTTGTCGTACGATTTCGCTTCTGATAATCATAAGTGTGACCACCTTCGTTTTTGCAAAATTCATTATCAAGAACTCTCAATAGGGTATCTGAATTTCCCCATAAGGTATGGTCTACAAAAACTTTTAATCCGAACTCTTTTGCTAAGAAACCTGATAAACAAATAGCCAAATCACCATCATCATGGGAATGAGAAACAAACACATCTGCATCTATGGCAGGGAACCAGTCATCTTGCAATTTAGAGCCATCAATTTCTATTTGTTTTTTTAAGCCAGTTATTATCTCCCTTGTGTTTTCTGACTGAATTAATATACCCTTAGACATATATTCTTCACTAAGAGAACTTATTTTAAGATTGAACCCCCTATACATATCTCAAAAATACTCTATTTAAACGCTTACACAACCGTGAAAATCACCCTATTAAAATCTCGTATTATTGTTATAATAGCGTTTCGTGAGATTGCTTCGTCGCTTCATTCCTCGCAATGACCAGAGAGGTGTAGTCCGGCAGTGCCAAGGTACTGTAGCCTATCAAGGCCACGCCCGCTAATTATGAAAGCCTGTGCTGAACTTGATTCAGTACCTATTAGCGAGGTCTTTTCTTTGTTAGTGTTCCTTAATAATAAATAAGATTGTCATGCTGAACTCGATTATCTCGTTCATGATGTCTTTTTAGCGGTCTCAATGAGTGCTCGCAATTCAGCATCTCGAGTGATGAGTGGTTGCGAGACCCTGAATCAAGTTCAGGGTGACAATAATGGGTTGTTTGTAATGACGGGAGAAAGTAGAGGCAAACAGTCCGGCAGCGCTAGGGTACTGTAGCCTATCAAGGCCACAACCGCTAATTAGGAAAGCCTGTGCTGAACTTGATTCAGTACCTATTAGCGGGGTCTTTTCTTTGTTAGTGTTCCTTAATAATAAATAAGATTGTCATGCTGAACTCGATTCAGCATCTCGAGTGATGAGTGGTTGCGAGACCCTGAATTGCGCAGCACTCATTGAGACAAGCTAAATACATAATGAACGAGATAATCAAGTTCAGGGTGACTACCACACAGGTCATTGCGAAAGAGTATCAGCCAGACTGATACGTCCGAAGCAATCTCACACAGCACTTATTATGCTAGACCCTAAATTGCGCAGCACTCATTGAGACCAGTTAAAGACATAATGAACGAGATAATCAAGTTCAGGGTGACATTTTGAGGGTTGTTCGTAATGACGGCAAAGGAAAATACTTAAATATACTTCCTGAACTTACCCTTCTGTACCAGCTTATCAAACAACTTCGGGAAGAAGGCCTGTAAAATGATCCTGCGCGAGAAATACAAAGGCGCCTGTTTCACCTTCCTCAGTATATGTTCGGTTATATAATGCGGGCCGTAAAAACCGGCGTGTTTCTTCATCATATAATCCATCAGCTCGTTCACATTATTCTCACTAGAAAACAGCGTCTTGGTCAGCGCATTATCTTCTACCCTGTATATGAACAGCTCTTCGTCTATATGGTGAAACTTATGCCCCCTAAAGGCAGCATGCAGCCAAAACTCCCAGTCTTCCATTCCGTATACCATATTGGCGTCGTAACCGCCCAGCTCTTCCCACATCGATTTTTTGAACACCGCACAGGCATCAATATAGTTATACGCGATCAGCGCCTGCAGGTTAAAGTCCATCTGGTATCGCACCCCTTCTTCGTTACCCGCCAACTGTGCATTAGCGTACACAACACTCACTTTGGGGTCTGCATTAAATACCTCCAGCGACTTGTAAATGTAATCGGGCAGCACTTTGTTGTCTGCATCCAGCGGCAAGATGTATTTACCCTTTGCCATGCGGATACCATTGTTACGCGTCGTGGGTAATTTCTGATTTTTTTGAAAAACTATCGTGTAATTATCCGGCTTGGTCTTTTCAAACTCTCTGAGAATTTGGTCTGTAGTGCCGTCGGTAGAGCCGTCATTAATTATAATGACTTCGTACAGGTTTTTGTCTTCTATAGCTTCAATACTGGCTATAGTGTCTAGGATGTAGTTACCATGATTATAGCATGGTATAACCACAGAAAATAGAGGGTTTAACATGTTTTCTGCTTTTTGTTTTTTGTTTCAAACTTTGATAGTTCATCTACCGCAACTAGCATTTTGCACCGGTACAAAACCTATCAAATAAAGCCACTCTCGTTAATTTGATTGTAAAAGTATAGAATACGCATATCCGCCGTTGTTGTCTAAATGTTATTGGCACAAAGTTTTTTGGTGGATGAATGAGCTTCGCATTATGCTGTCACAAGTACAAAACTGCACAACATATGCTGTCAACTTGTCAAAACTGCAAATCACACGTAAAGAAAGGCACTGCTATTACAACTTTCAGGTAAAAAAAGGCTCCGTATTACGCAAAACAGGCAAAACGTTTAATCGCACATTAATTTAAAATGGCGTATATTTAATATAGTAAAACAGTACACCATGTATCCCTGTCTGCCCTATAAAAGACATTTAAGTTACACCCCATTACAACAAAAAGTCCGCCACTTGTGCGGACTTTTTAGTTCTATAAATGTTTCAAAAAAGAAATTGTTATCTGTAACAAAACTTAACAATTACCCTGCCACGTGCAGCACCAGGTCGTTAGTATTCACCAGCGTGCCTTCTTTAAGTTCTATCGCTGTAACGGTGCAAGCTTCGTTAGCGGCTATTACCGTTTCCATCTTCATAGCTTCTATCACAAACAAAGGCTGGTTCTTTTTCACTTTTTCACCTTCTTTCACCAATAGTTTAGATAGCATGCCTTGCAATGGCGCACCTACATGGTTCTTATTATTCTTATCAACTTTTCTGTTCTCTATTTTCTCAACAGTAACAGAGCGATCTTGTACTTCTATATTACGTGTTTGCCCGTTCAGCTTAAAGAAAACGGTACGTTTACCAAACTCGTTCACATCGCTGATGCTCAGTAAACGTATCAACAAGGTCTTACCCTTATCTATCTCTACTGTAGCATCCTGCCCCATCTTCATACCGTATAAAAACAGCTCTGTAGGTATCACAGAAACATCGCCATATTCACGGAAGAATTTCACGAAATCTTCAAACACCTTCGGGTATAGTTTATACGAAAGAAAATCGTGCAGCTCTACATCGTCACCAAATTTCTCTCTGGCTTCCTGTAGTTCTTTATCAATATCTACAGGCTCCAAATGTTTATTCGGGCGGTCTGTAAACGGCTCTTTGTCTTTTAAGATGATCTTCTGCAAGTCTTTCGGCAAGCCACCTTCAGGCTGCCCTAAAACGCCCATAAAGAATTGTTGTACAGACTCAGGGAAAGAAACGGTATCGCCTTTGGTCATTACGTCCTCACGGCTCAAACCATTTGCCACCATAAACTGTGCCATGTCGCCCACCACTTTCGAGCTTGGTGTTACCTTCACTATATCACCAAACATGTCGTTCACCGTAGCATACATCTTTTTGATGTCTTCGAACTTATCTTCCAGCCCCAACGCTTTTGCCTGTGGACGTAAATTTGAATACTGCCCGCCCGGTATCTCATGGCGGAACACCTCTGCTGCACTCGCCTTTAAACCACTTTCAAATGGATAGTAATATTCACGCACGGCCTCCCAGTAGTTAGAGAACTCATTCAAAGAGTCTATGTCATATACATTCTCCCGCTCATGGAATTTCATCATCTCTACCACCGCGTTAAAGTTCGGTTGAGAGGTAAGCCCGGAAACTGCACCCAGCGCCACATCTACCACATCAACACCCGCTTCAATAGCTTTTAAATAAGTAGCAGGTTGTAAAGAAGAAGTATCATGAGTATGTAAATGGATAGGAATGTTGACGGTGTCTTTCAGCGCAGTAACGAGTTCTGTAGCAGCATATGGTTTCAACAAACCGCTCATGTCTTTAATAGCGAGTATGTGCGCACCTGCATTTTCAAGATCTTTTGCTAAACGTAAATAATAATCAAGATTGTACTTTGTTTTGCTGCCATCTAATATATCACCAGTATAACACAATGCACCTTCAGCAATACCTTTTGTGCGCTTGCGTACCATATCAATACATGGAGCGATGTTCTCCATCCAGTTCAAAGAATCGAATATGCGGAAGATGTCTACACCTTTCTCCCAGCTCATCTCTACAAACTTCTCTATCAGGTTATCAGGGTATGCAGTATAGCCCACACCATTCGCACCACGAATCAACATTTGCAGTAAAATGTTCGGTACGTCTTCCCTCAATTGCTCCAGTCGTTTCCACGGGTCTTCATTTAAGAAACGCATGGCCACATCAAATGTAGCTCCGCCCCATGCTTCCATACTAAAGGTTTGCGGATGCAGCTTCGCAAAATGCTTGGCTACTTTCAGCATGTCGTGCGTACGCATACGGGTAGCCAATAACGACTGATGCGCATCGCGCAGTGTAGTATCAGTATAGTGTATTTTCTTTTCAGACTTCAGCCATTCTGCAAACTTTTCAGGGCCAAGTTCTGTCAACAGGTCTTTTGTTCCTTTAGGGTATTCCATGCCCAGTGGAGCTAATGGCACTTCCGGCTTTCTGAACTCGCGACCATCATGCTTTACTTTCACATCAGGGTTACCATTCACGGTTACATCTGCCAGGTAACGCAATACTTTAGTACCACGGTCTTGTCTTCTTTTAAAGATGAACAGCTCTGGGTTTTCTTGTATAAAACCTACAGTGGCTTTACCCTCTATGAACCCCTGGTGTGTAATCAGGTTTTCTAAAAATGGAATATTGTTCTTCACGCCACGCACTCGAAACTCTCTTAGAGCACGGTGCATTTTCATAGCCGCATCGCTCTGGTTATTACCCCAGGTACTTACTTTCACCAACATCGAATCGAAGAAAGGACTGATCTTCATCCCCGGGTAAGAGCTACCTTCGTCTAAACGAACACCAAAGCCTGCTGCGTTACGATAAGTAACCAGTGTGCCATAGTCAGGTTTAAAATCATTAGACGGATCTTCTGTTGTAATACGACACTGTATCGCAACACCATCAATAGACAAACTTTCCTGACTACCAATACCCACCTCTTTATCTGCTAACTTATGACCTGATGCAATTAACAATTGAGTCTTTACCAGGTCAATTCCGGTCACCATTTCAGTAACTGTATGTTCTACCTGTATACGCGGGTTTACCTCGATAAAATAAATATCTTCATTCCCATCTACCAAAAACTCAACAGTACCTAAGTTATTATAACTCACTTCAGATGCTATCCCTGTAGCATACTGGTATAGTTTATTTTTAGTGTCTTGTTTCAGTGTTGTGGCAGGTGCTACCTCTACCACCTTTTGGAAACGACGCTGAACAGAACAATCACGTTCAAAAAGGTGAACGATGTTGCCATGATTATCCGCAGCAATCTGAACTTCTATATGCTTAGGGTTTTCTACAAACTTCTCAAGGAATACGGTATCATCACCAAAGGCATTTTTAGCCTCGCTCCTGGCCTCTCTGAAAGCCTTCTTTAACTCTTCATCTTCGCGTACTACACGCATACCTCTTCCTCCTCCGCCAGCTGCAGCTTTCAGCATTAGAGGGTAACCTATTCTGTTTGCCTCTTTCAAAGCAATATCAACATCGGTCAAGGCCTCTTTATTACTTTCAATAATAGGCACGCCTGCTTTTATAGCTACCTCTTTCGCCGTTACCTTATCACCCAACGCACTCATCACTTCGGGGCGAGGACCAACAAAGGTGATACCATTTTCAGCACATTTTTTTGCAAACGTTGCATTCTCTGAAAGAAACCCATAGCCCGGATGAATAGCATCTGCTCCGCAATCTTTAGCAACTGCTATTATCTCATCCATATTTAAATATGGCTTTAAAGGGTCTGTATCTGCCCCTACCTGATATGCTTCATCCGATTTATATCGGTGTAATGAGTAACGATCTTCGTAAGTATAAATAGCTACTGTTGCGATATTCAATTCAGATGCTGCACGTGCTATACGAATAGAGATCTCTCCTCTATTGGCAATTAAAACCTTATTGATATTCATGTATATTACTTAGAAATGTATGGCAGCAAAACTAATACTTAGAGGGCATTATGGAAAATATAACTGAAGTTATGTTATCCTGATTGCGGGATCGCAAGCCTTACTTTTGTACCTCTATCAACCTCGCTGTCTATATCAAATTTGCAATTATTCTTTTGAGAGAACTCCAAACACATATTCATACCCAAACCTGTACCTTTTTCGCCATTAGTACCTTTTGTAGTATGAATGTTACTCTTATTCAATACTTTTTTAATAGTGTCCTCATCCATTCCCTTACCGGTGTCTGAAATTATTATAGATGCATACCCATTGTCTTCTGTTAGGTCTATTTTGATTTTTCCGGACTCAGGAGTGAACTTAATAGCATTATTCAGCACATTTCTAATGACTAATACCATTTGATTAAAATCTGCATATGCCTTCAGTAATTCGTTAGAGTTGTAATCCAGCTCTATATGTTTCGCATCTATATTACCGGAGTATAGTCTCAAACATTCCATTACAGCATCATCCACTTTAAACTCAGTTGGATTTACATCCCACCCCTTTGTTTGTGTTTGTGCCCAAGCCAATAAATTGTCCATTGACTCTGTCATCGTTTCCACATTTTGAGATACCGAACTCAGGTGCTCTAAAAATTCTTCTTTATTGATAACTTGCGCCTTCAACAACTCTAATAATGACTTCAGGTTTACTACGGGAGACCGCAGGTCGTGCGCTACAATAGAAAGTATCTTATCTTTTGTCTCGCTCTGTTCCAACATTTTCTTACGAGCAGACATCCGATCTGTTATATCAATAATAGACCCAGCCATACGTATTGCGTTACCTTCCTCATCCCAAATGGCCTGTCCTGAAGCTTCATACCATCCATACTCGCCATTTTTATTCAACATTCTAATATCGTGCTTATACGATGTTTTATTTTTTAAGTGCTCATTTACCGCCTTTTCTATTTTTTCTTTATCATCAGGATGCAGTAAATGGTTCAAAAAGGTATCATAGGTTGGTGCTATATCGCCGTGTTCATATCCTAGCAAATGAAAAAAACGGTCAGACCATTGTTCTTCGCCGGTTACTATATCCCATTCCCATATACCTGCATTTGTACCTTTTATGATGAGCTCATTTGTTTCGTAAAGGTGTCTGATCGTATTCGTATTCTCTTCCAGTTCTTTTTGCTGTCTTAAGACCTTCTTGTACGCGTTAACTAATTTTTTGTGATACGGATATACGAAAAATAGCATCTCTAGTAATAATACAATACCGGATATTAATGCTAATAGCATCTGTTTTTCGCGAGAGGCTTCTAAGTCTGCTTGTGCATTCGCTTCTATTTGATGCACTATCGCGTCCATTTTTTCCAAATAAGCAGGCTCATTTTTGTTTATTCCGGATATCAAGTCATCATTTACACCATTAAGCGCTACTGCATTATAGTCTTCGGTTAGTTCATTGAGATAGACTTCCAACTCATCGAACATATTATCTATCTCCGGATGAATTTCATTGTATATATCAACACCATTCTTGTTATTTCTAAGATCGTTATGCGCCCTTTGCCAAACCCCTAATAATGCCAGCATCTCCTTTTTAACATCATCTCCCAACTTTGCTTTGTAAGATAGCTTTGCCAGCTTTTGGCTCAGCATTCTTTGCTTGCCCGAAACATTCAATGTTTTTGTGTAGGCCAGGTTTCTTTGTATTTCATCTTTTATATGTATACGGTTGGCTGCTACCAAAAAAATGATAGTAGCTGCAAATAACAGATATGGCCAAATATATTTTAGCTTAAACATTTTTCCTCTATAAAGTATCTACAATAAAGATACTGATAATAGTTGATGAGTGTACGGCGACTCTTATTTGAACTAAAGCTTTATATTTATTTCATAGAAATGCATTTTGACACATTAAATACAGTACCTATAAGCACTGTAGCCGCTGCCTTTAATAAAGCTTTCGAAGACTATGCTATTAACATGCATAGAACAGATGAGCAAATGGCAGAAAAGATACATGCTGAAAGTATAGACCTTTCTGTGTCCGTCGGGGCATTTGAAGGTGATGACCTTGTCGGTTTTATTTTATTTGGTTTAGACACCGTAAGAGGAGCGCTGACGATGTGGGATGGTGGCACCGGAGTAGTTGCCGAGTATAGAGGGCAACGGCTGACACAAAAGATGTTTGAGTATATGCTGCCACACATAAAAGAAGCAGGAGTAAAAAGGATACTCCTTGAGGTGTTAGAAAGTAATCACTCAGCATATCGTATTTATGAAAATCTGGGGTTTAGGAAAACCAGAGTGCTGCACGCTTATGAAGGTTCAGTCACTACCCCTCAAATACCACAACATAACATTAGCATACTTGATAGTTTTGATATAGATGCCTTACTGAGCTTGGGCAACTGGCAACCTGCATGGCAGCAAATGAACAATCGTGTAAAAGGATGGGGGAATGCTATTACTACAATTGGCATAAAACAAGATGATGAAGTAGTTGCCTATGCGCATTATAACCCAACTACCAAACGAGTGTTCCAGTTTGGTGTACAAGAGCAACACCGCAGAAAAGGCATGGGAACAGCATTATTCAATTACATATGCAATCACGCAAGCCCGATCAGCATTGTGAATGTAGATGAACAGTCTACAGATGCCATTGCATTTTTAGAGGCTATTGGTATAGCCCATTACATTAACCAGTATGAGATGGAGATGATACTATAAGTTTTTGTTACTGCATTGCAGTTTTAAACTCACTGGTATCGTGGAACTCTATTTCAGGGTTGTTTTGCTTCTCTGTATTTAAGAACCACTCACTTTGTGCTAAGTAAACCAGATTATCATCTTTATCCAGCATGATATTACCTTGCTTAAAGCGAATGAACTCATCGATCTTCTTCTTATCACCTGTTATCCAGCAAGCTTTATAAAACTGCATAGGACTAAACTCACAAGCTGCACCGTACTCTTGCAATAAGCGATACTGTATCACCTCGAACTGTAGTTCACCCACACAACCAATGATCTTGGTATTACCACCATGCTGTGTAAATAGTTGTGCTACCCCCTCGTCTGTCAACTGGCGAATACCCTTTTCCAACTGCTTGGTTTTCATCGGATCTTTATTCACCAGCTCTTTAAATATCTCTGGCGAGAAAGTTGGTATACCTGTAAACTGAAGTTCCTCACCCTCTGTAAGCGTGTCTCCTATTTTAAAATTACCGGTATCGTACAACCCGATCACATCTCCGGGATAAGATGTTTCTACCACCTCTTTTTCGCGAGCCATAAATGCATACGGGTTGCTAAAGCGTACATCTTTACCTATGCGCGTGTGTTTAAAGTATGTGTTCCGTTTAAACTCTCCAGAGCACACCCTCAAGAATGCAATTCTATCTCTGTGCTTGGGGTCAAGGTTGGCATGTATTTTAAAGATGAACCCTGTAAACTTATCTTCACCCGGTTCAACAAACCTTTTATTAGTTGGCCTTCCCAATGGCACAGGCGCTATGTCAATAAATGTATCCAGTAGTTCTTTTACACCAAAGTTGTTAACCGCACTACCAAAAAATAATGGGCAAACCTCTCCCTTTAAATAAGCTTCTTTATCCAACTCTCCATAGACACCTTCCAATAGCTCTGCATCTTCTCTTAGCTGATTAGCATCTTTACCTCCAACTTTTTCATCCAGCAACTCATCACTCAAATCGTTGATGGGGATACTGTTATCTTCTGTAGCCTTTTGGTTTGCTGTAAATAAGTTCAGACTTTTATTGTGCAAATTATATACACCTTTAAACTCTTTACCCATATTAATAGGCCAGGTCATCGGGTGCAATTGCAGGTTCAGCTCTTTTTCTATCTCATCCAATAGTTCAAACGGAAACTTACCGTCACGGTCCATTTTATTAACGAACACAATTACAGGTGTATCGCGCATGCGGCAAACTTCTGTTAGTCTGCGGGTTTGTGCCTCTACCCCGTTCACACTATCTACTATCAGTATTACACTATCCACAGCCGTAAGCGTACGGTAGGTATCCTCGGCAAAGTCTTTGTGACCCGGTGTATCCAACAGGTTGATCAATGTATCCCTATACTCAAAGCACATAACAGAAGTAGCAACTGAGATACCACGCTGTTTCTCTATCTCCATAAAGTCACTGGTAGCATGCTTTTTGATCTTATTGCTCTTTACAGCACCCGCCACCTGAATGGCACCACCAAAAAGCAACAACTTTTCAGTAAGTGTTGTTTTACCCGCATCGGGGTGAGAAATAATGGCAAAAGTCCGCCTGCGTTCTATCTCTTTTTTATGCTTCATCCTTAAAAATCAATCTGTTGGGCAACAGTGTATAAACAACAAGAGCCCTGTTAGAGGCGCAAAGTTGCGAAAACTGACGGTTTTATGAACAAATAATCTCATAAAATGTGGAAACTTATTTTTTTGAGAATAGTTGCTGAAATGCAAGGCTATGTTACATTTGTATTAACATCATCGATAAAACATATGACATCCACCCGTTTACAGGATGATTTATTAAAGGATTTCAAAGAGCAGAAAGAAATGATTTACGAGCAGGTAAAACTGCTCGACCCATTAGCCACATCCCTTAGAAAACCTGCCGCACAAAGACTCATCAGCAAAGGTGCATTGATATTTGCAGAGGTGCTATGTTACCTGTTGGCTATTGGTATTATTGCCTTTATGTTTTTTATGGATAAAGTATACCCTTTCTTCGTGCTTACAGATATTCGCCACAAATCAGAATATAAAGACTTGGGATGGATGAACATACAAGGCTTCAGTGTAGCCGTATATGGCATTATTGCATTAGTCGCATTCCTATTTTATTTGTTAGGCAGAAGTGCTCGCGCTATCAGGCTAAAGAATACCATACTCAACCTTGCAGGTAAAAACATCAAACAAATTACGGGGCAGCAATTAAAACGTAAAGCTTCTATTGATGCTATTGAGCAGCGTCATTTCTTAGAGCTGCCTAATGAACATCTTGAAGAAGGTGTACAGGTAAATGAAGTGCCCAACCCCGGGTATGATGGTGACGAAGAAACTCCAGAGTAGATTATAACAAAACCTAAATAAGTAAAGTACAGGCTATTAGATTAACTTTGCAGCTTGTTGAGACCATATCTACATATCATGCTCAAAATGGTAATAGCTATTTGTATTGTGCTATTACCTCAAACAATGCATGCACAAAACCAGCCGGGTGCACCTTTATCTTTAGATGATGAGCAAAAAACAGACTCTACAAGGTTTAAAGAGAGTAATACAGATGAATGGTCGAACAGGAACGTAAAGGTGCGGTATAAATACTATGGCTCTGACATTGAGTACAAACCTGACACTTCTATACACACATTCCATAGAAGGCAATACTTACAACCTTGGAAACGTGACTTGGGCAACATGGGTACTGCGGTACAAAACTTGCAATTTACGCCCGAGGACAGACTTGGACCAACTCTTGGCTACCATTCCTTCAGTGCGTACAACCTTCATATAGATAGTTTAAAGTACTATAACACTACCGCCCCATACTCAGAATTCACTTTTAACTTGGGCAGCAAACTGGAGCAAAATGTAAGTGTGATGCACACACAAAACGTAAAGCCCAACTGGAATTTCGCTGCGAAATATAACCGAATCAGTTCTGAGGGGTATTACTTATTGCAGCGCACTGCTCAAGACCATGCTTTTTTGACAACTAATTACCAAAGCATTAATAAAAGATATAAACTAAACGCTGGCATACTATATAATAAGAGCACACAAGATGAGAACGGTGGTATAGCTGATGAAACACAACTAACGAATGAGAATTTTACAGATCGCAGTACACTAGATATTGTTTTTTCCGAAGCAGCTGCGAATAGCGGATCTGCAGTTCCCCGATCGTTAATCACCAATTCTGTAAGAAACTATACCGGACAAATAAGGCAAGAGTACTTCTGGGGCAAAACGGATACGCTATATAACGAAGACTCCAGCCAGATGCAGCTAAGCTATACACCTCGTTTTAGCATATCTCATAAACTTAAGCTACATAACAAACAACTTACCTATAAAGACAAAGCTCCTGACTCACTGAGATATAGCCCATATTTTCAGGAAGGATTCGGAGAGGGTTCTGACTCTGTGTTTACACGCCAAAAGCACAATGTGCTGGACAATCACTTTGCATTAAATGGTTTTCTGGGTAAAAGGGAAAAGCAAATGTCCTTCAGTGCTGGATTAGGTATAAGGTATGATCAGTTCTGGACACAGCACTTGAATGGTACAGACCAAAGCTATACTGTAGGTAATTATGTCACAGGCGGGTTGCAAAAAGAAGCATTACAAAAAGGAGCATGGTTCTATGGCGCCAATGCCGTTTTCTATATCACCGGCTTTGCTTCAGGTAGCTCTCAGTTAAAAGTGAACATCGGTAAAGAGTTAGAAAAGCTTTCAGGAAATATAGAAGCCGGAGCTATCCAAAACATCAATAACGCACCGTACAGTTATACTACATATATTAACCAGTACGACACTATAAGCAACAGCTTTAATAAAGAAAGTATTACTCAGCTGTATCTAAAGTTTAAAAGCGACAGGTTTTACCTGAGCGGCGGATTAAGGAACTATCTTGTTAGTAATTACCTGTACATTAATAACCTACAGTTGCCAGACCAATATGCTCCTGCCTTCAACCAGTTACAAATATGGTTGCAGAAAAAGCTACAATGGAAGGCTATTGTACTGGATAACGAAATAATTTACCAGACTATTGCAGCCAACGCACCAGTAAATGTACCTATGTTTATGGGTAGGCATCAACTAAGTATTGAAAGCTACATTTTTAAAAAAGCACTCAAAATTGCCTTTGGCGGGCAAGTAACATATCATACACCTTATAAATCGGCTGCTTATAGTGCCTTCTTTAATAGATATTATTACCAGAACGCATACGAACTAAGCAATGAGTTTGCCAGCGCCGTATTCTTCAACTTCAATGTAAAAAGACTAAGGGCATACATCATGTGCGATCAATTTCAACAACTATTTATTCCGGCCAATTTCATTAATGCTCCCGGCTACCCGGCACAAAATGCCATGATGCGTTTTGGCTTCACCTGGGTATTGTTGAAGTAACACATTATAGTTCATACTTATACCCCCTATATAAAGCCTTTTCTTACAATTAAGTATTTGGGGTTAACTTTGCAGAATTATTTTGCCATAAATAGGTAATTTGGCACATTATTTTCAATAATTGAACCTCGTACAAACTTCTGGTAGTACAATGAAAGACTTTTCGTATTTAACAAATTCACATCCATCATATATTGAAGGGCTATATCAAGACTATGTAAAAGACCCGAACTCAATAGATGAAGAACTAAAGAAGTTTTTTGAGGGCTTTGACTTTGCAGTAACTAACAATAATGGTAACGAGGCACCCGCAACATTAGCAGAAGGCGGTGTTAGCAGCGATCAGGTAGCAAAAGAACTGGGTGTATATAAAATGATACGTGCATACAGAAAGCGCGGGCACCTTGTGGCTACTACTAACCCCATTAGAGAGCGCCGTGACAGAAATGCACAGCTTGACTTGGCTCACTTCGGGCTTAGTGAAGACGATTTCAATACAAGATTTTATACAGGATATAGAATAGGCTTACCTAATGCTACGCTAAGAGACATATTAGATAAGCTAAAAAGAGTATATACAGGAAATGTAGGTATTGAGTACACTTACATTAACGACCAACCTACTTGCGAATGGGTGGAGCAGGAGTTTGAAGACATGATCGATGAGAAGCTTCCTATAGAGCGCCAAAAGCGCATTTTGGAGAAGCTGAACGAAGGTGTCATGTTCGAGGAGTTTTTGCACAAAAAATACATCGGACAAAAAAGGTTTAGCCTTGAAGGTGGAGAAAGTACCATACCTGCGCTAGACACTATCATCAACTCTGCTGCTGAAACAGGTGTACAAGAGGTGGTAATAGGTATGGCCCACCGCGGACGTCTGAATGTGTTAGCCAATACTTTAAAGAAAACATACGAGCAGATTTTCTCTGAGTTTGAAGGAGGAATGACCCCTGATAGTACAATGGGGAGTGGAGACGTGAAATATCACTTAGGGTTTCGCTCTACCATACAAACACCTAACGGTAAAGAAGTAAATGTTCAGTTGGCACCTAACCCTTCTCACTTAGAAGTGGTTGATCCGATTGTTACAGGTTTTTCCAGAGCTAAGGCAGATTCTATTTACAATAGCGAATACGATAATGTATTACCAATATTAATACATGGTGATGCTGCCATTGCAGGGCAAGGTGTTGTGTATGAGTTATTACAGATGTCTAAACTTAAAGGTTATTACACAGGCGGTACCATACACTTCATCATCAACAACCAGATTGGTTTTACTACTGATTTTGATGATGCACGTTCTGCCAACTATTGTACCAGCGTTGCAGCAATGGTACAAGCACCGGTACTACACGTGAGCGGAGATGACCCTGAGGCTGTAGTAAAAGCGGCAGAGATAGCTGTACACTACCGTCAGAAATACAATAGCGACATCTTCATAGACATGGTGTGTTATCGTAAACATGGCCATAATGAAGGAGACGATCCAAGCTTTACACAGCCAAGGTTGTACGAGTTGATCAAAAAACATAAAAACCCACGCGAAGTATATACACAATACCTGCTAGAGCATGGAGAAGCTGATGCTAAGCAACTGGCTAAGGAGATGAAAGACAGGTATGTGAATGAATTGCAGAACAAGCTAGACGAGGTTAAAGAGCAACCATTACCATATAAATTGCAAGACCCAGAGAAAGCGTGGCAAAGCTTGAGACTTTCTACAGCAGAAGACTTTGACGATTCGCCAAAGACAGCAATTACCAAAAAGCAACTGGATACGCTATTCAAGCATATCATGCATATACCTGACGGCTTCAAACCATTGCGTAAAGTAAAGAAGCTGTTAGATGCAAAAGTGAAGCTATATAATGAAGAAGGCAGACTAGACTGGGCTACTGGTGAACTAATGGCCTATGCCAGCCTTGTAGCAGACGGGAAGCTGGTACGCATGAGCGGACAAGACGTGGAGCGTGGTACTTTCTCTCACCGCCACTCTGTACTGCACGACGAGGATACTTACGAACAATACAACAGATTAAGCACTGTAACAGATAACCCAAGAGCCTTTAAAGTATACAACTCCCTGTTAAGTGAGTTTGCGGTACTAGGTTTCGAGTACGGTTATTCTATTGCAGACCCTAATACATTAACCATATGGGAAGCACAATTTGGTGATTTCGCAAATGGTGCGCAAACTGTAATTGATCAATACATAGTTTCTGCTGAAGTTAAGTGGCGTAAAATGAGCGGGCTTGTATTGCTACTACCGCATGGTTACGAAGGGCAAGGGCCGGAGCACTCTTCTGCAAGACTAGAGCGTTTTTTACAATTATGTGCAGAGTATAACATAGTTGTAACCAACATTACAACATCTGCTAACCTGTTCCATATGTTCCGCCGTCAAATGGCGTGGGAGTTCCGTAAACCACTGGTTAACTTCTCTCCAAAAGCCAACCTAAGACACAAACGTGCAGAATCTGACATAGCAGAATTTACTAAGGGTGGATTCAGAGAAGTAATTGACGACCCTAATATTACTGCGCCAACAAAAGTAAAACGTGTTTTGCTTTGTTCAGGAAAAGTATATTTTGACTTGAGCGAACATCAAATGAATGAAAAGCGTGACGATGTAGCGATAGTAAGACTTGAGCAAATATATCCGCTACCGCATAAACAGCTGAATACACTGAAAAAACGCTATAAAAACGCAGAGTGGGTTTGGGTACAAGAGGAGCCTAGAAACATGGGCGCTTCCGGCTATTTATATATGAACAGAGAAGATTTCTCTGTAAGCGATTACATTACACGTCCTGCCAGTGCGGCATCAGCAACAGGTTTCTCTAAGATACATGCGGCTCAGCAGCAAGAGCTTATAGATAAAGCTTTTGACGTTTAAAACATTTCACTGAAGTAATAAGGGATTATATTATTTTTGTACGATTATGGAAGAATTGAAAAATACGCTAAAGCAACAGATCATAGAGTCTTTGAACCTTGAAGGTATGAAGCCGGAAGATATCGAGGACAGTGCACCTCTTTTCGGAGAAGGTTTAGGGCTTGATAGTATTGACTCTCTTGAGTTGATGGTATTGCTGGAGCGTAACTATGGTATCAAAATAGAAGATGCTCGCGAAGGCCGTAAAGTATTAGAGTCTGTTGATGCTATGGCTGCATATATTCAGGCAAACCGCAAAATCTAGTATACCACGACGTTATGTCGGGAAGAATCGTCATCACATCTACAGGCATTGTTTCTGCACTTGGTGTAGGTACATCCGCTAACCAGAAAGCCCTCAAGGATAAGAAAGCTGGCTTAAGGCACCCTGCTATCCTGCAAACTAAACATGCAGATGAGTTTATAGTAGGTGAGGTACTTCATAGTAATGAAGAGTTAGCCTCTATGCTAAACTTACCTTCGGCAGCTGCATATACGCGCACTACCCTTCTGGCGCTTATAGCCATGCAAGAGTTGATGAACGAAGAGAACCAAGCTCTACTTAAAGACACTAAGCTAGCCCTGGTAAATGCCAATACTGTTGGCGGCATGTGCTCTGTAGAAGATTATTACCTGGAGTTTATATCTGATAAAGAAGAAGGCGACTTTGTACAATACATAGATACGCTGGACTGTGCTGAAAGTACGATGCACCTCTCTCAGCATTTTAACCTGAAACCTTTAAAAGCAACTATTAGCACTGCATGTTCTTCATCTGCCAATGCCATTATTTTAGGCGCACGGCTAATACAAGCAGGATTGGCCGACAAGGCTGTTTGCGGCGGTTGTGATGCATTAAGCCGTTTTACTCTGAACGGGTTCCACTCTTTAAAAAATGTTGACAAGGATCCTTGTCGTCCTTTCGATAAAGATAGGTTTGGGTTAAACCTCGGTGAAGGTGCCGGCTATGTGCTATTGGAAAAAGAGGAGGATGCCATTGCCAGAGGAGCAAACGTACTAGCTGTCCTCAGTGGATACAGTAATACTAACGATGCTTACCATCCTACCGCACCATCGCCCGACGGAGACGGTGCTTTTAATACTATGCAGCAGGCGTTAAAGAAGGCAAAGCTTCAACCTGAGCAAATTGATTATGTAAATGCTCATGGTACAGCCACCCTTAATAATGATGCTGCTGAAGGCAAGGCCATTGAGCGCTTATTTAGTAATGCAAACATCAGTTTTAGCAGTACTAAACCATATACAGGCCATACACTTGCAGCAGCTGGAGTAATAGAGGCTATCTTCAGCATTTGGAGTTTGCAAAATGGTGTTGCATACCCCAACCTGAACTATAACACACCAATGGAAGAAATTTCATTGCAACCCAATACCGAGTTTGTAGAAAAAGAAATCAATCACTGCCTGAGCAACTCTTTCGGGTTTGGCGGTAACAATGTATCATTAGTATTCAGTAAAGCTTGACAAAACCGATATACATATCATCTGCAAGTGCTATTTCTCCTCAACAAACGTATGAGGACGAGGGGCTATTGAATGAGATAGTTAGTACTGATAATGGCGAGCTATATATTAAAGAGCCCAACTTCAGAAAGTATATTAACCCCGTTGCCATCAGGCGGATGAGCAGGTTATTGAAAATGGGTATCTGTGCAGGCATGAATGCACTGGAACAAGCAGGAGTTGAAAAGCCAGATGGTATCATCACAGGTACAGGCCGCGGCTCTATGACCGACACGGAACGTTTTCTGCTGGATATGATAGAATTGGATGAAGGAGCGCTTACGCCTACATCATTCATTCAGTCTACATATAATTCAATAAACGGATGGCTGGCACTACAAACAAAGTCTAACGGGTATAATCAAACATATGTAAACAGGGGCAGTTCGTTTGAGCTGGCTGTTTTAGATGCACAGTTACTATTGAACGAAGGCGATGAACAGCAACATGTTTTGGCGGGTTGTTTCGACGAAATAACACCTGATTATGTTCGTGTAAAATCAAAGATCGGTTATTGGAAAAAGCCAACAGTCAACAACCTGGAACTGTATAAAAACAGTGATACAAATGGTAGTATCGCGGGCGAGGGTGCGGCATTCTTTTGCCTGACCAACAAACCCGAAAACACCATTTGCAGCATTGAGCAGTTACATATTATCCAAGAAGATAGTATTGAGGATGTAAGTACTGTTCTTCAGCAAACGTTAGCGGGTATTAACTTGAACGACATAGACATTGTATTATCAGGTATGAGCGGCGATGTCAGGTTTCAGCCATTCTACGATACCTTTTTAAGCAATCTGAGTGATAAGACATCTGTGGCTGCATTTAAACACCTGTGTGGCGAATACGATACTTCTACAGGCTTTGCTACCTGGCTGGCTACAGAACTTTTCAAACAACAATCACTACCTGAAGTACTTGCTGCTAAACAAGGTAATAGTGGCAGCGTCAATAATATCCTAATTGTGAATCATTACACGCTGAATAGCGCATCTGTTATTTTACTGAAGAAGAACTAATTAAATAGCACCTACCATATATACCTGGGTAGGTGTAGGGTTACCACCCTCTTTCTCTATTGAGATGGCAAATGCCTGACCGGATTTTATGTTGGCGGCTATCTTCATCATCATGCCTTCTTTCTGCACCATATCGTTATCTATCACCCCCATATCTACAGGGTTACCATCTTGTATTACCCAAAGTTGATACTGCTTACCCTTAGGAGGCATTGGTAATTTGTGTAACGCCAGATATGCGTCGCCTTTTTCCTTGCTCCAATACACCATACCGGCAGGAGCTGCATCTGCTTCGTTACGCATGATGATGGTTTGCATACCCGGGTCGGCCAGCATGTCTTTTTCTTTCTTATAAGTATTCAGTGTTGCTACCAGTTGCTGTTGTTGTGCGGCTATCGAGTCAACCCTTGCAGCTAAAACATCTCTTTGTTCTCTGCTTTCATTTCTTTGAGAAAGCAACATGAAATTGGTGACCACACTCACTAATACTGCAGCCCATATGGCAGCACGCTGCCAACTTGGTTTAGCAGGCTCTTGTGGTAGCGGCACTTGTTTAGATGCTTGCACCGGCTGCTCAACTACAACCTCTTCTTCTTCATCAGAGAGTGCATCCCAGATCTTATCTTTCATGAACGATGGCGGGGCCTTAGCATCTTCTTTTGCCAGGTGCAACAAAGAATCCTCTATAGCAATAACCTCGGCGGCCAGCTCCGGATATTGTGCAACATTAGCAGCTACCTCAGCACACTCATTCTCAGAGAGTGTACCCAGCACGTAGGCTTCTAATATCCCGGATTCTATGTATTCTTTTACGTTCACTTTTTATTTATCAGTTCTTATAATGTGTTCTTAACATGGTTATAGCTTTCCGCATACGGGTTTTCACAGTACCCAATGGTACATCAATAGTTTTGGATATTTCATCCAGGGTAAATCCTTTGAAGTAGGCCAACTCTACAATTACCTGATACTGAGGTTCTAATCCCGCCACCGTGTCTCTTAGCCCGATCGTATTTATCTCTTGTTCTGTCTTAAGGTTACTGTTATCATATACGGTAGCTTCATCATTTTGGATTTTCCCTTTCATGATTTCTCCCTTCGACCTTAATTTGTCGATAGAGGTATTCCTTGCCAGATTAAGCATCCATGTATACAGCCTGCCTTTTGCAGAATCGTACTTGTCAATACCTTTCCAAACTTTCACAAAAACTTCCTGCAACACATCTTGTGCAGTTTGCTCGTCACTTATTATCCTGCTGATAATACTGAATAATGCAGCAGAATAGTTTTCATACAGATAGTCGAACCCCTGCTTACTTTTTTGTTTCAGTAAGGATATCAACTCTTGCTCCGTATATGTAATTGACGCTGCCAAGTATATAACTAAAGTAGTGCTTATTTGGCAAAAAGCATTCTGTAGTCTGTTTTAATTTTACCTGAAGAAATATCGTTCAACTTCTTCTTTATTAACCTCTTTTTCAAAGGCTTTAAATAGTCAATAAACAGTTTGCCGTCTATGTGATCGTACTCATGTAGTATAACACGCGCAGTAATACCGCTAAACTCTTCTTCATGCTCGTTGAACTGCTCATCCATAAAACGAAGTTTTACCGTCTCGTACCTACTTACGTCTTCTCTAACTTTTGGTATGCTTAAGCACCCTTCGTTATACAACCACGGTTCTCCACCTTCTTCTACAATATGCGCGTTGACGAACGCTCTTTTCACAGGTTTTTCATTTGGGTAATCCTGCTTGTCCTGATCATCAAAATTTTCAACTATTTGCTCTGTATCTACCAGAAATAATCTGATAGGCTTATTTATTTGCGGCGCAGCCAGACCAACACCATTACTATTATACATAGTATCCCACATATCACTGATCAGTTTCTCCAGATCAGGATAGTCAGCATCTATATCTTCGCACATTTTTCTCAACACCGGATGCCCGTAGGCTACAACAGGTAAAATCATTAATTAAACTTTTAGAAGCTGCAAATTTAAGGATTAGTGACGGCTTTGCAGGTATTCTTGCAGAATAATGGTAGCAGCAACGGTATCTACGTTCTCTTTTTTCTGCCTATCCTTCTTTTTCATACCCATTTCAACCATCGCCAGAGAGGCCATTTTAGATGTCAGGGTCTCGTCTACTTTCTCTATTTCAAGGTCGGGGAATACGTTTTTGTACTTGCCAATAAACTTATCTACCAACGGGGTAGCATCTGTAGGGCTATCATCAAGATTCAAAGGATAACCAATCAGCACCTTCTCTACCTCATTCTCTTTTATATAGTTTTTTAAATACCCTATCAGTTCTTTTGTTTCTACAGTACCAATTGCTGTTGCAATTATCTGCATAGGGTCTGACGCGGCCAGCCCTGTTCTTTTCTTTCCGTAATCTATTGCCAGTATTCTTGCCACTATGCTTTTTTAGTATTTTTCTTAAATATCATGGTACCTGTTTTTTTCAGTATCTCTTTCTCCGCATCTTTCAGTTGCAGGTATTTGGTCATTAAAGCGATATACCTGGTTTCTTCTTTTTCAGTCTTTAGTCGTTTAGAGATCTCGTCTATCACCAGTATTAACTTCTTCAACTCAAAATAGGTCAATGCACTATCTACCTCATTAATATAATTCTGCTCGCCGTTTAGCGTTTCTATACCATATATATCTTTCCAGTTATGGCTGATGTCGCTGCGGGTTTGTAATAGTGTTGCCAGTTTTGTTTGCATGGCCGGCTCAGGAAATGTATTGAAGAAGTTTACCGTAGGCAGCTTACCATTTTCTATTTCGTACGCATAGTAACTATCGAATACTACCCGTGCCATCTCTTGTTCTATCAAATCCGGGTCTATACGCTCTTCAATCAGTGCAGCAACATTATCATAACCTTCATATTCTTTTTCACCATGTTCTATCAACACCCTTACCAGCTCCCATTCCTGTTCTTCCTCTTCAGGCGGCGCCAGTACATCTTGTGGCTGTTCTACATACTCTTGTGGTGCCGGTGCTTTTTCAGCATCTCTATTTTTTTGCCTGCGCTCCTGCTCCAGTCGTTCGCGAATGTATTTATTCACCAGGTTCACCATGCCGGAAGGGTCTACTTCCAACTTCTCTGACGCCAGCTTTATATAGTGATCTTGCAGTGCAAAATCTTCTGTTTTATTGATGCGACCGATGCTTTCTGCGATCTCATTCACCAATTTCGACTTCTGTACCGGGTCGTCTCCTACTTCTTTCAAGCCCACATCCAGCCTGAAACCTATAACATCTTTTTTATTCTCTTTTACAAACTCATGAAAACGAGAAGCACCTGATTTTTGAATAAAACTATCAGGATCCTCACCATCGGGCAGTAATACAAGCTTCACATTAAAGCTTTGTTCCAATGCCAGATCCAAACCTCGTAAAGCAGCTTTTACTCCGGCAGCATCACCATCATATAGTATCGTAAGATTCTTTGTTAGCTGACCTATCAATCTCAACTGGCCTTCAGTTAAAGAAGTACCGCTACTGGCCACTACATTTTCTACCCCACCCTGATGTAAGGATATAACATCAGTATAGCCCTCTACCAAAAAACACTCGTCATTCCTTGATATAGTTTGACGCGACTGGTGCATACCATACAACACACGGCTTTTTACATACAGCTCATTTTCCGGAGTGTTGATGTACTTAGGTGCCTTGTCTGTCTTCTTCAAAATACGTGCACCAAAACCCAGTACACGCCCCGTCATACTCTGTATGGGAAATATCACACGGCCATGATAAACATCGTAGTGCTTCGCATTTCGTTGTTTGATCAGCCCTGCTTTCTCCAGCAGTTCGGCACTATACCCCTTCTCGATGGCAGCTTTTGCAAAAACATCGTAACCATCGGGACAATAGCCCAGTTTAAACTTATCTATTGTTTCTTTTGTATAGCCTCTTTGCTTGAAGTATGAGCCACCTATCGTTTGTCCTTCTTCCTCGTTTAGTAGATAGTCGTAAAAATATTCTGATGCAAACTCATTAACGATCCTCAAGCTTTCTTCGGCCAGTTGTTTCTCTTTCTGCTCGGGAGTTTTTTCAGTTTCCTCAACCTCAATATTGTAATAGCTCGCCAACCACTTGATCGCCTCGGGATAGGTAAGCTTTTCGTGTTCCTGTATGAAGGTCACTACATTACCACCCTTACCGCAGCCAAAACATTTATAAATGCCCTTTGCCCCGGATACATAGAATGACGGAGTTTTCTCGTTATGAAAAGGGCAATTAGCAATATGGTTTGCCCCTCTTTTTTTCAATCGCACAAACTGCCCCACCACGTCAATTATATCTGCGCGATCCATCACCTCTTGTATCGATTGTTGTGCGATCATGTATTCTGTAAAATTAACAAAGGGCTTTAATATACTATTGTTGTAGTAAATTTTACACGCTCTCTTTTTTGTGTAAACACGTGCCAGTTACCGTCATACTCAATTTTTACGGGAACAAGTTTCCCCCAAATCTGACGAGTACGCACTTTCATATCCACATCAAAATCATATAGCAACGTACTGTATTTTAAAGAGTAGTCGCGTGCAACAATAGAGTAGTCTGTTTTCCTGAACCAGGTAACCAACTGCTTGTAAACTACATCATCTTTATACTCTGGTTTAGGAGTTGCCGAAAACACATAACAGTCTATACCCTTATACTTATCAGAGCTTAGCTTAAAGTTGTACATCTTTGCAATGTCTTCTTTAAAAACAGCTGCTTTGTCGCCCATGAAAGGTACCCCTTCTATTTTACTACCGGGGTTAAATATCAGATGCTTCAGCTTAGATTTATTCTGTTCGAGTGTACTATTATCTTTCGGCTCCATTGCCCCTGCTACTATATCACTCTCATCACATACCGTGTCTTTTATGAAAAATAAATAGTCGTACAGCTCTGCAGTATAATAGCGGTGCTCGCCATTGTTTTTATAGTAGTTGCCGGTTACTTTTTCATTCGCAATCTCCATAGTGCGGCAATCTCCAAAACGCTTTTGTTTTGATGTACTGTAGTAGCTTGCCTTTATACTACCATTACTATTCAACACCATTAACCTGTTTGTAGCATTATACTCGAACATATGCATGCTCTTAAATGCCTTGTAGAAGGTAGTATCATTTTGCACTCGCTCAATAAAACCTTTCAGATCCCAGCCTCCTTTGCGTGCAGACACGACCACTTCATCCATCTCAATAGGATATTTAAATATGCTGGTATCTTCTTCCTGAGCAAAAGAAGGTATAGTATACACTACTAGCAATATGAAAAGGCCAACTCTCACTTATCTGTTTTTCAGTACTATTTCTGCTATTTGAAGATCTTCAGGTGTCGTTAATTTCATATTATTCTTCTCGCCCTCTACTAAGTACACTTCTTTACCATATGCCTCCACTACAGTAGCTTCATCGGTAAATGTTTCGCTATACTCTTGCTCAAAAGCAGATAGTATCACTTCTGTTCTGAAAGTTTGAGGGGTTTGTATACTGCGTAAACTATTTCTGTCAATAGGTTTACTGTTTTCACCATCCAGCATTCTGATACTATCAGTGATATTGATGGCCGGTATCGCACTTCCTTTTTGTATCGCCTGCTCGTAGCACCTTTGTATCAATTCAGTTGATAATAATGGTCGTACTCCGTCGTGCACAAAAACAACAGCCCCTTCTTCAATGGTCTTCAACCCATTTTGCACACTATGAAAACGGGTTGCTCCTCCTGCAACGATCGTTACATCCAAACCTCCTTCAAACTCTTGTAACACCATTTGAGCATAGCTCATCTGTGCTTCCGGCAATACCAATACAATATTCATATCCCTGTAAGCATCAACAAACGCTTTTATGGTATAATAAAGGATGGGCTTACCATTCAACGGTAAAAACTGTTTGGGCACAGCCATGCCCATGCGCACACCTTTACCACCCGCAACTATTACTGCATACTTTTTCATTAGTGCTTCAAAATTAATCGAAGTTTCGGAATGTCTTTAGACAACTACGCCTCCGCATAATGCGGAGGCGTAATATTATTAAGTATTGTTCTTATTATGCTATTTTTTCTACCTGCATGTAGTTCAGCTCTACCGGTGTAGCACGTCCGAAGATCTTCACCACTACTTTCAGTTTCTTCTTCTCTTCGTTCACTTCTTCTACAGTACCGTTAAAGTCGTTGAATGGTCCATCTGTAATACGTACAGTTTCCCCAACAATGTATGGTTCTGCATACCCGATACCCTGCTCGCTTACTTCGTCCATCTTACCGAACATCTTGTTCACTTCTGATTTACGTAAAGCAGTAGGATTATCTTTTCCTAAGAAATGTATTACGTTGGTTGTGTTACGGATAGTCTGTATCATGTCTCCATGAAGTTTACCATCTTCCGCTTCCAACATCAAATATCCCGGAAATAATATTTTTTCTCTTAAAACTTTCTTACCAGACTGTACTTTAAACACCTTTTCTACCGGGCAAAGAACTTGTAATACACTTTTTTCCCAACCTTGTATCTGGATCTCTTTGTCCAAATACTCTTTCACTTTCTTTTCTTTACCACTGATAACGCGCAGTACGTACCATTTTGTTTCCTTTTCAGGTTTTGGTTTTGCAGCTGGTTGCTGCTCCTCATTCTGCTCGTTTGTTGTCACTTCTTCTGTCATTGGTTGAAGTTTTATCCTAAAATACTGTACAAGAACTTCATTACGCGCTCAGACGCAACGTCCATACCTAAGATCAATAGGGTCATGATGGCTAGTGCTACCAGTACAATTACTGTAGTTTGTTGCAGCTCGCTCCAAGTTGGCCACGACACTTTGTGTACCAACTCGTCATACGCTGACTGAACATAAGATCCGAATTTACTCATATACAACCTGTTATGTTGTTAATCTTTGCACGGGCACCTGGATTCGAACCAAGATCAATGGTTTTGGAGACCACTATTCTACCGTTGAACTATGCCCGTAAAAAAAAGCCCCCTATCGGGGCGTATGCAAAAGTAAGAAAATAATCGATTAAAAGTACAAATTACCCCTATAAGTATATGAACACATACAGCAAAGTTTACAGCTTCTGTAAACAAGCTACCAGTTTCACTATCTCAGCCTCTGTATTATGGTAATGCAGTCCAAAACGTATATTACCACCTCTTTGTGCAGCCACAATATTTGCTTCATTCAGCTTCTGCCACAAACCGTTATCATCTTTCAAAAAAACAATCGACGAGCGATTATTCATTGATTTTGGGCCTACTAACGTCGCATTCGTCTTCTCTAGCTCATCTATTAATAGCTTTGTTAGTTTGTTGTTATGCCCCTCTATATTCTGTACTCCATATTCCAGCTTATGCTCCAATGCTGCGTACAATACAGTAAATGCATGCAAACTGATATGTCCGGGTTCAAAACTTTTGACGGAGGGGATGTACTTCCAATCTTCACCTACCTGTTGGTAGCTGTTATGTCCACCAATAGCCGGTGTATATCGTTCAAGAAAAGAAGGTGCTACATACATTATTCCATTACCAAAGCCTGCATTCATCCATTTGTAGTTACTGGCTATAAAAACATCTACACCCAACACAGAAATATCAATATCTATCGCTCCTAAGCTTTGTGTGGCATCAACAATAAATATGACGTTGTTCTCTTTACACAAATTACCTACCTCTTGTATATCCAACTTGTAGCCCGAAAGCCACTGTACATGACTGATGGCCACCACATCTACTTCTTTTCTTACTATCTTATTTTTCAGGGTATTCACATCTATCTCAAAACCATCCGTATCATCTACCCAAGAAATATCAAAACCGTTTATAATAAAAGGCTCTGTTAAAGATGGATAATCGTTTTTATAGAGCAACACTTTTTCTGTACCCGTTAATGTTTGGACAATACCATTCATACCCCATGAGAAATTGGGCAACAATGCTATGTGCTGTTCGGGAGCGTTTAAAAAGGTTGCAACTTTTGTTCTGAGCTTTGGTTCAAAGGTTTCTCTCCACTCCATAGCAGAGGTACTGGCATCAGTAGCGAAAGAGCTGTTTAGTTCATTTGCCTGTCGGGTAAATTCCTCGGGTAGTAATCCTGTAGCAGACGTGTTAAGATATACGATATCTGAATTGTTCATGGTTCAAAAATACGACTATAGTTTTAGGTGACATGACGTAAAAGAAAAACAGTCCCGCAAATGCGGGACTGTTTTTAATATCAAGACAGCTATGTGCTGTACTTATCTTATTTGATGATCTCTGTAACCTGACCTGCACCTACTGTACGGCCACCTTCACGGATCGCAAACTTAAGACCTTTTTCCATCGCGATTGGAGCGATTAGATTTACAGTCAAGTTAACGTTATCACCAGGCATTACCATCTCAACGCCATCCGGTAGCATACACTCACCAGTTACGTCAGTAGTACGGAAGTAGAACTGAGGACGGTATTTGTTGAAGAATGGAGTGTGACGTCCACCCTCTTCTTTACTTAGTACGTAAACTTCACCTTTGAACTCTGTGTGAGGAGTGATACTGTTTGGCGCACAGATAACCATACCACGTTTGATATCTTTTTTATCGATACCACGAAGAAGGATACCAGCGTTATCACCAGCTTCACCACGATCCAATAATTTACGGAACATCTCAACACCAGTACAAGTAGAAGTCATTGGTTTTTCGTTGAAACCAACGATCTCAACGTTGTCACCAACTGTGATCACACCACGCTCGATACGACCTGTAGCAACTGTACCACGACCAGTGATCGTAAATACGTCCTCTACAGACATCAAGAATGGTTGGTCAACTGCACGTGGAGGAAGAGGAATGTACTCATCAACCGCTTTCATTAGCTCAAGTACTTTATCAACCCACTCTTTTTCACCAGCTAATGCACCAGTTGCAGAACCTTGGATGATTGGAGTATTATCTCCATCATAATCGTAAGAGCTTAATAGCTCACGGATTTCAAGTTCAACTAGTTCAAGAAGTTCAGCATCATCAACAAGATCTACCTTGTTCATGAAAACTACTATACGAGGAACACCTACCTGACGAGCAAGAAGGATGTGCTCTTTTGTTTGAGGCATTGGACCATCAGTAGAGGCAACCACCAAGATAGCACCGTCCATTTGAGCCGCACCTGTAATCATGTTCTTCACATAGTCAGCGTGACCCGGACAGTCAACGTGCGCGTAGTGACGTGTTTCTGTTTGGTACTCAACGTGTGCAGTGTTGATCGTGATACCACGCTCTCTTTCTTCAGGCGCACCATCGATCTCATCATATCCTTTCTTCTCAGAAAGTCCTTGTTCTGAAAGGATTGTTGTGATTGCTGCAGTTAATGTTGTTTTACCATGGTCAACGTGGCCAATGGTACCAATGTTTACGTGGGGTTTCTCCCGATTAAAGGTCTCTTTTGCCATTTTTATTTCTTTTAAGAGATGTTGTTAATATGTTTCTTAATATAATTGACGGCTATGAGCCTGTTCAATACTTTAGTTATTTCTCTTGAGCTGTTGAGCAGGATTGAACTGCCGACCTCTTCCTTACCAAGGAAGTGCTCTACCACTGAGCTACAACAGCATATCTTCCTCACAAACCTTTTTCAACAGCACCTTATAAACTACAATAGTTCACCCGGCCAAGCCTGATGAACAAGTTTTTTACAAGTTGAGCGGGAGACGAGGTTCGAACCCGCGACCTACAGCTTGGAAGGCTGTCGCTCTACCAGCTGAGCTACTCCCGCTTGTACAATGTGGGCAGAAGAGGATTCGAACCTCTGAAGTCGAAAGACAGCAGATTTACAGTCTGCCCCCGTTGGCCGCTTGGGTATCTGCCCGCCGGATTTCTTTAAGAGTAAATATTGTACAAATTATACTCTCAAAAGAGAGCCGCTTGCAGGACTCGAACCAGCGACCTATTGATTACAAATCAATTGCTCTACCAACTGAGCTAAAGCGGCTTATCTATTTAAAGAACTCCCCCGTTTCTGACGGGATTGCAAAAGTATGTAACAAATTGATTTTTGCAAACTTTTTTTAGCACATTTTTAAAGTTCTTGAAAACTGTCTATTCTGCTGCCCTAAACCAATAGCGGATATTTTGCATGTGTTCTTGACAACACGAAAACGTTATTTCTTGTAATGTGCTGTAAAATCAATACGCTCGTTTAAAACACCAAGCGTTTGATGAGCGGAAACAAGGTAAAAATATCCTGTAATAACTATCGCGTTTGCACTTAACTCTCCCTCGCCTTTTACTATTTGTTTTACAGAACCGGATAGAGGTTGGTTCCTTTCAAAGACAAAATTGTTTGCTCCGGCCAAAACATTCGACTCAACAGTAACTGAATCTATTACCTCTGCACCTATTTTCTGGTGAATAACAATCCGCACATCTTTAATGTAATCTTCACCCAAAAAGTTATCGATGCTTAGCTTGGTCGGGGTCTTCTCTGTTATTTCAATAGTGTATGTTTTTGTATTGCCAATAGTAGACTGGTCGTTACTGGAGGCTATCACTTGTGTTACCTCCCACTCACCTAAGTAACTTACATTGGTTTGCTTCTCACAGGCATCCCCTTCATACCCTAACGGGCAACTACATACTCCATCTATACAAGTACCATTATTCTGACAAGTTACATTTGCACATTTATCAATAGCGCTGCTAACAGGATCAGTCTTCTTACAAGAAGAGTAGAGACTAAATGAAAAAATGCTCAGTACTGTGATTGCGGTTCCAACTATCCAACTTTTTTTCATGTAATGAATTTAATTAGGCATAAAAATAGCCATTCTACTTATTCCAACTAAAATTAACAAGCGTGTCTTTATCTTGTTTTGTAAAAGAGTACACTCCTGTGACTTTAGTAAGATCGTTACTTATTGTCCCTTCCCCACTTACCAGCTTTGTAACGCTGTCTACTTCTTTTTCCAGTATTTTGAATGTGGTACTACTTTCACGAACACAGAATACTTCGCCCCAAGATGCTGCAAAGCCCGATATCTTAAACGTATCAACCACCCTGCTAAACTGCGCATTAAGTTTGAATGCGTTAGTTAAAGAGTCGCCCTTTTTTGTCTCTACAGCATCCCATTCCCCTAAAAACTTTGCATACCAGGGCTCGTCACAGAACTCCCCCTCAAAACCAAACTGGCAGGCACACCTACCGTCTACACATATCCCGTTTTCACAACTAATGCTACCGCATTTATCTTGTAAACAGCCCGTCAGGCTTAGTAGCAACAAAACGAAACAAACACTCTGATTTATTAATGACTTTCTACTCACTATGAATAAATATATTCCTGATTAAAACGATTTTGAAGCGCAAATTTGGCGAATATTAATTTAATATAAATAAGAGATGACTTATTTTTACCTATACAGGTAACTTTTAACAATGCGAAACAGCTTTTTGTACAAACTATTTCTGCCTATACTGCTATGTATTATTACTAGCACACATGCTTTTGCACAAACCCCAACGGTAAATATCACCAACTTTAAAGACACGCTTTTGTGTGTGAATGGTAGCTTTCAGGTAGAGCTGACCACATCTGCTGCTTTCGATACTTTTACAAATATATTCGAGATCTACATCTCCGACTCTGATGGCAACTTTACAAACCAGGTTTTAGTAGGACAGCTCAATAACTTTCAAAGCGGTACTACTACTTGCACTTTACCATCGTCAATACTTGCAGCAACAGGTTACAGAATACGTGCTGTTGCTATAAACCCCAGTTATACATCAGCTGATAATGGCAAGGATATACGAGTATCCGAACACCCTACAATTAATGCTACATCAAACAGCCCTGTATGTATTGGACAAGCTATAAATGTAAATGCCTCTACGCCCAATCAACTACCTTCTTTTGAATGGAACGGACCTAACGGATTTAAAGCAACACAAGCAAACGGTAATGTAAGTGCATCTACATTTAGTGATAGCGGAATGTTTTATATATCTGTTACCAGCTACAAGTGTACTTCTTTAGACAGCACCAGAGTTATTGTTACCCCACAACCTGACATTCAGTACATTGATGCCCCCACAACAGTATGTACAGACGAAGCATGGAGCATAAAAGCAAAAACAAATGTTGACGATATATACGGCAGTACTAAAATATACCCACCTTCACCATACGGTCCTGCTAACCACTCTATGACTGTCGTAAAAGCAAACTCATCATGGGCAGGATCTTACTTTGTAGAATCTAAAATAGGGAACTGTATAGATACACAAAGCATATACCTAACAGTAAAGCCTCTACCAGATACGCCTACTGCTAGCAATAACGGACCTTTGTGTGTAGGTGATACACTATTACTAACAGGCAATAGTAGCACACCCGGTGTTACATATTGGTGGTCGGGCCCTAATGGTCATCTTGATAGTCAGTTAAACTCCGTCATCAATGGCGTAATAAAAGCTAACGAAGGCGATTACAAACTGTATGCACGTAAAAATGGCTGCAACTCAAAACCAGGAACGACAGAACTGGAAGTAGGTATTCCCTTAGTGCCGTTACAAATATCGGGAGACACAGTGTATTGCCCAGGACAAAAGCTACGCTTAAGTTGTAATGCACCAACTCTGGTTGGTATAGAATGGCTAGGACCAAATGGCTACAAAGACGTTCAAAGAACTACTTCTATAAATAACATCTCCGCAGACTACAGTGGTTACTACTCCGTTACACAAGAAGTACTAGGGTGCAAGTCTCCACCTTCATCGGTATACGTTCGCATTCCTGATATAAAGAAGCCCAAACCAGAAACCAATGCACCACTTTGTTTAGGGCAAGATTTAAACTTAAAAATAACTGAAACACCTAATGGCACTTACAGCTGGACTGGACCTAACGGATACTCTTCAACAGAACCCAACCCAAGCATTAATAGCATTACGAAAGAAAACGAAGGCACATATACAGTTATCACCACGCTGGAACACTGTACTGAAACAGACAGTGCAAAAGTGATCATAAAGCCACAACCGGAAATAGCAGACATCAGCAGTAATACTCCGGTATGTAGTTCAACACAACTGATGCTGTATGCGGAAAGCACCATAGACAGTTGTACTTTTGAATGGACCGGTCCTAATGGATATACATCAACAGATCAAAACCCGAGCTTTTTATTTTCAGATAATGCATCAGGCACCTACACCGTAAAAGCCATAAGACAAGGTTGTATATCATCTCCTAAAAACACAGAAGTGGAAACAAGAGAAGGACCGGGAGCAACAAAAGCAACTAATAACAGCCCGATTGACGAAGGAGAAACCCTAATGTTGTTTGGACATAACAATAAAGATAGTGTTACATTCTTCTGGGAAGGGCCCGATGGCTTTACATCAAATGAGCAAAACCCACAGATCAATGTTTCCACATATAGAAACAATGGGCAATACAAACTAACTACTATATACAATCAGTGCAGCGTATCCGTTTATACTGATGTTGTTGTGCATGATATATTAGGTATTGCATTAAGTATTTACCCCAACCCGAATGATGGCAAATTCACTATAGAAGGCATTACACAATCTGACAAAATACTCAACCTGGCAATAGTGAATCATTTAGGCAAAGTCATCTTCAGAGATGAAGTGGTACCTGTTCAGTCTAAATTCAAATCGCTAGTTGATTTAACCGGAGCACCAAGCGGAGTATATCTATTACAACTAAGCTCTGGTATAGAGCACCGTACAGAGCGGGTAACCATTATACAGCAATAACATAATTTTAAGCTTTTTCGGCATCGATATTGCCTAATTTACCTACATGAGGGCGCTCATATTGTTGACTATATACTGTATTATTTGTGTTGCCACTGCTAATGCACAAGGTAATGTGCCTGACACCTCATGGCACGTAACCATGCCTGAAACAGAAGTATCTGCCAAGCTAAAGTGGGATAATGATACCATCAGATACCATTACAATCAAATGAAGTATTATGTCACTACAATACTACCATACCTAAACCAGGCGACAGAACTATTTTCAGAGATCGACACGTTTATCAACAAGCCTGAAATATCTAAAAAAGAACGAAAAGCATTCGTGAAGGTTAAAGAGCAAATGCTAAAAGAAAAGTTCGAAGACGAAGTAAAAAAACTAAATGAAACACAAGGGGTGCTACTCATTAAACTTATTGCCAGACAAACAGGCATTAACATATACCATATACTCAAAGACTTTAAAAACCCTCTAACAGCTACAAGATGGCAGGCATGGGCCCGCTTACACGGCTTTAACCTGAACAAAAAATACAACCCTATAGAAGAGCCCTGGCTAGAGCGCATCATGGAAAGCTTAGACTACCCTTTGCCTGAATTCTACAATCAGGTAGCTGCCAATTAAAGCATCTTACGTACCTTTGCACGCAATATGAAAGTGACTAGAAACGGTATTATTCTCATTGGCTTCTTTATTGTTCTCATTATTGCTTTTGTTGCATATACATACCCCAAGCTGAAGCAACCGGAAAAGCTACCAACCATTGCGGATAATTTAGGACATAAAATTCACGAGTTCTCATTTGTAGATCAGGAAGGTGATACCATCACTAATGAAACGGTTACCGGTAAAATATATGTAGCAGAGTATTTCTTTACCACATGTAAAGGTATTTGCCCACGCATGAACGAGAACATGAGCAAAGTATACGAGGCATACCGTGGCAATAAAGATGTTTTATTTCTTTCTCATACTGTAGACCCCATGAAAGATACTGTAGGAGCGATGAAGGCTTACAGCCTACGTTTTGATGCAGACCCTAAACAATGGCACTTTTTAACCGGTGACAAACAAGAGCTATACAATAATGCCCGTTATAGTTACTTAATAAGCGCGAGTGATGATACTGCTGGTATATCAATAGATAACGATTTTATACACGATGAACATTTTGTTCTTGTAGACCGTAACGGACGCATCAGGGGGAAATACTACGATGGTACCAACGATGAAGATGTTGCCCAGTTAATAGAAGACATTGGCACACTGCTTAAGGAGCAACCATAAAAGCTACATATTTAAAGTTAGCCCCATCAGCAACCAGCCTATCACAATTAACGGCGCCGGTATTTTAGTAAAATACAGTATGCAGAAAGTTATTCCTACCACAACCAGGTTTGTCCATTCAAACTCAATTGCCTGAAATAATACGATACCTGAAGCCCAAATTATACCAACTATTGCAGCATTTATACCTTCTAATGCACGAAAAATAACAACATACTGTTTAAGCTTTTGATAAACAGGGTATAAAAAAAACAGGAGCAACGTACTAGGCAAGAAAACTGCTATTGTTGCTACAATACATCCTGCCAGTTGCCAGCCGGCACCATATTGGCTCATAACCATCCCCCCTACATAAGCACATATAGAAAAGACAGGGCCCGGCAAGGCCTGAACCATTCCAAAACCTGTCAAAAGCTGTTCACTACTAATCAGTGGCGCCATGCCCAAATTTTGAGGTCTATTCACAAACTGGAAAAGCATCATTGGTACCAGCACCTGCCCTCCTCCAAATACAATAGACCCGAAACGATAAAAGTTCTCGAACAGATTGAATATTCTACCATTGCTGAAGTTCGTAACCCTCGCCCACTCACTAAGTACACCTGCAATGATAAATATTGCGGCAAATATCCAAAGGTTCATCCAGCGTATCGGCTTACGATTGGGGTTTTTATCGGGTATCCTCTTATTACTAAAATTCGAAATAGTACCTGCCAACACCAGTAACAACGGAAATACCCAGGGGTATTGCAAAAACATGGTTATCAGCATGCATCCCAGCATAATGCCCCATGTAGCTACATGTTTTACTGCAGTCTTCATCATTCTGGCAGCAGCATAACATATAAACCCCACAGACATGGGTAATACATACTTAAAAAGATTGGTATTGATATCCTTGACATCTATATAATAGATAAGGAAAGAAAAAGCGCCCATTATAATAGCAGCAGGTAATATCCAGAGCAGTAATGTCAATACTGCTAATGGCACACCACCTCTCTTTAAAGCTATCAGTGTAACAGTTTGTGTGGAAGACGGGCCGGGGAGCATCTGGCAAAATGCATTAAATTCTATCAGCTCTTCTTCAGTAACGTCTTTCCTGCCTTGTACAAAAGTACGCACCATCATGCCCAAATGCCCCTGAGGCCCACCGAAAGCAGTAACAGAGTACCACAAGACGGCTTTTAAAAATGGTAAATGGCGTAACAGCATGTTCGAAAATTAGTCACAAAAAAGGGAATTACATAAACTGTGATTTCAAAGGTTCTTTTGTATCTTGCAGCGCAAATCTTAGCAATATAATGGAACTAATACCTCTTAGCGCTTTTTACGATACAGTTCAGTATGGTCTTGGTATGACTATGTGTTACATCTTCATGTTCCTGATGACGATTGAACTTATCTATGTGATGTACAAATACTTAGGTGGCGATAAAAAGTAACCAACTAAGCAATGAAAGACATTGCGCATATTAGACAAGACTATCTTCTTGCCGAACTGGATGAAAAATCTGTCGGTAGCGACCCTATTGGTTTCTTCTCTACATGGTTTACAGAAGCACAAAACGCAGATATCCCTGACGTTAATGCAATGACGCTTTCTACCGTTGATGCGGAGAACAAAGCGCATGGCAGAATAGTGTTATTGAAAGATGTAGAGGACGGGCAGTTTGTTTTTTACACCAACTACAACAGCCACAAAGGAGCAGAAATAGCCGCAAACCCTCATGTTTCACTTTTATTTTTCTGGAAAGAGCTGGAAAGGCAAGTAAGGATAGAAGGTGTAGCTACAAAAGTTACACCCGAGAAAAGTACGGAATACTTCAACTCCAGACCGGATGCCAGCAAATTAGGAGCCTGGTCTTCTCCACAAAGCCAAGTAATAGAAAACAGAAATATATTAGACGCTAATTACAAGCAGTTTAGCGATCAATTTGCTAATACCATTCCACGCCCTGAGCATTGGGGAGGTTATGGTGTTTCTCCTTCAACAATTGAGTTTTGGCAAGGAAGAGCCAGCAGAATGCATGACAGAATACTCTTCACAAAAGGAGAAAATAATAGCTGGAGCAAGTGCCGACTAGCTCCGTAACACCCATTTTCACTAATTTTTTATTCCAATACATAACACACTGGCATTTAGACAACTACGCCCGTTAACAGGTTAATAACAAAAAAACATAGAAAACTGATACATACAGGCATCGAATTTGTTCTACATACCAAAAAAGAACTGTGGATATCCTGTTAGTTCATTGTGAATAAGTTATCCACAATGCTTTATTGTAAGCAGCTTGCAGCGTATTTTGCATTAGATACATAAGAGGCGTAGAACAATCACTTTTTCGACAAAAGATTTATCGCAAAAACTTGTTCTTGTTTCAGGTGCAAAAGACGGTACAAAAGCATACTCGTAATGGGTGTGTTATATGTGCAAGTAGCGACACTACTAAAAAATGTTTGACAAAATGAAGCTTGCTAACCCATTAAAAACAAAGCCGATGCGACAAACGTATAGTATGGTGGCCCTGGCAATAGTATTGCTGGCAACCTCATGCGCTGCACCACAAAAAACAATCTACTTTGCAGACAATACACCTCAAGACCCTCATGTACAGGTGGAGAATATTGAACGTAGAAAAGAGATCACCATTCAACCCGATGATATTTTAGCCATCAACATCTCTACTATTAGTAGCATTACAGCTACTGGCGGTGCAGGGACAGGGTCTGTAAACGACCCTGTAAAAATCTTTAACGATGGCGGTACAAACTACAACGTTACAGCATCGATTGGTAACGGCCAAAGTGGAGCTAACCGTGGTTTTCTGGTAGATCCCAGCGGGTTTATCGATTATCCTGTGTTGGGAAAAGTAAAAGTGTCCGGATTAACACTAAGACAGATCAAAGAAACAATGGCCAGAAGACTGGAGGATTTTGTAAAAGACCCAGTAGTAGAAGTTCGTATTATCAACTACAGGATTACTGTACTTGGAGAGGTAGGTAGCCCCGGCACTATCATATCGTCTAACCACAAAATAAGTGTGATCGATGCCATCGCTCTTGCAGGCGATCTTCCTATTACGGGACGTAAAGACAATGTAACGATCATCAGAACAACTGAAGGCCGTAGAGAATATGCCAAGCTAAACTTAAACAGCAAGAACGTATTCAACAGCCCATATTATTACTTAAAACAAAATGATATCATATATGTAGAACCGTCTAGAGTACGTCGCCAGGAGAATAACGACTTCTTGAGATTTTACTTGCCAACTTTCACATCACTGTTATCAACAGCCATTGCAATATATGGCGTATCACAAATAGCTAAGTAGAGTTAACTCTACTGCAACAAATGGACCAGAGCCAAGAGCAAATACAAAACAGGTTAGTTAACCAAATCAATTCGACGTTTGATTTCAAACGTCTGTTTGGTGCTATTATCACCAATTGGTATTGGTTTGTACTTTGTATTTCTATTACCATGACAGCCGGTTTCCTCTATCTGAGGTATACAACACCGCAATTTGCAGTATACAGCTCTATACTTTTAGAAGAAGACAATCAAAACCCTGCACAAAGCTTACTGAGTAAAATAGACCCTGATAACGACAAATCTCGTGTCAATCTATTCAACGAAAAAGTGATCCTGCAATCGCAGGATATGATATTGAAGGTGATCGACTCTTTAGATCTCAACATCAGGTACTGGGCTATGGGACGTGTAAAGGAAACAGAACTTTACTACGAATGCCCGATCAGAATTGTATTTGATGATGAAGGTTTTACAGACGGAAGAAGAACTATCACAATCAAACAAATTGTTGAAGGGCAGTTTGAGTTAATAGAAGGAGAAAAGTCTGAACGCGTACTATACGGTACCTGGATAAAACGCAGATGGGGGCGCTTTAAAATACTATATGTAGACAGACCGGGGGTAAACAAAGGTTTTCTTGAGGCGTCTACTGACATTAAAGTTCAGATAGAACATATTGAAAATGCTATTGGGCGTGTTGGTGGCAGGTTCGATGTAGAATTGCAGGATGGACGTACCAGCTTACTAGACCTGTACTATACTGACAATATAAGAGCAAGAGGTGTTGATTACATAAACACACTCATTTACTTCTATCAGGAAAATGAGATGAAGAGTGTTCGTGAGACTGCAAAGCTTACGAAAGAGTTTATACAAGGAAGAAAGGCAAGAATATACGATGAGTTAAAAGAGATAGATTCGCTTACTGTAAACATACACGAGAATAATAAAGTAGTTGATGTACAGTCTGAAACTAGTGAGTTATTCGGTAAAAAGTCTGAAGCAGAAAGACTAATAGATGAGCTGCAATACAGAAAAGAAACTCTTCAAAGGCTTACCAACACACTTGAAAACCCGATTGGTAATAAATATGAGATTATTGCAGGGGTAGACATCCCAGATGGAAATATACAAGCCTTAATACAACAGTATAATGTAGCTGTAGGCGGAAGAGATGTTCTTGCCAGAAACTGGGGTCCATCGCATCCACAACTACTTGATCAGGAAAGTGAATTAGCATCTATAAGAAAGCGTATACTTGACGCAGGCGATCTCATCTTAAGAAACATAAACAGAGAGCTTTCTACACTAAGAGAAAAGAGAAACGAATATACTACTCGTATCAGCAAAACACCTGAGATATCTAAAGAGATAAAAGATGTAAACAGAAACTACCCTGTACTACAAAACATATACCTTTTACTTTATCAAAAGTTGGTAGAGAACGAGATCTCTATGTACTCGGCAAAAGGTAAGTCTAAGGTAGTTGTAGAGCCATATGCATCCGGTACACCTATCAGCCCGGTACCTAAAAAAATCTATATCATGATGTTCCTTTTAGGAGCATTAGTGCCGGGTGGTATTATTGTGCTGAGAGAGGTGTTGAACAATAAAGTAATCAATGACAACGATATTGAGTCAAAAACATCAATTCCTATCATTGGTTCCATTGGTCGTGTAGAGGGTGGTAACGAAGGAGCAAATATTGTTGTTGGGCCACATGTACGTACCGGTGTTGCAGAACAGTTCAGGTTGATACGAGCGAACATGGAGTTCATGTCTGCAACGCGTAACAATCGTATCTACATGATCACATCCAGTACCAGTGGAGAGGGTAAATCATTTATATCCATCAACCTGGGTATTACAATGACTTTGGCCAAGAAACGTGTTATTGTACTGGAGTTTGATTTACGTAAGCCAAAAATATCTCAATACCTGGGCGTTTCTAATGATGGTGGTATCAGCGGATACTTAGCAGGGCTATGTGGTTTAGAAAATGTAATTAAAGCATCCGGCATACATGAAAATTTGTATGTAGCTAACTGTGGTCCTATACCACCAAACCCGGGAGAACTTTTAGTATCAGAAAAAACAGGACAGCTTTTTGAAGAGCTTAAAGAGATGTTTGATGTGATTATTGTAGATACCGCACCTATTGGTATGGTATCTGATGCGCTGATACTTTCACAGTATGCTGGTATTAATCTATTCATCATCCGCCAGCAATATACCGTAAAAGACCAAGTACGTATGTTTGACGTGCTTCATAAAGACGGAAAGATCCAGAACCCTGCAATCATATTCAATGGCGTAGAGTTTTTGAAGAAATATGGGTACGGATACGGAGGTTCATCTGGTTACGGGTATGGCTATGTTTACGGATATCAATCTGGAGGGTACGGATATTACGAGGAAAATACAAAGAAGAAGAAAAAGAAGAGAGGATTCTTAAAACGCTTCTTTACGAAATAAGTGGAGTTCAGGTATCGTTATCTGCCTGTTACAAGGTAGTTATTTGAGTGTTAACAAGAGAGAGATAAAATGCAGTTTGCAAATGAATAGGATATCATTGCAGCTGTAAAAATATACTTACATATAGACGATGAAACTCAAGAAAAGGCACGCCCTCTCGTACGTTGTTAAGCTGTACGAAATATTTAACAGAAAGCAGAAAAATGCTTTTAAATGGCTGGTATTCTGGACATTTATCAGCTCCATTACCGACCTATTAGGTTTATCACTGATAATACCTGTTGTAGGTTTGGTACTGTCTGAGACATTTTACACTACGATAATAACTGATTACCCTATTCTTGCCGACTTTACTAAAACTGAATTACTCATATATACAGTAGCAGCTTTCTTTCTACTGATAATTGCTAAAAATGCCTTTGGGTTATTGATCAACTGGCTACAAGTAAGTTTTGTCCGCAAGCTATATGTCAGCTCTTCAATGAATGTACTAAACAAAGTATATGACCGTAGTATGCTGGACATGCAGAAGGAAACTTCTAATGAACTGGTAAGTAAACTTACATACTACCAATCTGCCCTGTGTAGCAGCGCCGCGATATCCAGTTTAATATTAATCAACGAGGCGATCATATTTATACTTACGGCTCTTATTATCTGTACCTACAACTGGCAGCTATTCTTACTAATGATAGGTGTACTATTTCCTATCATGGGTGCTTTTTATGCCAAGGTGAAAAATATGATCAAAGTAGCGGGTGAAGAGAAAAGCAAGAACAGCATTAAACTATATGCCTACGCACAGGAAATGGTATTCGGTTACACCGATATTAAAATAGCAGGCACACAAGATCGCTTTAAAGATCGCTTTAAAAAGTTTGCTAAAAAATATAGTCACAATCAGGCGCAGATAGACTTCATGATGTTTATTCCAACACGCATCATCGAGATTGCTATCTTCTTATGTATTATTCTAATATTGATTTATGGTGTGTTTGTTTTAAAAGACACCGAGAAGATAATAACAACAGTGAGCTTGTTCTCTATGGTGGCATACAGAAGTATCCCATCTATCAACCGCTTTGTTATCTCTATGAATAACCTTACCTCTACAGGGTTTATTTTTAAAGATGTTGATTTTGAACCTACAGAAGATGATAAGGATACAGATAAAAAACAAAGCCCGGATCTTGAATTCAACAATAGCATTAAATTCAATGATGTTGGATACCGTTACCCTGACTCGAAAAGCAACATCTTAAAGAATTGTGATCTTGAGATCAAAAAGGGTGAATCTATAGGTATTATCGGTCGTTCAGGAGCGGGTAAATCTACCCTTGTCAACAACATATTAGGTTTCCTTTATCCTACAGAAGGTAATATAGATATAGATAACACACCACTTACGGTTAACAACATCCATAAATGGTGGAAGATACTGGGGTATGTAAGGCAAGAGGTATTTATTATGAATACCAGCTTCTATGAGAACATCGCTATCGGAGAAGATAAAGAAGATATTGACATGGAAAGAATGGAACGTGCCATCAAACTTTCCAGCCTTAAGGAACTAGTAGACACTTGGCCTGAGAAAGGTAATACCGTGCTTAATGAAAGGGGTAACAACCTATCTGGCGGACAGAAGCAGCGTATTGCCATTGCCAGAGCTATATATAAAGGAGCACAGGTGTTAATATTTGATGAGGCAACATCTGCACTGGATTCAAAAACAGAAGAGGAGATCACGAACTCAATACGCGAGCTAGGAAAAGAAGACTTGACAGTGGTCATAATTGCACATAGGTATACTTCGCTGAAGTATTGTGACAATATCTACAGAATTGACGGAGGAACAATAACAGAACAATTATCATACAACCAACTAATGCAGGCAGAACAAACTGTCAGTTAGTTAAACATAATATAGTATGAGCAAGCTGGTAACGGTAGTAGTACCAAACTATAACTGTGCTGAATATCTTGATAAATGCCTGGAGCATGTTGTCAACCAAACGTATAAAAACTTAGAAATTATCGTTTGTGATAATGCTTCTACAGACAACTCGTTGGAGATAATTAACCGCTGGGCTGACAAAGACAGCAGAATAAAAGTTTTAACGACGGAGGTTAACCAGGGAGGATTACGCTGCTATAACAGAATGTTCTTTGAAGCAACCGGGGATTACATCATGATACAAGACTCTGACGACTGGTGTGACCTACAGCGAGTAGAAAAACAAGCTGCTGTCTTAGACAATAATGATGTGGGCTGCTGTATGACCAACTCTATTTTTTATTACGGACATACAGAACCGGAATACCCTGAACAACCGGGATCCGGCGTGTGTACTATTGAAAATGAAGACTGGGCACCTGCTACTATAATGTTTAAAAGAGAAATTCTAAAAGATATACCCGGCTATCATTTGTATTGGGATAGAGTAACCAGTTACGATAACTATTTCATCATGAGCATCATTGATAAATTTGGTGGTTATTATCTGGATGAATACCTATACTTTGTTTGGGCCAGAGCAAACTCTGACCACAGAAGCATTGACTTAAGTGAGCCTAATGCACTAAAGAAGATCATAGCATTTGATATTTATAAGTTTTTAAAAAAGCAGCGTATTGAAACAGGCACTGATTATTTGAAAGATAATAACATGGATGCTTTAAAAGAGTACGAGCAGTCTTTATTAAATAACAATAAGTACATGGCAGACAAGATTAGAATGTTTGCTTGTATACAAATAGACAATGGCAACTTATTAGGTGGCAAACAGTTATTACATGAAGCAATAAAGCGTGCACCAACACTAATAAAAAACTACCAATCGTACTTATATCTGTTACGCGCAAAAAAGAAAGCAACTGCATAAAAACATAGCCAAATGAAAGTAAGTATCATAATGTGCTCATATAATAGTGCTGAATATGTTGTTAAAGCTATTCAGAGCATATTAGATCAAACATATAAAAATTGGGAGTTGATCATTAGTGACGACAAGTCTACTGATGATTCTGCAGAAGCTATTAAGCCTTTCTTATCTGACCCTAGAATTATACTGCACGTACAAAAAAACAACTTGGGTTATGTAAAGAACAAAAACTCTGCGCTGAAGAGAGCCACAGGTGATCTTGTTACGCAATTGGATTCTGACGATCTGTGCCCTAAAGACAGGATTGAGAAACAGGTTAATGTTTTTATTAAAAATCCTGAGATAAAAATTTGCGGGACAGACTTTAGACCAGTAGGTGTGGATGATGAGCCAATTCGTGTAATTGACTTTACTGTAAACAAAGAGAAATACGAAAAAGACTTTTTGATAGAAAAGCCACAAATAGAATATCCTTTTTGGTTTCCGGGGTTGATGTGGCGCAGGGAGTTATTTGATGAGATCGGATATTTCCCTGAGTACTTTAGCGGCATTTATGGTGATGATCATTATTGGACATTTAAAGCCAACCAGAAATACCCGATCTACTTTGTAAAAGATTGCCTTTACGACTACAGAATAAACCCCAATTCGATAACCAATGTTTTAGACGACCCAAGAAAATTAATAGCACAAGATGTTATTAAAGAGCTGTACAGGCTTATTACAGAAACAGGTACAGATTGGTTAGAACAAAACAAGCCTGAAGAGGGGCTTGCTTTTGAACAGAGTTTATTCGACGATAAAAAACTAATGGCTCAACGTTATAGAATGTGGGCGGCTAAGGCTATTGATAAAAAGAACTGGGCACAGGCTTGGGACCTATTGAAGAAGCATTTTAGATGTAGCCTTACAGACGTTGATGGCTACAGAACATTATTGTATTATTTAAGAAACAGGTACTTAAAGTGAGAATAATTTTAGCATCAGAAGTAATACACCCGGGTGGAGCTGAAACATTTATCTTGCGCCTGGCACAAGCATTGCATGAGAAAGGACATGAGGTTTGTGTATTTGTGTTTTACGAAGAACTGCTCAACTATGGTCTTTGTAAAATATTTGCACCCGATGTACGTATCGTACCTGCTAGAATACCTAATGCTAAGCTATTGCAAAAAGTAGATGGCGGACTATTCAGATTAAGTATTGACAAAAGCTTAAGAAGCAATTATATTAAGCAATCGCTACACCAGTTAATAAAAGAGCATCAGCCAGATGTAATTCATAGCCATCTGCTAAAGGTAGATGCATTGTGCCTTGATGTTGCACAAACATATAACGTTCCTGTAGTAAATACCATTCATGGCGATTACCTGCAGTTTTATAATAAAACTCAGGCGGGCACTCCTATACCTTTGCTTAACTATTTAACAAAAGCACCCAAGAACCTAAAAAGGCTGGCGCATACCGTTGTTATATCTAACAAACAAATACGCTTTTTTGAGGAACACTTCCCGAATGAAACTAAAGGGAAGATCACGAAAATATATAATGGCTACAGGAGTAACGTTACAGAAGACAGCATAGCACTAAAAAAACAGTTGGGCATACAAGAGGGAGAGTTTGTATTTGGAATGGTATCAAGAGGCATTCCTGAAAAAGGGTGGCAAATAGCTATTGATGCTTTTCTGCAGCTGAACAATGCTCAAACCCATTTAATTCTAACGGGAAGTAGTGATTACCTAAGTGAGCTAAAAAACAAATATGCGAAAGAGCAGCGAATACATTTTACCGGGCATGCTGACAACCCCATCAACTGGGTGAATGTTTTTGATGTAGGGTTATTACCTTCTACATATCCTTCAGAAAGCTTGCCAACGGTCATAATTGAGTATTTATATTGTAATGCTCCCGTTATTGCCAGCGATGCAGGAGAGATCGTACATATGACAGGACAAGACAGTACGCCATCAGGTATTATAACACCAATACAAGACGGTAAGGTTAGTGTAAGTGAAACTCGTGATGCGATGGAACAATACCTAAACAATAAAGAACTGTACAATCAGCATAAAGCCAATACAAAAAATTGCTACGAACAGTTTGATATGAACAAATGTGTAGCCGCCTATACAACGGTATATCAAAATGCTATAAACAAGTAAGAATAATTATGAGGTTTGCCATAAGAGACGATGATACTAATTACTACACACAGCCGGAAGATCTGGAGCGCTGTTATGGTGATATATGGGATGATTTTGCTCCTACCCTAAGCCTTATATCTAAAGTAAAAGGCAATTGGCTGTATTGGGTACACCAAATTTACAAAGACAAACACGATACAGATTGGGATGCATGGACTAATGATGATACGATATACCCAATAGAAGACAACACTGCACTGATACCGTTTATTCAACAAAAGGTAAAAGAGGAAAAGCTAGACCTTGCATTCCATGCCAAGCACCATAGAAATGGCGACCCTGTTTTACCGGAAGGAAGGAGCAATAACTATGTACGCGGCGCTGAGTTTTTTACTACGAGAGACCTAACGAACGAGATCAGAGAAGAGGTAGCTCACTTAGAACAAATTTTCGATACTGATATTACAGTGTTTACACCTCCTCAAAACCTACTAAGCCCTATGGGGTATCAGGCTGTTTTAAATGCCGGTTTGAACTTGTGCGGAGGAGGTATACCTTTTTACAAAAAAGAAAAAAATGCAAAGGGGATAGCCAATATAATTAAGCAACTTAGCTTTAAACTATTGCATAGAGATGCTGATTACCCTAAGGTTTTAAAATATAATAATCATAATGAGGTAGCATATCACTATCCTCTACAACCTAATACCAGATTAGATACGCTGATATACGATTTTGAAATGGTGCGTAAATACAATGGAGACTTTGTATTGTCTACTCACTATGTTGAGTTTGACTACCCAATGGTATACGACGAAACCATTACCATGAAGAAAGTATTGATGGACTTTTTAGACCATGTATCAAAATACAATGTCGAAAAAATGTCTTTATCAGAGATGTTGAAATGAGTAGAAAAGGCAACATATTAGTTACATCTTTCCAATCGCTCACACCAAAAAGTGCGGGCGGTATGGCTCGGTTAGGTTACTATGTTTCGGATCAACTACATAGGCGCGGACTGCTACGTAACTTTGTGGTTTACTCAAAAGGAAAGTTTGACACCGCATTTCCAAGCATACCTGTGTCACCGATATCCAGATACTATTTATTCGCATTAAACAAACTAAATAAAATATTCAAAGTTCCTGATCACAAGTTCAGGCTGATACAAGAAAAACTGTACGACAAGCTATGCGCAAAAAGGTTAACCGGTGACATTAAAATTCTGTTCACTACTAATGCGCACATGTACCGTACTTTCACTAAGGCGAAAAAACTAGGCATACCCATTATATACGTACCGGCAAACCCTGAAGAACATTTTATATTCGACTTGGTTACTGAAGAAAATGCGAAACTGGGAATTAAAAGCTTAGATGCATACAACTATTTGCCGAGGTTACATTTTTATAATGATTCAATCAGCTTGGTAGATACCATTATCGGAACCTACCCTACAGTATATAAATCATATAAAGAGTATAGTAACCAATACGACCTTGTTGAAATAACAGGACATTTAAAGCCGGACTTCAAGGACTATCAATTAGAAGACAAACCAATTAGTGAAGAACTTAAAGTAGTATATGTAGCTACTACAGTTGTTTTAAAAGGTTTGCAGTACTTGCTCGAGGCATGGAAGCTTCTTAAACAAGAACACCCTGACAAAAAGTTGCAATTATATATTGTAGGCAACATAGAAACCCCTATAAAAAACTTCATCAATGAAAATTACGCAGGTCTTCAAGATGTGACTTATACGGGACGGATACCTGATGTTGCTGCATTTTTAAAAGATAAAGACCTGAGTGTTGTACCCAGCCTTACAGACGGAGGCCCTTACGTGGCTCTGGAAGCGGCACACTATGGCATACCGGTTATTCTAACAAATAACTGTGGCTCTGCAGAGCTGTTAAGCAGAAATGCATCCGGCTGCATTGTTATACCCATACGCGATGCAAAAGCAATAAGAGACAAAATATTATGGGCATACAACTACAGAGAAGAGGCCAAGCAAATGGGCATTAACGCAAAGAAAAATCTGGATAGCTATGACATGGATGAATTGATCATGGGTATCACTGATTATTTGGAGCAATACTTAAATGAAAAAGACGCTGGAGATGAGTAAAGTGATGGTAGTTTCTTTTCAATCGTTAACTGCAGATAGCGGACAAGGCATGGCAAGATTGGGCCATGCTTTATCAAAAGAGCTGCATAAAAGGGGTATGCTTAAAACATTTGTTGTTCACTCAAAAGGCAAGCATGATGCACCATTCCCGAGTGAACCTGTTAGCAAATGGTCTAGACTGTACTTATTTGCGCTGAATAAACTTGATAAGATATTCAAATTCCCCGTTCATCGTTTCCGCTTCACGCAAGAATTATTATTCGACTGGTTTTGTGCTAAAAAACTAGATCGATCTGTTAAGGTGTTGTTCTCAACACAACCTTATTTAAAAAGAACTTTTAAGAAAGCGCAACAACTAGGCATAAAAACATTTTTACTTTCAGGAACTCCGGAAGACAATTATATATACAAGCTGGTAACAGAAGAAAAGAAGTTTATTGGCACCAACGAAACAGATGCTTATACTTACGACCGTCGTAACAAATACTTCAACGAATCTATGAAGTATTTAGATGTTGTTGTTGGCTTCTTCCCAAATGTATATCAAACATATGTAGACTCTGAAGCTTTTACAGGAGAATGTGTCAACCTGAGCGGGCATATACTACCGAACATACCTCCTTACTCCTTGGAAGAAAGAGAAATAAATACAAGTCAGTTTGCAATAGGTTATTTAGCATACACTGCAATTCTAAAAGGGCTTCATTATCTTTTAGAAGCATGGAAACAACTGCAAGAGGAAGACACCATACCTAATGCAACTCTAGTTATTGGAGGTCCAACACACCCTACAATAAACGAGTACATAAACAAACACTATAAAAACCTGAACGGAGTGTCGTATAAAGGACAGGTGAATAATATACCGGAATTCATGCAAGGGCTAGACCTGTTTGTTGTACCCAGCCTTATTGATGCGGGGCCTTTATCTGCATTAGAAGCTGCGCATTATGCTATACCTGTACTTATTACAGAGAATTGCGGGTCAGCAGAATTACTGGAAAGAGGAGAAGGAGGTGCATACACTATTCCAATAAGAGATGTCGCAGCAATAAAAGAAAAGATACTTTTTGCATATAATAACCGAACGGCTAATCATCAAAAAGGATTAATAGCAAAAGAAAACCTGGATAACTATAGCTTTGAGGAGTACATTAATAACCTTGGAAACTTTTTAGAAGAAAGAGCAAATGAGCAATAAAAAGAACATAATGTTATTAGGCTCAGAATTGGGCAAAGGCGGTGCAGAACGCTCCATTTCTTTATTGAGTTACTATTTAGAAGAGGCTGGTTACAATGTTATCCTGGGTATATTATCCGGCAAGGACAGAACCAAGTACTACCCCACTTGTAAAAATGTTGTTTTTGTAGACCCTCCTGCTCATAGCGGTATAATAGGTAAAATAAAAGCATGGCGGTACCGACTAAAAAAGGTAAAAGCACTAAAAAAGGAGCACAACATAGATATATGTATCAGTTTTTTAGAAGGACCTGATTATGTGAACGTACTTACAAAGGGAAAAGAAAAAGTAGCGCTTAGTATTCGTGGTTCCAAAATGTTTGATAAGGTCATCAGTGGTTGGATGGGTGTAATACGTAAAAAAATACTCATACCCTTCCTTTACAAAAGAGCTGATGCAATAGTTTGTGTTACACAAGCATTATCTGATGAGCTTCAAAAATATTTCCATATAAAACCGGAGAAGCTTCATGTAATATATAACTTCTACATTGTAGATGATATACTAAAAAAAGCTTCCGAGACATTAACTGAAGAGGAGACTAAACTATTCTCTAAGCCAGTTATCATTACATCCGGCAGATTACACGTAGCAAAGGAGCATGATAAAATGATCCGCGTTATCAATAAGGTAAAAGCAACTACTGATTGTAGACTGATGATACTTGGGGACGGAGGGTTGCATGGACAATTGTTTAGCCTGGTAGAATCTTTGGGTATGTCCGCATACGACTGGAATGGCACTTACAAAGATGCAGATGTATACTTTATGGGCTTTCAGCAAAATGCCTTTAAGTATTATGAACATAGCAGCCTATTTGCATTACCGTCTTCGTGGGAAGGGTTTCCTAATGTTCTGGCAGAGGCTTTAATTTGCAAAAAGCCAGTTGTAACTACAGACTGCCCTACCGGCCCCAGAGAGATACTATCGGTAGAAAACCTACCGGCAGAACCAATCACCCATACTATAAGAACCAAAGTAGGAACACTAAGTCCTATGCTGGATCATCCGACTGAAGCTATTATTAAAACATGGGCTGAGGAGGTTGAGCATTGGCTAAGCACAGACCAACCTTCTGAGGAAGATTTTAAAGCCATAACAAATCGCTTTACCTTAGAAGAGCTATTGCACGAATGGGAAGCTATTATTAACGAATAAAACTACACTGCTTGAATATATTGATCATAGACAATTCTGTTGATATTACAGGTGCATTCAAGTGTGCCGTCAACGAAGCTGATCTGTTATCAGACGAGCACAATTTTGTATTTGTAATCGGATATAAGAGCAAACTGAGAAAACATCTTGAAGACAAAGGTTACAAAGTATACCAACTGCATTTAGTAGAGATCAAAAAATCTATACCAATATTATTGATCTACCCTATTATGCTTTTGAAGAATGCTTTTTCTCTCTTGCATATTTTAAAAGCTGAAAAAATAGATCTTGTACAAGTAAACGACTTTTACAATTTACTGGGCGCGTTTGCTAAAAAGTTCGGCTACAAAGGCAAGCTTTTTACTTATGTAAGGTTTCTACCTTCGGTAATGCCGGGAATATTAAGAAAGCTATGGATAAAACAAGGCTTAAAACATTCGGATAAGTTAGTTGCCGTTTCTGATGCAGTACTTAAACAACTACCTAAACATAAAAAAGCTGTAAGGTTATACGACCCCACTAAACTAACAGAGAACTTACCTGCAAAAGAGTATATTAATAACGAGGGGGTCAACCTGCTATACTTATCCAACTACATACAAGGTAAGGGACAAGATGCAGCAATACAGGCTTTTGCCAAAGCTTATAAAAACAATAGCTCTCTAAGGCTGACTTTTGTGGGTGGAGATATGGGGCTAGAGAAAAATGTAGCTTTCAAACAAACATTAATTGACACGACACATAGTTTGGGTTTATCTGATGTTATAGCGTTTCGACCTTTCAACCCGAATGTAGAAGAAGAAATAAAACGTGCAGACATTGTACTTAACTTTTCCGAAGCGGAGTCTTTTTCAATGACTTGTTTAGAGGCAGCTTACTACGGTACGCCGCTTATTGCAACACAATGTGGCGGACCTGAAGAAATAATTGACAACGGCAAAACAGGCATAACTATACCTGTAAAAGATATAGATAAAATGGCTTCGGCCATTTTATCATTAGCAGACAATTTTGAACTACGTAAGCAATATGCAACTGCAGGCAAGCTATACGTAACTGAAAAATTCAGTATAGAGAAATACAAAAACGAATTCAGGCAACTGATAGATGAGTAAGCCAACTAAAATATTGTTTGTAGTGCCTTATCCTGTGAGGCATGCTCCTTCCCAGAGGTTTAGAGTTGAGCTATTTGAACCATACCTCGACAAGGCAGGTATTCAATATACAATAGCACCTTTCATGAATGAGAAAACATGGAAAGTACTATACCAACAAGGCTCTGCCATACAAAAAGCAATGGGTATCCTCAGTGGTTATCTCAAACGTTTTAAAACAGCCTTTTTCGATGTACATAAATATGATTATGTATTTGTACACAGAGAAGCAGCACCTATGGGACCTCCAATATTTGAATGGATTATTGCGAAGTTATGGGGCAAAAAGATGATCTACGATTTTGACGATGCTATTTGGATACCCAATACCAGCAAGGAAAATAAAATTGCAGCAATGCTTAAGTCCTTCTGGAAGATCAAATACATCTGCAAATGGTCTTACAAAGTATTGGGCGGTAACGATTACTTGTGCAACTATGCAGCTCAATTCAATAAGAATGTAATTCAAATGCCTACCTGTGTAGATATGGAACGTATGCACAACGGTATTAAACAGCACAAAGAAGGTACAGTAACTATCGGCTGGACCGGTAGCCACTCTACTATTCCATATTTAGACGAAATAATGGACGTATTGGTTACTATTGAGCAAGAGTATAATACCAGGTTCGTTTTAATAGCCAATAAAAAGCCAGACTTACCGTTAAAGAACTGGGAGTTTATTAAATGGAATGAGACGACAGAAATTGAGGACCTGCTAAAAATAGATATTGGTGTAATGCCACTTAAAGCAGACGAATGGAGCGAGGGCAAATGCGGATTTAAGCTCATACAATATTTGTCATTAGGTATACCTGCAGTTGCATCACCCGTTGGAGTAAACAAGGTGATCATAGAAGACCGTGTTAACGGATTTTTGTGTACTACTCCGGAAGAATGGAAAGCCTCTTTAGAGAAATTGATCAAGGATATTGCATTCAGAAAAGATGCCGGCACTGCCGGTCGTCAAAAAATGCTGGAAGAATACAGTACTGCAGCTAATAAAAATAAGTTCACTCAGGCATTTAGCGTATTACCTTGATCTAACCAAGCCACTTTTTTTCTACTTACAAAACTAAATGAGAGTAATTTCACCTGCGCAGGATAGTGCTTGTAATACGTTAGAACAAGTAACAGACCAAAAAACGGCAGACAAGGTATTCTATAACGCGATAGCGTACCGAAATTACCGGAGGATATTCCTACAGCAAATGCAAATATCAATGTAAATATCAAACAGAATTGAAGTGTGGGATCTTTGGCTATCGTTCGCCAAAAACCTACAATGCCTAAAGAGAATATCACCTTGAGTGTTATCAGCATGAATATTGTTGCTTCAAAGGCATTGATAAACTGTATAACCTTTCGTGTTTCCCATATGTATGGCCTGAATAAAGTTACATTTACCGCAGCAGGAAACTTTGCAAGCATAGCGGTTGGGGAGGCACTACTAATTCCCAAATCATAGGCACTACCCTGATCACCCGACTGTTCCTGAATATAACTACTAATGAGGTAAGATGTCTTTGCGAACTTATCCAACGAGTACCTACCAAACTCTTCGCTATACTCCTGCATCACATACAAAAACCCGAATATACAGACAGCAAAAACAGCTAATTTGGTAAAAAAGCGCATAAAGGCACTCTGTATTTTATGTGAATAAGATGCCAGAATCCAGAATATTATAGCCGGTATAAATGCAATAAGGATGTACAACTTAATGGTGGCCAGCAAGAAAAAGGCTATAATTGTTATTGCTACTGTTTTAAACTTAAAGTCCCTGTTGATCAACAACCTGAATGCACCAAAAGTCAGCCACCCTAAACTAAACATACAAATCGTATCCTTAAAGATCCCAGACCCCCACATAATAGTACTGGGGATATATAGCGTTGCGATGGCAATGTATTGTGTATGTTTCGGGAATTTTGTTGCAAACGTTCTAAACAATGCCCAAACACCTGTGAATGCTATTGCCGCCATAATTACGGCTGTAGGCAAAAAGGTATTCATTGTAAATATCATCATTACGGCCAGTATGGCACATACCGTATACTCTGCCGGTGCCTGATACCACTCCATCTGAGAGATGTACTTCGAGTAACTACCATCATACCATTCCGGTATTCGGAATAATAAGTTATACCACTTGGACATACTATCATCAAAAGAACTATTGATGATTTTAGCATGCCAATGATACAATGCTGTATCTCCCCAACCGTAATAATATCTGTAGATAAGACTAATGAAAATCGCACCACTGATTTTTAAAATCAGCCCGGTCATGAAATATCCTCGCCATGGATGACCTGGCGGATATTTTGCCTCCCTATATTGGTACGCGATGAAAAATATCGCTGCCAGATAAAAGGGCAGTAACAAATAGTCCAGAAATGTTATAAATTGCTGCCAATCTGAATGAACCATCTTTCAGATTTTGGTTGTTACTAAATTTACAAAAAATACTCCTCGTGTATGTGTGGTATAACAGGCTACTTTACTTTTACAAATAACGCTGTTGATAACCTTATAAAGGTACAACAATCAACGCAAAAACTGCACCAAAGGGGTCCTGATTATGGAGATGATTTTGTTAATGATAAAGTAGCATTGGGGCATAGAAGATTATCAATTATAGACACCTCCAATGCTGCCGGCCAACCCATGAAAGATGCTAGCGGCAGGTATGTAATAGTATTTAACGGAGAGATTTTCAATTATAAAGAACTATCAGAACAATATCTATCAGACTTCTGGCAAAAAAACGGCGGCCCTAAAACAACGTCTGATACAGAAGTATTGATGTACTTACTAATCAACTATGGTAAAGATTGTCTTAGTTGGTTGAATGGGTTCTTTGCATTTGCACTGTACGACACACAGGAAAACACAATACTTTTAGCACGAGACAGGTACGGACAAAAACCGTTGAATTATTACTATTCAAAAGATCAATTTGCATTTTCTTCTGAGTTAAAGTCTTTATTTGAATGGAGTATTCCTAAGAAGCTCAATTACTCAGTGTTGCATCAGTACCTGCAACTAAACTATATACCACAACCACAAAGCATGATAGAAGGCGTAGCAAAACTAAAACCTGCGCACTACATGAAGATTGACGGTAGTGGCATACAAGAGTATCAACCTTACTACAACATAAATATCAATAAAGAAGGTTATAATAAATACAACTACCAAGAAGCGCAAGATAAGCTGGTATCATTAATGGATGAGTCTGTAAAAAGACGCATGATATCGGATGTGCCATTAGGGGCATTTCTCAGTGGGGGTATAGACTCTTCTGTTATAGTTGCATTAGCCAGTAAGTACACTAATCAGCTCAATACGTTCTCTATAGGTTATAAAGACAACCCGTTTTTTGACGAAACCAAATATGCAAAACTGGTTGCTGATAAATACAATACCAACCATACTGTTTTCTCTCTTACCAACAACGACTTTTTAGAGCATGTACATGGCGTATTGGATTACATAGATGAGCCTTTTGCAGACTCGTCAGCTATACCTGTATACATTCTTTGCCAACAAACAAGAAAACATGTAACAGTTGCCCTGAGTGGCGATGCTGGTGATGAGATATTTGCGGGTTATAACAAACACGCTGCCGAATGGAAGATGCGCCAAAATTCTTTAGTGAATAACTTAGTAAAGGCAGGTTATCCTATATGGAATGTGCTTCCACGCAGTCGCAGCAACAAGTTTACCAACCTGTTCAGGCAGTTGCATCGTTTTGCAGAAGGCGGTAAACTATCTGTAAAAGACCGCTACTGGCGCTGGGCATCTTTCAACACAAGAGATCAGGCAAGTACTCTGTTAAGTGAGCAATCGTTACAACAGGTAGATGTCCCCCTAATGGATAACGAGCGTAACGAAATACTCAAGTTCATGAATAATGGCGACATGAATGAGTTGTTACTAACTGATATGAACCTGGTACTTACAGGTGACATGTTGGTGAAAGTAGACATGATGAGTATGGCCAACAGCTTAGAGGTACGTAGCCCTTTCTTAGATTATAATGTGGTAGACTTTGCTTTCTCTATCCCTGAAGAATACAAGATAAACGCCTCTATGAAAAAGCGCATAGTACAAGATGCGTTTAGAAACATGTTGCCTGAAGAAATATACAACCGACCCAAACACGGCTTCGAAATACCGCTGCTTGGCTGGTTTAAAAATGAGCTTTGGGGTATGATCGATGATGACTTACTTGAACGTTCGTTTGTTGAAGAACAAGGAATTTTCAATGTAAACACGATTGAACAACTTAAAAAGAAAATGCACAGTAACAACCCAGAAGACAGCCATGCTACCATCTGGGCATTGATCGTATTCCAATACTGGTGGAAAAAATACTTTAATTCCTGATATCATCTTTCTAAATTTCAGTTGTAGCCAAATTATTGTATTATTGTACAACTTATATATATATGCCAAGGGTACTGAGGATACACAATCGTTTAATTATTGGCGGACCTGCAATTAACGTCACATACCTTACTAAATATATGGCTCCTGAGTTTGAGACCATGTTGGTTATTGGCGATAAGGACAGTCATGAGCAGGATGCAGACCATTTGATCATGAATCTTGGATTAGAGCCTGTTGTAGTTCCTGAAATGAAAAGGGATATAAGCCCGCTAAATGATGGTGTTGCTTATCAAAAAATCAAGAAGTTAATACAGAAGTTTCGCCCTGATATAGTACATACACATGCTGCAAAATCAGGTGTAATAGGTCGTTTAGCTGCAGATGCCTGTAATGTTCCTGTAATACTACATACTTTTCACGGGCATGTATTTCACAGCTACTTCAGCAAGTTTAAAACAAATACCTTCATACAAATAGAACGTTATCTAGCGCGTCGCTCAACAGGCATTATCGCAATTAGCGATACGCAAAAGCACGAACTGGCAAACGTATATCACATTTGTGAAGAAGAAAAGATAAAAAAGATCCCTCTTGGCTTAGACCTTGATAAATTTAATGTTCATCAAGATGAAAAACGTGCTGAGTTTAGAAAGTCTTTCATGTTAAATGATGACGATATCTGTATTGGTATCATCGGTCGTGTTGTACCGGTAAAAAACCATAGTTTATTTGTTGCAGCTGCTAAACTGGTTGTCGAAAAAACGGACAAACCTGTAAAGTTTGTAATAATTGGCGATGGTGATATGCGCCCGCAAACAGGACAAGAATTTATAGACGCCGGCATTGATTATACATACTTCCCTGATGAGCCAAGACAAGCTACTGCTGTTTGTGTATCGTGGCAAACAGATATGGATGTAGTTTTATCCGGTTTAGATATTGTTGCGCTTACCTCTCATAATGAAGGCACACCTGTATCATTAATTGAGGCGTCTGCCGCAGGGAAACCAGTAGTATCTACAGACGTAGGTGGTGTACAGGATGTAGTTACTGATAACCAAACAGGCTATATTACAGAGCCCGGAGATGCAGAAGCATTTGCAGAAGCATTGCTGCAACTAATAAACAATCAGGAAAAACGAGATTACTTTGGCCAGCTAGGTAGAACCTTTGCTCAAAACAACTACTCATACCAAAGGCTGGTAAGAGATATGTCTGAATATTATTACGAACAATTAGCAAAGGCAGGCGTTGACTACCGTCAACCACCTATTCGCCACGTTTCTTCTAATCTTGAAGAAGACTAGTTCAAAGTCTTAAAGAAATCTACAGTTTGTTTCAATCCGTCTAAAAAGCGTTTTGTAGGCTGATATTCTAAGTGCTTTTGAGCAAGAGAAATATCTGCCAGAGAATTGCGAACATCACCTGCTCTTGGCTCTCTATAGGTAGCTTTATGACCATCTGCACCTAGCATATTGCGTATCTCCTCGTACAGGAAGTTAACAGAGAAATTTTCACCTACAGCCACATTATAAACCTTACCAAACGCATCCTTATTCTGAGTAAGCATCCCCCTTACGTTTGCCTGTACAGCATTATCTACAAAAGTAAAATCACGCGTTTGTTCTCCATCTCCATTAATATATACAGCACTATCTTTTAATATACCACTTACAAACAATGGTATTACAGCGGCATATGGTCCATCAGGGTCTTGTCTTGGTCCAAATACGTTAAAATACCTGTACCCTACAATATTAATATCATATAACTGAGTAAATACTTCAGCATACAACTCGTTTGCTTTTTTTGTTACCGCATATGGAGATAATGGTGTACCTACACGCTCTTCAACTTTTGGCAGGTTGGGCTCGTCACCATATACTGATGATGATGATGCATATACAAACGTCTTAACGCCTGCATCTTTTGCAGCAGTAAGCATATTTACAAAACCACCCACATTTACATCATTACTTGTAATCGGATCGTTTATAGAGCGAGGAACAGAACCCAATGCCGCCTGATGGCTAACATAGTCTATACCCTCACATGCTTTTCTGCAGGTTTCAGCATCTCTTATATCACCATTAATAAACTCAAACTGATCGTAATCTTTGAACAGATCAATATTCTTTTGGAAACCAGTGGCCAGGTTGTCTAGCACACGTACTTTGCCAGCTCCGTTCTTTAACAGATATTCTGTGATGTGTGAACCAATGAAACCGGCACCGCCGGTAACTAAGAAACTGTATTTACTTAAATCCTCTTTATGAAATGTAGACATAATTACTATATATGTATCAGATAGCAAACTTATAGTAATGTATATTAAATCAAAACTTCACTGAATACTAATTGCAAATGCTTAACAAATAAAAAACCGCTCCATATAGGAACGGCAAACCATAATGATATAATCTAAGCCTTAAGCTTTTTTCTCGGTTTTCTTCTTTTTAGGGCGCGCCGGGCGACTTACTCCGAAAGTACCCATAATTATTTTCCCTTTTTTCGTGCGTTTATCACCTTTTCCCATAGCTAAATGTTTTTTATGAATATGCAAAGATAAAAAAAAGCAAGAAACCGTAGTTTCTTGCTTTTCAAACTAAAGTTTAGCTTAATTATCTTTTACCGCTAATCTTTGTTGCGAATTCTTTACCTGCTTTAAATTTAGGCACTTTACGAGCTTTGATCTTGATCACCTCACCTGTTTGAGGGTTACGACCGTTACGTGCAGAACGCTCAGATACAGAGAAAGTACCGAAACCTACCAATGTAACACGATCACCTTTTTTCAATGTGCTGGTAACAGCACCTGTAAAAGCATCTAATGCATCATTAGCTTGTGTTTTAGTAATGCCTGCATCTTTTGCAATTTTGTCGATTAATTCAGCTTTGTTCATAGACTCAGTGTGTTTGGTTGTAAATAAAATTCTATCGTCTTTAAACAAATATACTCAGGTTTAGCACAGTTCCAAATAGCGGTTTGAGTTTTTTTATCCTCCAAAACCCTTGCCTGAAGCAGCTTTCCACAGTTTATCAACAATTCACAATCGCATTAATAATAATATAATCGCCGTAAACCCTTATCAATCAACACTTTCGTCATATTGGCAAGAATTTTGCTATGAGGAAACGCCCTATTAACAAGCATTTCGGCGGATTCGCTGATTTACTCATCAACTGTTGATAATAAAGAACGAAAAGCGACGAATTTACCTTCAAACTGCTGCAATCCTCTGTTACGCATTTCTTCAGCATATTCAGATATATACCTGTTATAAGCCTCCATATCTTTACAGAAATACTGCGCAGAGTAAGTAATTCCATCACTATCATCTATATCCATCAAGCGATATAGCTTTGCATCAACAAACAAACCCGTCTCCATCAGATCCAGAATATGCTCTTCTTTCATCCACTGCACCCAGTCTTTTGCATAGTCTGTATCCACTTTTACTGTAACATTGTATAGTATCATAATTGCTTTATTTATTTACCATTTTTTTTCAATGGTATCCAGTATTGTTACATAATTGATATAACGTTCTTCTGCAAGCTCACCATTTATAACTGCTTCTTTCACCTTGCAGCCGGGCTCATTTATATGTAAGCAGTTATTGAACTTACACTCATTCATCAAAGCACGCATCTCTGGAAAATACTGGGCCAGTTCTTCTTGCTCTATGTCAATTAGCCCAAATTGCTTTACACCAGGTGTATCTATTATTCTGCCTGCCCCCGGAAGGTCAAACATCTCTGCAAAAGTAGTCGTGTGCTGGCCTTTACCACTCCATTCAGAGAGCTCTCTTGTTTTCAGCTCTCTACCTGGCAATAACTTATTAATGATGGTACTTTTACCCACTCCCGAATGCCCGAAGAACAATGTGGTCTTTCCTTCAATTCGTTCATTTACTTTTTGTATGTCATCAGCATTCAATGCAGATAAACCATAAAACTCATAGCCGGCTTTTTGATAGATACTCTGCCACTCTTCCAGTATCGCTTTATGCTTGTCTTTTAAAAGATCTGTTTTATTAATGATAACAATAGCGGGAATGTGATAGGCCTCTGTTGTTATTAAGAACCTATCTATAAAACCGGTTGACGTTCTGGGGCTGGTAATAGTTGCAATAACAACGGCAGCATCAATATTCGATGCGATGATGTGTTTCTGATTTTTATTTTGAGGAGAGACTCTTACAAAATAGTTTTCTCTGTCTGCAATAGACTTAATGATAGCCGTTTCCTCCTCTTCACTTTCAACCTCAAACATTACGAAGTCTCCAACAGCAACGGGGTTGCTGGATGATATGTTTTTATCAATCTTGAATTTGCCTATCACACGGGCATTCCAAAACCGCCCTTGCTCATCGCATACAGCATACCAGCTACCTGTAGATTTATATACTCTTCCTTTCTGTAACGCCATGGCTCTTTTACTCGTACCTTAATGCAACTATTGGATCTAGTTTTGACGCTTTTATTGCCGGATATATACCAGATATAACACCAACAAGTATACATAAACTCAAACCTACCAACATCCAAAACCAAGGTATAATAAACGGGGCATCTAACACTAAACCCAGCAAATTTCCAATGATAATACCTAATACAATACCTGTGACCCCTCCAAGCAAACTTATAAGAATAGATTCTGTTAAGAATTGTTGTTTAATAGTTGAAGCTCTGGCACCCAGTGCCTTATTAATGCCAATCTCTCTGGTACGTTCTGCTACAGATACCAACATAATATTCATCAGCCCGATCACAGAACCTAATAACGTAATGATAGCGATGAACAATGCAGCAATACTAATATAGCTGATAGTCTCTAATACCATCGTTGCTAAGCTATCGTTTTGTGTAATGGTAAAGTTATTTTCTTCACCTGTCCGCACTTTTCTTATTACCCTAAACACCCCCTCTGCTTCTTCTTCAGCCATTTCTTTCGATGCGATATCATCTACCATTACATTGATGGTAAACCGTTCTGCATTTGTTCCGTATACCTCTCTGGTATTTTCTAATGGCAGGTAAACCAGGTTGTCGGTATTCATAATCATACTACCGCCTTTCTCTTCTGCTATAGCAATAACTGTATATTTAAGATCACCTATAGAGATTATCTTGCCGACACCGTTTTGGTAGTTCCTGCCAAATAATGTTTTCGCCACACCATTTCCTAGTATACAAACAGAATTACCAAACCTTAGTTCGGTTTGCGAGAATGCTCTGCCTGCCTGTAATTTCGTATCGGATATTTCGAGGTAGTTTTCGTCAATACCCATTGTACGAATGTTAGGATTCGTCTTTACAGATTTATAAACTAACGTTGCTACACTACTACCCGACATAGACATGCTTACCAGCGCCGGAAAACCGTATCGTTCTTTAAAAGCCTTAGCTTCCAGGTAAGTAATGTTCTTACCTTCTCTTCTGCCAATATGTATACCGTGAGATCGTTTCTTCTTTTTTATAATGTCGCCTGTTATCTGGAATGTATTTGACCCCATTTTACTGAAGTTGGAATACACTCCTGCTTTCATAACATCTATAGACGTTAATATGGCTATTAAAGCTGTAATGCCTAATGCAATTATTGCAATAGTAATAGCAGAACGTAACTTGTTAGTACGAACTGCTCTTGAGGCTAGACTTAGATTGAATAATACTTGCGACATTTAGAAAGTATACTCTCTATACTACTGTTTCACAAACTTTTGCTGGATTGCAGTTTCTCCGGACTGGCTTCCCCCTGTCAATACATAATTACCGGCAGGCAACATAGCTATGTTAAACCTTAGCAAGTTATTTCCTTTTTTACATTTTTGGCTCAACAGCTCATCAACTAGCTGACCAGCTGCATTATATATTTTAAAGTAAACAACTGCAGACTCTTGTAACTCAAACTCAAACTCAACAAACTGAATAGCCGGATTTGGATAAAGTTTTGCTTGAGGGGTTTCCTTCTTAGTTTCCTGAATACCTACTACCGGTGAATTTAATTTAGCCATCCAGTTACCATAGTTTCCTATATTACTTGGCGAGCTATTTTGCACCTTACCATATATACCAACAACCCAAACTGAGCCCAGTGAATTAAAGTCAACCTGAGAACCTGTATAGTCTCCCCAACGCTGGTTCTTACCAGACAACCTGCTTATTGTCGTGTCTCCGGTCTTTATTTTTATCATGTCAGAATAATCTAAACCGTCGTACATAATAGCCGCAGTTCCGGCATACTCATTTGGCCCTGTATAATTAAAGTTGATCATCGACTGGTTTACCCCCCAGCTATTACCTACAAAAGAAATATTGGGGTAACCAAAGTCTAAAGTATCTATACCATAAAACTCAGCATAACTAACATTTGGATTGCTCTTATAATCACTGATCTTACCATGATATATTGCGGCAGATCCGCTTTGAGGATGTACAGATGTACTCACAAACTGAATTTCGTTGTTATACGCATATGCACCAAGAATTCTACCATCATTAGTAGCTAGTTCAAAAGTGTCTTTTTGTCTACCATTGGGTGGTACACCATAACTTTTAGGTGCTTTCATTGCTTGTAATGTAAGCGTTGCACCTGTGTTTAACTTACCCGATATCTTAGCCAGAAATATTGTATCATTTTGCACATCAAAGTTTCTATTCGACACGAAGTACTGCTCATCACTATCAGGTATCCACCCCGCTTTTACAGGAAATAGATTTCTAACAGACTTACCACCAAACTTAATGCCATCCCAAATTTTATAATCTAAAGTTGCTGCAGCCTGATAACCATCGTGCTTATCAATTTGATATACTACAGTCTCTGTAAACCCGGTCTCCCATGGTTGACTATGACCAATCTTATTACCTGTAATAAACAATTCGTCTTTTGAAAGTACTACACCCGGATAATCGAACCACGTTGTATCTGTTTTATAATCTCCGTAAAACTTATAAAATGCCCAAGCGCCGGCAGGATCATTAGTTTTAGAAAAACCAACTACTATATAGTTGTACTGGTCACGACCATTCAACATAATACAGATAAACCTATCTTCATTCGGATCGTATAATATCTTAGGATCGTAACGGTTATCATTAGGTCCACTCAAGCCTACAGGACCAGAGAATAAAAGCAATATTCTACGGTATAAAAACTGTCCGGTATTACCATCTAATACAGCAATACTACTATTCATTACATTCACAGCTTTATTCGCTTTTGATATAGCCATATCATTATCCGGCGGAATACCTGATAGAGAATCAGCAACAAAATCTTTTACTACAATAGGAGCTTTTGCCGCAGTTGCTTTCGCAGCACTTCTGTTTGTTCTTGTTCTCGGGAACAACTTAGCACTCTCTTCTTTTGCTTTTGCTAACCTTACCCTATCTGCATTTCCATCAGGGGCAGGAGCTTCGAGGTTATAAACCTGTGCATTGTACTTGTCTTCAACATCTCTTAAAACTACAGAACCTTCTAGTTTTGCCTGGTACATCTTACCAGTCTGTGCTTTGGTTACACCCACTACTGCAAGTATGCAAGTGATCGTTATAAAGATCTTTTTCATTACTTCTCAATTTGAATAAAAATAAGAAAACCGCTGCATATACCCATGCAGCGGTTGTAGAATATGATATTACGATGTTATTAACCTTGTAACGCAGCTGCACCACTTACAATCTCTGTAAGCTCTGTTGTAATAGCTGCCTGACGAGCTCTGTTGTAAGATATCTTCAAGTCTTTCAACAATTCATTCGCATTTTCACTAGCCTTATCCATAGCTGTCATACGTGCACCATGCTCAGAAGCATTTGCATCCAGTAAAGCTTTATATACCTGAGTATTTAAGATCTTAGGCATTAGCTCTGTAACCAAAGTCTCCTGAGATGGTTCAAAGATAAAATCTGCTTTATTGCTTTCATCTTCACCTTCTACAGGTTCAACTTTTGGTATTGGCAAATAAGGCTCTGCTCTAAAGATTTGTGTTGCTGCATTTTTAAATTGGCTGTACACTATCTCTACCTTATCGTATTCTTTATTTAAGAATCCTTCCTGAGCATATACTGCCGCCTGGCGTACATTGTCGAAACTTAGGTCAGAGAACACTTCCCAATATTTATCAACTATTTTAAAACCACGTTTCGAAAAATACTCATAGGCTTTTTTACCTAGTGGCATAACCGTTACATTACCCTTAGCGTTCTGCTCAGAGTATTGAGTATTCATCTGATTAACGGTAGTTTTGATAATATTTGAATTGTATGCACCGCAAAGTCCACGATCACTGGTAATACAAATCAACAATACTCGCTCTACCTTGCGCTCCTCTGCCAGAGACAAGTCTATATCACCACTACTGTTGCTTACAATGTTGCTTAACATTTCCTGAAGCTTCTCAGCATAAGGACGCATTTGTATAATTGCATCCTGAGCACGACGAAGTTTCGCTGCACTCACCATTTTCATAGCCTTTGTAATCTGCTGCGTTGATGTTACAGACTTAATACGGTTACGAACCTCTTTTAACTGACCTGACATATATTATTGAATATATTATTCTTAAGTTGCGCGCAAAATTAAGGTAAAAAACCGTCAATCTTAAAGGATATCCATAAAAAGTTATCCAATAAAATCCAATTTCAATAACTCTCTGAAAACGTGACTTTTAAACAAAATCGTTTTACGCATTCAACTTATATCTTTTGTACCTTAGTTGACAGAGCTAATAATTAATAGCAGAAACTTAACCTGTATATAATTTGTATTAAGCATACAGTGTTGAACTTTGAGCAAAACTTAAGACAGGATGTTACACAAGACCAAAATCATAGCTACAGTAGGACCAGCTTCTAATACATACGATAAATTACTATCTCTTGTTCAGAAAGGGGTAAACGTATTTAGATTAAACTTTTCGCATGGTACGCACGAACAGCACGCAGAGGTTATTAAGCACATCCGAAAAATAAACGAAGACAACCCTTTTAATATTGCTATACTGGCTGATTTACAGGGTCCGAAGCTAAGAGTAGGTGAAATAAAAGACAATGCGCTGGAATTAAAAGAGGGAGATGAAATATTCTTCACTAATGAGAAAACAATAGGTACTCACGATAATATCTATATATCCTATCCCAACTTCCATAACGATGTGAAAGTGGGCGAATATATTCTACTGGATGATGGTAAAATAGAAGTAAAAGTAGTTGAGGTAACACCCGACCAAAAAGTTAAAGCTGTAGTTGAGACCGCCGGTGTTCTATCATCCCGTAAAGGAGTTAACCTTCCTGACACCAAAATATCACTGCCGTCTCTCTCTAAGAAAGATCTTAATGACCTTGATTTTATTGTGTCTCAAAATATAGGCTGGGTAGCACTTTCATTCGTAAGAAAACCCGAAGACATTGTTCATTTAAGAACTATTCTTAAAGAAAAAAATAGCCATGCTAAGATCATAGCGAAAATAGAGAAGCCTGAAGCGCTGGAGCATTTAAGGGAGATCATTCTGGCGAGTGACGCCGTAATGGTTGCCAGAGGAGACCTTGGTGTAGAGCTTCCATTGGAGCAAATACCAATGATACAGAAGAACATCATCAGAAAGTGTATACACAGAGCTAAGCCGGTGATCATCGCTACCCAAATGATGGAAAGTATGATTGACCGTACTCGCCCCAACCGTAGCGAGATAACTGATGTTGCTAATGCTGTTTTAGAAGGAGCTGACGCAGTAATGCTAAGTGGAGAAACAGCAATGGGACAATACCCTGAACTGGTAATCGAAACCATGGTAAGTATCATACAAGAGGTTGAAAAAGAAGAAATTATATACAATAGAAACCTAACACCGCAACCACACTCACCATCTTTCTTAAGCGATGCACTTTGCTACAATGCTTGCGAAATGGCTAAAGATGTAAAAGCGAATGCCTTAATAGGGATGACGCAATCCGGATACACAGGCTTCATGTTGTCTAGCTTTCGCCCACGCTCACCATTATACATCTTCACAAAAACGGAATCCTTAGTTAACCAATTAAGCTTGAGCTGGGGAGTACAGGCATTTTATTATGTGCATGGTGTAGACTTAGATACCATATTTGACGAACAAGTTGATATCCTTAAAGACAAGGGGCTTTTAAACTCTGGTGATATCATTGTCAATACCGGTAGTATACCTGTTGAAGAACAATTGCCTACTAATATGTTGAAGATATCCAGAGCGAAATAAGATTCTTAGTTAACAAACATATTGTCTATTAATCTTATACTGCCTATACTAGCTACTATTAAGGCTACCATTTTTCTATTGTCGTCATATTCATCCAGCAATGTCAGGTCGGCAGCATCTGCCAGTGCTACATATTCAGGAGTAAAACCTTTTTCTTTTAATATATCCCGGCACTCTTTCTCTACAATTGAGAATCGTTCAATACCTTTTTTTGTTTTTATAGAAACCAGACATTGATACAACAAGTTTGCCACTGCCCTCTGTGCCGGCAATAACCTTCTATTCCTTGAGCTCATGGCCAAACCATCATCTTCTCTTTGAGTGGCACATATAACAATTTCAGGTTTTAAATCTATTTGTGCTACCAGACTTTTTAGAACCATACATTGCTGATAGTCTTTTTGCCCTAAAAACAACGTATCCGGCTGCACCATATCTAACAACCGAGCAACAACCTGTCCTACCCCTTTAAAGTGACCTTGCCTATATTTACCTTCTAATATTGTCTCTAAATAACCAAAATCATACGTCGGGGTATTATCAATACCTTTAGGATAAACCTCTTCTACACCGGGTAGAAAAAGCACATCACACCCTGCTTCTGTCAATAACAAAATGTCGTTAGAAGTATCTACAGGATATTTTTCATAATCTTCTTTATCATTAAACTGTGTAGGGTTAACAAAAATGCTTACTACAGAACAATCACACTGGTTTTGAGCCTCTTTCAGTAAAGACAAGTGCCCTTTATGCAATGCACCCATGGTTGGAACAAAGCCAACCAAACCACCTTTCGAACTGATATTCAACAGATAACGCTTTAGATCTTTTTCTCTTTTAAATACAACCATGCTACAAAACCACGTTTAACGTGCAAAGTAAAGCGTGTAAATTAATATTTTCGTAATTTTGCAATCTATTTCTAGCAATTCATATTGTTCTTTTTTAAATAAATCTAATTAATAAGCATGTCCCAAGACAAAAAGCGCGTCTTAATTATTGCCAACGAATTATCTCCATATACAGAATTTGGCGATTTTGCCAAGATCTTAAATAGCCTGGCAGTAAAAACATTCGATAGTGGTATGGAAGTTAGGGTAATTATGCCCCGCTTTGGTACTATAAACGAACGCCGCCATCGCCTACACGAAGTAGTTCGATTGTCTGGTATTAACATAATTATAGATAAGGATGACTACCCTTTGATCATAAAGGTGGCATCTTTACCTAGTGCACGCTTGCAGGTATACTTCATGGATAATGAAGATTACTTCAAACGTAAGTTCGTTTTCAATGACGATAAAGGAAAATTTTACGATGATAATGCGGAACGCATGATCTTCTTCTGTAAAAGTGCATTAGAAACTGTCAAGAAATTTGGCTGGCCTCCGGATATCATTCACTGTCATGGCTGGATGACTTCTCTTGTTCCTTTATATTTAAAAACTGCATACAAAAAGGAGCCTGTATTTAACTATTCTAAAGTTGTGTACACTGCTCAAAACGATCAGTTTAAAGAAAAATTCGACGAGGATTTCATCAGAAAAGCTACTATAAGTACAGATATCAAAGAAAAAGATTTAGAGCTTTACAAAGGTGGAGACAACCTGTCTTTGACATTAGGAGCAAGTAAAAATGCTGATGTAGTGATACATGGCGATGCTAACCTTAATGACGAAATAGTAAAAGCTGTTAAACCTAGCAGATATAAAAAAGTAGTGAAGTATAACGAAAGCTGGACAGAAGATGCTACTCCTTTACTAGACCTGTACAAAAGCTTAACAGAGTCTTAAGGAAACATTTATCACCTTCGTACAAAATTCAAACCTTTGAAAAAGAACAGCTTATTAATAGCTACTCTCTTTGCAGGTAGTATTGCATTGATGTTTAGTAGTTGTAGAGAAGATGCTATTGTAAAAGCTAGTATCGCACCTGGTAATAATGTACTAAATACAGATACATTGGGCGATACAGTAACGGTAATTACCAAGACAGGGTTCATTGAAAAACTAAATACCAGTGAAAAACAATCTGGATTACGTGTTATACATGGGCTGGGAACAGTTGTCGATCCATACTTTGGCAGAACAAATGCAGGTATCGCTTTTCAGGTAATTCCGGCAGTTACCAGTGGTTTCTCTTTTACAGGTGGCAATGCATATACAATAGACTCTGCAGTACTTATACTACCGTATGCAGGCTTTTCATGGGGTAATTATGGCGATCCTGAAGAACAAAAACTAAGAGTATACGAGCTGACAGAACAACTGAGTATTGACCAAGAGTACTATAGTAACCAGGTTGTTGGCATTAACAGATCTAACCCCATCAGTGATTTACAATCTATAGATTTCAAAGCCAAGCTTGATAGTGAGCCCATTTTAGGTACTGGTGATACTACAGATAGCAAACACTTACGCATTCCTTTAAACCAAGCCTTTATAGATAAGTTTGACAATGAAGTAAGGAATAATAAAGATGTAAGCTTTGCCTCAGAGTCTGCCTTCCTTAATTTTCTAAAAGGCATATATATAGAACCAGATACTAATCAGAATACTGACTTGCTGTCTTATTTCTATCTTGATGGTAACTCTAACTATAACAGAGCTGCTATTGCTTTTTACTACAGAGAAGATGGAGACAATACAACAAAAACAGCATTCTTTAACTACGTTAGAGATAAAACAGCCAACTACAACTGGATTGGACGCAACTATACAGGAAGACCTGCACAGGACTTAATTAATAACTATAACAACACTATTAATAAATCTGACGACACTATTGTGCTTCAAAATGAGCCGGGTGCAGTATTAGACATCAGGATGCCTTACCTCAGCAATTTGCCGCAAGTAACCATTGTAAAGGCAGAGATAGTTATTACACAAGTTAAAACTGGTAATAATGCTGATACAATGTTGACTCCTAACCGTATCACCCCTAGGGGTGTAGACGAGAATGGCGAAGAGTACACAATAGCTGATTATGACGTGTCAAATGTTTCAGCAGCTATTGACTTTGTAGATGGTAATAAACTGAGTGAGAAAGACCAGTTTAATAACGATATAATAAGATATAGAATTAATGTACCTAAAGAGGTGCAAAAGATTATAAATGGTGAACGCAAAGAGTTACATTTGCGTATAAAGGGTGCCAAAGGCTATCCGGCAGCATACAGGCTGGTAGCAGGCGGAAGAACCCATAGCAATTACAAAGTTCAACTGAACATTGTTTATTCAAAACCAGACTAAAAACATAAGTTTATGTGCGGTATAGTAGGCTATATTGGCAAAAACGATGCGTTCCCAATACTAATTAAAGGCCTTAAAAGGCTAGAATATCGTGGCTATGATAGTGCCGGTGTGGCATTATTGAATGGAGACCTTACGGTATATAAAAAAGCCGGCAAGGTTAGCGAGCTAGAGAAAATAACCGGAGGCGAAAATCTGACAGCTACAATTGGTATCGGCCATACCAGATGGGCAACCCATGGAGAGCCTAATGACACAAACGCTCACCCGCACATTTCACAATCCGGAGATCTTGCTATCATCCATAACGGTATAATTGAGAACTACGCATCTATTAAAGCTGAGCTTCAAAAGCGTGGTTATAAATTCAACTCTGATACCGATACTGAAGTTCTGGTAAACCTTATTGAAGAAGTAAGGAAAAAAGACTTTCCAAATTTAGAAGACGCAGTACGTGTAGCATTAAACCAGGTAGTAGGTGCGTATGCTATTGTTGTGATAGACAAAACAAACCCCGACCAGTTAATAGCGGCACGTAAAGGCAGCCCACTGGTTATTGGAATTGGTAAAGGCGAATTCTTTATAGCATCTGATGCTTCTCCTATTATAGAATACACAAAAAACGTAATATACTTAGACGATCAAGAATACGGTGTAATCAATCGTGATGGTACGTATCTGATCAAAACTTTAGGCAATGTCCAAAAAACACCTGCTATTCAAGAGCTGGAAATGAGCCTTGAAATGATAGAGAAAGGTGGATTTGACAACTTTATGCTTAAGGAAATATATGAGCAACCTAAGGTAATCGCAGACTGCTTAAGAGGGCGAATGAACGCTTCTCAGGGATGGATAAAGTTAGGTGGACTTTCTGAGTATATTAACCGAATAGAACACGCAAAAAGATTCCTGATAACCGCTTGCGGAACTTCTTGGCATAGCGGTCTTATAGGAGAATATCTAATAGAAGACCTTGCCAGAGTACCTGTTGAGGTAGAATACGCTTCAGAGTTCAGATACAGGAATCCTATTATTAATGAGAATGATGTGCTTATGGCCATCTCTCAATCAGGCGAAACTGCAGACACTTTAGCAGCAATAGAGCTGGCTAAAGAAAGAAGGGCGCTTATATATGGTATCTGTAATGTAATAGGATCGTCAATAGCCCGTGTATCACATGCAGGTTCATATACACATGCCGGACCTGAAATAGGTGTTGCATCTACTAAAGCTTTCTCTACTCAAATAACTATTCTTACATTGATTGCGTTGCAAATGGCACAAGAGAAGGGAACCATCTCTACGTCAAAACTTCGCGAAATATTATACGAGCTTGAGAATATACCTAAGAAAATCGAAGAAGTACTGAAGCTTGATGATCAGATAAAAGAGTTGGCTGCGCAATACAAAGACGCGAAAAACTTCTTATATCTAGGTAGAGGTTACAACTTCCCTGTAGCGCTTGAGGGTGCATTAAAGCTGAAAGAGATTTCTTATATACACGCAGAAGGATATCCTGCTGCAGAAATGAAGCACGGACCGATTGCATTGATTGACGAAGAAATGCCTGTAGTATTTCTTGCAACCAACCAAAGCGCTTACGAAAAGATAGTATCAAACGTACAAGAGGTTAAGGCACGTAAAGGTCGTATTATAGCCGTTGTACACAAAGGAGATACTACCCTTAAACAACTTGCTGACCACGTTATAGAAGTTCCTGAAACAGAGGAAATTCTTTCGCCTTTGATCAGTATTGTGCCATTACAACTTCTGGCGTATCATATTGCAATCCTACGTGGTTGTAATGTTGACCAGCCTAGAAACTTGGCAAAGTCGGTTACTGTAGAATAAAAAATGATGCTATATTCGCATCTTAACTTTTAAAATTTTATTTGAATGTCATATTTATTCACTTCGGAAAGTGTATCTGAAGGACATCCTGATAAGGTAGCAGACCAAATATCAGATGCTCTTGTAGATAACTTTCTTGCATGGGACAAAAATTCTAAAATTGCCTGCGAAACACTAGTAACAACCGGTCAGGTTGTTTTAGCTGGTGAGGTAAAATGTAATACTTATATTGATGCACCTACAATAGCTCGCGATGTAATAGCTAACATTGGCTATACAAAAAGCGAATACATGTTTGAAGCTAACTCTTGCGGTGTTTTATCAGCTATTCACGAGCAATCTCCTGATATTAATCAAGGTGTAGACAGAAAGAAAAAAGAAGAACAAGGCGCCGGAGACCAGGGTATGATGTTTGGTTATGCTACTAGCGAAACCGACAACTATATGCCTCTTGCTCTTGACATGTCTCACGCTTTATTAAAAGAGCTTGCAGCTATAAGAAAAGAGGGCAAAAAGATGAAATACCTTCGCCCTGATGCTAAAAGCCAGGTAACACTTGAATACAGCGACGATAATAAGCCTGTACGTATAGATGCTATAGTTATCTCTACACAACACGATGACTTTGATACTGAAGCTAAGATGCTTGATCGCATCACAAAGGATATAAAGAGCATATTAGTACCTCGTCTTAAAAAGCGCTACCCACAGTACAAGCACCTATTCAACAATAAAATAGAGTACCACATCAACCCAACAGGTAAGTTTGTAATTGGCGGACCTCACGGTGATACAGGTCTTACCGGAAGAAAGATTATTGTTGATACTTACGGAGGTAAAGGTGCACACGGTGGCGGAGCCTTCTCCGGTAAAGATCCTAGCAAGGTAGACCGTTCTGCAGCTTATGCTACCAGACATATTGCTAAAAATCTTGTAGCAGCAGGTGTTTGCGAAGAGGTGTTAGTACAAGTTTCTTATGCTATTGGGGTTGCTAAGCCAATGGGTGTATATATAAACACTTATGGTAGTGCGAACGTAGACATGAGTGACGGACAAATAGCTAAAGTTGTTGAGAGCATATTTGATATGCGTCCTTACTACATAGAACAAAGATTGAAACTACGTCAACCTATGTATAGCGAATGTGCTGCATATGGTCATATGGGACGTGTACCGGAGAAAGTATCAAAAACATTTACTAACGGAGAAGGAAAAACTAAGAAAGTGAATGTTGAGCTATTTACATGGGAAAAACTAGATTATGTAAGCAAAGTAAAGAAAGCTTTCAAAATCAAATAAAATAATCTACTACAAAAAAACAGCCTGATTATAATCAGGCTGTTTTTTTATGTCTGCAATCCATTGTTCACCTTATCCATTCAACAAAAAATAGCACTCTTTATCAAGAGTGCTATTTTAAATTATGTCGTAAGGTTCTTATTTCTTAGTAACCTTCATTACTTCGTTATGAATATCATCAGTATATCTAACTATATAAATGCCAGATGTTAGTTGATCAACATTGATAGTCATCTTATCACCTACAACAGATGTATTATAAACTACCTTACCGGTAACATCTATTATAGATACTTGTGCATGGTCTGCTCTATCTCCGTTAAGCTCTATATTTAGTTTATCATACATTGGGCTTGGGTAAGCATCCATAGAGAACACTCCAGAACCATACAATGAGTTTACAGATAAGTATTTTGTTGTTTTAAACGGAGCTTTACCCCACTCTGATAAAGGCGTTGGATTACAACGGCTACGTACGTGTATAAAGTGTGTTGTTTTAGGTTGTAGCCCTTGCAGCAATACAGACGTACTGGTTGTATAAGTACCTTGTTGTGGAGGATCTGGTTGTGTACTTACAGCATACTCGTAACCATAGGCACTTTGTATAGGATCCCAACTAACATGTGTAGTAGTACTGGTAATATTTTTCACTGTTATATTCGGAATATAACAACATGGCGGTGTTGTAAATGAATCTTTTATCCATTTAGAAGTTTCCCAATTTCTTGAGATACCTGAAGAGTCACATACTAGTCTAACAAAAATGTAGTATTTAGTATCACACTGGAAAGTATCAACGTCTACACCATTTACAGTTGTATAAGTAAATCCATGTAAAGTATCATGTGGTGTTGTACTATCAGTCTTAATTAAGTATTCATACATCTCAGCATTCAGCTTAGGAGTCCAAGCGAAATCTGCTGACTTATAATCCAAGTTAGAGATAGATATAACATCAGGTGGAATACATGGGTTTATTACCTCGAAAGTATAATCCTCACACTCTCCATGGTTTGCATTAACAGAGTTAGCACAAGCTTGCGTATTTGGATCATATACAGGACCTGCAGATCCAAGTACAATACGCATCCTTAACAACCCTTCCTTCGCATAACCAGGAACTGTTATTTTGATCGTAACCTCATCTCCTGCACCTGTGTGCACATGATCTAAGGTTGTGTTTGGAGCAATATATTCTGTAGATGAAAAAGCTTTATCGTTATCCCAGTCAACATACACCCTAGTAATAGCAGAACCTACCGAAGTATTACTAGCTAACTTTACTTTTACATCAACACTCTTAAACGCTTCTTGCGTTACTTTCATTGATGTATAGTCTGAATACGACGTGGTAGAGTTGCCACAATAGGTGTTATTATTGGTAAAGTTATTGATACCACCTGTAGTACTTACACTTTGTATTGATGCATTTTGCGGACCACATCCATTTGCAAATGCAACAGGACAGTACTGGGCATCAGCAGTTACTGCTGCGCCGGCGATAATACCTGTTAACAATAACCCTTTTAGTAGAGAGTAAGGATTTATCTTCATAATCACTTTTTTATAATAAAAGATTATAATGTATACTATTCGTATCTAAGTTTTAAAGTTAGTTAATGTTGCCAACTTTTAAAAGAAAACTTATAAATATTAAGACGGATATTTCTTGCTGTAGGTTAGGTAAAATATTAAGCCGGCAGATTAAAATCCACCGGCTTAACTATCAGTTAATAATACTTAGCTTATTGCTTATTGAACTTGATCTGCTCTCTGCGCTCATCGTCTGTATATTGTAACATATACACTCCTGATGGCAAATCACTCAATTGCACCTTAACGGTATTACCTGTAGCCACTT
>JAUICZ010000003.1 GCA_030429205.1 Bacteroidia bacterium
TTCGTTGAACAGTTTGCCAGTAATCAGGATCCGCCCCTGTCTCGCAGCTACTTTTTCTGCTTTACCGTTTATTACTTAACCCCACTCTAAAGGTTAATATTTTAAGAACTAATCGTTACCCAAAGGTTAACTCCGCAATAGCGAGGCGCAAAGGTATACAAGTTTTATGTTTCAGCAAAACTTTTTCCGTTAGTAGTTATCCACATTTTCGTATCACTACTAACACCTTTTTCAACTCGCAAAATCAATAAAATTACTAGAGAAAAACCTTAAAGAACTACCCCTCTTTTTCTGAAGGGACTGCAAAGGTAAACAGCTTTTTAATTCCAGCAAACTTTTTTTCGCATATTTCTAAAAAAATATTTGCGCCCCTAAGTTGCGGGCATTTTATCCTACTTTAGAGATGCAATAATCAACAGTATATTATGATGAAAAAGCTGATTACAGCAGCACTGACTGCAGTTACAATTACAGGTGTTACTGCCTGTAAAGACCTGAAACCTAATGCCCCTCTGGAAGAGGCGATGAAAGACTCTATGCGCATAGCAGTGCCCACCCCTTACAAAGCAATAGAGATAAAAGAACATCAGGATGTTACCATTACACTGGGATCTAAAAAACTACTAAACAGTACAGAAGAAAAACAAAGAGAAGTTGTAGACATACTGGCTAAGATGTCTGTACATTTTTTTGAAGAAAATAACTATCTGGACGAAGGCAAGGTGATATTTGCACCATACGAAACACCAAGCGAATTAAATGCGGCTAAAGAGGACGACCCTAAGAAAGAGTACGAGTTTGATTTTAAGGACTATATACAGCCGAAATAGCGCATTAAACACATAAAAAAAGCACCACGTTTGTGGTGCTTTTTTTATTATTCATATCAGCTTTTACTTCTTCTCGCTTTCAGGATAAAGAATAGCTGTAAAAGTACTTCCGTTGTCGAAGATCTCTTTAGCTACATCCTGAATATCCTTAGGAGTTAACTTATCGATCCACGCATCGTAACCGAACACGTTCGACTTGCTTCTGCCCCAAACCATTACACTTTGCATTTTGCTAGCCCAATAGCTGTTTTTCTCTACGCTTTCGCGATGCTTTTCGTGCCATTGATTCTTTACTTTCTGCAAGTTTTCTTTAGAAGGGCCATTAGCCTTAAGCTCTGCAACCACCTCATCAGCAGCTTTAATAAGCTTATCTACGTTCTCAGGGCCACATGGTAGCTGAAGAGAAAGAGTATACTCTTCGTAAGGATACTGATCTACACCAGCGTTGTATCCACCACCATAGATGCCTCCTAACTTCTCACGAAGCTCCTCAATTACTTTGATGTTCAATATCTCTGCCAGTGCACTTGCTTTCAGGCGGAAATCTTCGCTAAACTTATGCTCGTCGTGTACAAAGCTTACGATCAAGCTCTTAGCATCTTTACCTTTATAGTATTTCAATGTTTTGTCTCCCTCAATCGGGCGCACTCCATTGTCTACTATCTTAGGTGTGTTACCCGAAGCAGGTAAGCTCGCGATATATCTTTCCAATAGTGGCTTAAGTGTAGTTTGATCTACATTACCAACTATGAAGAAGTGATATCCATCTGCATTACCAATCTCGTTTTTATAGATCTCTAAGGCGTCATTTAGCTTAATTGCATCAAAATGCTCCGGCTTTGGAATTGGCGCTTGTGCAAGCGGGTTGTTATTGTAAACCGTGCTAAACAATGTATCAACAAAAGATACCTGCGGATTTGCTGCTAAGAATTTCAGCTGCATTTTTTGCTTCTTAATAAATGCATTATACAAGTCTTCGTCAGTACGAGGGTCTGTTAAAGACAAGTACAACAACTGTAGCATGGTTTCAAAATCTTTAACTGTACTGCTACCAGATATTGTATTTGTGTACTCTGCTACATTAGTACTGATTTTTGCATTTTTACCCGCCAATACTTTCTTAAGGTCTGAAGGAGAGAACTCTCCTACTCCCATTGCATTAACTACAGAAGATGCATAATCTGCACTGTATACTTTGTCTAACTTATAACCATTACGACCACCTTTTTTAACCGCACTTAGCACGATCTCATCGCTCTTGAATGAAGTAGACTTAACCGTTACTTTAACACCATTACTCAAAGTATAAGTGGTTGCGTTGAAGTCGTTATCCTTAGACACTGAAGTTACTTTACCCGGCTCCGGCAATTCTGCCAACAACTGAGAAGACACTTCTTTTTCTTCATTTTTCTCAACAGCTTGCTCAAAACCTTTCTTCACCATTGCTTTAAGCTCCATATCTGTAGGTAACTTCACTTCGTCTTTTTCCGGACCAGTGATCAATGAGAATACAGCGTCTGTATTATCCATCCAACCTTGCAAAGCTTCATTTACTTCTGCTACTTCAATTGTAGGCAATAGCTGCTTGTAATAATTATACTCATTCTGGATACCAGGGATCGCTTCTCCTTCAAGGAAGTTGCGGATGTACTCTCCTACTAATCTTCCACTTTCAGTAGTATTACGCTCGTTATATGCTTTTTCCATATAGCTCAGCATATTTTTCTTAACTACTTCCAGCTCGCTCTTAGTAAAACCAAACTCCTTAGCTTTCTTCATTTCAGCTGTTAGAGCCATCAAAGCTTTTTCAGGACCTTCTTCTCCAAACATAGTAAATGCAGACAATCCTTCATATCCGCGTGCCCAACCCGAAATAGAAACCTGAGCAAAAGGGAATGGAGGGTTACTACCTTGAGCCAAATCGCTTAATCTGCGGTTTAATGCTTGTTGCATTAAGCTTCTTACTATCGACTCACGATAGTCTTTTAGCGTAACATCTTCGCTCATTTTTCTGGTAGGCAGCATAATTTGCAACTGATAGCTTGTAGCTTCTTTATCAGTCAACACCATTGCTTTAGACGCTGTACGCGCAGGTACAGGGTTGTCAAAACGCTCAGGTGCTTTCTTAGGGTTCTGCATCGGCTCAAAGTGTTTTTTCAAATACTTCATAGCCTCGTCCTTAGAAATATCACCTACAACTATAACAGCCATAAGGTTTGGACGATACCAATCGCGATAGAAACGGCGGATAGTCTCGTACTTAAAGTTTTTAAGAATGTCATCTTTACCAATAGGCAAACGCTCTGCATAACGGCTACCTGACATTAACTCAGGCAGGTATTTACGCATCATACGCATTTGGGCACCTTTAGCAAGACGGCTTTCTTCTAAAACTACACCACGCTCATCATCAATATCCTGATCAGTTAGTAATGCATTATGAGCCCAGTCTTCAATAATCTGGAAACCTTTATCCAGGTTGCCCGGCTTATCCGTTGGAATTGGTAATATATATACTGTCTCGTCGAAGCTGGTATAGGCATTTAAATCTGCACCAAACTCAACCCCTATAGACTGTAGGTAACTTACCAACTCATTCTTCTGGAAGTTTTTAGTACCGTTGAAGTTCATGTGCTCCATGAAGTGTGCCAAACCTTGTTGCTTGTCATCCTCCAGGATAGAACCTGCGTTTACTACTAATCTTAATTCAACTTTGTTTTCAGGCTTCTTATTCGTTCTGATATAATATTTAAGCCCGTTATCGAATTGACCAATCGTAACATTCGGGTCAACCGGTAATTTTTTCTGTAAGTCCTGCGCTACCGATACCTGTGCGAATGACACCAGGAGTACCAATAATGCGATCAACCTTTTTCTAATGTGTAACATATGGGAATGGAATTTGTCGCAAAATAATCAAAAAACACCTGCTCGCTAAAACTTGAGGCTTCTATTCTCTTAAATAAATCTAAAATATAACATATTTCCCCCTTTTGGCGGGATGCTAACTGACAAGCTATGTACTGATTGAGGTAATATTATATTTTCTTGCTGCTATGTACTAACCTGATTATTAACTTATATTAGCGGAATAAAGACACAGCACCATACATATGGCATTAATTAAATCTATATCAGGAATCAGAGGAACAATAGGTGGACAAGCCGGAACAGGGTTATCACCGATAGATGTCGTGAAATTCACTACAGCTTATGCTGCATGGGTACAAAGCCAAGGCGACAATAAAAAAATCGTTATCGGGCGCGATGGCCGTATATCCGGCGGAATGGTGCGGAATTTAGTAGTTGCTACTCTACAAGGTTGTGGTTTTGATGTTGTAGACTTGGGGCTTAGCACTACCCCTACTGTAGAAATGGCCGTTACTATGGAAAATGCCGGTGGTGGTATTATACTTACTGCCAGCCATAATCCTAAGCAATGGAATGCCCTTAAACTATTGAATGATAAAGGAGAGTTTTTAAGTGCAGAAGACGGGCAGTGGATATTAGACTACGCAGACAAGGGTACGCACGAGTTTGCAGAAGTAAACGACCTGGGTAAACTAACAGAAGACGACACCTACATACAAAAGCATATTGACGCTATACTGGCACACCCGCTTGTAGATGTAGCAGCTATAAAAGAGAAGAAGTTTTCGGTTGTAGTAGATGCGGTAAACTCAACCGGGGCTATATCTTTACCCCCATTGTTAGAAGCTTTAGGCGTAAAAGATATTAAGGTGATCAACGAAGAGGTTACCGGTAATTTTGCACACAACCCGGAGCCTTTACCTGAGAACTTAACAGAGCTTTGCAATACAGTTGAAAAAGATAATGCAGATTTAGGCATAGCGGTAGACCCTGATGTAGACAGGCTTTGTTTTGTTTGCGAAGATGGTAGCTTGTTTGGTGAAGAATATACATTGGTTGCCGTAGCAGACTATGTATTGAGTAATAAAAAGGGCAATACGGTATCTAACATGTCATCTACCCGTGCGTTGAGAGATGTGACGGAAAAACATGGTGGAGAGTATACCCCAAGTGCCGTTGGCGAGGTGAACGTTGTGAAAAAGATGAAAGCTGTTAGTGCCGTAATTGGTGGCGAAGGCAATGGCGGTATCATCGTACCGGAAATGCACTACGGCAGGGATGCCCTTATTGGGGTTGCATTGTTTTTAACACATCTGGCAAAATCAGGAAAGAGCATTAAAGCATTACGCAGTACTTACCCGAACTACTACATTTCTAAAAACAAAATCGCTCTGAATGAGGATATTGATCTAAACAATATCTTCGAACAGATAAAAGAAAAATATAAGAACCAGCCCATCAACACAGAAGATGGCATTAAAATAGAATTTGATAAAGACTGGGTGCACCTGCGCCCGTCGAACACGGAGCCTATTATTCGTATTTATGCAGAAAGCGGATCAGAAACAACATCTGAGAATATTGCAAAAAGAATAATGGAAGATATTCGTGAAATGATGTAAGCCCGATTGAATTTGTCTAACGACAGCACATACGACATTGTTGTGGTGGGAGCAGGTCTTGGAGGTCTGCTCTCTGCCGTTATATTAGCCAAAGAAGGCATGAAGGTGTGCGTACTGGAGAAAGACAAGCAGATAGGAGGCTGTCTGCAAACATTCTCTTTCAACAAAAAGGTATTTGACAGCTGTGTACACTACATCGGTGGCTTGGGAGAAGGGCATACCCTCAACAAGATCTTTAGTTATGCAGGCATAATGGATAAGCTCGCATTAACCGAGTACAGTGAGAACGCGTTTGACCGTATTGCTTTTGCAGACGAAGATCTTACTTATCCGCAAGCACAAGGTAATCGTAATTTTATTGAACAGCTACTACCCTACTTCCCATACGAGAGAGAAAGCCTGGAAAAGTATATACAACAGGTTAACTATGTGGGCGACCATTTCCCGCTATACCGTTTGCGCAATGGAAACGGGAGTGAAAAAGACGCTGTTAGCAACTGGCGTTTAATGGATACCTTAACCAAGATCACCGATAACAAAAGGTTACAAAGTGTCCTGACAGGCAACAACTTGCTGTATGCCGGTGTACGGGGCAAAACACCTTTCTTTTTACACGCACTTGTAATTGGCAGTTATATACACAGCTCACACAAAGTTGTACCGGGCAGCTCGCAAATAGCTAAATTCTTGTGGCGTGAGTTACAAAACAACGGTGGTACTATATTAAAAGATACTGAAGTTGTTCAGCTATCTACGAAAGATGGCATCATTACACATGCATGCACAAAAGACGGACAAAATATCTATGGCAAGCAATTCATAGCTAACATTCACCCACAGGTGTTACTGGAATTACTAGACGAGAATACTATTCGGCCCGCTTATAAGAAACGTATAGAAAGCATGGAGCAAACTGTATCTACTTTTATGAGCAACCTTGTATTGCAACCGAAAAGCGTAAAAATGCAATACAGCAACTTGTACTGGAATGCAACAGATGATGTTTGGCAAGCGATACAATACAAACCGGAAGAATGGCCCGCTAACTATATACTATTCTATACTGAAGACAAGCAGAACAAAGGTTATGCAGAAAGCATTTCCATACTCAGTTATATGCATTATAAAGAGGTACAGCAATGGCAAGACACCTACAATCGTGCAGGAGATGAGAATTATCGTTGTGATGAGTATGAGAGCTTTAAGCAACGAAAAGAAGAGTTACTGCTGAACAAAGTATACGAAAGACTACCTGAACTAAAAGGGAATATCATAGCCAGCAAAACAGCAACGCCGCTTACTTATAGAGATTATACAGGAACACCGGAAGGCTCTTTGTATGGCATACTAAAAGATGTAAACAGGTTTGGTGCTGGCACAATAGCAACAAAAACAAAAATACCTAACCTGCTACTTACCGGCCAAAATGTGAATTTGCATGGCGTACTTGGTGTAAGTATTACTGCATTGGCTACCAGCGCAGAGCTAATAGGCATGGATTACCTGCTAAGTAAAATAAACCCATAGCATGAACGATTGCAATGAGGATGAAATACGAGAGCGCTTGTACAACGGCACTGTTGATGCGCTAACAACAAGCAGTAGGCACGAAGGATACAAAATGCTACTGAGTCATCCAATGGAACAAAGGCACGACTGCCTATCCAGAATAAAATCAGCTGACAGTAATCAAACTGAAGAAAGTAAACAGCCTAAAAAACCTTAGGCAGCTTGCTGCTTCTTTCGTACAATTAGTACTAATCCGCTACGTACAGATTTCATACTGATATATTTTTCTCTGGCCAGAATTAACAGACTTGGCATTACGTTGCCTACATGCTCATCCATAGTGTCTGTTAGCTCCTCAATACTAACACCCGTTCTGCGGGCTTTTTTGTTCTTCCACAATTCTGTGATAGTTCTTAATACTTCTTCTAGTGACGGCTTCATAAAAATAGAGTTTGGTTCTCAAATAAAGACGTGCGAAAATATCGAAAGGTTAGCTCATAACCCACTGTTTAACAATAACTTGACAATAGAACCACAAACAGGTATATTTATTAACTCTATGTTATTGAAGCTATACCATAAGTGTATTATATTGAACTGAAATCAGTACTTATGAAACCTTACATTCTGCTTACATTCATTGCATACTTCATATTATCCTCGTGCAAGCCTAAAGAGGAGGAAATGCCGAAACCGAAAGAATCATCAACTCCTGTTTTAACCTTAGTTAGCATAGACAGCATGAGGATAACATTTGAGCCGGGAGACCCCAGCATACCTTTTCCTACATACAGAAATTTCAGGTTGTTACCCGATACTTTATTAAAAGACATATCTACATCTAACCTCTCTGCCCCATCAGGAGAATGGAGCGCTATGAGCGAAGACAACAGAAAAGAAGTACAGCATTTATTGACTGAGGTACCTGAAAATTTATTGAACATAAAGGACACAACTTATCACAACAGCGCCTCCGGCTCCTGCAAGGGAAGTACAACTATCAGGGCTTATAAAAATGGAATTAAGCACACATGGTACTTCCCAAATTGTAAAAACGGAGTTCCTGACAGCGTGGTAGAATATGCTACGAAGTCTGTTACTGCTGCAAGTTATTTATACAACGAGTCGTTTTAGTTGCTACTGTTCACCTCGTTCTTTCCTCCATTGGTCGCGGTGCTTACGTAACGGGTGGTCTTTAGACTTATTAAAGATCATAGTACCGTTTTCTCTGCCTGCTCTTAGTTTACGCTGTTCTTCTTTAGGTAGATTTTTTTCTTCTACACAAGCTTCAGTGCAACAACCTTCTAATTTCTCGGCACACTCTTCGCATTGTATAAACAACAAATGGCAGCCGTCGTTCTTACAGTTAGTATGGTCGTCGCAAGGTTTACCGCAAGTATGGCATTCTGCAATTACATCGTCAGTAATACGCTCTCCCAGTCTGTCATCAAACACAAAGTTTTTACCTATAAACTTTACAGGCAGCCCCTGCTCTTTCGCTTTGCGGGTGTATTCTATAATACCACCTTCTACATGAAAGACATTCTTAAAACCATTGTGTAACATATACGCACTGGCCTTCTCACAACGGATACCACCTGTGCAGTACATGATGATGTTCTTATCCTTTTGGTCTTTCAGCATATCTACAGCCATTGGCAGCTGATCACGAAACGTATCTGAAGGCACTTCTATAGCATTCTCAAAATGTCCCACTTCATACTCGTAATGGTTGCGCATATCAACAATTACAGTGTTGGGATCTTCAGCTAAATCGTTATACTCTTTAGCTTTTAGGTATTGCCCTTTTTTTGCAGGATCGAAAGCAGGATCGTCAATACCATCTGCAACCACCTTATTACGCACCTTGATTTTCAGTACCCAGAAAGACTTGCCATCATCATCAACAGCAATATTCATACGAATACCATCCAGATCGGGATGAGCAGCATATAAAGCGTCTCTAAAAGCTTCGTAATTACTTTCCGGTACACTTATCTGACCGTTTATACCTTCTTCGGCCAGATATATTCTACCGAAAACGTTTAAAGGTTCGAAAGCCAGCCAAAGCTGATCGCGGAATTGTTGCGGCTCTGCAACGTTAAAATACTTGTAGAAGGAAACTGTAGTACGTGGCTCTGTCTCTGCCAACATACGTTGCTTCAGTTCCTCGTTCGAAATTCGGTTGTGTAACACTGGCATGGTGTACTCCTAATTTTTGAGGATTAAATAATGCGCAAAGATAAGTCTATTTTATAATTTAGAGATAATCTTGAGTTGACTATGTACAGAATATTATTAATTCTATTGTTATCTGTGGGTTTTGGCAATGCTTATGCGCAACCGCAACAGGTACAAATGCGCAAGCTACAGGGCTATTATTATAACGGTAGCGATGCCAGGTTAAAGAGTGGTGTAAACTGCTTTGTGATTACAGAGAAGAAAGATTACGAAAGACATTTTGGAACGGGACGCGGGGACATGCCTGATTTTGAAAAAAATTGGATACTAATACTCGTGATGCCTGCCACCAAAAAAGATATTTTTCTCGACTTTAATAGCGTATCTATGAAAGCAGGCAATTTTATAGAAGTATATTGCGACTTTAATAAATTAAGAGGTAAGCAACTAACATACGAAACCAACCCACTGGCTGTTTGTATGATACCTGCTTTTGACAACGTAAACGTCGTTAACTTTTACGAAGAGCGAAAAAAAGGCTTAGAATTAGCTGCAAAAATTGAAGTAAAACATTAATCATGACCCGTAAAATCAACTCATTACTACTTGTACTGGCTATAACAACACTATTTATAGCCTGCGACAACAACACACAAGAAGAAAAAACAGACACGACTATCCCTACAGTAGACCAAACTGCAGGAGAAACTGTTACACTAACACCCCTGAGCAGTGGCTACTTTTTAAAGAACGATGTTACACTTGGGACAGGAGTAAGTTATATGGTTGCCACGCAAGAAACATCTTTGACAAACAACTTCGGCTACGGTGCAGTAATGGGCGAAGATCATCAACACCCTAACTTTGAACAAAGCTTTGTGTTGGCCATTGCTGTAAACATGAAGGGAAAAACAGTAGTACCCTCTTTTTCTGCAGCAAAACTTGTAGACGGTAATCTAAGAGTCTCTTGCAATATTAAAGTTACTGCAGAAAGTGCTACATACGAATCTACCCCTATTGCATTGGCGAGTGTACAACGCGATGAACGTATCCAATCAGTTTCTTTTTATGAAGGCAATAAGCTAAGTAGAACAATAGAGCTGGCTCAATAGAAGACTGTGAAGAAACCTAAAGTTTTAGCTATCTCTGGTAGCACTAAGCAACAATCTACCAGCTTATCCATACTCAGCTATATTAAAGAAACGTTTAACGACACTCTCGAACTTGTTATATATAATAAGCTTGCATCACTACCCCATTTCAATCCTGATATAAAAGAGGCTGATCTACCACAAGAGGTTAAAGAGCTCAGAGAACTAATATTGTCTGCGGATGGTGTATTATTCTGTACTCCGGAATATGTTTTTAGCTTGCCCGGCAGTTTAAAAAATGTTATTGAATGGCAAGTGGCCGCTACCCTTTTTTCGGCTAAGCCAGTAGCCATTATTGTGGCAGCAGCATCGGGAGATGCTGCTTTTGAATCGCTTAGTTTAATATTAACCACCATTGAAGCTCAATTGCCAAACTCATCGAAGCTACTTGTAAAAGGAGCCAAAGGAAAAATAAGTGCAGAAGGTAGCATAACTGACCATGCTCTTGAAGCTGAGATAAAAAAGGTAATAGGTTCTCTAATACAAACTATTACCAGTGGAGCTAATGTAGCAACAAAGTATATGGATTAACAAAGTATGTTATACAAGATAGAATACGTCCCCTACAACCACCTTACCGGGTTTCTGCGACGCATGAGTATGTAGTTCTTCATATTCTTCCAGAAAGCCAGTATCATGTAAATGATAATAGGCGAACCCAGCGTGAGGAATGAAATGTATATAAACCACAAACGAATGCGAGAGGTGGCTACGCCTAAACGCTCTCCTATAGAGTTGCAAACACCAAATGCTTTCCACTCTATAAAACTCTTCATGTTGTATAAACGGCTGCGCATAGTGCTATAAAAATATCGATTTTTTTGCTTTCAAACTATAGCAGCAATTAACATATTATGAAAAAGCCCTGTTGGCAGAGAACCAACAGGGCTTTAAATTTTATTTACGATGTGCTACTTAGCTACCAAATTGCTCACGTATCACATTCAACGCACCACCTTTTTTGAACCAGTCAATTTGCTGTTCGTTATAAGTGTGGTTCACTTTTATCTCATCTTTGCTACCATCAGCATGGTTCAATACCACTGTTAATTGCTTACCCGGCGCAAACTCTGTTAAACCTACGATATCAATGCTATCATCTTCCTGCACCTTGTCGTAATCTGCTTTATCAGCAAAAGTCAAACCAAGCATACCTTGCTTCTTCAGGTTAGTTTCGTGGATACGAGCAAAACTCTTAACGATCACCGCACGTACGCCTAAGTGACGAGGCTCCATTGCCGCATGCTCACGAGAGCTACCTTCACCATAGTTTTCGTCACCAACAACTACACTACCGATACCCGCAGCTTTGTAAGCCCTTGCCGTTGCAGGCACTTCACCGTATTCGCCGGTAATTTGGTTCTTAACAGTATTAGTTTCTTTATTGTAGGCGTTAATAGCGCCTATCAACATGTTATTAGATATATTATCTAAGTGACCACGGAACTTCAACCATGGACCAGCCATTGAGATATGGTCAGTAGTACATTTACCGAACGCTTTTATCAACAGCTTCATACCTGTAAGATCTGTACCTTCCCATGGAGTAAATGGCGTTAATAGTTGTAAACGATTGCTTTCAGGGTTCACAACAACATTTACACCGCTGCCATCTTCTGCCGGAGCCTGGTAACCAGCATCTTCTACTGCGAAACCTATAGTTGGCAATTCAAGACCTTGTGGCTCATCTAGCATTACCTCTTCACCATTCTCGTTCATCAACTTATCCGTCATTGGGTTGAAACCAAGTTTACCACTCAACGCAAATGCTGTAACAATTTCAGGAGAAGCTACGAATGCGTGTGTAGACGAGTTACCATCGTTACGCTTAGCAAAGTTTCTGTTGAAAGAAGTTACAATTGTATTCTTACGAGAAGGGTCGTCCATATGACGTGCCCACTGACCGATACATGGTCCGCAAGCGTTTGCCAATACAACACCACCCATTTTATCGAAAGTGTTCAAGAAACCATCACGCTCGATTGTGAAACGTACCATTTCAGAACCCGGAGTGATCGTAAACTCGCTCTTCGCTTTCAATCCTTTAGCCATTGCATCTTCTGCAATAGAAGCAGAACGGCTGATATCTTCGTAAGAAGAGTTCGTACAAGAACCTATCAAAGCAACCTCAACATCTTCTGGCCATCCTTCCTTCTCAAGAGTTTCCTGCATTTTGCTGATAGGAGTAGCTAAATCCGGAGTGAAAGGGCCGTTTACGTGAGGCTCTAATTCACTAAGGTTTATTTCAATTACCTGATCATAATATTTCTCAGGCTCTGCATATACTTCAGCATCACTGCGTAAATGCTCTTTTACACCATCAGCCAGATCAGCCACATCAGGACGATCTGTACCACGTAAGTAAGCACCCATCTTATCATCGTATGCAAAAAGAGAACAAGTAGCACCGATCTCTGCACCCATGTTACAGATGGTACCTTTACCCGTTGCACTTAGGCTCTCTGCACCGTCACCAAAATATTCTACAATAGCTCCGGTACCACCTTTTACGGTTAGTATACCAGCTACTTTAAGTATTACATCTTTTGCAGATGTCCAACCGCTCATTTTACCGGTTAGTTTCACACCTATTAGTTTTGGCATTTTAAGCTCCCATGCTAAACCAGCCATAACATCAACAGCATCAGCACCACCAACACCAATAGCGATCATACCCAAACCACCCGCATTTGGCGTGTGGCTATCTGTACCGATCATCATACCGCCCGGGAATGCATAGTTCTCAAGCACCACCTGGTGAATGATACCCGCACCCGGCTTCCAGAAACCAATACCATATTTATCAGATACTGATGAAAGGAAATCATATACTTCCTTGTTTACATCATTCGCTTTAGCCAAATCTTTTTCAGCACCTATTTCTGCCTGTATCAAGTGGTCACAATGTACCGAACTTGGAACAGCTACATTATCACGACCACAAGTCATGAATTGTAATAATGCCATTTGTGCAGTAGCATCCTGCATAGCCACACGGTCTGGCGCAAAGTTCACGTAATCTTTTCCACGCTCGTAAGCCGCACTTGCAGGCTCAAATACGTGTGCGTACAATATTTTTTCAGAGAATGTAAGCGGACGGCCTAATAGTTGCCTTGCTGTGTTTATTTTGTCAGGATACTCGCTGTATACTTTTTTGATCAGATCGATATCGAATGCCATAGAACTTATTTAATTCGGTGGATAATACTGTTATCTAAGAGGCTGCGAAATTACCGAAAAACACCCGATTTTTAAAGCTTTTCCCGATAATATAAACACACAGTTACATATAGATAATCTATAATCAATCCTCCACCCTTTCTACTTCTTCGTGAATCTTTTTCAAGTAACTAATACTAAAGTTGATCTTTAGCTCTGTCCACATAGGTAAATGGTCTGACATTTGAAATGTACGCCACTCGTCTTTATAATATTTTTTTATTGATTCGTCTGTAGCTATCAGCTCTTGCAGGTTTTCTATTTGCCCCTGTAGTTCATCTTTAGATTTTTGGCTTCTTGCTCTGGCTTTTGCTGCTTTCTTTTGGGCTATCCGGCCATTCACATTGGCTAGTATATCCTTTTTATAGTCGTCCCACTGGCGGGTAGTAAATACTTTGTTGAAGTAATTGTATGCCCCTGCACTGTTTTCTCCATCACCAAGTACTACTTCTCCTTTTCGCTCACGATAGGCTATCTGATCGTAGTACATGGTTTGTTTCATATTAGTATACACCGGTTTTTTCTTCAATGGCTCCGGTATAGTAAAACCTTTACCGCCATCTTCCAGCGCTTCCATGGTTTTATGTTCGGGACTTACAATATTGAAATCCCCTAATAGTATCAGATTTTCATCATACTTTTTTGCGCGCTTTACCATAGCTTTTGCCAACTTATCTATTTCGTCTACCCTGCGTGCCATGGCGTCACTGCTTTCTGATGCACTACCATAGTATATATGCACTGTACATAGCTTAAAACTAAACCAACCCGATTGGAATGAAACAATAAACGGGGTACGTGCAAACTGCAGGTTGTCATTCACCAGGTTTTTATTGCCTAATACTATTTCGCCGGCCAGCTTCTTGAAATCGACACGTTTAGTATCGTACACAAATACCATACGCTCACTATTACCAGACACATCTGTCATTATGTAGTCCCAATCTGGCCCAAGTATATACATCAGCTTTTTAAAACCGTACAGGTTATCATTCACTTCTTGCAGTGCCACAAGGTCGTATGCCGATATTGTTTCTGCCAGGTAATAAAAGCTTTCTTTAAGGCGAGGACCATGACCGTATTTGTTTGAATCAAAATCACGGATATTCCAGGTGGCGATCAGGATATTCTCGTTAAATAGTTTTTGCGGAACTTTTATCGCAAGATCTTTTTTGAGTGCTACCAATCTTTTGGTTATCCTGTAACGTTCACCTTTATTCTTGAAATCATTTTTAAGTGCATAGTACCTCATGGTTGTTCGTTTTAGTATTCTATAAATTTCTGAAAACTATGTGATAAATAATAAGGAGAAAAACACCCTGTTACAAAAGAATAACTTTCGTTTATCGTTTATATAGACTTTGCTCTAAACAATCAATAAAAAAGGGCCACTGGTATTAGAGGCCCTTTGCATGATATCAATTGTTTCTAAGAACTTGTTACAACTATTCTGACAAGATCATCCTCTTTGTTGCTACTTCAGCCCCATCAACCACCAAAGAATACAAATACATACCCGCAGCCAGTTCTGTTGCGTCAACATGCACTTCACCTTCGCTTCTTGTATCTAATTCATAGGTTTTAAGCAGCCTTCCGTTAAGATCATATATAGCCATGCTTGCTTTAGTAAAACTTTCCGGCAAACGATAGCTGATAGTTGTATACCCTCTAAACGGATTAGGGTTGTTTTGAAACAATTCTGCTACAGTTTTTGTTTTATCTGTTATTCCGGTACTGTTAGCTTCAAGTATTCTCAGGCGTTCTTCGAGGCTCTGTATTTTAGAATTTTGAGATTCAATGATCGCCTGTTGTTCTTGCATACCCTTTGTCAACACCGGAATCATTGAAATGTAGTCTACAGCATAGTCCCCCTTATCATCTATTATCACAGTGTTAGGCAATACTTTTTCTAACTCCTGAGCAATAAACCCTGAATGTTTTATGTAATCAAAACCTTTTTCAGGATACCTTTTTGAATCCCAATAATATTCTACCGGGTTGAGTTCCATGATTTTTTCCAAACTACTACCCATGCGCTCAATATCAGTTTTATATTTTTTGTCAGAGGTAACAACAAGAGTCGTACTTCTGATCAGTCCGCTAACATCCAGCTTTACTGTTTGAGGGCCAGGAGTACCTCCCGTAAGAGCACCACCACCGGTATACGCAAATCCCGATGTTTTGTTTATTCCCACAGTGGTACCGTCATCATATATCTGGCTGCAATCAAGGTTGCCTGATGCATCAATCGTTTTAGGTATCATATCAGTTGTAGCACAAGCATTCTGAACTAATCCTGAACCTACAGAAACATTACTGCTAAATACATATCCATTTGCGTCTGTCACTAATATTGTTCCGGTTGTACTCGAAGGCAGACCTTCGTGCCTTACAGTTCCTCTCGTGTGGAAATTTGCAGTTGGTGTCATAGCGGGAGCCGTACCTGTAAGCATTGGGAAATTAATACCTACATTATTACTGGATACAACAATAGATCTTGTTGGCAAACCTCCTCCGATGTTGATCCTGTTAGTTATAAAAAAGTCCTGATCTCTGTCGATGCCTGCATCATAGAATACCTGTGCTGAGCCGTTAGTTTGGGTAAACCTCATCATACGTCCCAATGTATTTACAGCGGGTAACGAGCTTTGAGCCTGACTAAAACTTGCCCCTGTAATATTACAGCCAATATTAAACGGGTAAGAATAACCTACAATGTCTTGTCCCCATACTGATAGGTTACCATTATTTGTAGAACTTTGACCAACCTGTACAACGCCTATTCCTGTTATTGGATCGGTTACGTTTATTCTCATTTGTTCTACATTATTTGTCCTGAATGCCAGAGGTGCAGCATCATTTGTCCCTACATAGTTTGTTAAAGGATTAGTAGAAAAATTACCTGTCGTAAGCCATGCATTACTCAAAAAGGTATTGACGTTTAACCATGAAAGATTGCCTGAGGCATCGGATCCTATTATACGGGGAGCAGTATTATCATTTATTAACCCCTCGAACCTTACATCATCGGTTGTGTGTAACTGAGCTGTCGGTGATGATGTTCCAATACCTATATCAAGTGGAGTTACGCTTAATGTACTGTTTATGCCATAGAGTGTTGATGACGAGCCGGCATGCCAGGATTGTGCGATGACGCTTGTGCTTAATCCTAAAAAGATAAAGCAACTCAATAGTTGTTTTTTCATAAAATATAATTTTCAGATGATGCCTACTCTGGTACGGATTTTCGGCTTAGTCCGGGATTTAAAGGATAGTTTTTGCTAAATCCGTTATGAAATTCGTTTTTAGCAGACGGGCAAACTAAGGGCCTTTTATAACTGGTAAGAATATCAGATAAGTGGTAATGTCAGCCAATATCTGTTTATATGTGTTATAGGAGTTCCATATAAGAATAGCATAAAACAATAAAGCCCCGCGTTGCGAGGCTTTATAATATTTGAATATTGTGTATTACAATCTTGCATTAACTGCAGCAATAGCTTCTAACCTGCGTTGAGCGATCTTCATAGCTGCCGCCTGCGTGTGTATCTTTTCTTCATCTGCCAGATCAAATATCTCTAACGTACGATCATAAATTTGCTCTACCTGCCCCATAACACGGTCACGATTATAACCATCTAACTCTGCACTTACATTTACTAAACCACCTGCGTTGATCAGGAAGTCAGGAGCATAAAGAATACCTTTCTCTATTAGCATTGGTCCATGCTTATCTTCTACAGCCAGTTGGTTGTTTGCAGCACCTGCTATGATAGCACATTTCATTTTAGAAATGCTATCGTCGTTTACAGTTGCACCCAAAGCACAAGGAGCATAAATGTCCATCTCCATGTTAAAGATATCATCGTTGTTGATGATCTTTACTTTACCAAACTTATCTACTGTTTCTTTCAGCTTAGGCTCACTGATATCTGCAATAAATACTTGCGCACCAGCTTCAACTAAATGACCTACTAAGTATTGTCCGACATGACCAACACCCTGCACCAATACTTTTTTACCACTCAGGTCATCGTTACCCCACATCTTTTTAGCAGATGCCTTCATACCCATAAACACACCATAAGCAGTAAAAGGAGAAGGATCTCCACTACCACCCATAAACTCAGGCACGCCTGTAACATGTTCTGTTTCCATTGCGATGTATTCCATATCGCGAGCAGAAGTGTTCACATCCTCTGCGGTAATGTACTTACCATTCAGGCTGTCTACAAACCTTCCGTACCTGCGCCATAATGCTTCTGATTTGATCTTAGATGCATCACCAACGATCACGGCTTTACCACCACCAAGGTTCAAACCACTTATCGCAGCTTTATATGTCATACCACGGCTTAAACGAAGCGCATCAACTACAGCATCTTCATGACTGCTATAGTTCCACAAACGAGTACCACCTAAAGCAGGACCTAATGTTGTGTTATGAATAGCGATGATTGCGTTCAATCCTGATTTCGGATCGTGGCAGAAAACCAGTTGCTCGTGCTCGAGCTCTTGCATGTGTTCAAATACGGATGGCATATTCTGAAAATTAGGGTGCAAAAGTAGTGAAAACCAGTCTATTTTATGAATTAATACTACATATAAATATTGCCTATGCATAACTGATATGCATATTGTTTACATATAACATTACTTCCACTTAATAACAGCATCTTCTGCTATGATGTATATTTCTTTAAAGTCTGGCTGGTTTATTTTTTTAGTACCTGTAAACCTCCCAAAGGCCGGCAATATCATTCGTTGATTATCAATACAAAAACAAGGTAATGTAACTGCAAAACGAGACTTTCCCTTTACCCTGCAAGACGGATGTAAGTGTCCATGCAAATAGAACTTTTGGGGAGCTTGCAACTCATCGTGGCTGATTATAAAAGGGCCTGTATCCAACACTTCTTTGTGTACTGTCAGCCCCCACTCTATGTACCTTTCCTCAGGCAATATATCATGGTTACCCATTACCAATACTATTTCCAACTCTTTGTGTGCATCCCGCCAATGTTTAAAACTAAGTGTTTCGTTATTTTCTCTGCTATGAAAGAAATCTCCGGCTACTATTAGTTTTTGTGCACCGGTATCTTTTACTAATGATGCAAGTATTACCTCATCGCTATGCTGGGCACTTGCCGGTATGGCAACACCATTCTTTCTGAAATGACCGGTTTTACCCCAATGCAAATCAGCAACAATAAGTGTTTTTTCCGATGGCCAGAATATAGCTCGTTCAGATAATAGTTCCAGTTCAGCTCTCTCTATGTTAACGCGGTGCATAAGTCTGTAAAAATAAATAAAGACGGTAAATGTATCCGATCAGGTAACATTATCAAACATAAGCTGTTTGCCTTATATTGCGGTAAAATTTTGAACATGCAGAAAGACACAGCCATATTTAATCTAATCAATGAAGAACTAGAGCGCCAACGCCGTGGATTGGAGCTGATCGCATCGGAGAACTTTGCCAGCATGCAGGTAATACAAGCCATGGGTAGTGTGATGACCAACAAGTATGCGGAAGGATACCCCGGTAAAAGGTACTACGGAGGTTGCGAGGTAGTAGATAAAAGTGAAACTCTTGCAATAGATAGGGCAAAAGAAATATTCGGTGTGTCGTATGCTAACGTTCAGCCACATAGTGGATCGCAAGCCAACGCAGGTGTAATGATGGCTGTATTAAATGCTGGAGATACAATATTAGGTTTAGACCTTAGTATGGGCGGGCACTTAACACATGGTTCTCCTGTTAGTTTCTCTGGTAAACTATACAACGCGGTGCATTATGGTGTTCGCAAAGAAGATGGTTTGGTTGATTATGATGATATGGAGGCCAAAGCTAAAGAACACAAACCCAAACTAATTATTTGTGGTGCATCTGCTTACAGTCGCGATTGGGATTACCAGCGTGTTCGTGCTATTGCAGATAGTGTTGGTGCATTAGTTTTGGCAGATATATCTCATCCTGCAGGGTTAATTGCTAAAAAGCATTTAAACTCTCCTTTTGAGCACTGTCAATTTGTAACTACTACTACTCATAAAACCTTACGCGGACCTCGTGGAGGTTTAATATTAATGAAAGAAGATTTTGAGAACCCTTGGGGTATTAAAGGTCCTAAGGGAGATGTGAGAATGATGAGTCAGCTGATTGACTTAGCTGTATTCCCGGGCATACAAGGTGGTCCTCTGGAGCATACTATTGCTGCTAAGGCTGTGGCTTTTCATGAGATCTTACAAGACGAATTTGGGGTTTATACCAAGCAAGTAATTGCTAATGCGCAAGCTCTATCAAAAGCTTTGGTTGAAAAAGACTACAATGTAGTTTCAGGTGGAACTGATAACCACCTGATCCTGATAGACTTGCACAATAAAAACATTACCGGTAAAAAAGCAGAAAACACTTTAGTAACTGCTGACATTACCCTTAACAAAAACATGGTACCATTCGACGACAGATCCCCTTTCGTTACATCCGGCATTAGAATTGGTGTACCCGCTGTTACTACACGCGGCTTGAAAGAAGAGCATATGCCACAAATTGTTGACTGGTTAGACAGAGTACTTATGTCTCCTGACAATGAGGATGTTATCAAAGCAGTTCGCGGAGAGGTGAATGAGTTTATGGAGTCTTTCCCGCTGTATGCAGGTGAGATGTCAACTATTTGATTGATAATGGTTAACGATTAGTTATTTAAAAAGCCGTGTACACGGCTTTTTGTATTTTAGCAGGATATATAACAATGAAAGCTATGGTAAATAGAATAGTAGGTTCTATTGTTTTGTTATTGATGCTGGTAGTCTCTGTTAGTGAGCCTGCCATGGCACAGAAACGCAAGAAAAGGAAAAAAGATAATGAGGAGGAGAAAGAAGTTCATATACATATATATGACCGTGATACACTAGTACAGCCTATTCCGTTGCAACGCAGGTATTGGCATGAAAATAAGATAGATGAATTTCAGAAGCGTGCCGACCTATCTGATGGTATTGAAGATCAAATGATCAAAGTAGAGGATGACACTATTTTCACCAGGCTGCTAACGGAGGCTATTATAGAAGATGTTGACCAGTTACAAATAATGATCGAAAACTTCCCTGCTGATAGTGTTGGCTGGGATGCCCGTACAGAAAATAATGTAAAACTACTCTACCTAAGGGCTGTTGCTAAAATGTTGCGCTACTATAATGTAGACCCTCAACCTGATGGGTATTATTACAAACGCTTAGTGAACAACATGAAGGATGTTTTAATTGCTGATTTTGAAAACAGACTCAGTGATTTCATACACAACAACATCAACATGTACACACTTGAAAACATTGGAGAGTTGCTAGATACAGGTAGTGCAGACAGAGAATTCATCTATAGAGAAATGGGTAAAAAAGAGCCCGTTAAGATGATCGAAAAACTATCCGAGTTTGCAACACACTCATACGCTTGTGATATAATTGCCGAAGCAGCAAAAGTAGCTCCGAATACCGTATTCAACTACGCAACATCAACAACATACATTAGAGCTGTTGTTGAAAGATGCCCGGATCCGCTGGTACAAGCTATAGTTCGCATAGCTCGCTACTCTAAATCGCCACTTAGGGCTATGCCTTTCTTAAATGATATTTACACCGGCAAAAGAACAATATATCAGATCGATGAGATTACATCTGATCCTGACCTATTCTATCAAAATCTTGTTCGACTAAAGCTGGAGAATGTACAGCTGGGAGGCGACACCTACACCAGCGAACTTGAATACAGGGGCTTGCGTTACGTACGCGAAATGAATGATCTGCACGAAGAAAAAGCTGCTGTACGCTTCAGATCTATCAATGGTATGCCACCAGAAGTTTTATACTTCATCATGGTATATGGACAAAACGAAATTTATACCAGTAGCTTTTTGGGTACATTCAACAGAATGGTTGAACGCCTTGGCCCTATGAGTGGAGACCAGCTATTAGAAAAAGTACACAGAGACAAGTTCAGGACGTTCATCCGTATGTGTGCCGGCTATAATACACTTACAGACTTTTTGGCAACAATGGATACCATGAAGCGTATGAGCATCATGAAAGACTTTATTGCAGACCTTGAAAAAGGTAAGCAAGACGATCTTGAAGGTGCGGTAGACGTAGCTGACGCCTTTGGTAGTATTCGTGACACCGCCCTTGCAGACTTTTTGCGTAACGAAGTAATTCAAAACTATGAGCGTTGTAAAAGAATAAACAGCCGTAAGGGTATTATTATATATGGGTTGCTTGGTGTATTGTTTGAAAGCACAAAGTCTGAAGAAGACCTTGGAGGCAGGTTAAAGCTACCGCCAATTACCATGGTACCGTACGATAAACTGGTAACCGGTAAGGATAAAATTGTTTATGAACAATTCTTCTTCTACGGAGATGAAGATGGGCGAGCATCATACAATAGCTGGTTAACAAACTTTAGGGATAAGTCTAAATGGACTGTTGTTAAACAACCATACTGGACAACAATTACAGCCACTAAAGGCAAGCCAATGGTTGTGTATGCAAACATGCCTCTTGAAGAACCAGAGGACGAGCACGCGATTGATACACTCTGTAAGCACTTATCTGCAATGGGAATACAACCAACAGTAATGGTGCACAGGGGGCATAGCTATCACTTACCACTTACATTAGAACGTTTACAGAAAGAAACTAAAATTGTAATGTTAGGTTCATGTGGTGGTTATCACAACCTTTCTACAGTATTAACAAAATCTCCTAATGCAAACATCATTTCATCAAAACAAACTGGTGCAATGAGCGTAAACGAACCAATCATTAAATCCATAAACGACCAAATATCGGCTGGAGAAGATGTAAACTGGATCAACACCTGGAGAGGGCTTACAGGCTATTTTGACGAACGCAGAGGTGTGCAAAAAGAAATGTTTGACGACTATGTACCACCGCATAAAAACCTTGGTGCCATATTTATAAAAGCATATCGCAGATTATTCAACGCTGATATATAAGAGTAATGGGAGCCATTAAACTTGATGATTACAGTACTCGTGCACCGGAACATCTGGATAAAGATGAAACGAAAGCTGAGTTAAAGAACATTTTAGAAGAGCTGGATGAGTTGCAAAACAAGCTTTATGCTGAAGGCAAACACAGCGTATTACTAATTCTGCAAGGCATGGATGCTGCCGGCAAAGACGGTTTAGTAAAAAAAGTGTTTCATGGTTTAAACCCGCACGGCATACAGGTGCAGTCTTTTAAAGTACCAACAGAAAAAGAACTGTCTCACGACTTTCTATGGCGTATCCATAGAGCATCTCCGGCAAAGGGAATGATTCAGATATTTAACCGTTCTCACTACGAAGATGTTCTTGTAACCAGAGTACATGGCATAATAGATGATGCTACTGCAAAAAAACGCATGAAGGCCATCAATGATTTTGAGCAACTGTTAGCAGAGCATAACAACACACAGATAATCAAATGCTATTTACATGTTTCAAAAGAAGAACAACTTGAACGTTTAAATGAGCGATTGACAATGCCTCGTAAAATGTGGAAGTATAACTCCAGAGATTTTAAAGAGCGCGAAAAATGGGATGAGTATAGAAAAGTGTATGAAGAAGCATTCAATAACTGTAATGCTATACCCTGGCATATCGTACCATCCGACCAAAATTGGTACAAAGCATACTACGTAGCAAAAACACTAAAGGATACATTAGCGGGACTGAATATGAAGTACCCTTCTATTGATCAATAAATTCTTTTATTGCTTTGTTTACTATTTCATGTTTTTCAACATGAATAAAATGCCCGCAGTTCTGCAACATTATTAGTAGCGCATTCTGCATTTTTTCTATAGCTTTTTTAGCCAGTTTCTCTGTAGTGGTAAAATGCAGCAAACGGTTGGGGATCAACGCATCGCTATCACCAAACAAAACTAAAGTTTGTTGACTCAATTTATTTAATTCATCAAAAACAGGTTCGTTGATCATTCCATCAATACAACCTTCAATCATTTTCCGGTACGCTTGTATTGACTGCTTCTTCATCAATGCTATCAGCTCATCTATCATTTCATCTGTTTGGTGCTGGTAGTTATAAAAACTAGCTTTTACAACCTGTGTCAAACTATTTTCTTCACTTGAGAAGAAATCCAGAAAATTGATAGATGTTTTATACACAGCCCTTTCAAAAGAACTAAACTCTTCAAACCCTGCAGGTGCACATAATACTAACTGCTTACAAACGTCCGGCTGTTTTAAAGCCAATGTCATTGCGATTTGCCCACCCATTGAATGACCAACCAAAACAACATTTTCCAGACCTAACTGACGTATAGCATCGTACACAGCACCTGCAAAAAATTGCATACTATAGTCAAAAGGGCCGCTGTCAGAATATCCGTTTCCCGGCAGGTCTATAGCTATACATCTGCAATACTTTTTCAGGTATTCAATATTCATTGTCCACGCATAAGCATAGTTTGCCAGCCCGTGAATGAATACAAGTGTTTTTTCTCCTGAACCTTCATCGATGTATGCAAGATCTGCACCATTAGACAACTTTACCTTCTTAATATCGTATTTAACTACACCAAACATTATTGCAATAAAAAAGGGTGCACACAATGTACACCCTAGTTCTTATAAAAAATAATTAACAACGTTCTATCACCCAGTTTGCTACTGCAGGGGCCAACTCTTTTTGAGAACGACTTCCAACAAACACACCTATATGCCCACCAGGGAAAGGATATTCTTTTTTATCCTTTGTTCCTATAGCATCCATAATTGGCAAAGTACTATCATTGGGAATGATGTTATCATCGGTTGCATACACATTCAAATAAGGTACAGTCATATTCTTCAGGTCTACCTTACGATCTCCTAACTTAAATTTACCCTTGATCAGCAAATTATCTCTGAAAAGATCTTTTATATATTTACGATACATTTCTCCAGGCATAGCAGGAAGATCTCCCTTCCACTTTTCCATACGTAAGAAGTTCATTAATTTCTTCTCATCATCAAGGCTATTCAACACACCTAAGTACTTGCTGATGTTCATACTTGGTTTCAACATACCAAATGCACTATCTATCATTTCTCCCGGTATCGTACCTACACTATCAACCATAGCATCTACATCAATATATTTTGCCCATGTGTATAACATACAGTTACCCCCCGGTTCAAAATCGAAAGGAGCCACATATGTAGTCAGAGATTGTAATTTCTCAGGATATAAGCTGGCGTATATCATACTAAAAGTACCACCCTGACAAATACCCATTTTATGAATCTTTTTGCTCCCGCTATTTTTGCGTACAAAATCAACGGCATCGTTCATATAACCATCAATGTAATCTTCCATTGTCAGGTAACGATCGGCTTTTGTAGGATACCCCCAGTCCATAATGTATATATCCAATCCTTCATCCAGTAGCTTTTTCATCAAACTGCGGTCTGGTTGAAGGTCTAATACATCATGACGATTCAACATAGCGAAACTAACCAATACAGGTGTTTTACACTTAGGCTTGCTATCTCTGGTATAATGATACATGCTTACATGATCGCACTGCCATACCTTCTCCTTAGGTGTTGTAGCCACCTCTACCTCTCCGATGTTTCTTAAGGTATCATAACCGTCAGTTAGTTTTTGAGTGGTTGATCTTAACTCTTCCACCAAACTTTCTTGGTTCCAATTCATAGACGTTTCAAAAATTTGCGCGAAGATATACGTATTTTTTTAAATAAAAATATTTTCGCTAATGACTTAATACCATAGTAATATACAGAAATTGAGCAGGTAGGTCAAATAGAAAGTCAGCTAATTTTTGGGGCTTCAGCTAGTACAGTATCCATTACAATTAAGTACGTCTGGCTATTATCTCCTCGAGCATAGCTTTATTATTCTTATATGCTTCTATCTGTCCTATGTTCAATAGAACAAAGCCGGTTAGGTATTTATTATGCTCCTGTTCTGAATGTATACTTAGGTTCTTCATATTTATATATAAAGCTTGTATACTTCTTATTGCCCCCATGGAATTCCCCACCAACCCAACACCAATGTTGTTATAGCAGCACTTATATTCTTGTTCTTGAGACATTTGGGACAACCTATTCGCGGGCGTTTCTCGTAGTTAGTAATAATCAATATGCTAATTGTCTGTGCTGTAACAGTGGCATTCAGCTTTTCTAAAGACTTACCGCAAATAGGACAATTCAATGCACTGATCAGATTACAGTAGGGTAATAGCTCTTCAAGAGTGTATTCTTTGTTTTGGGCTTCAGCACCTTCTATCAGCTCTTTACCTATACCTCTTTTGTTTATTTCAGACTTTAAAATCGCCGTAGCTTGATCAGTCAGTCCTTTTGCATCATGTGTAGCTATTCTTATCAGTTCGTTATCTGACATACGAGCATATTATTCTCGTACAAACTCAGGGTTTATACCATTATTCATAGAATAAAATTCTCTGTTAGTTGGATGTAAAATAAGGAAGTGGTATGATTATTTCTTGCTCTCAACAGCTACAGCTTCGCGAAACCGGCTTTCCTGCTCTACTTCTTTAAACATTTCGTCTGTAGAATCATTGAATTCGCAACCTCTGACATCAACAAAACCAGCTTCAGACAATGCTTTCTTAAGTGAATGCTTGTCCCACATCCAAAGGTGTCTTGAATTACCATAATAATTGGAAACTATTGCTTTCAAACCTCTGGTACGACTTTTTTGACCGAACAAACTACGATGACCAACAAAATCAATACTTGCATTATCATCTCCTGCATCCAGTGCTGTTATATAGTCTCTAGCATAAGTTTCCAAGTCGGGCACTACACATCTGAATATACCACCTGGCTTTAATACCCTATATGTGTTTTTCAGTGCCTGCATAAAGTCGTTTAAAGATAAATGCTCTAATACATGCGAACAGTATATTCCATCACAAGAGTTCTCCTCAAGAGGTAAGCCCTTAACAATATCTCCATACTTTACATTTGAGGGGAAAACTGTTTCTTGGTTATTCTTGAAGATCGACCCTAAAACCAGAATATTTTGCATTCGCAGGGTAGGAGAAGCATCAAAATTAGTCCAACTTTCCGGAGCCATTTTACCACAACCATAATTCACATATAAACCCATATATAGTATTTCCCAGTCGCAAAGATATAATAGATAGTGAGCTTTCTATTATTTAAATATTATCATTAAAAACTTTACAGCAATCAGATCTAATAACAACGAAAAAGCCCGATCTTTTCAGAACGGGCTTTACTAATATGCTTAGTAATTTTACTTTTTGGCTTTGTTCGATATGAACTTCTTCTCTCTGATACGTGCAGATTTACCAAAACGCTCACGTTGGTAGTAAAGTTTAGCACGACGTACACGTCCGCGCTTATTTACCTTAACACCTGCAATATGTGGCGAGAATAAAGGGAAAACACGCTCTACTCCGATACCATCAGATATTTTACGTACTGTAAAAGTCTGCGTAGCTCCGGTACCTTGTATTTTAATTACATCACCTTTAAACTGCTGGATACGTTGTTTCGCACCCTCAGTAATTCTATAATCAACTGTTACGTTGTCTCCTGCTTTAAACTCAGGCAGCTGATGATTCTCTGTTAGCTGCTCGTGAACATATGCTATAGCGTTGTCCATTTCTATCTATTTTGGGTCTGCAAAGGTAATCCTATTTTACGTATCAACAAAAAAAAATTTAAAAAGCTTTTCTATTTTTTTCTGTCAATATATTCTATATAAAGTCTTCTCGACAATATTAAGATAATTCAGCTAAATACACAGAAACCAATTAAACAAAATAACATACCTAAACAACTAACTACCATGCTATAATGCACACCATGCAAGTATATAGGATCTAGCCATCATGGCAATGTGCTATTCCTTAATTAGCAGTTGCTGCGTTAAGACATTACTTGCTGCATTGACTGTAAGCACGTAAACACCGCATGGCAGGCTTTTCACATCAATAGTCCCTAAAAAGGAGTTGTAACTGGTCTTTGCCAGTCTAAGGCGTTCTCTATGTACACATCTACCAGTTTGATCGTAAATAGCTGCATTAAGCGGATATTCTGTATTGACATTATTAACCTTTAAATCTACTTTGTCTGAGGCAGGGTTAGGAAAAATTGAGCATTTCGCAACAATATCGCCTGCACTTGACACTGATGACGGTATTGCGGCAGATAGCTTGAAGATGTTTCTACCAATTGCATAGGCTACAAAGTTACTACCGTCCTTTATAAACCTAATCTTGTTTACTAGCAGCCCCATATTTTTTGTCGACCAAGTGTTGCCACCGTCTGTAGTTTCGTAACCTGACAAATCAGTACCGACCCAGCCGACATTTTCAGTAATAAATCCTATACCAAATTCTTTACAACTATTGTTAGCCAATGGCATTTCTATCCAGCTCATACCTCCATCGGTTGTCTTGGCAATGTATCGTTGTGTATTGCTTGTATTATAGCTTAATATAGTTAAGTAACCGATATTACGAGTAGGGAACGATGCTTTCCAACACAGCTCATTTGTGCCTGAAGAGATAAATACTGTTTGAAAGTTTTGCCCTCCGTCTGTTGTGTACAATACCTTAGCCTTACTTACAGAAAAGTTTGCGTCAGAAGCAGCAAAGACAAACCCTGTATCTGGCGAAAAGAATTTCAAGTCAAGTATCATAGCGCAATGAGCACTCATATCTTGTGAGATCCAAGTATTACCTCCATCTGTTGATTTAATTAAATGTGTCGGGCTTCCCACTCTTCCTCCTGCATATATCACATTACTGTTCACAACATCAATTGCGCACAAGCCTTTAACTGTAGGCCCTGTAATATTCGTTACAGGAGACCAATTCAGACCACCGTCTGTAGTTTTGTAAAAGGCTACAGTGTCTGTAACACCGGGGAAATACCCTGGTCCGATATTACCTGCAAAGCCTTTCAGAGAATCTACAAAGCCAATACATCTAAAGTATGTTCCCGGCTGATCTATCTGCTTGTTCCATGTAGCTCCACCATCGTCTGTTCTGAATATCTGACCGGATGGGCCGTTTACACTCCACCCTTTTTGTGGATTTACAAAATAAATATCGTCTTGCTTACCCGAGCTTGTCGGAGCATTTGAAAGCAAGTTCCAGTTATACTGGCTATAAGTGTTTAGTGAAATAAAAAGAGCAATTAGAACTAAAAATAGGTTTTTCATATTATTCATGTTTGTAGCAAAAAAACATGGAACAGTTAATGCTAACAAAAATGAACAGGGTGATATTCCGGGGGTATTATATCGTTTTTAACCGCGTGTTAAATATCGTCATCCAGTAAGTCAGGGCGCCTTTCTTCTGTACGCTTAACAGACTGTTCGTGTCTCCACTCACCTATTTTCTTTGGGTCTCCGGACAATAGAATTTCAGGCACTTTCCACCCTCTAAAATCTGCAGGACGTGTATATACAGGTGGTGCCAGCAGCCCATCCTGATGCGAATCTGTCAGTGCAGATGTTTCATCATTTAGCACGCCCGGTATCAACCTGCCAATAGCATCTACCAAAACAGCCGCAGCTAATTCACCTCCACTCAACACATAATCTCCTATTGATATTTCCATTGTTACAAAGTGCTCTCTTACACGCTCATCTATACCTTTATAATGACCACAAATAATAATCAGGTTCTCTTTCAGAGAAAGAGTGTTCGCAGTTTTTTGCACCAAAGTTTTTCCATCTGGTGTCATATAGATCACCTCGTCATACTTTCGTTCTTCCTGTAACTTCTCAACAAGTATTGCCAGAGGTTCCGGCATCATTACCATACCTGCTCCACCTCCAAATTGATAATCGTCTACTTGTGCTTGTTTGTATGGAGTATAGTCTCTTAAATTGTGCACATGTACATCCAACAACCCTTTTGCTTGTGCACGTTTCATAATAGAATGTGCAAACGGGCTGTCTAATAGTTGAGGTACTACTGTAATTACATCTATTCTCATCTTAATCTTCTTCGCTGCTATTATTGTCAAGATAAACCTCTAGTAAGCCATCAGGAAGGTTCATTCTAATAAACTTATTCTTCAGGTTCACATCAATTATAAAATCGTCTACCAAAGGCACCAGCACTTCTTTTTTATCAATCATTAATTGGGCTATCCACTGTGGTCCTGCCTGTAACACATCTGCTATTACCCCAATGCCTCCTTTTGTTTTATCAACTAAATCAAAACCAACATATAGTAGCGGGCTATTCACTTTTGTATTACGTAACAATTCTTCATCTACATATACATTCTTACCAATGAGTGCCTTTGCCTTTTCTGCATTATCCAGTTCATCTAAACTTATAATACACTCCCACTGTTTTGAATCTTTAGCTGTTTCTACAAAATGCGGGATAAGATTGTCTCTTTGCAACTCAATATGCAGCACATCACCACTATTCAACCACTCTTGTTGTTCTATGTTATGTTTTAGTACCACACTCCCCTGCAGCCCATGTGTTGCTACTATTTTGCCCAGTTTTACCATTGGTGCAAAATTAGCAAAAGAATTTTGCCAACTTTCTAGAAATATCCAAAGTAATATTTTGCGTGTGTAGAGTATTCTATATTCAGCTCATCACCTTTTCTCATCTTGTCGTAATCAAGTTTAGACACGCGAATACTCAATAAAGTAGGAGAATCTATAAAAAAGTAATACTCATCATTCGCCGGCATAAATTGTTTACGTGTAATATGTGTGCTTTCAACTGTTTTAGTTCGGTCGCGAATGTCTGCCCTAATCTTGTATAAACCTTTCTTATAAATAGCATATCCTATCAACAGCGCAACAACTACAGTAACAGAAAGTCCGATAAAATAATATGTTATTGAGAATGGATCATCCTGCCCTTCGAAAGCCCTATACCATGCAAATAAAAAGGGCAACAATACACTGCCAGACATAACTATACGCATAATCAAATAAAACTGCCCCTTATCTTTCTGCTCTTTCTTTAACAGAAAGTCTAACTCCTCAATACTGAGCGGCTCTATGTATATACGTATCGCTCGCATAACTATCTAACCTAATCATCTTTCTCTACATTATCACCCTGTAGTCTTATTACTTTATTAATACCTTTTAACACACTCAATTTTGCACATAACTGATCCAAATGCGCACGGTCGTTTACATACACCATGATGGTACCATCAAAAACACCATCATGAGAGTCGATACTTATAGATCTCATATTAACGTTCAACTCTTTTGAGATAACATTAGTGATCATTTGTATTACACCAACATCATCTAAACCAATAATACGCACACCTGTAAGGAATGATATCTCTTTATTTTTAGCCCACTTTGTTTTAACTACCCTATGCCCGTGGTTTGCCAATAGTTGCTGCGCGTTAGGGCAATCTGTTCTGTGTATTTTTAGTCCGTCACCAGAAGTAATAAAACCAAATACATCATCACCGGGAATAGGCTGACAGCATTGGGCTAACTTGTATAATATCTTATCAGAGCTTTCTCCAAATATGATAAGCTCTGTATCTTTTGCATGTTGTTGTTTACGTTCTTCCTTCTCAGATATCAGGTCTCTGCTATCCAGCTTGGCCTCTTTTACCGGCTGCTCCAGCTTATCTCCATGCACAGTAAACCCTCTCAGCTCCTTAATATCAATACTACCCACTGCTATACCGTAAAAAACATCCAAGGGAGATTGCTTCTTGAAGTAAGTAGTGATCTCATTTAAATTATACTGCGATGGAGATACCCCCATGTGTTTCAACTTACGATACAATATCTCTTTACCATCTTCAGATATTTTACGTTTCTCTTCTTTCAGGTAATATTTAATACGCGATTTTGCTTTACCTGTAATTACAAGACTCAACCAATCTTCAGAAGGTTTTTGCTTAGATGAAGTAATAATCTCTACCTGATCTCCCGTCTTTAATTCGTGACTGATAGGCACTAAACGATAATTCACTTTCGCGCCAATGCATCGTGCACCTAACTCTGAGTGAATATCAAAAGCAAAATCTAAAGCTGTAGCACCTTTAGGCATCACACGCATGTCTCCTTTAGGAGTATATATGTATATCTCTTCGGTAAACAGATCCAGCTTAAAATCTTGTAAAAAGTCTAAGGTATCTGTATCAGGGTTACTCAGCACTTCCCTCAAGTGCTCCAGCCAACTATCTAGTTTTGTTTCTTGTAAATCTGCTGCACCTTCCTTGTAACGCCAATGCGCTGCAACCCCTTTTTCAGCTATCTCGTTCATCCTCTTGGTACGAATCTGTACCTCCACCCACCTACCGGCAGGGCCCATAACAGTAGTATGCAATGCTTCATAACCATTCCCCTTAGGGACACTTATCCAATCTCGCAACCTATCCGGGCTGGGGTTATAAAAATTGGTAACGATAGAATAAACCTTCCAGCAATCTTCTTTTTCTTTTTCAACAGGAGTGTCTAATATTATTCTAATCGCAAAAAGGTCGTAAACCTCTTCAAAGGCAACATTTTTAGTTCTTATCTTATTCCATATAGAATGGACTGATTTCGGTCTGCCATAAATCTCAAAGCTATACCCCTGTTCTTTTAGCTCTTGCTTGATGGGTTTACTAAATTCATTAATATACTTATTGCGATCTTTTTTGGTCTCCTTCAACCCTTGCATGATCTCTTCATACACATCCGGTTGTGTATATTTCAGCGACAAGTCTTCTAGTTCTGATTTGATCTCATACAAACCTAATCTATGAGCCAGAGGTGCATATATATAAGATGTTTCAGATGCTATTTTCAGCTGCTTCTCACGCTTCATACTTTCAAGCGTACGCATGTTGTGCAACCTGTCTGCTATTTTTATCAATATTACGCGAGGATCTTCTGCAAGAGTCAGTAATATCTTCCTGAAGTTTTCTGCCTGTTGTGTTGTCGTTTCCGAGTTGTAGTCTACAACGTTAGATATTTTGGTGAGTCCATCTATGATCTTTGCATAGTTAGACCCGAATTCCGCCTCTATATCTTCAAGGGTGATCTCTGTATCTTCTACAACGTCGTGCAATAATGCACAAATAGCAGAAGTAACCCCCATACCTACTTCTTGTACTACTATTCTGGCTACGGCTATCGGGTGAAGGATATAAGGCTCTCCGGACTTACGTCTCATATCCTTGTGCGCATCTGCGGAGATTTCAAATGCTCTTCTTATACGAGACCTGTCACCTTTCTTTATCCTGTCTTTTAAAACACGTAAAAGGGCGCGGTATTCGCGCAGGATAAGTTTCTTTTCCTCATCCTCACTTTTATGATATATCTGTGCTATAGTATGCTCCATATGTACCTAACATAAATTTACGAAATACGCAGGCAAATATTTATAAAAACTAACTAAGAGTGTATAGTCCGTTTCAGGTATTAGTATTTCGACCGATAGAACATTAAGTACCTGCCAAAACTTTTTTCGCCAAGCAGTTGTTCATAGTTCGACTTTGATATCATAACGATATTATACTCTTCTGAAGTATACTCTCTGAATATCTGTTTGGTCTTCTTCAAAGAGTTCATGTATATGACGGCCTGGTTTTTATTGTCGAATGTTTTAATGATCAAAACACCTTGAGTTGGTGTCAGCATAGTTATGCCAGTCTCTAATTTTAACGAACCGAACTTAAATTTATTGAAATCGTTAATTGCCACCTCAACACCTTTTGTTCGCTGCTCTAATGCTCTAAAGCTAAATAATACATAGTGCTCAGCTTTACTGTCATAAACATATTTTGCCGGCTTATTTCCTGCCGGCGCATTATCGACATTCGCATTTACAGTTTGTTGTTTTGTAGAGTCTGCAACACTACCTGTAGTATCTACAGTATTAGTTGATGCAGAAGCAGCCGTTGGCAAGTTAGATGCCTGTTTACTACGCTCAACGGTAATATAGCTAAGTATAGCTTCTGCCCAACTACGTAAACTATCAGTAGGGTCTGTATGCGCTGTCATAAAGATCGTCAACAAAGAATCTGCAGGAGTAAAGTTTCCTGTTAATGCATGAGAAGCCGCTTCTATAATCAAGAATCGATCTTTATAAACCGGCAAATCCTGATACATCAGTTGCCCCTTTTGTGCACGAGGTAATGATGTCTCATAATCTCCAGACAATAATGCGGTATATGTTGCATCGTAGTAAGTTCCTACATCTTCTGTAGACTGTATACCACTACCATCCTCTGTAGGCTGAACTAACTTCGCCCATTTACTATCACTATAATCTCTTACTAATATGTCGCTGTATTCTTTTGCCTTGGTTAAGTTATCTTGCCTTAATGCGATCAAGTGTCTCAAATAAATAGCCTCAGCCTTATGAGGGTGATTTGCAAAACGAATATCCAGTGTATCTAAGGTAGTTACCGCAGGAGGGTAATCTTCCAGATCTTTCACATATGCATTTGAGGCATCAATATGAGCCTGCATGATACTGTTCTTAATACTGTCTTTATCCTTATTGCTGGTAGGTATTAAAGCCAATAGGCTTTCTTCTGTAGGTATACCATTAGCATCTTTTTCCAGATCGCCATCACCATCATTATCATTCTGTGCAAAAGCTGTTGCACTACTTCTGCGCCAGTTATCTGTTAAAGGTCTATTACCCCACTTTTGCTTAAATGCATTATACCCTTTTTGCATCAATGCAGGGTTTGCAAAGTACCAGTTAGAGAAATTGTTTTTTCTATTATTGTTATTGGCATTTTTCAATGCAGCGTTTAGCCCTGCATTCTCTGCCTGGAAAATGCTGTCTCTTCTGCGATCTTCCAATATCTTAATATACTTTCTTATTACTTGTTTTTGGTCTTTCTCACTCATTGCAGATAGCGCCAGAAGGCTATCACCATTCTTTATCACTCTTAATGGCTCTGTTAAAGACTCTAATGCTAAACTTCTGCGCAAAGCCAAATTAAGCTCATCTCCAACAGTACCACCATCCGCCATTAAGTTGGCAACACTATCGTATGCAGCTTTAGCATCTTCATACCTTTTAGCATCATAATATATATCACCAAGCTTAGCATAGGATTTTGCTTTCTGTGGAGCTGTTGCCGTTGGAGACTTTATACCCTTACCTAAATACTCAATTGCGTCTTCTGAGTTACCTCCGTTCAGTGCCAAATTACCCAGCAAGTAGTACACCTGCTCGTAATACTTAGCAAATTTGCCATCTCTAAGTATCTTCTTGAGCATCACTACGGTCTCTTCCTGCTCCCCCCCCTCATACATCAAGCTGGTGGCCATGCTTTTCTTAGCATAAAAATCCATCTCAAGACTCGGGTTTAGTTTTTGTACCAACCTAAAGTTTTTTGCAGAGCTATCATATAATTGGAAACTCTGTAACAGTTGACCGTTAATATATGCAGCGCGTCTTCTTACCCAATTAGGTAATTTATTGTCTTTAGATACCTGTGTTAAATGAGTTACAGCTCCTGTATAGTCTTTCTGGCTTAACCTGATATATGCTTTTTCTAAAGCCAGCCTACCCTCTAACGAACCCGGGAAATTAGGATCTGCTTCTAATAAATCCAGTACAGACTCTGCACTACCCTCCTCGCCCATTTCTGTAAAGGTTCTTGCCAACCACAATATTGCATCGTTATGTACCGACCTATGTTGTACCAGTTTAGCCACACCTTTTTTCTCCTCTTCTACTATAGAATTAGAGCTCTTACCACTACTTCTTCTTTTGTAAGGATTTTTCTTTTTCTTCTTACGCTTGTCTCTTAAGCTTACAATATATTTAAAGGCATCGCTGGCATTTTCATAATCAGCTTTATAATAGTATGCCTGCCCTAACAGTAAATATAGATCGTCTCCCCACTTGGTTCTAGGGTCATGTATTTGGATACCTACAGAAGCTTTACGGATAATACTATCCATATCGGCTGCTAAAACGGAAGAATCTCTATCAGGATCAAATGGATACAACGATAATAAGGAGTCGTAATTCTCTTGTCGGAATCTTTGCATATTATCCAATGCTTCATCCATCTTTTGATCTGCATTGAAGTAATAGTTAAATCTGGTAAACGTGTTCTGGAATACTGATCGAGGGAAGCCCCATCGCTTCTTAAGCATCTTCTCATTACTCCAAGCTTCTCGCTTCTTTTTTATTTTCAGTTCCAAAGCCAGCTGCTTTTTCTCTTCACGCTGCTTCTCTTTAACCTTTCGTTCTTTCTCTCGCTTTTCTTTCAGCTTTGCCAGGCTATCTGACCTTTGCTGGCGCACCTCTTTTAAACTATCTGTATATGCTTTACGTACAGCAACTATACTATCGGTTCTGGCTTTACGCACGGCAGCCATGCTGTCTATCACACGCTTTCGTTCAGTTTTAACACTGTCGTAGTATGCGGTTCTTACTGCTTTAATACTATCTAAACGCAACTTACGTACTACGGCTACACTATCTTTATATCTTTTACTGGCCCTATACTCTCTTATGGCTGCTAAGCTATCCGATCGCTTTTTCTGAGCTGCCCTTAAACTATCAACGTATACCTTACGTACAGCTACAATACTATCGGTAACCCGTTTTCGTTCAGCCTTTATACTATCCAGCTTTCTAGTCCTTACCAGTTTAATTGAGTCTAACCGTGCTTGCCGTATCGCAGATACACTGTCTTTATATCTTTTGCTGGAACGATATGCTCTTACAGCAGACAAGCTATCAGACATACGTTGCCTAACAGCTTTTATACTATCCAACTTGTGTTCCCGAACTATTTTCAGACTATCATAATACCTTTTTTGTGCTGTACGTGTAGAGTCTAACTTATGTTGTCTGGCAGCTTGAACACTGTCGTTATACTTTTTTTGCGCTACCCTTGTTGAGTCTAGTATGTGTTGGCGAGCAACACGCATACTATCAAAATACTTTTTCTGTGCCGCCCTTGTAGAATCTAGTTTTTTCTGTCTGGCGACACGCATACTATCGTAGTACTGCTTTTGTGCTGTGCGTGTAGAATCTAATATACGTTGGCGAGCAGCAGTAGCACTATCTTGCTGGCGAGCTCTGGCATTGCGAGCAGAGTCTATCTTCTGCTGACGGGGAGAAACGGATTCTGTTCGAACAGGCTCTTTTTTATCTTTTTTCTTCTTGAACCACTGGGCACTAGCATCCTGACCGATGCATAGCCCGATTATCATGAAAATAAGATATGTTATTAACCGCCTGATTACCAATCTGCTAATTAGCTTAACTTCTTTTATCCACCTATATAACTGCTATTTCTGTAAATTATTTTACGGTAGTTTATAGTTGTCAGTATAGGATTATTTATAAGTTTCCAAAAATAGACAAAAAACATATGAATTAATGGGAGAAACACATATTAATAACTGTTAATCAACCTATAAAAATCCTTTGCATATCTACGATTATCAGCTAAAAATGTAACTTCGCCCTAATAGGCATATGCAAGAGAATTCAGATAAAAACAAAGACTTCTTCAAGCGATTAAACACTAACTACAGGCTGGTTTTCATCGACGATGAATCGCTGGAAGAAGTAGCATCTTACAAGTTAACGATGCGCAAACTCTACATTTTGCTGTGCAGCCTGTTTGTTGTAGTTGCTATTATTACACTATCTCTGGTGATGTTTACCCCCATAAAGTACTATATACCCGGTTATGCCGGCGGACGGACGCGAATGGAGATGATAAAACTTAAACATAGTGTTGACTCTCTATCAGATCTTGTTGCCGCTCATGAAGCCTATCAGGAAAACTTACGCAGCGTTATCACCGGCAAAACACCGGTTAAACGTGATACAACCTTACTAGACCTGAAAAAAACACGCAGAGAAGAAATGAACAGTTTGTTACCGGAATCTAATATTCTAATGAAACAAGCGGCCAGAAGTGTAAAGAAAGACAACGAAAAAGCTAAAAAATAAGTTCCATGTCTTCAGAAAATAAGAACAGAGATTTGATGCGCTATGCCGGACTCGGTTCTCAAATGATGGCAACCCTGGCCGTAATGACATGGCTTGGCTGGTATCTGGATAGCAAAACTTCATGGGATTTTCCATTATTCATCATAATATTGCCTTTAGTTGGCTTAATTATTGCTTTATGGCAACTGATCAAAGCCTTCAACAAGCCTAAAAAATGAAAAAGAGTTTTGTTATTGCTATTGCAGCAGTTTTCTTGGCATTGGGTGGACTATTCTACTGGATGAAAACAGCCTACCCTGCTTTTAACTTTACCGTGTTAATGTGGGGTAATGCGATTATGGCTTTACTCTCTTACATATCTCATTTTTTAGTGACCAGGCAAATGAATAGCAAGCCTGATGCTTTTGTTCGCGGGGTGTATGCCTCTTCTTTTCTGAAGCTGTTCGTATGTATGGTTTCTATTTTGGTTTATGTCATGGTAAATAAGCCCAATATACACAAACCATCACTTTGGGTTTTGCTTGGCATTTATGCCGTTTATTCAATTGTAGAAACATGGCTCTCGTCTAAAATTGCAAGGGAGACCAAGTAAACATGGGCAAACAAGAAAAACCGCTACATACATTACAACAATTTCTTCCCGATAATACATTCGGGCATATTGCACCATATTTTAAGGAGCATAACATACACCTTACACTTACTAAAGCACGAAAATCTATATTGGGTGATTATCGTGAACCTACAAGAAGTGAACCATACCACCGTATCACGGTTAACATCAATTTAAACCCCTATAACTTTCTTATTACGCTGGTACATGAGTTAGCGCATTTGGTTACCTGTGTAGAATACGGGCGATCTGTTAAGCCTCACGGCAAAGAGTGGAAAGCTAATTTCAAAAACATGCTTATCCCATACCTAGGTAAGAATTTCTTTCCCAACGATGTAGAAACGGCTCTTTCCAAATACATCAATAACCCTGCTGCCAGCACCTGTACTGATACAGAACTTTACAAAGCACTATACAAATACGACCTTGATAAGAAACCCGGCCAAACATTAATATGCCATGTGCCTGTTGGTCAACATTTCAAAACAGATCAAGGGATTTTTGTAAAGATGAAACAATTGCGAACCCGCAGTCTCTGCAAAGATGTAGGCAGCGGTAAACAATACTATTTCCCTGGGATATACGAGGTGGAGCTTTTGTCACAGTAAATACCCCATATTTTCACCCCGGTTATTAATAAAGAATATTACTAATACTATAAGTCTTTTGTAGATTTGTTGCTTCTAAAACACGAATGATGAAAATTGCAACAAGCTTATCAGCGATTACTGCTGTTTTAATGTTAGCGTCTTGCCAGCAAAAGACAGGCAGTGCTGACGATTTTAAAGCTATCGACAAGGCAAATATGGACACAACCATGAGCCCGGGCGAAAACTTCTTTTGGTATGCAAACGGTGGTTGGCTAGCCAATAATGAAATACCCGAGTCTGAAACTCGCTGGGGTAGCTTTGATATGTTAAGAGAAAACAACCTGAACAACCTACATAACATTCTAGACGAAACACTTAAGTCTGGTGATGCAGCAGCAGGGAGTGCAGCACAAAAAGTAGGAGATCTATATAAAAGCGGCATGGATACCAATGCTATTAACGAAGCAGGCATCTATCCTATTAACGACAAGTTACAACGCATTGACGCAATAAACGATGCTAAAGGTGTATTGAAAGAGGTTGCGATGTTAAGAACTGAAGGTTTATCTCAAATATTCGGTTTTTATATTTCTCCTGATGATAAAGATGTAACTACCATGATCTGCCAGTTCTACCAAGGAGGTTTAGGTTTGCCTGATCGTGATTATTACTTCAATGAAGATGAGCGTTCTAAAAAAATACGCGAGGCATATAAAGCGTATCAGGTACAGCTTTTTGAAATGATGGGAGCAGAAGATGCTCAAACAGCGGCTGCGAATGTTTTCAATTTAGAGGAGCAACTGGCAAAGGCGTCTATGACTCGTACTGAAAGACGCGACCCATATAAAACATATAACAAGCTTACTATTGAAGAGTTCAGCAAACAGAATGGCATAGACTGGGCTACTGTAATGGCTGACATGAAAGTAACCGGTGAAAAAGAAGTAATTGTAGGCATGCCTAATTTCTTCAAAGAAGTAAGCAACCTACTAAACAATACTTCAGTTGATGTTTGGAAACAATACCTAAAGTTTCATGTAGTAAACGACATGGCTCCTTACCTGAGTGATAATTTTGATCAGGCTCGTTTTGATTTTTACGGTAAAGTTGTTCGCGGACAGCAAGCACAAAAACCTCGTTGGAAAAGAGTATACTATGTAGTTGACGGAAGCATTGGTGAACTTTTGGGACAAATGTATGTAGATCAACACTTCAAACCTGAAGCTAAAGAACGTATGTTGAACCTTGTAAACAACTTACAGGAAACATACCACGATAGAATCATGCGTTTGGATTGGATGTCTGATGCTACAAAACAAAAAGCAATCGCAAAGCTGAATACTTTTGTTAAGAAGATCGGCTATCCTGACAAATGGAGAGATTACTCTAAGCTTAACATAGTTGCGGACAATTACGCTGCCAACGTTTTTGCCAGCGGTAAATTTGATTACGATTACATGGTGAGCAAACTGGGCAAGCCTGTTGACAAAACAGAGTGGTTCATGACACCGCAAACAGTAAACGCTTACTACAACCCTGCATTTAACGAGATTGTTTTCCCTGCGGGCATATTAGCATTCCCATTCTTCGACGTTCGTGCCGACGACGCTGTAAACTACGGTGGTATCGGTGGTGTTATCGGACACGAGATGACACATGGCTTCGATGACCAGGGTAGTAAATATGCTGCGGATGGCAACCTCAAAAACTGGTGGACAGAAGAAGATGAAAAAAGCTTTAATGCTCTTACTGGTGTAGTCGTAGACCAGTTCAACAACTATACAGTATTAGACAGTGTACATGTAAATGGTCAATTAACTTTAGGAGAGAACCTTGCTGACCTTGGTGGTTTGGCAATAGCTTACGAAGCTTTCCAAAAAACAGAGCAAGCTAAAAAAGGTGAGACGATAGATGGGTTTACACCTAATCAACGTTTCTTCTTAAGCTGGGCACAAGTATGGCGTGCAAATACAAGACCGGAAGAGTTAGCTAACCGTATTGTAACAGACCCTCACTCTCCTGTTGAATGGAGAAGTAACGGACCTTTAAGCAATATGCCTGAGTTCTATGAAGCTTTCGGTATTAAAGAAGGAGACAAAATGTGGAGACCAGACAGCATACGTGCTAAAGTTTGGTAATTCTTACTTATATACTTTTCAAAAAAGCCTGTGCAAATGCACAGGCTTTTTTGTTTACCACAATAACCGAGCCCTATAATGTTAAAAAGAGCAGCAAAATCATTTATTACAAACAAATGTCAAATTGAAAAAATGTTGTAATGAAAATGCATTTTAACTGTTACTTAAAAGTCATTTTGATCTTTTTCAAAAAGAAGTTTTATGGAAAAGCTGTAATATTTGAATCAGATAAAACAGAGATCATGAACTACTTAAAACTCAAGGCTTATGAAAAAGATATTACTAATGCTCGGACTCATGTTCGGGATAACAGCTCAGCTTATTGCGCAAAAATCAACAGGAGCTATTAAAGGCAACATTGTTGATGAAAAAGGACAACCAATTACAGGAGCCATTGTAGAAGTGACACAAAATGGTACAATTAAAGGAGGAGCACCTACCGATTTTGAAGGTAATTATTTGGTTAAACCGCTAAAACCAGGAAAGTATACTGTTATAGCAAAAGCTCTTGGATATCAAGAAGAAAAAGTGCTGGAAGTACTGGTTACAGCAAACAGTGAAACTAAAGTCAATTTCAAACTACAACCGGGCGGGAATGATCTGGAAGAAGTGCAGGTAAAAGTCAAACGGTACGAGGCCACACTAATTGACAAGTATCAAACAAGTACAATTAAAACATCTGGTGAGATAGAAAGATTACCAACTCGTAATACATCTACTGCCGTTCCAACAATGTCTGATGTGTTGTCTGATAGCGACAATGGCAGTATTAACATTGGAGGTGCTCGTGGTAATGGAACATCGTATATAATTGATGGCGTACAAGTATATGGAGCAAGAGGTATTAACCTGAATAAACAGTACTATAACCCAAGCAAAGAAACTTTCACCAAACATCCGGAGAACGATTTTAAAACAGTAAAAACCAGTCCGTTATCTACCATATCTATAGACGTGGACAGGGCATCTTACAGTAATGTACGTAGGTATATCAATAATAATCAAAAACCACCGGCAGATGCTGTGCGTATCGAAGAAATGATCAACTACTTTGAATATAATTACCCTCAACCCGAAGGCGACAAGCCACTCGCGATCGTTACAGAACTAACCAGATGCCCCTGGAATAACGACCACCAATTATTACACATTGGTATGCAGGCAAAGAAACTTGACACAGAAAACCTACCAGCCTCTAATCTTGTTTTCTTGATTGACGTATCTGGCTCTATGTCTGATTACAACAAATTACCACTGGTTAAACAATCAATGAAATTGCTTACTCAAAACCTGAGAGCCAAAGATAAAATAGCCATTGTAGTGTATGCAGGTAATGCAGGGCTTGTATTACCATCTACAACCGGTGATCAAAAAGCCACTATATACGAAGCATTAGATAACCTTGATGCAGGCGGATCAACAGCCGGCGGCGCGGGAATAAAACTGGCATATAAAGTAGCTGCTGAAAATTATATCCGTGGTGGTAATAACAGAATAGTATTAGCTACTGATGGAGATTTTAATGTAGGCATTAGCGGAGAGAATCAACTGGAAAGACTAATTACTCAAGAAAGGGAAAAAGGAATATACTTAACATGTTTAGGCTATGGCATGGGTAATTACAAAGATTCTAAACTCGAAGTGTTAGCAGACAAGGGCAATGGCAACTATGCATATATAGACAACACAAGAGAAGCCAAGAAAACACTGGTCAAAGAATTTGGCGGCACTATATTCACTCTAGCGAAGGATGTAAAAACGCAAATAGAATTCAACCCTGCTAAAGTAAGCGGATACCGACTGATAGGTTACGAAAACAGGTTATTGAACGATGAGGATTTTAAGGATGATAAAAAAGATGCTGGAGAAATGGGCTCAGGCCATACAGTAACGATTATGTATGAAATAATACCCGCTAATATTAACAGTAAAAAGCTAAGAGTTGTAGACGACCTGAAGTACCAACAGCATAAATCTTTGAACTACAGCCAGGAGTTAGCCACTATCAAATTCAGGTATAAAAAGCCTAATGGTAATAAAAGTATGCAAATGGCGCATGTAATAAGCGGTGTTGAAAAAGAGATGAACAACACGAGCAAGAATCTGCGTTTTGCATCTTCAGTTGCCATGTTCGGTATGTTACTTAAAAAGTCTGAACACAAAGGCAATGCGCATTACAAGAAAGTAATTACCATGGCCAAAAACAGTATAGGGAAAGATAAAGAAGGTTATAGGTCTGAATTCATTGAACTGGTTGAGAAAATGAAGGATATTAACGGTATCGCTGAAAATGATAACTGGTTTGCTGCAGAGGACTAATTACTCCCCAGCCTGTAATAAAATACGGGCCGGGCATTTTTAAAGCGCTTTCCATATGTTAAATAAAAATAAAAAGCATTTATCCCGATTATTAAGCCTACCTTTGCGCCTCATAAATTTTTAAGTTCTTTATTAATGGTAACATTCAACGACTTCTCACTTAGAGAAGAATTGACAAGTGCCGTATCGGAAATGGGGTTTAAAACCCCGACGCCCATACAGGAGAAGGTAATCCCTCATCTGTTATCTCAACCAAAAGATATTATCGGTCTTGCACAGACAGGTACCGGTAAAACTGCCGCTTTCGGACTTCCGCTACTGCACAACATTGACGTTGCACACAAAGAGGTGCAAGCTTTGGTTCTCAGTCCTACACGAGAATTGTGTATGCAAATTGAGACGGAATTTCAGAAATACGGGCAACATATGCACGGCTTAAATGTAACAGCTGTGTACGGCGGTGTGCCCATTGGCGGACAAATACGTAACCTAAAACGTGGCTCGCAGGTAGTTGTTGCTACTCCAGGACGTTTAATAGACTTACTAGAGCGTAAAGCTATTAGCCTTGAAGAAGTGACACATGTAGTGTTAGACGAGGCTGATGAAATGCTGAATATGGGATTCAGAGATGATATAGAGTTCATCCTGAAATCTACATTAGCTCGTGAATATACATGGTTATTCTCTGCAACAATGTCGAACGATGTACGACGTATTGCAAAGCGTTTCATGAAAGACTGGGACGAGTTTGCTGTTGCCGCAGAGAACACCACCAACGAAAACATAGACCACCAATATTATATTACAAACCACCACAACCGTTTCGAAGCATTAAAACGTCTGTTGGATTTTGCACCAGGTATTTATGGTATCATTTTTACGCGTACCAAAAACGACGCACAGGAAGTAGCCGAACGATTAATGCGTTTAGGCTATCACGTAAGCCCGCTGCATGGTGATATGGATCAGAAGATGCGCTCTAAAGTAATGGAGCGTTTCAAAAACAAAACTTTACAGGCTATAGTTGCAACTGATGTAGCTGCACGCGGTATTGATGTTAATGACATCTCCCACGTGATCAACTATGAATTACCTGACGATCCAGAAGTATACACTCACCGTAGTGGACGTACCGCCCGTGCTGGTAAGTCTGGTATATGTATGTCTATCGTATCTCCTAGAGAGATTGGCGGCATTCGTCAAATTGAACGTATAGTAAAATCTAAGTTTCATAGAAGCGATATACCTGATGGTGCTGAAGTGATCCGTAAACGACTATTCTTCCATTTAGAGCAGATTGAAAACGCAGAACCACAAGATAACTTTGCAGAAGTATACTTATCCACTATACATGAGCGCTTTGACGATATGGATAAGGATGAATTGATACGCAGGTTGATCTGGTTACAACTGAAAGAAACAATAGACAACTACGCAGACGCAAAGGATTTGAATGCCGGTTATGATGGTGACAGGAAGTCCGATAAAAAAGACAACGTACGCCTATTCATGAATCTGGGTAAAAAAGATGGGCTTACTACTCCTGTAAAACTTTTAGAGTTTCTTACCGGAGCAACTGATATCGAACCGAACCTGATACAAAGAATTACTATCAGGGATTTGAGCAGTTTCTACAATGTTCCTGTTAATGCTGCTGAGTTTATCATCAGCGCAATGGGTAAGGTGAAGTATAAAGGCAGAAGGGTACGTATTGAAGAAGCAGACCAAAAATCTCGAGATAATAACAGAGGTTACAACAGCAACAAAGGACCCAGAAATGGAAAATCTTCACAACGTACTGAACGTAAGCACTTTAGCAGGAATTCAGATGGCAAAAAATCATATAAAAGACGCTAACTTTAACACTTATTATAAAAAAACACACTATCTTTGCGCTGGAAACAACATAGGTGACTATGAGAAGAATATTTACACTTGTAATAACAATACTGCTAGCTAACGCAGCAATGGCACAAGAGGTAATAAATGTGAACGGAAGACACATTACCAACGAGCCTATTGCAAAAGGTGTTGCCAGTTATTATCACGACAAGTTTGTTGGTCGTCAAACATCAACGGGTGAGATATTCAGCAACGACAAGTTTACCGCAGCCAGCAATACGTTGAAACTTAACACTTACGTTAAAGTAACTAACCTGAAAAATGGTAAGTATATTTATGTACGTATTAATGACCGTATGCACAAAGACAATAAGCGCCTGATAGACATGGCTAGTATTTGTGCAAAAAAGTTAGGGTATCATTATGATGGGCTGGCAAAAGTAAAAGTAGAGATTGTACCTAGAGAGGAAGGAAAAGAAGGTGTACTGGCGCAAAGACAAAGGCTAATGGCCGAGCATGTAACTGAAGAAAATCAATTGTAGAATAATAGTTACTGGAGATTCTACATTTAGCACCCCTGCAATTGCGGGGGTGTTTTTTTTATATTTAAAGGATGGTACATACTTCACTTTTCATTGCAGCTACTAAAAACAAAGGCAGAGGTATGTTTACACGAACAAACATAGAATCCGGAAAAATAATAGAAGTATCGCCCGTAATTGTAATGGATAGTAAAGAACGTGAACTACTAGACCAAACACTATTACACGACTATATATTTGAATGGCAACCTGAGGGGAAAAAACTATGCTGCATGGCCCAGGGCTACATTTCTGTATACAACCACTCTACCGAAGCCAACTGCGAACACTTTATGGACTATGAGAGCGAAACTATGAGCATAAAAACCATAAGAGATATAGAGGCTGATGAAGAATTGACTATTAACTATAATGGTGATTGGGATAATAAAAAGCCTGTTTGGTTTGATGCTGAATAATATAGATATTGGGTAAAACTGGAAATTATGAGTTGGCAAGAAGCAAATAACGAGTTGTTCAAAAGTTTCACGTTCAAAGACTTCTCAGAAGCTTTTGCGTTCATGACACGAGTAGCAATATTAGCAGAAAAACACAACCATCACCCTCGTTGGGAGAATGTTTGGAATAAACTGGATATACACCTAAACACTCACGACGCCGGCGATATTGTGACTGAAAAAGACCATCAACTGGCCGCTGCAATCGACCTACTTATCTAGCCTGAATACCGGATATCGCATATGCTCAGGCTCATGATAATCTGAGTTGATATATATAAAGTATAGTTGAGCTTTGCCATCTTTAGCAAAATCAGCATCTGACCTTTTACGTGCTTCAAACTTTTCTTTAAGCTCAGGATCTTCATTTAATATTTTCACAGCCAGGTCTTCAAATACATAAGAGCTATACCATTCTTTTTGCTGTAATATCGCGTCAAAAAAGCCCCATGCAAAGAAACCATCTGGTGCAGTAGGCTCTAAGGTTTCTACAATATACCTTTTTGCTAGCTGCTCAGGGTCGATAATGTAATCTCCTTTTCTAAGCATGTGAAACTTCTGCACTTTCTCTACCTTAATATTGCTGTGCAGATAATGCCCTTCGTATGGTTTATCAACCGTTTCATAGCTTGTTATATAGCTGATGGTCACTTCTGCTGTAGAATCTTTTTCAAGCTTATGCACCTTCACACCATTGTTCTTCAGCTTTTCTATAACCTTATGCCAACCTTGTAAAACTACATACCTGTACGGGATGGCAACTATTTGAGAAGGCTTGTAAGTATTGTAGTAAGTAACTTTTTTTTCATAAGGCTTATCCCTATCATAGTACAGCCTTTCAGTGCCTGATATTTCGCTTGCCTTATACCCGCCTTCATACCCCTTAAAGTTAATCTTAGTATGTGCAGTCGTATCAATAGCCCATTCTATAGGCAGATATACTGCATTTACTATAGCTTCTTTTTGGGCATTTCTTGTTGCCTTTATGTCTACTGCATTTTTAGAAGAAAGGTCGATAATGCTACGCATTAATGCATATGTTGAAGCTACACGATCCTTATAAGGTTTCAGCATATGGGTTTCGGCAACAAAAGCATATACATTGAACATTGCTGCAAAGCCACTTAAATACCTTGGTGTTTCCAAATAGGCATTCCAGCCTTTATCGGGTGTTGTACCCCACACATTTACATAAGGCACCAGATCATACCCTCTGCTTTTCATATCGGCAAATACCTTTGGTTCAAATACTTTATTCAGATAGTTACCCATTGCCCCTCCCAGTTTATTATGTTGGGTGCTCAGCAGTGTCATTACATGTTGATAATCGGCACCATTACTTACATGGTTATCTATTAAAACATCAGGATCAAACTCAACAATAAATCTGGCCAGGGTTTGTGTTTCCAAAGCATCCATTTTTATAAAATCTCTGTTCAGATCCAGGTTCTGTGCATTACCTCGAAACCCTGTTACAAATGGTCCATTTTGGTTGGCTCTGCTATGTTGTCTTAAGTTTACTGTACCGTAAATATTGAAAGATGGGATGATTGCCAGAACTACATTATCGGGCAGCGTTATTTTACCCGATGCTATTTCTTCTACCAAATTCAAACTGGCTTCTATACCATCGTACTCCCCGGGATGAATACCATTATTAATCAATATCCGAATCTGACTGTTTTGCTGCCAGTTCTTTATTTGTTGATTCTTATTGTTTGAACAATAGATAACAGGCAGCGGGTACTGGGTATCAGTAGGGCCAAGAATATCCAATTGGATTTTAGGCGATTTTGCTGCCAAACCAGCATAGGTATCTGTTAAGCGTTGATATGCAGGGACGCGCTCATAAATTCTGCGTTCATCCTGATTATCATCGGCGGTAGTTTGTCTTCTTTGTTGTGCAATAGATTGTAATGACAACAGTACAGACAAAGCAAATAAAATCGACCTATTTATCATACGATAAATATACACACAAGAATATTACCTATTTAATGAAATAGGGGTAAAAGTGCAGACAAGCGGCTTATGCATTAACAGTAGCCACAGAAGTTTGAGGCACAGGTGTTTGCTGCATCACAAATTTCTTTGGAGGGGTTGGATGCCTTTGAGGACGAGGCATTTTGCGGTTAGGTGCACATGATTGCAGCATTGCAATCGTAATCGTCAATATGCTTGATACTAATAACGCTTTCTTCATAATACTGTGAATATACTACGACCCTGCAAAAAAAACAATGAGGACAATAAAATTTCTACCTACACTCCTTGCTTAAATATCCGTTCTAATGCCCAGGCTTTCAGTCTCATCTCATTCCATTCAGATAAAGGGTCACTGTCATATGTTATAGCACCACCTGTTTGATAGTTTAAATATCCCAGGTCTTCGTTATAAAATAAGCTCCTGATGATTACGTTGAAATCAAAATCGCCATCAGGAGTAACATACCCTACTGTACCTGAAAACAGCCCTCTTTTAGTGTGCTCATACTGTTCTATCAGCTCCATCACTTTTACTTTTGGAGCTCCTGTCATGCTCCCCATCGGAAAAGAGTTTTTTATCGGATCTGCAATGTTATCTGCATCAGGCAAATTCCCACTTATAGTAGATATCATTTGATGTACTTGCGGAAAACTATAGATACCAAATAGTTCATCAACATTTACGCTACCTGTTTCACAGCTTTTGGCCAGATCGTTACGTACCAAATCTGTTATCATCACATTTTCTGCCCTGTCTTTTATGCTCGATTCCAGTTGCTCTCGTAGTTCATGGTCGGCAGCATTAGTCTGCCCTCTTTTTATTGTTCCCTTAATCGGCTGAGACAATACTGTCTTCCCCTGTTTATATAAGTAACGCTCAGGGCTACCACACATCATGAAATTATTGCTATTTCTATAATAAGCAGCAAAGGGAGCAGCAGCAATTGCACTCAACTGTTTAAAGACAGAAAGAGTATCTACTGTAGCATTTTTCACATACCCTTCGTTACAAAAATTTATTTCATAGCAGTCTCCGTCTTTGATGTGCTGCCTAAGGCGGTCAATGGTTTCCAGATATTCCTCTTTCTGAACTTTTAAAGTAAAATCAAGTTCAGGCATAGGAGTTGTAATATGCTCTGATAATAATATCTCCTGGTAAATTTCTTCAGGGTTGTGAATTGATTCGATGTAGAGATATTCTTTTCCTTTATCTACATAACAAACTGTTTCCGGACAAAAGAAATATATATCCTGAAAATCAATAGGATTGTTATTTGCAGATGTAAGTTTAGGCTCTAGTTTATTTTTGTAATCGTAACTAATATGGCCAAACAGCCAGTCCTTATGCTTTTGATAATGTTGGTTTAGCTCCTCTATATCAATGCTATTTTCAAAAACAACATCTTTAACACCTGTTGCTAACAAGCACTCGTACCTGCTGTATTTATCTACATAGTTGTTACTATCCAAAAAAAGAAAGATGTTGAACTGTTTTGTCCAGCACAACATCTTATTCTTTATAATTCCGTATTCTTTTATCCTGTATTTCTTCTTGCTTCTTGTCAAACTTTACAGTTTAATAATCGTCATCATCTTCCTCGTCATCAAAATCGTCCAAATCATCAAAATCAAAATTGTCATCAAACTCCTCAAAATCATCATCGTCTGACTTTTTCTTTTTAGTAAACTTCTTGGGTGGCTCTAGTTCATCGAAATCTTCAAAATCATCATCGTCTGCTTTTGCAAGAGCATGTACATACGTGGTGGTAGCTTTTAAGCCTACAGGCTCTTCTGCAACCTTGTTTCTTGTTAACGTGCTTTTCATAGAAATTGCATTTATAAAAATCTTAAATCAAATGTCAGAAATTTCCATGAAAAAAAAAGCAAATTCTTGTTTACTTTTTTAACAACTGATCGCGCCCTACCCCATTAGATATATAAGACAATTTTGTGCCTAAATATTGTTCCAGAAAATCGCAATACTGTTTGAAGCTTTCCGGTGTTTCCTCGTAAGTAGCACATTCATTTATGGGCTTATCCCAACCTTCAAACTCACGATAAACAGGTTGCACTTCTGTCGTACAAAGATCATAAGGCATTTGATCTGTTTCTTCGCCATCAACAATGTAAGATGTAGCTGCCTTAAGCGGGCTGAAACTATCTAAGATATCTGTCTTAGTAACAATAAGTTGTGTCACTCCACTTAACATAACAGAATAACGTAGTGCTACTAGGTCAATCCAACCGCAACGTCTTGGTCTACCTGTTGTAGCACCAAACTCATTACCAGCTTTACGCAATGCATCACCAGTCTCGTCATGAAGCTCTGTAGGGAATGGACCGCTACCAACCCTAGTACAATAAGCCTTTGTAATACCGTAAACTTCTCCAACCATTTTAGGCGAAACTCCTAAACCATTAGAAACTCCTGCTGCAATTGTATTAGAAGATGTTACAAAAGGATAAGTACCAAAATCTATATCCAGCATACTACCCTGCGCACCTTCTGCTAAAATTTTCTGACCTGTTTTTAACTGTTCGTCCAGCCAGTATTCTGCATTTATCACATTCAGTTCGCGCATGTAGGCAACAGCATCCAAAAAGTCCTTCTCCCACTCAGTAATATCTACCTCATAGTCGTACTGACCTAATAGTTGTGCATGCTTCTCTTTTAGCTTGTTGTATTTCTCTTCAAAAGACTTTTCATCAAGTAAGTCACCAACACGCAAACCATTACGACCTGTTTTGTCCATATATGTAGGGCCAATACCTTTAAGGGTAGAACCTATCTTATCTTTCCCTTTTGCAGCTTCAGATGCGGCATCCAGAGCTTTATGTGTAGGCGTGATAATATGTGCTCTCTGTGAGATATACAAGCGGCTAAGCACATCAGGCTGACGTTTTACGATCTCTGCTATCTCCTTCTTTAAAGTAACAGGGTCTATCACAACACCATTACCTATAAGGTTTTTACAACCGGGCTGAAACACACCGGACGGGATGGTATGTAATACCACCTTTTCATCATTTATATACAAAGTGTGCCCGGCATTCGGGCCACCCTGAAACCTTGCAATAATATCGTAATTAGCAGCTAAATAATCTACAATCTTACCTTTTCCTTCATCTCCCCACTGCAAACCCAACAATACGTCAACCATAATATTCAGTTATATACTACACGGCAAATGTATAATACCCTAATGTTATTTTTTGAAAAAAGCTGAAAAAACTATTCAGGAGTAATACACAGTTGTGTTTATCGTGCAAAAAAACCGAAATTTGAATGGAATTCCTCATGGCAGCAAAAACAAAATTGGTACTAGATATGGGAGCCGCATCTGACGATTTCTTCTCAGATACTGCTATGATCGCTATTGGCTGTGCTTTACAAGGTCATGAATTTTGCTGGTTACTAAATAAAGAGTTCGATTTGAATTTTGTGCGCAAGCCCGACATGGATGTAGAGTACAGACCTAATAAAAAGAGTTGCTACTACTTCTCTGTATATCAATACTGTTTGCCCTACAGTAGTTGTGAATACAACCTTTTCAAGCTAAAAAACGATAAAAAAAACTTACTGCCGGAGATCGGACAACTGGACTATATGTGGCTCATAAAAAGTCAAACGGCAGAGCATGATGCCCACCTGATAGCAGACGATGTAAAGGCACTGAACGAAGTACAGCTAGCAAAAATACTGCCGCAGGAAGAACTTAAAAACCTGAATCATCTTCTATTATAGCTTATTAACTATTTGAAATATACATATAGAGGTTTGTTAAATCTAAAAATGCAACTATGCGCATAGCTGTATTTTTCTATTTTTGTTGCCTGTCTAAACATTAATGCATGAACTTTCGCAAAGTCAATAACCTAACCGGTTTAGTAGTAGGACTGATAGCTACTACAGTGTACTTGATTACTATGGAACCCACCGTGAGCTTTTGGGATTGTGGTGAATTCATTTCCTGTGCCCAAAACATTGAGGTTGGTCACTCTCCGGGTGCCCCTTTGTTCATGATGATACAAAGGATGTTCGGTATGCTATCGAGCAAACCAGAGAATGTAGCCATGATGATGAACGCATGGTCTGCTATTGCCAGTGGTTTAACTATCCTCTTTTTATTCTGGACTATTACACACTTTGCCAGAAGAATTGCAGTGGGCAAAGAAGGAGAACCAACAGGCAACCAGTTATTATTAATAATGGGTTCTGGTGTTGTAGGCGCCTTAGCTTACACCTTTTCTGACACGTTCTGGTTCTCTGCTGTTGAAGCAGAGGTTTACGCAACATCGTCGTTCTTTACGGCTCTTGTATTCTGGGCTATTCTTAAATGGGAGCATGTAGCAGACGAGCCAAATGCTGACAGATGGCTAGTATTCATAGCATACATGATGGGATTATCTGTAGGTATACACCTGTTGAACTTGCTGACCATCCCTGCATTGACGATGGTGTATTACTATAGAAAAAACAAACCAACAATTAATGGTTCTATTATTGCTTTCTTAATAGGTTGTGCTTTATTAGGCTTTGTTCAATTTGGAATACTTCAAGGGCTTCCGATACTAGCATCAAAACTAGATCTATTATTTGTTAATACATTTGGGTTACCATTCGATAGCGGAGCATTCACCTTTGTAATATTGTTGGTAGCAGCACTTATAGCAGGCTTACTTTTCATCAAGAAAAAAGGCTGGTACATGATACATACAGGTATGCTATGCCTGGTATTCATCATCATTGGTTTCTCCAGTTATATGGCACCGATGATACGTTCAAGAGCTGACGTACCTATTGATATGACCAACCCTGACAATGCGGTTAGCCTTGTATCATACATACAACGTGAGCAATTTGGACATAACCCATTATTATTTGGACCAGACTTTAATAAACTACCTAAATCTTATAAAGAGGTAGGTAAAAAATATGTTCGTTCAACAGACAGAGATGGCAATGATATATATGAAGAGGTAGGCACTAAAAAAGAAGCAGATTTTGATGCGTCTGACCTTCGTTTCTTCCCTCGTATATGGGACTATAATGATGAAGGACACAAACGATTCTACAGAAGCTATCTGGGATTGGATGCGAATGAAGATGCAACTGCCGCAGACAATATGAAATTCTTCATGGGCTATCAGATCAACTGGATGTGGTGGCGCTACTTTATGTGGAACTATGCCGGTAGACAAAATGACTTTGAAGGGCAAGGTGACCCTAAAAATGGTAACTGGATATCGGGCATAGGTTTTATTGACGACTGGATGTTTGGTAAGGGAGACATGGACGCACGTAGCGCTGATGGCTATAATGACGGTTACAAAAACAACCCTGCCAGAAACGAATTATACATGCTACCATTCTTATTAGGAGTTATAGGCTTAGTATTCCAATTCGATAAAAACTGGAAAGATGCTATTACAGTACTGGTACTATTCTTCTTTACAGGTATAGCAACTGCTATATACTTAAACATGCCACCATTGCAACCTCGTGAACGTGATTACGCCTTTGCAGGCTCTACATACGCCTTTGCTGTATGGATTGGACTGGGAGTGTTAATGGTGAATCAGCTGTTCCAAAAATTTGTAAAAGGAAATGCCGGTGGTGCGTTGGCTATAATACTTTGTTTATTGGCTGTACCTACTTTAATGGCAAAAGAAGAGTGGGATGACCATGACAGATCAAAGAAGTATTTGGCTAAAGCAACTGCATCTAATGCACTAAACTCTTGTGCGCCAAACGGCATACTATTTACATTTGGAGATAACGACACGTACCCGCTGTGGTATATGCAGGAAGTAGAAGGACTACGAAGAGATGTACGTGTGATCAATATGAGTTTGTTGGGTATCGACTGGTATATAGACCAGCTTAACTACCGTATAAATGATGCAATGCCTGTACCTATGGTATGGAAGCGCGAGCATTATCTTGGCGACAGACGTAATTACATGCGTTATGCTAAAATGCCGAATATACAAGAAGGCAGCTATTATAACCTGAATGAGATATGTCAGTTTATGATATCGGATAATCCTAACAATAAAATATCCCTGTCAGATGGTAGTCGCGAGAACTTCTTGCCAAGTAAAAACTTCTACTTACCATCTTTAAGTAAAGAGGAGTTAATAACAAAAGGTTTAGTATCTCCGGCAGATACAAACCGTATTGACACCAACATCAGATGGACACTACCTAAGGAGATATCTTACAAAGACGATTTAGCTACGTTGAACATCATCGCTGCAATTGCATCAGAAGGTTGGGAACGTCCTGTTTACTTCAGTGGCGGTCTGCCTGGAGACAACTATGTTGGACTGAACGATTACATGAGACTAGAGGGTGTTGTTTACAGACTATTACCATTTAGAATGCAGAGTGCAGAGCCACCAATAGCAGGTGAAATGGGTAGCATTGATGCAGACAAATCTTACGACCTATTTGTTAATCAGTATCAATGGGGGAATGCAGATAGAAATGATGTATACTTCGATGAGAAGAACCGTATCATGTTTGCAGCATATAGAATTAACTCTAGCCGTATTGCTTTAGAATTGGCTGGTATGGGTCAAAAAGAGAAAGCTAAAGAAGTACTGGATGCAGTTAAAAAAGGTGTTACAGAAAGCTCTTATCACTACGATGCAACAATGTACTACATGACATTGGCTTACTATAGAATTGGTGATAAAGAAACTGCCAGAGAAATTGCTTTGCGTATTGCCAAGAATACTAATGATGAGGTATTGTATTACCAAACATTAGATGATAGTGGAAAACAAACCCTTGGCGGAGACGTACAAAGAGGTTTTAATGTAGTAGGAGCCCTAATGCAGGCAGCTACACAATATGGAGATGCAGAAACAGCAGCAGAACTTAAAACTCAGCTGGAAGTATTACAGGCGAAGGCACAGTAATATTACTGCAACACAATTATCAAATAACTTAAAAACCTCTTCTTCCTGAAGAGGTTTTTTTATTTTCGATATTCTAAGTTATTACTATGTCTATCCGATTTATAACAACATTATTTGCTGCACTGATATTTGCAGGCACAGCGCATGCGCAACTTTTTAAACGCATGCATGCTAAAAAAGATGAACGTGCCCCTAAGGCAATATTAGTACAACTATTTACATACCAAAACAGAGTAGACTACTTTCAAAAGCATAACAATAAAGCTATGCTCGAAATACTGGAGCGAGATAGAGATAGTGTTATGTCAAAAATGATAGCGGACTTTAACAACAACTTTAGCTACTGCCCTGTTTATTATTACATTGACACGAATTATCAAAAAGTTTTGAATAAAGACTTTGACGGAGTGTTATTGAACGAGCAACTAAAACCAGTACAGACCCCTGTTGTTAAGAGTACGGATAACAACTATTTTATCGTCTTTTTCGGGAACAATATAAAAGGTGCAGGTGATAATGATGACAGTTATACTGTTACAACATCTAACCATAAACTGGTTGTTTGTGACGATCAACTTAATAAACTAGAGAAACCTCTTCCTGATGGAACAAACAATCGCTGGCCGGGGAAAATTGGTTATCAACTGGAGGGCTATTACTACACCTCTCCAAAGTTCGACATCTCTTACAAACCATATGCCGCACACTTCAGTGCCAAACTATTAGACTTTTACGGGTACTATCCTTATCAGCAAAAATAGAAGCAATAAAAAAGCCCGATAGGTGTACTATCGAGCTTTCTTTGAGGTCACGAGCGGATTCGAACCGCTGTACAAGGTTTTGCAGACCTCTGCCTAACCACTCGGCCACGTGACCATTGAAGGATTGCAAATGTAGTAAAAAATCGTTTCTTTACAAGAGCAATCCTTTAAAATATGGAGCGTTTCAATTCCCAAGGCATCGGTCATTCAGAGCTTTTAATTACTGCTAAAGGCACCACTTACCATTTACCAGTAAAACCTGAGCAATTAGCGGAGACGATCATCACTGTTGGTGACCCTGAAAGAGTGCCAATGATATCACGATATTTTGATAAGATCAGCTTTAAAAGCCAGCATAGGGAGTTTGTATGCCATGGTGGCTACATTGGCAAGAAGTACTTGCTGGTACTAAGTACAGGCATTGGGCCCGACAACATTGATATCGTATTAACAGAGCTGGATGCCCTTGCTAATATTAATTTTGACACAAAACAGATTAATCCCCAACACCGCACTCTATCTATTATCAGATTAGGAACATGTGGAGGCCTGCAACCCGATGTACCAACAGGAAGTCTTATAACATCCTCTTTTGCTATAGGCATGGATAACCTTATGTTGTATTATGTAAACGATTATAATACAGACGAACGTTTTGTACTGGATAGCTTTATGCAACATACAAGGCTGACGGATAAGCCCGTTGAGCCGTATATAGCAGAAGGCTCTATTGTTTTGAGGAAGCATTTTGGCGCTGGCTACACTAATGGTATTACTGTTACTACACCCGGCTTTTATGGGCCACAAGGGCGTGTTACTCGTGCTCAGCTAAGGTATCCTTACCTGACAGATGCCTTCACCAGTTTTTCCAGCAGAGATTTACGCATATTGAATTATGAGATGGAAACAGCCGCTCTATATGCCTTAGGAAAACTATTGGGGCACCTCTGTTTATCTATTAGTACCGTTATTAACAATCGAGCGAATGACACCGTATCACAACAAATAGAGATGGATATTGATAATATGATCAGAAATAGCTTGCAGATTATTGCAGAAATATAAGTTAAGCTAATGATAAACCATTAATACAAGTATAACACTCCACCCCAACTTTATTAGATTTACATCCGATTTATGTATCCTGATTTTCAATATTTACTACAGAGCTTACTAGGCACAGAGATGCCTGAGTGGTTAAGCATATTTAAAACGTTTGGCTTTTTTGTAGCTATGGCTTTTTTAGCTGCAGCCTGGACACTTAAGAAAGAGCTGAAAAGAAAAGAGTCTCAAGGGTTATTACAATCTGTTACCGTTAAATATGAAACGGGCAAACCCGCAACTAAGTTGGATTACATTTCATCTGCCATTATTGGTTTTTTAGTTGGCTTTAAGATTATTGGCATATTTGGTAGAATAGCAGAAGTTTCACCAGACCCTCTCGGTTATATCTTCTCTTCAAAAGGAAGCATTATAGGAGGCCTTCTCGGGCTTGCTGGTTTTGTGTACATGAAGTACCGTGAAAAGAAAAGTCAGGAGTTACCTGAACCAAAAGTTATTGGAAAAAAGCTATACCCGCATGAAAGGGTTTTAGAAATCCTATTGATCGCTGCAGTATCTGGCATGATCGGTGCGAAAGTGTTCAATGCTTTTGAAACTTGGGAACAATTCCTTAGCGATCCCATAGGTAACTTATTCTCTTCAGCAGGACTAACATTTTATGGAGGTTTAATAGTTGCAACAGCTGCACTGTACTACTACAGCAGAAAAAACAAGATTGACTTCCGTCATCTATGTGATGCAGTTGCCCCGGGATTGTTACTGGCTTATGCTGTGGGCAGGCTCGGATGCCATTTTGCTGGAGATGGTGACTGGGGAATATTCAATAGTGCATACATTACCGCCAATGATGGTAGCTTACAATTAATTGCTGCAGATGAGTTTGAAAAACTAACCGCTGCTGTTTCTCAGAAATACACTGACTTGAAAACCATTCCGCATATATATGCGCCTGCACCAAGCTGGTTGCCAGATTGGGTATTTGGGATGAACTATGCACACAATGTAAATAATGATGGAGTATACCTTGCAGGGTGTACCGGTAATTATTGTGCTGTGTTGCCGGTAAGTGTATTCCCAACACCCATATACGAGTTTGTTGCTTGTACTATCCTTTTCCTGATACTTTGGGCATTACGCACAAGACTGAAACACCCGCTACAGCTATTTGGCGCCTATCTTATCATGAATGGGCTGGAACGTTTCTTTATAGAAAAGATAAGAGTAAACTACAAATACGACTGGGGCTTTATACAACCTACACAAGCAGAGATCATTTCTACTGTTTTGGTGATTACAGGACTGATTCTTTTGTTTGCTCTAAAAAGGAAAAAACAACCTGCATCTTAAGGTCTTCTTGGTTGCGCACTACGGCCTTTACCTCTGAAGACAGGGATGTAATTCTGCTGTTTATACTTAGGCATAATGGCAATTTTCAAGCCTATGGAAATTGCATATGCCGTGATGTTGTAATGTAAATCTGTAGAAGGCCAAGTACCCGGAGCTACAGCTGTGTACCCTAAAGAGTAATTACGCAAACTACCTTCAATATTAAGAGCAATGGCATGCGTTAAACCATAAGTATACCCTGCCTGAAATCCAAAGCAAAAACCGCTGCCTCCATCGGGCGCTCTATAAGATTCGTTAGGCCTACGTTTAGATGCATTGTATGCAGTAAAACCATAACCCAGAGCTACTCCACCATATAGATATGCCCTGGATAAATTAAGCCTAGCATTACCTACTACACTTGTAGCCATTAATTTCTTTGCATAAATATATCTTTTGTTATCTCCACCTATGTAAGAGTTAAAAGACACAAGATGAGCAGAATCTGATAAGCTTGACTTTCGGGACAACTCTGTTACACGAAATTCTAATCCGACTGAAATACTTCTGTGCACATTATACAACCCTTGTATTGCGGCAGTATAATTCATACTAATCTTATCCCCTTTATAAACCATATTGCCAGAGGGGTTGCTATTAATTGAAGGACCTGCACTAGCAGCTATTTCTATAGCTCCACGTTGTGCAATGGCATTACATGCAAATAATAAAACTAAAGCTATTATTATTCCGTACCTCATTAGTCTTGATTTTATTCCGTACAAAAATAACAATCGTATTCAAACACAAAAAACGGGCTGTCTCGAAACAGCCCGTCAAATCACAACTAAATAATACTCCCCTACCGGGTAAATACATAATCGTTATTGGCAACCTTTCCGTGACAACCTTTGCAACCACCATTATTTAAATTGGCTCCTCTTTTAGTATCTCCATTATCTACTAATACAGAACCATCAGAGTTTAGTATAAAATACTCCCAGTTATTTCCGCTGGCATCAAAGTTATTACCACGCTTAGCCATAGCAGTTATCATACTACCACCACCATTTGCAGACCATGTAGTTTTCTTTGCTATAATTGTCCCTACGGGATACTGCCCATTATCAGAACGAGATGCTGCACTATTGCCCCAATATATAGTACGCTGAGAAGAGCTGTCGTTACCTGCATGTGCCGGCCCAAGATTGGCAGGGTCTACTCCATTTTTAACTGCTCCTATAGACCAATTCTCAAATGCACTGAAAGTACTATTGTCTGCAACAAACTCTGAAGCTTGTTGTGGTGTGGGGTCATCATTTTTTTCGTTTTTACAAGACTGAATACTAAATGCCCCCAGCATAACTAATGCTGTAGCACCAATGATCGTTGTTTTTTTCATAAGCTTATGTTTTTACAATTAGTAGTGTACTAAAGGAATAGACGCAATAAAACATAATACTTTACACCAATACATGGTAAATGAATCTGAAAAGTATATTTAAATAGATGAAACGGGAAAAATCAATGATAAACTACGTGACTCATAATTAAGAGCAATAAACGCAAATCATTTTAAAGTGACTTTATTGCATTTTTTACGGTCTTTTTAGCCTCATCAGGCATACGTCTATCGACTGAAGTTTGCTTGACCCTACGAGCAATTATTTTTGCTTGTTGTTCAAAACGCTTACAGTATACACACATAACATTATGAAAAGCTAGCTTAAGCCTTTCCATAAGAGTAATCTTCCCTTCTTGTTTTTTAGAAGCCAGCATAGTAGCTTCTTTACAATTCAACATTCCAAACACAATAAACGTTATTTATCCATCCAGTTTTTCTGGATGCAGTTACGCAAATTTAGTTTTGCCCTATGTATTAAAACCCAATAGTTAGACGGAGTAATCCCCAATACCTTACAAATTTCTGACGAATCCAGATCGTCTAAATATTTCATCGTAAAAGCCGCATTTTGTATTTCTTTCAATTTTTCACGACACCTCGTCAGGATCTCTACAAACTCCTTACTTTCAACTCTCTGCGATGCTGCTTCTGATTGCCAGTCTGTTATCTGTTTAGCAGAATCTGATGTCCAATGGCCATTTTCACTGAACATATCTTGTGTATCATCTTCTAAACCTAAACTTACATTTGTTCTGCTCAGCTTACGATAATGGTCTGTTATTTTGTTCCTTAAAATGGTATATAGCCAGTTCTTTTCAGAGGCCTCTCCCTTATACCCTTCTCTAGCCTTCCATGCGCTTAAAAAAGTATCTTGTACAATATCCTGCGCAATAGCATCATCTTTTACACGCACAACAGCAAATGCAAATAACATATCTGCATACTTGTCTACCCATTCATCTGCATTTAGCTGATGTTTTGCACTATGCTTATTATCAGACATCCTAAAAACAATCGTTTTACCCTAATGTAAATATATTGTCTTTTCTCTTGAATGAATAATTGTATAAATTAGGCGAAAAGATACGGGAATGAGAAAAATTACTTCCACAATAGGTAAAGACAAATACATCACAAAAATAAATACCCTATCCGGACATACTGTTACAGCTGACGAACCAGAAGAGCAAGGAGGGATGAACAAAGGACCAGCACCAGGCGAATACCTCGCTACTGCGCTAGGAGCTTGCACTTGTATTACTATGCGTATGTACGCTGATAGAAAAGAATGGGACGTTACAGCTATTACTGTTACTGTGGTATACGAACGAGATAGAGAAACCAGAACCAGCAGCTTTGTAAAAGAAATAAAAATAGAAGGAAACTTAGATGCCGAACAAACAAAAAGGATTTTACAAATTGGTGACAGATGCCCTATCCATTTTACGCTCAGCAACCCAATAACAATAGAAAGTAAGCTAGTGCAATAGCACTCTTAAAGCAACGTTAAACAATTGCTCAAAATTCCTTTTTTCGTTAAATTGTAGTAGCCATTAATTACAACTTATATGAAACTTGGAGAAACTTGGTTTTTAGAAGGGTTCGTTGATTTTGAATTGCAGAAGTATAAATTACTGGCCTACTTACAAGAGGTAAATAAACACTTCAGCAATACTAAACTTTACCCCGATCTTGCGGATCTCATTGTCCATTACAGAAACATTATGGACTTCAAAAAGAATAAGCAGCTTTTGCGTACACAGTTTCCTAAACAGCTGTCAAAAGCAGACCTTACGAAGCTAGAACTCGTATATGAAGAGATGTTGGAGGACAGCTCGATTATGCAAGAGTTAGAACGTATCACAGAATTTGCTACTCAAAAGATGAAAACGACGATTGACGACGGTGCTGAAATATATGACTTTGTTGAAAATCAATTACTAATAGCACCCGTTGGTATATTACCGCTATACAAAGATGAAGGTTACCTACTTTTAAAATATACGGACAAAACAAAAGTCAACGTATACAACTACACTATTAGTCGTATTACACATCAAAACGACAGGTACCGATCGCTGAAGATAAATTATGTAGACCACTGGACTAAGAATAGCTCTAACACATACGAGCAAATTAAAACCAGCATTATAAAAACGGTTAAGACGTTACCCAACCCTGCAGTATATTTTATAGAGTCTAAAATGCAAGTACCATTATCGGAAACATTGCTACCCATTGCAAAAAGAGTATTGATACAATATGTGCAAAGAGGTGACGCTTAGGTCGCCCCATTGTCTTTTTGATATTTTCTATTTAACTCTACTTGCTTTCGGGTAGGCATTAGTATCAAACGAAGTGTGGTATCGTTAGTTACATAACTAATGGCCCAGTTAATAAAAATAAACAGCCTGTTCTTTACACTCACAATAAGCATCAGGTGCAAAAACATCCAGAAAAGCCAAGCTGTAAACCCCTGAAAACTAAACGTAGGCAAGTCTACTACTGCTTTCCTTTTACCAATGGTTGCCATTGTTCCCGGGTTCACGTATTTAAATGGCTGTATACTCTGAGTACTCAACTCCCTTCTAAAATTTTTCGCTAAATGTTTACCCTGATTAACTGCAACATTCCCAAGCTGCGGGTGTCCGTTTGGCCAACTAGGTGTTTCCATATATGCAATGTCACCAACAGCATATACATGCTCATAACCTTCAACTCTATTGTATTCATTTACCTTTAGCCTACCACCACGAACAACTTCAGCTTTATCCAACCCACTTGGCACATTACCTTTAATACCCGCAGCCCATATCAAGGTATGAGTTGGTAATTCCCTGCCGTCTTTTGTCGTTACCAGCTCTCCATCATAATTATCAACAAATGTGTTCAGCCATACATTAACGCCTAAGTTTTCCAGATATTCCTGTGATTTTTTCTTAGAGGCATCACTCATTGCAGAGAGCGTATTAGACATACCTTCTACCAAATAAATACCTAAACTTGAAAAGTCCATATCAGGATAGTCCTTAGGCAACACATTCTTCTTCATCTCTGCCAACGCTCCTGCCAACTCTACTCCTGTAGGTCCTCCACCAACAATAACAACATTCATGATTGCCTCTAACTCATCTTCGTCGGCCGTTAATGCATCTTCAAAATTGAGCAAGATTCTGTTTCTTAATGCCATTGCCTCCGTGGTAGATTTCATAGGAAAGGCATGCTCTTCAATTGATTTGTTACCAAAATAGTTTGAGGTGCAACCAGTGGCAACTACTAGCTTATCATAAGTAATTATACTTTCAGTAGTTACTACCTCATTATTATCTGTATCTACACGTAATACCTTTGCAATACGTACGTGTACATTGTTTCTCTTCTGGAACACTTTGCGTAGTGGAAAAGATAGCGAGCTCGGCTCTAAACGCGCTGTAGCTACTTGATAAAACAATGGTTGAAATTGGTGAAAATTATATTGGTCGATAAGTGTTACATGAAAATTATCGTCTTTCAACCTTCTTGCCAGCTGTAACCCTGCAAAACCTGCCCCAAGAATTACTATTCTTTGTTTAGCCATTGGTTTGCTTTTTATCAAAGTTAAGGGAGTCTACCAGCTATTTCAAAAGAAAGGTGTTAAAACGGATATATCTTCACTTAGATAGAACAAAAAAGCCACGAGCTATACTCGTGGCTTTTTGTTGCTACTTTATTTTTTAGCGAGCAATATTCACTGCCCTTAATTCTCGTATAACGGTCACTTTTATCTGTCCCGGATATTGCATTTCTTTTTGAATCTTATCCGCAATTTCAAAAGATAGTTTATCACTATCAGCATCGCTCACCTTTTCTGCTTCTACAATTACACGTAGCTCACGACCTGCTTGTATTGCATATGCTTTCTCAACACCATCATAGTTAGTTGCCAGCGATTCTAAATCCTTAATACGCTGCAAGTAGCTTTGCATGATCTCGCGACGGGCACCAGGACGTGCACCACTTATAGCATCACAAGCCTGAACAATAGGAGATATTATATATGTCATCTCCATCTCATCGTGGTGAGCACCAACAGCATTAACAACAGCTTTATGCTCGCCACATTTCTCTGCTACTTTTGCACCAAGCAATGCATGACTCAATTCAGATTCTTCGTCAGGCACTTTACCAATATCATGCAGCAGACCTGCACGCTTAGCTAGCTTTACTACTTTTTGTCCTAAACCAAGTTCTGCTGCCATTGTAGCACAAAGGTTTGCAGTTTCTTTTGAGTGCATCAATAGGTTTTGCCCATAAGAAGAGCGGAAACGCATTTTACCTATCAGCCTTACTAGGTCTTTATGTAAACCATGTATGCCTAGTTCAATTATTGTACGCTCACCTATTTCTTTGATCTGTTCTTCTAGCTGCTTTCTGGTTTTCTCAACAACTTCTTCTATTCGCGCCGGATGGATACGCCCATCTTGCACTAAACGCTGTAAAGACAAGCGGGCAATTTCTCTACGGAATGGATCAAAGCAACTTAAGAGAATTGCTTCAGGAGTATCGTCAATAATCAAATCGACACCTGTTGCTGCTTCTAAAGCACGTATATTACGCCCTTCACGACCGATGATCTGCCCTTTAACCTCATCCGTTTCCAGGTTAAATACAGTAATGGCATTTTCAATCGTATTTTCAGCAGCTGTACGCTGTATCGTTTGAATTACTACTTTCTTAGCTTCTTTAGAAGCATTTTGCTTAGCCTCTTCAACTATTTCTTTTACGTGAGATAAAGCTTGGGTACGCGCTTCTTCTTTAATAGCTTCCATTAACTCAGCCTTAGCCTCTTCGGCAGAAAGGTTAGCTACTGTTTCCAGCTTCTTAACAGCTTCATCCATTTTACGCTGGTAGTCTGCTTTTTTATTGCTGACAATTTCTAGCTGTTCGTCAAGATTTTTCTTCTTCTTGTCGTACTCGTTAACCTCTTTTTGCAGATTTGCTTTTTGATCGTTTAACGACTGTCTTTCTTGTTTCAGTCTTCGATCTTCATCTGCCTGCTTTTGCTTACGTTTGTTAACTTCTCTGTCGTGTTCGCTTTTCTTTTGTAGGAAGTGCTCTTTGGCTTCAAGTATTTTTTGATCTTTTAGTGTGTTGCCTTTCTCTTTGGCATCTTCTATAATTTTATTTGCTTGTTTCTCAGCTTCTTCTACTTGTTTTTGAGTATTTTTTGCGAAAAGTACTTTACCTAAAAATATACCTATAAGGATTGCTGCCACCACCGAAATGACGACAACAATAATTGTTGTTGACTCCATAATTTCTACGTCTTTTTACCATTGATTTTTTCAATCTCTAACCGCCTCACTATATAAAAACATCTATACGAAGAGGGTAAATATTAGCGAGCTAAATTAAGAAAAGATTTTGGTAACAGAAATGCTAATGAGGCATATATAAGTGCTCTTTTCAGTGTATTTTGCATTTTTATTAACGTAGCGGCAGATATACATGATTTTATCTTATGCTTTTTGCAGTGTACCGGTGATGCCTATTAGGTTGGAGCCCGCACACACATCAGAAATGGTGACGCAAGCATTATTTGGAGAGAAACTAGAATTAATAGAGATCAACGAGCAAGAGTGGGCTAAAATACGCTGTAGCTGGGATGGGTATATTGGGTGGTGTAAACTAGGACAGGTAACTACTATAAACGAAAAAGAGTTTAACAAGCCTGTTAAACATACCTCCTTCCTTCATCAAAACAAATTGGCTTTTGAAGAAAGTGAACAACACATGCCAATGGGAGCTGATTTATTTGGCGTAAAAAAACTAAAAGATGCTCCTGCCAAATTCAAGGGTAAAAAACTGGCGACAGAAGACATGATGGCTACCCCTGAAAAACTGGTAGAAATGGCACTACACTACCAGAATGCGCCATACTTATGGGGTGGACGAAGTTATGCTGGTATCGACTGCTCGGGATTAATGCAAGTGGTTTTTAAAATGTGTGGGATGAATATACCCAGAAATGCATCAGAACAGTCAGAAGAAGGTGACACAATTGATTTTTTGCAGCATAGCAGAACCGGAGATTTGGCATTCTTCGATAATGCGGATGGAAAAATAACACACGTAGGATTATTAATTGATCACGACCATATAATACACGCTACGGATACGAGTGGAAAAGTGGTGATTGATAGAATTGATCCAGGAGGCATTATCAGCAGAATACTGAAACGCAGAACTCACTCGCTTAGAGTAGTAAAACGCTATATTTAGTGAAACTCTCTACCCTTGTAATAAATACGGAACATGTTTTTACCTACCTGATATTTTAATACATCATAGGTAAGCTCCCAGTTTTCAAGTGTAGCATTAGTAACATCATACGTCTTTCCTTCTGTAAATAAGCGCAACATGCCCATCCTGTTTACATATGCTATTGAATGGTATTGCATGATGTACTTTTCAGGATAGTAGCTTTCTAAAGAGTAAATTTTGCCTTTGTAAAAGACTTTAAAGTAACCGCTCTGATCTTTAAAGGCAACCATGTTATCTATTACCCGATACTCTTCTGGCGTAAAGAACCCTATACTCTCTATACTCTGATCATAGTATACTTTGAAGTATCCATCATTCGAAATAAATGCAACTACGTTATCCCCAACCTGATATGAGTTTGGCGGAAATTCTTCTACTATATATGTTTCTCCCTTATTAAAGATTTTAAATCTTCTATTTATATCGATATATCCAACAGTACTCCTGCCCACCTCAAAGCTATTTACGGCATAATCTTCCTGATGAAGAAGCCTACCCTGATAAAATACTCTGAATTGGTTAGCATAGTTATCGTAAGCAATAATGTTATCAGTTACTTTTACTACTTCTAAAGCTTCTGAGGCAAGAAAACCTTCTATTGGATGCACCTGCCCTTTGTAATATGCCTTGTATTCGCTTCTTATACCATCAAAAAACAACAACACACTATCCCCTAAGTAGTACTTCTCACAAAAAGTAGAGAGTTTTGTAACCTTACCTTGTTCAAAAACACTTAATGCAGTGTTATTCTTAAACGCAACCAAATTATCACTTACTTTAAACTCATTTGTAAAACCTGCATTTAGTTGTTTCATGCCACCTCCATAGTAAATCTTGAAAGAGCGAGAATTATCAATATAGGGTATCGCGCTTCTGCCGGTTTTTACTTCTAAAGGCCTTAAGTAGTCAACCTTTCTGATGAGACCATTATCCCACACCATCACTTGGTTTTGCATGTTTACAAAACTGGATAATGGCTGGCCTATGCATATAACAAACTGAAAAAGAAGAAATATTGAAATAGTTATTACTCTAACAATCATTGCAGGGATTTGAGCATGTAATATACTAAAAATAAAAAAGCCGGCCCGAGAACAGGCCAGCCCCTATAAACCCTATCACCATGAAAACTTCTTATAAAGACACTACCTTGGTAGCGATTTATTCTACTGCAAATTTAAGAACAGTTTTTCTTATTTACAAGCAGGTTATCTTTTTTTTATCTTTTTCCTGCTGATACGCCTATTAGCACAATATATATTAACTGAACTTTTATTTTTTCTTAGGCGTAAAGATTGCGATCATTCTTCTACCTTCCATTTTAGGCATAGATTCCAAAGAGCCCGCTTCTGCTAATCGCTCTGCAAATTTTAATAACAAAAGTTCTCCGCGATCTTTAAACATGATTGCTCTACCCTTAAACTGAACATAGCATTTGACCTTGTTACCATCTTGCAAGAACTTGAGCGCATGCTTTGCTTTAAAGTCAAAATCGTGATCATCTGTATTAGGCGTAAAACGTATTTCTTTTACCTCAGACTGCTTTGATTTTGCTTTCTGCTCTTTCTCACGTTTCTTCTTTTCATAAAGAAACTTTTTGTAGTCTATTAACCTACAAACAGGAGGGCTGGCTTTAGGAGAAATCTCCACAAGATCTACCTCTAACTCTTTGGCCATTTCCAGCGCTTTTTGTATTGGGTACACATCAGACTCGATGTTTTCGCCAACAACGCGAACTTCGGGTGTTGTAATCTCTTCGTTTGTACGGTGTTCTTTCTGTAGTCTTTGTCTAAACGGTTTTCTACCTCTTCTTTGCATTCAAGATTTTTATAATTGTAGGCAAAAATAGCTTATTTGTGCTTTCAATAACAATAAAACGTATATAAATATTAAGAAACAGCCTCAGGATTTTTGCCACTCATCTGCATATTTACGATTTCTAATGTAGAATCTATAAACTCTTGCAGAGGTACCGCCCCCTTATCTCCTTCTTTATGCACCCTAACTGCTACTTTCCCTTCATCCATCTCTTTTTCACCAATAATGAGCATATAAGGCACTTTTGCCAACTCTGTATCACGTATTTTTTTACCAATTTTTTCGCTTCTATCATCCAGTTCTGCCCTTATACCTGCAGCATTTAGATCTGCCACTACCTTGTTGGTATAATCAGCGAACCTGTCGCTGATAGGCAATACTTTTACCTGTACAGGCGCCAACCATAACGGCAAATCTCCACCACAGTGCTCTAACAATACAGCTATAAAACGCTCCATCGATCCAAATGGTGCTCTGTGTATCATTACAGGGCGCTTACGGCTATTATCACTATCTACATACTCCAATTCAAAACGCTCTGGTAAGTTATAATCGACCTGTATGGTACCCAGTTGCCAGCTTCTACCCAAGGCATCACGCACCATAAAGTCTAATTTCGGTCCGTAAAATGCAGCCTCACCATATTCGACAACGGTTTTCAAACCTTTTTCGGATGCAGCTTCAATAATAGCTTCTTCTGCTATTTTCCAGTTTGCATCATCACCAATATATTTAGACCTATCTTCCTTATCTCTTAGAGATATCTGCGCTGTAAAGTCAGCAAAATCTAAAGATGTAAATACAAACAGCACCAGATCAATAACTTTCTTAAACTCTTCCTTCACCTGCTCTGGACGACAGAATAGGTGCGCATCATCCTGAGTGAACCCTCTTACTCTGGTTAACCCATGCAATTCACCTGATTGTTCATAACGATAAACAGTACCAAACTCAGCCAACCTTAGCGGAAGATCTTTGTAAGACCTTGGTTGTGATTTATATATCTCGCAGTGGTGCGGACAGTTCATTGGTTTTAATAAGAACTCTTCACCTTCCTGCGGTGTTGTAATTGGCTTAAAACTATCTTCGCCATACTTCTCCCAGTGCCCTGAAGTGATATATAACTTCTTGCTGCCGATATGTGGTGTCATTACGGGCAAGTAACCACTTTCTAGTTGTGCTTTTTGCAAAAATTGTTGTAGCCTTTCCCTAAGCATAGCACCCTTTGGTAACCATAAAGGCAACCCGCTACCAACATTCTCAGAAAAAGCAAACAACCCTAGTTCTTTACCCAACTTACGGTGATCACGCTTCTTAGCCTCTTCTAATAAGTGCAAATGCTGCTCCAACTCTTTATTACTAGGGAAGGTTACACCATATATACGTGTAAGCATCTTATTCTTCTCGTCTCCACGCCAATATGCTCCGGCAATACTGGTCAGCTTAATTGCCTTTATATGACCGGTGTGCGGTATGTGCGGTCCACGGCATAAGTCAGTAAAGTTTCCTTGAGTATAGAAAGTAATGCTACCGTCTTCTAAACCGTCTAGCAAATCCAGCTTATATTCATCGTCTTTCTCTTTATAATACGCCAACGCATCGGCTTTTGATATTTCCTTACGTTCAAACTTGCTCTTGCCTTTTGCCAACTCTTTCATTTTGGCTTCAATCTTTGGCAAGTCTTCCTCCCCTATTGTTTTATCACCAAGGTCTACGTCATAATAAAAACCGTTAGCAATTGGCGGACCAATGCCTAGCTTAATTCCCGGATATAATGCTTCTAGTGCTTCTGCCATCAAGTGAGCAGACGAGTGCCAAAATGTTGCCTGAGCTCCTTCTTCCCCCCATGTAAGTAGTTTAAGACTAGCATCGCTGCTGATAGGTCTGGTAGCATCCCATACCTGTCCATCAACTTCTGCTGCCAATACTTTTCTGGCTAAACCTTCGCTTATTGATAAGGCTACATCCATTGCAGATACGCCTGCTTCATATTGGCGTACTGCTCCATCGGGTAGTGTAATATTTATCATAAAATCTTTGTTCTGTCTTAAAGTAGCGCAAAGCTACAAATTCAAAATATTGTGTAAAATAAAAATCCCACTGGCAACAACCAGTGGGATATATTTTTTCCTTTATAAGTTATTGCCTTACGAACTCCATGTGTATGGTTGTCGTATCCCTAGACCAAAAACCAGGGTTGCCATTAGCATTAATTTTCGAATCGTCGTATATATTATACTTTATACGAAACTTATCCTCATAAAATTCAACTAGTTCTGCATTCACATCATCTCTAAAGAACTCTTTTGCATCGTATATATACATTTTTGTACCACCATCAGTAATCCCCCATGTAAACCCAACTTCTGCAGTTTCATTAATAGAACACGTTTTCTCGCCAGGTATATGCGCACCTTGATTTAACTCTCTGAAAGCGAACAGATCATCATCAGCACACTCCAAATCAATTTTCTTTTCTAAGAAATACTTAAGTGGGTTAGCGCTGGTCGGGTCTGTATAGAACACTGTGTCTACATCAAAAAGGTTAGCTTTTGCGTATACGTCCACATTGAACATATCACCCATATTGTGCAACCTGTACTCTACTTCTGCAGTATTCAATTTCCATTTACTTTCCTGAAGTATCTCTTGCTTAGATTTAGCTTGCTCTCCTTTTTGACATGAAGCAACAACAATTGCAAGGGACAATACTAGTAAACTATATCTCATAATTCAGTTCAATTAACCCTTAAAACTAAGGAATATCTTTATGTTGTGAAAGGTTTCTGAGTAAAAAATCAGTCTTCAACCGTAAATATATCGTCAGACAGGCCTGTATTTATATCGTATTTCAGATATGTGATCTTAATTTTCCCTTTTGTTTTCTTGTTTTGAGCATCACTAACCTCATCGGCACTTACCCCTGCCGCATCATAATCCATGGTTATACCTTGTGGTAACTTAAACCCTTTTACATCTAAATGGAATATTATCTTATCCGGCAAGGCATAATCAGCGTACTTACCAAACACCAGCTCCATAGAAATAGTACCATTTTCTCGTGTAGTAGTCTCGGTTTGTAATACCAGCTTCTTTTCCTCATCAATCCACATTTTAGTAAGTATAATTCCCTGCTCATCATTATCCGGTACTACTTTTATAACTCTCAACTTTCTGCCGTCTTTTGTATCATACCCCCCATCTATTACTGTGGCAGCTCCTTCCGGTATTGATGTATTTAAAGACATACTCATCCCCTTCTTAGGTAGTATTGTAATACCACCCCTACGCTCCAGCTTTACTTTATCCGGGGCTTTGTAATACAACTTACCCCCTAGCGGCGGCACTTTCATATAAGATATATCTATCAGCATCCTTACATCTGCGGTATAATCTTTTACCGATGTAATACGCGCTCTTACCTGATTAAACAACTCATCTGCACTTAGCGACTCTGCTCCAGCTAACATAGGCATCAAAAAAGCAAATGCCAATAAAACACTCTTTATCCTCATGACTTAATATCTTTTCTATTAAATACAAATAACGCTGTTGACACAAAGCCGATAATATATAATATCAAAACACCGGCAGATTTATAAATAGACGAGTATGGCACGGGGTCTTCAAAAAAGCCTTTCCACCCTATCATGTGTGTCGTAAACAAATATGGCTTTACTATATTAAATAAGGGCAAATTCATGTTCGAGAACAACATCATAACAATAATTACTGCCATTGTGCTGATGATGGGACCTATTGCATTATCGGATAAAGCTGAGAATAAGACCGATAACGCAGCAACACATGTCATAGCTATGGCTGCAAAAACAAATGCTGCCGCATAGCGCCATAACACATCATCTTTTAACAACACCACAAACATATTACCCTTTAAGTTGATAAGGTCTCCTGCACCAAATATTAACACTGATAAACCTAAGCCAATAATTGCCAACCATACTATTAAGCTCACTGAATAGATAACACATGATGCAAACTTGTACAACACTATCTGTGTTCTCGATACCGGCTTTGTCAACAATAGCCTGAGTGTACCTTTATTCGCCTCTCCAGCAATTACATCTCCGGCGACTAGTGCTATTAATAACGGCACCTGTATCAGTAACGACTGTAGTATCAGGTAGGTAATGAGATACCCGTTTATTATTTTCCCTCCTATATCAAACTGCCCACCCGTCATCTTCAAAGCCAGGCCAATATATTCATCACCTCCTGATAGCATTGCCAGCTCTATACTTAATGAAAAAGCTGTAATTACCGCAAAACTTATATACGTTCTTGGCCGACTAAATATTTTATATAACTCCAGCTTTAGCATCTAGTTGGTTTGTTAATGAAAGAAAATATGCTTCTAACGAATGTGTTGACTTGATCTCTGAAATATTCACCCCTGCAGTAACCAATCCCTTTGTAAGTGCCGGCACTTTGTCTAAATGCATTTTAAATCTGAGCGTAGTCTTAGTACCGCTCTCAAGGAAAGTTCCCCATTCACTGTTCTTTATTAATTGCACCACATCTTTATCATTACTATAGCTAACATCTACCAGCATATCGTCAGGGTTAAGGAGTTCTTTCACCTCACCTTCTACTACCTTTTTACCCTTGTGAATAATGAGCATTCTATTAGCAATCAACTCTATTTCGTGCAGCAAATGCGATGAAATAATGATGGTTTTGCCTTCTTCTCTGCCTAATCTAAGTATAAGCGCTCTCATCTCTGCTATACCTTGCGGATCCAGCCCGTTAGTAGGTTCGTCCAGTATCAAAAGGTCGGGGTCGTGCACCAGTGCTATTGCTATGCCCAACCGCTGCTTCATTCCTTGAGAGTATGCTTTTACTTTGCTATGCTCCCTACCCGTTAGCCCCACTATTTCCAACACCTCTTTTATCCTGTCTTTACTAATATTTCCACCACTTAGTTTTGCAAACATGCTGATGTTGTCCCATGCTGATAAATAAGTGTATAGATCAGGACGCTCAACTACGGCACCTATCTTCTTTAAAACAGCAGTTTTATTGTTCTTTATATCTAATCCTGCTATTTTGATTTCTCCTTTCGTAGGGTGTATCAGCCCCAGTAACATACGTATAGTAGTGCTTTTGCCCGCTCCGTTCTGCCCCAAAAAACCATAAACATCCCCTTTATTAATGGTGAAGGAAAGATCGTCAACGGCTACAAAATTGCCGAACGATTTACTCAATCCTTCTACACTGACTATTTGCTCTGATTGTTCCATCTACTACACAAATTAATGCAGCAAATGCAAAAATGTTCGGAATAAACAGCTAAACATCAAAATTTCACATTTAAACATTACCTTTTTACATCTATATTTATACCTCTTGTTGATAAATAGTTAAACTATTTACAATATTAGTATTACTGATGTTTGAATAGTTAATTTTGTTGGTTAATGAAAAAGGTTTTTCCGCTTATTGTTGTGCTCATATCCCTTTCTGTATTGGGGATCATCTTTATACAAGTTTCCTGGATACAGAACTCTGTACAATTAAGGCAGAAACAACGTAACCAAGATCTGGAACACGCTATTACACAAATAAGAGAATCTCTTTACGATGCATACCTATTCAATACTGGTGAAATTGGTTATTTAAGCCCCGAATCCAGACAATTTTATTTACAAAGCTTTACAGTAGACTATATACCTAAAACAGAGCTTACACGCAGAATAGATACTGCTTTAAAAAGATACAACATAAGGGAACCTTTCGAGTACTCTGTTACAAACATATTTCAAATGCCGACTGTGAGCTCTGATGGGTTTGACAGAAACGCGGATGCTACATTCCTTGAAATACCTTTGAGTACTGCTGACGCCAAATTTTACGAGACGCTTCATATAGCCATACTAGAAAAAAGGAGTTTTCTAATAAGAAAGATGAGTTGGTATATCGCCGGCTCCATCTTGTTTACCATTATTATTATTTCGGCATTTACACTCACCATACGCACCTTATTCAATCAGAAAAAGCTGTCTGAGATCAAATCTGATTTTATTAACAACATGACCCATGAGTTAAAAACACCATTAGCTACAATATCCCTAGCAATAGATGCTTTAACGAATGAAAAAGTAATACACGACACCGACAAGATCCGGTACTATAGTGCCATGATCAAAGACGAGAATAAGAGAATGAACAAGCAGGTTGAAAAAATCCTGCAATCGGCAAGAATTGAAAAACAGGATATCAAGCTCAACTTACAAGTGCTTAATGCCCACGAGATTATTAGCAAAGTTGCGGATAATGTAAACCTGCAAGTACTTGACAAAAGTGGTAAACTAACACTCGACACCAATGCAGACAGCTTTAAGATAATCGCTGACGAAGTTCACTTTTCAAATGTTGTTTTCAACCTGCTGGATAATGCAATTAAGTATTCAAAAGAAGATCTAGAGATCAACATCAGCACAAGAAATCAGGGTAAAATGTTTGTACTTAAAGTGAAGGACAATGGTATTGGCATGAGCAAGGAAACGCAATCAAGAGTATTTGAAAAGTTCTACAGAGCACATACCGGTAACTTGCATAATGTAAAGGGCTTTGGGTTAGGTTTAAGCTATGTAAAAGCTATTGTAGAGGCGCATGGTGGTAAGATAAAAGTAGATAGTGCCCTCGGTAAGGGAAGTACATTCTCTGTATTCTTCCCTACTACCGAAGATGCATAATCTATACTACTACACTAAGGCTTTTAATAACAGCCGCTAATCTTACAGCATCGTATATACGAGCTTCTGAAGAGCCAAGCTGCTTCACCGAATGTTCATGAGAAACAACACATTGCTGGCAACCGTTTACAGCAGATATTGCAATACTCATCAGCTCAAAAAACTCTTTACCTAATACAGGGTTCATCATAATACTCATCCTAATACCTGCGGGGGTATTATTGTAGTATTCATTATCTCCCATAAAATGCCTGAATCTGTAAAACACATTGTTTAGACTAAGCAGAGATGCACAAGCATGCGCCTCGGCAATTGCTTCCGCAGTGGCTTCATTTGCTTCTGCCATTTTTTCAAATGCTTTTATTAGTGCATCATTCTTTTCATTTACAGCTATAGACAATGCCAGTAAAGCTGCTTCTTGAGGATTCAGGTTCTTACTTTTCAATACCGCCGAAACATTCAGTTTGAGATCTCTTAAATACTTACTGTCTACAGAAGACAGTCTTTCCAAACTCAAACTACTGTGGTCTTCATCAACACCTAAATCGGCAAACATATTTTTAACTGTATCAGTCAGCATATTACTCTTCTTTATAGTTATATAATCAAGGTTATTTAAAGTAAAAGCACCTACCTGCCGGTAAGTGCTTTTATATTTTCAGTTACACTATTCAATTAAGCAGATTGCATTTGCTGTGTCAATGTTTCTTCTCCTTTGCTCCAGTTACAAGGGCAAAGCTCATCTGTTTGTAGTGCATCTAATACACGCAAAACTTCATCAACATTACGACCTACGCTTAAGTCATTAATATTTAACCAACGTACAATACCATCCGGATCGATGATAAATGTAGCGCGGTAAGCAATCTTCTCATTCTCTTCTAAAATTCCTAACTCTTCAGCAAGGCTTTTAGACGTATCAGCTATCATTGGGAAACGTAGGTCACGAAGGTCATCGTGATCGTTACGCCATGCAAGGTGTACAAACTCACTATCTGTAGAAGCTCCTAACAACAATGTATCTCTATCTTCAAAATCAGAAAATTTGTTGTTGAATTCAGCGATCTCTGTAGGACAAACGAATGTAAAATCTTTTGGCCACCAGAACATCACTGTCCATTTACCATTCATGTCTTCATTGCTGATGTCATAAAACTCTTTTCCTTTCTCAATACTTACTACCGATTTCTTTTTAAACTCAGGGAATTTAGATCCCACTGTTACACAATTGCTCATTTTTTCTTTTTATATGTTTTAAGTTTCGATGCAAAGGTCGTTCATGTATTTTTTAGAAACAATGCCTAGCCTATTATGATTACTTATAAAAAAATAAGTACACTCAATTGAAAATAACAAAGGCGAGCTTGCAAGCTCGCCTTTGTTTATAATATACGATAGTATTATTACCGCAGTAAGGTGACATTACCTTGTTTTCGGAGTAGCCTGCCCGAATTACAGTAACCTGTTACTGTATACATATATACGCCTACAGCCGCTTTTTCACCATTTATTGTACCATCCCACCTAACAGCAGGATCTGTAGTAGTAAACACTTGTTTGCCCCAACGATCGTATATGCTGAAAGTTTCAAGTTTTACTAGTTGACTGTTCATTAAACCAAACGTAGATCTTGGTCCACCAGACTCAGGAGTAAATACGTTAGGTAAGTTTAAACCTTCACACTCTACATATACAATTACAGTATCAGTAACAGCACAAGAAGGAGTTGATCCTGAATCTACTACTGTTAAGTAATAAGTAAAATCATGTGGAGGCCTAACTATAGGATTTTCTGCATATATATCATCTATATATTGCTCGGGAAACCATCTTCTGAGATACCTTCTACCTTTTACAGTTTCAGGTCCACCCAACATTGTAGATGCTCCGTCTTGGATAGTACGGTTAGGCCCCGCGTCTGCTTTGATTTTTACAACATTAACCTTTATTGCTGTATCAACAACACAAGTTCCTATCGGGAATGGCATTTTTACACGATAAGTATTCGTGAAGTCTGGCCATACTTTTATCGCACTCTTACTGGTACTAGAGATATTGTAGTTTGGTGTCCAGCTGTATGAGATTGCGTTGATTGAAATAATCTCAAGAAATGCAGTATCACCTTCACAGATAGTAGTGTCGGTGCTCATTATGATCGGAGGTATTGGTGCAACATATATCAACTTACACTCAACCTGCATATCAGGCATACCTTCATTTACAGCATAGTATAAGTTGTACAAACCTGCTGTATCATATTGAAATGCAGGAGGATTTTTAGATAAAGAATACTGAATATTAGTATTGTTACATTGAGCAAACTTCAACTGAGATATAGTATTGTTCGCCTGGTTGATAACGTAGCTGTATATATTATCTCTATCTCTTATAATATTAGTTAAACCGGCTGGCCCTAATACCTGACCTGTATTAGTAAAATTTGTTGCATCGTATGGGCCTTGTATACCTCCCATCTCCATTCTAATGATATCGTGAGAACCAATATTTGTAATAAGACCATAAATACGATCACAATCACGAACCATAGTTATAGCAGAGGCACTACCAAAAGGCACACTACTCAACGATGTTGTAATATTGATTGCTGTAGGGGTAATATTAGTAAGGCTGTCCATATCTACACGCGTAACAGCAACATTATCGTTAGCACCTGTGATAAAGAAAAACCACTTATCATTCTCCTTCAATACTCCAATATCTGTTGGACTAGATAAAGAACCACTACCAAATGTAACATCAACTATAGTAGGTGTTAGAGATATGTTGGTATCCATATCAAAACGAACCAATTGATCTGAAGCCTGATTTACAAGGAAACCATACCATTTATCTTTGCTTTTAGCAACAAAAACACCTGTCGGGCTGTTTAATTTACCCTCTAGGTTACCAAAGTTTACAATATTAGGAGTGTTTGCTAATGATGTACCAAAATCTATCCTAGCCAGTCTGGAAGTATTGGCTATTTGTCCTGCGGTTAAAAATATGTACCATCTTTTATCCTCAGGATCTCTTACCAAATACATTGAATTTGCATCTCTAGGCAAGATATCGTTCATGTTACCAAAGTTGGTCACTTTAGGGGTGTTCTCTAAACTTTCACCAAATTCCAAACGGAGGAATTCATGATCAGCAGCAGTTGTCCCAACGTTTACAACAAAACCATAGTAATTGCCATCGTCATCCTTAGACATCACAATATCAGCAGCACCATCTAATTGAAAATTACTACCTAAGTTTTTTCCTTCTGGCTTATTAAACATATAGCCAGAACAAAAACCCCAATAATGCGATGTAGCTAAAGGCCTATTTGTTTTTAATTGAACTGGTTGATTAACACAGACTGTGTCCGGCGCTTCAAACATACTCTGGGCAGTGATAGTACTCGCAAAAGAAACTATCAGAGCTACTACTAATAGCAGGCTTTTTCTCATAATATTGAAAAGAGTTTCACTTTCTAATGGGCTAATATAACGATTTTGCCCAAAAATTTTATAGCAATACTGTATATTTATTTCTTTCAAAATCATTTTCAAATATTGATCTTTTTATGAAGAAAATTCAAGTTGCTACATTATTTAAGACGTTAGCACTCATAGTTTTAGTTGGAAGCCCCGCATTAACATTTGCTAAAAAAGGTATGTGGATGCCGCCACTACTGGAATCGCAGGAAAAAGACATGCGTTCTCGTGGTCTGGAAATACCCATAGAACGGCTGTATAATGAAGACGGTACATCCCTAAATAATGCTATAGTTTTATTTGGCAGAGGCTGTACTGGCGAGATCATATCTTCAAAAGGACTAATATTAACTAACCATCACTGCGGATATGGTACAGTACAAGGGCTTAGCAGCAAAGAAAAAGACTACTTTGCTAATGGTTTCTGGGCGATGAACCACCAAGAAGAGCTACCCTGTCTCGGGCTTACTGTAACTTTTATTAGAAAAATGGAAAATGTTACCGACAGAATAATTGTTGGCTTAGCAGATACATTGAATGATAAATACAGAGATAGTATTATTAATATCAGGATTAAAAATCTTGTAAAAGGGTATGAATACACCACTAAATATGATGCTGCCATTAAGCCTTATTTCTATGGCAATCAATATTGGGTAATACTCAGCGAAACTTATCGTGACATCAGGCTTGTAGGATTTCCGCCAAACGGTATTGGTGTTTTTGGTGGAGATACAGACAACTGGATGTGGCCAAGACACACAGGCGACTTCAGTATGTTCAGAATATATGCTGGTGCTGATAACAAACCCGCTGACTACAGCAAAGACAACAAGCCATACCAAACAAAGAACTTCTTGACAATCAACACATCAGGATATAAAGAAGGGGATTTTACTATGGTATATGGTTTCCCGGGGTATACTCAAGAGTACATTTCTTCTTACCAATTAGGACATATTTACAATATTATCGATCCTGTACGTATCGAAGCTCGCACCATACTACTAGATACATGGGCAAAGAATATGGAACGTTCAAGAGATGTTTACCTGAAATACACATCTAAGCATAAACGTGTAGCCAATGGCTGGAAAAAGTGGCAGGGAGAAGTACGCGGGCTTAGGCTAAACAATGTCATGGAAAGTAAAGTCAACTACGAGCTCAAATTTCAAGGCTGGGCATCATCCGACGAAACAATGCCATTTGCCGATGATTTACTACCCCATATCGGCGCCATATCTTTAGCTGCAGACGACCCGATACGAGCCGACCAGTATATAAGAGAAGCTGTATTAGCAATCGAAATAATCAGACAAGGCCGCGCATTAAATAGCATGCTGAATGTACTTAATAGCGGGCTTGACGAGAATCAAATAAAAGACAGCCTTGGCAAACTAGCCAACCGCTGGAATGGCTTTTATAAAAATTATGATGTAGCAACAGACAAAGACGTCTTTCAGGCACTGATGCCTTTATTTTTTGAAAAATGTAACAACTATGTACCAGAACTGTATAAAGACCAGTTTAACCGTTATGGAAAGGACTATAGCAGGTGGGCTAATTATGTGTTCAGTTCAATCATAACAGACCAATCAAAAATCAAATCTTTAGGCACAGGCTCGGCAGAAGAAGCCAAAAAGAAAATATTAACAGACCCTGCTTGGCAACTATATGTTGCAGTAAGTAATGTGCACAAAACTCAGGTTCAACCAACGCTATCTAATTACAAAGATAAAATGAGCTACCTGAACAGGTTGTACATGAAAGCGCAAATGAATTATGACAAAAAGAATACCAACTTCCCTGACGCTAACTTAACCCTTCGTTTGGCATACGGAAGAGTAAAAGGCATAGACCCTGACGGATCTGCAGGCTACTCTTACCAAACTAACCTGGACGGTGCTGTAAAAAAACACAACCCGAGTGTTGAAGAGTTTGACATGCCTGAGAAATTGAGAGAGATACATAATAACAAAGATTACGGGCGATGGGCTGTTGATGGTACTGTACCAATAGCTTTCATAGCAACAAACCACACCACAGGAGGTAACTCAGGCAGCCCTGTATTAAACAACAAAGGGCAACTAATCGGCTTAAATTTTGATCGTATATGGGAAGGTACAATGAGCGACCTGTACTTCGACCCCAACCTTTGCAGAAACATCAGTGTAGACATTAGATACCCCTTATTTATTATAGATAAGTTTGCCGGTGCCGGATGGCTAATTGATGAAATGGAGCTGGCATCCGAGTAAGAATAAACGCATAATTTGAAAAGCACTTGTTTCACAACAGGTGCTTTTTTTTCTGTATATTTACTCGCCTCATAAAACGTTTACCCCAAAAAATATAACTGATGATCAACAAACTCATTACAATACCAGTTATTGTTGTTTTAGTGATGACACTAAGTGCATGTGCACAAACTAAAAAAGGCGCAGGTTCTAAATCCAGAAAAAACATAAAACCGGAATTAATACAGGCAACAAAGCAAACAACTATGCCTGGCAGACCGGAAACCCCACCTACTACAAATTATAAATTTCTTGTAGCATGGAAAGGCACTGAAACGCCATTGAGTTTCTTCTGGTATCATGAAAATACATGGCAACCATGTAACATCAGTACTATAAAGAACTATACGGTGCTTAATGTTGACAAAAAAAGCCAGAAACATAAACCCAATTATCAAATAGATGTCAATAGCCCTGATAAAATCAGTGCCAATGACACACTACAGCTTTATCCTAATGCAGGTGGTAAACACCCTATACCGGAGGTTTTAAAAGCTCCGGTACAGAACACATTATATTATAAAACAACAACAGGAAAATGGATGGCAATACCGGTGAGTACTATAACGGATTTACCACCGATTATTATGCCATAAATAAAAATGTAAATGAAGAAACTTTTATTAGTTATAGTTGCAAGTGTTTTTTGTGCTACGTTATACGCGCAACCATGGTTAGATGGTATTGAGAAAAAAAATGGCAGAATAAAACTGCAAGATGTTGTTGATGCACAAAGCGCCAGAAACAACTATCTAACGCCAGAGACAAACACTACAAAGGAAGAAACAGAATATGAAGGATATGACTACCATTATCAAAGGTGGCTTTGGTATTGGGAAGGCAGAACCGATGCCGACGGGTACCTAGTTTCACCGGCAAAACAATGGTACGAGCTGAAGAAACTACAACAATCCAGAGCACAAGCAAAAGGCACCTTATCGAAAGATGTTAACTGGAGCTTTCAGGGACCAACGAATCCTCTCGGAGAAAACAAAGGTATTGGTCGGATAAATGCCGTTGAGTTCCACCCAACTGATACTAATACACTAATTATAGGTAGTGCAGGTGGCGGCGTATGGCGCACAACAGATAATGGATTGTCTTGGCAAGTATTAAACGACTTCCTTCCTGTACTTGGCGTTTCTGATGTAGATTACAATCCGCAAAACCCGAATACGATATATGTGTGTACCGGAGATCGCGACGCGAATGACACATACAGCATGGGCGTGTTTAGAAGTGTTGATGGTGGTACCACATGGGACACTACAGGGTTTCAGTACTCATTTACACAACTTGAAAAAACTAACGGGTTGCTAGTTAACTGGGTGGATACAAATTCATTAACACTGGCAACTAGTGGTGGTATATACAAATCATACGATGCAGGTAAAACATGGAATATGACGTATGGGGGTAGTTTCCAACAAATACTTTACCACCCTACAGACACAGCCATTATGTATACCGCAGGTTTAAAAGGTTCTATTCAAGTACACAGATCAATTGATGGTGGTGCTACATGGCAGCAAACAAGTAATTTTTCAGGTGCTATCCGCTGTGTAATTGCTGTAACAAAAGCCGACCCTTCTATTGTAAAGGCTATTACATCAAACCAACAATACGGCTTGGAAGGTATATACAGCTCTAACGATACAGGTAAGAGTTTTACCAAAATATTTGATGATGATACTTGTAAAAAGAATATCCTAGCCAGCTCATCTAAAGGTAACAGATGTGGAGGCCAAGGCTGGTACGACCTTACGATACAGATAAGTCCATTGAATGCCAACCACCTTGTAGCCGGCGGGGTGAATACATGGTACTCAACAAATGGAGGAAATAGCTGGAAGGTAGCCAACCAATGGAAAAACACTGTTACAGGTGTTACGCTTGTACATGCAGACAAACACATGCACATGTTCCACCCGTTAAAACCAGGCACACTTTACGAATGTAATGATGGCGGCATCTTCTTTACCGAAAGTCCAATGAGTTCTAACGGGATTTGGAATGACCTAACCGAAGGACTGGGCATAACGCAATTCTATAGAAATGCAGTAGCACCAAGTGCGATGTACGTGCTGGGAGGCTCCCAAGATAATGGTACAAAAATGATTACAGGCGGCACCTCTAAACATATGACTGGTGCTGATGGCATGGATTGCCAAATTGACCCAATTGATAGCAATGTTTTGTATACGTCTCAACAATATGGAGAACTAAGGCGCTCTACTAACGGTGGAGATAATTTTACAGACATACAAAATAATATTCCTAACAAACCTAAAGGAGCTTGGATTACTCCAATAGTAATATCACCTTCTAATAACCAAACAATCTTTACCGGTTACAGGCAGGTATTTCACAGCCCTAACAGAGGAGACAATTGGTACCCTATGTCTGACAGTGTATATGATAATATTGACCGTATTGCTGTTACACCACTCAATCATAACTACATGTACTTCTCTGTAAACAATATCATCCAATACACTACCAACTTTGGCAACGATTGGAAGAACATTATTAATAACAACACAGGTAGTGTTTCTGATATTATGGTTCATCCGGAAAACCCGAACCGCCTTTGGGTAACCTTCAGGTCTTATAACGGAGATAAGGTTAGCATGTATGATATCGATTCAGGAAGATGGTACAAACACACCAAAAACCTACCGGCAGTACCTGCCAACTGTATAGAGTACGACCATACAAATAAGACTTATTATATAGGTACAGATTTGGGCGTTTTTTACAGGGAAAAAGAATCTGACGATTGGCTGGAATTTAATAATGGAACATTGCCTAATGTCGAGGTTATTGATTTAGGTATCAACTCAACAACCAACCAGATTTGGGCTGCTACATATGGACGAGGCATGTGGAAATCACCAACTCATAAATCTACTGTTGGTGTAGCTACCCTTATACCGTATAGAAATGACGTCATTACTATTGCACCAAACCCAAACAAAGGGATTTTTAACATTCATACTGATAACGATTTACTAAAAGGCAGCGTTGTTAATGCACAAATATTAAATATTACAGGCGCTGTCGTTTGGAATAAAAACTTAACCATCAGCAATGCAGGTAATACTAGTATTACTGCTGACTTACCTAAAGGAACATACATAGTTCAGCTGATAGACAACGGCACAGTCTTTACAAAAACAAAAATGATTGTTTATTAAGAATATTATAACTAAGAAAAAAGCGGACGATATCGTTCGCTTTTTTTATGCTCTTATCAGTGCCTTTGCATTCTGTATTGCTACTTTACTAGGGTCATCACCATCCAACATTTGCGCTATTATTCTCACCCTTTCATCGCCCTCTATCTCTTTTACCTTTGTATTGATACGCTTATCTTCACCTGCTTCTTTATACACATACAAGTGATAATCCCCGCGAGCAGCAACCTGTGGCTGATGGGTAATACATATGATCTGATGATGTTGCGACAGGCTGCTCAATAGTAGCCCTACCTGTTTTGCCGCCTCCCCTGATATTCCCATATCTACCTCATCAAATATAAGGGTAGGCATATCCATCACTTGTGCCGTGAGAGACTTTATACACAACATAATACGGCTCATCTCTCCACCTGATGCTGCTTTATGTATGGCCTGAGATTTACCACTCTTGTTTGCATCTAAGTAAAACTGAATTTCGTCAAAACCAAACGCAGAGGGTGTTTCTTTTTTAGCTATACCCACAGAGAAAATTGCATTGGGCATCCCTACAAGTGCCAGCAACTTATTCACGTCTTCGGCAAAACTTGTAGCGTACTTAGCTCTGTTCTCCGACAACCGGTTACCTATATTTTGAAGCTTATCTAACAGATCTTTTTGCAACACTCCAAGTTCTGCGATATCGGTATCTATATCCAAACCCGACTGCAGCTCCTTTTCTAACTGTTGAGTAATTTCAATGAGTTCGTTTGTAGAGTTAACATGATGTTTCTTCTGCAGCTTGTAGCCAATATCTACCCGATCGTTTAGCAGTTGTATCTCTTCTTCATCAACATCAAACCTACTCCCCAACAAATTTATCTCTCCCGCAATATCATCCAGCTCAATTTGTGCGGCATTTAACCTATCTAACACCTCCTTTGCTTCAGGGAATACCTCTACAATAACTTCCAGTTGTTTACAAAGTCTTTGTAATTCATTTACAATAGGCTGTTCCCCTTCTTGCAGATACTGAACTGTAGCATGCACCACTTGTTGCACCTCTTCTGCTTTATTTACAGTTTTTAGCTTCAGCTCAGCATCTTCAATTTCATTTTCTTTAAAGCTTGCCTCTACTAATTCATTATACAAATATTGCTTATAGTCAGACTCCCTTTGCCAATCTTCTTTCTTTTTCAAAAGAGCCTCCAGCTCTTTTTGTGTAGACTTGTATTGACTGTACACCTCTTTAAACTCTTTACGCAATTCTATATTATCGGCAATCGCATCTATAACATCTAATTGAAAATATTCGCTTTCTAATGCCAAATGATCAAACTGCTGATGCAGGTCGACCAGCATAGAGGTGAGCTTGTTCAGTACATCAAGCCTTACAGGTGTATCGTTTATAAAAGCCCTGGACTTACCTTTTATATTGATCTCTCTTCTAACAATGCATTGTTGTTCATCATCAAGATCTTCTACTGCTAATGCATTTAAAAAAGCAGCATTACCTTTTACATCAAAAACCGCCTCTACAATACATTTTTCATCTTTATTAATAAGCACAGATGTATCTGCACGCTCTCCTAAAATAAGAGATAGAGCACCCACAATAATACTTTTACCCGCACCAGTCTCACCAGTCAGAATACTTAACCTTTTGTCAGGTGTCAGCTCCAAACGATCAATGATCGCATAATTATTTATGCTCAGCTTTTGTAACATATAGCGGCACAAAAATAAGCAAGATAGTTAAGCATACTACCACAAAAATTCTTCATTATTTTTATGCTATGGCCAACATATACTTACGGAAACAAATGGGCAGCAGAATTGTTAAAGGACACCCATGGGTTTTCGCAAATGAAATAGGCGATGAGGAAGGAAGTTATACTACCGGAGATATTGTAGCACTATACTCTTACAGTGGTTCATTTATCGGTAAAGGCTTCATCAACCCCAACTCTCAAATAAGGGTTAGGCTAATTACAAGAGATAAAAACGAAGAAATTAATGATGAATTTTTCATCAAGAAGGTAAATGATGCCTGGATATATAGAAAGCGAATCGGGTTTACAGAAAACTGCCGTGTGTTTTTCACCGAATCTGACGGCTTGTCAGGTCTGATCATTGACAAGTTCGGCGATTATTTCGTGATCCAAACTTTGTCTTACGGCATTGATAAATATAAGGATACAATTATAAGAGCGATACAATCAGTATTTAACCCCAAAGGTATATATGAAAGAAATGATGTTCCTGTACGAACATTAGAACGGCTACCGTTGACAAAAGGCTTCATTTCTGAAGAGTTTGATACGAATATCACAATTAACCAATACGATTTAACGCTGCAAATAGATATTGCAAATGGCCCCGGAACCGGACATAATCTTGACAGAAGAACCAGCCGATTAGCTATTCAAAAGATTGCTAAAGGCAGTACCGTATTAGATGTGTTTTGTGGTGACGGAACTTATGGGCTTTTAGCAGCTAAATGCGATGCAACGTCGGTTACAGGTATAGACCTGTCTGAGGCGAGTATAAAAAGTGCCGAACAAAACGCATTCAATAATAAAATGGCAGCGGTATGTCAATATCATACAGCTAATGCATTTGACTATTTAAAAAAAATAGCCCAAAGTGATAAGCAATACGACCTTATTATTCTTGACCCTCCCGCCTTTACACGAGGAAGAGAAAGTGTGAGCAAAGCACTCAACGCCTATAAAGAGATTAACTTAAGAGCCATATTAGCTTTAGCCCCAAATGGGTTTCTTGTTACCAGCTCGTCTAGTGCGCTCATAACAAACGAGCAGTTTATAAATACAGTTATGGAGGCCTCTACTGATGCAAAAAAACAGTTGAGGCTCGTTAATTCCAGTATACAATCTGCCGACCACCCTATTCTACCTCAGGTACCAACAACAGGTTATTACAAATCCCTTGTATTTCAAGTACAATAAAAAAGCGGGATGCAATGCATCCCGCTTGAATATCTTAATTACTAACTATTATAGTTGATTGTATAAAGTAGCATCTACACTACGCTTAATACCGAAGTATTGGAAAGTTTTACGACGATAACCTTTTTTAAAGTAGCTATCAGTGTTACCTTCTTCAGAAATAGTTACCCAATCATGATTTTTAGGTACATACCAACGGTAAACATCAACCGTATTAGCACCACGGCGAGTTAAACCATAGAATTGTAACACCTTATCAGTGTATCCCATTTTAATCATGTTGTCATCAGTAAACTCATCACCAGCTACACTAACATAATCTTTAGTGTGTGGGTTGTACCAACGATATACAGCTACGCGATCCGGACCCGGGTGACGGTAAGCTACAAAAAGCTGAGTTTTGTCTTTCCAATTCCAGTTTAATAGTTGCCCTTCTTGGAACTCTCCATCAGCAACTGTAACGTAGTTTTGATCTGCAGGGTTATACCAACGATATACCTTAACTAATTCATCATCTTGAGCAAAGCTGTTGTTTGCCGTAAAAACTGATACTAAAACAGTTGTAACAAGGATGAAGGCTCTTTTCATAATTGCGCTTTTTTCTATTATTATAGCCCCAAAATACATAAAAAATTTCTTGCCTTGCAAGCTATTACACTAAATTTTTTTTGTTACATGTATTTATCACTTTTTTATGCTTGCTCAAATGCCGCATTTGGCGTAGTTTTGACGCCCTTCAAGTGCCAGCCTGTCAGTTAAAAATAATTGCATGGGATTTGATACTAAAGGTACTGGAAATAAGCTGTAATTGCTTCATTACCAATAATTCAACATACTAAATAACTAAGAGTAAGATGATAGGTTTTCTTTCAAAGATATTCGGAGGTAGTAAATCAGATAAAGATGTAAAGCGTTTAGACCCCATCGTTGCTGAAATAAACAACATATATGAAGGGTTGCAAAACCTTACAAACGACCAGCTGAGGAACAAAACAAACGAGTTTAAACAAACCATTAAGGACCATGTTAAAGACATTGATGCAGAAATAGCTGCAAAAAAAGCAGAAGCAGACAACCATCCTGAGGCTGAACTACATTCACGTGAAGAGATTTACAATGAAGTAGATAAACTATCGAAAAAACGAGATGAGCTTTTAGAAGAAGTTTTAGAGAAAATACTTCCGGAAGCTTTTGCTGTTATTAAAGAAACTGCCCGCAGGTTTAAAGAAAACTCAGAACTTGCTGCAACTGCTACCGAGCTAGATAGAGACCTTGCTGTTAGCCGACCGCATATAAATATTGAGGGGGATAATGTTATATATAATAATACCTGGCAAGCTGCCGGCAACGATGTTACCTGGAACATGGTACACTACGATGTACAGCTTATAGGTGGTATTGTTCTACACCAAGGTAAAATTGCAGAGATGGCAACGGGTGAGGGTAAAACTCTTGTTTCGACCTTACCTGCATATCTAAATGCACTAACAGGAGAAGGCGTACACCTAGTAACAGTGAACGACTATCTTGCCCGTCGTGACCAAGAGTGGAACTCTCCTATATTCGAATTCCTAGGTATCACTACCGATTGTATTGATAAACACCAACCAAACTCTGCTGAAAGACGTAAGGCTTATATGGCAGATATCACTTACGGTACGAATAACGAATTTGGTTTCGACTACCTGCGTGACAACATGGTACACCACCCTGACGAGATGGTACAGCGCAAGCACCACTATGCAATGGTCGATGAGGTGGATAGTGTATTAATTGATGACGCACGTACTCCACTAATCATATCCGGACCAATACCTAAAGGAGACGACCAACAGTTTCACCAGCTAAAACCTAGAATTGAGAAGTTAGTTGAAGCACAAAAGAAAATTGCTACTAAAAGCTTAACCGAAGCTAAAAGGTTAATTGCAGAAGGTAAAGCCGATAAAGAAAATGGCGGGCTACACTTATACCGTGCATATAAAGGTTTACCAAAGAGTAATGCTTTGATCAAATTTTTGAGTGAAGAAGGTAACCGCCAAATTCTACAAAAGACTGAGAACTATTACTTAGGAGAGCAACAACGTAACATGCCTAAAGTGCACGAAGAGTTGTTCTTTACTATAGACGAAAAAAACAACAGTGTAGACCTTACCGATAAAGGCCTGGAGTTGATCACCAGCACCAGCGAAGACCCCAACTTCTTTGTATTGCCGGAGATGGCTACGGAATTGGCGGCTATTGAAAATGCTGATGTAAGTGACGAAGAAAGAGCAAAGCAAAAAGATGCTTTATTACAAGACTATGCTATTAAAGCAGATAGAATACATTCACTGCAACAACTATTAAAAGCTTACACTCTATTTGAAAAAGATGTAGAGTACATTGTTGTAGAAGGAAAGGTTAAGATAGTAGATGAGCAAACAGGTCGTGTAATGGAAGGGCGCCGTTATAGTGACGGTTTACACCAGGCCATTGAAGCAAAAGAAAATGTGGAAGTAGAAGCAGCTACACAAACCTTTGCGACTGTTACCTTACAGAACTTCTTCCGTATGTACCACAAGCTGGCCGGTATGACAGGTACCGCCGAAACAGAAGCGGGTGAGTTCTGGGAGATCTACGAATTGGATGTTGTGACTATCCCTACTAACGTACCAATAGCTCGTAACGACCAACAAGACTTAGTATATAAAACCAAGCGGGAAAAATACAGTGCCGTAATAAACGAAGTAGAAAAACTACAAAATGCAGGGAGACCTGTGTTGGTAGGTACTACCTCTGTAGAAGTTTCGGAGCTACTATCTCGCATGTTGCGCCAAAAGAAAGTAAACCATAACGTACTAAACGCGAAGCAACACGACCGTGAGGCAACTGTTGTTGCTGAAGCAGGGCTGCCGGGTGCCGTTACTATAGCAACAAACATGGCAGGTCGTGGTACAGATATCAAGCTCGGACCAGGTGTAAAAGACGCAGGTGGTTTAGCCATTATCGGTACTGAAAGACACGAAAGCCGTCGTGTAGACCGTCAGCTACGTGGTCGTGCCGGTCGTCAGGGAGATCCGGGTAGCTCACAATTTTTCGTATCTCTGGAGGATGACTTGATGCGTTTATTCCAGTCCGACAGGATTGCTTCTTTGATGGACAAAATGGGGCACAAAGAAGGTGAAGTACTACAACATAGCATGATCACAAAATCTATTGAGCGTGCACAGAAAAAAGTAGAAGAAAACAACTTTGGTATACGTAAGCGTTTGTTAGAGTTTGATGATGTAATGAACTCACAACGTGATGTTATCTACAAACGTCGTAACCACGGTTTGTTCGGAGATAGACTATCTATCGATTTGGACAACGCCATGTATGATGTTTGTGTAGACTTAGCAACGCAATCTGAAGAGCATCGTGATTACGAGACGTTTAAGCTAGAGGTAATGAAACACCTGGCTATTGAACCCGATACTGTTACAGAAGAGGAAATAGCTAAAGGTAACCTTGAGCAAGTAGGTGATAAACTATATCACGAAGTTAAAAACGTATATAGCCGTAAAATGGCTGGTATAGCTGAAACTATACTACCTACTTTAAAACGTATTAAAGAAGACAACGGCGATAGATTTGAAGATATAATGATACCATTTACGGATGGTGTAAAAGGGTTACAAATAAGAACCAACCTGGCTGAGGCTATTGAAGATGGCGGAAAACCGGTAATAGTTTCTCTTGAAAAAACAATAACACTAGCGCTTATAGATGAGGCATGGAAAGATCATCTACGCGCTATGGACGATCTTCGTTCTTCTGTACAAATGGCATCGTACGAGCAGAAAGATCCGTTGTTGATATACAAGTTTGAAGGTTTCAACCTATTTAAACAAATGCTACTGGAAACAAACAGAAGCATTGTATCTTTCTTACTACGTGCAGGTATCCCTATGGAAGAAGAAGCTCACGAGGCAAGACAAGCGCCAGAACGTACTGACATGAGTAATATGCAGGTTAATAAGGCTGAGGTGGATGCTCGAGGTGAAGATTATGCAGCAAATGAGAATGACCTGTATGACAATGGAGAAACGGCCGTAAAACGTAGCCCTGTACAAACAGGTCCGAAAATAGGCAGAAACGACCCTTGTCCTTGTGGTAGCGGGAAGAAGTACAAACAATGTCATGGTAAATAATGCATTATCAACAGTATCCACAAAAGGAGTATAACTATCTTTTGAATTTTGAGAATGCAGGCTTTACATTTGCAGTAATACATTTAGAAAAATGATGAAACGTAATAATATTTTAATTGCAGGCGGCCTTATACTAATAGCTGCTATCGCACGTATCGTTAACTACGAAGTAGAAGTTTACAACCTTGCACCTGTAGCCGCGTTAGGTTTATTTGCAGGTTCTGTATTAAACAATAAGCGGGTAGCCTATTTGTTTACCATTTTGGCTATGCTTATTTCTGACGTTTACATTGAGTTCTTCACGTCAATGTCTGGATTCTACGATATATCTCAGTTTTTCGTATACGGTAGTTTAATATTGGTTACACTAATGGGTACTACACTAAAAAAGCACAACCCATTAAAAATTGCCGGTTACTCTATAACAGGTTCGGCTATTTTCTTTATTTTATCTAACTTTGGTACATACCTTACAGGTTACTGGGGCTACGGTATTGAAGGTTTAATTACTACATATACTGCCGCTATTCCTTTTGCTAAGAATACTTTTATTAGCGACTTATTATTTAGTGGTTTGTTATTTGGTGCTTACACTTTATTACAGCACACACTTACAAATAAAGCAGTAAAAGTTAAGGCTTAAATTTTTATTCTAATACAATAAGGAAGCCCCGCAAATGCGGGGCTTCCTTATTTATATCATCAACGGGCAACTTACCTTACAACTACCCTTTTACTACCTATTACCACGTGCTGATCACTCAGCTCAACGATGTACATGCCAGCTGGTACATCTCCTAAGTTAACATCTACACGTTTAGTATTATTTAAAGTACTTACTGAGGAGAATACTACCCTACCAGTGTAGTCCATCACTGTAACCTTAACTGTTTCAGAAGCATTAACTGTTTCACCAGCCACAATACTAAATCTACCACTATTAGGGTTAGGTACTATTTGGAAAACATCATGAGCAAAAGGAACAGTAGCTATAGATGTAGTAGTATCTCTCTGTCTCGGAGAAATCCATACACCACGACCATATGTAGCAGCATATACATTATTCTGTACGTAGTTGATCTCAATATCAGTTACATTTATACGTGGCATACCTTTATCAAAAGCCTGCCAGGCAGCAGCTGTATCTTCTTTAAAGAAAACACCAACATCAGTACCTATGTATAATGTTCTGTTGTTAGTATCTATCCTTACACATAACACAGGTACATCAGGTAAGCCAGCTTTGCTTTGAGACCATGTACCACTCTTGTATTCTGCAAACTGAGGGCCACCATACCCTCCGTAAGTAAGCCAGAAATGATCCTTATCCTTAGGGTCTACTTCTATATCAGTAACTAAACCATTGTATTGAGGATTAATTCTGTTAAAGTTTGCAGGCGTACCAGGCGTAAAGCTATGTGTATAATACACTGTATCAGAACCTTCTAGTAATGCATAGATCGTCGTGTTGCTTGCAGGAGTCATCTCTACTCTGGACAAATGCCCGGCACCAATACTACCATTAGAAACGTTTTGCCAGTTATCTCCCTGATCGGTACTAAACTGCACATCACTATATCCTGCAACTAAATGCTTGTTATTGAACGGGCTGATCTGGAATGAAGTTACCCAAGGACCAGCACCCGGAGAGATAATTTTATCAGTAGCTGCATTAAAATCCACTTTATGAAAATGCCCGTTTTGCTCCATCGCGTACATGATGGTATCTACCATATCAAGCTTGGCATTTGTACCATCACCAGTACCAACTATTTTGATCTCACCATCTACTATATAGTAAATAGAGTTATCCTGAGCACCACCAACAACAAAGGTGTCTTGTATGTTTGCTACACCAATTCTGTAAAACTGCGTAATTTCCATACCATCAGTTACATTCGTCCATATAGCACTTGAAGATGCCGGAGCATCGGTATAAGATATACCGCCATCGTTACATTCAAATAATCTTGCAGGTACTAATGGGTGAAACGCCATCCAATGCTTATCCGCATGCACTACACTTACACCCGGTAATGTTTGGTCCCATTGGTTCATTGTACTCCAGCTAGTTCCGCCATCTGTTGAGTAAAATGCATTTACACCACCAACAAAAACATTATTTGTATTTAGTGGACTGATGGCTAACGTAACATCATAACTACCCTGTCCTTTACAACCTGTACCATCTTGATTACTTGCTAACAGATTACCACTGGTACAACCATTTGGTACATACACAGCTGAAAAACCTGCTCCGCTATTTGTTGATTTAATAACAGCCAACAAGCCTTCTTCGTTAGATGTACCTTGCTCAACTACAACTCCCATTAATAACGTAGGGTCTGATTTTGATACTGCAAGTGCAATTCTGAATGAGTTGGTCAAGCTGGTTATTTTCACCCAACTAGCACCACCATCTGTACTACGGTAAACTTGAGCAGGGTCCAAAATATTGTAATCATAAAAACTAGATGCGTATATGATAGACGTATCTGTTGGATGGTACAGCAATTGCTTAAAGTGGGTATTAGAAACAACTTGCGTCCAGTTAGTACCTCCGTCATACGACTTATAAATACCATCGCTGCGACCCAAAGTCAATGAATTTGAGTCAGATGGATTGATCACTAAACAATTGTCGCTCTCTTTATCTTTCACTAACCTTGCGCTACCTACCTGCGACCAGTTAGCACCTCCGTCAACAGTTTTAAAAACACCTGCACTATATAATCCATGATCAAATGGGTTATCCCTATCACCTGTACAGATGTAGATCGTATTCGGATTCATAGGGTTTACATCTACATCAGAAACACTCATGATAGGCATGTTATCTGAAATACATGTCCAGGAGGTACCATTGTTAATCGTCTTCCATACTCCTCCATTAACAGAACCTACATAATATGTATTTGCATTTGTAGGATGGAACTCTACACAATTGATGCGTCCTAAGCCATTACCCAAGTTGATCAAAGCAGTATCCATTTCATTGGCGCCCAATGGCATCCAATTGGCAATACTTGCTGCAGAGGTCTTACGCGCACTCCTACTCGCCTCATACTGCTTATAATACTGGTATTTGTCTTTTGCGTTTACCAAATGGCCGCTTTGATCTGTATGCTGTTTAGCATACCATAGCCAACGTTGAAAATGAGCGTCGCCAGATTCCTTCCCTACTTTTTGAGTAGGGCTATTAGCCAGTTTTTGGTTATGATCTCGGACAACCTTGTCTAATTTTACGCCCTGACTATTTTGGGCATATATACTTGTACAGAAGAGTACAGCTGCACAAGTTAAAATCACATTCTTGTTCATAGTTCGTAATAAATATGAGGGGTAAACAATATATTAAGTACACTAAAAATACATTCAGAAATTTACATATACAATAAAGCCTTGCTATATAGCAAGGCTTTACACATTAAAAAATTATAAAATCCTATCTGACGACAATTCGCTTTCTGCCGAGAACTACTTCTTTATCACGCAGTTCTACAATATACATTCCGGCAGGCACGTTCAGTTTTACTTCTGTTTGCTTATCCACATTAAAGGTTGTTAATGCACTGTGTACAGTTTTTCCTGTATAGTCAAAAACATTCACTTTTACAGCCTTACCTACAGGTATATGCTTACCTGCTTTAACAACAAACTGTCCCATATTAGGGTTTGGCGCAACCACAAATACCTCTTCTGCATAAGGTATAATAGCAACAGATGTTGTTGTATCTGTAGTATCTGGTGGTGGTGTAGTATAAAACTGTTTTACAGATTTCCATAAACCCCTACCATATGTAGCAGCATAAATATCGTTCGTAGCATAATTAATACCTAAATCCGTCACTTCTATATAAGGCATGTTTTTTCTGAAAGTAGCCCACTGACCATTAGTTGCGGTATCTATATAATACACACCCAAATCGGTACCAACATATACTATATGTGTAGCTGTATCGTACTCAAAACACCTAACGGGTACATTTGGCAAACCATTGTTCATAGTAGACCAAACACCTTGATTATATTCAGCCACCTTGTTGTTATTATACCCTCTGAAGGTTATATAGAAGTGCGCACTGTCTGTAGGGTGTAATTTTATATCAGATATAGTACCGCTATATGGCACTTGTATTGTATCGAAAGTAGTTGTGTTATTAGGTACAAAATTTGTACTATAAAATACTACCTGTGTATCAGGGAATACTGCATAAATTACCGGAGTAGAGCCACCAGACATAGCAAGCCTTGTTGCATTTTTACCAGTAATATTACTACCGGTTAAAGACATCCAGGTATCTCCCTGGTCATCACTAAAGTAAATGTGCTTGTAACCTGCAACTAGGTGGTTGTGGTTGTTAGGACTAATTATATAAGGAGTGATCCATGCTCCTGAAGGTTTTCCAGGAATATTGCTTGATATATCATCATCAAAATTTGATCCCTTATAACGATATATGACCCCATTCTGTACACCTGTATAGTAGGTATTGCTATCAACAGGATCTATCTGACAATCCATACCATCACCGCCAGAAACATTATACCAAACACCACCTTGATATGCGAAGGTTCCATTATCCTGTGCACCTGCCAGTACTCCGTTCACCCCGTTAGCAACTGCGTTACGATAATACTGGGTAATACCCAAACCCGGCGTTATATCATTCCATATTGCAGAACCGTCTACATGAGTATATATTCCTCCGTCGTTACACTCTATAAGCTGCTTGGTTATAGGGTGAAAAATTTGCCAGTGCTTGTCTGCATGCACGACACTAATTCCGAGGTTACTACCCGACCATTGGTTTACCATTGTCCATGAAGAACCTCCGTTTGTAGACCTGAATGTATTAACTGCACCGACGTATAAAATATTAGCATTTGTTGGCGAAACAGCAATTGACAAGTCGTACCAACCTTGCTTACCACAACCGTTTATATTAGCTCCATTCGTACTGTTTCTGCTGCTGGAGATCAAGTCTCCTTTCATACTATTACAGCTGCTTCCGCTTCTCGCATATATAGATGAGAAACTGGCACCTGAATTGCTCGAGCTGATAATGCTGTGTAGTCCATTATCATTTCTGCAAACAATACCCTTCACAACTGTAGGGTCTGCAACCGTAACGGCTAAAGTGATACGTTTTGCACTACTTGGATTGTACACTCTTGTCCAGTTAGAGCCGCCATCTGTCGAACGATATACATCACCATTGTTAGTACCATAACGTGTAGCGTATACTATTGATGTATCCCCCGGCTTATATATTACTTGTTTAAAATGGCCAGACTGAACATTTGTCCAGCTGGCACCACCATTAAAAGATTTGTAAATACCGATATTAGTGGCTAAAGTTAATGAGTTCGTATCCTGAGGATTGATCACTAAACAGTTGGTAAGGCGGTACTGAGATGTCATCCAAACCAAACCCGCATGGCTCCATGTTTGCCCGCCATCGGTTGTTTTAAATACACCTATACTATAGTTGTTATTGTACGAAGCACTACCACCATCCCTATCGCCTGTACATATATATATAGTATTAGGGTTCTGCTGGTTCACATCAACATCTGATATATCTAAACGAGGTAAATCTTCTGTTAATGGTGTCCATGAGCTACCTCCATTTGTAGTTCTCCAAACACCACCACCAGATGCTCCAACCCAAAAAGTATTAGGATCAGTCGGGTGAAAATCTACCGCATTTACTCTACCAATACCGCGGTAGCCGCCGGGCGTTGTAGTAGGTCCCAAAAATTTCCAGTCAGACTGGTCAGCCGTTGTTTTAGAGGCGCTACGTTGCATTTTCTGAACCTCTAAATAGTTTTGCATGGGAGACACGATGTAACCATTTTCATCTAAATGTTGTTCCCAATACCATTTCCACCTGTCGAAGTGGTAATTCGGACCTTCTCCAATTACACCATCTTCTTCAATCAATCTGGTTTGTTCTCTATTGTATTCGTTAACAACATCATCAAACTTAATTGGGTTACCATTATCATCTCTAACCAACTCTTGAGCGTTGACCATAGCTGTGCTGACCAGGAAGAATCCTAGCAGATAAATTTGTTTCATAAGACACCTTTAAAATTAACCAGCATTAAAAATATTGCATTTTGCCCTACTATCCTTGAATTGTCGAATATATTTGACAATACTTGATAACAAATAGTTGATATATAAGGTTCAATTATCCATTTCGTTTTATGAGATTGTCAGAGTATATTTGCGGAAACATTTAGAACAATGCCACAAAAAGTAAAACCTACAGCTAAGCAAAAGCGTATTTTCTACATCCACCTTGTTGTATTTGCTGCAATTACTGCACTTACATGGATGGTTTATGATAACGGTGTTGAAGGATGGGCCTACCCATGGCCGGCTTGGACAACCGCGGCATGGGGACTATCATTGATCGGACACTGGTGTGCAGTTTATACCAGCTACGAAGATCCGGGTCATGATGAGTATAGCCGTCAGGAAGTAAACGGATAATTAGCACAATATTTATATATACCCCTTGCCGTAATGGTAAGGGGTTTTTATTTTTATAAGCATACAAACTATCCCAATGGATACCCAACGATACAAAGAGCTACAGAAGAAATACGACTCATTAACAGATGAAAAATCTAAAATAGACCTATTGGTGACTATGGCTCTGGCGTTACGTGCATCTGATGTTGAAGATGCCGCCAGAAAAGCCGATGAGATCATCGAAAGGTCAGAAAAGATCAACTATACGCTGGGTATCGGGCGTGGGTTAAACCTTAAAGGATCTTGCTATGGCATACAAGGTGATTATGATGAGGGCTTGGCAGAGCTGCACAAAGCCTTAAAAATTGCTAAAGAAATAAAAGAAAAAAGACTGGAGGCACGAGTATTAAACAACTTCGGTAATATTTACCGAGAGCTGGGTGATCTTGCAATAGCACTTAACTACTTTGAGGATGCTTTGGCCATAAACGAAGTACTGAACGATAAAGTAGCAGAGTCTGTTAACCTAACCAGTATTTCACAACTATTATACGACCTAAATGACTTTGAGGCCGCTCTTGAATACGCCCTGCGTTGCATGCCAATATTTGAACAGGCACATGATACCAGCAGAGCTACTACCGTATACAACATACTGGGAAGCATTTATTACAAGTTAGAGGAGTACGATAAAGCACAGGAATACTTTGAAAAAAACCTGAGACAAGAAGAGCCGGATTCGTCAGTATACATAGCCGCTCTAAGTGGCATGGGTAAAGTGTTCTACATTCAAGACGACTTTGAACAAGCACGAGAGTACCTGAACCGATCGTTGAAGCAAGCTGAGAGACACGAAAATGCAGAAGTACAGATCATTTGCCACTACTATCTGGGCAAAATGAAGATGGCTGAAAGCGACCTAGCATCAGCACTTAAAAGTATCAACACAGCCTATGAAATGGCTGAGGATTATATGCGCAAACATGATATAATGAGTTTGCACGAAACGCTGTCCATACTTTATGATAAAATGGGCAATATCCCCAGTGCCTTTTACCACCTTAAAGCATATGAACAGTTAAAAGAGGAGATCTTTAAACAGGCTACCATAAGTAAGCTACGCAATCTGCAGATCAGGCAAAAAACAGAACTTGCTCAAAAAGAAAAAGAAGTAGCAGAAAGAACGGCGCAGCTAAAACAACAATTCATGGCAAACATGAGCCATGAAATACGCACACCTATGAATGCAATTGTAGGTATGAGCAGGCTACTATTAAGCAAAGACCCTAAGCCTGAACAATTAAAGTATTTAAACGCCATACAGCAGTCTGCTGATAATCTGCTGGTCATCATTAACGATATTCTTGATCTGTCAAAAATTGAAGCGGGGAAAATTGTTATTGAACAAACTGATTTTGTACTGGCAGAACTAATAGAAAGCATTAAGGATATTCTACTATTTAAAGCTGAAGAAAAAGGCCTGCAACTAAACATAGATATAGATGACAACATACCTGTGAGGTTAATTGGAGACCCTACTCGCATCAATCAGGTATTGATCAACCTGGCAGGTAATGCCATTAAATTTACAGAGAAAGGGCATGTTGGCATCTACGTCAAACTCATAAAAAACGCCAACAAGAAATGTGTGTTGCAATTTGACATTGAGGATACAGGCATTGGCATATCCCCTGATTATGTAGGGAAAATATTCGAGAGCTTTACACAAGCCGGAACCGATATTGCCAGAAAATTTGGTGGTACGGGGCTGGGGCTAACCATCTCTAAACAGTTGGTAGACCTGATGAATGGTAAGATATATGTAAGAAGCGAACTGGGAGCAGGGACCACTTTTACAATTGAGATTCCATTGATAGAATGTGAAGACCAAAGCCCCGCAACTACTGAACAAGTAATACCGGAAGACCAAAGCGAAACACTACGCAACCTAAAACTGCTACTGGTTGAAGATAACGAGTTCAACAGAATGGTGGCCGAAGACACACTAAACGAATTACTCTCAGGCGTTTCAATTGATGTAGCAGTTAACGGGAAACAAGCAATAGAGAAGATTGAAAACGGTGATTACGATGTTGTATTAATGGACATACAAATGCCTGTAATGGATGGTACTGCTGCAACAAAAGCCATACGTAATACATTAAAAGAACCATTGAAAGATATACCTATCATTGCTATGACTGCAAACGTATTGCAGGAAGATGTACAAAAGTATTTCGACATTGGTATGAATGGCTATATATCAAAGCCTTTTCAACCTAATGAGTTGTTATTGAATCTTAAATCTGTGCTTAAGAATAGAGATGGTTCAGAGCAAGAACCTCAAAAAAAGGAACCTCAAAAAGAAGCCCCTCACCAATTAAAAGCTGTTCCGGAAAAGGTTACCGATATGCAGTTTTTAAAACAGTTTACAGGCAATAAACCCGACAAAATAGACAAATACAAGGGCATGTTTTTAGAAAACGGGCCTAGGCTGTTAAATAATATTGAGCAGGCAATGGTAAACAAAGACTATGAAGCCCTGAAGATTGCGGCTCACTCACTAAAGCCTCAACTGTCATATATGGGTGTAAAAGAAGAGGTTAGCAACATCTTTCTCATAGAGCAATCGGCGGGAGAAACAGCCCATTACGACCGACTGCCAAGGCTGATAGACCGCTTAAACTTAATATGTAATAAGGCTTTTGACGAGTTAAGGTCTTCTGATTAAATAATAGATATATTGAGGTAACCAACTTAAAAACACAGGATAATATATATAGCTTTGGGCTTTTAGATATTTTTTCTATTTTTCTACTTAATTGATATAATACAGCAATATGGCAACAGAAAACAAACGCTACATTTTCTTAGTAGATGATGAGCCAATACAGAACGAGATGCTCAAAGATTATATCGACGAGCGCTTTCTGTACGATATTAAAATTTTCGATAATGGTGAAGATGCCCTTGCCGAAATGAACCTGATGCCGGAGATTGTCATACTAGACTATCACCTAAACGGACATAACACCGATGCAAAAAATGGTGTTGAAATTCTTAAAACAATGAAAGAGCGCCACCCTGAAACACAAGTTATTATGCTTTCAGGACAAGACAAGCTTGATGTTGCTGTCGACTGTATGAAATATGGCGCTTATGATTATGTGATAAAAGGAGAAACTGCATTTTCTCGTATGGAAAATGCCTTGAACAATGTAAGCGAATTGCATAGAATGAAAACTATAAATAACGCCTACAAAAAAACAATCGTTTTCTTAGGTGTTATTATAGGGCTTATAATTCTTATTGCACTGTACCTACAATTCTTCACAGACGCATTTTCACATACATCTAACGCAGCGTAGATAAATAACCTTTTTTTTAACAATAGCTACAAAACGTAATACACATGTTTTGTAGCTTTGTTGTTTAATACACATTTATATGCAATTAGCCCACAGATTGGATTTAGTAGTTGAGCCACAAACAATAAAGATGGCAAAACTAGGAAGAGAACTTAGAGCACAAGGAATAGACATTATAGACTTAAGTCTTGGAGAGCCTGATTTTCAAACCCCTGTTCATATATGTAATGCAGCTACCGATGCTATGGCAGAAGGGTATACTAAATACACACCCGTAGCAGGATACCCTGAATTAAGAGAGGCGATTAGTACTAAATTAAAACGAGATAATAACTTAGACTACCCTGCCGACCAGATTATAGTATCTACAGGTGCCAAACAGTCTTTAGCAAATGTAATTTTAAGTGTTGTAGACCCCGGTGCTGAAGTAGTAATACCCACACCTTATTGGGTTACATACAGCGCATTAGCACAGCTGGCAGAGGCAGATATAAAATACATACCCTGCTCAATAGATAATGATTACAAGCTTAGTGCAGCACAGCTTGATGAACACCTTTCTGAAAAAACAAGACTCTTTCTATTTTCATCTCCTTGCAACCCAAGCGGTAGTGTATACTCCAAAGACGAACTGGCTGCAATGGCTGAAGTATTTGAGAGGTATCCAAACTGTGTCATTATCAGCGATGAGATATATGAATACATTAATTACACAGGGCAACACGAAAGTATTGCACAATTCGATAGTTTGCGAGACAGAGTTGTAGTGGTGAATGGCATGTCTAAAGGATTTGCTATGACAGGCTGGAGGTTAGGCTATGCAGCAGGCCCTAAAGAATTGATACAAGCTTGCGATAAGTTTCAGGGACAGTTTACATCAGGTGCCAACTCTATAGCACAACGTGCCGCTATTGCCGCATTAACAGAAGACATGACCCCTACACATGAAATGACGAAGGCGTTTCGCGCTCGCAGAGATTTCGTGTTAGCATCTTTAAGTAGCATTGAAGGAATAAAAGTAAACAACCCTCAAGGAGCGTTTTACGCTTTTCCTGACATTAGTTACTTCATAGGTAAAACCGATGGCGAAATGACTATCAATAACGATGAGGACTTTTGTATGTATCTGCTACACAAAGGACATATCAGCAGTGTAATGGGTTCTGCATTTGGGGCTCCGGGGTGTTTCAGAATATCTTTTGCTACTTCTATGGAAAAACTGGAAGCTGCAATGCAAAGAATGAAAGATGCTCTAGGTAAGCTGAAATAAGATAAACTACTTATTATCTACTTGCCTGTGTTTGAAAGTATACCATCCAGCTCGTTTAACTGAGTTAGCATATTAACATATACAGAATCCAGCTCTGCAGGGTGTCGTGCATACCACTCCGTGCTTTGGTTAAATTCTTCTAGCGTAATGTTATGCGCATCTAGCACGATGTTGTAGTACTTAACCAAAGAATCTATATTCTTATTAGTTGTACGCTCTTCTCCCGCATCAATTATAGAGCTGTATACTTCCGCCATATGAATATCCTCCAGTACTGCCAGCATTTTTTCTCTGGGCATATGCGGTGGTTCTGCTTCTTTACATGCAGTAATAAAAAAGACCATGCAGGCGATTAGCAAACTATACCTCATCATTTTCTCAGGCTATTATATTTTTGGGCGTTAGGCACATCTATTTGAGAAAGCATGGTTATATAAAGTCCTCTGTTCTCTTCAGGTATTTGAGCCAGCACACTGGCAAACTCATCGCTCTTTGCGTTGAAGAAAAACTGCAATAAGATAGTATTCGGGTTCTCTCTTTGCAGCTGGCTTAATGAGTTTATACTATTCAAAAACACCTTGCGAGATTCTTCAGGCTCTTTATACATATTGTCCAGTGCTTCTCTATGTATAGAGTACCATACAGAGCGTAGTGCCTGAAAACGAGGATTCAACAACTGATCAACAATCCAATATCTATTGAAGTTACCCTCTACTGCCTTCCATCCAGAAATAGACTTACCTTGCTCGGGAGCATTATTAACAATATTCTGTGCCTTCTTAAAAAACTCCTGTCCCCCTTTTGCCTCAAAGCTTTCATAATCTAAACCGATGGCTAAATATGTATAATAGGCCAGCACTGCCGTTAAGTTAGATGTATACGGATTGTTCCCTACTACTCTGTTATCATTAAACTGTAGTGGAGAAAATTGATTGTATGCAAACTGCACGTCTTTGTCTACGTACTTAATTATTTGAGTTTTATAACTGGTATTATATACGGGACGAGATGCTTGTATAGTTAATGTTGCAGAAAACCCATTCTGCACACCTTGTAACTGCCCTGATACGTTTAATAATATATTACATTCAATGCGTTCATTCGGATTAAACTGATCATCTGTCCATTTACGGCTATTCATAAACTCTGTAATTGCACGTTGCATATTGGTAAATACCTCTTTATCTGCCCCCTGCCCTCTAATACCATCAGACATCACTTTTACAGTGCAGTTTAGCTCTTGTGCATTTACACTAAATGTAAAACACAACAAAAGAACTATATGAATGAGTTTAACCATTTACTTGATTTACTATATGCTCAACAATAGCCTGAGCAACTTCTTTTTTACTTAATAAAGGTAGCTCTTTTTTAAGCCCTTCTTTAGCAATCAAAGTCACCTTGTTGGTATCATGTCCAAAGCCCGCACCTTCATCATTCAGTGAGTTCAGAACAATCATATCGGCATTTTTCCTCGTAAGCTTTTTTTCCGCATTCGCCTCTTCGTCATTAGTTTCCAAAGCAAAACCTACCAGGTATTGCTTCTTTTTCTTCTCACCTAAGGATGCCAATATATCGTGGGTACGCTCTAACTGTATATCTAACGTATTACCATCCTTTTTTATTTTCTTATCTGCTTTTATTGCCGGTTTATAATCCGCAACAGCTGCAGACATTACAGCAATATCAGAACTTTCAAAAGCTGCAATGCAGGCATCATACATTTCTTGAGCACTTTCCACCCCTTTCACGGTTATCCTGGCATCTTTTGTTTGCTGGCTTGATGGTCCTAAAACCAATGTCACTTCTGCACCTGCGGCGGCTAAGGCTTCTGCCACGGCAACACCCATTTTACCGGTTGAAAAGTTACCTATAAAACGAACAGGATCAATACGCTCATAAGTAGGACCAGCTGTTACCAATGCTTTTTTACCGGTAAGAGGCAAGTTCTTATTTAAAAACTCATCTACGTATGTCACGATATCAGCAGGTTCTGCCATTCTACCTTCTCCCACCAAACCACTGGCTAGTTCTCCATGAGCCACAGGTATCACACGGTTGCCGAAAGATTTTACTTTCTCTAAATTAACCTTAGTGCTATCATGATGCCACATATCCTCATCCATAGCAGGTGCTATCAATACAGGGCATGTGGCAGAAAGATATACCGCACATAGCAGGTTGTCGCATAACCCTGTTGCCAGTTTAGCCAATGTATTAGCACTACATGGCGCCACTAACATCACATCAGCCCATCTGCCCAGCTCTACATGGTTATTCCACGAAGAGCCATTGTTTACGCTATGCAGTACAGGGTGTTTAGAAACTGTCTCTAGAGAAAGCGGGCTTACAAAATCTGCAGCAGCATGTGTCATAATAACACGTACCTCTGCTCCGGCTTTTACGAATTGTCGCACCAGCTCCGGTGTTTTATAAGCAGCAATACTACCCGAAACAGCTAATATGATCTTTCTACCGGTTAATTGCATAAAGAACTGCAAGTTACAGCTTTTTACAGAGTATATATGTAAAACAAAAGCCAACATATATGTTGGCTTTTGTTTTACATAAAGTTATTATTTTCTCGCTTACAACTTGGCAAACCGCTTATATATAGCTTTTTCACCATCGTGTAAAGATATAATGTACATACCCTTAGGTAGTGTTGTTACGTTCACGGACAATCTATTATGTCCTGCACTAAGGAGCTTTTGTTCATGCATCATTAGTTGGCCGCTAATGCTTCTTACCTCATAATCTAATATTACACCGGAGCTTATACTGAATTCTAAATTCAAATAGCTTTCTACAGGATTAGGGTATAAATTAATAGATTGCTCTACCTCTGACATAGTACTGATACCTGTCGTCGCTCTACCAGTCCAAATGGTTGTTGTATCACGATCATCATAAGTGCTATCATCTTTTTGAATAGTGCTATCATAATGATAATAAACCCTTAGTTCCGGCCTGTCTTCTGCCTGTTTTGCAAAACTGCTGAAGAAGATCATGCTTCTATAATACACCTCAGTTCTTTGCTTTAAAGAAAAACCATATGGAGTAGACGAATCTACCATATCCTGCACTAATGACGAAACATCCAATGTTACATCATACCCTGCCTTCTTTGTAGATGGCGGAATTACAATAATATTTCTAGTACTGGTATTAGGACTATTATTCCATGTTAGTTTACTGAAGCTCCAATTTTGTGTAACACGCATTAACTCCACTTCATTAGTACCATATGAATTATACGGAGAACCCGGGTAATATGAGTTGCCGGGCTGGATAGTATAAAATGTACCTGTTTTCCCTTTCAATACAAGCTTCGCACTATCTATTGTAATGTTTGTCGGCAAAGTACTCAGTCCCGGAAATTTTTGATAGGCACGAACTGCTCCTGTGCTGCAACCTTTTGCACTATAAGTCCATGATGCAGTACATAGTTCATCTACAACACCAGGTGGCTCATTCTCTGCATTCTTAAATAACGAAGAAGAACCACAGTTATAAGTTTTAAAACCATACGCCGAAACAGAGTCTGCGGGACCGGGAGTAAATGAAGTCTGCTTGTAGACTTTTATCACTGTTTGAGCATTAGTTGGGCTAACAGAAACAGCAACAAGGGTTAAATAGAGTAATATATTTCTCATAAAAAGGATTTACCTGACAAATATATGCATTAATGCCATTCAACAATAATTTATATTATCACCAACGTTTGGATAATGTATCATTACCGTATGAATAAGAATATGGGTTACAATTACAGTTAACAGGGAAGTAAGGGTTTAATGATCTTAACTGTTCCAATTCCTCATCAAACTCCCTTAACGAGTCTGCGTTTTTTGAATCCTCTACAGTAAGATCTACCCCATCAAAGTTCATCGAGTTGAGGATATTATCAAAAGTCTCTTTTTCTATTGGCTCGAGTTTAATATCAAAAACCTGTTCGGCTTCCGTAATAAAACTTGTTTTTCCAAATACAATATTGCCGTCTTTCTCGCCCATAGCCAATATATATGCTTGACGCCCATGCACAAGCGGCAATCGGCCATCACTTTTGTAAAAACCGTACACTTTGCTACTGCCGGTCACATGCCCGCCTTCGTTAAATATTTTGTTAGAAGGTATCACTAGATAAACATGCAACTGCATATCCATATCATCTTTGATCGTTACTGTCAGCAAACTTTCTTCAGCACCCGGCAAGTCATCAGCCACCATATCAATATTGTACCAACCAAAAGCATCTACATTAAACTCGTAATAACCTACTTTGCCTCTTTCTATAGCCACTAAGGTGTCTGTATATATTGTGTCTTTTACAACAGGCAACCATGAACCTGCCGGTTCTTCTCGTTCATAATAGTTTACTAATGCTGATAAACCTTGCTCTTCAATCAGTTTGCTCTTTTTGTATAAAACATCTAATAAATTACCAGATGCCATACAGCTATCGTCGCAGTCCATCTCCTTATTTTGCAAATTATTCTCATATGCTATATTCTGTAAATAGCCATACAAATCATCCAGCTGCTCATCTGTTAGATTGGGGTATAGTGTCATAGCTGTTTTTCCCCAGGCGTTAAATATGTAGTTAGCTCTAGAGTCGCCACTGGCAATTAGCCTTGCAGAGTTTCTCGTAAATGCATACATCCACTCTTTATCCCTCATTATTGAAACATATGCCAACGCAGGACCTGTAGAACTTTTTAAGAGGTGATGACAAGAGGCACAGGTATATTCAAATAACTGTTTACCTCTGTCTAATGCCTGCATAGGTGTATCTATCAGTGGTTCAGGTGCAGTCCAGTCTATTAGCCCTTCTTCATTTTCTTCACCTTTATACACCTGCATACCTTTTTGATTGTACTTGGTAGGCATGTATGCACTCAATGGTTTTACTATTTCTGCTTTATCATCCGTTTTTATATTGATCATACCGCCACTGCTCAGTGGTATCCCGTTTGCCTGTGTAGCCAAATTAGCTTTCACCATATCATTAACATCATATGCTTCGCTAATGGTTATATCTATTTTATCCAACTCACTTTTAATAGCACCCGCAGGAATATTAATGATGGCACCTTTGGCACTGACGATTGTATTGTTCTCTGAAATATTAATGGTGTATGTGGCGCTTTCCAGTTTACTTACATCCAACAATACATTCTTGTAACGCTTTATGTCTCCATCAGTACAAGATGCGAACAATACCAGTAGTGCCAAAAAAAGAGGTTTATATAGTTTCATCAATAAGGGTTTATTATTCTGGTTAATTCATCATTTTCACTACCCAATAACCAATGACACATAAGATCACAATTATCAGTATAGCGAGCCAGCTCCATTTATTATCAGTATATAATTTCTTACTGCGATGGCTTTGTTTGCGTACATCGTGCTTTAGACGGTAGTTTACTTTCTCTGTTAGCTGTTGTATATCTGCAGCCGATACATCTTTCAACCCTTCAACAGCATCACTCTCCAACCCTTCTTCAGACAAAAACATCTCTACTTCCCGCTGTTCTTCCGGCGAGAGCCTTCCGTCAAGGTACGCTTTCAACTGCTCGTCAGACAGCCCGCTACCTTCTTCGTTCAATATGTCTTTCCAGTCTGTCATATATTGTTGCTGTCTTTTAATTTACCTAACAGCAATTTCTTTAAATTTCTTTTACCATTTTGGATATAACTTTTCACCTGCATAAAGCTATATCCGGTATGTTCTGTAATCTGATTATACGTCTTCTTTTCAAGATAAAACATTTTAACACAGGTTCGTTGCTCTTCTTCAAGCTGTGCTAAACTTTCGTGCATTTGGTCCAGCGTCCAGTCATATTTCTTCAATGAGGTAAAGTCTGCTTCTTCTGCTGCTTTCTGATCATACAAGCTATCCTCGGTCTGATGGTATTTTTTGTCGCGCAACAGCTGGAAGCAATAATTACGCATAAGAATATACAGCCAACCTTTAAAGTTCTGTATTTCTGTTTCAGGGAATGAGGTGAGGGCCTTCAAAAAAACCTGTTGCACACAATCTGCAGCAACATCCTTATCCTTCATATACTTAATGGCTACACCCAATAGTAATGTTGTATAGCGCTGCAGTAACACCCCCAACCATTGATTATCCTTGGCCTTGCGATGCAGACGAATGAGTTGATCATCTGTAAGGTTTGTATGTGATTTTTCGGCTTGCAAATAAGAGTGTGTTCTGTATTAAGACGTGAAGTAACTACTATTCCACATATTATTTCTACGGCAATCAATTGCCATATTGGAATTAAGGTATTTATTTTAACACCACTAAATAAACCTGACAATGTTTAAATCTATCCAAATAGCCTTATGCTGCCTCTTGGTAATCAGCATTTCTGCCAATGCCCAGCACGATGAAGTAAAATATAAAATAGTCAATCGCAACTATGTAAGTTTTCTGGAGCGTACACACATCGGGTATTCTCTGCATACCATCGCAGCAAAGCAACAACGTGGTGCTACACCTTTTTTTAGGTACTGTCACTACCGAAGAATATGAATCCAGAACAGTACGTACTATTGGTGGTTCTGGTTTTACTGTCGGTAATTTTCTACCAACTTATCTTTTATAGTATATCCGTTCTCGTATAAATGGCCTGAATATGGTTGGTGGAAATTCTAAGAAGACGAATACCCAATAATACAGATAAGCACCTTTCCTTATTTTTACAAATATGGAACCTCTAACACAAATTCTTGAGACTGAACGACTATTATTAAAAGAAGTAACACCCGAGTTGTACCACTACCTTTTTAAACATTTAAGCGAGGAGGAGTTCAAAACCTATTTCTGTCTGGATGATGCCTTAATGCAACAAGCAAAAGAACGCTATGAAAAGGGAATAACATATTACGGCATCACCTTCAAGTACTTTTTGCTTAAAGACAAAGCTACAAGAGAGACGATAGGTACTTGTGGTTTCTACCGCTGGTATCAGGAATATAATCGTGCAGAGTTTGGTTATGTGATGAGTAATGAAAGCTACCGAAAGCAAGGTTTAATGAAGGAAGCTGCAGAGCGACTCATCAAGTTTGGGTTCGATGATATGGGCATTCACCGCATCGAGGCCTTTGCAAATCCCGAAAACACCGCTTCTGTTAAAATACTGGAGGGGCTGGGTATGCAATACGAAGGTCTTTTGAGAGAGCATTACCTGCGTGGAGATGAGTATGAGCCATCTGCCTGTTACAGCATATTAAAACATGAGTATAATTCGCTATAAATATCTTAACCATTTAGTGGGTTTCGCATACTATATATTTACCATAAGTTGAATTTATAGGGCTAAAAACCTACATTTGCAGCATTATTCCAGTTTAACAATATTTATTTTTTCATATGAATTTTGAACTAACAGAAGAACAGAAAGCTGTGCAGTTAGCAGCCCGTGACTTTGCACAAAACAAGTTACTACCGGGTGTTATAGAGCGCGATGAACAACAAAAGTTCCCTACAGAGCAGATAAAAGAGCTTGGAGAACTAGGCTTTTTGGGAATGATGGTAGATCCTAAGTATGGCGGCTCGGGCATGGACAGTGTATCGTACGTTCTTGCGATGGAAGAAATATCTAAAGTAGATGCATCTACTTCTGTTTGTATGAGCGTAAACAACTCGCTTGTATGCTGGGGCTTAGAAACATATGCCAGCGAAGAACAAAAACAAAAATACCTTACAGAGCTAGCTAGTGGACAAAAAATAGGTGCATTCTTATTGAGTGAGCCTGAAGCCGGGTCTGATGCAACATCGCAACGTACTACTGCAGAAGATAAAGGTGACCATTATTTACTGAACGGTACAAAAAACTGGATCACAAACGGTAGCACAGCATCTTACTACATTGTAATTGCACAAACATACCCGGAGAAAAAACACAAAGGCATCAATGCTTTTATTGTACATAAAGATTGGGAAGGTGTAACTGTTGGTGCTAAAGAAAACAAACTGGGTATACGTGGTAGTGATACACACAGCATCATGTTCCAGGACGTGAAAGTGCCTAAGGAGAATCGTATTGGTGAAGATGGCTTCGGTTTCAAGTTTGCGATGAAGATATTAGCAGGTGGCCGTATCGGTATTGCTGCACAAGCATTGGGTATTGCGAGTGGTGCTTATGAACTTGCACTAAAGTACTCTAAAGAGCGTAAAGCATTTGGCACAGAAATTTCTAACCACCAGGCAATTGCCTTTAAGCTGGCAGACATGGCTACTGCTGTTGAAGCGGCTCGTTTACTATGCATCAAAGCAGCATGGACAAAAGACCAGGGCGAAGATTATACACTGGCTGCATCTACAGCTAAACTATATGCTTCTGAAATTGCACAATGGGTAACTAACGAAGCTGTACAGATACATGGTGGTTACGGTTACGTAAAAGAATTCCACGTAGAGCGTTTGATGCGTGATGCAAAGATCACACAGATATACGAAGGTACCAGCGAGGTACAGAAGATCGTGATCAGCAGAACAGTATTGAAAGACTAACTTTAAGAATATTGTATTTTCAAGGCAGCACATTATGTGCTGCCTTTTTATAGTTTGTTTCTTTTATTACCAAGGCAACTCCTTACCCAGATGCATATACTTCCCTGTTGGTCCATTTTCATCTAAAGTTGCTAATTCAACAGATGTTTTTGCTCCATCGATAATTTCCATCGGAGCTACTTCTCCTCCCATATCTGTTTTAACCCAACCAGGGTGCGCGCTGTTCACTTTTATATTCGTGTCTTTTAAAGATGCTGCTAAGTGCACAGTAAATTGGTTAAGTGCCGTTTTAGAGGCGTCGTATGCAAAAGGTTTTGATCCTGCAATTGGAGAATTTTCGTCGGCATGTAAAGCTAATGACCCAAGAATAGACGAAAGGTTAACTATACGCCCTGCCTCACTCTTCTTAATAAGTGGCAACAACTGTTGCGTCAAGTTTACAACACTAAAAACATTTGTATTAAATGTATCGTACAGGTCTTTTTGAGTAACCGTGATTGTAGAATCTCCGGCAAACTCTTCACCTTGTATAATGCCTGCATTGTTTACCAATACATCTAAACGTCCGTACTCTTTTTCAAGATATGCTACCGCTGCTTTTACATCTTCATCATTAGTTACATTTAGCTGTATGCCTTTTGCGTCTATACCTTCGCTTATTAATTGATCTGCTGCATTATCTGCCTTTTCTTTGCTTCTGGCTGCAACAATCACAGTAATATCTTTTTTGCCTAGCTGACGCGCGGTTTCCAAACCGATTCCTCTATTTGCTCCTGTTATTAATGCTATTTTTTTCATTGATGTAATATTTAAATAATAACTGCAATGGTATGATTATTGTTTAAATTGAGCGTAATACCTTTATATAGCATATCTATACAACATGGTTACCACAATCCAGAAAAAATCAATAAGGCTCATATTCTATGGTTTGTGGTTTGCAATATCTATTTTTCAAGCTTATCACACAGAATTACTGGCCGATGAGGCTTATTACTGGAAGTACAGTCAAAATCTTGCATGGGGGTACTTCGACCACCCGCCTGTTGTTGCTGTCCTGATCAAATGTGGTTATGCACTTTTTCAAAACGAGTTAGGTGTCCGGCTATTATTCATTCTCAGTAATCTTGGTTTCTTTTATTTATTGGAGCGGCTTACTCACCCAAAAAATCTTGCACTCTTCTATTTAGCGATTAGCTCTATTGCAGTGTTCCACTTCGTATGCATTATGGCACTTCCGGATATGCCACTATTATTATTTACTGCCAGCTTTTTACTGCTGTATAGGTCGTACTTAAAAAGCGATAACCTGAAAAACGTATTACTGCTCAGTATAAACATTGCCTTGTTACTGTTGAGCAAGTACCTGGGGATACTGGTGATTATTTTCACCTTATTATCCAACCTGAAACTACTCGAGAGAAAATCATTCTGGCTAATTGTAATCACCTCAATACTATTATTCAGCCCACATATATACTGGCAATATACTAATGGATTTCCATCCATAAAATATCACCTGTCAGAACGGTCTGGCACCCCTTATCAATTTGAGTTCACGCTCAACTACCTACTATCTTTCCTGCTGATACTCTCCCCTATAGTTGGCATTGTTCTGTTTTGGCATAGCACAAAAGAAAAAGCTCCAGACAGTTTCAACAAAGCGTTAAAAGCTTTGCTTATAGGCATACCGGTATTCTTTTTCGTTATGACTTTTAAGGGGCGTTCTGAAGCAAACTGGCTGGTGTATATGTTAATACCTGCAATTGCCTTGGGCTACCCTGCTATTGAAAATAAGGCATGGAACAACAAGTTCATCCGTATAAGCTTTCTCATTACCGTCCCTCTTTTGCTTGTTGGGCGATTTTATATGATGTATGATTTCCTGCCGGATCAACAAGCATTTAAACTGCTCAAAAATAAAATACACTATACATCTGCATGGGCTAATGACATCAGAGAAAAAGCACAGAACAGACCAGTAGTATTTATGAATAAATACCAATACGCTGCACAGTATGAGTTCTACACAAAACAACCGGCCATTTCCCTTAATAACAGGATGGGCAGAAAAAACCAGTATAACATTTGGGAAGACGAAGCACAACTACAAGGCAAACCTGTACTGCTTATACCCAACTATGATGTGAATGGAATAGACCATATAAACACACCTAAAGGCTCTTTTCAATATTTTTATTTAGACAACTTTTCATCTGCATCACTACTAAGAGTTATACCCACAAACAAAGAAGTAACGTCCAAAACAAACGCAACTATCGACCTTTCTTTCAGATTAAATACTAATGACAGCTCTGCAAACTGGGACTATGAACGAAACCCTGACTACCCTTTAAAAATACAGGCGTTGTGGTTTATAGATGGGCAGTTACAAAAAACAGAATACTCAGAGTTCTTTATTAAGAATGATATGATTAAAGGAAGAGAACAGTCTATAACTCTACAAACACCACAGCAAGCAGGTGACTACCAGTTATACTTAGACATTGCTGCGGGGTGGCTACCCCCTGCCATCAACTCAAAAAAAATAAGTGCAACTATCTTGAATTGATAGTTGCACTTAGAAATATCTACATACATACCAGCCCAACAGTATGTATATGAAATTCATTTAGTATGCTTTTGCAAACAACACTCTTTCTTTAGAAGGCTTGCCCGTCAACACACATTTACCTTCTTCCTGCACATTATCTAAAGGTATACAACGGATGGTTGCCTTGGTCATTTCTTTGATCTTATCTTCTGTTTCTGCAGTGCCATCCCAGTGCGCTGATACAAAGCCTCCTTTATCATTCAACACAGATACAAACTCATCCCAGCTGTCTACTTTGGTAATATGCTCGTTACGGAAGTTAAGCGCTTTATTGTACAACCCATCTTGCACCTCGTCCATCAAACTCACTACCTTACCCGCTACGTCATCCAATGAGCAGTTTTCTTTTTCTTTCGTATCTCTGCGTGCTACCTCTGCCAAACCGTTCTCCATATCGCGAGCCCCCAGTGTAACGCGTACAGGTACACCCTGTAGTTCATACTGTGCGAATTTCCATCCCGGCCTGCGTCCTTCATCGTTATCAAACTTCACACGTATGCCTTTTGCACGTAATTCTTTTATCAGCTCATCTGCGGTTGTATTTATTTTTTCTGTAGCCGCTTCGTCTTTATTATAAATAGGCACAATCACTACTTGAAGTGGTGCAATTTTAGGAGGAAGTACCAGCCCGTCATCATCACTGTGCGCCATGATCAATGCTCCTATCAAACGCGTAGACACCCCCCACGAAGTAGCCCAAACGTACTCCATGTTATTATCCTTGTCTGAGAACTTCACATCAAACGCTTTGGCAAAATTCTGACCTAAGAAATGCGATGTGCCAGCCTGCAATGCTTTACCATCCTGCATTAATGCTTCTATACAATAAGTATCTTCCGCACCTGCAAAACGTTCGCTTTCTGTTTTCACACCTTTTATTACAGGCAACGCCATATACTCTTCTACAAATGTGGCGTACACATTCAACATTTGTTTGGTTTCCTGTATTGCTTCTTCTTTGGTAGCATGAGCTGTATGCCCCTCTTGCCACAAAAACTCGGCTGTACGTAGAAACAATCGCGTACGCATCTCCCAACGAACAACATTTGCCCATTGGTTCACCAGTATTGGTAAGTCGCGGTATGATTGTATCCAGTTCTTATAGCTATTCCATATAATAGTTTCAGAAGTTGGGCGAACAATAAGTTCTTCTTCCAACTTTGCTTCAGGGTCTACTATTACACCATTACCGTCAGGGTCGTTCTTTAAACGATAGTGCGTAACTACTGCACACTCCTTCGCAAACCCGTCTACATGTGCGGCCTCTTTACTTAAAAAACTCTTAGGGATAAATATGGGGAAATAAGCATTCTGGTGACCTGTTTCTTTAAACATTCTGTCTAATTGATCGCGCATATTCTCCCACAGTCCAAACCCATATGGTTTTATAACCATACAACCTCTTACTGCAGAATATTCTGCTAAACCACTCTTCAACACAAGGTCGTTATACCATTGTGCATAATCCTGTTTACGTGATGTTAAAATATTACCCATATTCTGTTGTATTACCTTTACGTACTGTTAATTAATTGGCTGAGATTGGCAAATGTAGTAATTTACCGAGGTACTTTTAAATGTGATAAGATGAAAAGAGCATTGATAATATTTTTGGCGATTGCTGCTGTGCAGCAGGTGCCAGGTTATGCCCAAAGCAAGAAATCTTATGACGACATCTACTACACTGCAGATGACGCGGAGAAAGATGCTGAGGCTGATGCAAAAGCTGCAGAAGAAAGAAGAATTGCCCGCGAAGAGGCCCGCAGAAAACGTGCAGAAGCCAGGGCTCAAAACAATACATACAATAGCTCTGACGGCAACTATTCTGATGAAGAATATATTGACTATGACGATGATGATTACACGTATGCCAACAGACTAAATCGTTTCAATAGCCCTTATTATGGTGGTAGCTATTGGGCTTACGATCCGTTTTGGTATAACTCTTGGGCTATGGGTCCTAGTTGGGGTTACGGCTGGAACTCCTGGGGCGGCTGGTATAGTCCGGGCTGGTCAGTAGGCGTTGGCTGGGGTGGCCCATATTGGTCATCTTACTGGGGATACAATTGCTGGGGTGGATATCCCGGTTTCTACAATAGATTTTACAGCCCATGGACATTTGGTTATGGTGGTTACTATGGAGGATATTATGGCGGCTTTTATGATGGATACTATGCAGGCATCAACAACGGTGGCGTTGTAAGGTCAAGAACATACGGACCACGCAGTAGTCTGAACAGATATCCCGGGAGTTTAAGATCTTCAAATAACTTAAGATCATCGACCAGCACACCAACAAGAGGACAGAGACGCTCTACCGGTGGCAGCTACAATACATCTGACAGAAGAAGTTATAATACATCGGGCACAACCAACAACACAGGTACTCGCAGAAGCAGCACAAACGCTACGCGTAGTACTACAGTGCCTTACAACGGAGATAACAATAATAGAAGAGGTAGTTATAATACTCCTTCCAGATCAACATCTCCAAGCAGCACTTCTCCATCAAGAAGTAGTAGCCCAAGCAGATCATATCAACAAACTCAACCATCTAGAAACTACTCTTCGCCTAGCAGAAGCAACACCTCTCCGAGCAGACGTTCTTCTTCACCAAGCAGGAGCAGTTCCTCTCCGAGTAGAAGCTATTCTTCGCCTAGTAGAAGTAATTCGTCTCCTAGCAGAAGCTATTCTAGCCCTAGTCGCAGTAGTGGTAGCAGAAGTTACTCTTCTCCAAGTAGAAGCAGTGGTGGTGGTGGCGGTGCCAGACGCAGATAGTAATTAACAAGATTTTACAATACTCAAAGCGGCTTAGATATCTAAGCCGCTTTTTTTTAACAAAGAGGTAGCTTTTGATTTCGGATATTTGTTTTAGGTTACATTCACACAAAAACCACTTGTTTTTTAAACAGAGACGTATGACGACAAGGTATTTAGTAATATTCACGACACTACTTTTTACAAGCATCATTGGCACTACCTGGTATGCAGCAGCACAAACAGAAGCTGATGCACTAAGGTTCTCTATGGTTAGCCCTCAGGGTACTGCACGCTCAATGGGTTTTGGCGGCGCACTGGGTTCTATTGGCGGAGACTTTTCGTCATTAACAGTTAACCCTGCCGGCATAGGTGTTTACAGAAGTTCAGAACTTACCTTCACGCCTTCGTTAAAGTTAAATAAGACAAATAGCACATATACAGGTACTGCATCAGAAGACAACAGTACGCGTTTTACCATTAATAATCTGGGCGTAGTATTTACGAACGCAGCGAAAGGCAAGAGATATAAAAAGAGTAAATGGAAATCAACCTCATTCGGTATAGGCTTTAACCGTATTGCAGACTTTAGCAGCAACCATGTTTATAGTGGTACAAATAATACATCTTCTGCAAGTGAGGTGTTTTTAATTGATGCCATCAACTACCCCGGCGACTTAGGTGAGCCATCAACATTTGCAGGTTTAGGTTATCAAAGTTATTTAATTGATGATGCTAACAACCAACTAACAACAGTACCTAACTACAATACTGGATTAAACCAACAAAGAAGCGTAGAACAAAAAGGAGGCATTACAGATGTAAACTTTTCGTTTGGTGGTAACTACGAAGAAAAACTATTACTGGGTGCCACCATCAGCATACCTTCTCTAAGATATCTGAGCACTATCAACATGCGCGAAGAAGACGCATCAGGAAACCCTGATAACAACTTTAACAGCTTTGAATATCAGGAGTCTCTAAAAACTACAGGTACAGGTATCAATTTAAAACTAGGTTTCTTATACAACATCACGAAGAACATTCGTGCCGGTGCTGCTATACACACTCCAACCTACTTTGGGTTAACAGATATACAAAACAGATTTGTTGTAAGTAATACAGAAAACTTCAAAGCTGATCTTGGTGATAACTCAGGGCCAATTACTCGTATAGATGCTCCTGAAAACGAATACCAATACTCATTAATTACGCCATGGCGCGGTGTCATCAGTGCAGCTGGTATCATTGGTAAGCACGGCTTTGTAACTGTAGATTACGAGTATGTAGCATATAACTCTGCACGTTTCAGTTTTGATGATGTAGACGCTCTTTATGAAAAGGAGGTAAATAATGGTATTAAGAACATGTACAAAGGAGCTTCTAACCTGCGTATAGGTGGTGAAGCTCGTATTGACATATTGATGCTTCGTGTTGGTTTCGGTTATTACGGCAACCCATATAAAAATGCTTCTATGGGTTCTGAAACGATGACCTACTCTGCCGGATTGGGCTTCAGGTTCGATAACGTTGCACTCGACTTAGGTTTTGTGCATACAGCTACTGAAGCGAATGAACAACCATACACATTGGTATATCCGGCGTCTACTGGTTTTGGTACGATTAACGTACCAAATGCTCAAATCAAGAAAAGCTTCAACAATGTTGCTTTGACAGTAGGCCTGCGTTTCTAAAAGAATTTTAATAAACATTCTATAGGCAGACTCTTAAAATAGGGTCTGCCTATTTTACATATAGCAATAATTATATACAAGCTGTGTATAACTGAATGTGTGTTGAATTCTATATTTTATTTTCTTTGTAAGACTAAGAATAAGAGGACAAGAATGGCAAACTCAGAAAATCAATATACAGAAGATAGTATTAAATCACTCGACTGGCGGGAGCATATCCGCTTGCGCCCCGGTATGTACATCGGTAAGTTGGGTGATGGTAGCAGCCCCGACGATGGTATATATATACTATTGAAGGAAGTAATAGACAACTGTATTGATGAGTACACCATGGGTTATGGTAAACGTGTGGAGATATCTATCGATAAAGGCTCTGTAACTATCCGCGACTACGGACGTGGTATACCGCTGGGGAAAGTTGTAGATGTGGTGAGCAAGATCAACACAGGTGCCAAGTATGATAGTAAAGCTTTCCAGAAATCTGTGGGATTGAACGGTGTGGGTACCAAGGCAGTAAACGCATTGAGTAACTACTTTAAAGTAGCCGCATTTCGTGATGGGAAAGTAAAAGAGGCTGAGTTTGAAAAAGGTGTGTTAACCAAAGAACACAATCAAAAGAAAACCGATGAACCAAATGGTACATTGGTCACATTCATACCCGACGACTCTGTTTTCAAAAACTATCATTACCTAAACGATTATATTGAAAACCAGATATGGAACTACTGCTATCTGAATGCAGGTTTGCAGATCAAGTTCAACAATCGCTTGTATGTTTCTAAAAATGGTCTGTTAGACTTACTAACAAATAAAACCAATGCAGAAACCAATCGCTACCCTATTATCCATCTCAAGGGAGAGGACATAGAAGTAGCTATCACACATAACAACGACTACGGCGAGGATATTTATTCTTTCGTAAACGGACAGTATACAACACAAGGTGGTACACATCAGGCAGCTTTTCGTGAGGCATATGTAAAAACCATACGCGAGTTCTTTGGCAAGAATTATGAGCCTACAGACATTCGCCAAAGTATTTGTGCTGCCATATCGGTACGTGTGCAAGAGCCTGTGTTTGAATCGCAAACAAAAACAAAGCTAGGTTCTCAATACGTGTTCGAGGGCGGACCATCCATGAAGGTATTTGTACAAGATTTCTTTGCTAAAGAACTGGATAACTACCTGCACAAGAACCCTGCCGTAGCAGATGCATTAAAAAAACGTATTGAGCAAAGTGAGCGTGAACGTAAAGAGTTATCAGGCATCAGGAAATTAGCCAACGAGCGCGCAAAAAAGGCCAACCTGCACAACAAAAAATTGCGCGATTGCCGTATACACTATAACGCTAACCCGCCTGCAAAAAACAAAGAGGAGTTCATACAAAAGCAAAACGAGAGTACCATCTTTATTACTGAGGGAGATTCTGCAAGTGGTAGCATTACCAAAAGCCGCAATGTGGAGACACAAGCCGTATTCAGCTTGCGCGGTAAGCCGCTGAACAGTTTTGGTATGAGCAAGAAAGTTGTGTACCAAAACGAAGAGTTCAACTTATTACAACATGCCCTGAATATTGAAGAAGGCATGGAGAACTTGCGCTATAATAACATCATTATAGCAACGGATGCCGATGTAGATGGTATGCACATCCGTTTGCTGATCATGACATTCTTCCTTCAGTTCTTCCCCGACCTGGTAAAAGGGGGGCATGTTTACATATTACAGACACCGCTCTTCCGTGTGCGTAATAAAAAAGAAACCATTTATTGCTACAGCGATGAAGAACGTATTGCTGCTATCGAAAAGCTGGGTAACAAACCGGAGATCACCCGATTTAAAGGTTTAGGTGAGATTAGCCCTGATGAGTTTGCACAATTTATTGGGGAGGATATGCATAAAGACCCTGTTATGCTGGGTAAAGAAGCGCAAATACAAAAAATGCTTTCTTACTATATGGGCAAAAATACTCCTGAAAGGCAAAAGAACATAATTGAAAACCTGCGTGTAGAAAAAGATCTGGCAGAAGAGATGGGAGTATAAAATTGAACACCATGAAACAACTACTATTATTAACTCTACTTTTTTTATCATTCAGCAGTAATGCTCAAAGAGTAGTTGAACGTTTAATAGACGCGACTTGGGAAGAGTGGACTTTTGGATTTAAAGAAGGCTATACATTTGAACGAGACACTACTTTGTATAAGCAGGTAAGGTACTACAACCACGATTTTTACAAGTCGCCGAAGTATACTAAAATCATCTCAAACGTAACTGTATTAAAAACTAATACCCATAAAAATGGAATAATTACAATTATTGCGCTTGATGAACATAAAAATGTTTTGGTAAAAGGGTCATACAAGCTTAAACCCAAACCTAATGTATGTGGTTCTACCCCGGGGAGCTGCTATCAAACTTATGGGATATGGGAAAAATATTCTCTTGACGGAAAACTACTGTACAAAGGCTCATACAATTGGACAAACTATATAGAAGTCGGCAAATGGGAACGTTACCATCAGAATGGACAGCTCAAAGAACTATATTATAAAAAGCTATTTGCAAAAGACGAATACGACAAAGGCCATTCTTGTAAAACCGGCAATTATGAACGGTACTATGAAAATGGCCAACTAAAAGAAAAAGGGGCATATAAGGCAGTCGTTGAATCAGATTATTTAGATTCCTTTTATACCATTGACAAGAAAAGTAGCCAAATTAGTTCCAAAACAAAAAAGCCAAATACACCACACTACAAATCTGTAAAAACTGGCACATGGTATTACTACAAAGAAAGTGGAGAGTTAGAGCGTAAAGAAGAATATTAACACAACCATCTATGCCCTTAGACTTTAAAAAAGAATACGAACAATTAAGCAATGAAGAGTTGCTGAAGATTGTTCGTCAAGCAGATCAATATCAGCGCGAAGCAGTTTCTACTGCACAAGAAGTTTTAAATACCAGAGATGTAACTGAGGAGGAAGAAAACAAAGTAGACAGGCATTTTTATAATATCGAAGCTGAAAAGCAAGCTGTAAAAGACACTAAAGAAGCAGCAAAAAAAGCCGTCAGCAGTAAGCTGCAAGAGGTAGTAAACCCTTTCAACAACAACGATGGTAAACCCAAACCTGTTCTGTGGTTAAACATGTTCATCATTGCATGGGTGGGCTTGTATTTATGGAAATTACCCGGTGACATAAAGATCTTATATTATATAACACAAGCCGACTATGATTTTGTTTGGGACCATTTCTTCATATTCCTGATACTGCGTATGTTCTTCATACCATTGACCAGTATTCTGCTTTACAAAAGATCTCTTTGGGGCTGGAAGCTGTTGTCATTTTACAGCATTTTTCAATTAGGCATGGCGCTACCTATCATTCTTGGCATGATTAAAGGTAGCCACTTATCTTCCGGCACAAGTACGCAATTTTTTATTGGCTGTGGCTTTTATAGTTTACTGGTTTACTTCTTATTCAAACCGGAGATCACAGCATTATTTAAGGTTACCAAGTCTATCAAACGAAAGGTTATACTCAATACTTTAATAATATCTCTTATTATTGCATTACTCTTAAGGTAACATTGTGTATATGAGGTTGTGGTTTGCCATATTATTATTACTCTTCAATGCAAAGATGTATGCTCAATACACCTTAAAAATTACGCCCGTTGACAGTAATATATACCTATACACCTCTTATGGAGATGTTGGCAATTACAAAAATATTGATGCAAATGCAGCTGTTATAATTTCAGGAAATGATGCAATTATCTTTGATACCCCATGGGACAATGCGCAAGCCGCAGAACTAATACGTTTTGTTCAAGACAGCTTAAAGAAAACCATACAACTGTGCATCATCACGCATGCACACGTTGATCGTATAGGCAGTATTGAAACCTTTCAAAAAAACAATATTCCCACCCTCTGTTATTACAAAACTTCAGAAGAAGCACCCAAGCATAACCACCCAAAACCAGAATACAATTTTTACAATAGAGATACCACACTCAAATGTGGTGATATAGAGATTATAGCATACTACCCCGGCGCAGGACATACAATAGACAATATAGTATTGTACGTCCCGTCAAAACAATTCCTTTATGGCGGATGTTTTATAAAAAGTGGTTTGAGCCAATCTATCGGAAATATTGCAGATGCAGATGTTACAGAATGGCCTAACAGCGTAAAACGGATGCAACAACGTTTTGAAAAAACAGGAGTTAAAATGGTAATACCTGGTCACGGTAGCTGGCAGTCTGAAATTGCGATAAAAAACACGCTCAAGCTTCTAAAAGAAGATGAGAGTAAAGGTTACTAACCTAATACTTCTGCCATCTAATTAACTTTAAACGATCGTTCTGCTACTACCAAGGTACCTGCGATAATATCGTGAAGAGCCTGTTTTTTATCCGTAAAACCCGCCATTATATAACCGATAAATAAAATCACAGCAGATATAATCTTACTAAAGTGCCTGCCTGTTGCTCTACCAAAAGAAATACGCCTTCCAAATTCATCAGTTACTTTTATATCCAGCATTCTTTTACCAAAGGTAGCTTGCAAAGGTCCTGATTCTTGTAATGAATAGTACAACCAGACAATAACTATCCGTGCTAAATTTGCCCAGCCCGAATTTTCTCCAAAATGTCCATCTATCAAGTAAACAACTATTCCTGTTGGAATTAAGAGAACAATAGCATCTATAAGAAAAGCAAAAAACCTGGCCCAAAAACCAGCATATACTACCACATTGCCATCTTTATCAATATAATCCATGTTAATCGAGTTTGTTTATTATAATGGATATTAAAGATAATTTTTTGTCAATAAAGAATCTTAATTCAAAAAAATAAGTTTCCGGCATTGCTAATTATAGAATACATTTATATGTTTACATATACCTAAAACAAATACCATGACGAACCAGGCTAACACTACCGCTGGGAAACAAGAAAATGAAGAAAAAAAACTCTCCACCGGAGACATTGTCCTTCAAGCTGCTCTCACAATATTATTTCTACTTGCTACATTATACCTGATATGGGCTATATATCATGCATGGCCTATTAACAAAGGGGATTTAGAAACATCTGTAAGGCTATGGCCTGGGTGTGATGCTATAATGGTTTCACAAGAGCAGAATTTCCTCCTGCTTATGCTACTTGGTGGGGCTACTGGAGCTATGCTCCATATAATGGTATCATATTCTGCATTTGTGGGCAATAAAGACTTTGTCAGGTCATGGATACCTTGGTATATTCTACGCCCTTTAATTGGTGCGTTACTGGCTTTAGTTTTTTACCTCCTTCTACGAGGTGGGCTACTAACTTATTCTGCAAGTGCTGACGCTTCTATACCTAACATTGATAGAATTGAAAGCAAACTGGACAGTATTAGCATGTTGATTCCACAAAAGGAACTTGACTCACCTCCAATCAAAAATGACAGTTTTAATACGGCAACGGTAGCAACCAACACTAATAATACATACAGCACAACAGAAAGCAATAAAGAACCTCAAGACAATAAACAACAAGTACCTCTACCCTTAAATCCATTCGGCCTTATGGCTGTTGCTTGTCTGGCAGGTTTGTTCTCAAAGCAAGCTACTCAAAAGCTTGAAGAAGTCTTCAATAATATATTCTCTTATGAAAACAAGAATAAAAACAAAACAGGCAAAGACAAAGAGAAGGAAGACCAGGAGAAGGCAGCACAAGAAGAGCAGAACCAGACAACCGTTGATAGTGATGATATAAACGATGCAATACCTGATGCTGATGAGGGAACCGAAGAGGACGATAACCAACCAAAAGGATAAAAAAGAATCACCATGAACCAACAATACCGAACTACAGCAAGCTCCCTGAGGGTAAGAAGAACAGGGATGATAGTACGCGATAATATTATCACATCGATACCCAGAGGTACACTGGTAACTGAAAAAGACAATTCACTTTATCAGGGCTGGTTGTACATAGATGTAGTGCTGAACAACAAGACAGTAAGCGGATATATTTATGCAACTTATGCAGAGCCTGTTGATACACCTGCACCTGCTGTAACAGAGACCCAGATCAAAGAAGTACACCTGCCTGTTGAAGGGAAAAACATCTCATTAAACATGACGCATGGCAGGGCATACCCGCTTAACCAACCTGGAATGCCCAACAAAGAAGGCACTACACATATCGAAAAAATAAATTCAATATACCGCATAATCAACTTCCTTGATGTGGAGACCAGCCTTAGATATCGCCCTAAAGGAGGGCTTACTTTTTGTAATATTTATGCCTATGACTTTTGCCACCGCTCACTATGCTACATGCCCCGCGTATGGTGGACAGGGAAAGCCATACAAAAACTATCGGCAGGAGAAACAGTACCTGTACAATACGGCGAGACCGTAATAGAGCTAAATGCTAATAGTCTGTACGATTGGTTCAATGAATTTGGCGATGATTTTGGTTGGGAAAGGTTCTTTGACCTTGACGAGATACAATCAGAAGTAAATAAAGGTAAAACCGGCATTATTGTAGCTAAGCGAAAACAAACAAACAGATCCGGACATATTGTTGCTGTACTACCGGAAACTGATGATTACAGGGCAGAGCGCATTAATGGAAAAGTCATCAAACCTTTACAAAGTCAGGCAGGTGTTAAAAACAAAAGGATCTTTACATCCAATTGGTTTTATAGCAATCTGTTTTCAGGTTTTGCTTATTGGGCTCACGATTAATTAAGTGTAACATTCAGGCAGTTTTTATCCTATATTCGGGCAATGGAAATCAATTCATTAGGCATAGGCTCTCGTGTAGAGCATCCACATTTTGGGAAAGGAGTAGTTGTAGATGTATCCAGTGAGTTATACATCATTTGGTTCAAGTCTCAACAAGGCACTAAAAGTATTGGTAAAGATTTCGACCTGAAGGCTCTCGAAGCGGTAGAAGACAGTAGTGGCGTAGGTAATGGCATTACTATTACTGATATTGAACAAGCGGTAGATAATATTTTCGAACGCAGACTCAACGAATTTCAGCTAGTGCCTATGGCCAATAAATGGAATAACGGGAAGCTGTTGATGCAACCTGCAGATGATAGTTTACAGGCAAAAGAACTACCTATCGAAACCTTCTTCCATAAAATAGTAATGGTACGTGATAGGCTGCGTTTGATAGAACAAAAGATAAATTCAAACAAAACCTTGAATGATGAAGAAAAAGTGGACCTACAACAATATATAACTGCCGTATATGGTTCATTAACCACCTTCAACGTACTGTTCAAAGAGCAGCACCATCAATTCAAAGGTTCAAGTAAATAAAGGTTGATCATCCCATAATGGATAACCATTCGTAGATCTCGGCTTTGGTCTTACCAAGCTTTTCTTGCAATTTTTCAAGCAGCTCAATCTCCTTACCTAATTCCAGTTCAAGGTCTTCATCCTTGATGTTGGGGTGTGCCGTTTTAATAAGCTCTTTCATCTCTGGCCAACGTTCATTAAAATCTTTAGTGTCCATTTTATTTAAATTTTAGTTTAATAAAAAAAAGTCCCTTACGGGACTTTTAAATGTTTTTACAGAGAGTTTAACCAATCAATGATCTCTTGTCTTGATTTACCAAGTTTGTTTTGCAACTTACCCAGTAACTCATCTTCCTGCCCTTCGGCATAAGCAAGATCGTCATCAGTCAGCTGACCATACTCCTGTTTTGCTTTACCTTTCAATTCATTCCAATTTCCTTTCAATTGTAACTTATCCATGTCTGTTGTTTTTGGTTCTGTATATATAACAAGCTACAAGGGAAATTGTTTAAGGGTGGGTCATATTTTTTATTAAATCTTTATACAAAGGGTATTTTTCTGCTAACTCCTCTGCTTTTGCCAGTTCAAAATCAGCAAAATCAAAACCCGGCGATACAGTACAGCCACATAATGTATACCCTCCTTCTACTTCAACTCTAGAGCCAAACCAGCTACCTGCTTCAATAACGATCTGAGGACGTTCACCTGCATCAATATTTTTACCCAACAAATGTTTTATCAATTCTCCCGATTCTTTTATCTCATACACAGTTAGCGCTTGCCCATCATAAAAATGCCATAGTTCGTCAGAAGCAATTCTATGAAAAGCAGAAAACTCTCCATACTCTAATAAAAAATAGATACCGGTAGATGCATTTCTGTCTCCTTTATGCTCATCTGTTAGTATGTTTTGAGGCAACATCAAAGCAGACCGATATACCTCTTTAAAAGCGCCACCTTCTACATGAGAAGTTAACTCCAGCTTTTCTTTCCAATATTTAGCATTGTATTGTGTATTCATGCCTGTAAAGCTAAAGGTTTTGTTAATTGAACAAAATACCTATTGCCTGCATGAGCAATGGCATATTTGTTGTTTTACATTTAACGAACCAAAACCAACTGTTATGGCACGTTTACTCAGCATACTATTTTTAGGATTAACATTATTCACAACATCTTGTGTAAAGAACGAATATTATACCGTAGAACCAGATGAGCAGCAACCGGTACAATACAACTATATATTTGATGACAACTTCGATAATAATGTCAACAACTGGGCATTTAGCGACCCAAGTAATGCAGCATTTGTAACTATATCAAACGGTAGTTTAAAATACACATATTTACCTCCGAACGAAGGAACAAATACTGTAGCCATAGGTACCGGGGCTCAACTTCACAGAAACTTTTTGATACAAACTCGCATTCGTTCAGACTATGCAATGGGGTTAGTGTTTGGTGTCTCTGATAAAGATTATGGGTACTCTTTCTTTATAGATAATGAAGGATACTTTGCACTATACAAAGAAGGTAATGCCAATACTGATGTAACTACCATTATCAACTGGCAAGAAAGCGATGCTATTTATCGCAACGCGTGGAATGATGTAGAGTTTGAGCAAGTGGGTAATTTTTGGTTAGGTTTTATCAATGGACAAAAGGTATTTGAAGTTCCCGCTAAATACATTGCAGGCAACGACATCGGCTTCATGGTGCTGGATGGCACTACAGGTTATGCTGATTATTTGACTGTACAATGGTAATATAATGAGTAACTTAGGGGCTGCAAATGGCTTTATATGAATAACGAGCAGAACAAACCAAAGATTTCACAAGAAGAAAGATACTTCCTCGAAGGTCCTCACTCACGTTGGTCGGAATTACGTTTCATATTTAAAGTAATGAGGGAGTTCATTCGAGGCTATAGGAAACTACACTTCGTAGGCCCTTCAGTTACAGTCTTTGGTTCTGCAAGATTTCAGGAAGATCACCCATATTATATTCAGGCCCGAGAAGTAGGTAAAGAATTAGTAAAGCTGGGCTTTAATGTAATGACTGGCGGTGGCCCCGGTATTATGGAAGCAGCCAATAGAGGAGCGAAAGATGCTGGCGGCGGGTCTATAGGTTGTAATATTATTTTACCTTTTGAGCAAACCCCTAATCCTTATCTGGACAGGTGGGTTAATATGGATCTGTTCTTTGTGCGCAAAGTGCTACTCAGCAAATACTCTTACGCCTTTGTAGTTATGCCGGGCGGGTTTGGTACGCTAGACGAATTCTTTGAATCTCTAACTTTGATACAAACAGAAAAGGTTGAAAAATTTCCTGTTGTATTAATGGGCAAAGAATACCACAAACATCTGTACGATCATATTCAGTACATGATTCAAGAAGAAACGATCAGCCCTAAAGATGTAGAGCTTTTCTTATTTACTGATTCAATAGAAGAAGCAATGGCACATATAGAAAAGCATGCCATTGAAGGTTTTGGTCTTACTAAGAAGAAAGTATTTAAGCCTATCAGCCTGCTTGGCGAAAAGAAAATGTCTAAGCGTATTTAATAACAACGCTTTCCAACACATTCACTGAATCTCCGCATTTATTGCAAACATTTTGAAGCATGTTGTAATGGTCAGTAAGTTTGATCACTTCAATAGCATCCATATTGTTATTGCTATCAAATAACTTGAACAACAACTCACTAATTATATGATCACAAGCAGATGCTACCTTACGCATATCATTCAATATAGCTATCAGGTCTGCCATGTTTCTACGGTTCTGCAACCCTAATAATGCTTTTGCAAGTAGCTCAATAAAATTGTTCAGTTGATTGGTAAAATCTTCAATACTTGCATTATGATGATCAATATCGTAGTAGTACATCTGCTTAGCCGTACCCCATATGTAATCAGCAATGTCGTCTAAAGAAGTAGCAAGAGTATGTATATCTTCTCTATCGAATGGCGTAATGAAGTTTCTGCCAAGTTCTACAAATAACTTATGAGTGACGTTATCATTCCTGTTCTCCATTGCTTCAATCTCATCCAGCAACGACTTACGTTTTACTCTATCATCCTCTTTAGCCATTCTTAAATACAAACCGCCCATTTGATGAAGGTTCGTAGCTACTTCTCCGAATAAAGAGTAGAATTTTTTACCGCTTGTAGCAAATAGCTTACTAATAGAACTCATACAGAAGTATTTGCGACAAAGCTATGAGTACCACGCAACTTACAGTATATGTTTTACCAGACTTAACCTTATGATAATATAACTTATTAACTACTATATTCGGCAATATTTTCCGTAATTTAGCAGCCAAATATTCGTGAGTTTATAATGAGTGCTAGCAAACTAAGTATTGTAAAATTTGCCCCTAAAGGTGCTGAGAGTTTCCATGACGCTGTTAAGAGAGAAGTAGAAGCATATTTTAGTACTGGTAATATATCTAAACTATACAACTCAAAAATGGTGTGGAAGACCGTTGCGATGTTGTGTATGTACTTTGTTCCTTACGCATTAATTGTCAGCGGCTTAGCATCATTCAGTTCTATTTTCTTTTATGCAATGTGGGTAGTTATGGGTATGGGTATTGCCGGCATAGGCTCCTCTGTAATGCATGATTCTAACCACGGAGCATACTCAAACAACAAAACCGTAAATACTATTCTTGGCGGTGTGTTGAATATCTTAGGTGGTTACGATAGAAACTGGCGCATACAACACAACATACTTCACCATACTTATACGAACGTAGACGGTTTAGACGAAGACATTGATGCGGGTATCTTGTTACGCATGTCACCTAATGCAAGACGTATCGGGTTGCATAAATACCAGCATTTATATGCATGGTTCCTGTACGGTATCATGAACATATACTGGGTAACCGTAAAAGATTACAAGGCTATATTTAAATACCACAAAAACGGTCTGCTTAAAAAAGAGAAAATCTCACTTACCCGCGCTTTGTTAGAGCTAAGCGCTTATAAAGTATTGTACTTTGGCTACACATTTGTTCTTCCTGGTCTTTTCTCCGGTATGACATGGGGACAAGTAACACTGGGTTTCATCATCATGCAAATGGTAGCAGGGCTATTACTGGCTTGTATATTTCAACTGGCGCATGTAATGGACACATCTGACTATTCTAAGCCCAAAGACGATAAAAAGATGGAACACAGCTGGGCTGTACACCAATTGTATAATACAGCCAACTTTGCTCCTAATAACAAATTACTTTCATGGTATATTGGTGGCTTAAACTATCAGATTGAGCACCACCTGTTCCCGCATATATGTCACGTACACTATCCTAACTTATCAAAGATTGTGTCTCGTGTGGCAAAAGAGCATAATGTACCTTATAATGTACAGCCTACCTTCAGAAAAGCTTTACGCACACACGCATTGATGCTCAAGCATTTAGGGCAGGCGGCTTAAAAGCAGAATACATTTCCTGTTTTTTTAATAACTTTCATAGATAGCTTAAAGGCGATACTATGAACAGGGTTGTATTTTTTATTGCTGCTATCTTATTATGCAGTAACAGTTTTGCGCAAACAAACATTATCTCTACCAATACAGAAGCTGAGAATATATTAACAGGCAACTATAGCCCCGCAACATACAAGGCTACAACAGTAATAGACAAAGCGGCTGATATTATATCGGGTGTACGCACAAGAGTCTCGCCCGACAGCCTGCACGCTCTTTTAGATATTTTACAAACGTTTGAGAATAGGAACACCGCATCTGATACAGTATCTGCCACAAGAGGTATAGGTGCTGCCCGCAGGTGGGTATACCGCAAGTTTCAAGAGTATAGTGGCGTTAATGATAACCGATTGATCCCATCTTACCTTCAATTCGATCAGGCCATCTGTAACGTGCAGCAGCACAGAAATATTTTTGCTGTATTACCTGGCACTGACACTGGTAGTAAGTCTGTCGTTATTATCGAAGGGCATATAGATAGCCGCTGCGAGGATGGTTGTGACACCTCCTGTACCGCAGAAGGTATGGAAGATAATGCAAGCGGAACGGCACTTGTAATGGAGCTGGCAAGGGTAATGAGTAAATACAGCTATGAACATACTATAGTATTCCTCATTACAATTGGCGAAGAACAGGGCTTACATGGCGCCAGAGCTTTTGCCCAATACTGTAAACAAAAAAGTATACCGGTTAAAGCTGTACTTAATAACGATGTCGTGGGTGGTATCGTTTGCGGACAAACAGCATCGCAACCGGGCTGCATGGGTGCAGGCAGTATAGATAGTGTTAATCTTAGAATATTTTCATCAAGCGGTTTCAACTCATCACACAAACAGCTGGCAAGATTCATTAAGCTGGAATACAAAGAAAACATCTTACCTGTAGCAGAAATACCCATGAGTATTAATATCATGACTCCTATAGACCGAACAGGCAGAGGAGGTGACCATCAACCATTTAGTGCAGAGGCTATGCCTGCAATACGTTTTTGCGCGGCAAACGAGCATGGTAATGCCGATGTGAGTAACCCGAGCTACCAAGACAGGCAGCATACTACAAAAGACATACTGGGCATCGATACAGATAACGACCAGATAATAGACAGCTTCTTCGTGAACTTTAATTACCTGTCGCGCATGAGTGTGATCAATGCAAATGCGGCTGGTATGATCGCTATTGGACCGGGCACACCAGATTTTGACGTTGTAACCTTCCCGGGAGGCAACGGCATGACTGTCTTTATCAAAACCGAAAAACAATATTTGCATTACCGAATTGCGATACGATCAACAACAAATGACTGGGACAGTGTTTACACTTTTACAGGAAAGACAGACCACTATATTAACCTGCCTCAAACAGGCAGTACCATATTCGTCAGCGTAGCCTCTGTAGATGCTGAGGGAGTGGAAAGCTTATTCTCTGTAGAGAAGTATGCGAAAGTAAACGTTAATGATGCAAACAATAAAGAACATCCATTACACTTGCTGCAAAACCACCCCAACCCTTTCGATGGGGAAACGATCATCACCGTAGTTGCAGATAAAGAAATCCCTCAAAGCAATGCTTATATATCTGTTACAGATATTGCAGGCAAAGAGATCAAACGCCTGAACATACAACTACACAAAGGAGTGAATGAGGTATTATACGAACATGGCTACAATGTTGTAGGGTCTTATGTATACACACTGGTAGTAAACGGGCGAAAGATAGACAGCAAAAGAATGGTATTCGCTAACTAAAACTTGTAAGTATACCCTACCCTTACTACTTGTGTTTCGTAATAGTTGGCACTTGTATAGTTGAAACCATCGCCTTGTATTTTTGTTTTTATTCTGAGCGTATTTGCTACATCAGTTGCGTTGAGGAAGATTTCTCCCTTTCCTTTTTGTAGTTTCTTCTTCATTCCAAGGTCAATCGAGAAACGTTCTTCTATTCTTCCTTGCGGTATAATATCCGGCGCTAAATAAATACCTGTTAACTGCGCTTCTATATTTGCCGGCAATTTGAAGTACATATTCAACTTTGCATTACCAGAATACATATCCTGTCGCTGTGCTGTAAATACACTCCTTACAGGGTATAGATTCTCTACGCTATAAGCCTCAATGATATTCTTATAACCCAATAAGTTCAAATCGAATCGTACTCGTTTAGACAACTGCTGTGTCAATACTATTTCTAAACCTGTGTTGTAACTTCTGCCTGCATTTTGGAATATATTGTATATCAAAGTGCTGCCTTGAGCAGTGCTGGCAATACGTGTTATAGTACCATCTATTATTTTATGATATGCCGCGGCATATAAATAACCTTTCTGCCAGCTGGTTTTATTACCCAACTCAAAACTATTTGCAAACTGTGGCTGCAATGCAGGGTTACCTACTTTTATTATTTCTGCATCATCATACTTAGGGAAGATCCTTATGTCCACTTCGTTAGGCCTGTCTACCCTGCGGGTAAAAAAGAAAGATAATTTGTTTTTGCTGCTCAGCTTGTATGCTATACGAACATTTGGGAATGGTTGCACATAACTATATCCATCGCTTTGGTATGTATTATGGTTAGGATTCACATCATACACAATACCTGCATACTCTGCCCTTAGCCCCGCTTCTACTTCAAACTTTGCTGTTTCTAAAACATAGTTAAAATACGCAGCGGATATGGTTTCATTATACTTCGCATATCCTCCTGCATTGGTATCCAGCGGAGAGTTCAACCCCGGCTTAAACATCATATCTATAGGAATCTCTCTCCTTCTCAATTTCAATCCACCTTCAATCTTTCCGCTACGCAGTGGCTGCATATAATCTAAAGTAAAATCTCCTACATACTCATCAGACAACAGCTTAAAAGAATCTAAACCTGTAAATGTCGGCATAACATTGGTGAAAAAATATTGTTCATCTTCTCTATGAAAAGTATAATTAAATCCTGTATTCAACACACGTCCCGGCTGGGTAAACTTATGCTCCCAGTTAACAGTTGCTGTTACAGTGGTTTTAACTTCATCTTCTAAAAATTGCCACAACCTGTTTCGTACAGATAGATCACCATTATAGAAGGGTTCATCTCCTCTGTCCAGTATTTTCTCTCTACTGTATAATCCTGAAATAGTAAAGGTATTTTTCTTATCCGCATACCAGTCCATACCCGCTCTACCTGTAACCAGATTTGTAGTTCTGTTACGCACGGTTTGTTGTTTAACTATAATACCGTTATCGTAATATCGATCTACAAATTCGTTCTTGTTCAATGTTTGGGTATACAAATCGTCTACTTGTATAAACAGGTTAGTTTTCCCTTTTCTATAGTTTATCGATAAAGAGGGATTCAGCTTAGGGGTATATCGGTATTGAGGTCTGATATTTGGCAGGCTCTCTTTCTTGATCCACAACGCACCTAAACCTCCGGCTAAACCAACCTTACCTGTCAGGCCATCTCTTTTTTCTTTTTTGTAAACAATGTTAATGATGCCGGCATTACCATTTGCATCGTATTTAGAAGAGGGGTTATTGATGATCTCTATTTTTTCTATGGCAGAAGCAGGGATATTGTCCAGACCAGATTGATTACCAAAACCCGTTAAAGCAGTTTGTTTGCCATCCATCAACACCACCACTTTATCGTTGCCTCTTATTTCCACTTTACCATCTTGTCCAACTGTTATACCGGGCAAATTCTTCATTGCATCTAAAACGCTCCCGCCGGCCTGGCTGACATTGTCTGCAACAGCAAACGTTTTCTTCTCCATAGATGCAGACACCGCATCTTTTTTTGACGCTACAACTACTTCTTCCAATTGTTGATTGTCTGCAGTTAATGCTATTACACCCACATCCAGATAATCGCTTAATCGTCCTACCAAAATGGGTTGATATACAGGATCATAACCAAGATAAACAGCCTTAAGAAAGTAGTTACCGCTATTTACATCAGTAATGGTAAAAACACCTTCTTCTGTACTGATGCTTCCGGAAACAAACGTTGTGTCAGCCGCTTGATGTAATGTTACATTTACAAACGGAAGAATTGACTGGTCTTTACTGTCTTTTACAATACCTGAAATGGTAACGCCTGTTTGCGCGAATATAATATTTGAACAAAACAGTAATAATAGAGTAAATACTTTCCTCATGAACTATTGTGCTGTATGTATACAACACAAGGTAGTAGTTTTTCTATCCTTCTACTATCTCTTTTATCTGTTTTAAAACAGCGCCCCAATGTGCAGCAGAGTTTTCATACATACTTTCTGTAGGTATATTAGATTGCTCAATTGTAAGCTGTACGCCTTTCTCGCTGTCACTTAATGTGAATGTTACTACGGCATAGTTCTCGGGAATATCTTCAATACCGCTCATAGAGCTCCAATAAGTGTACGACAGTATTTTGTTGGTTTCTATTTCCAATATCTCCCCACCATCTTTATACTGCATACCATTAAACTCACCCGTAAAACTAATGGCACTGCCCTTTGTCCAGTCAGACGTAGTTTCTGTACCAAACATATATTGTTTGATGATCTCTTTATTCACCAGAGCATCCCAAACTTTTGATATACCTGCCTGTATTAAAATGCTTTCTTTGATAGTCTTTTCCATTCTTCAAATTTATGAAATGACTTTAAGTTAATATTATTGTATCTCTTTCATTGCTGCCTCTAGTACATCGTCTATACCCATCGTTAACCTTGTCTTATCTACATAAGCAAGCTTATCAGGTGGCACCCCGTTTTCGTAGTTATTGCCATTGATGTCCAGCGTTCTGGTTATCGAACATCTGTAGGTCCAACCGTTAGGCAACTGCCCACCATTAGGCAACCCTAAACCACCACCGGTAGTATCACCTATTACGACCATGTTGCTTATAGCCTTTGACATAACCGTAAAGAAAGAGCCCGAACTATATGTCCCCCTATCTGTAAGCACCACTACTTTTTTCAGGTATTTTATTTGCCCCGAAGGCTCCAGGTATGATTTAGCGGGTTGATCAAAAGCAGCATGTGCAGGCTCTCTCTTACCTTGAGACTGATATACATAAGTGCGCTTGTTGATAAACCTGCACAATATTGTATACGCATCATTGATCACTCCTCCACCGTTTTGGCGGATGTCAAAAATAAGGCCTTTAGTATTTCTGTATCTGTCAAAAATGTAATCCAATTGTATACTGTCAACCGTACCGGGGAAAGAGCGAAAACGGATATAACCTATTTCTTTATTGCGCAAAAAGTTGTGCGTAAATGGCCCTGTTATTACACGGTCTGTACCTATGTAGTTCTCCAATATTACACGGTCATCAATATTTTCGGGTCCTAATAAGTCTACATCAAATACAGACACATTGAATGGACTAATGAGGTTCACATGTCCATCTCTCAACTCATTCAACATATCACCCATAACCCTAAATAAAGAGTCCTCTCTCATTCCTTCATACACTCTGCTCCTGTATTTAGCATTCATCAAATTCCAATCAACTTTTTTATGATCGAAATACGCGTACCTTGTATCTACTTCCTTCCACAAATAATCAAAGTTTTCAAAGGCATTTGTAGAAGCGCCGTCTTTCTTAAAGAATACCTTCTCGCACGAAGAAAGCATTAGCCCTAATGATATCATTACTAATAACTTCTTCATAATTGTTTGTTTTTATTCAGATGAAACAATAAAGAGAACTCGGCAATATGGTGTGCCATTTCAAATCGGTTTTGTTGCCCGCCGGAGGTATATGCATCCCATATATATGCCACTCGCCACATATTACCATTAGCCATCTGGCGTGTATATGCTAATGTAGAACTAATCCTAAAGCCAGAGAACAGCTTGTACTGATAACCATTAAATAACGGCACCTCACCAATGCGCTCGTTACCCAAATAGGCAAACCCGTTTCTTGCATAACCGTTTATAACAGGTAAGTTTAATTGATATGAAAGCTGGGCAACTCTAGGCCTTAACTTGTATTTAATGAATAAAAACTTTTTTTGCTTCAATTCACTCCTCACAAATGTGCGTGTCACCTTTCCTGATGCATAGAGTGTATTAAACACCTCGTAACCAACGGCCGCATTCAGCAACTGCGAGTTGATGCGCACATCTGTTACTACATCCAGCATACCGCCTACTTTAAAATTCCATTTATTGTTGCTGTACCTTTTTAACCGGTACAGTTTTGCATAGTTCACAAACAGCACATAGCCTGTAGCACCAGACGAGGTAGGTATACCTTCGCTTCTGCTATATCTATACCCACCAACATTAAACCTGATATTCAGGCGTGTATCGCGCAGGTCATCATAACGTTGATACCCGCCTGAAAAGCTGAACAACGTGCCTTTGTAGGTTAATGGTGATGTAGCAAAGTCTCTTACCGAGCCTCTGTTGAGCCCAAAACCAATAGATATATAGTTCGGTCTGGCTTTTCTTAGCTCTTTATTAGTGGGCATATCTGTTTCCTGCGCATAGCTTTGCACAGATAGTCCTGTAGACACAACAAACAGAATTATGAATAGCTTTTTCATCTATTAGGAATTATACTCTGTAAAATAATAAAGCCTGAACACTTGTTCAGGCTTTATATATTAAGCTATTTTTTCTTGTTCCCATTGTTGTCGTCCTTCTCCGGGAATCACATGTTTTTCACTGTGGTAAGACGAGCGCACCAACGGGCCACTCTCTACGTAGTCCAGTCCCATTTTGTAGCCTTCTTCTCTATAGAAAGCAAATTCATCAGGGTGTACAAAACGAACTACCGGCAAGTGTTTTTGTGTAGGTTGTAGGTATTGCCCTAAGGTTACAACATCACAACCATTATCAGCCAGGTCTTGTAATGTTTGCAGCACTTCTTCTTTTTCTTCTCCCAAGCCCAGCATTACACCACTCTTAGTACGCATACCACCGTCTTTCAACCTGCGTATTACCTCCAAGCTGCGGTGGTATTTTGCCTGTATGCGCACTTTACGTGTCATACGCTCTACAGTCTCTACGTTATGAGATACTACTTCAGGAGCTACATCGATTACATTCTGCAAGTTCTCCCACTGTCCTTTAAAATCAGGTATTAATGTTTCCAGAGTAGTTTCAGGGTTTAACGCTCGAACGGCTTTGATGGTATTCGCCCATATTATAGAGCCACCGTCTTTTAGTTCATCCCTGTCTACCGATGTGATAACGGCATGCTTCACTTTCATCAAGTGTATCGCTTCTGCCACACGCTGCGGTTCATCCCAATCCACGGCCTCCGGGCGACCGGTAGCCACAGCGCAGAAACCGCACGAACGGGTACAGATATTACCCAATATCATGAATGTGGCGGTACCTGCCCCCCAACATTCTCCCATATTCGGGCAATTACCACTCTCACAAATAGTATGCAACTTGTGTGTATCTACTAAGCTACGCACATGCTTATACTCTTCTCCGATGGGCAAACGCACTCTTAACCAATCCGGTTTTTTCACGCGCGTGTCCTTCTGCTCAACTTTATTGATTACGGGTAACTCTTGCATAGCTTGCAAAGTTAATGCATTTACTACTAACGTCTTCTACGTTTGCTTTTATCAGCCCAACGCTTACCAAAACCTAAAGACACATATCCATTTACAAAATATGGCCTGTCATCCTGATAGGCCATCAACTGTATAGCTCTGGTGTAGAACTCTACATTTAAACCAGCCTCAATAGCCAGCTTACGCTCTTTAGATACCGCAAAATCAAAGTGCAATGCTGTTTTAGCATGCAATCCGGGCACTATTTGCAACTCATCAATACCTTTGGCAAAACCAGAAGCGCCCTCAATTTGGGATGTTTGAGAGAACAGGTATTGAGTAGTGTCTGTATATCTGACTTCTTCTTTAATAAGCGGACCTCCATTTTTACTTACATATGCTTCGTAATAGTAAGGCTTTTCTAACCCGATGCTTAAACCACCCATGTAAACCCAATGTATAGAAACAGTACCATGCTCCGGCTTACCTGCTATCATTTTACGCTTACCATACCCTAATTTGAAATTGTAGAAGTTATTAGCCTTACCATATATAAATGGCGTAGAGGTGTTTGTGCTGGTACTCGATACGTTTGAACGTCTTGTTTCCTGAGGGTGTTTCTTCTCCCCTAATTCTATCTGCCAAAAAACCAGGTCATAGAAATAATCTGTTCGGCGTCCTGCGCCAACTACCTTACCCCTGTCGAAAAACACAGACCAGCCATCTGTGTTTAACCTCAACCCCAATGTATACTCTTTCTTAATGGGTTTAGGTCTCTTCTTTCTTACAGGAACTTTTGTTGAGTCAATGCCCAATGCCCCTGCATCTAAGCTCACTAACAAAACAGCGATCAGTAAAACAGATAATCTTCCAACGTACTTCATAGAATTCAGTTCGTGCGTATGCGCAGGACACATACATTTGTATCTTAAAGTAGTAAATTTAGCGTAAATAATCTATATGACATCGAAAGTTATCTATAAAGGCAATTTAAGAACAGAAGCCACGCACATACGCTCTAATACAGTTATTGAGTCAGACGCTCCGGTTGATAATAACGGTAATGGCGAACGTTTTTCTCCTACCGACCTTGTGGCTACAGCTATGGCATCGTGCATGCTGACATTGATGGGTATTGCTGCCGAAAAACATGGTATAGAAATGGGCGCAATAGAATGCGAAATCGAAAAAATAATGGCTTCAGATCCACGCAGAATATCAGAAGTGAAGGTAGAAATGAACTTCCCCGAGGGAGTGACTTATAACGATAAAGAGAAGAAAATACTGGAGGTAGCCGCCCTTACCTGCCCTGTTATTAAAAGCTTACATCCTGACTTGAAGAAGACGGTCAACTTCAACTGGTCATGATTTAATGATACTAACACCTATAGCGCAGTCTAAACATTTTTTACTGCTACAGTAGTTGTTATATAGTTGTATTTGTGCTTGAGACTGAGAAGCATTTCTGGGTGACCAGTTGTGGTCGTTCCAAATATCTATGATGTGGTTCTTCTCTGCAGGCAATTCATCTAGTAGCTTCAGCGCATCTTCTTGCTGAGCTTCTGTACCTTGGTGTTTGGCGTACAGAAACTTTATGGGTGCTACAGTATTGATAATGATGTTTTGTATAGATGACTTGCCCAATTTCTTTACCTGTTCTTTATCAGCTTGTTCACCAAAACGGTAATGACTTTTCCAGTAATCGCTTGCGGCCACTTCAAATAATGGTAGTATATCCTTAACGCTGCTTTTCTCTATAATAGTGGAAAAAAGATGTACAGACTGGTGTATCAAAGCTGCAAATTGAGCTAAACGTATGGTAGGGAAATTTGCAGGACGCATCCGCATGAACTTCCAACTATATTCTGCAATGGGTGTTAGCTGATACTTTTGCTTCAAATAATCATACTCTGTTTTAAGCGCATTAGGATACACGCCTTCCATATCTTCATCCAACATTCCTGCTTGTCCATATAGTAGTGCTTCTACTTGCAATAGGTTTTCTCTGTGTTTGGCTAACACTTTTAATGGCAGTGACTTTACCAACATCAAAAAAGCATCAGAATTTACCTTAAACCCAAAGTTGGCAGCCAAGCGCCAATACAATAAGCTACTCCAGTCTCCGGCAGAAGCATCCAGATCATCTTTCCAGCCGCCCAGCTTATCTTCCCAACGTTCCGCAAGTAGTCTTGTTAACCAGCTATACTTTACTATGTCTTTTACCTCACTTAGTTGCGTAGAACAAGGTAAACTTGTCTTGGCATAAGACAGGTATTCGTATCGCTTCAGTACATCATCTTTTATGTAATCAGCTATACGCAACACAGGAGTGTGTTCAGGCACATCTACTGCATCATCTTCATACACAACATGAAGCACTACATTTTTATATGCTTCATCGTTCTGATGACCATGCTTCAACCAATCGCTACTGTTTACATGTATCTCTACATGCCCTGCGAGTGTGGTATCGCCTACTTTTATTTTTGCTTCCAGAAAATCAGGACCGGCATTAGTGTTATACCTCCCTGTATGAACCACTGTTACAGGCTCGCCCTGTGTTGTTGTTAAATCAGAAGTATTGTACAGGCTGTATTGCCAGATGGTATGTAGGAGTCGTTCTTGCATGGTATGCAGAACAAGTTACAAATAAGCAGCCATTTGTTGCTGATAATCTGCTGCTGCCTCATTCGCTTTCTCTGCAAAGTCTTCGCCATTTCCTGCATATATCACACCGCGAGATACATTGATGAGCACACCTGCATCTGCATTCATAGCATTTTCACACACATCAGCCACAGTACCACCCTGTGCACCTACACCCGGCACCAAAAAGAAATGATCGGGCAGTAAAGAGCGTACATGTTGCAACTGCTCTGTTCTCGTAGCACCTATAACAAACATGGTATTTTCAGGAGTACCCCAACCGGCTACAGTCTTTAGTACCTTTTCATACAGCAATTCATCTCCTGACTGTTGCAACTGAAAATCTGCACTACCCTTATTAGATGTTAAGCCCAGCACAATACTCCACTTACCCTCAAACTTCATAAAAGGCTTAACACTATCCTCACCCATATATGGTGCAACGGTTATACTGTCAAACGGGTAAGTTTCAAAAAAAGTTTTGGCATATTGCTCTGCCGTGTTACCGATATCCCCACGCTTGGCATCTGCAATGGTGAATATGTTATCTGGAATGTATTCCAACGTTTTCTGCATGCTCTCCCAGCCTTTTATCCCTTGTGCCTCATAAAATGCAGTATTCAGTTTGTAAGAAACAGCATAGTCTTTTGTAGCATCTATAACAGCCTTATTAAAGGCAAACACGGGGTCAGCCTCAGATAATAAGTGCTGTGGTATTTTATTAGTATCTGTATCCAACCCGACACATAATACCGATTTCTTATTTCTGATCTCTGCTACTAATGCTGCTCTGTTCATGCCTGCAAATTTAATCTCTATTATTGGTACTTGCCTGTTTTATCCTCAATAGCCATATCCTGCTCGTTGCTGCGGTGTAATTTCATATTCACCAGCAAGCTCTTTGCTCCTGCATTGTAACATGCCTGCTGCATATCATCTATCAGCTTCATAACAACATCATATTCACCTTCTATTACTGTTTCAAAAGGGCATACCATATATTTCAGTCCCGACGCCTGCACCACTTCAATAGCCTTGTCAATAGTGCTGTAGGTCTCATCTTTACTCATATTCAAAGGCAATATCTGTACTGCCAGGTTTACTTTATATCCCATACATAATCTTTGAACGCAAATGTAGCCAACACAATCCTTTAAGAAAATTTAAGGGTGTATAGAGAAATACTTTTTTGTATCTACATTAATCGCCCCTATTTTTACAATCCACTAACAATCAAATAATAAATTATGAGATACATTACACTTGCACTACTATTTGTAGGATTATCTACAACAACCTTTGCACAAGGTTTAAAACTACCGGCACTTAGCCCGACAGCTTCCATTCAACAATCTTTCTCTACATCAGAGATCAAGATAGATTACAGCCGCCCATCAGCACGCGACCGTAAAATATTTGGCGGATTAGTTGCTTATGGTGAGTTATGGCGTACTGGTGCAAACGCATCAACAAAAATCACTTTAGGAGAAGATATGTACATCGGTGGTAGCCGTGTAGAAGCGGGCACTTACTCTTTGTACACTATCCCGGGAGCAAAAGAGTGGACTATTATCATCAACAAAAGCCTGAAGAACTGGGGTAACTCTGGTTACAATGCTGATGAAGATGTAGCACGCTTTACTGTTGCTCCTAAAAGTATCAACAACATGATTGAAACTTTCACCATCACAATCGGCGATATCACTTTCAATACATGCAACATTGTTTTGAAATGGGAGCACACAAAAGTGATCATCCCGGTAAAAGCTGATAATGCAGAGCGCATAGCTAAAGATATTACTAAGGCTGTAGAAAACCCTTCTATTCCTTACTATCAGGCAGCAAGCTACTACTACACTACAGGCCAACACTTAGACAAGGCCCTTGAGTATGTTACAAAGGCAACAGAAGAGCGTTCTGATGCTTTCTGGATGTGGCACTTAAAAGCAAAAATTGCTAAAAAACTAAACAAGAAAGATGTTGCTATTGCTGCAGCAAACAAAGCTATCGAAGTATCAAAAGGTTCTTCTTACGAAGCAGAACAAAAGCGCAATAACGAATTGATCATCAACTCTTTCAAATAATCATTTTAATATTTTTTTACTACACCCACAGCAACAACTGTGGGTGTAGTACTTTTAACCGGTTATGAAAAAAGTCGTATACGTATTAGTAAGCATTTTACTACCAACTATTATTTCTGCTCAGCAACTGCGCCCTGCAAGCTCATCGCAGATATACCACGAGCTACACCAATTGAATAAACTAACTAATGTGTTGTACTTAGCAGCACACCCTGATGATGAGAATACCCGCATGATAGGTTGGTTGGTTAATGAAATGCATGTACCTACTGCTTACTTGTCACTCACTCGTGGTGACGGCGGGCAAAATATTCTCGGCCCCCACTTAGGGCCTGCACTGGGACTGATACGTACACACGAGCTACTGGCTGCCAGAGAGCTTGATGGCGGAGCAGGACAGTTCTTTACCCGTGCGGTAGACTTTGGCTACTCTAAAACAGCCAAAGAAACTTTTAACCACTGGGATAAAGACCAGCTGACCAGTGATGCTACATACGTTATACGCAAGTTTAAACCCGATGTAATTATTTGCCGTTTCCCGCCAAATAAAAATGCAGGACATGGTCAGCATGCAGCTTCCGCTATTATTGCACGTGAGGCATATAAAGCCGCAGGCGACAAAGACCGCTACAAAGATCAGTTTGGCAATGTTGAACCATGGCAGCCTAAGCGTATCCTCTTCAACGCATATCGTTTTGGCAGCAGAAATACTACCAGTGAAGAGCAGTTCAAACAAGAAGTAGGGCAGTACAACCCGTTGTTGGGTATGGGATACGGAGAGTTGGCAGGCATCAGCCGTAGTATACATCGCAGCCAGGGAGCAGGTACACGCAGTGTGCCGGGTATACAAACAGAATATCTGGAACTGATATATGGTGACAGTATAAAAAACTCGCTATTCGATGGTATAGACATTACATGGGGAAGGATCGGCAGGAAAGATATTAGTGAGGAGATTGAAAAGATCATTAATAATTATGATTATAACCACCCCGAAAAAAGCCTACCGGCATTACTATCACTATATAAAGAAGTTAAGCAAGTAAAAGACAATCACTGGAAGCTTCAAAAACTAAACGAGTTAGAACAGCTTATTTTACACACTTCAGGTTTCATGGCAGAGATATACACTCGCAAACCGGAAGTCACCCGAGGTGAAACTGTTCCGCTTACCATGAACTTCATTACACGCAGTGGAGATATTAAAGTAAAGCTGCTAGACGTGCACTGTATAGAAACAGACACTTCTTGCCAGCTGTTTTTACCTAACGATAAACTGGTAAGTTTTGAGCGTTCTATTACTATTCCTGAAAATGCAAACTATACAGAACCATATTGGCTTTCAGTACCACAAACAGACCCTGCACATTACCCAATACCAAAAGAAGAATATCTGGGTAAACCCAAAACACCAAATGAATTGGCCGCACAAATGCGTGTTATGATAGGGGATCAGACAATATTAATTGATGTACCTATATCTTACAAAACTCTGGATGCTACTCATGGAGATGTGGTAGAGCAACTACGTGTAGTACCGGATGTGGTAATGAACTTCACCTCTGGCATGCTCATTATGTATGACGACGGCACTGTAGTAGCACCTGTGCATATACATACAGAAGTAGACCTGAATAATGCCAGATTATTCGTTACGAATGAGAACTTGAAACACTCTACCGATGAGTTTAACTTGTCGGCTAACAGCGATACGACCATCAACCTGATGATACCTGCTGAAAAAGCAAAGAAGCTGGGTGATAACTTTTATCTGTATGCCAATATCATCAACGGTAATAACAATTATGCAAAAGCAAAACATACTATTAAGTACGAGCATTTGCCTACGCTCCAATATTATACTGCTGCATACACTCAAGTACTCCGCAGAACATGGGATTGTAAAGCACAGCGTATTGGCTATATAGATGGTGCAGGTGATAATGTTAGTGAAATGCTCAGCTTTGCCGGATTAAACATTGAGGTTATTGAAGAAAAGGACATCACTCCTGCCAGCCTGAAAAAGTATGATGCTATCATGCTGGGCATCCGCGCTATTAACGTAAAAGAGCAGGCGCCTGTTTGGATGCCGATACTATTACAATATGCTAAAAACGGTGGCACATTCATTGTACAGTATACTACTGCACACCGTATGAAGACAAAAGACATTGGACCTTATCCTTTACAGCTTTCTCGAGACAGGGTAACTGAAGAAGATGCGGAAATGACTTTATTAGTTCCTGATCACAAACTAATGACCTACCCTAACAAGCTGACTAAGGCAGACTTTGACAACTGGGTACAAGAACGCGGCTTATACTTTGCTGATGAATGGGACGAGAAATATACACCGTTATTCAGCATGCACGACAGTGGTGAAGAACCTTTAAAAGGAGGTTCGTTATATGCACCTTATGGTAAGGGGCATTATATCTTCACACCAATATCATTTTTCCGTCAGTTACCTGCAGGTAATACCGGGGCTTTGAGATTATTATGTAACTTTCTGTCTGTTGGAAAATAAAACCGAACCTATATGAAGCAACTATTAATCATATTGCTCCTCTGCATGCTGGTAATGACTGAAGCCTGTAAAAAGACTACTACTAACACTCCCGCAACACCTGCTGCTGTAACCAACCAGGTACTTACACCTCAGGACTATGCTGCAATGTACACTGCTAAAATGAAAGGAATGAGGAAATGGGCGATACGATTTACTTCCAGTTATCCAAGCCAGCCTCCAACCGATACAACAATCTATAACAATATGCGTGAAGTTGTTGTGATAAATGATACGACGATTTATTTTAATAGGGATACCCTTTTATTTGCTCCCAAATCGATAGTAATACAGGGCTTCACTATTAAAACTGACACCAGTTCAAAGCTATCGTATTACTCACCAAATTATGATTCATATGCGAGTACAGCTACTTTTCTTACTTATTATTACAAAGAAGATAGTATAACTTACAGCACACGTAAATACTACTTAGGTGGCGGTAGCGGCAGCTACTGGCATACACATAAATAATGAATACAGAACCAAAACAAAACTGGACCAGATGGTATGTAGCAGTGCTTAGTTTTCTGCTGCTACAGGTAGCTTTGTATTATTGGTTCACGCAATACTGGGCATGAGTAACTTAGATTGGGTCGTTTTACTGGTAACGCTTTTCGGCATCATATTGTATGGTGTATGGAAGAGTCGTCACCTTCAGGGATCGGCGTCTTACCTGATGGCTGATAAGAACATGCCTTGGTATGTAGTACTCATAGGCATCATGGCGACGCAAGCCAGTGCCATCACCTTTATCTCAGCACCCGGGCAAGCATATACAGACGGTATGCGTTTTGTGCAATACTACTTCGGTTTGCCAATCGCGATGATCGTTATCAGTGTAAGCTTCATCCCTATCTTCCGCAAGCTGAATGTTTATACCGCTTACCAATATTTAGAGAATCGGTTCGACCAAAAGACAAGGGTGCTTACTTCTATACTCTTCCTTATTTCGCGAGGGTTGTCAACGGGTATCAGCATATATGCACCATCCATCATCCTCTCCTCCATCATGGGTTGGAACATCTATCTGACCAATGCCATCATGGGAGGACTATTATTGATATATACTTACAGCGGTGGTGCAAAAGCAGTAGCGCATACACAAAAGCTACAGTTCCTCATTATACTATCCTCAATGGCTATTGCCGGGGTACTGGTAGTGCAACAACTACCCGACGGCTTAAACATGAGCGATGCTTTATACGTGGCAGGAAAGTCGGGTAAATTGAATGTGATCACCACAGACTTTAGCTGGGACGATAAGTACAATATCTGGAGCGGGATCATCGGTGGTTTCTTTTTGGCACTCTCTTATTTCGGAACAGACCAAAGCCAGGTGGGCAGGTATATTACCGGTAAAAATCTGAAACAAAGCCGCATGGGTTTGTTGATGAACGGCATGGTAAAGATACCTATGCAGTTCTCTATACTACTGATAGGTGCTTTGCTGTTTGCTTTCTATAGTTTTCAAAATGCGCCTGTATACTTCAACCAGCAAGCATACAGCACACTACAAGAAAAAGACCCGCAAGCTGTAGAAAAGATAGAAGAAGAATATGCTACACTGCAAACACAATACCGTGAGCAGGCTGTAGCCATTGCTAATAACAGAGAAAACAACGAAGCACAGGTAGCAGCATTTAAAAACACGCAGCAAAAAATCTCTGTACTCCGCGATACAGTGCGTGCCAATATCAATCGTGCTGCCCCGACTTCTGACAACGGAGATACCAACTACATCTTTTTATACTTCGTAAAACACAACCTGCCCAAAGGCTTAGTGGGTTTATTATTCGCCATCATATTCCTTGCCTCTTGGGGTAGTATATCTGCGGCACTTAACTCGCTGGCTTCATCCAGTATGATGGACATACAACTGCTGAACAGCAAAAAAGAACTGACTGATAAAGAACAGGTATCCATAGGCCGTTGGCATACTTTATTTTGGGGACTGTTCAGCATTGCCGTAGCTATGTTTGCCACACAGATGGGGTCACTGATAGAAGCAGTGAACGTGCTGGGCTCATTATTCTACGGAACAATCCTGGGCATCTTCCTGGTAGCTTTTTACATGAAGAAGATAGAGGGCCGAGCGGTATTCTATGCTGCTATTATTGCAGAACTATTAGTCATTGTCATTTACGCTATGGATGTAATTTCCTTCCTTTGGCTGAACCTTGTGGGTGCAGCACTAGTAATGCTCATAGCAGTGCTAATACCTAAGAAGAAGGCAGCATAAACTTAACGCTGCTCGTACACGTATAGTCTTTGCGACAAGCTACGCACTTCTCTTTGCAGATCTTCTACCTGTTGTAATAAGTGTGCTACTGCTTCCAAACCACCGATGTTTATATCCAGATCAGTATGTAAACGCGCCAACTTTTCCAATTGCGACACGTTATCGTCAGGAATGTACTGTACATCTTCTATCGTCACTACTTCTACAATACCCGCATCGCATAGTTCTGTAATAAACTGCATAGAGATGCTGTTGTACACACAAAAGTCTTCAGCTGTTATCATTTCTGCTTTGCTCATAACTATCCGTTTTGCAGGTTTTTCAATTGTTCAAACAACTCTTTTTCTTTGTCGCTCAGTTTCGTTGGCATTTTGATGTTATAAGTTACATACAAGTCGCCAAACTGACCATCTTTTTTGTACACGGGAAAGCCTTTACCCTTCAGCCTTACCTGTGCGCCATTCTCAGTTTCAGGTGCAACTTTCAGTTTCACTTTTCCGTCCATAGTGTCTACAACCAAGTCGCCACCCAGTATAGCGGTGTACAAAGGCAAGTCTACCGTTGTATGCAAGTCGTTATCCGTACGGCTAAAGGCTGTATTATTCTCAATCACAAAAGTGATATACAAATCTCCTTTAGGGCCTCCGTTCACCCCCTCACCACCATAACCTTTTAGCTTTATCACTTGCCCGTCTTCTACACCTGCAGGTATGGTAATGCGTATTTTCTTACCGTTGATCTCGAACACCTGCTTTTGTGTTGTGTACACATCTGTCAGGTTCATGCGTAGCGATGCGTGCAGGTCTTGCCCTTTGTACCTAACGTTAGACTGACCTCTACGACCACCCTGGCCTTGCCTGGCTCTGCCAAACATCTCTTCAAAGAAATCAGAGAAGCCACCTTCGTCTGCGCCAAAATCCGAATAGGTGTATTGCGTATATCCCTGACCGCCAAAACCCCCTTGCTGTTGTTGCTGTTGCCTTTGTTGTTTCTTAGCCTCTTCAAACTGATCGGCATGTTTCCAGTTCTCTCCGTACTGGTCGTACTTCTTGCGTTTTTCTGCATCACTCAATACTTCATGCGCCTCGTTGATCTGTTGAAACTTCTGTTTTGCCTCCTCGTTATTGGGGTTCAGGTCGGGGTGATACTTACGCGCCAGCTTACGGTAGGCTTTTTTTATCTCATCTGCCGATGCCGACCGCTCTATGCCCAAAACTGTATAATAATCTATAAACTGTGCCATAACTTCTATATCCTATAAAAATACAGCTTGTACAGATCTTTAAAAATGACTTATGTCACATAAGTGTGTAAGAAAATGTTAAGAGTACCGTACGCAGCACACTAATAAAACTTAGCTCCTACCAGCTCATTTACTACAAGATCCGCAAAGGTATCGTCCATATTATTGGTAAGTACAATAACGAACTTCCTTTTATCTTGTATATAAATACAGGTAGCAATATAGCTGAGCTGCCTGCCCGTATGATAAATTACATGCTCATCGCCCACCTGTTTAGTGAAGATGCCGCAACCATATTGGGTAGCACCATTACCTTTTTCCCATGTCAGCATATCGCTGTACGAATTGTCTGAAAGCACGGCATAGTCTTGCAGCAGCAGCTTGAAGAACTTATACAACTCAGCTGCACTGGTAACAATGTTACCATCACCACGAGAAATATCGTTTACAGGTTTCAACAGTGCTTCTTTAAAAAGGTCAAGGTCTCTAAACATGGGATGAGCCAACCCTTCTGTTTGCACAGACAAGTAAGGAGTAGTTTGCTCCAACCCATACTCCTTAAACAGAAACTTCTGGTACGCTGCTTCCAAAGGCATTTGTGTCACCGCCTCTATGATCAGCCCCAGTATCATGTAATTACTGTTAGAGTATTCGTGTTTGGTTCCTTTAGGAAAATCCACACCATCTATCTTATCAATACAAAACTGTGGGGTGTATATCTTCTTAGGTTCGGTGAGCACCTCGTTCAACAATGCTGCTGTACCAAAATCTTTTATGCCGCTGCTGTGGTTTAGGAGTTGCTTAATGGTAATAGAATGGTCTATATATTCATTGTCCAGGCTGATGTATTTACCTATGCTATCGCTCACATCCAGCATACCCTTGTCTTGCAGCTTAAATATCAAGGTGGCAGTATAGGTCTTGGTCACACTACCAATACACATCAGGTGTTCATCTGTCAGGTAGGTTGTATCATCTGCCATACCTATAGCACCCGAGTTTACGCCTGTTTCATCTGCCACCAAGGCAATAATGCCATAATTCTCTATCGAGTCGATATATTTATTCAGCACCACTTGCACCCTGTTTTGGGCAGATACTTGTGTAGCATAAAAACTAACCAACAACAGTAACAGAACAGGCCTTAACATATAACAATTTTAATCAAAATAACGTATATTTGCAATACATACTACTGAACTAATACAGCAGTATAGATGGTAATATTCTTTAAAATACGATTGAAGTGCAAACTATTTAGACGCATGGGTGTTAATTTTCGACAAACATTTAAAACCGAAACAATTAAAGGACTAAACAGTGGAAACAAATGAAAAATATCAAATTCTGAAACAAAATAGAACAAATAGCTATTTTGGGCATTTAAAACTTACTATTTTTCGTGCTGTATGAAGGTTCAACCAGAAGAACGGATCAATAGACTCACAGAAAGTAGGTACGACAAAAGGTTCATATACCTGTTGGTCAGCCTATTAACATTTCTGTTTGGTGCATTATTCATTCCGCCTGCCTTTAGTAGATACTTGTCGCCTATAATATTGCTTCAGTTCACATTTGCGGGGCTTATATTGTTTCGCAATCACAACCGGCTGATATACAGAGTGATAATAGCCATGGCGTTTTTACTATTGATATTGGAAGGTATGCGCCTGGCCAATGCGACATCACGCCTGGCAACAGTAGTACTGGATGTTACTTATCTGGCTTACTTTATACTAAGCACGCTGGAGGTATTTCGCCAGATACTGCTGGCTCGTCGTATCGACTTTAATATGGTAGCCGGTGCCTTTTGCGGGTTTATCATGCTGGGGGTGCTGGGTAGCTTCTTGTTAGCTATTATTGAAACCACACACCCCGGGGCATTCAGCGGTATAAGAGATCATAGTTTTAATGACACCTTTCAAGACCTGATCTATTACAGCTTCGTCACATTACTAACAATCGGTTATGGAGATATTTTACCCATGTCGTCAACAGCTAAAAAAGCCAGCTTACTACTGGGGATCGCCGGCTACTTCTACAATATCTTCGTGATTGGTATTACCATATCTAAATTTATGGTACAAAACCGCAGGAGATAGTAAAACACATCCCACCGTAGCGAGATGTGTCAATTTTTAATCTTCATTCTGTCCTTCTTCCCATAACGTCAGGTATGCACCGGCGGGGTCTTGTATCATTTGGTAATACCCACCTTTGCCATCAGGTCGTTTATCTCCAAGTATATTTCCACCTTGTGCAGAAACTGCCTTCAAGCTTGCTTCAAGGTTCTCTACGCCTACGTACATCATCCACACAGGAGGCATCTTGGCATTTACACCTTTAGCATTACATACACCTGCTATGGTTTCACCTGTCTCCGGGTGGTTCATGCAATAATCCTCATATCCGCCCATGTCAAAGCTCTGTATGTCCCAACCGACTACTTTGTTATAAAACTCACTTACGGTTGTAGCATTATCAATGGTTAAGTCCATCCATGCTACTTTACCTATATTTTTCTTGCTCATAGTTATAATTTTCAGGCACTGGCTTTGGCCGGCAAAACGTTTTTGTTCTTTAATATTGCTGCACTAATCAGAGAAATAATCAAACCAACTGGCAGCATTTCCATCATGGTCATTAAATACCTGACTATTGGATTGCGGTAATAATCCATTGCAGCCATCGCATTGTCTCTTGCTTCGCTTATTTTTTCTGCTGATGCTCCACTTTCCTTCAACTTAGTTAAACCACCTTCTGCATATGCTTTCATAAAGCCTTCTACTCCGGCATCAGTCATTGATAGATATAGTTCCCAACCTGCGGCATATACCAAACATGAGACAAGAGAGATATACAAACCCACTAAAAATGCTTTACCAAATTTCACCTCGCCTCCTAAATGCTTATCTCTGTATATCTTAATCCCAAAGAATATCATTGACAAGGCAATCACCATTGTAGCATAGCCCAGGGCCTCTCCTCCTCTGAAGTCTCCATCAGAATTTACAGGATTGGCAATAAAGAACATGGCTATTGTTATAAAACCACTAATGAATCCGAATGTTAATACGATTTTTCTCATATGAATAATTTTTGTTCAGCTGCAAATGAACTATATCAACCTATTATTCTCTTCATACTAAAGTATGATTTCCAGCACAGATAAGGGTTTCACCCTAAAGTATGATGCTCAAACTAAGGAATGAGCCCTAACTCTTTGGCCCTTTGTACAGCTTGCGTACGACGCTTTACATCTAGCTTAATATACAAATTTGACGCATGTGTTTTTACAGTATTTAGGGATACATACAATTTATCTGCTATTTCCTGGTTAGAAAGTCCCTGTGACATTTGTTCTAACACATCGTACTCTCGGTTACTAATACCCAAGCGCTGCAGCTCTTTTTCATTCAGTTCAAAATGAGATTGTTGCACCAATACAGGTACTTCTTTTATTACTGTTTCTGTTTTTCTTCTGATGATTTTAGTAGCTACCCAAATACCAACTATCGTAAACATGATGGCAATTAACCCCATGTATACTTCCATGCTCAGGTCGCGTATGAAAAACTTATACTCCAGCACATTTAGTAACAATGTGAGTACCGCTAGCGCCAGCCCGTATATGACAATGGTCTTTCTCATCTTCAGCATAAAAATATAGAAAGATGAGTATTAGATATAATAAGAAGGAAGTATTAACCGGAAAAAATATGACCTGTATTAATAGTATGATGCTACTTTTTCAATCTCCAGGTAGTTTTTCCTTCCTACCAGTAAATAAAAAGAGAGATATACCAGCGATAAGATTAATAATGAAAAGTATAACCCGGTATATGGTATTAATAAGAAAATAAGGATCGGGATAAGACTTGCTGTTGCTATATTAGTTGCTCTAACTCGTTTATTAGATTTCACCTTAAATGAAAAAGAAGCATACCCGTCCTCTTTTATTACGAATGTTTGCTTTTTGCTACCCAACCACTTCATTTTAGCTTCTATATCATGCTCGCCCGGTGGTAGATGCAACACTTTTGATTGTCCATTACTCAAGTTTGCAAAGTCAACACCATCAATAAGTATATTCACTTTCTTGTTGGGTATTATTTGCTCAAAAGACCTTCTGACTGTAAGTAATGACATAACAATGTTTTAGTGTGTGTATATATTGTATAACATCGCTAAGCCAAAAAGGTTCGGTAGTTAAACAACAAAGAGGCTATTAATTGTAAATTAAAGAGTAAACTTCCGGTATATAGAAGGCTGTGACTCTTACATATTTATTCTACAAAAATGATACATTTACCATATGTTCAGGCAATACCGGCTCATTGCATATATATTTTTAACGCTACTTAGTACTGTTGCCAGGGCAACGCCCGATCAAGGTGTTATACCAGACACACTTGTTCTGAACCAACGATGGAACTACAATAATTACACTCATCTGGTTGTACCAACTATTAACTGGTTGCAAGATCACCCTATTGATACTAACAGTAGCCTACGTACCAGACACAACAATTTCATGATGTACTGGCTGCAAAAAAATGAAGATGTAGTAGTACAAATGCCTGAATACTTGCTCAAGTTTCAAAATGCGAGTCGAGAACTTTACTTTATATACACTGGTGGCTGGATAAAATATGTGTTTAAAACAAAAGACACCAGCAAAAGAAATTGCAGCATAGCAGCTGTAAAATCTGTATTGAACTACTACGAGGGAAATAATGGCATTCCGCAGAACGACTATATGGATCACTTACTCACCATTAGAAATATGGGTGAGCTAGAGAACCTCTACGATTCGTCTGATAATGCCAGAAACACTTATATTTTTTTAAAGCCCCCTGCAAACAGACATGAATTTGAGCCTAACGAAAACTACTTTAACTTTCAATACACAGGCATCAACTTCACCAATACACGAGCGCTGCATTACCGTTATAAGCTTGAGGGGTTTTACGACAAGTGGATCAATACAAATGAAGAAACAATTACGTTCCCTAACCTACCATATGGTACATATACATTTAGGGTACAGGCATCTATTTACCCTGATTTTACCCATGCGGTAGAAGACAGCTATAACTTTACTATAGCCACGCCCTTCTATGTGCAAAGCTGGTTTATAATACTGTTTACATTATCCATTATAGCGATACTGATTGGGTATACCCGTTGGAGAGAGCAACAACTAAAGAAAATTGCCAGCTTACAACATGAAAAAGTGTTATTTGAATATGAGTATTTAAAAAGTCAGGTTAACCCACATTTTTTATTCAATAGCTTAAACACGCTAACCAGTTTAATTGATAGCAAACCAAAAGCTGCAATTGACTATACGGATCATTTATCAGATCTGTACCGAAATATGCTGGCGCACCCGGATAAAAATCTGGTGACGCTTCAAGAAGAGTTAAACATTCTTAAGAACTACATCTACATACAGAAAACCCGATTTGGAGACGCCTTGATCATCGACGATAAAATAACTGACCAGATCAAACAAGAGAAAAAGGTACTGTACCTGGCAGTACAACTCTTGGTAGAAAATGCCATTAAACACAATGTAGTATCTCAAAGCCAACCATTAACTATAAAATTAGAAGCAGATAATAATCAACTGGTGGTAACCAACCCGATGCAAAACAAAATGAGCAAAGATTCAGGCAATGGGATGGGACTGGAGAATATTGCAAAACGATACGCCCTGTTCACAAAAAGGCCAGTTATATTTGGTGAAGAACAAGGAAATTTCGTAGTGAAGTTACCTTTACTCTAACCCTAAAAGCCCTAACACAAATGTTCCTTTTTTACGGTAAGCGTAACGCCAGAATTAAACAATACAAAACAGAAGAACAAAGCTGTAAGCACTGCGGTCATTTTAACATCACAGTAAAAGTATATCAGGAGTACTTTCATCTTTTTTACCTGCCTATTGCTCCTGTCGGGACAAAAGAGGCAGTAATGACATGTAACAATTGCGGTCAACCTGTAAGGCTCAACCGATTGAGTAACAAGTACGAAGAGAAGACCCGCAGTCCGTTTTATTACTATACTATCCCGTTGCTAATTGCCGCACTTATCATAACACTTATTACAAGTGCATACATCAGCAACAGCAATCAAACTAAATACATCAATGCACCTCAAACAAACGATGTGTATGTAATGTACCAACAGGAAGACAGTATGGACATGTACTATTTTGTACGTATTGTAAAGATCAATGAAGACACCTTATTTGCTTTGAACAATCAGTTATTCTACTCTAGATATGTGTACAAGATGGATCCTGTAGACTACTTTACTGAAAATGATACTACCCTACTATTCAAGCATGAGTTACCGCAGATGTACGAGGACAAAACGATACAACGTGTATTTAGAAACTACGACGATGAGGATGGGTTTACAAGGATAAACTAGATATAGGCTTGAGAGTTTTACTATAGGCCTAAGTAGGCATCAACCGAATCTCTTATCATTTCAATTAGTTCCTCATCCATATTGATATTCATCAGGAATATCTAAAACAATCACCTCTGTATTAAGACTGTATTTATCTCTTAATCGCTGTTTGTGCTTTTGTTCCATTACAAATATAATATCTGCCCAATCTATCATTTTTTGAGATACATGTACTCTTGCACTTGGCTCTGTCCCCGCAGAACGGGCCTCAACACCAAAAACATTTTTATATATGTTCTCGGCCGTTGGACTTCTCCATTGATTACGACTACATATAAACAGTAAATTGGGCATATGGCACTTATGCAACTAATATACATCATAACAACTTAGCGCTTGTATTGAAACAATTGCGCCCCTAAAACGTTATTTTTGTTCACCTCAATATTATGGCTACAAAGAACGCAACGAAAAAGAGAACGGCTGCAAAGCAGGAGATGTCTGATGATGTGATCTTCATTAAAGGTGCACGTATGCACAACCTGAAAAATGTGGACGTAGCCATTCCACGCAATAAGCTGGTAGTGGTAACAGGGGTTTCGGGCTCGGGCAAAAGCAGTCTGACGATGGATACGCTTTTTGCCGAAGGCCAACGCCGATATGCAGAAAGCTTAAGTGCATATGCCCGCCAGTTTTTGATGCGTATGGACAAACCCGATGTAGATTTCATACATGGTATTTGCCCGGCCATTGCTATTGAACAAAAAGTAACAACACGTACACCCAGAAGTACTGTGGGTAGCATGACAGAAATTTACGACTACCTGCGTTTACTATTTGCACGTATTGGTAAAACATACTCACCTGTAAGCGGCGACGAAGTAAAGAAAGACAGCGTTACAGATGTGGTGAATTATTTAGAAGGACTTGAGCATGGTGTTAAGATACAGATCATTGTTCCTTTCGTTACGTATTACCAACGCACACCAGAAGAAGAACTAAACATATTACTACAGAAAGGATTTACACGGGTTTACTCAAAAGAATTAGGCAAACCTTTAAGAATAGAGAGCCTATTAGAGGGTGATGATCAATTACCCAAAAAAGGAAATTATTTACTCATTGACCGTATTCTAACCAAAGAGTTTGAAGAAGATGACCTGCACAGGCTGGCTGATAGTATACAAACTGCTTTTTACGAAAGTGAAGGAGAATGCCACCTTGAACTGAATGGAGACAAGATAAAAGTATTCAACAACAGGTTTGAGGCAGATGGAATGACCTTTGAAGAACCTACGCCAAACTTATTTTCTTTTAATAACCCGTATGGGGCCTGCCCCGAATGTGAGGGCTTCGGCATGGTATTGGGTATTGATGAAGACTTAGTAATACCCGATAAAAACCTAAGTGTGCACGAAGGTGCTGTAGCTTGCTGGCGTGGCGAGAAAATGAGTGAATGGCAAAATGCGTTTTCAAGAACAGCAGTACGCAAAGACTTTCCGATACATAAACCTATAGCAGAATTAACTAAAAAAGAGTTAGACCTACTTTGGAATGGCGACAACACAGTAAGTGGCATTAACGACTTCTTTAAAATGGTGGAGCAAAACTTGTATAAAGTTCAATACAGGGTAATGCAAGCCAGATACAGAGGACGCACTACCTGCCCTACTTGTAAGGGTAGTCGCTTAAGGAAAGATGCGCAGTATGTAAAAATCAATGGTACAACTATTGCCGACCTGATGTTTTTACCTACGTCCGACCTGCAACAGTGGTTTAAAGATTTAAAGATCAGCAAAAGCGATACGCAAGTAGCTAAAAGGATTCTTATAGAAATAAACCAAAGGTTAGAGACGCTGCTAAATGTCGGGCTTGGTTACCTTACAATTAACCGCTTGGCCAATACGCTTAGTGGCGGTGAAAGCCAACGCATACAACTGACAAAATTCTTAGGCAGCAATCTAACCGATTCGCTTTACATACTTGATGAGCCCAGCATTGGGTTACACTCCAGAGATACAGAACGACTGATAAAAGTTTTGAAAAACCTGCGCGACTTAGGCAACACCGTTGTTGTTGTAGAGCACGATGAGATGATGATGCGGGAGGCTGATTACATCATTGACATGGGACCACTTGCCAGCCACTTGGGCGGAGAAGTGGTAGCTGCAGGACATTATAATGAGATTATTGAACATGAAAAAAGCTTAACAGGTCAATACCTTTCAGGCAAAATGAGTATTGAAGCACCGAGTATCAGGCGTAAGCCAAAAGGCTTCATCAGCTTAACCGGATGCCGGCAACATAACCTGAAAAATATTGATGTAGACTTCCCGCTAAATGTAATGTGCGTAGTAACCGGAGTAAGCGGTAGTGGTAAAACAACACTGGTAAAACAAACACTCTACCCTGCTCTACAAAAATACATGGGAGAAGGCACTGACCGTCCCGGACAACACAAATCTTTAGAAGGAGACCTGGATAGTATTACCCAAGTAGAGATGGTAGATCAAAACCCTATTGGTAAATCATCGCGCAGCAACCCGGTAACATATATAAAAGCATGGGACGAGATAAGAAAGCTGTTTGCTAAACAACCGCTCTCTAAAATGCGAGGTTTTAAAGAGAAACACTATTCATTTAACATAGATGGCGGACGCTGCGATACCTGTAAAGGTGAAGGAGAAGTAGTTGTAGAAATGCAGTTTTTGGCAGATGTGCATTTATTATGCGAAAGCTGCAAGGGTAAACGTTTTAAAGATGAGGTTCTGGAAGTTACCTATCGGGAGAAGAGTGTGTATGATATATTGGAGATGAGTGTAGATGAAGCCCTGCTCTTTTTTGAAGATGAAAAAAAATTATCGAAAGCATTACAACCGTTGAGCGATGTTGGCTTGGGTTATGTAAAACTTGGGCAAAGCAGTAATACCCTCAGTGGTGGTGAAGCGCAGCGTGTAAAACTTGCCTCATTTCTTGGAAAGGGAAATAGTAAAGATACCGTGTTATTCATTTTTGACGAACCTACAACAGGCTTACACTTCCACGATATAAAAAAGCTCTTAACGTCTTTTGACGCACTAATAGAACAAGGGCATACGGTGTTGGTTATAGAACATAATACCGACGTTATTAAAAGCGCAGACCATATCATTGATATTGGACCAGAAGGTGGTGCAGGTGGTGGACAGCTTTTATATACCGGCTTGCCAGACGATTTGAAAAAAGTAAAACAGAGCTATACAGGAAAATACCTATAGCATAATACGCATCATAAGTATATAGACCAGCAATATAACAAAGCTGTCTATAGCCATAACCAGTTTCCAACGGCTTTTATACATCAAGCCTATAATACCAACTGTTGTAATGAATATCGTTCCCAGTACTGGCACGATCATGTTGCTATCAATATGTGCCATAATAGGTCCGCTGGTATATACCATGTCGTTAATGGCCAATACAAAAATATTGAATACGTTACTACCCAAAACATTACCTACCGCCATGTCAACAGATCCATGCCTGACAGACATGATGCTGACAACGATCTCCGGCAATGAAGTAGAGAAAGCAAGGAATATTGTACCGAATGCTCCTTCTTCTATCCCTGTTTCTGATGCTACCACTTCTCCATAATAAGGTAAAAACAAAGCAGCAACAATTACGATCAATGCAAAAAACAGGTACCTGCTAATGATGTGTGTTTTCGAATATTTTATATCCGCCTTCTCCTCTTCATGTAACTCTACTTTCTCCTTCTTTGGTCTTTTTTCATAGCTATACACAGCTCTTATCGCAAACAGGTATATAAACACAAACAAGATACTTTCTCCACCTATCCAGCCAACACTACCCATGATACCCGGTTGTAGTATTGCAAAACCTACAGCACACAATAACACAACACCAAACGCAGCAGCGATAATATGTCCGCTTTGCGCCTCATAGGTAACCGGCAATCGCTTGGGGAAGGCTACATCTAATAGAGAGATGATAAGGATATTGAAAGCACAGCTACCGATTACATTACCCACAGCCATATCAGGAGAACCTACCAACTGTATAGAGCTAACACCGGTAACCAATTCGGGCAATGAAGTTACACCTGCCATTAATATCATTCCCATCCACATTTTACCCCAACCCATCACATCGGCCAACATATCGCCGTAATACGAGAGTTTGCTACCTGCATATAAAATAGCCAGAACGCAAACTGTAAAACCAAAAATACTTTCAATCATAAGACGTGAGCAAAGCTAACAATAGCTGAACATAAATTTATCTGAATATTTATATGACATTGTTGCTTTTCTGTTATACTTTATACAATTTAGTTATACAAACTTCTATTATGAAACATTACCTCCTTATACTTTCCATATTGTTTGTTGCTGCCTGTAACAATCCAGAAAAAGAAAGCAACACGACAAATAAAAGCTCTGATATTGAAACACCTGCTAGCGCTCCCGATACTTTCTGCTATTTATATACTGATGGTACTGAGCAACAGGACAGCTTTGCTGTTAAGCTGATTATAAATGGCAATAGTGTTTCTGGTGAGATGAAGTACCTGCCATGGCAAAAGGATGCCAGTACCGGCACATTGAAAGGGACTAAAAAAAACAATGTAGTCAAACTCATATGGACATACTGGCAAGAGGGCATGGAAACAGTTGAGAAAGTAGCCTTTAAGCTTAATGATGGTAAGGCATACCAACAAGTGCCTGCATTTAACGATCGGGGTGAAATGTACTTACCGGAGAACCCTGAATATGGCGAAGTATACTCGCTGGTAGATTGCAGCGTTTTTCCAAAGCGGAACTATTAATGCTACATTGCCTAAATTAGTGCTATGAATAAACTACTCGCAGCAACATTATTAATGTTTTCAATATCGTGTGGTGCTTCTGAAACTACAGAAAAACCTATGGAGCATAATGACAGCACAGAAACTGCTGCTGTTTCTAAATCTATTGTTGCTGAGCAAACAGATACTCCGGACGCTAATAACAAAAAGCAAACAGAGGCAACTGAATTACCTCAAAAAAAGGAAGAAGTAAAAGAAATAACCCATTGTTACCTTAGAGCAGAAGGAAAAAACAATGAAGACACCAGCATTGTCAGAATAATAACAAAAGGTGATGAAGTAACAGGCAACTACGTGGTAAGTTACGAAGGTAGTGCCACATCCGGCACACTGGAAGGAACAAAGAAAGGTAACATCATTACCGCAAACTGGAACTACGTTTACGGACAAAACTTCTTCAGCATACCGGTAGCCTTCAAAACAAAACGTAGAGCGTTATTTCAAAAACCAACTGCTGTTAAAGACGGGAAACCTTTTATTCCTGAAGAAGGAGATTATGACGTTGAGTATATAGAAGTAGACTGCAGCAAAGTAAAGTTCTAAGGCATTGCATTTATCAGCTGTTGTGTATAGGCAGCTTTGGGGTGCTTTAATACATCATCTGCATTACCGGTTTCTACAAACTTGCCTTGCTGCATCACCAATACCCTGTCACTAATATGGTACACCACATTTAAATCGTGAGAGATAAACAGATAAGACAACGCCAATTCTTGTTGTAATTCTTTTAAAAGGTTCAATATCTGGGCTTGTACGCTTACATCCAGTGCTGACACACTCTCATCACAAATCAACAATTTAGGACGTACAGATAATGCTCGTGCGATACCTATACGCTGCCGCTGCCCGCCTGAAAACTGGTGCGGATACCTTTTCATACTACCTTTCGGTAGTTGCACCATATCCAGCAGGCGTTCCGCCTCTTGTTTCCTTTCTCTTCTTGGTATAATATCATGTATCGCCAAAGGCTCCATTAGTATATCTCCAATACTCATGCGAGGATTCAATGACGCATAAGGATCTTGAAAGATCAGCTGAATTTCCCGTTTTAGTTGCTTCTGCTCTTTAGTTGATAATGCTGTAATATCTTGCCCTTTATAACTAATTCCTCCCTTATGTATCGGCAACAGCCTCATGATAGTTTTACCAATAGTACTTTTACCACAACCACTCTCTCCTACCAATCCCAGCACTTCTCCTTTACGTAAACTAAAGGACACCCCATCTACTGCTTTAAAATAAGCGACTGATTTACCCAACCGGTTTTTATTCATTTCAAACCATACACTTATATCATTTACATCCAGTAACACCTCTTCTGATATCAGTTGTGCAAACGGCTCTTTACTGACTGGCTTACCCTGTAAAAAATCCTGTACGGTAGGTAATGGTTTATTTTTTTGATCGCTCGAAGGACGACACGCTAACAATGCTTTTGTATACATTTCTTTCGGAGACTCTAACACTCTCTTCATCTCTCCCTGCTCTACTACATCACCGTTATACATCACTAATATATCGTCAGCTATTTTTGCTGCTAACGCCAAATCGTGCGTAATGAATATCATAGCAGTACCGGTTGCTCGCTGCAAATCATTCATCAATTCAACTATCTCATTCTGTACGGTTACATCCAATGCCGTTGTCGGTTCATCCGCAATTAACAACGCAGGCTTATTACACATAGCCATCGCAATCATAACTCTTTGCTTTTGCCCTCCGGACAACTGGTGTGGGTATCTTTTAAAGAGTTGTTCCGGGTTAGGCAGCTTTACCTTGCTCAACCAGTCGACAGCTTGCTGACGAGCATTACTTTTTGATACCGAATGATGTTGTAGTATGCTCTCCGTTAATTGCGCACCAATTTGCATAACAGGATTTAAAGAGCTCATAGGCTCCTGAAATATCATACCAATCTCATTGCCTCTTATCTTACACCACTCTTTGCTGCTGTTAATGCTGCTAAGTAGTATTTCTTCATTATTAACTTGTAGCACTGTATTAGCCTGCACTTTTGCAGAGGATGGCAATAACCCCATTAAAGACAAGGCCGTTAGTGACTTTCCCGAACCACTTTCACCAACTATTGCCAGCGTTCTTCCTTTATGTAGTGTCAAAGAAACATTGTTGACAACAGTAGAGTCGGCAAAAGAAATACTTAAACCCTGTACAGATAATATTTGTTCTGGACCAGTCATTAGAACTGCAGGTGCTTTACAGTTAAACCGTTATTGATTAATTGTTTTAGAGAGTCGATACCTATGGTCAAGTGACTGTCTATATATTTCTTAGTTACAGTAGCATCGCTTCTTCCTGTTTTAACACCTTCCGGCACCATCGGTTGGTCTGACACCAGCAGTAGTGCACCCGTTGAGATATTGTTTGCAAAACCAGCAGAAAAAATAGTAGCTGTTTCCATATCTATGGCCATTACTCTTATTTTTCTAAGGTATGCTTTAAACTCATTGTCATGCTCCCATACTCGTCTATTGGTTGTATATACTGTACCCGTCCAATAATCTTCGTTATGATCTCTAATAGTAGTAGATATTGCCTTTTGTAACGCAAACGACGGTAAAGCAGGCACTTCAGGCAGCATATAATCATTACTGGCACCTTCTCCTCTTATCGCAGCAATGGGTAATATCAAATCTCCGATCTTGTTCTTTCTTTTCAATCCGCCACACTTACCTAAAAACAATGCAGCTTTGGGTTTTATAGATGATAACAGATCCATTACCGTTGCAGCATTAGCGCTCCCCATACCAAAGTTTACGATCGTTATACCATCTGCTGTGGCGCACTGCATAGGCTTATCTCTACCATACACATCTACCTTATATGTTTCTGCAAAACGGTTTACATAGTTTTTAAAATTGCAGAGAAGAATGTATTTACCAAACTTGCTCAGTGGCATACCAGTGTAACGCGGCAGCCAGTTTTTTACTATTTCCTGTTTTGTTTTCATCTTTATTAAAGTTACTAAATAGTATCTGTAGTTAATGAGGTTGATATTTAAGGATAATTCAGCATTTTTGAACTGTGATTGAAATAGACATTTCAGATATAGACCTCAAGCTTAAAAAAGAGGATGGCAATACATACGTTTTTGATCTGATCAGAAAGAAGTGGGTGATGCTTACCCCCGAGGAACATGTACGTCAGTATGTATTGCAATACTTGGTTTCAAAAAGAAGCTACCCTGCCAGTAGAATAGCTGTAGAAAAACAAATAACAGTAAACAATATTAAAAAGAGGTTCGATGCTGTTGTGTTTGACGAGCACCACAAACCATGGATGATCATTGAATGTAAAGCCCCAGAAGTGACAATAACAGAAAAAACGCTCAACCAGGTATTACAGTATCATAACGAACTACAATGCAGCTACTGGTATATTACCAACGGTCGGCAAAACTATTGTGCTGACGCTTGCAGTGACGAAGTCGTTTGGTTGGAAGATTTACCATCTACTACCTGACGATATGTATCTCCTTTAAAAACCTCTAGCGCTTTTTGCACTACATTATCATCAGTATACATTATTGTATAATACCCCTGCTCTCTAAATAACATTTTAGCCAGTTGCGCTTTCATGTGTAAGCCCAGATACCTACGGTTATTATTTTGAGTCAATAATGTTCTAACAGTCTTTTGTGTTTTTTTATCCAAAGTAGCCACAAACTTCTCTACCAGCACATCTGCTTTAAACTGCTTTTTAAAATTGGATATTAACTTAAATCGCTTCAGGCTATCTCTTCTGTATATATAATAATCCCACACTGTTGAGGACACTCCCTTGCTATATATAAGCCTGAGCATAGGCGTAGACAATTTTGCAGTATCGTATGGCACAAAAATATCAGGGCGAATCCCTCCGCCTCCATACACTACTCTATTGTTAGCCGTGTAGTACATCGTAGTATCTTCCAGGCTATATAAAGAGTCGTCTCCTATAAGTTCTCCACTGATAAAACGATCGTGAAAATCTTGTTGATACTGCTCCCTTCCATCTTCGTAAGAACGTTGTACACATCTGCCTGATGGTGTATAGTATTTGGCAATCGTTAGTCTTAATGCCGAACCATCTTCCAACTCATACTGATCTTGTACCAGTCCTTTACCATATGTTCTTCTTCCTACTATAACCCCTCTATCCCAATCTTGTACTGCACCAGCCAATATCTCACTGGCAGAAGCTGAATGTTCATCTACAAGAATTACCAGATCTCCTTTCTCGAACTGCCCTGCTTTATCCGCTTTATATTCCTCTACTTTTGAGTTAACTCCTTTCGTAGTCACAATCAATTTATCACCATCCAAAAACTCATCGGCTATACGCTTTGCAGGCGCCAATAAACCTCCAGGATTTTGACGTAAGTCTACAACTAGTCTCTTCATCCCTTCAACTCTCAATTTCTGCAATGCGCTATCAAATTCTTCATATGTAGTAGCACTAAACTTATTGATCTTGATAATACCTGTTATACTGTCTAACATTATAGAAGCATCAACGCTATATGTCGGAATTCGGTCTCTTTTGAGCGCTACGGTATATTGATTCTCCTTTAGAGGTAACTCTAAGGTTAAGTTTACTTCTGTAAACTGTTTCCCCTTTAGTAATGACATTATACCTTCTGAAGTAATACCATTACCGGCCACTACACTATTTTCAACCTTTATTAGTTTATCTCCAATTCCTATTCCGGCTTTCTCTGCCGGGCCACCTTCTACAACAGAGATTATCTGTATCGTATCATCTACCACTGAGAACCCTACTCCAATACCGAAAAATCCTCCGCCAAGGTCTTCATTCACAGACTGTAATTTCTCTACCGGTATATATACTGTATGCGGGTCCAGATGGCTAATGATGCCATCAACAGCATCACGATAAAGCACATTGGTGTTAATTGTATCTACGTACCTTGCATCGATCAGGTCTATAATTTGCTCCAGCCTGTCGTTGCGTTGTATAATGGTGGTAATATTCCTTTTGTTACGCAATGTGTCGCGCATTTTAAAACCAATGGTCATCCCTAATACCAATGTTAGAGAAATGAGCAATGGCCCCCAAACCCTCAACCTATCTTTATTCTTATCGTTCATTTAGTAATCGAATGGGCAAAGTTAAGTTGTAATTATCATATAACAACTTATTGTTTTGCAGCAACAAACTACACTTTATAATGTGATGTATTAGTTAAAAATGCTGTACAATAAATTTTGTGTACTACATTAGCATATGCCTACTATTTTAATTGCAGAAAGCGGATCCACTAAAACTGATTGGGTATTGTTAGGCGCTACAAAGCGCCCGATAAAATATAAAACCTCAGGTATCAACCCATACTTGCAAACTTCTTTTGAGATCAACGCTCTTTTAAGCCACGAGCTAAAGCTTAAAAAGTATCAGCCCGAACAAGTATTCTTTTACGGTGCAGGCATTAATGATAAAAAGAAAACCAACGAACTAAAAGGCATTCTGCAATCTTTCTTCGGTACAAAAAAAGTAGAAGTTAAAAGCGACATGGTGGCGGCAGCTCGAGGTCTTTGCCATAACGAGAAAGGAGTAGTAGCTATATTAGGAACAGGTAGCAATTCATGTTACTTCAACGGCAAAACCATCAAATCTCAAAACCCATCATTAGGGTATATATTAGGTGACGAAGGCAGTGGCAACCACATGGGTAAAAGGGTACTGCGATATTTTGCCTACAACACATTTGATGAAGAGTTGAAGCCTGCTTTCGAAAAGGCCTTTGGTGATGATTTAAATGTAATTCTTCATAAAATATACAAAGAGCCATTTGCCAATAGATACATGGCGTCTTTTGCTCCTTTCTTATCAGAACACAGGGGGCACTATATGATTGAAAACATTATTGAAGATAGTTTGAATGAGTTCTTCCACAACCATATCTTAAAGTATAGAGAGAGCTGGAAACACCCCATACACTTTACAGGTTCTATTGCTTATGAGTTTAGAGATGTAATACAAAACATCTGCGAGCAGTGTAATCTTACTCTCGGCAAAATAGAAAAAAGCCCGCTCAAAGGCTTATTGCAGTTTCATCAACTAGATTAGTAATAGCCAAATAACATAATGCCGGAATAGTAAATTAAGCTTACTTAGTAACAAAGAAAAACCCGTCTTGATATACAAGACGGGTTTTAATATTATGGTCTAATCTAAGATTAGTTTCTTCTCAAGTTCGGGAATGGAGGAGCTACGTTAGCAGGACCTTCTTCACCCGGTAGAGCAGCACGGTAAAGTACTGAGTTAGGATCACCTGCAACACCATATTGGAAGATGAAGCGGTTACGATCGATACCGTGTTTCTCACTCATGAACTCGATGATCGCGTTTACACGATCCCAAGAACGTTGTTGTTGAACTTTACTCTTATTACCTGCACCTGTGATAACCACTTTACAAGTTGGGTTAGCCATCATTTGTGCTGCAAGAGCTGATAGTAAACCTTGACCTGCAGAAGGTATGCGAGCAGAGCTACCAGAGAATACGATGCTACCTGCGCTGATGCTACCACAAGCCGGAGCCATAGAACCACAACCGTCAGGACAAGGGCATTTACCAACACCGTCAGCGTCAACTGGTTGACATTCTGTAGGAGTGATCAATTGCTTATCACGATCATCAGGAACACCATCACCATCTGTATCTAGAGGACAACCGTGGCTGTCAACAGCTACACCTTGAGGAGTACCAGGGCACTTGTCAAATTGATCTGTGATACCGTCGCCATCGCTATCAGGTAGTGTTGGATCAGGAAGTATCATATGACGAGGGTAAGACAACTCGTTGTAAGCATGATCTAATGGGTTCAACCAGTATAGAGGCTCAACACTCTTTGTTTTGTTACCCAAGTTAAAGTTAAGACCAAGAGAGAAGTAGTTGATCAAATCGTTCTGGTTAGACATAACCGGAGCACCTTCTACTTGAGATACCCAACGCTGTCCGTCAAGAAGATCTTCATCCCATGGGATAGACACGCGGTCTTCTAGTGAAATGTTGAATCTTTTGCTTAAACGGATTTGAACACCTAAACCAAGACTTGGAGTAGCTTGTATAGTTTTGTTATTGAAGATTGAAGTACGACGACGATCACGCTCGTTATCAGCTTCAGTTTCAAATGTACCGTCTTGTGCACTTAACAAACCATCTCTGATTTGCTTTCTGTTCTCACTGATTTGAGGTAATACTTGCGCACCACCACCAGCGATTGCATCAAAGTCATATTTTTGGAAGTTCGCATCTAATGCATCAACACGAGTGTTGTATGCAATAGCACCGATACCAACTAAAGCGTATACAGAAAGACCTGTTCTAGCTTTGTGGAAACGGATGTTGTGCAAAGAACCGATTAGGTCTAAGCTCAATTGATGAGATTCCATTCTGTAGTTCCAGAATACAGGATCGGTTGCGATGTTTGCACCCGGAGTACCAGGAACCTGAACTAATGGTTGGTAACCATTGTCAGCCCATGCTGGATTTCTTTTATAGTTACGGTCTTCTTGCCATGCCTGACCTCTACCAATACCGTAGATGTATTGTAAACGTGTAGATAAGAAATAGCCCCAAGACTTACGGATGTGAGCGTGTAAACCATACCCACCTTTTGAACCTTTAGTAAATGGAGTTAGTGAAGATACATCACCTAAAATGTTGTATAAACCAGCACCAACACCAACTTCCCACATGTTACGTGGTTTAGCAGGAAAAGCGTACTGATGATTCAAAAATTTACGGTGTTGATCCATGCGTGAACGTGGAACATAGTTTGAGTCCAGAACATCATAGCTGTCTCCACGATAAGTCATATCGCGCGCAGACCATTGAGCTCCAGAGCTTTCCTGAGCAAATGCTGGTTGTATCGCAAACATTGCGCATAAACCGGCTAGCAATAGGTACTTTTTGTTGACCATAACAGATTGTTTATTTAATAATTTGTGTGTTGCTCTTAATAATTAGTTATAAAGTTGCGACAAAGGTATATTTAAGCTTTCAAAAAAACAACGAAAGAAATTAGATTTCTTTCACATTTTTTGGCCTCTATATCACCTATTTCTATGTCAAAGAACTACTTTTAACACCAAATATCCAAACGTATTTTTGTTAATTTAAGGTTATCGTAACTGCTGATGGAACTGGTCAAAAATCTTATAGGAGAGGAGCTGGATTTATTCGAAAAAAAATTCGCATCACAAACAAATGTATCAAACCCTTTACTGAAGCGCGTTTTAAGATATATTATTAAAAATAAAGGGAAACAGATGCGCCCTATGTTCGTATTCCTGTGCGCTAAACTATCTGGTGGAATTACCGAGCAATCATACCGTGCGGCCTCTCTTATTGAGCTGTTACATACTGCAACATTAGTACACGACGATGTTGTGGATAACTCTATGATGAGACGTAATAAATTCTCAATCAACGCTTTATGGAAAATAAAGATTCCGGTGCTTGTAGGTGATTATATGCTGTCTCAAGGGCTATTACTTTCATTAGAAAACGATGATTATCAGATACTTAAGATAACCAGCAGGGCCGTAAAAGAGATGAGTGAGGGAGAACTGCTACAAATAGAGAAAGCAAGGCGGCTTGATATTCAAGAAGATATATATTTTGATATAATAAAATCTAAGACAGCTTCCCTACTCTCGGCAGCTTGCTCAGCAGGGGCATATTCAGCAAAAAATGACGATGACCTAACAGAGTATTTCAGACAATTTGGCGAGTATGTTGGCATAGCCTTTCAAATAAAAGACGATCTATTTGATTACGGAGAAGCCAACATTGGAAAACCGACCGGAATAGACATAAAAGAGAAGAAAATGACACTTCCCCTGATCTACGCATTGCAACATGCTGACAGTGCTACCAAGAGAAAAATCATATATATAGTAAAAAATCAAAATACGGATAAGCAAAAAGTCAACGAGGTGATCAGTCACGTTCGTGAATCTGGCGGGATTGAATATGCCAGCGAAAAAATGATCTATTATAAAAATAAAGCGCTGAACATGTTGGACAAGTATCCTGACGACCCTACAAAAGCAGCCTTAATAGATCTGGTAAATTTTGTGATCGACCGTAAACATTAGTATCCTGCTGTTGTTAATTACTTAGCAGATTTTTCACATTTTCATTAATTAAATTGCGTGCCTGAAACTATGGCGACGAAAAAGCAGGCTGGCACTACTGAGAGTTTTATTGATGTTTCCGGAGCAAGGGTACACAATCTGAAGAATATTGATGTACAGATACCCAAAAACAAACTGGTAGTTATTACCGGTATTAGCGGATCTGGCAAATCTTCTTTGGCGTTCGATACCATTTTTGCCGAAGGACAGCGAAGGTATATGGAAAGCTTTGCTGCTTATGCCCGCCAATTTTTGGGAGACCTGGAACGCCCGGACGTTGATAAAATATCAGGTTTATCTCCCGTTATATCTATAGAACAAAAAACAACCAATAGAAATCCACGCTCTACAGTTGGTACCGTTACAGAGGTATATGACTTTATGCGTTTGCTGTATGCGCGTGCCGGTGAAGCCTACTCCTATAACACAGGTAAAAAAATGGTGCGCTTTAGCGAGGATGAAATAGTCGCTCATATTAAAGAACACTTCTCAGATCAAAAGATCGTGTTGCTGGCACCTATTGTTCGTGGACGTAAAGGACATTACCGTGAGCTTTTTGAGCAGCTGCGCAAACAAGGATATCTAAGAGTAAGAATTGACGGGGAGGTTACAGAGCTGAAAGAGAAAATGCAGCTCGACCGATATAAGATACACGACATAGAGCTGGTAATAGACCGACTAATTGTACAACCTGATGCAAATGCACGTTTAAGCCAGAGCATACAAAAAGCATTAACCATGGGTAAGGGCTTAATGTTTGTAATGCTACATGACAGTAACGAGATCTCGCAGTACAGCAGGCAACTAATGTGTGCAGAAACAGGTATATCATACGAAGAGCCATCACCCAATACTTTCTCGTTCAACTCTCCATACGGGGCATGCCCACGCTGTAAGGGGCTGGGGAATGTATACCTTGTAAACCTGGATGATGTAATGCCGGACAAAAGCAAAAGCATCAACGATGGAGGTATTGCACCACTGGGTGAAGAGCGTGACGCATGGACTTTTAAGCAAGCAAAAATTATTGCTAAGAAGAATAAAATATCACTTACCAAACCGCTCAATAAACTTTCTGATAAACAACTGAACATATTACTCTACGGTAACGAAGAAGGAGTGATCACCTACTCTGCCGCAGATACTCAAAACTATACTGAAGAAGTTACAGAGCATGAGTATGAAGGTATAGTGAACATGATACTTCGCTGGTTCAACGAAACATCTTCTGAGCCAATACGCGACTGGGCAGAAAGCTATATGGAATTGACCACTTGTCCTGAATGTGAAGGCAGCCGATTGAAAAAGGAAAGCCGCTGGTTTAAAGTTGCAGAGAAAAACATATCAGAGCTAGCAGAGAAATCTCTACAAGAACTAGCCAACTGGTTCGACGGGATTGAAAAAAAGCTGAATAAAAAGCAAGAAGCAATTGCGAAAGACATACTGAAAGAAATAAGAGAGCGATTAAGCTTTTTGCTGGACGTTGGATTGCACTACCTGACGCTTAATCGCCCTACTCGTACATTGAGTGGTGGCGAAAGTCAGCGTATACGTTTAGCTACACAAATAGGCTCTCAACTCACAGGCATTACTTACATACTGGATGAGCCGAGCATTGGTTTACACCAAAGAGATAACCAACGCCTGATACAAGCACTTAAAAACTTGCGAGATGGCGGCAACTCTGTTCTTGTTGTAGAACACGACAAAGACATTATGCTGGCGGCAGATCACTTAATAGATATTGGCCCGGCAGCTGGCATACACGGCGGTAGAATTGTTAGCGAAGGCAAACCTGCTGACGTTATAAAAACACATACGAAAACCGCGGGCTACCTAAACCACGAGTTGGAAATAAAAGTACCCGAAGAGCGTAGAAAAGGTAATGGCAAAAAGCTCAAACTAACAGGAGCATCGGGTAACAACTTAAAGAACGTAACGGTTGAGTTACCGTTGGGTACATTCATTTGTGTAACGGGTGTATCTGGTAGTGGAAAGAGCACACTGATCAATGAAACACTCTACCCTCTTTTAGCGAAACATTGTTACAAACAATTCAAGCAAGTACCCATGCCTCATAAAAGAGTATCGGGGCTGCAACATATTGATAAAGTAGTAGAGATAGACCAAAGCCCTATTGGCAGAACACCACGCAGTAACCCTGCTACGTACTGTGGTTTCTTTACAGACATTCGCACACTGTTTGCACAAATACCCGAGGCGAAAATCAGGGGCTATAATGCAGGGCGTTTTTCTTTCAATGTAAAAGGAGGGCGTTGCGAAGAGTGTCGCGGTGGCGGACAAAGGGTTATTGAAATGAACTTTTTGCCCGACGTATATGTGCCTTGCGAAAAATGCAGTGGCTTACGTTACAACAGAGAAACATTAGAGATACGTTATAAAGGCAAAAGCATTGCCGATGTTTTGAACATGACGGTTGACGAAGCTGTAGCCTTCTTCAAAAACGTACACTTCTTACATAGAAAAATAAAAACATTGCAAGATGTTGGGCTGGGTTATGTAACACTGGGGCAAAGTGCTGTTACCCTAAGTGGTGGTGAAGCACAACGTGTAAAACTTGCTACAGAACTTTCTAAACGCGATACAGGGCAAACCATTTACATACTGGATGAACCCACAACAGGTTTACACTTTCAGGATATAGAACATCTACTGGAAGTATTGAATAGGTTAGTAGAACGAGGCAACACAGTATTAGTGATCGAACATAACCTGGACGTGATAAAAGTAGCTGACCATATTTTGGACATGGGCCCCGAAGGCGGGCAAGGCGGAGGCGAAGTAGTAGCACAAGGCACACCCGAAGAGGTAGTAAAAGTAAAAGCCAGCCACACAGGTAAATACCTGAAGGAGGAGTTGTAGGGTTACTATTTTTTCAAAATCGTTTCAAAAACATCTACCGTTGATTGAGCCACAAAAGGGTAGCATTTTAAAGACATTTTAGTAAGCTTTTTTTGCAGTTGCACTTCATTATACTTTTCTAATGCTTTAAATACTTCTTTTACTAAATCAACTAACGAATGCCCCTGCTTAAGTAAGTACCATTTTGGAACATTAATAACCTTGCCATTGTGATATTTCACCTCAACTTTTTCCTCATAGTTTTCAGCAGGAAAAACATCTTTAAAACATTCAAAAAATGCATCGGCAAACTGTTGAAGCCGCTCATCTTCTCCAATTAAATATTGATTATAAGATTCTTCTACCCCTATTAAAGAACAAATATTATGAGCGTTATCCATATCCATGAGTAGTACTATTAGATAGACTGGGTCTAACAAATAGTTTTCAATACTGTAGCGCTCTTCTGAGCCGTGTACAAAAATATTAGCATCAGATTTATTATCTAAATCCCAATCTACAATACCAAATGAAGTTGTATTACCAGACTCCCTAATATCACTAACAATACTGTATACACTTGAACAATTTCCTTTACCCTGAGCATTTGAAATGAAATATAATATTGGCTTCAGGCCTTGTGACTGTACGTGTTTATTATATATAGATTGATAATAAAAAACGTCTGTTGGACTTTCAACAAAAACTTGCTTGTGATTTTTATAGTCAATACTTAACGTAGGGATAAATCCAGTAAGCATTTTCAACGCATCATCTTTAGAAATATTTTTCAAAGAAGATTCACTTCCATTTCTCAGCTCATATATACAAGACTCGGGAGCGAGAGCAACTGTTGAGGGTGAGTGTGTAGTCATTATCACTCTAATACCATGCTTTTTAACGAATACTTTTTCTAAAACGTCCAATAGAAGCTTAGACATCTCTGGATGCAAATGCGCATCTGGCTCGTCTAAAACAATTATATCAGGAAAGTTTAAAGTATCTTGATAATATTCACTTGTAAATAGCTTTAAAACTAAACCAACTATAACTCTCTCTCCTGATGACAAATCTTGAAATGGTATTACCTCATCAGTATCATTTTTATGTAATTGAAAATCAAATGTCACACTGTCATCATACCCACCTTTAGGAATTTCTTTAAAGTGGTATTGAATGCCATTGATAGACATGATGTTATTAACAGTTACCCAAGGAGGCACATGCAATGAGACGAACTCTTTATCAGATACAGAATTATTCTCTTGACCTTCTTCCTTCTTATAAAACCATGCCAGACGATTTGAATGTCTCCTCTTAGCATAATTGAAGAATATCATTTCTATCTGAGATGAAAACAAACCTCTATCATCGATATTAGATTCACTGATAGGTGTTTTATAAAAATCTGCTTCAACTAACTGAGCTACTTCCTTATTATTATAATCACATAACTCCTTTATTATATCATAAAATGTCTTCATGTCATTATTTCTAAATAATGACATGAAAATTTCACTTTCACTTTGTATGAGATAATCTGGTGTACGCCTAACCAGTCTCATTTTTGAGACAGTATCAGATATAATCTTTTTATACACTTCACTTTCAGAAATTAAGGACGTTCGATCTGTTTTCGCGGCATCTTCAACTAAGTCATTTACTACTATAAATTCTAATAATTCAATTGCATTAGCTTCAAACTGTTGAAAAATCTGCCATTGGCCTTGAATTATTAACCTCCATTCATTAAAACCAATAACTGAAGCCCTATCTTTTATTACACCTTCTGACTGTATACTATTAATTTCATTATCTGGGAACACAACTTTATTATCAGGTCTACTTTTAACCCATGAAGACAAACAATTAAGTAATTGTGTCTTTCCACTTCCATTCTTTCCTGTTATTATTACAAGGTCTGTTAGATCTTCGCTTTCAAAGGGGTTTAACGACTTAAACTTTGTACGTAGGTTAATTTTCATTGGGCTTTAGTTTAAGTAAATCTACAAATATGGTTACAGTAACACAACGTGAAAAATCCCCACTTAAAAAAAGCCCGCTCAAAAGAGCGGGCTAGTAATAGACAACATAATTATCCCCTTAATGCTGGATAAAGAGTTTGTGCGTACTATTGCCTAAGTCTGATGAAACATTCAACATATAGAATCCGGTTTGTAGTTCACCAAATTTAATAACCGATTGTCCTTTCATATTAGTTACAGTACTGAATACTTTTTTACCGCTTACATCTGTAATTGTTACAGTTGCTGCTTCGTCTGTATTTTCTGTCCAGCTTAACACTACTTTGTTTTGTGCAGGGTTTGGATACATAACGAATGAAGCTTTATCGTTTACAGTAACAATACCGCTTGTTTTAGGTACAATTGTTTTAGCACTCAACGAACGCTCAAAGTTTACACCTGTGAAAGTTGTACTACCATTACTGATATTTACAGGAGCAGAAGTTGTGTTGAACGCTAACTGTTCAGGATGCACTGTGTAAGATCCGTTTGGTATATTGCTAAAGCTATAGTCACCATTTGCATCTGTTACATCATATGCTATCGGATCTCCATTACCATCTAACAGCAATACATTCAATCCTTCAATACCATTTGCAGTACCCTTGTTAGCACCCTGTGTTACATTACCACCTACAAAACCGGGACCCGTTGTTACTGTACCTTTCTTCATGTAGATGTTTTTACCTGCTGATGTACCGCCTGTATGCGCAATGATGTTTGCATTGCTCCACAACAAGTCTGAGTCATGATAAGTTGGCACATACCCGGTACCCGTACCAGGGCCATTCAAGTGATGCGCTTTTGTGCGATAGTTACCAGAGGCTTTATTATTAAATACATAAGGAACGATGCTATAACCTGATACGATCTGAGAATCTACCGCAGCAAGAATATTTGTAGAAGAATTGAAAGTGATCAACCACACCTTAAACGTATCTCTAACATTATTTGAGTTAGAGTCTGTAACTATATAACCTGATATACTATTTGGTGGTGTAACATTAACATTTATAGTTGCAAATGTACTATCTACACAAGTTATAGTAGAGCTGTTGTAAGTTGCTTTTAGCGTAATCGTGTAGCTACCTGATGTAGTATACGTATGTGTTTGATTTGCTTTACTGTTAGTAGTTGTAGTTTGTCCATCACCCCATTTGATATAGTAAGACGCGTTAACGCCACCACCGGGGTTAGGGGTGCTGAAATTATTTAAAGTAACAACACCAAGGTTTGCACTGGCAGCGAAACCTGCATTTACGTTATTACAATTTAAACCGCCACCACCGGGTATTGTTACAGTGCTGGTAGAGCTATCGGTACAGGTAATATTATTGTTTGAGTCTACTACCGTCACGTACAATGTTACCGTATAATTTCCTCCGGAGTTGTAGGTATGCGTGTTTGTTCCTTTGGCTGTTGTTAGAGTAGTATTATTATCTCCCCAGTTGATCAGGTAAGTAACACCCAATCCCGGGCCTGCATTTGGTGTGCTTTGATTTACCAACACAACACCTGTATTACCTGTTCTGTACGTGTAGTGAGACGCATTGACGTTATTGCAGTTCAACGATGCTGTAACATTTACTGTAGCTACGGCTGTATCAAAACAATTTACATTATTAATAGAATCTTGTATGAAAGATGTCATTGTAATAGTGTAGTTGCCGGATGTATTGTATGTATGCGTTTGAGACGCATTAGTGTTTGCATACGAAGTACTGTTATCTCCCCACTTGATTGTATAGTTTGTATAAATGTTGCTTGTTGCTGTAGGCACACTGTTGTTTGTAAGAGTTACTGTAGCACCCGAAACACTCGCACTCATAGCAGTGTTTACATTGTTACAGTTTAATTGTGCATTGGCACTAACACCTACAAAACAAGCCAATAATAGAAGTAATAAGTTTCTCATAATTGCTATTGTTTTTTGGATTAATGGTTTTGTCATGTATATGACGCAGGCATATTGGCTTTTGTTAGACTAAAAACAAAAAAACCGCCAAATGGCGGTTTTTTTAAACTTATAGTTAATGAATTTACTTCATTGTAATCACACTTGGTTGAGCATCAGCTACTTTTACCTCTTTCTGTACTGGCTCAGCAACTTTTGCTTCGTGGTTATTTGTACCATTAATGTTAGCCAATGTAGGCGCAATAACCAATGCTACAATAGACATCAATTTGATCAGGATATTCATTGAAGGACCAGAAGTATCCTTGAACGGATCACCTACTGTATCACCTGTTACAGATGCTTTGTGTGCATCAGAACCTTTATAGTGCTTTTTACCATTGATGTCTGCACCTTTCTCAAAAGACTTCTTAGCATTATCCCATGCACCACCGGCATTGTTTTGGAACATACCCATCAATACACCACTTACAGTAGCACCGGCAAGCATACCGCCTAGCGCTTCAGGACCAACAAGGAAACCTACCAATAACGGAGCTATGATTGTAATTGCACCTGGCAATACCATTTTCTTGATAGAAGCACCTGTAGATATCTCTACACACTTATCGTACTCAGGCTCACCTTTACCTTCTAAAATACCGGGTATTTCTTTAAACTGACGACGCACCTCAGCTACCATTGCCATAGCAGCCTCACCTACCGCACGGATGGCTAAAGAAGAGAAGATGAAAGGTATCATACCACCAACAAATAGCATTGCTAATACTTCTGCCTTATATATGTCAATACCATCAATACCTGCAACACCTACATAAGCTGCAAAAAGAGCAAGTGCAGTCAATGCTGCGGAAGCAATCGCAAAACCTTTACCTGTTGCTGCAGTTGTGTTACCAACAGCATCCAAGGCATCTGTTTTTTCACGAACCTCAGGATCCAGCTCACTCATCTCTGCAATACCACCTGCGTTATCCGCGATCGGTCCAAAGGCATCAATAGCCAACTGCATAGCCGTTGTGGCCATCATACCCGCAGCTGCAATAGCCACACCGTACAAACCTGCCATCTCGTATGACCCCCATATACCACCTGCCAATACAAGTATCGGAAGGAAGGTACTCTCCATACCAACTGCTAAACCACCGATCACGTTTGTTGCGTGTCCTGTATCAGACTGGCGGATAATACTATTAACAGGTTTCTTACCCATAGCGGTATAGTATTCTGTAATGATGCTCATTAAAGCACCAACAACTAAACCTATAACTATCGCGCCGAATACTTGCGTATTTGAAAACTCTGTACCACGAAGCACCATTTGCTCTGGTAGTATATTCATCACCAAGAAGTATGAAGCCACGGCCGTAAGAATCATAGATCCCCAGTTACCCATGTTCAATGCTTTCTGAACAGGAGCAGTGCTAACACTTACTGCGTCAGAAATACGTACAAAGAAGGTACCTATAATAGAGAAGACGATACCAAGCCCTGCAATAAGCATTGGTAATAATATCGGAGAATAACCGTTGAACGCATCGCCAACAGCTGATGTTTCCCTGCCTAATACCATAGTTGCCAGTACAGTAGCTACGTAAGAACCAAAAAGGTCAGCTCCCATACCTGCTACATCACCTACATTATCACCCACGTTATCTGCAATAGTTGCAGGGTTACGCGGATCATCTTCAGGTATACCTGCTTCTACTTTACCCACAAGGTCAGCACCAACATCGGCAGCTTTTGTATATATACCACCGCCTACACGTGCGAAAAGTGCAATACTTTCAGCACCTAAAGAGAAACCTGTTAACACTTCGATAGCGCGCTCCATCTCATGACTGTTAGCCATAGCATCGGGAGCAAACATCATTTTAAAAACGATGAACAAGCTACCTAAACCAAGTACTGCCAAACCTGCAACACCTAGTCCCATTACAGCACCACCTTTAAAAGAAACAGCCAGTGCTTTACTGAAACTGCTACGTGCTGCATGTGCAGTACGCACGTTTGCTTTGGTTGCGATACGCATACCTATAAAACCTGCAAACGCAGAGAAAACAGCACCAATAACAAATGCTAAAGCAATTACAGGGCTAGAGCTCGGGTTGCTGGCTCCCATAAAGCCTAACAGTAACCCTGCAATGACAACAAAGTATATCATCACCTTGTACTCTGCTTTCAAAAATGCCATTGCACCATCTGCAATGTGGTTTGCAATCTCTTTCATGCGATCTGTACCCGCATCTTGTTTGCTCACCCAAGAGCTGTTGATCACTGTAAATAGTAAAGCCAGTATTCCAAAAACCGGCACTAAGTAAAACATTTCCATATATATACAGGATAAATTTAAATAAGGAGCAAATATAGCTGTTCAACATCTAAAAACATAGGCTAATATATTGCAACCATACAGATAAGGTTTCTTTTTGTTATTTGTTATCTAATCGTTAGTTTATAAATAAATAGTAATTAATCTATTACCTTTGATATTCAACTTTTTAATTAAGCTTTAGCTTGGCAGGACAGGATTACAAAAATCTATCTGACGAAGAACTAGTGGCACGCTACGCAGAACGTAGCGAAGAAGCCGCGTTCGTATGCCTTTTTCAGCGATACAACCACCTGGTATATGGTGTTTGTATGAAATACCTGAAACAAGCTGAAAATGCTAAAGATGCCAGCCAGCAAATATTCATTAAGCTGCTGGAAGATCTGAAAAAACACAATATAGCTCACTTTAAATCTTGGCTTTACAGTGTTGCACGCAACCACTGTTTAATGATTTTAAGAAAGAACAACCCTGTTGTTGATAAAGAAATTTCTGAAAATGATGTGGAATTTGAAGATGATTGGCATCAAAAGGTTAAGAAAGAACATTTTTTAAATGAGTTGGAGGCAGCTATACAAACATTAAGTAAAGAGCAACGGATTTGCATCCGCCATTTTTACCTGCAAAAAATGAGTTATGCAGAGGTAGCTCGCCAAACCAACTACGACTTAAAAACGATCAAAAGCGCGATACAAAATGGTAAGCGCAACTTAAAAATAAAACTGGCCGGACTGTTAGAAGAAAAAGCATGAACAAAGAGCAGTTGAAACATATATTTGAAAACAGTGCTTGTTTGTCGCCCAAACAACTCAGGATGTACGCATCCGGTAAGATGGTGCACGAAGAAGCTCATGCTGCTGAAATGCATTTACTAAGCTGTCCGTTGTGTAATGATGCCGTTGAGGGGTTGATGGAAGCCAATAAGCCCGAAGCATTTAAATATGTTGAAAAACAAAACACTGCTTTTCTCGCTCAACACATTGACTTACTTACTGCACAAGAAGAGTTAAATAAAGATAGCGGCAACAAGAAAATGCCTTTAAAAGCTCCGACAGCCGGTAGCGGCATGCCAATGCGCCGCATGCTTAAACCTATAGGTATTGCTGCGGGGGTTCTACTCATTGCAGGTGTTTTCTGGTTTATGAGAGATAGTATTTTCCCTGAAAAGGAGAATGTACAAGTAGCACAGAATACAGCACCTGCAGGCGAGCCCGTAAACAACACCCCGGAAGTAAGTACCAGACCTGCAGATACGCTGGAACAAACTACACCTGTAGTAAGCGATAGCAGCCGACAGTTATTAGCAGACGCTACCATTCTTGATGATGATAATAGTGAGGTCGAGGCCCAAGCAGAAGAACCATTAAAAGAAACAAAGAAAGAAGAGCAACCGATAGAGAAGAAAAAGAAAGAGGTGAAAGAGGAACTGCCTACAAAAAACACTGCAAGTACTACCACAGCGGCTACTGCACCCAATAAAAAAGCAGCCAAAGAACAAACAAAAAAAGAACCTGTTTCAGCAGATGCAGCCATCGACAAGTACGATGCGCGAATGGGCAATAGCTTTAACGCAGACGAAAAAAAGGAAGAAAAGCAGGCAGCACTATACAGAGCTAAAGATGCAGAGGCCGCACCAGAACCTCCTAAAAAGAAAATAGAACTAGGCAGGGCCAGCAGTGGTATCACAAAAGGCGATGAAGCCTTTAACGAGGGGAAGTATAAGAAAGCACTACGCCAGTATCAAAAGATCATGTTCGATCCTCAATCGAACCAAAAAGATGCCGCTACCCTTATGGCTGCCAAGTGCCATATTGCTATGGAAGAGCAAATGCAGGCACGCACCCTACTCAACAGCCTGATCAAAGAAAACTCTTCTAAGAAAGGAGAAGCATCGGGTTTGTTAAATAAGCTGGGAGAATAGCATTTCTGCTTCAACCTTAATACCATATGGGCTTTCTATTTACCATTCTTGTTCTTTTTAGCCCTCCATTATTTAGCTTTTTAATACTTAGGTTTTTAAAAAAGAAAGTCAACAAAAAAGTATACACATTTTTTGTAATCATTCTTATTACACTTTTAGTAATCTTATTAAGTTTAAGATACCTACCCGGCCCCAGTAGCTGGTCAAGTTTTGCCATGATGGCTAGCTTAACTCTTGGTCTTGATGCTGTGATAATCATAGCAGGTCTGATCTTGTTTTTAGTACCAGTATGGATAATCTCTATTTTCAGAAAACAATATAGAAGGGACCCTAAAGTAAAAACAGCGACCTTGGTGTTCATTGTGCTTGTGGGAGCTATACTTTTAGCCACTTTAGCTCGTGAACAAATGCCCAGATATTCATTTTACAGGGCAAAAAAGATCATTCAATATATTGAGGATTATAAAAAATCACACGGCAAATACCCAAACTCTGTTGATACAAAAAGTATTGCAACACCAGGTGTAATCTTTGCAGATTATTTCACTTATACACAAATCCCAGACAGCTACATACTCAGCTTTCATATGAGTCTGTTTTTGATGAGTAGCTATGAATATGTGTACACTCCAAAATCATCAACCACTTCAATACCGTCGAATTACTTATATGGGGAAAAACTAACCGACTATCAGAACGGCTGGACCCAATATTATCAACCCAACTAGCAATTATTTCCCTAACTTGTAACAGCATATTATAGGATGGGAAAGAAAATTTTAAAATATTTTTTCATTGCATTGGCAGCTCTTGCCATTCTAATTCTGGGTACAGATATGTGGGTGAAGTATTCTGTAAAAAAACAACTCACTCACAACATACAGCAAATCAGCCATCATAAAGTAGGTTTACTCTTAGGCACCTCAAAATATGTAAGCAAAGGGCACATAAACCTTTTCTACAAATACAGAATACAAGCAGCAGTTCAATTATACAAAGCTGGTAAGATCGATTACGTATTAGTAAGTGGCGATAATAGGCAAAAAAACTATAACGAGCCCGAGACCATGAAAGACGATCTAATCAGCAGTGGCATACCAGCCAACAAGGTATTTTTAGATTATGCAGGGTTCCGCACACTGGACAGTGTGGTACGCTGTAAAGCGATATTTGGCGAAACAGATGTAGTAGTGATCTCTCAAAAATTCCACAACGAACGTGCAATATTCATTGCCAACCGTAAAGGACTTAACGCAGTTGGTTTTAATGCAAAAGACCCTCCCAAAAAGCTGACTGTCAAAGTAATGTTGCGTGAGAAGCTGGCCAGGGTTAAAATGCTGCTGGATCTCTTAACCAATAAACAGCCTCATTTTTACGGCAAAAAGATCGAAATAAAGTAGATCATATTAACAACTGCACTTATCTAGTTTGCAATAAATAAACTAGCTTTACATCTTCATATTTAAAACAATTAGAATGAACAAGGTTAAGACACTATTATTAACTGTATGTGCCGCTATCGCTATGACATTTACTGCGAACACCGTACAGGCTCAAAGCGATTTCTCTGACGATCAGGTTGAAAAATTTGTATTGGTTTATAAAGATGTAATACCTGCTCAAAAAGAAATGGAGCAAAAGCTTAAAAAGTCTGTTGAAGATGAAGGTTTAACTATGGAGCGTTTCCAGCAAATTGCTATCGCTGCACAATCTGGCGATGAAACTATGGGTGGTGCTTCAGAAGCAGAACAAACAAGCTTCATGACAATCGCACAGTCTGCAATGGCTATGAACCAGGATTTGATGATGAAAATGGGAGAATCTGCAGAAAAGCATGAATTAGAAGTGACTACTTTCCAGCAAATGGCAATGGCATATGCTCAAGACGCTGCCTTCAAAGAAAAGATTGATGGCATAATGGGTATTGAAGGTGATGCTGCTGCTGACGAAGAAGAAGAATAGTATTTGATCTGAAATATTTTATTAAAGGTATAAGTGTCATCACTTATACCTTTTTTTGTTATAGAAGCTATAAAAAACAGTTTGCGAGCTCTGTTCATTTCAGAGTTATATGCTAATACTTTAGTTTTACCGGGTAAAAGCAAAAAATATGCGATATATATCTACTGTACTGGTTACAATTCTTTTAGCAAGTTTTATGCATACTGCATACGCACAGCAGCAGGGAAAATACAGCGATGAAATGTTACAAACATTCGCAGTAATAGAACAAGAGATCGGGCCGGTAAGAGAGAGTGTACAAAAACATATGGAGCAAACTGTTGAAAGCAATGGTTTAAGTATGGATCGTTTTCAGCAAATGTTTATGGCCAGAAGAATGGGCGATGCCAGCTTGAGTAAAGCAACTCAAAAAGAAAAAGATAGCTTCGACCGTAGTTTAAAAGACATGGCAGCTATTCAGCAAAACCTGATGCAGAAAATATCTGACGTTACAACACAGTACGACCTTACTCCAATGCAATACGAAGAGATGTTGATGGCATACCAACAAAACCCTGAGGTTAAGAAAAGGGTTGATGCCTTTAGTGCACAACAAGAAAAATCTGATAAATAATTAAGAGAGCACATTAATGTGTAGCACACACAAAAAGCCTTCTTTAATTGGTGGGGTTCTTAAAATGAAGTGCCCTAACTGCAGAAAGGGCAACATGTTTGTAAACAAAACAGTATTCCCTCTAAACAAGTGCCTGAAGCTAACCGACAATTGCAGTGTGTGCAACCAACCAATGGTTGGAGAGCAAAACAATGGCCCCGGTATAAACTACGCACTTACCGTTATTATTTTTTTGATAAACCTTGTTTGGTATTGGCCCATATTCGGGTTGAGCGTATGGGATAACAGTGTAGAAGTGTACATGATCGTCAGTACGGTAATAGTGGTTTTACTACAACCCTGGACTATGAGATATGCTCGTGTATTATACCTATACTTTTACGTACCTTATCAAAGCAACAGACATTTAGACACTTAATCTTAATAAAAAAGGGGCTGAAAAGCCCCTCACTAAATACTAACACCACAAAATCAATACTTCACAAAACCCTGCGTGCCAATCGCATCTTTACCTGTAACTCTAATAATATAATTACCACTAACTAAACCAGAAACATCTATTGACTGTGTGCTTAAGTTTGATATACTTTTCACAACAGCTCCTGACATATCTATAATTTCTAATACTTTACCTTTTACATCGCCTGTAATAAAAACTTGGTTGTCTGCCGGGATGGGATATACACTAAACTTTAAATCATTTGCAATAACTGATGATATATTTGTTGCTACAGGTAATTGCACCAAAGCTCCACCGTTTGCAGTTGCTGCATACAATCCAAATGCAGGACCATTAGAATTATTAGCAGTATTAACAAAACCAGAAGCAACAACAACAATAGCTGCACCTTGCAAGTTTAATGTTTGTAATGGTGCCGTATAATCTGCAACTTTATTACCACCCATACTATCCGTTAAAGTTAGCGTGTAATCTTGCGTAGGCAACTCTAAATAACCGTTTGAAAAATTACCATACTCTAAATTATCAACCAGAACATTTGAGCCTGCACTTACATCTACTGCAAAGGCATCTGTACTACCATGCACTACCAACACATCTGTATTCATGTTATTAGCAGCTGACTCTCTACCCATATTATAAAGATTTAGTCCGAAAGCTGGCGCAGGTGAATAACCCATACTATTAATAATACCATTTGCTACTGCTATGTATGTTTTACCGGAATCTAATGTTACAGTAACACTATATACAGTATCCATCTCTGATGCACTGTTACCCGGAGCAACCCCTATGCGTACAGGTGTTTTCGCAGGCACGGTCAAAAAACTACTGGCAGTTCTAAACGCTACATTATCCAATAAGATATTACCATTAGCATAAACATCTACGGTATCAGCTAATGCGTCTGCACAATTGTGTATTACCTGCAATTTTGCTGTTTGCGCTGTAGAGTTAGCAATGAAAAAAACTAACATCGATAGTGTAAATAAAATCTGTTTCATATCAATCATATCGTTTTTTGGTTCGTATGATCAACAACATGAAACAATGATTGTTTTGACAGAAGCGAGCCCCAATCACTATTGACAAAGCGTTATTACACTAATATGACATTCGCTTGAAAAGCGTTTAGGTTATCGTCAAGATTATCAACAACAGGTTTAACACTATTACGTTAAACAATGCTACTAAAGAAGATATTTATAGCTTTACGGAAAAGAAACATTCACTCTACTGCTTGAAATACTAAAACGCTATACAGTTTATCAGCTACCAAGCAATAACCATTAACCACAATAGCTCTGCACTTCTGCAGAACCTCTCATTAAGAGTAAATATTTCAACCTGGTGGTATTCTATGCCTTATTAAAAGGCCAGAACTTAATTGTATGTGTAGAAAAATATTGCCTTAATTGTTTTACACTCCATTTTGTAACAAATACTAATATCAGGAACAGTACTAAACTCAACCAAAGTAAAACCTCGTGTTTTCCTGCGGCGCCTTTGTTACTTTGTAACAGTAAATAGTTCATACGCGATAGTTTATATTAATAAATTTACAATAAATGAAGGAGGCAAAAAATTTAAACTACTAACTTTAACAAATGGAATTTGGCAAAGTAACCGACGAGGAATTAGCACAGATAGACTTTACACTACCGCCCGACCCCGAAGTAAACAAACAGGTATTAACACCACTAGACGAGCCCACTAAATTTTATATAGGCTGCGCCAAATGGGGACGTAAAGACTGGGTAGGCAAACTATACCCCAAGGGTACTAAGCCTAAAGATTTTTTAGAGCACTACGCACAAATATTCAACTGTATAGAGTTTAACGCAGTATACTACCGCATGCCCTTCCCCAGCGATGTATGGCAATGGAAAAGTAAAGTACCGGAAGGCTTTAAATTCTGCCCCAAGTTCACAGACATTATTACACACAAAAAACGCTTAAAGAATACAGAGTTTGAAACTGGTAAATACCTGGAGGCTATTACTGAATTTAAAGAAAATCTGGGCCCGATATTCCTGATGCCTCACCCGCAATTCTCGCCCAAACAAATACAAACCTTATACGATTTTATTGAGCAGTTTCCCGAAGATGTACCCATGTTTGTAGAACTGCGCCACCCCGACTGGTATAAAGAAGACGGGTACAACAAAGAACTATACGCTATACTTAAAGAGTTTAACCGGGGTACTATCATTACCGATGCATCCGGCCGTAGAGATTGTGTGCACATGCACCTGACTACCAACGAATGTTTCATACGTTTTGTGGGCAACTCGCTACACCGTACCGATTACGAACGTATTGATGACTGGGTACAAAGAATAAAAGAGTGGATGGCACAGGGATTGAAAACCTGCTACTTTTTCATGCACCAGCACGAAGAGTTACACTCGCCTGAATTAATAAAATACCTGATAGAAAAACTAAATGCAGAGTGCGGCACCAACCTCACCCCACCTAAACTGCACAGCAAGCAAGAGAATACTTTGTTTTGATTATTTCGCGAGGTTGCCACGCTTTCTCGCAATGACAAATGTTATATAGCCCGGCAGAACAGTAGCACTCAGTCAAATTAAAGAGACACCGAAATCTAGGAGGTATCAAGATTTCGGCGCTTTTTCTTTGCCTCTTTCTTTTGGCGATAAAAGAAAGAGGGGAACATTTTGGACATATAAAGAAGAACAATTAACCCTTACCATTAATGATCTTATCCGCCAGGGCAGGCGCAATACGTTGTATCATCCTCAGTAGTTTTACCTTTCCGATATTGATCTCGTACTTATCACGTTCAAAACCACGTATAAATTCATCTACCAACCGGTCGGGGCTTATTTTGCCTGTACCCCTGCCCTGTGTCATAGCAGTATCTACCAATGCGGGCACTACCTCGAACACTTTTGTATGATTCAACTGATAACGCAATGCTTTGGTAAAGATGTGCAGCCCTGCTTTTGTTCCGCAGTAAACAGGCGCATTAGCTTTCGGCACCATACCCAACGACGATGATACATTCACGATAGCAGCATTATCATTTTGTTCTAATACAGGCAGTAAATGTGCGATGAGTTTGATGGGTGCTGTCAGGTTGGTCTCTATTTCGTGTACCGCTTTTTGATGTACATCAGGCTCTGTCAAAAAATCGTAATTGTACTGCACCCCTGCATTGTTGATGAGTATATTCAATTGCGGGTATTGTTGCTCTACTGTATGTACCAGCTTATCTATATCCGCAGGTTTAGCAAGGTCGCACTGTATAGTGTCTGCCTCGGGCAATAGTTCTTTTACTGCTATTAGTTTATGTTCGCTGCGTGCCGCTATTATCACTTTGTTATTGAGTGCTGCAAATCGCTTGGCCATTGCCAGGCCGATACCCGATGTACCACCCGTTATAAGAATAGTATTGTTATGGAGTTTCATTGTTGAATGTTTTAAGTTGTTTAGAAAAATGTAGCTGCAATAAATGCAGATAAACCAATTGCCCTGATGAGTATGTGCATCATAACCAGTGAATGAATTTGATAGTGAGTGTAAGCAGCTTGATGAGCATAAAACCAAATACGGTGTTGAGTGCGAGCATGAGTAGCGTGGCACCAGCCAAACCAAACTGACGGATAGCGAGACTATCACCAATGGTATCGGTATTACCCACCAGCCTGTTGACGATAACCCATGCATTCAAATGTTCTGCTTCTGCACCCAGTACATAATCTATCACGATCATGATGCCCAGTGCGGCAAGTGTGGCCACTATGTAGATGCCTGCGGGATAATTAAACAATGTTTTCATAACCTTTGCTTTTACGTTTGTTGATGATGCAAAGGTGCGGCGCTGTTATGCGCTAAGCATTAACCTATGTTAAGAAGTGGACTTTGACATTTTTGCCCTGATGCGGCTGAGCTGTATGGGCGTTATGCCGAGGTAAGATGCGATATGGTATTGCGGTATTTGCTGCTCCAGGCCGGGGAACTTTTTACGGAACAGGTCGTAATTGGTTTGCGCATCGTTGGTCACCATTTGTATCTCCTGCTGCTCTTTATGTATCCACAACTGCTCCAGTATTTTGGTGTACAGTTTTCTCAGGCTCTCATGTTGGTCGGCCAGTGCTAAGAATTGCGCAAAGTTGAAGGTCATCAGTTCTGCATCCGTCAATGCCTGAAAGCTAATGGCGCAGGGCTGCCCAGTAACCAATGCCGTAATGGGTGTGGGCGACATACCGGGGATGAAAAAGTTCTTGTTGTACTCCACCCCGTCTTGCTTGGTATAAAATACGCGCAACACACCGCTTAATAGCATACTACCGTTGTGCGGACGGTCGCCCTCACGGTACAAAAACTCGTTGCGCTTTAAACTCTTGTGTACAAACAAATCCGACAAAGCTGTCCATGCCTCATCATCCATAGGTGCAAACTGCGATAGTGCCGTGCGTACTTGTGCTAATGCCACATTTAAAAATAGTGATTTTGGGGAGAAGGGTGTGCGAGTGTGCGAAAACTCGCACGCCGCACATTTCATTCAATAAATGAAATGATTAAACTTCAGCAAATAAATTAAAATTAATCCTCTGACTGGGAGAGAGGTTTTGAACATTCTCACTCCAATATTTTTTAAATTGTTTTAGATTCTTAGAAGAAATCTTCTCATATACATCTGGAGATAGACACCACGTTTCAATTCTCGCAGCGATTAAATCAGTTAGCATATATTGCAATTGAAGTGCAGATAAATCATTCCAAGATTTTGCATAATCTACAATCCAGGTATCGTTATATTTTTTATGATAACCAATAACTATATGTATTGATGATTTATCAGGTATTATATTAATTAATACATTGTTTAACGGCTCTAATTGCGTAGCTTTTGCAGATGTAATAATATCAACGGGGCTAAATATTGCCGATGCACATATACCTATATATGGGTATTTATAATAGAAAAAAGTAAAGTTCTGAACCTTATCCCCTCCAATTTCATTTTCCATTAATCTTTTATAACGAAGCATATCAGATATACCTTGCTTAAATCCACTTATTTGCTGAAGTAATATAGCAGTATAATGCATTGGAGAGAGAATATTCATTCTAGGCGAATCGAGTAACCTTTCATATATCCGTACATTTCTTTGTTTTTTTCTTATTTCAGAACATAATCCACGATAAGAAAAAAGCAATTGAGATTTATAATCATTATAGTCTATTTTATCTTTTTCAATACTTGAGAATAAATCGGTATCGTGAGTAGAACAAAATAATGGATAAGTCATTGCATTATTTATACCTGTCTTTTTGAATTCAATTTTATCTTCATCTACTTTAGTAAAATCTGGATAGTACATTGTTACCACATGTTTCTTTACAGCAATGCTACTTAAAACACCATTTTTTTGAAGCAAATGTGATTTAATCGAGTTTGCATTACATTCTTTAAACAAACACTTGTACGGTTCTTTAAATGCTTTTTTTCTAGCGTGTAGAAAAAGCTCATCGATTAATTGAAGGTTAGTTACCATTTCCCAATATTATAAAATTCAATACTGAAGTCAAGGGTAAAAACACCCATTCTCACTGTGCGCCGTGCGAGTTTTCGCACACCGCACAGTTTCGCACTCTTTTCTAAACATATGTCATGCTGAACTTGATTCAGCATGACAGGTGTTGTTGTGAGGTTGCTTCATCCTTACAGTCTTCGCAATGACCGTGGATAACTACCACCCCGCCCTTTGGGCACCTCCCGCTGTAGCAGGACAAGCTCTCCTAAAACAGGAGGGAAGTTAAAAAAGCCCGGCAGTGCTGAAGCCCTGTAGCCTATCAAGGTCGCAACCGCTAATCAGGAAGCTTTGATTAGCGGGGTCTTTTCTTTCGTTCTTTCTTTGGACAAGCAAAGAAAGGACAACAATAAACAAATACTCATTACGCTAGATGCTGAATCAAGTTCAGCATGACAGGTGTTGTTGTGAGGTTGCTTCATCCATACAGGCTTCGCAATGATGAGAAAAAACCCTCTCTTATACTTAAGTACAAAACATTACCTTTACTACAGTTAAAATATTGTAAGCGTAATTGCTTTCTGTCTTGAGGAGAAACCTAGGAAATTTCAAAGCGTACAAGACGAAGTAAGAACGCTCACGCTAAGGCGTGGGCTCTCTTATTCGTGCGCGGGCCTCCTAGGGCCTCTCCTCGGTAAGTTGAGTTCCACGCCCGTTTTTTTACGGTCGGTGCTCAGGTATCCTAAATAAGCCTATCAATTATTTATCGTGATACTAAACCGTAACTGTATGAATACTTTCACCACCCGCTTTGCGGGGTTCCCGCACGATGCGTCCGAGCTGTCGGCGTACCTCTATTGTCTGGATACATTTATCATCAGCCTGAAAAGCGGCACCATCATCCACCACGAAACACTGCAACCCATCCTGTTTTTGGAGTGGCTGCACTACCACCGCATCCGCGATGTGAAGTTCACCCTTACAGAGGCGGCCTATAACAGTTACTTTAAAGAGAAGAAAAATTGAGGGAGTATATCAACCACGAAGTATTAGCGCTACAATTATTCCGCTTACAGGAACAGATATTGTAAATAATCTATACCATGTTTTTGCAGACCTGTCTGATACTTTATGCGAATACCTCTTTTCTATTTTTATAAGGCGTTCATAGCTGTACCTTCTACCTATTGTTATAAATACGGTAGCAATAATTGTAGTAAGGATAGTAAGCGCCCCGTAATAAAACCATTTACCAGGGATGCTATCGTTAATCATCCTTAGTGGAATAGCTGACAACATTACTACCAGCATTAAGTAATAACTAATAACAAAAGACAGAAATTCAATTGTCCCTTTTTTTCTGTTTCTATTGTATTTAGCCTTCTTAAATATCCTGCCCCTGTATATGATATAAAACAAGTAATCAAACACCATTCAATATTAATAAAATATACGCACAGGTAAACTAACCCGTTATGTGCGTTAAAAGCTTGGCAGCGCATATCCAACACACTCTAACTTACCAACCATTTAACCCATGTAGACGAAGTAATACCCAAAGCAAACAACACAACAGATAACACTATGTACTTTACAAGTATGGCATTTTTCTTTCCCCTTTCTTTCTTATCCATAGAATCATACAAAGCCATTTCCCCCTCCACAATGTCTTTATTTATTCTGAAATATATAATCAGAATAATCAATAAGGGCAAACACAGTAATGGTATATAAACGAGCCTATCCATAACTCTGTCTTTACCCAGCAATCCATTTACATGACTTAAATCAGAAGCAAAAAAGGAGTCTGCTATAAATACGATTGAAAGAATATTAATTAATATAAAAAATAGCATTTGCACATAAGTCGTCGCTTTTCGAAAGAAAGCTGTACTAAAGTCATTATTCCTTCTATACAATAACCAGTAAGCATATATCAATAAATCTTTCATGATACTAAGTCAGTACAAATTAATAAAATATACACGCAAGTAATCTAACCCACTATGTATGTTCAAAAGCCCGGCAGAGCCGAAGACCTGTAGCCTATCAAAGTCGCAACCGCTAATCAGGAAGCTTTGATTAGCGGGGTCTTTTCTTTGATTCTTTCTTTAGACAAGTAAAGAAAGAATGGCAAAAAAGCGTATATTTGCTATAATAAACATACCATGAACACCCTATCCCTAATACAAGATATCCGTAAGCACCTACCCCGTTTTACATAGTATTCGCCACTCAATAGCCGTTTATTACCCGATATTTACCGTCATAATAGCAAAGCTGCAATTTCTGTGCTGCCAACCTGTCAAACCTGCAAATTTGGTGCAAAGTCCTTGCTCACAATCAGTTTCACAATAAAAAAATTGTATTTCATAACAATACTTAACAAAACAGCAGCCAACACATTATACCGAACCCATATACATGCAAATTTCACCTGCATAAGTGGCTATTTTCATTTATCTTCGCACAAAATTTTTCAGCTAAAATGAATTTGCACGAATATCAAGCCAAAGAACTATTGAAGAGCTACAATGTACCTACGCAAGACGGTATAGCTGTAGAAAATGTTGACGACGCTGTAGCAGCTTACAATAAGGTTGCAGAAGAAACAGGAGCAAAATTTGCTGTTGTAAAAGCGCAAATACATGCAGGTGGACGTGGTAAGGGTACGGTGAAGGAAGCGCCTGAGCAACATGGTGTTGAAGTAATTAAAAGTGCAGAAGATGCACAGCGTGTAGCCAAAAACATCTTAGGCAATACACTGGTAACTTTGCAAACAGGCGATGCTGGTAAAGTAGTAAACAAGCTATTTGTAGCGCACGATATGTACTACGATGGTCCTAGCGAGCGCGAGGAGTTCTATCTGTCTATCTTGATGGATCGTGCTAAGAAGCAAAACGTGATCATGTACAGCACAGAGGGCGGTATGGATATTGAAGAGGTAGCGCACAACACTCCTGAGAAGATATTCAAAGAGTGGGTAGAGCCTAATATGCCTTTACAACCTTTCCAGGCTAGAAAAATTGCTTTCAACCTTGGTTTGAGTGGTACGGCTTTCAAAAACTGTGTGAAATTCGTTACCAACTTATACAATGCATACGTTGGTTTGGATTGTGAAATGTTGGAGATCAACCCGCTATTCAAATCAAGCGATGATAAAATATTGGCAGTTGACTGTAAGATGAGTGTTGATGAGAACTCTTTGTTCCGTCATAAAGACCTTGCAGAAATGCGTGATAAAACGGAAGAAGATCCAACAGAAGTTGAGGCTGGTGAGTTCAACCTGAACTATGTAAAGCTGGATGGTAATGTGGGTTGTATGGTAAACGGTGCAGGTTTGGCAATGGCTACCATGGATATGATCAAACTTGCCGGTGGTGAGCCTGCAAACTTCCTTGATGTTGGTGGTACTGCAAATGCAGAAACAGTAGAAGCTGGTTTCCGTATCATTATGAAAGACCCTAACGTTAAGGCAATTCTTATCAATATCTTCGGTGGTATCGTTCGTTGCGACAGAGTTGCTGCCGGTGTTGTAGAAGCTTACAAGAACTTAGGTAATATTGAAATTCCGATCATTGTACGTTTACAAGGTACTAATGCAGAACAGGCTAAGGAGTTGATCGACAACTCTGGTCTTGAGGTACAGTCTGCTATACTTCTTAGCGAAGCAGCAGAGTTGGTACAAAAGGCTGTAAGCTAAGTTTATAAAATACTTGATACCAAAAGGCGCTACATCAGTAGTGCCTTTTTTATTTGAAAAATCATAAAAATTTTGAGGTATCATATATTCTTCATTACTTTGAAACACAAAGTGCTTTTCAATGAAAGAAAAAACTCAATTAGAATCTGTACGTACGCTGGAGGAGATACGCAGTATCATGTCTCGCTCCGTACGCTTCTTCTCACTTAACGGGTGGAGCGGTGTATGGGCAGGTTGTGTAGGACTGGCAGGTGCATTAATAGCACGCAGCTGGATACAAGATCTACCACCAGTATACTATAACACTGTGAGAAAGATGCGTGGCTCTTACGATGGAGTAGTTAGTAACGAAGTATACACAGGTGCTACTATTAAGTTTTTGATATTGGCGATACTGGTACTTGTAGTAGCCATAGCAGGTGGCTACTATTTCACTAATAGAAAGGCTAAGCAAACCGGGCAAAAGCTATGGAATAGCACGTCTAAACAAATGATACTGCACATGTCTATACCACTGGTTATGGGCGGTATATTCAGCCTATTCTTTTTAGCTAATGGACACGAGGCGTATATAGCACCTGCATGTTTAATATTCTATGGTATAGCACTATACAACGGTAGTAAATACACCTATTCTGATATTATGTATCTGGGATATATGGAGATGGCTCTGGGAGTAGTTAATATGTTCTTTCTGGGATACGGATTAACATTTTGGGCTATAGGTTTTGGGGGGCTACATATACTCTACGGTCTTATCATGTGGAACAAGTATGATAAAAAAGGAGCCAAGGCAACAGCGTAATGAAAGACCCGATACAACATCTGAATAAGATTTTTGACAGCCGGATACGTATAGGCATCATGAGTGCACTGGCTGTAAATGAAAAGCTGAACTTTAACGACCTAAAGGGTATCATGGACGTTACAGACGGTAATCTGGCTACACATTTAAAAACATTGGAAGAACATGAATACATCAAAGTACAAAAAGGGTTTGTTGGTCGTAAAACGAATACCACCTACTCTATTACAAAAGCGGGACACAAAGCATTTACAGACCACCTGAATGCACTGGAAGAAATTATAAAGAAAATGAAATAATATTTTTTTGCTCACCCTACTTTGAAATACAAAGTACTTTTAAAATATAAAAAAAATGGAACCACAATCAAATCCAACTACGACACAAAGCTTCTTTGAAAAAAACAAGACACTTATTAAGGGCTTCCTTATCGGGTTTCTCATCATCATTATGCTGATACCTACAGCTATGATAATGGGGTTGATAAATGAGCGAGAAGGCAGACAAAAAGAAGTAATACAAGACATTAGTAGTAAATGGGCATCGGAGCAAACAGTTGTAGGTCCGGTACTTGCTATACCCTACTTGCGCAGAATAGTAGATAAGAACAATGAAGAAAGAATGGAGAAAAAAATAGCTTACATATTGCCGGAAGAACTAGAGATAAATGGTGAACTGCTACCCGAAAACAGGCACCGGAGCATTTATGACGTTACCGTTTATCGCTCACAACTTAGTTTAAAAGGTTCCTTCTCTCCTGAATATCTAAAAAAGATGAACATAGACAGCAGTGAAATATTATGGCACAAAATAGAGCTACTGGTGGGTATAGACGATGCACGCGGACTGGAAGAAGAAGTGAAACTTAAGTGGGGAAGTACAAAACATACACTTGAAGCAACACTGGAAACAATCGGGTTTATGAACACTGCGCTGGGCACTACCATAACATATAGCGAGGATAACCCAACTAAATTTGAAATAGACTTGATGGTGAAAGGTACAGGCAAACTCTTCTTTGTACCATTTGGTAAAACAACAGTAGCCAACATAAAGTCTGACTGGAAAGACCCTGCATTTGGCGGGCAGTATTTACCTAACGATTATAAAATCACAGAATCTGGCTTTAATGCTAACTGGAAAGTACTGCAAGTATCTCGTGGCTATCCCCAGTTTTGGGAAAGCGTCAGGAATCCGCATATTTCTACTTCAGCATTTGGCGTAGAGTTATTGCAACCTGCTGACGGTTATGCAAAAACAGAACGTTCCGTTAAGTATGCCATACTCATCATCGCTCTCACCTTTGTAGTCTTCTTCTTTATAGAGATCATGCAGAAAAAACAGATACATCCTTTGCAATACATTCTCGTGGGTATCGCACTATGCATATTCTATACCCTGCTGTTATCTATATCAGAATACACAGGCTTCAACCCTGCATACCTAATTGCAGCTATAGCTACAGTGCTGCTCATTAGCTGGTATGTGTACAGTATCATCAAATCAGGTAAGGTAGCACTAGGTATAGGCTCCGCACTAACAGGACTATACGTCTATATCTTCTTCCTTATTCAGCTAAAAGACTATGCACTACTATTTGGCAGCGTCGGACTCTTCATCATTCTATTCGTCATCATGTATTACTCTCGAAATATTGACTGGTATCATACCGGCAAAAAGCTAAAAAATGAAAATCATGAATAATATAAAAAAACAAATAACCGCAAGAAAGAACAGCATTTCATATGCACTAAAGGGCATATCTAATATTATAAACAGCGAAGTGAATGCACGTATACATATGGCATCTACTATTGCAGTAGTGGTAGCAGGTGTTATCTGCGAACTGAGTATTGAAAAATGGATGGCTATTGCTTTTGCAATAGCCATTGTATGGATTGCTGAAACAATAAATACTGCAGTAGAAAAACTATGCAACCTTGTAGTAGACAACAAGTATCACCCTAAAGTAAAAGTGATAAAAGATATATCAGCAGGTGCAGTACTAATATCAGCCGTGCTGAGTGTGGTAATAGCAGTTTTAGTATTCTTAAAATAACAGGTTTATGAACTTTATAAATAAATACAGATGGATGCTTCCGTTACTAAGCTTCAGCATAGCATTGATATTGATAAGAGTAACCTTTACAGGCAGGTCCATGTTTATATTTCTGATATGGAATTTATTTCTTGCTACAGTGCCATTATATTTTAGCTATGTAACATTAACTACACAGGTACGCTTTAAACAATGGATATTTGGGTTGCTTTGGTTATTGTTCTTCCCCAATACTGTATATATCGTCACAGATCTGTTTCATTTAAAGGAACGAATGGAAATACCAATTTGGTACGACTTGCTGATTCTTTATACTTCAGCTTTGATGGGGCTAGTAATGGGGGTCCTTTCACTCAGGAATATTGAAAAGCTATTTGCTCGTTATAGTCAGCGAAAAAGGGATCAATTTATATTTGTTGTTTCTGCACTATGCGGGTACGGCATTTACTTAGGCAGGTTCGAGCGCTGGAATAGTTGGGATATTGTGTTCCAGCCATATTACCTAGTTTATAATATAGTTCATGATGTGCTTCATCCATTTGTTAATATAGATGTATGGATGCTTAGCCTCTGTTTTGGTATTTGGGTGTATCTACTTTATAAATACCTTTCTAAGGCAAAGCAGCTCATTAGAGAATAATGCGTAACATTAGTCACACTTAATATTGACTTTGCTTAACACAACATTAATAATGACTATCTATATAAAATTGACACGATAAACATTTTGTGGTATTTTTGTGTTATATCTATAAAGAAAAATTAAACACTATGGCAAAAGCAAAGAAAAATCAGATAGGATTAGATGCAACGAAAGCAAAAAAATTAGCAACAGGCTTAAACACACTACTTGCTAACTATCAGGTGTTTTACATGAACATCAGAGGTTTTCACTGGAATATTAAAGGGGAAAAATTCTTTGAACTGCATATCAAGTTTGAAGAATTGTATAACGATATCATTCTTAAAATAGATGAGATCGCAGAACGTATTGTTACACTTGGCGAAACACCACATCATTCATACACTGCCTTTTTGAAGAACTCAAAAATAAAAGAGCATACAAACGTGACGGATGGTATGGCATGTGTAAAGCATATTGTAACTGATTTTCAAACATTACTAGAACTTCAAAGAGAGTTGTTAGGAATGTCTGACGATACAAATGATGAAGGTACTAACTCTCTTATGAGTGACTACATCCGAGCACAAGAGAAAATAGTATGGATGTACAACTCGTACTTACAGTAATAACAAAATGAATCCATTAAATAATTAGCCCCGCAAATGCGGGGCTAATTATTTGTATCAATATCAACAATTACCTTACCAAGGTAATCGTCCCTTTCTTCATCACATCATCCTGACCACATTTTCCTATCATAAAGTAATTATAAGTAGCAATGTCTTGCGGGCGATCTTGCCAAACACCATCCCAACCGTCTTCTTTATTAGATGTTGTAAACACACGCTCACCAAAACGACTGTAAATAGAGAATACCTTTAGCTCAAACTCGCCATCGTGAAGTATCCTTATCTTATCATTCAGCCCGTCCCCATTCGGAGAGAACACTGTCGGGATAAATATTCTACAACACACATCATATTTCATCTCTGCTCGGTTAGAGTCAATACAATCAGCAGCATCCGTTACATTCACCTGATATATGCCCTCTTTCAAATTAATGATTCGATTGGTTTGAGATGCGTCACTATAGTCATACAAATTCCATGCGTACAGATACGGACCGGTACCACCACGTACAGAAGCTTCTATTATACCTGTATTTTCTTGCTTGTCGCAATTATTAGGCATTACATCCATTGTGATCTCAATCTTATCAGGAGAATTAATAAATGCATCTACTTCATCTGAACAGCCTAATTTATCGAAAACAGTAATTGTGTATTCGCCTACTTTTAAACCCTTAAAATACCCGGAACTTATAGTTGAGTCTGCCCCGATAGTGTACATGAACGGTGGTACACCTCCCGCTGCTTCTACCTCCACTGCTCCATTGCTATACCCATAACAAGTAGCGTCCTCTTCTACAATGCTTGTTTCTATTGGTGGCAGATCTTCTATAGTGACAGTAGTATCAACTAAGCAATCGTTTGCATCTTTTACTTGTAATATATGAGTACCTGCGCCTAGTTTATCAAACAGATCACTGTTATTAAAGCCTTCGTTATTTACAGAGTATATATATAATGGAGTACCCCCGCTAGAGTATACCTGCAATGCACCATCTTTATAGTTGTGACATGTTGCATCTGTAACCGCTACACTATCTAACAATAATTCTGAGGGCTCACCAATTTCAATCAAACTATCTTTCGAGCAGCCTTTACTATCCTTTATACGAATAGTATGTTGTCCCGGTGTTAGTTGAGAAATGGTAGCACCCGAATTAAAACTGCTACTATCTACGGCATACAGGTAACCCGGTGTGCCACCTAATGCTGTTATATCTACCTTACCGTTATCATCACCAAAGCATTTCACATCTTCTATCACCACATCCACTTTCAAGGCATCAGCATCTTTCAAATTAATAACAGTATCTCTTTCGCAACCATTACTATCAACAACTGTAAATGCATTAGCACCCGCCTTCAACTTGTTGTAAAAATTATTTGCGGTAAACGTTCCGCCGTTCATTGCTGTTTTATACCATGGAGTACCACCTGCAGGTACAAACAAAACACTACCGTCGTCAGAGCCATTACAAGACGGATCTGTAACAGTTGCAGCAAGTGTAACTGGTGTTGGCTCTGTAATTGAAATATTGGTATCCGTTTCACAACCCAATGTATCTTTTACATACACGGTATAGGTACCTGCCGGTAAATTGTTAAAAATATTGCTACCACCAAAACTGCCGGTATTAATCGCATAACGATATGGTGTAGCACCGCCCGCAGCTGTAACTGTAATATTACCGCTACTGCTATCAAAACACAAAGCATCAGTAACAGAGAGCGTTGCCAATACGTCCAGCGAATCTGCAATCGTGATTGTAGTATCTTCTGTACAGCCATTATTATCCTTTACGTGCAATGTGTAAGTACCTGCACTTAAAGAAGAAAATACTTTATTAGTAGAATGCGGAGTAGTACCTATGGCATATGTATAGTTTGGAGTACCTCCATTTCCATTCAGGGTAATAACACCATTATTAAGTGTTTCACAATCGGGCTGGTCTGCAGATGCTAACAACACTACAGGTGTTGGCTCTTGCAATTGATATGCACTATCTGCAGTACAACCATTATTATCTTTTATATGTAGCTGATAGGTACCTGCAGACAAACTACTGAACGTATTGTTGTTACCGTATGCTCCCGCGCCAATTGCATAAGTTATAGATGGCGTACCTCCACTACCTGATATTTTTATCTGGCCGTTTTGATCACTGTTACACAACGGTTCTGTAGCTAATAAACTGTCAAATTGCAACACAGCAGGCTCAGTAATATTCACACTGGTATCCTCAACACACCCGTTCTGATCTTTTAGCTTAAAGATATAACTACCTGCCGTTAGTCCGCCAAAGGTGTTGGCACTGCTGTAAGTACCACTATTCATTGCGAATGTATAACCCGGTACTCCCCCACTACCAGACAGCATTGTACTACCTGTACTTCCCCCGTTACATAATGGCGGAGTAATCACTACAGCAGGAACAATAGGTGTTGGCTCTGCAACTGTTACAAAAGTATCGTGCAGGCATGATAAACTATCCTTGATAGTTATTGTATAACTACCTCCTGCTAAACCTGAGAATGTATTATTCGCACTAAACGGTTCTGAGTTGATTGCGTAAGTATAAGGATATCGGCCTCCTCCTCCATACGCGGTGATCAATCCGTTCTGATCTCCATAACAAAGTAAGCCGGCAGATAATACACTATCAAACCTTAATGCAGCAGGGTCAATTATAGTGACTGAAGTATCCTTGATACAATTGTTATTATCCTTAACCCGTAACGTATAAATACCTGCAGGTATATTGCTGAATGTATTTGAACTACTAAAGGTACTTGTGTTTATAGCATAAGTATAAGAAGGCGTGCCTCCTGTAGCATTTATTTTTGCTATTCCTGTACTATCACTACTGCACAAAGGCGGTGTAGCTGTTACAACAGGTATAATGTCTGTAGGTTGAGACAATACAGCAGCACTATCATTGGTACAACCATTAGCGTCTTTGATGTATATCGTGTAACTGCCTGCTGTTAGGTTTGAGAATGTATTACCCGAAACAAACCCGCTGGTACCCATAGCATAGGTGTACGGTAGTAACCCTCCTGTTCCTGTAAAAGTAATCTCCCCATCTTGCCCGTTAAAGCATAAAGGATCATCGTTAATAACACTGTCTACCAAAACTTTGGTCGGCTCTGTTAGCGACAATGAGGTATCAATAATACAATCGTTCTGGTCTTTTATTTTGAAGATATAATTACCCGCAGATAAATTGGCAAAAGAACTGTTTACGGTATATCCGCCTGAATTCATAGCATAGGTATATGCAGGTGTACCTCCGGATCCATTTACGGATATAGAACCTGTACTGTCTCCATTACATAGAGGTTCTATAGCTGTTACCATTATACTGATGCCTGTAGGTTCTGTAATGGTAAACGCAGAATCATATTCACAACCTAAATCATCTGTTACATAAAATGTATAACTACCGGCAGCTAATCCGGTAAACGTGTTATTAGTACCGAAGCTACCGGCATTAACAGCAAATGTATAAGGAGACACTCCCCCTGATGCACTGATGGTTGCTGTACCACTACTGCTATCTTTACAAAGTGCATCTGTAATACTTACGGTTGCCGACACATTCAAAGAGTCTTGTATCGTTACAGTAGTATCAGCTTCACAACTATTATCATCTTTTACGTGCAGTACATAAGTACCTGCAGCAAGGTTTGTAAATGTATTTGTCGATGCATATGATCCGGTATCTATAGCATATGTGTAGGTTGGTGTACCTCCGCTACCGTTTACAAATAGTTTACCATTATTTAAAGCAGCACAATCGGGCCTGTCTATCGTTACCGCCGGTATCAAAACTGAAGGTTCTGTAATGGTAAACGCAGAATCATATTCACAACCTAAATCATCTGTTACATAAAATGTATAACTACCGGCAGCTAATCCGGTAAACGTGTTATTAGTACCGAAGCTACCGGCATTAACAGCAAATGTATAAGGAGACACTCCCCCTGATGCACTGATGGTTGCTGTACCACTACTGCTATCTTTACAAAGTGCATCTGTAATACTTACGGTTGCCGACACATTCAAAGAGTCTTGTATCGTTACAGTAGTATCAGCTTCACAACTATTATCATCTTTTACGTGCAGTACATAAGTACCTGCAGCAAGGTTTGTAAATGTATTTGTCGATGCATATGATCCGGTATCTATAGCATATGTATAGGTTGGTGTACCTCCACTACCGTTTACAAATAGTTTACCATTATTTAAAGCAGCACAATCGGGCCTGTCTATCGTTACCGCCGGTATCAAAACTGAAGGTTCTGTAATGGTAACTGTTGTATCTTCTAGACAATCATTCTGATCTTTTATTTTAAAAGTATAAGTACCCGCCGGTAAGTTGCTAAAAGTGTCTGCACTAGAGAAGTTACCAGTACCCAATGCATATACAAAACTCGGCTTACCTCCACCGGCACTTACCACAGCCATACCTGTACTATCTCCATTACATAAAGCCGGAACTACAGTTATACCAGGTATAATTGCAGGCGGCGGGTCAATAACTAAAGAAGAATCTGAATAACAACCATTTGCATTGGTTACCCTTACAGTATAACTACCCGGACTTAAACTATCTGTTTGTGCAGACGTTACGTTGAGAAAACTATCTATAATTGCTGAGCCCTGTTTTACATCTAACCTCCATGGTGATGGTGTTACAGATGGTGTCATAGTAAACACTTCTTTTTGGGTACAGGTAGCTTTGCTGATAGTATTAAATGTTACTCCGGGGTCTGGCAGCACATCTATTTTATATATTGATGTTTGCTTACTGGATATCGGGCAGCCATCATCTACAAATGTTACCGTGAATGTATACTCACCAAGTGGCATTGTATTCAGCAACCAGGTAAACGCAGCAGTAGGTGCTGTAGAGTTATTATTCGAAATAGAGACAGAAGCCCCCGATGGGAGTCCTGATACAGACATGGTTATTTTATGTGTGTCAAGATCTGTGGGATTGATATTAAATGTCAGCGTGCCTGTAGACTTACAAACTTTAATCACAGAATTTACAGAATCTAAACTACCGATGTTATTATTACTCAAGAGTCCGCCCGGAGGATTGTTGTTACAGTTGTACACAACAATGGTCATCTCTCTCATGGCAGTACCTACAAGTATACCATTCTTATACTCATCAACCCTGGTAACAACCAGCGACTGTTGAATGACATTGGGCGTAAAGTTTAGCTGCCCGTTAACAGTACTAAAAGTAAATGCATTGGTTGCTGTTGCCAACGGACTGGTTGCCGAGTAGCCTTGTGCTGTTCTGTAACTAACATTAGTATTACCCGGCTGAATGCCCGGCACTAAACTATATACAAGACTATCACCATCAGAATTTGTTGTACCCGGGTTATACTGTGCCGGTTTATTGATACAGTAAAACGGAGTAGGTATTGTGGTAAATACCGGAGAAGAGTTAGGCCCATTTGTATTATTCAGTGTGGCTTCTAACACCATTATAGAGTTACCGGTATTGTTGAAAATATTAGTCATTTGAGCAGTTCGCCCCAGTTGCGTGGAAGACCCCATGTTTCCGGTAAACTGAAACTTCCAATTAGCAGAAGAGGTATTGAGTGTCACATTTTTGGTGTAATAAAAACGCTTTACACCCGGCAGCGGATAACTGGGAGAAGAACATTTTGTATTGCCTGCCTGAGACGGACATATCGGCGTAACCTCTAACCCGTTTGTAGGTGCCTGTACTGCAAGGGTAATGGTTGTGTAAAGAGAATTCCCGTTATATACTCGTACTTCAGGAGCACCGGGGTATGAAGGAAAAGCCTGCCCTGCACAATCACCATATATGTACATAGATACCTGGTAAGTATTACCGCTTATATGTGTGTAAAACAAGTCTGCACCATACATATGTGTTGCAGAAACTTTTATTGTTGGCATACATATGAGCAACAACACTGCTGCGAACCTATATAAGCGCAAGAACCATAACATCAAGCCGTTGCTCATCATCAGAGATCTTTTTTCTTTTATACATGCATCAACACAGGTTTACCTGTGTGACATAAAACAAGCATACATTCCAAACTACCTAGCAGCAATGCATACTAAGTGTATGAGTAATCATCGTTATAATAATTAAGCACTGTGGGGTACACTTGTTTCACAGTAAGTGGGGGCTGTATATTGTTATCTCTTATCGCTTGTGGGGGTGGTTTAATGTAATATCACTCTATATGCTATTAGCTATTAAACTCCTTACTGCAATTTAAAGATATTTATCAATATTGAAAATACTAATATTGATTTTTAATATTAAAAGATCAACTGTTGCAAAAGCTCTCCGGTAAAGAAACAGCTCACAGGCAACCTTTTCATTAGTATCAAGGTAACAGAACTATAATTATTATTATAAAACGATGTCGCCATTTTACATCAACATGACATTGCTCATTTGCACGATTGTCTGCACAACTCATTAAAAAAGCCCCGCTATGCGGGGCTTTTCAATTTATCTGTTGTTGTAATTTTCTACCACTTTATCTAAATGGTCTATAAATGCTTGCACATCGGGGTCGTAACCATAACCACCTTCTATTAACAAGTTTTCATCGTCGTCAATAAAGAAATAATAAGGCTGTGCATTAGAACCATATTTTGACGCTTGCAGGTCTGAGTTCCTATTACCCAATGTTGTTACATCTTTCTTCAAAAACTCTGAGTAGTATTGTTCATTTTCAGGGATCTTAACATTCTGAGCATCGCAATACAAAGACGCAACTATAAAATCATTTTTCATGCGCTTCATTACTCCCGGATCTGACCATACCTGCCCTTCCATTTTACGACAGTTGATACAGTTAATACCCGTAAAATCCAGCATGATCGGCTTACCTTGCTTTTTAGACGCCTCCAGCGCCTCATTATAATCGTAGTAGGTAACCAAACCATATTTTACTGCAGCTTCCGGCTCGTATATCTTCATATCAGCTACATACCTTTCAGGTCCTTCTCCATCAAGCGTAGCGTGTCCGCCGCCTGCTGAACCTCCGCCTGCACCTAAAACAAAATCTTGCGTACCCATTGGTGGCACAAAAGCACTCAAGCCTTTTAATGGTGCTCCCCACATACCCGGCAACATGTATACTGAAAAAGAGAAGCAGCCTATAGCCAGAAATAGTTTGAATATAGACACATACTCCTGCCCAAATAGATTTTTAGGGCTCTCACTATCATGAGACAACTTCAATTTACCTAACAAGTATAAACCTAATAGAATTGATAGTACGATCCACAATGCAATGAACACTTCTCTATCCATGATCCTCCACCCCATTTGCAGGTCAGCATTCGATAAGAACTTCAATGCCAACATCAACTCGATGAAACCAAGGGTTACTTTTACTTGGTTCAACCATCCACCTGACTTTGCAAGATTATTCAACAAACCCGGAAATACCGCAAACAGTGCGAAAGGCATAGCCAAGCCTATAGAGAAGCCCAACATACCTAATATAGGCCCCTGAAAACCTCCCATTGCTGCCCCTACGATCAACGGACCAATGATAGGACCTGTACAAGAGAATGATACAATCACTAAGGTCAATGCCATAAAGAAGATACCTCTAAAGCTCTTCGTATTGGCTTTGGCATCTGTTTTATTTGTCCATGAAGATGGTAGTGTGATTTCGAATGCTCCAAGGAAAGAGATACCAAACACAACAAATATTATGAAGAATATAAGGTTCGGTATCCAGTGTGTAGATATAATGTTTAACGTATCTGCACCAAATATTGCTGATATAGCAACACCCAGCACTGTAAAAATGATGATGATAGATAGAGAGTATTGAAATGCATTTCTGATACCTTCTGCTCTGGATGCACTCCTTTTAGTAAAGAAGCTTACTGTTATCGGTATCATAGAAAACACACAAGGTGTCAATACCGCTAACAAACCACCAATAAGTGCCAAAAAGAAAATGGCTATCAGAGATCTTTGTTGCTCTTCACCATTATCCGTTGTATTGCCGGCATCAATTACTGCTTCTTCATCATTTTTTTTTTCCGATGCAGCCGGTGCAGCTGCTCCTCCATTACCAATACGAATAGAGTACTCTTTTGTTGTTGGTGGCAAACAGGTTTCGTCGTTACAAGTCATGTAACTATACTCACCAGTAATATCAATATCTTCTTTAGCTAGTTCTACTCTTTGTATGAAATCTACATCTTCAAAGTAATGTACTGTGCCTATATCCTCGTCAATTTCTTCATGAATCACATCACCTTCTTCACGCACATCTCCAACCAGTTTTATGTCTGCGCTTTCAGTAACAGTAAAACCAGGTGGCAAGAAAGAGCCATCTCCTCCGGGATCTAACGCATAAATATGCCAATGGTCATTTACGTGACAGTGAAAGATCAGGTCATATACGTTACCCTCAACTTTTTTTGCTGAAAATGTCCACTCGGTGGGATCCTCTATCATCTGTGCTTGTGAGCTGAAAGACGTGAACATCGTCAGCAAAACAAACGGAAGCAGTTTAAACAGTTTTTTCATTTCTAAAGAGTTGATATCTTTTTCAAAGAAACCTCTTTTTATAAAAAGGTTAGTTTCCGGTGCTTGTTTTAGGAAAACTTTAGCGGTACGCCGCCAAAGTAAATATAGTAAATCAATTAACACTACTCAAAGCAGCAAGTATCAACCTACCATCTATATTATTCAAACTATCGCTGCATGCCCTTTCCGGGTGCGGCATCATACCAAATACGTTTTTACCTTCGTTACACACACCTGCAATATCATCGATAGCACCATTAGGGTTAGCCCCCTCTGCCACACTTCCATCGGCATCGCAATATGTAAACAATACCTGGCCGTTATCTTTCAGCTTCTTTAGCGTATCAGCATCTGCATAATAGCGCCCCTCGCCATGAGCTATAGGTACTTTAAGTACTTTATCACCCACGGTTTCGCCTATAATGTTATCATTACCGGCAGACTTTAAAAACACATTTTTACAGGTAAAATTCTGATGATCGTTCAGCAACAAAGCTCCCGGCAACAAACCAGACTCGCAAAGCACCTGAAAACCATTACATACCCCAAATACTTTCCCCCCTTTGTTCGCGAACTCTATCACACTTTCCATCATAGGGCTGAAACGAGCAATAGAACCACAACGCAGGTAATCCCCATAAGAGAATCCTCCGGGCAGTATAATACAATCATCAGTAGTAAAATCGCTCAGGTCTCTATCTTTATGCCAAAGCACTACTACTTCTTGTTTCAGATCATCTCTAAGTGCGTATATCATATCGTTATCGCAATTAGAACCGGGAAAGACTACTACTCCAAATTTCATCTATAATCGTTATTAACTGTGCATAACCTTACAAAAGATCAACAACAGTAGTGTAAAATAAAACGCAAAATTACTAAATGCTTTCTTCTTTTCGGCATTATATGCATTGGCTATAAACAATGCTAATGGTGGCATTACTACCAACCAAGCCGATTTGATAGTTATATCTGTAAGTATAGCTACAATTATTGATACAATGAAGTACACCCCTATACTCGTCCACCCTCTGCGGATAAACACATTTACCCTGTTTATACCCGACTGTAGCATGTATACACCCATTACAAAAAGTATTAATAAACCTAATATTAGCACTATTGTATATAGCGGGTTTTCGAGGGAAGAAGGTAGATTCACACCAACCACTACCCAATCCGGCAGCCAACTTAAAACATCAAAAAGGAATAGCAACCCTGCCGCCACATATAGTGTTACCCCAAACCCTAGTATTGCAATCAGCAGGTCTGTAATATTCATATTACGCATCAGGCTTATAGATATTAGCAATAGCACCAAGTATAGTGTCGAAGGGAAATGTATCAATGCCGCTACAGCAATGCTACACCCGGCATTAAAAACATATTTTTTAGCATTAGTGGCATGCCCCAGCTTTAATATTATATCCAGACATAATATCAAGAACCAGTTAGCCAAAAGTGGCTGATTGAAATATATAAAATCGGGATATAAAGATACAATTGATATATATACAAATGCAGGCAAGTAGGTAGCGTGTACAAATGCCTTATTCTTCATTACAATACTATTAAGGTAAATACCTTGAAGAAAGATCATGAGTATACCTAGTAATGTAAACCCGAAGGGGCTATCGAACAGAATTACATTCAAAAAGCCTACCAGTATGTAATAAAGAAAGCTTTCCTCTTGTGCTACAGGTAGCTGAGGGTGAAACAGCGCATAGCCATTTATGACTATTGCATAAATAAGCAGAATAATAACCGTAAATGGGCTGTTATTACGAATTAGCTGCAGCACAAGCTTCTTTTGGGTTAAAATACAACTTTACCAAAACAGATTTGATTTCTTTTCAGGCAAGGAACCAAATATTCGTTAGAACTGATTTGTTTGCCGGAGCGTGGTAACCAATCTGTATTATTTATTACCTCTACACCTAAAGTCTTTGTATTGATGTTCCCTTCAATATCCAGGCTGGCAACTCTTACTCGCGAACTATTCATACTAAAGTCGTTGTATAAGAACCCAATTGCCCCGCCGGTATTTACCAACCCGTAAGAAGAGAAGATACCTCCATCTTCTTGAGAGTATTGAAACTTCCTGATAAACTTAGTCCATTCTGGTTTCCCGTTTCCGTCGCAAGAAATAGATATAATATCTCCATAGTTGTATTCTCTTACTGAGGATGCCATTGTTGGGTAGTACCAGGAGTAGTAACCAAAACCAGACGAGTAACCCGTGCGTGTTGATATGAAAAAGTCTTCCGCAATCATCACAAAGCCGCCGTCATTTTTTACAACCAACTCTTTAACCTTGAAATCGTTGAACGCTCTTTTTTTGTTTCGCTCGCCGGTAGCGGCTCGTAAATTGTCAGAAAAAGGTATGGCCTTAAATTCTTTAAACTCTTCAGCAGTTATATCATAGTAGCTGTATATAATTCCTTCAAAGTGACCATTTTTCTTGTCAGAATAAAAGCCACCTACATACAACTTCCCATCAGCCTTGTCTACTTTCATATACAACCCTGCGGCATACAATTCACCAATTGGTAATTCCACCTGAGTAAGTGTTGTTCCACCTACAGGCAAAGACAGTAACCAAACCTGATCTGCATACCCTCTACTACCATTGGGAGTATATGCAGAGATGAAGAACTTTCCATCATCACCAGTAATGGCCTCGCCAACGTCCATTCTATTATCTGTTGTGAATGTTACCTGCGATGAAGATTGTTTTTGTAACTGATCGTCCAGCCATACTACTCGCAAATCCATCTCATCTACCTTCACCCCGGTTGCATATACGGCTATATGTTCTTTGTTTTTAGATACCGCATAGTTATAACGGCCATTACGCCCTCCTACAAATCCGGCGTCTACTCTATCCAGTTCTTTGGGTTTATGTGCCATTCTACCCATTTCATCCAGAGTTACTCCATACTGCACTATATCTCTACCATCGTTTCTTTGATACAGTAATAATATTTTATCGGCATAGGTGTAAAACTCTACGCCAAATGCCTTGCGCGGAAGAAAATCTAAAATTACGGTTGCCAGGTGCTCCATTCGGTCATCATAGGCATCCAGGTAATACCCCTCCGCAGAGCCTCTGTATGTGTACGTTCTGTCACCTACATTTCCTACCACAGAAAAGCTTCCTGTTCTAAAATCTATTTTATTGAAAGGAGAATAAATTACTTCTTGCGCAGTGGCAGGCAATAGAGTAAAGCAACTTAAAAGCAGTAATAAACCTAACGACCTGTATATCATGAATAAACTTTAGTGCCAATAATGTTTTTGGCTGCTAATCTAAGAACCGGGTTTTCAATTCAGGTGATGGCACCATGCATTCATCTCTTTTACCAAACCACTTATACCGCCTTTTTGCTACAAAACTATATATAGCATCTCGTATCTGTTTGGGTAACATATATCCAACTGTAAGGCATTTGTATATCCCGCCCAGCAAGTTTGCTGTTTTTAATACCGCATCCGATTTTGTGTAGTATCTGCCGTTGTGCAGCAACACCACACTATCCGGCATGGCACCAATGTCATTTTCAATATGCTTCTGCAATTGTTCGCCAACTACAGACTGCAAAGAGGCGAACCGAATTTGTTGTTTTGCATCTCTTTTAATTATGTATTGTACATAACCATTACATAGGTTACATACACCATCAAAAAACAAAATCGGTTCTTTACTATCGGGTAGCATGGTTGCCCCAAGTATGGTTTTTTATTTAACCGTACCTTCTTCTATCATCTTATCGGCAAGAGGTTTCACTTCTATAGCGATCCTTTTTTCAAGGTCTTCTTTATACTCTTCTTTCAACTCCATTTCCTTCTCGGCAACAATAGAGTCAACCTTTGCCATGATCATGTTATCATCCATTTGCGCAGGTGCATTATTGTTACATGCAGTGAATAAAAACGATGCGCTGATAGCTGTAAAAAGTACTTTTTTCATAATTATTGTTTTGCTACAACAAAGTAACACAATATCATCGACAATAGGTTTAAACTTGTTTTGCAAAACTAATTTTAACTTGTTTTTGCAAAAAAACTGCACACCATTTGTTATTATTCACATATAAAAAGAGAGCTTTACAAATAGGTGATCAGAAAAATATACATATATACCCTTCTACTACTATCCACGTTAATTATCTGTATACCTGCCTCTGCACAACCAAGAGGTAATGACACCCTTCTTTTAGGTGCTGTAATAGTAGGTGCAGACACCATACCTATGGTTTATATGCAAGATGTAGAGGTGCACGCACAACTAACACGCAAACAAGCCAGAAAATGGAAAAGAAAACGTGCCCGATACGACAGGTTGAAACACAATGTATACAAAGTGTACCCTTATGCTGTAATTGCCGCAGATGTTCTAAAAGACGTAGACTCTAACCTGCTGGCTATTGGAGATGATAAGAAAAAGCAAAAAGAATACCTTAAATCTGTTGAGCTCGAGCTGCGAAGCCGTTTTAAAGGAGAGCTGGAAGATATGACTGTAACACAGGGACACATACTTGTAAAGCTGATAGACCGTCAAACAGGAAAGAACTGTTACAACATCATCAAAGAACTTAAAGGAGGCTTCTCTGCTGTTGTCATTCAATCTGTAGCGGTACTATTTACCCATAACCTGAAAAGAGAATATGAACCTGATGGTGCAGATAAAGACATGGAGAAAATAGTACGAGACCTGGAAGCCACTCGCAGTTATAATTACCAATACCAATTACAACAGTCAAGGCTAAACGGTAAAAAGAAGAAAGGCTGATGGATTGCCACAAAAGAAACTAATTTTACAGCATGCAAAAACTGGACATACTGGCTATTGGCGTACACCCGGATGATATAGAACTATCTTGCGCCGGTACACTGATAAAACATGTACAAAAAGGACAAAAGGTTGGCATTGTAGACTTAACTCGTGGCGAATTAGGAACAAGAGGTACTCCAGAACTGCGTATAGAAGAGGCAAAAGCCGCTGCGAAGATCATGGGTATTGATATAAGGGATAACCTGGGGATGGCAGATGGATTCTTTCAAAACGATAAGGCACACCAGTTGAAACTAATAGAATACATAAGGAAATACCAACCGGAAGTAGTGATTGCCAATGCATTAGAAGACCGGCACCCAGACCATGGACGAGCCGGAAAGCTGATTGCTGATGCTTGTTTTTTAGCAGGGTTACGTAAAGTAGAAACCACACATAATAATGAAGTGCAAATGGCGTGGAGGCCCAAAAGGGTCTACCATATGATACAAGACCGTTTTATAAAGCCGGACTTTATTGTAGATATATCTGATGTAGCAGACATTAAGATAGAGGCTATTAAAGCTTATAAAAGCCAATTTCATGACCCTAACTCTAATGAACCACTTACCTACATAGCAACAGACGCTTTTCTAGGTAATGTTCAAAACAGAGCATCGTTGTTAGGGAAACGTATAGGAGTACAGTATGGAGAAGGTTTTATTAGCCAAAATGCCGTTGGGTTAACCGACCTGGACGCCTTATTACTACCGGATATGTCCTGATTTAATTTTTTTGCGAAATTATTTTGTGATTACGTAAAAAAAAATGACCTTTGCAGTCCCAAAAAATCTAAAGTATGGCACGTGTTTGTCAGGTAACAGGCAAAAAACCACTAACTGGTCACAAAGTATCTTTCTCTAACAAGAAAGCAAAGCGTCGTTTTCTTCCAAACTTACAGAAGAAGCGCTTCTACCTTGCTGAAGAAGATCGTTGGATAACATTGAAATTAACAGCTGATGCTATCCGTACCATCAATAAAAATGGTTTATATACAGTAGTTAAACAACTTCGCGCACAAGGCGAAAAAATATAATATTAGTTAAACACTATATACAATGGCGAAGAAAGGAAATCGCGTTCAGGTAATTTTGGAATGTACAGAGCATAAAGAAACTGGTATGCCGGGTACAAGCCGTTATATTACTACGAAAAACAAAAAGAATACGCCTGAGCGTATAGAATTGAAAAAATACAACCCCATCTTAAAAAAGATGACGGTTCATAAAGAAATTAAGTAAAATATTTAAATACATAAGTCATGGCAAAAGCTGCAAAAACGGCGATTAAAACAAGTGCTAAAGGTGGTGCTGAATCGAAGAACTACACAAAAGTGATCAAAACGGTTCGCAGTCCTAAAACTGGTGCCTACACTTTTAAAGAGTCAATGGTACATAAGGATAAGGTTAAAGAGTTTTTAAGCGCAAAATAAGCCTGCCTCTGTAAACCAGAGACTTATAAACAATACTTATAGACAAGAGCCACTCATTTTTGAGTGGTTTTTTGTTTTTGGTAACTTTGTAGCCCAATACTATACTATGAAAAAACGGTTCTTATTTATAGCTATAATTATATCCGGTAATATTTGCTCTGCCCAAACGCAAAAAATAGACTTGAGTAAGGCCCCAAACACCGGTAAAAAACCGATGCACACAAAAAGCAATGCAGAAATACTGTCCGAAGTAAAAAATGCTCCACCTGCAGTAAAAGAACAAAAGGCATACACACCACCTGCAATCACAAACAGCACAGGCTCTTATAACCAACATTTACAGATAGCACCCAGCCCCAACAATATAAATTTAGGTACAGAGCCTATTATGCTGAATACCCAGCAAAGCAATACCAAAATCGGGAACATGAACACTAATTCCACCATATACTATGATAATTCAGGAAAAATAAGAAGTACCAACACCTCCATTAAGTTGGGCAAATAAAGCCGCCTTTAACTTTAAATTAATATTATAAATACTACCCACTGTATTATAAACCTGTATAAATTTAATTTTCTATCTTTATTGTAGAAACACTTAAATTATAAGCGCTTATGAAACGTATTTTACTATTATCTTGTACTGCAACAGTACTTTACCTAAGTTTAACCAGCTCAAGCAACGGCCCATCTCTTACAGGACATGCCACGGCAGCTTTAGGTTGTGATAACGGGGGAAGCTGTCATGGTGGAGCAAGCTCTGCTACCACAGCTACTTTGATACTTATCGAACAGTCTACCGGAGACACTGTAAAAGATGGCAAATACAAGCCGAGCGAACCTTACACCGTCGCAGTAGCCGGTTCAAACGCAACTGCCACACACTATGGCTTTATGCTTCGTGCATCAAAAAACAGCGCAGCAGATCAGGCAGGTAGCTTTGCTAACCCAACACCGTCTATGTACACTAAAACACAACCAATTTCACCATCTCCATTTACAGTATTTGAGCATAAAGCACCTGTTCCGGCTATGTCTAATGCTTTAGAAGCAACCGTACAGTGGACGGCTCCTGCGACTGGTACCGGAGATGTTGTTATGCATTTATCTGTGAATGCAGTAAATAACAATGGTAATACCAGTGGAGACCAATGGGCTAGTACCTCTACAACATTTGCAGAAAAACCAGCATCTGTTGCTTCAGTTAACAAGAGTGACATTAACATCTTCCCTAACCCTGTTAGCAACACATTATATATCAACGCTAATAAAAACTATCAGTATACTGTAGTTGCAATAAACGGTAGTGTTGAACTAAATGGTAACAGCAACCAAATAGACGTAACAGGTCTTGCTACAGGTATGCACATATTAAGAATAACTGACGGTCAAAATGTACAGATATTCACTTTCAACAAATTGTAATACAAACTAATAACCATAAATAAAAAGGGCTGCAATTGCAGCCCTTTTTATTTATAACTTATACATTCAGAAACTATACCAGCATTGTAACCGGGTTTTCTAAATGTGCTTTTAATGTTTGTAAGAAACGAGCGCCTACAGCACCATCTACTACCCTATGATCACAACTTAGTGTAATTTTCATTTGTTGAAGAACAACTATCTCTCCATTTTCTACAACCGGTGTTGGTTCTATTTTACCTACTGCCAGTATACAGCTGTCTGGCGGGTTAATAATTGCAGTAAACTCATCTATATCCATCATACCCAGATTGGATACTGTAAACGTATTTCCTGTAAACTCCGGTGGTTGTAATTTTTTATCTCTGGCCTTACCTGCTAAAGTCTTAGACTCTTCTGCTATTTGAGATAATGACTTTTGATCTGCAAACTTGATAACCGGAACTATCAAACCATCGTCAATAGCTACGGCGCTACCTACATGTATATGCTTATGCTGACGGATAGAATCTCCCATCCAGCTGCTGTTCACATATGGATGTTGCCTCAACGCCATTGCACAGGCTTTTATCACCATATCGTTAAACGAAACTTTAACCGGAGAAAGTTCGTTAATTGCTTTTCTAGACGCTATCGCATTATCCATATTTATGGTCATGCGTAGGTAGAAGTGAGGTGCAGTAAACTTACTTTCACCCAACCTGCGTGCAATAGCACTTCTCATTTGAGAAACAGGAACATCTGTATGCCCTTCTTCACCAACAGCAACAGGTTGTGTAATTGCAGTTGATGCAGCAGGAGCTGCCTGGCTTGGTTTATAATTATCTATGTCTCTTTTGATAATTCTACCATTATCGCCTGTGCCGGAAACATTACTCAGGTCAATACCTTTTTCTTCTGCTAACTTCTTAGCTAATGGCGAAGCCTTTACTCTGCCATTATCATCAGAAGAAGTTGATGTATTTGAAGTAGAAGCTGCTACTTCCGGAGCAGAAGCTTTTGGCTGTTCTTTATTTTCTTCCTTTTTATCGCCACCACTATTTTTCTCAGCACTTAAAAACGCCTGAACATCAGTACCTTCTTCTCCAATTATCGCAATAATGTCATTTACCTTAGCTGCCTCACCTTCATTTACTCCTAAATACAATAATGTACCATCTACATAAGGCATAACTTCCATAGTTGCCTTATCGGTTTCTACATCTGCTATTACATCATCGCTATTTACTTTATCGCCTACCTTTTTATGCCACGCTACTATTTTACCTTCGGTCATAGTATCGCTCAACAATGGCATACGTACCACAGTTGCACTATCAGGCAATGCTACATCCTCGGTAGCCGGTGCTGAGGCTTCTTCAGTAGCAGGTTTTTCTTCCGGTGTGTCATTCTCTTCTTCTAAAAGAGCTTTGTAATCCTCACCTTCATCACCAATAATTGCGATAACCTCATTAACCTTTGCAGCTTTACCTTTTTCTACCCCTACGTACAACAAAGTACCTTCCACATATGGTAATACCTCCATGGTAGCTTTATCGGTTTCTACCTCAGCTATCACGTCATCACCTTTCACCTTGTCTCCCACCTTTTTATGCCACTCAGCTATTACACCTTCTGTCATGGTGTCGCTTAGTAGCGGCATCCTGATCACTTCTGCCATAAACAGTGCTCTTTTTTTAAAATTAGTAGTCAAAAGTAAGCATTTCCACCTTTTATTTCATGCTAATTTAACTGCTGAATTTACAGGCCTGATAATAACTATAGTAAATTCACATATTATGTTTTTAAACAGGTTTCTACTAGCAGTTATATCGACTCTTATCTTCAATATTTGCAGCGCCCAAAAGCTTATCATTTCGGGCCCTATGCAGGGATATACAGAGTACAGAACAGCTCAGATATGGGTATCAGTTTCTCGTCATGCCGAAGCAGTGCATATTGAGTACTGGAATACAAAAGACTCTGTATCTGATATCGCTATTTATAAGCAACCATTAGGTAATGAAGTAAACCCCATAAGTATTGAGTTAACAAACCTGCAGCCTAATACTGTTTATGAATATGTAGTTATAGCAAATAGATTTAACGGAAAACCATCGCAATCTGTAAAAGGTCGGTTCAAGACTATGGAAATTAAGGGTTATAAAGAAGCTCCTGATTTTAGTTTCATAACAGGATCTTGTGCTTTTTTTCCGGATGACATGAATAGCGACTATGCCAAAAAGCACATTGGTGATCAAAAAATATTTACCACAATGAGTACCACAGGGGCTGACTTTATGCTCTGGCTGGGCGATAATTGGTATACGCTGGCGCAAGACTATCATAGCGCATGGGGACTAGCCGACCGTGCCCGAAGAGTAAGAGCAACAGAAGAGTTGCAACCACTACTATCAAGCATGCCTAACTATGCCATTTGGGACGACCATGATTATGGGCCTAATAATGCAGGCAGCTCATATATCTTAAAAGAAGAAACAAGAGAAGTGTTTAAAAATTACTGGTGTAACCCCACTTATGGCGAAAATGATAAAGGCATATACACGATGCTTCAATACCACGATGTTTCTTTTATAATGCTGGATGACAGAACATGGCGTAGCTCTGACAATATGAAAGACAGTGTAGGCGGTAAACCCAACCCCGAAAAAGTAATGTTTGGACCTCAACAAATGAGGTGGTTGAAAGATGTGTTACTCCAAAGCAACAGCAGCAGTTTTAAGATAATTACTACAGGTAGCCAAATGTTGAATACCTACTCTCCCTACGACTGTTTTTACCACTTCCCTATAGAGTTCAAAGAGCTGATTGACTTTATAGCGGATAATGATATAGAAGGAGTAGTTTTCTTAACCGGAGACAGACACCACAGCGAAGTATTGAAATATAAACGCAATGGTAAATACCCTCTTTATGAGATGACCGTTTCACCACTTACATCAAGACTGTATGATGCGGGCGGTGTTGAAAAAGGTATGCCGATCCGTATTAAAAAAGTAGAGGGTATACACAACTTTGGCAAAGTGAGTATTACAGGAGCATATGGTAACAGACAATTAAAACTTAGCTATTATGATAAAGAAGGAAACGAATTAGACAGCTGGATTGTAAACCAAAAAGAGCTAAAAGACTAATAATCTATTTGCAAACCGAGTGCGTCTTTCAGTTTTCCGAGTGCGGGGTTCTTTTTTACCATATCGTCCAAGACCTCTTGCTTGCTCCTCACTTTATCTCCCTGTTGTGCCTGCACTTCTTCATTCAGTTTAACCTCTGTTGTTACCCTGACCATGACACCGGTTTTCTCTCTATAGAATTCAAGGATATCATTCCTTTGTTCCAGCGCATAAGTTTCTGTAAGGTCTGTAGGATTAATGATACGCACCTCATTCGGTGGATGAAACTCAGGCACCATCAACAACAGCTGGGCATGTAGCATCATTTTATTACTCTCAAGAATATCTTGTTTAAACTCTTCAAATAACTGAGTAACTAATGTCTGTGTCAACTCCTTATCTTCTACCTTCTGCTCAACCGCATTGTTCACCACATCATCTATCTCACTCAGCATATTGCTGGATATCCTGCGGGATGCACCTTGCGTTCGTTTTGCATTAGCAGTTTTTACTGGGGCTGATTGTATAGCCTGCTCAACTGAAGGTTTTGGTATAGGCTTTTCTGTAGGAGAAAGTGCTGGTGGAGGTGAAGGCGGAGGTGGTGGCTCCTCCGGTTGAACCTGTTCTTGCTTTTTAGGTGGCGGAGCTGCTGCTACCTGACTATCGTTTTTTTTTACCGCGTCAGGTTGTGTAGCCTGCAGTAAATAACATAGCCTGATGAAACACATCTCTACATGCAGCCTTTTATTCTGGGCATTCCTGTAGTTTAGTATCGCATCACTCAACACATTGAGTGCAGAAACAATGAATGATGGGGGCATTTGCCCGGCCTTCTCATTATATATTGGTTTATGGTCGTTAGGCACATCCAACAACCTTGCCATACGCGTATCTTTGCACAATAGCAAGTTTCTGATGTGGTCTGCCATACCTTCCAATATAACATCCCCCTCAAAACCTCGTTCCAGAGCACTGTCAACCTGCAAAAGCGTTTCACTGACATCCTGCGCCAATACATGGTCTACTAAACCAAAATAGTAGTCTGCATCCAGCAAATTCAGATGCTCCATCGTATTATTATAAGTCAGCTTGCCATCTGTAAAGCTGACAATACGATCGAACATACTCAGCGCATCACGCATAGCGCCCTCACTCTTTTGAGCGATAACATGCAATGCTGCTTCATCAGCTTCCACCCCTTCTTTAAGGGCAATGGCCTGCAGGTGTGCGCTAATGTCATCAGATGTAATTCTTTTAAAGTCGAATATCTGACAGCGACTGAGTATTGTCGGTAGTATTTTATGCTTCTCTGTAGTCGCCAGAATGAATATCGCGTAAGACGGCGGTTCTTCCAGCGTTTTCAGAAAAGCATTAAAGGCAGAGGCACTCAACATGTGTACCTCATCTATAATGTATATTTTGTATTTACCTGCCTGCGGTGCAAACCTTACCTGGTTCACCAACTCTCTGATATCATCTACAGAGTTGTTACTGGCAGCATCCAGCTCAAATACATTGAACGAAGTATGGTTATTAAAATTCTGGCAGGTAGCACATTCACCGCAAGCCTCCACTTCAGAAGTAGGGTTCTCACAGTTAATAGTTTTAGCCAGTATCCTGGCACAAGTAGTTTTACCAACACCACGCGGCCCGCAAAAAAGGTAGGCATGCGCCAGGTGTTCAGACTTAATGGCATTCTTCAGCGTAGTGGTAATATGCCCCTGACCAACCACAGTGTCAAATGTCTGCGGGCGGTACTTACGTGCTGATACAATATAATTCTCTGCCATCTTGAAACTCAAAAATAGAAACTAATCAGTCAAAAGGAAAAACAAGTTATGCAGAATATACTTTAGCTTATCAACAGTTACTCTTTGGTTATTTCAGGATAACGTATCCCTTTTCTCATAAAGTGAGGAAAGTTCGTTGCCAATTTCTTCAACTCTACCACGCCATCACCTCTTTCAGCCACATCTTCTGTATACCCTACATAATTTACATACAGATAAAAAATAAGCACTCTATTAAACAGATCAACTTCATCATCGTTAATGATAGATGCCATTTGCTGTTTAAAACTATTCTTGTATTTAGACTCTGCTATCGACCTGCCCAGCCTGTGTACAGATCCATAGTAATGAAAGCCGGATGGTTCTTTCATCCTCAATGCGACACCTAATATTAATGATGGCACATCAAAATCCAGCTCCTCCAGTTCTTTTATATATGTCTGCCTGAATTCGTCAGCAATACTGCTGTAAGCTACACTTTCAAACCTGTCATTCATGATATCGAGATGAGCTCTTAGAAACACCTCCCACTTCACCGTTTTTGCTGAAAGTTTTGCAATCTCCACCGCATGCAATCTGGGCCTCTGATCTTGACTACATCCCCCTATTACCCTTCTCGACCTTTTCATTACAAGGGCTTCTTCTGCAAAATTGTACCTCGCGGCATAGTACTCCACACCTGCATCACCCGTTTTATTAGCTATTGTTTCTTTTACCGCACTTTCCAGCAGCCTTTTAAACTGCTCTTCTTTCGAAAGGATTTGCTCCGTATAGGCTTCCCTTTTAACCCTATATTTTTCTACTGAATCATAATACCCTTTATCTTGGTAATTAAGCCCTTCAGGCAAGTCGAATTGCTTAGTTTTTTCATCTACAAACTCAAAAAAAGCATCTCTGTGTTCTGTTATCACAGGTGCCTTTTCATCATCATAAAGTCGCCAGCCTCCGTCTCGCTTTGCATCTTTTAAAAGCACCTGCTCATTAGTATCTATCATGCAATCAACATATTGTATCAGCTTCGAACATTTTTCGTTCAACTTTATCGACTTAAACCCATCAGGAATATAAAAGGCATATAAAGATGTTTGCCCGTCATACTCGTAAGAATCATATATCCATTTGCCTTTCATCTCATCATCATACTGCCCTGTATCTACCTCGTCAACATCAGGGTTACTCCATCTACCCGGCACTACTCCCTCATAGCGAATCATTTTTTCATCTTCATAACTGGTGTATTTGAACTTGACTACCAACATTTTCTCTGACTGTGCCAATGGATATCGCTGCATAAAATCATCCAGAGGAATATCATACTTTAAATCCTCTATAGCTCTGTCAACATTTCTCCCTGTATCAAGCGTGACATAATAGCCAAATGTTTGAGGCATGGAATAATAGTCTCGCCACGGGTCGCAATGTTTATATTTTAAGTTCATAGAATCCACTATAAACTTCAGTTGAGACATAGTGGTATCACTATATATCAAACCATTCTTGTATTCTGTAAACTCATACTCTTGTGCTTTGGAAACAAACGAAGGGACGCATAGCGCAAATAGCAAGGAAAAAAGTAAGGGTTTCATATTCTCAGATTTGGTTACTATGGTTAAAACGGTCACCAAGCCTGAGATATTATCTTCCGGAATAATGTTAACAAATAACCAGTGCTTAAATAACACTTTGTTATTCATATAGAAACATTTCTCAATCTTAATTATTATCACTTAGTTTGGTGCAAGTTTAAAAGACAAGGGATGATAAAGCCACTTACATCGCTGCGATTCTTTTTCGCATTCATGGTTTTCCTGAGCCATCTTTGGCTATTAAAAGATGAGTCTCCTTTTTTAAGAGACCTGTATAACAATATATTTTACGAAGGATATATTGGCGTCAGCTTCTTCTTCATCCTTAGCGGCTTTGTACTTAGCTATAATTATTATGACAGGCTTTCAACTGGAGAAACAAAAGTTCGTCAATTTGGACTAGCCAGGTTTGCAAGAATATACCCTTTACACTTGCTTACCCTGTTGGTAGCAATACCTTTGTCTTTTGGAGAAAATTTATACTCTTGGGTTACAAAACTCTTTTTGAACCTATTCTTATTACAAAGCTTTGTACCATCAGACAATATATACTTTTTCTTTAATTCGGTTTCTTGGAGCATATCAGATGAATGGTTCTTCTACTTGATGTTCCCCCTCATCATATATTTTCTTTTAAAAAGAAAGAATTTGATGGTGATACTTTCATTTATTCTACTCATCCCATTGATGCTGTTATTTACAGATGAAGGGTATCATGAAAAGTTGTTTTACATAAGTCCGCTCTTCAGAATTGCAGACTTTACGCTTGGAATACTATTATATAAAGTATACAAGAAAAGAAAAAACACGGCATGGCTCAATAATAAACGTAATGCAACAATTGCAGAAATCGGCTCCATCCTACTGTTATCTCTTTTTGTAGTATTACATAATTACATACCACAGGGCTATAGATATTCTTGCTACTACTGGACACCAATGATATTGTTGATTTATACCTTTTCTTACTCAAAAGGTGCTATATCCAATATTCTGTCAAACAAAATACTAGTGTTTCTGGGAGAAATCAGCTTTGGCTTTTACATGATACACATGCTTGTCATCAGGTATTATGAATACCTGCCTCAAAAATTTGCTGCACTAAAATACTTGTTCCCCAAAAACTACATTGAAGCTATCGTTGTGTTTTTTGTAACACTGATACTAAGCATGATAACGTATAAATGGTACGAAACACCGGCAAACAAATTCATCAAAAAGAAGCTGGGGCCCAAGCCATAGAGCCTTATTAAAATTTATAGTAAACCCGACATGTTATATACGTACCAATAAAAATAAGACATTTTTTATTGTATGAAACAATTTCACCAACCGACTAACTATTAGTTTAGTAAAACCTTTAAACCCAATGATTAAACCCCTCACATCACTACGATTTTTTTTCGCTTTTATGGTTTTCCTCCATCACCTCTGGTTTCTATTAGATGAAAATCAGTTTTTGCATGATCTATATGATAATGTACTTAAGGAAGGTTTTATTGGCGTTAGTTTTTTCTTTATACTTAGTGGTTTTGTATTAAGCTATAACTATTACGACAAGTTCATTAATGGAGAAACTAAATTCAGGCAGTTTAGTCTGGCACGTATAGCAAGAATATACCCCCTACATTTATTAACATTACTCATTGCCATTCCGCTGTCTCTTGGCGAAAATGCAATTAGTTGGGGTACAAAATTCATGCTCCACTTATTCCTCCTGCAGAGTTTTGTTCCTTCCGGGGACACCTACTTCTTCTTTAACTCGGTTTCCTGGAGCATATCAAACGAAATGTTTTTCTATTTAATGTTTCCTCTATTAGTTTTTTTTCTATTAAAAAAGCAAAATGTAAAAATTGCACTAGGGTATATACTACTTATTCCGATACTCATATTTATTACGAACGATAGTTATCACGAAGCAATATTTGATGTAAACCCATTAACAAGAATAGCCGACTTCATCATTGGAATAATTCTGTATAAAATTTACATCAAGAGAAAAGATACTGAGATACTCAACCGAAAGTCAATTGCTAGTATTGTTGAAATAGGGTCTATTGTGCTGCTAGCGGTTTTTCTGTCATTTCATCAATACATTCCAATAGGTTACCGATACTCTTGCTACTATTGGCTACCAATGACACTTTTGATCTATACATTTTCATACTCAAAAGGTATTATATCCAATATACTGTCAAACAGAATATTAGTGTTTCTGGGAGAAATCAGCTTTGGTTTTTACATGATACACATGCTCGCTATCAAGTATTATGAGTACCTACCTCAAAAATTTGCCGCACTAAAATATTTACTGCCCAAAAGCTACATTGAAGCCATTGTTGTATTTGTTGTAACCCTGATACTAAGTATGATAACGTATAAATGGTACGAAACACCAGCTAACAAATTCATCAAAAAGAAGCTGGGTTCTAAATTATAGACAGTTCATGCTATCAATATTTACTACATTTAATAGAAATTGAGTGTATGAAAGCCATATTCAGATCTTTAATAGCCCTTGCCACTTTGTTGTTCATTTTTGAGAGTTGCCATAAACCGCCAATGAGTACAGGGCATAAAAGCTACAGACACAGCAAAAGAAATAGATAAACACAGCTGCTTTAGCAACTAATAATCATCTGATTGTATTTGTTTAAACAGCTTTTTAGATTATTTTAGCTTAAAATCAACTGCATAGACAATGAGAAATAAAGCCGCATGGTGCTTATTGGCCGTTTTTTTACTATCATATCTACCTTCAGAAGCTCAGTTTATTACTAGCTTAAACAGGTACCGCAAACACGACAGAAAGGAAAATAAGATGAGACTGCAGTTGCACAAACGCATTTATCTTGGTGTTTACGGTCAGCATTTTATGAGTAATTCACTCTCTATGAGAATCAGGGATACTACATACCCTGACCAACAGTCTTTTACAGATAAAGTAAATAAAGGCAGCATAGACACTACGGTTCAAACTAACGCAAGGCTAGGAAAATCTATTACTGCATACTTGGGTGTATCTGTACCCCTTGCTATGCTGAACAGCAAAAGCATGCTATGCCTGGATATTGAAGGGAACATATTAATGGGCGAAATAACTCATGACACTATTAATATTCCATTGATATATAAAGACAACCCGGTTCAAGAAAACATGCCTTTCATGATGATGTCTGCTCCGATTAGTTTTAACTATAAGTTCGGTGGAGATGCCTCTTTAAGCAAAGACAACAGAACCATGCTATCTGCAGGTGCAGGTATTGCAGCCTCTTATACTACTATAACAGGTATTGCAGAAGGTTACACTGCCGATCCGATTATTAACGCAGTACCATTTGTAAAAGCAGAGGTAGGCTTTTTAATGGGAGTTGCTGTAAAAATAAGAGGTACTGCTTATATGGGTAACTACAACTTTATTGACTACAAGGCAAAAGACTTGGGTAGTGCCAGTGGTGTTATCAGTAAAAACTATTCTGGCAGAATGGGATATAACCTATCTGTAATCATTATGCCTTTATCATTTACCTGGGATAGAAGGTATATTAGATAATATTTTCTGAAAAATTATTTAAGCACCTTTTTATAAGGTGCTTTTTTGTGGATATTCATTAAGATTAAATAATTTTAGAGTATTGCAGGAACTAATAATGGACTTTACAAAAACATACGACCTTATAGTTGAAAAACTGAGTAGCTGGGTTGAAGAGCTTGTTCAACTGCTACCCAACATGGTGCTTGCTGCTTTGGTTTGTGTACTGGGTGTGTTTGCATCTAAATGGTTGAGAAGAGCTGCCAAGAAACTAATAGATAGAGTTTCTAAACAGCAAACCATCAATAACCTTTTTGTATCATTCATATACATTACAGCAATAGGTATTACCATTTTTGCCGCCCTCAGTATTTTAAAACTTGACAAAGCTGTAACCTCTATTTTAGCCGGTGCGGGTATTATAGGCTTGGCTTTAGCATTTGCCTTTCAGGATATTGCTACCAACTTCATTTCAGGCATATTCATCTCGTTCAGACGACCGATACATATAGGTGACATCGTAAAGCTGGGCGACTATATGGGTACTGTTGAAGATATCAACCTAAGGGATACTGTATTACTAACATTCGAAGGGCAAAGAGTTATTATTCCTAATAAAGATGTTTTTCAAAATGCAATTGAGAACTATAGCTTATTGGGAAAAAGACGTATGGATCTTATTGTAGGAGTATCATACGGAGATGATCTTGAAAAAGTGAAGCGAGTTGTTCTTGAGGCCGTTCAAAAAGTATCAGTCCGAACGAAGGATGAGATTACATTTTTCTATACAGAATTTGGAGACAGCTCTATCAATTTTGAGCTGCGTATATGGATCAACAATCCGGACCAGCCGATATATCTACAAGGGCAAAGCGAGGCTATTATGTACATAAAAGAAGCCTTTGATCAAAATGATATTACCATACCTTTCCCAATACGCACTTTGGACTTTGGTATAAAAGGCGGCGAAAAACTGGCAGATATTAGCTACTTCAATAAACACTAAAAGCCGCGTAATTACGTAGCTTTGTAACTCAATGTCATTAATTAAAAGAACAGGCATAGTTACGGTAGTAGTAGTTGTTTTGGCAATAACTACTGTATTGGTATACAATTACGCATACCTGGTATATCAGGATTATGACTACCATACCAGTTACAAAGACGTTCATGGTCTGCAACGTTCATCGCCTGTTTTTTTAAATGGTGTTCGTATAGGAGAAGTAACGAAGATCAAGCTTAACAAAGAGTTACACCATGTAGATGTGGTGTTATCGGTAAAAAAAGAGGTACCTATCCCAAAGGGCTCTATCGCACTGATAGCATCAAACAATCTGGTAGACACCAGAATGATTTACATAAGAACGACTGATAATCCGGAAATACTAAAACATAACGACAAGATCATAGGAAAGTATGATACCACAGTTCTTGAAATGCAAGACCAGATAGCTCCAATAATCGACGGTGCAAAGTATATCTTGAATACGGCAGAAAAGAACTTTAACAACTTCAATAGAAAACTTGACCAGGGACTAGTTGAAAAAACGCAAACAGATATCCGTACAATGGAAAGGGATATGAATAGCTACAGAAAACAAGTAGCATCCATTGAGGAAAGTGCAAATAAGGTTGTTAAATCGCTCTCGTCATTAAAGGCAGCAACCTACAGCATTAAACAAAAGAAAGACACAATTAACTCATCAATAGAAAATGCTGTTGAACAAACCAATACAATTGCTTCAGTAAAAATCGCTGATAAGACAACAGAGTTAAAACAGAACCTGGATAGTGTTAACCAACAAATCAGCACTACAACACAAAACCCAACCCTACAAAAATACCTGAACGACAATGCTCTTTATAAAAGCACAACAGAAAGTGTACATGATGCAAACGAAAGCATGAAAGAACTAAAGGAAGCGCCTCCAGGAATTAGTTTGATTGGAAATTAATTCCCAATCAGGTAAAGCAGCCTTAAACTAAATAGATCGTTAAACTGCTTACTCTCTCCCTGCCAGACAGGAATGTTCTGAAACGCTCTTATTGTTTTAACAGACCTTTGGTACCGTGCGTTCAAGAACCACCTATTTGCAATCTGCACCCCGTAGTTTATTACAAAGTTGATATCCTCATCATTAAAGCGAGTTTCATCAGGATTGATGATGACCGGCTGGTCTGTATATATCTCTTCTTTCGACTTCAGCAACCTTGCGTAACTGGCGCCTGCTCCTAAGTGCATATTCCATTTTGCAGGTATTTTACAATGAAAGATGACCGGTATCTCTACATAGTTCAAATCCAGCCAGTACCGCTCAAAGAAATCACCTGAATAAAATGATGTTTTAGCAACAACTCCCCTGCTGCCCTTTTGGGTATACAGCAACTCTATATTCACGAAAAAATCAGAAAAAAGGTGTGCATATACAGTACCGCCAACTACCCATCCGGCTTTTTTATATCCTCCATAACTATCGCCGTCTACAGTAGAGAAATTACCTCCGGCTGTTAACCCTCCATAGAAAGTACGATCATCATTTTCTGAAAAAATATCTACAAGCTGTGCGTTTGCAGTATAGGATGCTCCGGCTACAATGATGATAGCGAAAGTAAACTTGTGTATTTTTCTGAAAAGTCTGTTCATATTAATCATCAAAACCAAAGTAGTACACCAACCTCATAGAAAACACACTACTAAATTGAGAGTTTCCGAAAAAGTAAGGTGGCACATCACTGTCTGCTCTTACTTTTACTAAAGAATATTGATAACGAGGGTTTAGGAAAAGTCCCTTTGTCAGTTTTAGATTAGCATCCAGCACTAAGTCAAAAGCATTCTGTTTGAATGGATGATCATCAGAGTCGAAGTTCTGATCCGGATTTGTTTTCCCTCTTTCTGAAGATTGTACTAAACGCGCATAAGAAATACCACCGCCAATATGTGTTTTATTCTTCATTACGTAATACAATACAACAGGCACCTCTGCATAATCCAGCGAAATACCATAATCCCTTACAGACACTCCTTGTACCTTACCTGCGGTAATCACTTCTTTACCTCGGCTACCACGCTGTGTATATAATATTTCTACACCGGCCGCTACATCATTACCAATAAACATCAGCACCTTACCGCCAACGTTCATACCTGCTTTATCAAAACCTTTATAGTTATCTCCTGATATTTGAGAGAAGTTAGCACCAGCTATTAAACCTCCGTAAAAAGTACGACCATTACTAACATAATAGTTCTGTGCATCAGATGGCAACGCTACAAAACATAATAAACCAATTGCTATACACTTTAATAACCGCATAGTAAACCTATTAAGATTAGAACGAAAATAACGCCTTAGAATTGTATCACCTAATTGAAAAGGTACATTAAGCGCACAGCCCACAAATTGTTGCTTTGCCTTGATGCACCAGACCTTGCAAACTCAGGATGGTATGAATTTCTGATAGAGAGCAATGAATATTGGTAACGTATATTCAAAAAGAATCCTTTGTATAAATGAAGGTTTACACTCGCAATACCATTGATATCACTACTCCTGAAAGGGTATTTTGCAAAATCTACAGTATCAGTAATAGAAGGTGTTGTAGTTGCCGTTTCTTTTTGACTCACCAGTTGAGAATATGATATACCTGCTCCAAAATGGCTTTTGCGTTTGTCGAAATAGTTAAGCAATACAGGTATTTCGGCATAATCCAGCCTTATATCATAGTTATTGATCTCGGCATTTTTACTTTGGGTCAGCTGTCTTTTATTAGACTTACTGCCCCTTTGGCTATATAACAGCTCTACGCTAACGGCAAAATGCGGCGCAAACTCAGTATAAACAATACCACCGCCTGTTAAGCCAAACTTATGGAACCCCGCATAACTATCCCCGTCTATCTGTGCAAAAGTGCCACCTGCCACTAAACCACCGTAAAAAGTTCTTTTATCGTCTTTATAGTAGTTTTGTGCATATGTATTTTGTACACCAAGTGTTAATAAGACAATAGCAGTAAGTAATACGAATTTTCTAAATTTGTCCACTGAAACAGGATTTGCTAATGAGCTTCAAATATACTGCAAACACCCTTAAAAAAATGGAACAGCTTTTTGAAGAAGCTAACTATACCATTAGATACGAGAAGGGAACATTTAATTCGGGATATTGTATTCTTGAAGACAGGCGTGTAGCCGTGATCAATAAATTCTTGAGCATGGAAGGCCGCATCAATGCTCTTTTAGAAATACTACCCAGCGTGAGCATTGATGAAGAAACCTTGAGTACTGAAATGCAGAAGTGGTACGGACAGGTACGCAACATCACTCCTGATAACAACTCATCAGTACAATCAGAAATAGACGCTAAGTAATGAAGATCTCTTTTTTAGGTACCGGCACATCGCAAGGTGTACCTTTAATAGGTTGCGATTGCGAGGTATGTACGTCAGATGACAAACGCAACAACCGTTTGCGCTCATCTATTTGGGTAGAAACCCCTGAAGCCAGCATTGTTATTGACGCCGGGCCAGACTTCCGATACCAAATGTTGAGGCAAGAAGTAAAAAAACTGGATGCTATTGTCTTTACACACGGACATAAAGACCATGTTGCGGGGTTGGATGATGTGAGGGCCTATAACTTCTTTAGCAAAAAAGCCATGCAGGTGTATGCTACAGAAGAAACACAGGAAGTTTTAAAAAGAGAGTTCTCTTATGTATTTAGCGGAGTAAGCTATCCGGGCATACCTCAAATAACGCTTAATACTATTAATGAGCATGATCCATTCTCTATAAACGGAGTAGCGCTTACGCCCATACTGGTTAAGCATATGTATATGGATGTTCTTGGCTTTCGTATTGGCGACTTTACCTACATAACTGATGCCAATTACATAGCTGATGCTGAAATAGAAAAAATAAGAGGCAGTAAAGCACTCGTACTAAATGCTTTGCGTCACGAGAAGCACCCTTCTCATTTTACACTAAAAGAGGCTATAGAAGTAGCACAAAATATAGGAGCAGAGCACACTTACTTTACACATATTAGTCACCAACTGGGTACTCATGAGGCTATAGATAGCCAACTACCGGAGGGGATACACCTGTCTTACGATGGACTAGAACTTACTTTTTAGTTTAATTAACATTTGCATCCATTAACTTTACAGGATTACATAGCAATAAACATTTATAATGAAACAATTTATATACATCACTTTTATTACCCTATTTATTACAAGTGCAGCCAATGCCCAGTACCAAAATACCAAGATAAAAGTTGGCGAAATAGCACCTGAATTGGCTTTTGAAAACCCTGATGGTGATACACTACGCCTTTCTGAAATTAATGACAAAAGAATTGTGTTGATCGACTTCTGGGCTTCATGGTGTGGTCCTTGTCGCAGAGCTAACCCAAGGCTGGTAAAAATGTACGAAGAGTATAAAGACCAGAAGTTTGAAGGGGCAAAAAAAGGATTTACTGTATTAAGTGTATCGCTGGATAAAGACAAAGACAAGTGGAAAGGAGCTATTGCTAAAGATAACCTGACATGGGAATACCATATAAGCGACCTTGGCGGATGGCAATCTAAACCTGCACAAGACTATGGCGTTCAATACATTCCGCAAGCTGTATTAGTAGGCCCTGACGGTAAAATAATAGCACATTACAACTCTGCAGAACGTGCAGAAACAGAGCTAAAAAAGCGCCTGAAGGAAAAGAAGAAGTTCTTGGGTATTTTTTAGATTATTTTTGTCAAAATTCGAAAAACATTCTACCTTTGCACACCTTGTAACACATGGCAAAATCCATGTATCAAAATATATAATAATGAAAAAAGAAATACATCCAGAAGATTATCGTTTAGTAGTGTTTAAAGACATGTCTAACGATTACGCGTTTTTGACTCGCTCTACGGCTCCTACAAAAGAAACTATTCAATGGGAAGATGGTAATGAATACCCATTGGTAAAAGTGGAGATCTCTCACAAATCTCACCCTTTCTACACTGGTAAGTCTGTATTTGTAGATACAGCAGGACGTATCGAGAAATTCAAGCAGCGTTACGGAAACAGAAAGAAATAATTGTACTTTATACAATATTTGCATTAAGCATGAAAAATCCCGACTTTTGTCGGGATTTTTTCATTAAAAGCACATCTCTATCCCGCTAAGCGGTACTACGAAGAGTGGCAATTAATAGTATGAATTATATACTCTTTGATGACGATGTGCGTTATCAACTTTTGCCATTCACGCACACCAGACCGATAGCAGACATTCGTTGCGGTATTATGACCATGCGCGAGCGTTGGGAACATTTCACTAGGTCTGCTACTAGCACACTTACAGAAGATTACTTACAAAACGTCTTTCCGCTAAAAAGCACCGATGATAACTTGTTTATCAACGGCAGTGTTTTTGCAGATAAAGCCCTGTATGAGAAAATAGCCGAGCTAAAGCCGCAGGAACAACTAATAAAAGATGGTGTTATCATAGCATCGAGAGTAACAGATGGTGTAATAACCTTTGGAGAAGGTATTAAGATAAATACCGAACTCAATGATATAGAATACACGGGGGAAGTAAAAAAACTGAACCGTGTTTGGGACATCTTCTCATTAAACGGAGCTGCAATAAGAGCAGACTTTGAACTACTAACAGCCGGCAGAACCAGCCAACCTATACCTGAACACGTAACCGTTTCCGATAAAGAAAACTTATTTATTGAAGAAGGTGCCGAAGTAAGTGCGGGCGTTATTATCAACGCGAGTACTGGCCCTGTATACATAGGCAAGAACGCCACCGTACTGGAAGGCGTATTAATGAGGGGGCCAGTAGCATTATGCGAAAATGCAGCCTTAAAAATGGGGTCAAAAATTTATGCTGACACTACTATTGGCAATGGCTGTAAAGTAGGTGGTGAAAACAGCAATGTTGTTTTTTTTGCCAACAGCAACAAAGGTCACGACGGCTACCTGGGCAACTCTGTAATAGGAGAATGGTGCAATCTGGGTGCTGATACAAACTCATCTAACCTGAAAAACAATTACGACAGCATAAAGATCTGGGATGAACACCAATTTAAATCCATACAATCCGGCTTAACATTTTGTGGCCTACTGATGGGCGACCATTCTAAATGCGGTATCAATACAATGTTCAATACAGGTACCGTGGTAGGAGTATCTGCCAATATATTTGGTGGTGGATTTCCCGAGAAATTTATTCCTTCATTTGCCTGGGGTGGTAGCGATGGCATGACGACTTACAAGATAGAACGTGCCATAGAAACGGCGAACCGAATGATGAATCGCAGAAGTAAAAGCCTTTCAGACGATGAGATAAAGATGTATGAACATATCTTTGCACTCACTCAAAAGCAAAGGGATCTGTTTGCTAACAATTAATAACATAAATCAATACAATATACATGCGTAGAAAAATAGTTGCAGGAAACTGGAAAATGAACATTGAACATGCAGAAGGCAAGGAGCTTATAAATGACATATTATCAGGTTTATCTAATGTAGAAGAATCTAAACAAGTAATCATCTGTCCTCCATTTATACATCTACAACAAGCGGCAGAGCTGGTTCATGGTACTTCGCATGTTTCTATTGGTGCTCAAAACTGTTATACAGAAGCATCTGGTGCATATACCGGTGAGGTTTCTGCCGCTATGATTAAAAGTACCGGAGCGGGGTCCGTTATCCTGGGTCACTCTGAACGTAGAGAATACTTCAACGAAAGCAACGAAATGCTGGCGCAAAAAGTAAACATTGCATTAGAGAATGGCCTTCAGGTTATTTTCTGTTGCGGAGAAGCTAAAGAAATAAGAGAAGCCGGCACACAAAACAGCTTTGTAGAAGGACAAATAAAAGACAGCCTTTTCCACCTGAGTGCAGAACAAATGGCGAATGTAGTTGTAGCCTACGAACCAATTTGGGCTATAGGAACAGGACTTACAGCATCGTCTGACCAAGCACAGGATATGCATGCACATATACGCTCTGTACTTGCTGCAAAATACGGACAAGAACTTGCCAATAATACCAGCATTTTATATGGGGGTAGTTGTAAACCAACAAATGCAGCCGAGCTTTTTGCTTGTCCTGATGTGGACGGAGGCCTGATAGGTGGAGCATCTTTAAAAGCGGCTGATTTCCAAGGGATTATTGCTGCCATGTAATTCTGAAAAAATTCTGGAAATAAATTTTGAATAGAATTTAAAGCGTACTATCTTTGCAATCCCAAAAACGAGGAATGCCGCGTTGGTCAAGGGGTTAAGACGCCTCCCTTTCACGGAGGAATCACGGGTTCGATTCCCGTACGTGGTACGAAAAGCAGCTCAATTGAGCTGCTTTTTTTGTTTATTCATATCTAACTCAAGCATTACCTGATACTTAAAATAAGATTTTACCTTTGCAGCAGTTTGGCCTCGTAGTACAATGGATAGTATAAGAGTTTCCGAAGCTCCAGATCCAGGTTCGATTCCTGGCGAGGCCGCTAAATGATAAAGGCTCAGCAAATGCTGAGCCTTTATCATTTAATATATTTCAAACTAACTATTTAACGATTTTCAATACCCTCACTTTAATAATGATATAAATGATGATAGCGACTGCAAATAACAGCACTATGCCCAATACGTTTATGTCTACACTTACCAAAAACAGGTTAATACCTAGCTGTATTACAGCGTAGATCATGGTGACCCTCATATGCGGCTGTTTCAGCTCATTGGAGAGTACCTGGAACAGATGCTTTCTATGCGCCTCTAACACCTTATCTCCTTCTCTCATCCGCTGTATAATGGTCAACCCGGTATCTGCCAGATATAGCGTTAAAAAACACAAATAACGATAATCATTTGTTGCTATGATCTTTTGTGCTATTAAAAAACACATCAACACCGCCATGGTTACACTACCCACATCACCTGCAAAGCATTTAGCCTTCTTCCTTGCATTGAAAAACAAGAAGATGACAAGTGATATAAATATCACTTTCTCTAGTGCTAGCATTGACGCAGACTCTTCAACAAGCATTAATGGTATCAGTATCGATAAGCTATAAAAGCCTGTAATACCATTAATACCATCCATAAAGTTGTAGGCATTAATTACGAATACAATAAACACAAAGGCTAACACGCCCATAATTATGGGTATAGAGAGTACACCTGCTTCGTATAGTATCAAACATGCAGAAAGAATATGTACTAAGAATCGCACTGATCGTGGCAAGTCCTTTAAATCATCTAAGAAGCTGATAAAGCCGGTAAGCAGAACAGCGATAGTCAAATAAGGGTAAGAAAAACCACTCATAATGGCATAGCATAAAACAGCTATAGGAAATATAATTCCACCTCCACGTATGGTTGGTTTTGTATGAGAACTTCTATCGTTGGGCTTATCTATTATTTTATACCTGATAGCTACCCTGAAGTAAACAAACATGATCGCTAACAACAGCACGGCCAGAATGCCGTGCTCAATAGAAAAGCTCAATATTTCAGAATAGTTAAACGTCATCTTCAAAAGAGGCTACTGTTCTCATTATACCTTGTTTCGTATCTGTTGGCAGCTTAGCAATACCTAATGCTTTTTTTAACTTGGCATTATCTACTACATAGTTCTCTGTTAGCTTATCCAGCCTTTCTGTATTTACAGGTAGTTTTAATATATCGCCGAATTTTGCAATGGTATCTATCATCCCTTTTGATACATTCCAGATCTTTGCCTTTTTACCCGCAGCTTCTGCAATTATCTCAAACAGTTCTTGTGTAGATAAACTATCATCGTCTGATATGTTATATACCCCACTCTCTACCTTACTCAACAATAATTTTTCTATTACATAGCAGAAGTTATCAATCGCTAAAAACGATCTGCTGTTATTATATGCCCCTAAAGGATATGGAAAACCCTTTTTCACAAACTTGTAAAAAAGATTCAGGTTGCCTTTGTTATTAGGACCATGAACCATACATGGCCTTAGTATATAATAATCTTTACCTTCCTGCTTGCTGATCTCAATATACTCTTCGGCTTTCAGCTTAGATTTGCCATAAGCAGTAATTGGGTTAGGGGTAATCTCCTCAGTAAGAACACCTTCAACCTTATCTGTCACTGCCTTTACACTACTGACATATACAAACTTTGTAGCCTCGCTATCTAAATAGCAATCATACATATACTTTGTCAACTCAAAGTTGACATCGTAATACGCCTCTTCATCTACTGTATTCTTAGTATCATGCGCCAACCCTGCTAAATGTATCACAGCATCTATGCCATCAAAGCTGCTGCTCTTTAGCTCATTCCATGATATTTTATTAATACCGGTATCTTTCTTACGACCGACAAGGCTGATTGCTATACCTGGAATCTGCTCCTTTAGATACGGAATTAAATTAGAACCAATAAATCCGGACGACCCGGTAATTAATATATGCATCAGTTACTCGACTGATTATTTAGGATAAACTCAAACGGTTTGAACACGTATTTCGTGTATATCTTCAAGAAGTTAGTAGGCAGTTTATTTTCCCGACAAGCCCTCTTTATCTCTTTATTAAGAGTGAGTATGCTATTCAAGTTACGCGTACTAACTCCCCCCATTCTCATGCGCGTTGTTTTCATTGGCAAGTATTTAAAGTTGATATTATTCACCAATAAATACCTGATGAGCAGCTCGTAGTCAGCGGCTATTTTATAATCTGTTTTGTAATACCCCAGCTTATCAAACATTTCTCTCTTACAGAAAAAAGAAGGGTGCGGAGGCATAAAACCCCAGGCAAATTTAGATGGACGCCATTTAGCTGCATTATAATGCCTGAGCACTCGGGTATTTGTATCGTTTACAAATACAATATCCGCTATTGTCGCTTCCAGGTCTGCATCTTCTTTAAATGCTTTCGCTATTTTGCTAAGGGTATCATTACTATAGAAAAAATCGTCTGCATTTAAGATACCTACCACATCTCCTGTAGCTGCTTTTATGCCTTTATTCATGGCATCATAAATACCATTGTCTTTTTCAGATATAAACTTTGATATCTTATCACCATACTCCTTCACTTTGTCAATAGTACCGTCCTTAGACAATCCATCAACAATAATGTATTCAACATCGTTATAGTCTTGCGCTAAAACACTGTCGATACAACCCTGTATGGTATCTGCACAATTATATACTACAGTAACAATACTGATCTTCATTCGCCGTAACTATTACTAGTCTCTTTTCTTTTCTAAAATAATATTCTCCATTACCAACATATCCATATCTGTTCTCAAATAACAGTCTAACGCTTCGGCAGGAGTATTCACTATTGGCTCATTCTCATTGAAAGATGTATTCAAGAGAATTGGCGTTCCCGTTTTCTTTCTGAAAGTATCTATCAGGTTATAATAACGAGGACTAACGTCTTTCATTACTGTTTGCAACCTTCCAGTACCATCAACGTGAGTTACTGCAGGTATCTCATCATATTTCTCCGGCTTAATAGGCAACACTTTTTCCATAAACGGAACATCCTCTACCTTAGTGAAGTATTCACCTACATACTCTTTTAATATAGATGGGGCAAATGGTCTGAAGCTCTCTCTTCTTTTGATCTTACTATTTAAAAGTTCTTTTGCTTTGTCGTTGCGCGGGTCTGCAATAATACTTCTTCCACCCAATGCCCTCGGGCCAAACTCTGCTCTGCCAGAGAACCAACCTACAACACCCGGCTCCAACAATTTATCTGTAACTCTATCGTATAACTCATCATCACTCAACTTCACATAATCTACACCCTTTTCTTTCAAATAGGCTTCTATCTCATCATTCGTAAAACGGCTGCCAGTATACGCGCTATATATTGCTTCCGAACGAGGGTTCTCTAATACATGATTATATAAGTATAAACCAGCGCCCATTGAGATACCGGCATCATGACCTGCAGATGGTATATACACTTTCTCGAATGGTGTTTGTGATAAAATCTTACCATTTGCCACAGAGTTCTGAGCAACACCACCCGCAACACATACATTTTTAAGTCCTGTACGTTCTTGAAGTTTATTCAGGATATGCATAATCAACTCTTCACACACTCTTTGTACAGATGACGCAAGATCTTTATGGTGTTGTGTCAGCTCATCACCTTTACTTCTTGCAGGTCCAAAGAGGTCTTCAATTTTAGAAGAATACAGTTGAGATACTGTCGGGATATTATTTTCGTAATCGAGCTTGATCTTGGTTGCTGGTGTAAAGTATTTTTGATCCCAAGTGAATAACCCGTTATCCGTAAACTTCAACACCTTCTTTATTTCATCAACGTATTTTGGTTCACCATACGGAGCTAGCCCCATTACTTTATATTCATCGCCATAATGAGGGAAACCTAAATATTGTGTAAATGCCGTATAAAACAACCCTGCAGAAACCGGGAAGTCTACAGAATCTAAAACTTCTATTTTATTACCTCTACCAACACCTATCATGGTTGTAGTAAAATCACCAGAACCATCTATAGACAAAATTGCAGATTCCTCAAACGGGCTCGCAAAAAATGCAGATGCTAAATGACTTCTATGGTGCTCAATCTGGTGAATCTTTGGTTTGATCATCTCTGCGTCAACGCCAAACTCTTTAGCAAATTCATCTTCAAGAGAAGATACACTTTTAGCATTCTTGAGCCTGTCCATCACCATGCCTACATTAGCTAATGGATTTTTAGCTAAAAAGGCCATCTTATTTTTCAGCTTTGCTTTGGGATCTCTACCTATCGCAATATGATCTAACTCCTCAAGCGTGATACCTGCTTCTTTTAAACAGAAAGCAATAGCCTTTGCCGGAAAGCCAGCCCAGTGCTTTACTCTGGTAAAACGTTCTTCTTCGGTAGCTGCTATTAGTTTTCCGTCTACAAATATCGCAGCACTCGAGTCTGCATGGTAACCGTTAATTCCTAAAATTGTCATTTCTGTATTTGTTTTTCTCCTTAGTTAGAAGAGAACATGTTTATATATTCTGATTGTACTTTTTCAATATCAAATTGCTGCAACACATACTTTCTGCTATCCTCCGATTGTTTCCTGTATGCTTCATTATCTACTTCTGCCATCTCACTCAAAGTAGCAGCAAATTCTTCTATATTTTCCGGTGTCAGGTTGTAGCCCGCATCAGCTGCCCTCAACCCATTCCATGGCGTTTTATGACTGGTTAATACCGGTCTGCCGGCAGATAATGCTTCATATATCGCATGCCCGAAATTTTCACTTTTACTTGGCAGCACAAAATAGTGATATTCTTTCAGGGCATTTAATACCTCTTGAGGTTTAACCTCACCTTTATATTGCACCGTTACATTAAACCTCAGTTCCTTAATCTTTGTTTTGCAGGTGTCCCAATAAGCCGCATCTTTCACCGGTCCGTATATATCGTAAATAATATCAGCCTCACATTCGTTCAGGGCCTCTAACACCAGCAATATGTTTTTCATGGGGCTGATCAATGATATACTGACCAGTTTCACTTTACCCTTTTCTTTATGTACTGGCAAAACGTAATCATTCAAATTAGGCAGGTTGGTCACGTTCCACACATGAGCACTATTGCCCATTTCATCTTTTATATAACCTACTTCCTCATCGGCTGTAGCGTGAAAAGAGCATTTTTTATGCAACCCAAGCAATTTAAATGCAGTTAAAAACAACTTCTTCTTCAAACTCTTTTGCGACAGAGCTCCCGGATGAAGCATCCCTCTTGCAGACAAGATTTTGCGACTGCGCTTATACATTAGAGGGTATATTGTATAAGTTAATGAGTACAGCCCATTTATAAATATCACATCAGGATTTACATCATTAATGATCTTATGAGTTTGTTTTTTATTGAGTTTTGTATTGTTGTAATATACCTTAACACCATCTACATCTACCCAACTATTACATGTTACATCCAAAGACACGTTATTCAAGTCACTACTTGAGCAAAACACATAAGCTTCATGACCGCTACTAGCTAAATACTTTGCCAGATTACTGATAGATTGTATAGGGCCTCCGGCGCGAAATGCCGGTAAGTAATATTGATATGAAATCAGTAGCCTCACTATTTTTCTGTAATGTACTTCTCTATTTTAGGGAATAGGTATACATAGCCCAGAACCAATAACGCAATGTTATTTCTTACTGTGCCCAAAAAGAAGATCGTATCAGACTCAAATGTTCCTAAACTCAGGAATATACCTATTAGTAAAGAAAATGTAAATAGTGGATTATAACCCGGCTTTATCAGTATATACTTCATTATATACCCCAACATGGCAATAATAAGCAACAATGGGATAAACATAAAGTATAGCCCAAAGTCAATATACAAATCGCAAAAATATCCCATAGATATTGAGGTCCCTTTAACGGCACTGCTAAATATACGCCCGGTATAGTATGAAGTTCTTATGGATGCATCTTTAACTCCTTTGTCCGGGTTTAGAAAGCGTGGAATCAACAAAAACTTAAGGGACTCAATCATGTCAGCACCTTCCTGATGATCAATCTGCGATGGAACTCTATTATATACCTCTGTATAGCGTTCCATATACTGTATTCTCGATAAGAATATCTTTCCCCCTTCTTGTATGGCATTCATGTCCGTTTCTCCGAACTGATCAAAAATATACATCAGAGCCTCTGTATTGCTAACATTGACTTCTTGCATCTTACTACCCTGATTTAAGAACTGCCTATAATCACCCTTTATGTAGGACCAGAAAGAAAAGAATATGAATATCAATATAAATGCCGGGGCAATCCTAACAATAACTCTCGATTTAATAACAGGATATACTGTGAAGTACACGATGATAATGAGGAAAAGCGTCTCCTTAAAATCAGAGAAAAACGAAGCAAAGCTTAACACAAAATCAAATATCACAATCCCTAATATTATCCTGTTGGCTTTTGTTTTAGTAAGCAGTAGTACAAATACCAACACTGCTACAAACAAAGTCTTTACACTATTAAGTGTTTGTGCCAATTGGTATAATGAAGGGCTTACCCTGGAAACTGATATCAATACGGGGATCACTACGATTGATGCCACATAGCAGATAATCACATTTTTTACATTAATCTGTTCGGCATACTTCTGCAACCGTTCTAAACCCAAAGAACTATTATCTATTCTTTGCAAATACCGTCCGGCTACTATTCCCATTATCATAATCTGCAAGAGCGTCATAAAAAACAGGAACTCCGTATCCTTACTCTCATACGCAACATCCAATGTTGCCCCCTGAAAGTCTGCATATAATATACAGGCAAATATCTGTACCCAATGAAACGTTAAGAAAAACAACATGACAGGCGGCACATAAGGCTTCCATAATGCTTTTATCAAAACAATCAACACGAAACCAGACAGTAAACAAAGTAGAAAATGGTGCGAGAAAACACCATATATGCCAAAGAGCAACATGAAGATTCCTTCTATTCCACTTACCTCTTCTTGTATTTGTTTTATCGTATTATTCACGAACTCTACTTACTGCTTTTTAGTAATTTACTAATCGTGGACACTATACTACTAAACGAATATATATTCAGCTTAGCAATATTCTCTGCCTTTACACTCTTCTTCAGAGTATCACCCTGCATGTAGCTTTGTACAAACTTCGCGGCTTTATCATAACCATCTATATCTACAACCACTCCATTCTTCCCTTCGGTTATCATATCCGGCGCACAACCTGTTTTATGGGTGGTTATAACTGCTCTACCGCATGCCATAGCTTCGTTTATTGCCAGCCCCCATGTTTCCCCGGGCCCTACAGATGGCAACACAAAGATATCTGCCAATCTGTAAACCACAGGCATATTCGTTTGGTTTTGGAAACCTAAGAATATAAATCGATCATCTTCACTAACTTTTGTTTTTAACTCCTCTTCCAGCTCACCATTACCAACAAAAACAAACTTCAGGTTATCATTACCCAACAATTTAGCAAGCTCAATTAAAAAGAAAGGGTTCTTTTTCTTATTAAACTTTCCTGCAAACAGTAACACCGTATCATTCTCCTTTATCCCTAATTCAGTTCTCCACTTCCGGGCTGCTTGTTCCTGTTCATCACTGTTTTTAGAAAAACGTTCATTATCTACTGCATGTGGTGTAAATACAAGCTGACGCTCTTTCACGCCATGTGCTAAAAAGTAATCTTTATTATTCTGACCAACATAGAGTGCATAATCAATAAATGAATACACATACTTTAAAAACATCCTCCTGAGCATGCGTTTCAGCCCGCCTTGCTCATCCAACAATGTTGAATCCCCCCTGAAGAGAACCGGGATTTTATTCTTAAAATATCTCAGGCATTTTAGATGGCTTTTAAATGCCCAGCCAAAAACTAATACCGCTTCTGCTCCCCAATTTTCAATCTCCTTATTTAAGCTTGGGTTATCTATACCTTTAAAATGATGTGAGCCCGGCTGCGTCGAGATGTTTTTCACAAAGCTATAGTCATAACCTGTTAACAAAGGTATATCCCATTTCACCACTCTGCCAAAACCGGGGTCATACTTCTCACTGGTTTCTGACTGCTCCCAGGTATAAAAAACCTTTACTTCTACACCTTCTTCTTCCGACAAAAGCTGAAACCAAGGTGCATTATACTGTATAGGGTGGGTAGAAACTACTGCCAGCTTCATTATGATGTTGCTCTGTTTAACAATTCAACTAATTGTTTTGTAACACTTCTTGCACTGTACTTATCAAAAGCCTCGTAATCTACTTTTGCTGTATCAAACGTAGCGATAAAACCTTCGTAAGACTTGTATAAACTGGTAAATTCTTTAGCTATCTTCTCTAACTCATCCGGATAAAAAGCATACCCCATACCTGCATGTGTAGTTTGTACTACTTTAAGTGCAGTTGACTCGTGATGCAATAATGCCAATATTGGTTTCTTTGACAATACTCCCTGATACACTTTTGATGGCGTGTAGTGAGGCTCTGTACTACCCAAAATAAACACACCCGTTGCTGCATCTAAATGAACCAACACGTCCAGATAAGGTATCCTTGCGGGATATTCAAACACAACATCCTGCCAGATATTATACTTCTCAGCCAGAGGTTTTATGTTATAACTTTCTGAGCTATTGGTATTACTACCAGTACCAATAAAATGAATCTCCAGTTTATTGAATTGCTCCTTATTATTACTGATTGCTTTAAATATTTCCTCTAGTGGCGCATATGCTTTCGGTAACATAGCCCCCGCGTATACTAATTGAATCTTACCTTCTTTCTGCTGAAATAAGTAAGGCTTTATGTTTAATGAGGGTACAATCTCATAATCTTTTTTCTCACCACCATATGGCATTGCACCAGCTATACACTGTTCTTCTAGATGCGGATTACGATCATATACTCCTTTGTAATAACCTGCTGCCACACCTGTTATGACCGATGCTTTTCTTACTGCTATCGGCTCCAGTATATTGGCTACCAACTCACTCAATTTATGCCTCCATGATGTTTTACTATCAGGAAAAGGGTGCACCCATGGGTCTATAAAATCGATACCATACATTATTCCGGTACTGCTGTGCAGCATCCTACCCAACAGAGCTACATAAAAAGATGGTATTGGAATATATAAGAAGTCATAGCCTTCTGTTTTGATCAGCTGTTTTGCTCTTCTATACAATTGGAAAAAGCCACGCAATCCAATATCTCCAATCAATCTGGGCTTGGTAACATTATATGCTTTTACTTTTTCTATTCGTTGACTTTCGGGTAATAATTTTACCAGATTCCAGTCGTGCTTCTCCTCATAATAATCTTCATGAACAGCAAGAATGGTTGGCTCCCAGCCAAAATCAGGTAAATGTTGTGCAAATAACCTAGATCTGTGTACCGCTGCTAAGTTTGATGGTGGATAGTGTGGTGTTATGATTAATATTTTCTTCATTCCTTTTACTTGAATGCAGACTTTAATTTTGAATATTTCTTATACATGGCCCTTAAAAGAGCGGGCTTCCATATACGCCATTTATCAGCAAACGATCGGTACAAACCATAGTTTGAAGATAGCTTTTCCTTGAGTGTACTTAATGTATCTGTATTATCGTACAACCACCTCCTTATTGCATACTTACTTTCCCATGGAGTGTAAACACTTAACCCATACTTGTACCCTGCTTGCGGTACAAGCATGTTATATTTTGGAGGTAATGAACCGTATGGATAAACTATAGAGAGGATTTCCTTATTAATAATACCTTCTAGTTTTTCCTTGCTTTTTGTTATTTGCTCAGTAGCTTCTTCCACGTTCAGCTCTTCCATCATCACATGATGGTACCCATGAGAACCCACTTCCATACCTACTTCAGAAAGCTTTGCTATCTGCTCTGCATCCATCAGATCAATTCTAGACAAACCTGACTCTGTATTCCAATAATTATAACCACCAATATGACCGCCTAATAAATAGAATACTGCTTTCATATTTCTTTTTTGCAGCTCCGGGATAGCATAGTCCCACAAATGCTTCGGGCAATCATCAAAGGTGATGATAATTTCTTTTTCATACCTATTGCCACGCTCAATATCCTCGAATGTGACAGTGTGATAACCTTCTGCCTCAAGATAGTTGAGTAATTGATCAAATGCTGCTGTAGTTATATTCCACGGCTCATGTTCAGTTAGCTTTTCATCATCACTAACATAATGTAACATTACTATGGATGGAAGTTTATTTTTCCAGCGCACACTTAACTATATCTAGCAGTTTTTGATGCTGGGCTTCAAAGGAATATATTTTGTTATAAAGTGCTACAGTTCCTTTCCTGTCAACTTCTGTACTTAGAACGTCTGTAATCGCCTTTGACCATAAGTCGACATTATTATTAGGCATAACCTTAATGGCATTACCAACTCTTTCAGCTACCTCTTGCTGACCTAAAGTATCTGTTGCCAGTATTTTCAACCCGGCTTGCATATACTGTAATATCTTATTGGTAATAGTCGTATTTCTGCTTTGCGGGTAATTGCTTTCCAGCGCTAAACCAACATCGCATGAACTTAGTAAACTATGCAACTCATCGTGCTTAACCGGTTTCAGCAACTCCAGTTCGTGTTGCTGCTCATACGGGAACAAGGACTCTAATGTCTTCTTATACTCATCATTACAATTACCAACAATCCTCAACACTACAGGCTCTTTCACATCTTTCAAAGCTGCTAAGAACTTCTCTAGTCCCCTGCCTGCCCCTACGGTTTGCGAAAACCAAACAAGGACAGGTTTTTTATTTTCAGGTGCTTCTATAAATTCTGCCTGTGGGAAACCATTGTATATCACCTCTGGCTGTTTATTGGCATTATACCTTTCGGTCAGTGCCTTTGCCATACTTTCAGAAGGACAGTAAGAAGCAATACCTTCATTAATAGCAAAGTTTTCCAGCTGACTTAAATATTTTACCGGACGGGTAGGCACTAAATAATCTTCAGAATGCCAGTCTTCAAAATCGAATATTACACGTTCTCCGCTTTGTGCCAGTTTTCTGCCGGCATAAAAGCCACACTCAACATGAGCAATGTATAGATCGGCCTGCTCTTTTTTAGCTGCAGCGTATATCGCATCGGGGTCTGTACTCACCAAATACTTTGTTTCTACCCCCATTTTTTTTAGCAACAATGCTTCTTCATGCCTCAGCTTATATAAAGCCTTTTTCACAAAACCTATCTCGCTGACAATAGTATTTACAGCTGCTTTATATTCAATATTGGGATGTAACCGCTTTAAGATCTCTTCATCACGTTCTTTATGTGCCTTAGAGTTAAACCTTGTTACAATAACAACACTATAACCATTAGATGCCAGTAAATCTGCCTCTTTCCAAACTCGAGGGTTGGCACTAAGGTGTTGGTCTGATACTATACAGATTTTCAATTCGTTTGCTTTATGCTTGTGCAATAAACTCTTCTATTCTGGTAATATTACCCTCGTAAGTATGGTTGCTTGCATACTGTAATCTCTTTGCCTGCCTGTCTGCACTATTATATTCAGCAATATTGCTGACAACATTTGAGAACAGTGCTGCCAGCTTACTGTTATTCCTTTCTGTCGGCATCTCTATAAAACCGTCCGTATCGTTATAGGTAGTAATGTTGTTCGATACGATCACCCTGCCTGTAGCCATATACTCCAGAACCTTATGGTAATTGGTACCACCACTCTGGTCTTTATCAATATCGTAACAGATCAAAAAGCCATCCATCTTATGTAACTCTTCTGCTAGTTTTGACGGAGGTACCGAACCATGTAGTATTACATTCTTCTTATTACTCACATCCGGATGGTTGGCTTCTCCAGAATAAGCATCGCCTATCATGTTGGTTTTCTGCCCTGCAACTGCACCCCAAAAATTAAACGTAACTGTTGGGTTCTCATCAATAATCTTCAATAGAGTTGGCCAGTCAATATCCGGTCTGAAAAAATTACCGGAAAGGCCTATTTGAATATTTTGTTCATCACAAGTGTAGCCTGTATCCTTCAAAAAAATATCGCTGACACCATGATTAGTAAATAGCTTAGGAGTATCAAACTTATTGTACTTCTGTAATATCTCATTAGTTACAGAAAAAATAACGTTCGCTGATGTTGCAGCATCTACGCCTGTAGGTATTGCAGGTTCATCAACGGGCATAAATATTTTGTAACAACTAGCAGGGAAAGACCTTAATGAAATAGTATCAGAGATATCAAACGACCAAACTACATCTATACGCTTGCCAATCTTGCTAATAATTTTATTGATGTGTGTTTTCAATAAAAGCCGATGCAACCACTTTGCTTTATACTTAATAATGTAAGGATAGAAAAGCTTATGCTTTATTTGATGCAGATGTTCGTACTGAGTAGATTCTATAATTACCTCTCCCGATTTTAAATCTCCCGACTGTGACGGACTATTTAAAAAGTACACCTCATTTCCCAAGCGCGACAAAGCCAAGGCATAATGATGTTTTGAAATAAACATCTTGCCCCAATCTTGCTGCGAAACTATAAGTATGGTCTTATTACGGAGCTTCAAACCCTTCCGCTAGTTGTTGTAAAAGCTTTTAATGCATTCTGCAACATATTTGATCGCCTCTTCTGTAAGCTCCGGATACATTGGTAAAGACAATGAAGTGCTTTCCAAACCTGTTGCTACAGGAAAATCAGAAGGTTGAGTATTCAAATAATCGTATGCAGGAAGATTAGGTAATGCATGAGGATAGTGAATAGTAGTAGCCACTCCTTTATCTTGAAGATATGCAGTCAATTCATCACGCTTTTCTGCACGTATCATGTACAAATGGTAAGTATGCTTTGAGTTTGGCCTTACCTTAGGTGTTATTATTTGATCAATACCCGCAAGATGTTGATCGTATAAAGCAGCATTAGCAATTCTCTGCTCTGTCCACTCTATTATATACGGAAGCTTCGCTGTAAGTATTGCAGCTTGCAACCCATCTAATCGGCTATTAATACCTTCCATCAAATGATGGTGTTTTTTCAACGCACCATGGTTCGCAAACATTCTGCACTTATCTGCAAAATCGCTATCGTTAGTTATAATACAACCTGCGTCTCCGTATGCACCCAAGTTCTTACCCGGATAAAAACTAAAGCTACCTGCTATACCCCTTACTCCTGAACGGATACCATTATATTCTGAGAAGTGCGCCTGTGCGCTGTCTTCTATCAGATGGATACCTTTTTCCTTACACAATTCGTGAATTGCTTCAATATCGGTCATCTGGCCCTGCAAGTGCACTGCCATAACAGCTTTCGTATTTTCTGTTATTGCATTCGCAACCGCTTCAGCACTCATACTCAAGTACTCGCTGTCCGGATCTACAAATACAGGTTTTGCACCGGTTTCTGATATTGTTTCAGAGCTGGATATCCAACTATTAGCAGCCGTTATCACCTCATCACCTGCGCCTATGCCTAACATCGTCATAATAATGTACAGACTATCTGTACCATTAGCACAGGCAACAACATGGTTTACACCGTACAACTCTGCAAACTTCTGTTCGAACTCTTTTACATATTTACCACCGATGAAAGCTGTTTCATCAATAACATCGCTGATCGCTTTATCAATATCAGCTTTAATGTTTTGGTATTGTAATTTTAAATCAACAAATGGCACTTGCATCTTTATAGATCTTTTATTTTTCTTGCAGGGTTACCCGCGTATATTCCTGATTCTGTTATGTTTTTTGTCACTACCGCACCCGCGCCAATTACTACGTTGTCGCAAATATCTATCGGTAATATAGTGGCGTTTGAGCCAATGGACACATGGTTACCGATATGTGTTTCTTTCCAGTAATCTTTGTTTCCACCCGCAGGGCCGCCTTTCTGAAACAGATCGTTTATAAACATTACTCCATGTCCAACAAAACAATCTGAACCGATAGTCACCAACTCGCATATAAAACTATGCGACTGTACTTTTGTTCTGTCTCCAATTGTTACATCTTTTTGTATCTCTACAAAAGGACCAACGAAACAGTTGTTACCAATTTTACAGCCATAGATATTTGCAGGCTCTACAACCTTAACCCCTTCGCCAAACTCTACGTTGACAATTTTGGATTGATATAATGTAGGTTCGTTCATTTTATTTTTCTACTGAAGAGTATATCTTATCAATGATTTCTACGGTTTTCAAACCTTCAAATGCACTGGTAGAGATCGCAGCATTGTTACTTAAAACATCTACCAGGTTTTGATATACCATGTCATGGTTTGACATAGATCCCTGGTAATTACCATAGCTATTTGCTTTGTTACCCTCCGGCAGGTTCTCTATTTTATAGTCTTCAATATTTTGATACTCCATTTCATTCAGGTACTGGCCGCCTATCTTCACGGTACCTTTCTCACCAAATATGGTCAATGAACCTTCCATGTTCTTGCCATAACTATTTACTGTATAGTTTACAGTACCGATAGCTCCGTTATAGAACTCCAGAATCACAGCACCCGTATCTTCAAACTCAATAATATCTTTATGATCATAGTTACCTAAGTATGCTTTGGCAGATTTTACATCACCTACCAACCAATATAACAAGTCAATAAAGTGAGAGAACTGTGTATACAAGGTACCGCCGTCTAGATCTTTTGTGCCCTTCCAGGAGTTCTCGTAATACTGAGGATTCCTGTTCCAGAAACAACTAAGCTGCACACTGTATATCTTACCCAATTTACCATCTTCTATAGCTTGTTTAACAGCAGCTACCGGAGGATTAAACCTGTTTTGCTTAATAGCAAACAACCTCTTGTTAGCTTGCTCTGCCGCTTTGATCATCTCACCACAATCATGCACGTTTGTAGCCAATGGTTTTTCACAAAGCACATGGTAGCCTGCTTTTAATGCAGAAATACTATGCGATGCATGTAACCCGTTGGGTGTGCAAATAGATACTACATCTACTTCATTTTCATTAGCCAGCAAGTCATCAATATCGTAATAGGCTTTCACCCCATACTGCTCTGCTAAGGCATCTGCTTTTTCTTTTTCCACATCGCAAACTGCTTTCAATTGTGCAATGTTATTGATGTGTTCTGCGTGCCTGTTCGCGATTCTTCCACAGCCAATTAATGCAAACTTCAGGTTGCTCTTTTCCATCGTAATTGTTGTTAACCTTTTATTGTTACTCCCGTAGGGAAACTAATTAATACACCCATGCCTTTCTTCTGAAAGACAAACATACTACCCGCAGCTACTGCCGATGCTCCGGATGCTACGGCTTCTTTCATATCATCTACAGAACCGGCACCTCCACAAGCAATAACAGGTACTGTTACCTGTTCAGTAATTTTATTTATTAATGCAAGATCATACCCATCCCATGATCCGTCTCTGTCTACACTATTCACCATGATCTCGCCTACTCCATGCTCTTCCAGCTTCATCGCCCACTCCAGCGGATCGTATTTTGTTTTCTTAGAGCCTGATGCGGCAAACACCTTATTCTTACCCAGTAAGGTTTTCTTTACATCCATACTACCAACCACAGCCTGTGCACCATATATCCCTGCAATCTCATCTATCAAACCTATATTATCAAAAAAGGCAGAGTTGATGACAACCTTTTCGAAACCACAATCAAAAACACGCTTTGCATCGTCCAACGATTTTATACCACCGCCGTATGCCATTGGCATAAATGCCTCGCCGGATATTTCTTCTATCCTTTTAAAATCTATTCCTCTTTTATCTACTGTTGCATTATAATCCAACAGTATTAACTCGTCAGTTTCTTTTTCATTAAAGATCTTCACCGCATTAGTAGGGTCGCCTATATACTTAGGGTTCTTGAACGAAATGGTTTTATACAAACCACCATTTTTCAATAACAGAACCGGAATAACTCTTATTCTTCTCATCCTTGCACTTTATTAAAGTTCTCCAAAACTTTCATCCCAAATTTGTGGCTTTTTTCGGGATGAAACTGCGTTCCGTATATATTATTTTTTTGGAAAGCACAGGCAAAGTCATACCCATAATGAGCCGTTGCTGTCACCTGTTGCTGATCTTCAAACTTAAAGTGAAACTCATGCACAAAATAAAAGCGTGGTTCTTCCTGCAGATCTGTCCACAACTCGCTGTTATTTACCGTTGTAATGTCCGACCATCCCATATGCGGTATCGGTAGCTTACCCAGTTGCTCTTTATCAAACCTGATGGTTTGTGCATCTACCCAACCTAAACCATCTACATCGCCTTCTTCACTATGCTTTGTCAATAATTGCGCACCAAGACAAATACCCAGTATCGGCTTCTTTTCTTCTAATACCTGTTGAGTCAATAGCTCTACCAATCCACTCTCCTGCAGGTTTGCCATACCTCTTTTAAAGTGCCCTACCCCTGGCAGTAACAGTTTCGATGCTTTCTTTATCTCATCGGGGTCTTCTGTGATCACAGCATCAATGCTGAGCCGTTTGCACATGTTCTTTATAGAGGTAAGGTTTCCTAAACCGTAATTTATTATTGCTATCATTTTACAGGAAATAGTATTCTATATATCTTTTTGATAGGCTTCAGTATCGGATACCTTTTATCTATCGGCATCTCATGGTCAAAGTCATAATGGCTACGCGGTGGCTGTGCCATTATCTTTTGAAACTCCTCATCCGTCCACCCAAACTTCTTCAATACAAATTCATAGTCTTGCTCAAACACCTCCTGCGGATAAATAGGCTGCTCCAGTTCTTTTAAAGCCTGCTCTTTTGTTATCTGCTTACTAAATATCAAGTCGCTCAAATGAGCTTTCCTTTTATCTATTTTAAATTTAGTCGGTAAAATGTATCCCTGATAAAAACGTGTCCATACGCTCTCATAGTGTTTACCACCATAATCCCTCCAACCCAATTCTTCCTGAATCAGTTTCTTTACGTTCGCTTTGTTATAGTCGACATAGTTAAGTATAGATACTGACTGAACACCTTTCATTTTTTGGTAATAACGCTTCACCTTGGCATCCATAAATGGAAAGGTCTTCAACTCTACCGTACCATATTTTTTATGAATTGCTTTGATATTGATATGGTCAGCCTTAGGGTGTATCCAGCTCTTAGGTAAGGTATTTTCAGTTTGCACATTCGTACCGCTCAAAATGTACTTATACCCTTTCTCTCCGGCGTATCTGTATAGTGTTGCAAAAATTGCATGGTCTGTAATCGCTTCAATATCTACAACCGACGCTTTTAAGTATGATTGCTGGATATCTTTAAACTCCTCCCAGTTGATCACATAGGTATGCAGATCAAAACCCAACCTACTAACTATATTCTCGATATTCTTAACCGCCAGCTCACTGTTCCAACCATTATCAAAATGTATTGCCATAGGGCGCAAGCCATACTTCTTGGCAAGGTATGCCACGTACGTACTATCTACACCTCCACTAAGCCCCATCACACAATCGTATGGCTTACCTTTTCCGTCTTCTTTTATCTTCTTAACTATCTCTGCTAGTTCTTTTTCACCTTCCTCTCCGCTGCACACTTTTTCTTTATAGCTTTCCTGAAACTCGTAATAGTAATTACAAATCCCTTTCTCATCAAAAGTAATGTCAGGATCAGCAATATTATCCATTACAGAAATGGAACATTGTTGATAGTTATCTTGCATACCTTTATTCAATTACTCCTTGTTTATTTTATTTCACGAGTCACTCACAAGAAACTCGCCCATTTCCTTTGCCAGTTGTACTGCATTACACATTTCACGATGCTTTGCCACAGCATTACTTCTTTTCTGTTCTTTCTCCTCAACTGAAAGGCTATTATATTTCGTCAACTCTACAGCAAGAGCTTCACCTGTTATATCTTTATCCAGCAAACCACCTACTGCATCATCCACAATCTCACTAGTCCCTCCTACATCTGTCGCTAATACCGGTATACCTACCGAGAACGATTCCATGATAGATACAGGCACTCCTTCAGCACTGCTTACATTCACAAAAATATCAAAACTATGTTGGGCGTAAAACTCAATTATCTTATCGCTCTTAATAAAACCCTGAAAGGTGAATTTATCACCCAGATTGTACTGGCGATGCAGTTCCCTTAACTCATCTTCCAAAGGCCCATCACCCACATGCGTCCACTCAACAGAAATATCTAAATGCTTAACTGCTTCCAGCATCAAGTGTATTCTCTTAACCGGTGCCATTAGCGAGCAGCTCACTACTCTCAACACGCCATCAGTTGATGGCTTTGAGATAGCACCTGTCGCATTGATCGAACCTAACCTCATCAATTTAAGTTTCGACACACTGAACGGGTACCTCTCTGCAATATATTGCTTACCATTTTCAGCAATAGGCACCATGTAAGAGATGCTTTTCAATAATGGTTTTCTGTATGGAATATAACCGTGATGACGCTCTTCGTAAAGGTCAAAATTATGCACCCTTACTATCGACTTTTTCAGTTTACCAGAGTCAACAAACGGCATGATCTCACAACTACCTATACCCCAATAAAAATACCATACAGTATTTTCATTCATCTCACTCACTACATTTTTAATAATCGGATGGTCCAACAGCCTAATTATCTTCAGACTAACTGTTGCCCAAGAAATGAAGTGGTTTTTATTAGCGTATACTTTCTTATCGAAAAACTCTGCAAGAAAGCGAGACCTATGCTTATGCAGGAATATTTTCAGTATATCTGCTTTCTTTAATGGCTCACCCCATTTTTTAAATAAAGGAGGCAATACTTTTATTCCTTCAGGCACATCAACATTAGTTGTTGTCTCGCTACTGCTGTAAGGAATAATGGTTATATCGTCGAAGTAATGAACCAGCTCTTTCAGCTCATTCGTCTTCCACTGTTCACCTAAATTATACGGGTATGCGCTTGTAAAGTATATCAGTTTCACTGTCTGAAATAGACGTGTTTGCTATTACTGTTGGCTAAGCTCCATCACTAAGCCCTCCCTCAACATTGGGAATTTCTTGATCAGCATGTTCCTCATAAAGCCTTTTTGTCTGTAGTTTTCACAATAAAAGAAAGACTCTGTATGATAACCTGCCTGGTTAGCTATTTTAGCCAATGTATATGGTGTAAACCAATACCTGTGATCGGTATTGATGAACTCAATATTCCTTCTCACTAACCACATATTACTAAAGCAAGTGGCGTTTGGAACAGTAATGATCATTTTCTTAAAATTCTTACCATAACGCTTTTTAATATCGTTCAGGAAAGAAACAGGGTTGTCGATATGCTCCAATATCTCACCCAATATGATGTAATCGTATGTATCACTAGTCAACACATCTAATACGGGGTCGTTAATAATATCGTGGCAGTATATGTCCGGAATATTGTATTTGTTTGCTATTTCTTCAACAGCCTCTTTGTTGATATCAATACCAATACATTTTTCCGTATGCTCAAGAAACAAACCATGCAACCAGTTGCCCTCATCCATTTTTTGCTGAACCAATGGTAAGTGGTCGCAAAAACCAAGGTGAATGATCTTTTTACCTTTTGCAAATTCGATCAGTTTATCCATGCGGGCTTCAACAACCTTGCTGGATGCAGTGTCAACATACTTAACAAACCTACTATTAGAAAACAGCTCTCCTGTTAAGTATTTGTCTGTTCCTTGTTCAAATTTCATGACTTGATTTTTATACTGTTTATGTACAATTATAGACTAACGTAGCAGCATTTTCTTTACTACAGATAGTAACATGTTTTTTTGATCTAACCTTTTCTTATTCTTATTGATCTGCTCTATCTCTTCTTTACTAAGCGGGCAGTCTTTATGATTGAAGTAACGTTCCAGCACCATTTTACGCAACCTTGGGTATTCTTTTTTTGCGTAGTCAGAGCTGCGCTCCTGATCATCGTGCGTTCTATCCCAATATAAATGGCTGGACACTTTCACCATAGGGTAATACATAGCTATCCTGAACCACAGGTCTGTATCGCCAATCATCCTTTCGCCACTAAAGCGCCCCACCTTATCAAAAGCTTCTTTTAATATTATTGATGATCCTGGTGCTCTATGAAAATGGGCATACCCATTAAAGTGCTCCATGTAAGTATCATGCGAGTTCAACATTACAGGGTATGTTGTTTTAGGGTCCGGAAAAATGGCACATAAACCAAAGCCCGCATCGGGAAACGTCTCCATACTTCTTACCATCACGGGTAAACAATGCGGGTACATTATGTCATCTGCATCCAGGTACTTAATATACTTGCCCTTTGCATATGCTGCTGCCTGATTCCTATTCGGGTAATCACCCAAATTCGTCTCATTCACATACACCTTTACCCTGTCATCCTGCTCTGCATATTTTTTTGCGATTGCTACAGAATTATCTTTCGAGCAGTCGTCAACTATTATTAGTTCAAAATTAGGGTAATCCGATTCGAGCACACTTTCTATAGCCTCTGCTATAAAAGCTTCTCTATTATAAACAGTCATTAATACGCTTACTAATGGCTGGTTTGTTTTGTTCATTTCTTATAATATGCTTTGTACCACTCAACAAACCTTTTCAAACCTTCTTCAATACCTATTTGAGGTTTGTAATTGATTGTTGCAACTAAACTATCAATGTCAGCATAGGTTTCATACATGTCACCCGGCTGCATTGGCTTGTTTTCTATAATTGCTTTTTTACCAAGCAGTTCTTCTAGAATGCGAACAAAGTTGCTCACAAGTACAGGCTTGTTGTTACCTATATTAAATAATTGATACGGTGCGTAACTTTCAGATATCGCTAACTCCTTGCCTATCTTTTCTTCATTTTTCTTAGGCACTTTATCAATCAATAAACTGATCGATTTAACGATATCATCTACATAAGTAAAATCCCTGCGCATGTTACCGCCATTAAAGAGTTTTATTGTGTTACCTTCCAATATATCTCTTGTAAAGGAAAAATATGCCATATCCGGTCTTCCCCACGGACCATACACAGTAAAGAAGCGTAGCCCTGTTGTCGGCACACCATATAGTGAAGCATAGCTATGCGCCATTGCTTCGTTGGTTTTCTTTGTAGCCGCATACCACGATATTGGGTGATCGGCTTTATCATCTATATGATATGGCGTTTTAACATTCGCGCCATAAACAGAACTTGTAGATGCAAATATCAAATGGTCTACAGGGTTATGCCTGCAACCTTCCAGTATGTTCAAGAAACCGGTAATATTACTGTCAAGATATTGGTATGGGTTCTCTAAACTATACCTTACACCAGCCTGAGCAGCAAGGTTTATTACAACATCAAACTTCTCTTCTTCAAACAATCGCTGTACTCCCTTACGGTCGCTAAGGTCTAGCTGTTTGAATTTGAAGTTTGAATATTGAGACAACTCCTTCAACCTGTTCTTCTTAAGATTAACGTCATAATAGTCGTTCACAGAGTCTACACCCACAACATCATACCCCTCTTCTGCTAATAGTTTACTAAGATGAAAACCTACAAAACCTGCTGAACCTGTGACTAGTACCTTTTTCAAACGCTATTTATTATTAGATGGGGTAATATAAGTAAACATCAACTGAATTTTGTCTTGTACTTCAGTATTTTAGATTCAAATAACTTGTAAGATATCGTTGCCAGTAAAACTGTAATCGCAACATACAACGGGAATTTGATCAAATACAAATTATACTTCAAAACAGATGATTCTATAAAACTAATACTGTGCAATAGCTCTGTAACCTTATCCTCTAGCATATGCGCTATAAACACATGATATAAATATACCCCATAAGAAACGATACCTATATGCCTGATCAAAGGTATATTCAACAAGAAGTATTCTTTCTTCACCTCGAACACAGCGTAACCTATCAAGTAAAAAGAAATAATTGCTACGTCCAGTCTGTATAGCACATCTCCAAAAAAGTCTAAAGAGCTGAATCTATAACAGTACAGCAAGTAAACTATAGCTGCAACTACCGGTACAAATTTATACGACAACATTTTTCTCAGCCAGTCCGGCTTGTACTTTTTGGTATATGCCAGTAAAGCACCTAACCCAAAGGCATCAAAGCAAGATGGGGTCATTCTATAAGAGAACATATGCCCATGATCCATATTAACTGCCCAAACCAATGCCCTTAGTCCAATTGCAATCCCTATTGTTATTAGTATTGTGTTGAACTTTTTGTTACGAGTAAATAAAACAATAGCCGGCCAGATCAAATAGAACTGCTCTTCCACACACAACGACCATATATGAAAGAAGCTACCACTTACCCCATCACCGGTAAAAAAGTTATAAAAGTTCGTGGTGTACGAAATATTATACCAAAACAACTCTCGTGCATCGTCGAAATTTGCAAAGTAGGTAGCAAAACAAACGAGGTAATAAATAGGGAAAATCCGCAAAGCCCTTCTCCAATAGAATTTCTTGAGAATATACCCATTGGTCTTTCCGGCATCCATGTCGTTATAAAGTATCTCTGTTATCAGAAAACCACTAATCACAAAGAACATATTCACACCAAAGTTACCCGCTGCAGAGTTCATCACGATAGGGATATGTATCCAATGAGATAGCAATACACCCAATACGGCGTATCCTCTTAAGCTATCCAACTGCGTGTAGTATTTCTTCGACATTTATGCTACTAAGTATTTCAAGATAGTATTTGCAGGGTTGAAATCATATTTTTCTTTCATAATGCGCATAGACTCTTTACCCATCTCCGACCATTCTTCTTTCCTATTCCATGCTTTGTCCAGCGCTTCTTCAAAAGAAACCACACTACCCGGTTCACAGATGTAACCATTTACATTGTCTTCTACATAACCTGCAATCGCCCCCATTCTGGTACCAACTATCGGTTTGCCGCAACACATAGCTTCAAACAATGTAATCGGCCCTGAATCTTGTCTTGAGGGTATAATATGAATATGATTGTTCTTCCAGATATTCGTCATATCTTTTTCGAAACCATGAAAAACTACTTTGTCTTGCAGTCCGTAATACGCTACATATTTACGAACATACTGCTCATCTTCCCCTATGCCGTATATATTCAACCTAAAATTACGGCTACGCCATTTTTCACCCGAGAGTGCTTTTATAGCTACATCCTGCCCTTTGTGCCTTAACAGCATATTACCGATCATAGCCATTTCATAATAGCCTGTATCATGCACATCAACAGCTGCTATAGTATCAACATTCAAAGGTTGAGACATAACTACACCATTTGCAATTTTCATTTGTATTTGGTGTTCATAAGTCTCTTTCTGCATGTTGGAGGTAAAAAAAACATGCTTTGCCTTGCTGAAAGACACACGCAGGTTCTCATTCACCTGCTCGTTATTAACAGGCACTAAAGAAAGACTATGACAGTATATTGAAAATGGAATATTGGTTTGTTTCACAAACAACATCAGGTCGTGCGGGTCACTGGCCATCTCTTCTCCACCACCTAAATTGAACAGGATAGTATCTGCACCAAAACTGTTGAGATAGTCATGATATGTTTTTTTCTTTCCCTCTCCTGCAAAGCTGTTACTGATCTTTTTGTTCAACCTTTTTAGTAACGGGGGATAAAACCTTCTTCTGAAATGAAACGCTGCTCCATTATCCTTTAGCTCCTGTATCGGTTGCGGCAGATCCGGAAAGTCGAACATAGACACCAATACCTTGTGCTCTTGTTTCAACGATTCTTTTGCAGCGGCTGTCCACAGCACCTCGCTACCACCCCATGCTCTACCGTTTATTGTAACAAACGCTATGTTCACTTAGCGACGGCTGATTTTATAATGTGATAAAACGCCCCCCAGAACGGCCTTGCAAACAAATAGCCCGGCTTATACTTCAACGACTTTATATTAAAGCCGGCAGACTTACTGTATTCTCCCTGCTGCCTGAACATATTTGCACCTCGTGTATAATAGGCCCATGCGCTTTGCTGATACTCCTGCTCTGTAAAGTTCGGCTGATAGTTAGCGGCTCTACGTCGGTCATAAGCGTTCAACTTAGCTCTTAAGCTAAACGTAGCGGCTTTCATTCCATTGCTTCCTTGCGATATGCCACCGCTATGCCTTCTGTATAAATAAAGAGGCTCATCTACAAACTTCACTGTACCTACCTCTTCTAACTTCAAGAAAATATCGTGGTCTACTGCTCTTATCTGCTGCGGATCGAAACCGGATGTTTTTTGGTAAGCCGCTCTTTTAAAAGTTACGAAGTTGCTGATGGCAACTTCGTACAGAAAAGAAACTCCTTCAGGCTGCTCATTCCCAATATCACAAACGCCTATTACATTCATCTCTTCATCACAGTCGTACGCTCGCGATGTAATTAACGATGCATCAGGATAAAGCTCATGTGCATCATACATTTTTTGTAATGCATCTTCTACCAGAGCATCGTCTGCTCCCAGCATACCCACCAGCTCACCGACAGAAGCATCCGTAGCCGACTTAAAGGTTGCCCCTGCACCCTGATTTACTTCATGGCAAACATATTTTACGTTTGCATGTTCACCAGCTACTTTTTTTATGTATTGCAAACTATCATCAGTAGACGCATCATCTGCTATCACCAACTCCCAGTTTAGGTAAGTTTGTTTCAGCAGGCTATTTACCAACTGGGGCAAAAAGCGACCGTTATTATAATTTGCTACTACTACTGAAAATAATGGTTGTACCACTAACTTTTACCTTTCATTTCTTTGTACTTCAACCACAAAGGACGTAGTGGTTTTAGTATTGGGTAATAGTTAAAGAGAGAACCCTCTATATCAAAATCTTTATGGCTTCGCGGGGGCTCTTTCATCATTTTATCAAACTCTTCTTGCGTAAAGTCCAGTTTCTTCAGCACAAAATCCATATCATCTTTTAATAAAGCCTCATCGTATAAAGGCTTCTTCATTTCCTCCAGTGCTTCTTCTCTGGTTATTTGTCCGCTACATATCAGGTTCGATAAATGTACCTTTCTTTTATCTACACCAAACTTTGTTGGTAATATATACGCCTGATAAAATCTAGTAAAAATCGACTCGTAATGTTTACCACCATAATCTCTCCAACCAAATTCTTTCTTCAGCGTTTCTTTAACTTCATGCTTATTGTAATCTATCCAGTTCAGTAACTCGATCGCCTCAACATCTGCACTGATTTTTCTTTTCAGTGGTTTACTCAACATCGGGTATGACTTTAACGGAACTGTACCATACTTTGAATGTATGTCTTTAATATTGATGTAGTCAGACTTTCTATGCGTCCAGTGGTTCACCATTACGCCTTCTGTAACAATATTAAAACCACTCAACACATACCTGATCTTTCTATCAAGGGCTGTTTTATATAAAGCAGCAAAAATTGCGTGATCTGTTAAGGCTTCTATATCAATAACACCTGCTTTAAAATAAGACCTTTGCAAGTCTTTAAACTCCTCCCAATTGATGACATAAGTCTCCAGGTCGTAGCCTAGCTTATTCACCATGTTCTCAATATTCTTTACCGCCAGCTCACTGTTCCAACCATTATCAAAATGCAGGCACAAAGGTTTCAACCCATACTTCTTAGCTAACAAAGCCAAATAGCTACTATCTACTCCTCCGCTTAAGCCTAATACACAGTTGTAATCTTTATTAGAAGTACTTGCCTTTATTTTATTAATGGTTTCCTCTACCTTCTTCTGCGCGGCCTCACCTGTTAATACGGTTCTAGCATACACATCATCATAATAATGACAATAGTTACATACACCGTTCTCGTCCAATACAAGATTCGGGTCGTCGTTACTATCTAATATACATTTACTACATGTTCTAACCATGTGTTATTCTTATTTAACCTAGCCCGTTTATATTGCTAAAAAATGTTTCTGCTATATTATCAACATGATATTGCTGAGCATCGGACAGAGCCGCTTTATTCATTTTATCCCTGTACTCAGCATCTAAGAAACGATTCAACTTCTCTTTCAAATCATTAATATCAGAATACTTAACTACAGAGTTCTTTAAATTCTCAGAGGTAGTTAATGCTTCCGGAAATACTCCCGGTTTTGCAAACCTGATGATATCAAAAGTTACACCTGTTGTTTTTGTCTGTCCATACACTTCTTCTACCCCGGCAAAAGTAGTATGCACACTTATTGGAGCAAACACTATATCCGTGCTCATCATTTCACGCTCAAAATATTCGGGAGATTCCAGTAAGTATATATCATAACCCTGCTCCTTTAATTCAAGCGCTTTGTTTTTTATCATTTCGCCGTATTCCTTTCTTGGCTGCCCTAAGAACTTATAAGCGAACTTCTCTTTATCCAGCATTGGGATCAGATCTATCACCAAATCGTAATCCCTTCTCATTCTTTCTATGTATCCCGGTATACTAATCGTTACTTTATCTCCATCAGTATGTTCCTGCAGTCCATCTTCATAAAGAGTATATGGGAATATAAACACAGGCTTTTTCACTCTGTATTTCTTGTAAATATTATCCCTTAACTCATCGCTTTCAACAATAATAGCATCACTGCTTTTTACTATATCCAGCATGATCTTATGGTCTGTACTACGTGGCCCTTTGAACACCTTGTATCTGGTGCCCATTTTAAACCAATAGTTCACGTTACGTATCCAGAGTAATTTTTTTTGCGGTTGATATTGCTCAAATATCGTCACCAATTCTGCGTAATGCGACGTTGGTGCAATTAAAAAGATATCTGGTTGTTGCGGAATATGTCCACTCTCTAGCACCTCTTTTGCATCATCTGCTACATGCCAACTTATACCATCATGCCCAAAGTCTACTTGCTTTAACCTGTCTATAAAAGGCTTTATAGAAAACACATGAATATTCTTTGCCTCGCGGATAAAACATTTAACCAGCGCATAAGTAGTTTCATAGTGGTCAAACTCGGCTATAACAACATTGTTCATTTCAGCTAAAGATTATACCTGTTCTACTGACCACTCTAATTTCGGGTGAACAATACCTCCCGGGTATTTACCCATTGTAACACCTAATTGATTCAGGCTAAGCTCTGATATTTCAAATGGCAAAGAAAGATCTGACACCACATTCTTTACAGAAGGTATCTCAAAATGAATCTCTGCCACATACTTACCACCATTCAATAAATAAGACGGTATGTGACAAGTACTTTTGTATTTACCCGGAGTTCTTACCCTGCTACTGTTTTGAAAATAAAAGTCGCTGGTAGAAAACACCTCAATACCTTCTACATTGAACAACACTACCATTACCCTAAGGTTCTTAATGGTTTCTCTCACCTCGTATTCTATCTCTACATTTACTTCGTTCTCTGTAGCCAGTAAAGCCGTATCGTCACCCTTCTCGTTCACAATTCTTATTCTTGATACTGCCAACTCAGGTGCAGATGGCCTTGCATCTCCGCTCCAGCTCACTTCTCTTTTTCTATCACCTACGTCATTACCAGACATATATTTTTCAATGGCTACGGCTGTATCTCCTTCATAAGACAATCTACCATTTTCCATTAGTATGGTATGGCTGCACAGGCTACGTATAGTAGCCAGGTTATGACTTACAAAAAGCACTGTTCTACCCTCTCCCTCACTCACATCTTTCATCCTGCCGATACACTTCTTCTGAAACTCCGCATCACCTACAGCCAATACTTCATCAACGATCAATATCTCCGGCTCTAGGAATGCAGCAACAGCAAATGCTAACCTTACATACATACCGGAGCTGTACCTTTTAACAGGAGTATCAACATATCTGGCTACTCCTGAAAAGTCTACTATCTCATCCAGCTTTCTCTTAATCTCCGGGCGGGTCATACCAAGTATAGCACCGTTCAAAAATATATTTTCTTTACCTGTCAACTCAGGATGGAAACCTGTACCCACTTCCAGCAAGCTGGCAATTCTACCTTTTGCTTTAATGGTACCTGTTGTGGGTGCGGTTACCCTTGATAACAATTTCAACAAGGTAGATTTACCTGCTCCGTTCTTACCAATGATACCTAATACCTGACCATCTTCTACATCGAAAGAGATATCCTTTAATGCCCAAACGTAGTTACTGTTTGTATCTTTTGAATCTCTTTTGTTCTCTTCACCAAGCAAAAGGTATGGATCTTCTTTACCTTTTACTTTATGCCACCACCTGTTCAGATCGTGCGATAAGGTTCCTGTACCCACTTCGCCCAGTCGGTACATTTTTGAAACTTTATCTACACTAATTGCTATTTCAGACATATATCTTCTTTTAAACGGTATCCATAAAGGTCCGTTCTATCTTATTGAATATTAGTAGCCCTATTATTAAGAATGTAAACGTAGCTATCACGCTATATGTAAAGTAGTCTTGGTAAAATTGCCCGCTACCTAAAAAACCAAAACGAAATGTTTCGATGATTGCTGTAAACGGATGATAACCAAATATGCTTCTTAATGTACCATTTGCCTGCGACAACGGTATAGCCACCGTAGTTGTAAATTGTAACAACTGAATACCAAAAGTAAGCAGGTATTTCAAGTCTCTGTACTTAGAAGTAAGTGAAGAAATAATGATACCTAAGCCTAATGCCTGCAAACCCATTAAAAGGATAATTACAGGCAATAATGCAGCCGCCCATGTGATATGGATATTAGCATCTGTAAAGAAGTAATAGTATGCCCACACAAGGAAGAATAAACCCATTTGTATACCCAGCCTGATCATACTGGACATAGTGATAGATAGCGGTAATACTATCCGTGGAAAATACACCTTACCAAATATACTGGCATTGGCTATAAAGGTGTCCGATGTTTTTACCAATACTTCAGAGAAGTACATCCAACAGGTAATACCTGCCATTTGGAATAGAATCGGTGGTACGCCCTCTGTAGATACATGCGCTACTTTATTGAATAGCAACACATATACTGCAGTGGTCAGTATCGGCTGTATGGCAAACCATAACGGCCCCAGAATTGTTTGCTTATAAAACGCAATAAAATCGCGCTTTACCAACAATAACACCAAGTCACGGTAACTCCATATCTCTCTGAAGTTGATATTGAACAACCCTTTATTGGGTTGTATCACAATGCTCCAGTCGTCTTTGTTTTTTTGCTCCATTTATAAATTGCAGCTTTATGTTAAAGCAAATTTTTCTGCGTAAACAGTTTCAATACCTTCTCTTAAGCTTATTGCAGGTTGCCAACCCAGTTGATTTATTTTACTGTTGTCCATCAACTTTCTTGGCGTACCATCGGGCTTTGTACTATCCCAGTTCAAATCTCCCTCGTACCCAACAATATCTTTTATCAACTCTGCAAGGTCTTTAATACTGATCTCACTGCCCGAACCCACATTTACATGCCCTGCATCGTTATAGTTTTCCATCAAGAACAGGCAAGCGTTTGCCAAATCGTCTACGTGCAAAAATTCTCTTAGCGGAGAACCTGTGCCCCACACTTCAACAGAAGGTGCGTTATTTTCTTTTGCTTCATGAAACTTCCTCAACAATGCAGGTAGTACATGAGAGTTTTTCAGATCATAGTTATCGTTAGGGCCGTAAAGGTTGGTTGGCATGGCCGAAATAAAGTTACATTCATACTGATCTCTGTATGCATCGCACATTTTTATACCGGCTATTTTAGCTATAGCATAAGGTTCATTAGTTGGCTCTAGCAAACCTGTAAGCAGCGCATCTTCGCGCATAGGCTGCGGTGCCATTTTCGGGTAAATGCAAGATGAACCTAAGAACAACAATTTCTTTACACCCGTCTTGTACGACTGGTGAATGATGTTGTTCTGTATCATCAGGTTATCGTACAAAAACTCTGCACGATAAGTATTGTTGGCCAATATACCACCCACTTTTGCCGCTGCCAGAAACACATAATCTATACCCTCTGCTTCAAAAAAGGCCTCCACGGCTTCTTGATTGCGCAGATCAAGTTCAGATGAAGTTCTAAACACCAGGTTAGTGTATCCTTCTGTCTCCAGCTTCCTCAATATAGCACTGCCCACCATACCTCTATGGCCTGCAACATATATCTTACTGTTCTTTTCCATTACCCTTACTTAGTCGTGTTGCTGAAGGAATTCGTAACCTGCATCCTTCAATAGTTTTTCTTTTTTGAATAGCTCAACATCAGCCTGCACCATCTCACTTACGAGCTGATTCAATTTACATTTAGGCTCCCAGCCCAGTTTTTCTTTTGCTTTTGTTGCGTCACCTATTAATAAGTCTACTTCTGTCGGGCGGAAATATTTAGGATCAACAGACACAACCTCTTGCCCTACTTTCATACCACTATCCTCAGCACATGATTTAATAACTCCTTTCTCTTCTACTCCTTCTCCGGAGAACTCAACCTCTGCACCAACCTCAGCAAAAGCCATTTTAATAAAATCCCTAACGGTATTTGTTTCGCCTGTTGCGATCACAAAATCTTCAGGCTCATCTTGCTGTAACATTAGCCACATCGCCTCTATATAATCCTTAGCGTGTCCCCAGTCTCTTTTTGCATCCAAGTTGCCTATGTAGAATTTCGATTGCAACCCAAGAGATATCTGTGCAACAGCTCTTGTAATTTTCCTCGTCACAAAGGTCTCTCCCCTTAGCGGACTTTCGTGGTTGAATAATATACCGTTACATGCATACATATTATATGCCTCGCGATAGTTTACCGTTATCCAGTAACCATACATCTTAGCCACACCATACGGCGAGCGCGGATAGAATGGTGTTTTTTCTGTTTGTGGTACTTCTTGCACTTTACCATACAACTCGGATGTTGATGCCTGATAAATTTTCACTTTATCCGTCATGCCTAAAAGCCTCACAGCCTCTAATATTCTCAACGTACCTACGGCATCTGTATTAGCAGTGTACTCAGGTGTTTCAAAGCTCACTTTCACATGGCTCATCGCACCAAGGTTATATATCTCATCCGGCTGGGCTTCTTGTATAATACGAATGATGTTCGTACTGTCAGACAAGTCTCCATAATGAAGAATAAAGTGCCTGTCTCTCACATGCGGGTCCTGGTACAAATGGTCTATTCTATCTGTATTGAATAACGAGCTTCTTCTTTTTATGCCGTGTACAATATATCCTTTCTTTAAAAGGAACTCAGCAAGATAAGCTCCGTCTTGCCCAGTAATACCCGTAATCAATGCAACCTTTGCCATAATAATTATATTAAACTAGCTTTCAACAAGCAGGTTCTTCAACCTTTGTGTGTACTTGTCAAAAGCATAGTGCTCAATAGTTTTTTGTTGTTTCTCCTTAACCTTTGTTTCGTTATCTCTTTCTCTTTCAGATATATGCTTTTTTATTGCACCTACAATATCCTCAACGCTATCCGGATTGACCAATGTGCCCAACTCTCCCTGCAATAATGCATCGGCACTACCGTCAGCATTACCGCCAATAACGGGTACCCCACAAACCAGTGCTTCAATAAATACAATGCCGAAGCCTTCTTTCTTGCTCGGCATAATATAAGTATCCGCCATTTGATAATGAGCGGTTAGTTCTTCCTCTTTTAAAAATCCTGTAAGAGTAACGTGCCCCTGCAAACCATTATCCTCCACTATATTATCTATACGGCTCTTTTCTTTTTCATCATACTTTCCCGCTATTACATAATGCACATTCGGATTTGTTTTGATGACCTCTTTCAACGCCACCAACACCTTATCATAGCCTTTAAAAAGCTCTGTACTGGATAGTCTGGTCAAGGTATACAACACAAAAGTATCTTCTCCTATACCATATCGCATCCTCATTGTATTGTCTTTCGACAAACTTGCCGGAATAGAAAAATACGGATCGATAGTATTAGGGAATACCTTGATTTTCTCATCGGGAACATTGTTCAACTCTATCAATTTGCTTTTAGTAAACTGACTGACTGACAATATCCCATCTACAACATTCAGGAACTTCTGTTTGATCCCTCCAACCTGATGCCAAACATCAATACCGTGGGTAATTAACAGCACCCGCTTAGAGGGGTATACTTTTTTTATTAGATAGCCCACAACAGCCATGTTGATGTGGCCAATGACTATCGTATCAAACTTTCTTGCCGCTATTAAACTACCAGCAACAAATTGAGATTTTCTTTCAGAATAGCCTTTGTACTTCTCTACAGGGTAGTAAGCTGTGTTTGCCTTGCTATCGTAAGCAGAAATACTTTCACTGTATATATCCCCTTGCCCATCCAGTTTAAACAACGCGTGTAAGAAGCACTTATTAAAGCGTTCTATACCTCCGTTTTTAGAAAATGCTACTAGATTAAGGAATAATATCTTTTTCACTCGGGGCTTCTCTACCAGCCTTGCACGGCTTCGCCACTGTCAGTCACATATACACATGGTCCTGACGATTTAAAATACTTGCTTGCTTCTTTATACTAGTTATCTGTTAACTTGTATAAAGACGTGCAAATTTATCAAATAGGGCTTTCTAGAGGAATTAATACAATAGCTTAATGATTATTTAAACCTTCTCTTTCTAAATACCTTTTTGAAGCGATCGCCTATTTTCTCTACAAACGATTTTTCTCTTTGATAATAGCCTGATCCATGCTCTCCGTAACCATAGCCGTAACCATAGCCGTAACCATAACCATAGCCGTAGCCGTAGCCATACGAATACCCTCTGTTAAACACAACATCATTGATCACGAAATTCACCTTAGGTATTCTTCCACTATGCTTCAGCTCGTTTGCTAATTGTATCTGTTGTCTGTATGTATAGCCCTGCCTTACGATGTAGAAGCAGGTGTCAGCAAACCTATTCAGCAATATGGCATCGGTAACTAAACCTGCAGGCGCTGTATCTACAATAATATAGTCAAACTCTTTTCTTAGCTCTGTAAACATCGTGTCAACACGCTCCTGCATCATTAGCTCTGCAGGGTTTGGCGGTATGTTACCAGACGGAATAACAAAGAGGTTATCATCTATACCAGAAGGGATAATGATATCGGACAACTCATGTTGCTTAATTGCATAGCCGGAAATACCTTTCGATTTATCTACACCAAGATTCTTAGAGATTTTAGGTTTTCTCAAGTCAAACTCAATAAGCGCCACTTTATGACCGGAAATAGCAAAAGTGATGGCCAAGTTAATAGCGACGAATGATTTACCCTCTCCACTCATACTGGAAGTTAAGAGTATCACCTTATCATCTTCATTAGGTAATAAGAACTGTATGTTCGTTCTCAATGCTCTAAACTGCTCTGATAGCGCGGTATTACTATTACGTTTAACCGCAACCTGGTCTTCTTCTTTAAAGTGACCTATCTCTCCCAGCACCGGAATGTCTGATTGAGCATTTATGTCACTTTTAGCTATGATCTTATTGTTCAATAGTCTACGAACAGAGAAGAATATGAATGGCACAAGAAAACCGATCAACAACGCTCTATTTCTTACCCTGCTTTTGTTGGGTGCTATCGTACCGTTATTCCAAGCCTCGTTAATAACAGTAATATTTGCTGTAGTAGCCGCCTTGGCAACTGCTGTTTCTTCTCTTTTCTCCAACAAGAATAGGTAAAGCTGTTGCTTGATAGCTTGTTGTCTCGAACGCTCTAAGTACTTACGCTCTTTTTCGGGCACCTGACTTATTTGCGAGTTTAATTGCTGTACCTTTTGCTTAGTCTCTTTTAATTGAGCACTCAAACCCTTTTTTATTGATGTGAGGTTGCTTTTCACCAACATTCTCATACCCTCCAACTCCTGATCAATAGCCTTTATCACCGGGCTGGCTTCCTGGTTACTCAACAATTTGATCTTACGCTGTGTAAGCAAGGTATTGTATTCAGTAAGCGCCTCTGTCAAACCCTCATTTTCTATAAATAAAGTAGTAGGTATTAACTCTGTTTTTTTAAACTCAAGACTCACATAATCTTCCAGGTCACCAATCATCTTTTGCTGCAATTCCAAGTTAGACAGTGTTGCCTGGTATTCGCTTGTAGTTGATAGAAATATCTCTGACTGTGTTTCAGGAGCAGTGAAGTCCTCCTCTTTTTTAAACTGGCTGATACCTGTTTCTACTTCGTGCAATTCACTCTTTACACTATCCACCCTTGCCTCAATAAAGTCTATCGTTTTCTGTGCCCTTCTGTTTTTATCCTTAATGTTGGCATCTTCATACACCTTCATTAGTGTATTCACTACATCAATCCCTCTGTCAGGCAAGACATCTGTAACCGATACGTTTACAGAATTATCATGCTTATCCGGTCTGTCTATATCCAGTTTTAAACTTACCACACTGGCAGCAACATCATAGCTCGCTACACTTACTTCATATTCACTGTTTATATGAAGCGGATGTCCCGATTTTGTAATCTCAACATCAGCACCCAACGGCAGGTGGAACGGCTCATCCAATTTAGCATCACTCCATTGCTCTGCCCCTTTAGGTTTAAACTTAATATTGCCGTCCTTATCAAACTTCATCACATAAGCATACACACCTTCCAGTTTATTTAGAACTGCTGTATCAATATGTATAATGAAAGGGTTATTTTTATAAAACTCTGTTGTTTTAAAACGGCCATACTCATAATACCGGATGTTCAACTTCAACTGCTTAGCCACCTCTACCATAAGCTCTTTCTTACGGAATGTGCGCATAACATTATTGATGTTATCACCGTTGCTTTTATAACCCAGCTCTTTTAATATTTGGGTTTCATCAGAGACAGAAAAATTACCCTTACTATCTTCAACTAATATCTCATTTACCACTTCGTAAACAGGAGTAGTATACCTTAGATAGAGAGACGCAATTAAATATGCTAATACTATACTAGAAACGAACCATGGCCAGGTTGCCAAAAGCGTAGTAAATATCCACTTTAAATTAAAGACACTATTATCGCTGTCGTTTGATTTATTCGTACTTTTCTCAGCAATTGGAGTTGAAGTATTAGTATCCATCAAGCTTTATATTATGATACAGAATATATTTTTGTCTTTCACTTATTATATTGATTGTCAGCAATATATTTTGCACTGATCTTCTTTGAACAATGCCCTTAGCTACGGACCTGATATAGCCTGCAAAAGTAGCTTAATTTTACCACAGATTATACTGATATATCTAACTTAACTCAAATTTTATTCCACAAATAATTAAATAAAAATATACTTAATCAAATGATTTTCACTTATAAAAGAAAATAAGAATAACAACATATGAATAAAATGCAACAAATGGCTGTTTTTCAAGGCAAATCCTTCTGTCTGTTATATATTTGCAGGTTCTAATAAGACAGACATTGACGAATGACGTATTATCAGAAAAACTTTGGTCGACTACTAGTTAAACTAGATCACGTTAGAACGAAATATATACGTCATAGAAACTTCATCATTGTCGTCAGCTTTATTGTTGGTGCACTATCTGCTCTTGCTGCCGTATTTCTAAAGCTATTAGCCGGTTTTGTGGAGCACCAGTCTCACAGGCTAAACGACTGGATGGGCAGTAACTGGCTAACGGCCATTTTCCCTCTAATAGGAATCGGGATTTCTTTACTAATCCTCAAGCGAGTGTTCAACGGCAAACTTACAAGAGGTGTTGGCTTTATATTAAAAACAATATTAAAGCACAAAAGCCTTCTTGCCATCAAACATACTTTCGGCCATGTTATTACCAGTGCCGTAACTGTTGCTATGGGAGGGTCTGTAGGGCTAGAGGCCCCTATTGTAGCAACCGGCGCAGCAATAGGCTCAAACACAGCGCACGACCTTAGGTTGAAATACCGATACAAAACACTACTGCTAGCCTGTGGTGCGGCTTCCGGTATTGCCGCTATTTTTAACAGCCCTATAGCCGGTATTATTTTCGCTTTGGAAGTACTGATGCTGGATTTCAATATCCCGTTCTTTATTCCGTTACTGATATCAACAGCTACAGCCACAGTGGTTTCACAGGTGCTATATCCTGAAAAATTCTTCATCTTCAATATTGAGGGATGGGATATACAATCCATTCCGTTTTACATTCTTCTGGGTGCACTATGTGGGTTTGCATCTGTTTACACCACTTTCGTTGTTGAAAAAATAGAAGACCATTTCGACAGAAGATCTATGAGTTGGAAAACTTGGCTCAAAGGAAGCATTCCTCTTTGCCTGCTTATATTCTTTATGCCGGGATTATACGGAGAGGGGTATGGCTTGATAACAGATCTATTGAACGGTAATGATAAAGCTATTACCTCCCACTCTCTTTTCGGGAACATTGGCAATACACACTTTGCAGTGATCGCCATGTGTCTTTTACTTATCGCCTTTAAATCTGTCAGTGCTGCTTTGACCATTGGTGCAGGTGGTAACGGTGGTATCTTTGCACCTTCGCTAATGATAGGTGGTGTATTAGGTTATTTATACTCTTACCTCATCAACCTGACACCTTATTTCAGCATAAAATCACCCAACTTTATTGTAGCTGGCATGGCCGGCATTTTGGCGGGAGTAATGCATGCTCCGCTTACAGCAATATTCTTATTGGCAGAGATCACCGGTGGATATACTTTATTCATCCCTTTGATGATCGTCACAGCCATATCATATTTTATAACACGCCGTTACCTAAAGTATTCTATTTATCACAAGTCGCTAGTAGAAGAAAAGATCATCAACAAGAACATTAATGTTGACGAAGACAATATCTAGTTACAGGTACAGGTAGTAAGGCTGTAACAACTCAACAAACTGCTTCGTGTAGCTTTCGCCCTCTTCTTTTATTACCAAGTCTTCTGCATTGGGTGTACTTACCTCTCCTTTTCTTATGAGGCCAACAACCCTGTTTGCATCACGGTTCTTTTTAGGAATAATATTTAAACGATTGAAAACGTGCCAATCGTTTTGCAGAACAATCGATTCGAACAACTTAAACTCTGTGGGCGGCAACATAACAGATGCATACCCATTGGTAGCTAGCAGCATACTGATCGAATGAAACAGGTCATCAAAGGATAATTCGTTTGTATGCCGCGCTGTATTCCGTTGAGCACTCTTCCCTTGCAGACTATTATTAAAGAAGGGAGGGTTTGTAATAATCATGTCGTAGTGTTTATTACTTAGTTTTTTTACATCATCGTTAATAACACTCAACCTGTTTGACCATTGCGACAACTTAAAATTATCCTCGGCTTGCTCTGCAGCCTTAGCTTCAATCTCTACGGCGTCTATTATTACCGCATCTGTTTTCTGTGCCAGCATTAAAGATAACAACCCCGTACCCGCACCTATGTCTAAAACGGTCTGCACATGCTCTTCAATAGGCGTCCAAGCCCCCTGTATGCATGCATCTGTAGAAACTTTCATGGCGCATTGGCCTTGCTCTACAGTAAACTGTTTAAATTTGAAATAGGTATTAGCCATCCCAACTTGCTTTTGCAGCCGGACTGATGTTCATATCTACAAACTGCTCCTTCAGGTATTTGTAGTATCCCGTAATACCAATCATAGCTGCATTATCTGTACAATATTGAAACTCCGGCACATACGCGTTCCAGCTATTTTTGTCACACATAGCTTCAAACTGTTGTCTTAAGTAACTATTAGCAGAAACGCCCCCTGCTATACCTAAATGCTGTACGCCCAACTCTTTTGCAGCCTGCTCAAACTTCTTCAGCAAGGTTGTTACTATTATATGCTGCACAGATGCGCATATATCGTTGATATTCTCTTCAACGAAATGTTCATTCTGCTTTTTACCTTTTTGCAAGAAGTATAGAACTGCGGTTTTTATACCGCTAAAACTGAAATCGTATCCGGCAATATCCGATATTGGGAAAGCATATTTATAAACGTCCCCTTCCTTTGCCCGCTTATCAACTACAGGACCACCCGGGTAAGGCAAGCCCAACATTTTTGCAGTTTTATCAAATGCCTCTCCTGCGGCATCGTCCAGTGTCGTACCTAAGACCTCCATTTCCAAATGGCTTTTACACAGTACTATTTGTGTATGCCCACCGGATACGGTCAAACATAAAAAAGGAAATTCCGGTTTAGGGTCGTCTATAAAGTGAGCCAATACGTGCGCCTGCATATGGTGCACACCTATTAAAGGGATATTCAACGCCTGGGCATAACCTTTGGCAAAACATGCACCTACAAGTAAAGAACCTATTAATCCCGGCGCTTGTGTGAACGCTACGGCATCAATTTGTTCTTTTGCTATGCCGGCCTTTTTCAATGCCTCGGATACTACAGGGATAATATTCTGCATATGTGCCCTCGACGCCATCTCAGGCACTACTCCACCATACTGCTCATGTATCTTTTGGGTAGCTATCAAGTTGCTTAACACCACCCCGTCTGATAATACGGCAGCACTGGTATCATCACAAGACGACTCTATTGCCAGTATATTCACTTTACTCACTTTGCAAAAGTCTTTATTTCAAATCAAATTATCAACGCCAATATTATTTTCGGCTTAAGTTTTTGACTATTTGATTTATATATTTGTATGCTTAGTCTTTATATGCACAAAAGGAAGTTTATAGTATTATTTTTCGTTGCATTATCTACCGTATTAAATGGTTGTGATGAGGTCGTGGAAAAAGCCACAGAAATTAACGACCCCATCAGGTTAGCTTTTAACCTATATGCAGACTCTGCATACCAATACACTATCAAAAATCAGGTAACAATAGAGCAAGAGATCGACAAAGAAAATACAACTTCTATCAACCAGAACTTAATGCTTAGTGCTACATATAAAGTAAATGCTGTTCAAAAAAAACAGTCCGCAGTATCTGTTACATACGATAGAATCGCCTTGAATATAGGCAACCAACTAATGTCTTTAGACTATGATTCTCAGAACGATGACGGAACAATATCTATGTACGAAGACCTGCGCAAACTTATTGACAGGACTTACAAGATCAATATAGCACCCACAGGTAAGATATTATCATCAGAGCCTGTTATAAGAGGTAACACTGCTAACGGGGTAGGAATTGATGATAGTTCTTTAAGAAAAATCATGCTGCACACATTATATCTATACCCGGAACATGATGTTGCAAAGGGAGATATATGGCAACATAGCTACACTACATCTGTTGCCTTTGCAAATGTGAATGTAAAAAGTAATTACCGTCTCGAGTCTGTTAAAAATGGTATTGCTCACATAGAAATGCAATCCAGACTTACATCTGAAGGTGCTGCCCAACAAGACAATGCACATGTAGCGATCAACGGTATACAAAACGGTACTTTTGAAGTAGAAATAAACTCCGGTCTGGTAAAAAGTGGTAGAATAAAGCAGGAAATATCCGGAGAAATGAATATCACAGGAGAGGTGACCCCTACGGAGATAATCGGCAACATTTACATCATGGGGATCAAAAAAAAATGACTCCCTAACACTTAAGCATTAAGGAACCATTCTTTATAGCAACCTGATATCAGATTAAATACAATTATTGTGCCATATTATCACCTTCTTCGTCTTGCCCCTCTTCACTATCTAAATCTACATCATCAATATCAATACCTTCTTCATCTGCCAGTTCCGTCACTAGCTCGGCCCTGCTTGAGTTCCACTCAATAATGAAGTTATTGCGGCCACTACCTATCATTATGGTTAGGTACTTTTGTTGTACCAGTTCCAGCATCGCCAAAAATGTAAATATTGCGTGTATACGGTCTTCACATTGCGAGAATATGGCTTCAAAAGCTTCACGCTTACTGTCCTTCATTCTGTTGACAAGAAACGTACGCTGCCCTTCCATGCTATAGTTATACTTTACTACAACGTGCTGTGGCTTGTCTGTACGGTCTTTATACCGCTTCATCACTTTCTCAAACGACTGCATTAGCTTGTACATCGTAATGGTCTGTATCTCAGTGCCTTCACTGTACTCATCTCCAAGCGATTCCAGCTCTTTCTTTATGTTACCACGCTTTTGCTGCAACAAACGTTCTGCTTCAAGCACGGTCATCTGTTCTGACGCTTCTTTAAAGCGCTTATATTCCAATATTTTATCTACAAGTTCTTGTCTTGGGTCTATTTCATTACCCTCTTCATCAACTTCTTTTCGCGGCAGCAGCATTTTTGCTTTAATACGCATCAGCGTAGAAACAAACAAAATAAACTCACTGGCCAGCTCAATATTCAAAGACTCCATATGGTGTATGTACACCAAAAAGTCTTTGGTTATATTATGGATAGGTATATTGTATATATCCAGCTCATCTCGTTCTATAAAGAACAAGAGTAGGTCGAAAGGACCTTCAAACTGAGGTAGTTTTATTTGATATGTTTCAGACATCTACGATTTGCCTTATGTGAAGCTTTCAAATATAAGTAAAAGCTTTATGACAACTAAAACTTATATTGAAAACCGATCGAGAATGTTTGTTTGATCTGCCACCAGCCAAGTTCATTACCGGGCTCATCTAATTTTTCTGTTTGTCCGGTAGTTGCGTTTACTTGTGTTGGCGCAACATATGGCAGGTCATTATCATAAATAAATGTAGCGCCAAGTGTTACGCTCAGGTATTTACCCAACTTCCATGAAAACAGGTTGTCGAAAAGAATATCAACATTGCCGGGGCTATCTTCTTTAACGACATTACCTGCAGCATCTAATACATCTTTCGCCAAGTAATTCATATACAAGTCTAAACGTGTTTTATACGTTAGGTTCTCTGTAATATTTACTAAGTATCTACCTGAGAAATACGCACCGAACTCCATACGTGTTGTTTCTCCAAACTTAACACCAAAAGCACCTTCCGGGCTTTGGCTAGTATAATACGTGCTGGCTGTAGTTAACCTTGCCGCTGCCGGTGAAAGGAACAAGCTAAGGCTAGTACCTTTTCTATATTCAATACCCGGAGCTAATATAAAATAGGCAGGCGATAAAAAGTCTGAGGTTGAAAAGCTATCCCAATTTGGCGCTTCATAATCGTAGCCCTTTGTGAACTGAGATTTAAAGTTGAATAACCCTGTAAGATAAAAGTCTCTTGCAGTATCCAACCTATAACCATACTTAGAAGTAAAGTCAACACGGTCATCCATTTTCTTTGGAACAAAACTATTCGAATATGCATAGAATAAACTGTAAGTCATATCCAGGTTATTACTCCAAACGCTTCTGTGGTAAAGCCTGTTTAGGCTACCGCTAAACAATCCTGTAACAGTTGCAGAAGCTATCTCTCCACCTGCAGCCCAGTTGTGCAAAAAGCCCTGATTAAGGCCTATATTTAAAGTACCATTATATAACCATGCAACAGTGTCTTTATTTTGAAGTGCTAGTGACTTTTTCCATACCGACTTCTTCAAATCGTCATCAATGTCTAATTGTGCTGTCGCTGTAAAGCTTATGGCAGTTAATAGCAATACAGATAGTAAACGTAGTCTCATTCTTGTTTTTATTTTGGTTTATATTTTGATTGTTGTAAAAAGCTTTGAGCATCTGTTTCGTCGTCCAGAACCTCTATCAACGACATATTCGGATGTTGCTCCACATAGGCCTTAACTATTTGTAACCCTAACCAAGAACCTATGTTACCCGGGCTTGAAGAAGGCATACCTGTAGCACTGGGCCCATCCATTACATAACGTAATACCTTTTGCAGATTTTTCTCGTAGAACAACTCTTCTCTTACAAAGAAGTCGTATACTAATGCCTCATTCTCCTCACACCATTCCAATTGTTCTTTTGTATATGCCAATCTTGTGTGTTCATCTAAAAAAGGCAATACCTTACTAATGAAATACATTTCTTTACCACTTTGTATCATCATATGTAAAAGGTTATTCCCTTCTACCATAAATGGTCTACGTTCTCTGTACACTGTTCTAAAAACAGCAACAGGAATATAATCCTGATTAAGCTGTTTTGAGAAATACTCAGGAATACCAACTGACTTATAGAATGGGTAATCAGCACCTAAGAACATATCTAAACCAATACCTAGTGTATTTGTACCGTATGTAAGTGCTCCATAATTATTTAAACCCGATACCAGATATATGATCTCTGGCTCATCATACGTAGGAAAATAGTGCTTCACATATTGAAACCCTTTGCTCAGCTCTTTATTGATTTCCTCTTCATCGGGGTAATGAGCTAAAACCGTATCAAACACACCGCGATAATCCTCGTGAGTTAAAAAAGTATGTAACCCTTTTTGTATTGCCATGTTAGTATCCGCATACACCCTGTTGATACCAAACCCCATTACAGTATCCAGATAAAACCCTAAAAAGTCAGGGTATTTTTGCTCTAGTTTGATTAATCCTGCTGCAAGATTATTAGTATCTAACGCATACAGATCTTTATCTAACCTCTGAGATTTGATCGATACCGGAATATTGCTCACATTAGGAGCCTTATCTCCACCACAACCTAAACTAATAGTAACGGCTAACAAGACTATTATAGAACACTTTACATATGTCTTTTTTACACTATTCATGACCCAAATCATTTATATGTGAGAAAATGCACTTATTTTTACGTCGCAAAAATAACATTACTGGCTTATTTGAATAAAAATTCTTTATTTAGACACACATACATTAGAGAGATGAAGAAGATTTTTACACTTATCACGGCATGTGCACTGGCTTTGCCTGCAATGGCTCAGTACGAGTACGGAGAACCTATCAAATCGAATTCACGAAAAAGTTTTAGTGGTGGTGGTGATATCCGAAAAATGAGATTTGGGCTATTTATATCGCCAAATAACTCTTGGATGAAACCTACTACATCTAAAAGTAATGATGGGTTATACTCTATTAGTAGCCAGGGCAGCAAAATAGGTTATTCATGGGGTTTAATGTTCGATAAGTTCTTTGCAGAGAACTATGGCATTGCCACAGGTGTTCAGCTGAACACAACAGGAGGTATCATTAAATCGGAATACGACGTTTCCAGAGGCGCACCTACTAATGGCACTGTAACTAAAGCTGAGATTGATTATAAGCTACAATACTTTGAAGTGCCTTTCGCACTGAAATTAATGAGTGATCAGTTATCAGGAGGTATACGCATATTTGGTCACTTGGGTGTGACTGCCGGCATTAATATCTCGCGTAAAGGTGGTTACTCTGTTGACTATATGGATACCGTTGCAGGATCTCTGGTAACAAAAAATGTTAGCGGCGAAAATGAAAAGTTACGTAATGGTTTAAGTGTAACGCCCATCCTGTTTCAAATGAACCTTGGGGGTGGTATAGAATATCAACTAACAGATAAAATGAGCATGTACTTTGGCTTATTCTTTAATAACGGGTTTGCTCCTGATGTAACTAACCCTAAAGAGCTTGACTTAGGCTACAATGGTAAGTTTACTGACGGCATTGTCAGATTGAATAATCTGGCACTTAAAATAGGCATGTTCTTCTAAGACATACATTGATATTGAACAAAGAGCCTGTGCAAATGCACAGGCTCTTTGTTTTAGACGCATACTCTAAATCATATATTGTAATTTTACCGCGCTTATGAAAATTTTTCTTGCACAGCAGAATTACCATATTGGCAACTTCGAAGATAATGCCAACAAGATTATAGCAGCAGCAAATGAGGCTGCTGAAAAAGGAGGAGATCTGATCATTTTTTCAGAACTGGCCGTTTGTGGATACCCCCCAAGAGATTTCCTTGAGTTTGAAGACTTTATAAGGCAGAGCATGGATGCTTTGCACAGAATTGCCGCAGCAACAAAAGATATAGGCGTAATTGTTGGCGCACCCACTAAAAATCCAAAAGTGGAGGGTAAAGACCTTTTCAACAGTGCTTATCTGTTGCACGAAGGAGAGGTTAAAAACGTTATACACAAAACCTTGCTACCCAACTACGATATTTTTGATGAGTACCGGTACTTCGAGCCAGCTACTGAGTGGCAAGTGGTACACTTTAAAGGTAAAAAGCTAGCCATTACTATTTGTGAAGACATATGGAACTTAGGAGATAACCCTTTGTATACCATTTGCCCGCTAGACATCTTAACGGAACAAAACCCAGATCTGATCATCAATATCAGCGCATCTCCTTTTGATTATGCACAGGCAGAAGAGCGATTAGGGATAGTAAAACGTAATGCAGAGAAATATCGCAAACCCATACTCTACTGTAATGGCGTAGGATCGCAAACAGAAATAGTGTTTGATGGTGGTTCTGTAGCCATGAACCCTAATTGTGATCTGGTAGCAGAGTTACCATACTTTAAAGAAGCTCTTGAATACGTAGAACTGGATGAGCAAAACAACTTTATACAGCCTGCTATCAGAAAGGCTGATGATATTCCATTTGCAGACCCTATGCCGGCCGAGCTGGATAGCTGGCTGGACATACATGAGATATATGATGCGCTGGTAATGGGTATAAAGGACTACTTCAGCAAAATGGGTTTCCAAAAAGCCATTGTAGCTTCTTCCGGTGGTATCGACAGTGCTGTCACCTTAACATTAGCCTGCCATGCTTTAGGTTCAGAAAATGTACGCGCATTACTCATGCCTTCTCAATTCTCAACAGGGCACTCTGTAAGCGATGCTGAACAATTATCTAAAAACCTGAACAACCATTACGATATTCTACCAATAGAACCGGTATTCAATAGTTTTGAAGGAGCACTTAAACCCGTATTTAAAGACCTTCCTTTTAATGTTGCAGAAGAAAATATACAGTCGCGTATACGTGGCACATTAGTTATGGCCTTATCTAATAAATTTGGTTCTATTCTACTAAACACATCCAACAAAAGTGAGCTGGCTACAGGTTATGGTACGCTTTACGGAGATATGGCCGGCGGACTTGGAGTACTGGGAGATCTTTATAAACTACAAGTCTTCGCTTTGGCAAAGTATATCAATAGGAATGAAGAAATCATCCCTGTAAACATTATTAATAAACCACCATCAGCAGAATTAAGGCACGATCAAAAAGATAGCGATAGCCTACCTGAGTATGATATATTGGATCCTATTCTGTATCAATATATTGAGCGAAGACAAGGGCCAAAAGAGATTATTGATTTAGGGTATGATGCGCCACTCGTTGCCAGAATACTAAAAATGGTAAACATGAATGAATATAAGCGCAATCAGTTCTGCCCTATTATTAGAGTATCACCAAAAGCATTTGGTGTAGGACGACGTGTACCAATTGTAGGAAAGTACTTATCTTAAAATAGCAAAAGAGGCGCCACGAAAAGCGCCTCTTTTTTAATATTACAACGAGAGAGACATTTCTTATTGTTGGGTAGCTGTGTAAACTACGTCTACTGCATATGTTCCTGCAGGGTAAGCGAAACCTGGTGTCGCTTTATACTTTACACTGAAGGTTTGGTTACCACCACGGCTACCGGCACTGATCAAATCCTGGCTAGAGCTCTTCAATGTAGCGTAGTTTGTTGCTGAGAATGGACTAGCAATTGATCCACCTGTTCCGTTGGCTGTTACTTTTACTGCTAATACATTCTCTACAGGCATTGTTGGTGCAGGTGTAGTGTTACCAGTGTATGTGAAGTTGGCTGCATTTGACTTAACAGCTACTGTAAAGTTTTTATTTGAACGTACTTTCAACTCTTGTGCACTTGATTCAACACCGTTTGCGTAATCGTTAACTGATGTGAATGGAATGTTTACATCTGCTCCTGTTGCGCTACTGTTACCTGTGAATGTGATCTCGATAGCGTTAGACAGAGCTAATCTTGTGGTTTGAGATGCTGTAGACGAAACAGCGACAGAACCAACTGCAGCTCCTCCATGCATAATACCTCCTCTGTTTCTTTGAGCAAAAGCACTAGCACCTATCATTAATAATAAGGCAATTAGAATTGTAATCTTTTTCATAATTCTTTGTTTGATGTTTGTATTATTTTTTTGTTCGTTTGTTAATACAAAGGTGCGACAGCAACACTCCACAGGCAAAAAAACAACCTTCGTTAACCACGTATTTACAGTCCACTAACACCCCATTAACAAGTTTTAGCTGTACTAAATTGAGTTACAAAAGAGAAGTACGATACAGCTTAAACGTAAAAGAGGCTCCATAAAGGAGCCTCTTTTAATATTACAACGAGAGAGACATTTCTTATTGTTGGGTAGCTGTGTAAACCACATCTACTGCGTAGGTACCGGCTGGATATGCAAAACCAGGGGTAGCTTTATACTTTACACTGAAGGTTTGGTTACCACCACGTGTACCGGCACTGATCAAATCCTGGCTAGAGCTCTTCAGTGTAGCATAGTTTGTTGCTGAAAAAGGACTAGCGATTGACCCACCTGTTCCGTTGGCTGTTACTTTTACCGCTAATACATTCTCTACAGGCATTGTTGGTGCAGGTGTTGTATTACCAGTGTATGTG
>JAUICZ010000004.1 GCA_030429205.1 Bacteroidia bacterium
GAAATCGTTGGCGTAAACCAGCTTTCGGGGTCTTTTCTTTCGTTCTTTCTTTGGACAAGCAAAGAAAGGACAGGTAAAAAGTGTTTCGCGAGATGCTGAATCAAGTTCAGCATGACACATGTTGTGTATATGACGGGTGTGGTTGTATGACCGTGTTTTGTGCAGGTATTCCCCCGTCGGCACTGTCGGCGAAAACGCCGACGCCGACGACACTCGCTCTCTTGTGTGGTTACGAGATTACTTCGTCGTTACACTCCTCGCAATGACCAACATTGTGTGAATGAATAGCCTTACCCAGCCTAGCAGCACAGCAGTACTACAGCCATATCCGTGACGAGTCCGAAATCGTTGGCGTAAACCAGCTTTCGGGGTCTTTTCTTTCGTTCTTTCTTTGGACAAGCAAAGAAAGGACAGGAAAAAAGTGTTTCGCGAGATGCTGAATCGAGTTCAGCATGACCGTGTTTTGTATAAGTATTACTCCCCCGTCGGCACTGTCGGCAAAAATGCCGACGCCGACGACACTCGCTCTCTTGTGTGGTTACGAGATTACTTCGTCGTTACACTCCTCGCAATGACCAACATTGTGTGAATGAATAGCCTTACCCAGCCTAGCAGCACAGCAGTACTACAGCCATATCCGTGACGAGTCCGAAATCGTTGGCGTAAACCAGCTTTCGGGGTCTTTTCTTTCGTTCTTTCTTTGGACAAGCAAAGAAAGGACAGGTAAAAAGTGTTTCGCGAGATGCTGAATCAAGTTCAGCATGACACATGTTGTGTGTATGACGGAGGTGGTTGCATGACACATGGTTTGTATTATTACTCCCCCTCGGCACCCTCGGCATATGCCGACGACGCCGACACGTGCCTCTCCTAGCAATGACCCATATTACACCCCATCTGTAGCTAAGTTTTTTCTAATCATTAGTAAACAAATAACAAAAAAGTATAGGGCATTTAGCTAAATTGCGGTGTCAAAACGTATCTCGTTATGAAAAACACTTTACTGATTGTGCTCATTATGGCTGTTTCTGCCGTTGCCTGTAAGCGAAAAGACATTCGCGGCGACTTGAAGAACAGACGCGATATATTGGAAAGCGCTAACTGGAAACTATCCAGCATTAAAGATAACGGAGGGCCTACCTCTTTGCCTGCCTGCCAGCAAGATAATTACTACGTGTTTACCCCCGGTGGTACAGGCCGTTACGAAGAAGGTACCAACAACTGTCTGGACAGTACCGGCACAGGTAATGCACCTACATTTACAGCGTTTAAGTGGGAGATGACGGGCGATTTGCGCAACATCTACTTCAGAGAGTATGGTGGCGACCCGGATGCCGTTTTCAACTGGGAAATTACGAACATGGATTACGATGCTATGGACGTTACCCAAATAGTTACTACCTCTGATAAAATACAGCACAAGCTGGAAATGGTATTCAGATCGATACCCAAATAATCAGTTAACCGTTTAATTATCAATACAATATACGAGCACCAACTTTTGTTGGTGTTTTTTTTATGCGAAAGTTGAGTTTCTTACAGAAAGACCATATTTTTGTAATGATACAATAGCAGGATTAATGAGAAGGACTTTTGTTGCTATACTTACAGTATCCCTAATCGCAACCATATTTACCAGCTGCCAAAGCAGCCAGGAGTTGCTATCTCCCGAACTTTACAGGTATACAAAGCAAAAAGGGAACATCAAGTTCATGGACGGTGTTACCATTGGTGGTGGCAGCGATAACGAAATTGCCGTTACCAGCAGAGAGCCCGAACCAATGAGCCCCAATATATCTAACGAGATACTGAACAAGTACTCTACCATGATGGGCTTACTACCTAAAGAAATGACCAACTATATACTGTACCAATTTATAGATGAGTGGTATGGTGTAAGATACAGATATGGCGGTACAGACAAATCGGGCATAGATTGCTCTGCTTTTGTACAACGCCTTTACCAGCAGGTATATGGTGCCGAGTTGGTACGCACTGCCCGCAACCAATTTCACGAGTGCAGAATGGTTTGGGATATGGAAAGCCTGAAAGAAGGCGACTTGGTATTCTTTAAAACACGCGGCAGACACATCTCTCATGTAGGCATTTACCTGTTCAACAACTACTTTGTGCATGCTTCTTCCAGCCACGGAGTAATGATCAGCAACCTGGCAGACAACTACTGGCAACGCAAGTTTGCAGGTGCCGGCAAAATCAACAAACAACAGCTACCTAAACAAATGCTTTAGGTCTTACTCTCCGTCCGTTATCTCTGTAATTACTTGCCCAATGCAGCCATTAGGCATTTGTATGTGCAGCAATGCAGCTATGGTTGGTGCAATATCCGTCATGCTAACTGTTCTGTGAGTCTCTCCTTTGGGTATCCCCCAGCCATACCATAATAAAGGTATATGTGTGTCGTAAGCGTTCCAGCTACCATGTGTAGTACCCGTTTTACCATACCCGCTGTACCATGCAGGTTCCATTACTATCTGTAGTTGCCCGCTGCGCTGGCGGTAGTATCCGTTCACGATCATGGTATTCAAAGGTTCTGGCAAAACAGCATCGTCCCAATCTTCCATATCTATTACATTGGCGACACCGGGGTTCTTATACAACCAGTCTTTTATCAGGTCTTTCAGTGCTTCTTCATCCATATCGTGCTCTTTTATAGCAGCCTCGTCCAAATACACCTGATAATTCATTAATGCCCTCATTACATCATGCCCTGTTTCTTTCTTTACATATTCTTTTAAAGCTTTATGTACCGCTTTCATAGCCACACTACCTGCTGGCACACGTTCATCTTTCATATACTCGGCATTGTGTGCCGCACCATGGTCTGCCGTCAGAAATACGGTATAGTTACCCTTACCTACCCTTTCGTCCAGCCCTTTTAAGAAACTGGCCATTGCCATGTCTAAACGTATGTACATATCCTCCATCTCCAATGCATCGGGTGCATACATATGTCCTGCATAGTCAGTTGTAGACAGTGTCACACATAAAAAATCTGTAATATGGTCTTTACCCAGTTCTTCACCATCAATACAGGCATTGGCAGCCAATAATGTTAAATTATTACCCCAGGGGGCATAGCGCAGCCAGTTGTAGTCTTTATACTCTTTGGGTGCTTTGTGCGGAAAACGGGTAGATGTCTCGTGTTTGAACTGCCCTTCATATGTAGGATTTTCATCTTTCGAGAAGGTATACATGTTTTTAGGGTCTGTCAAAACCCAGTCTTGCTTCATGAATTTTGCCGGTAATTGCTGCTGATTAAACTGCTGCAACCACTCGGGCAACTCATTCATATAAAAACTACTTGTAATAAAATTACCCGTACTATTATCGAACCAGAAGGCACCATTTGCCATGTGCCCGGCAGGTAAAATGCTGCCTCTGTCTTTAATACCCACCCCAAAAACCTTAGCCTTTTTGTTAGTGGCCAGCCTCAGTTCATCAGTAACAGTAGTGGTTTTCATACTCACGGGGCTCATCTTACCAGCCTTACCACCAATAGACTTAACAACCTCATCTTCAACACAATAAATAAATTTACCTGAAGCATTTTCTACCCAATCGTTAGCTGCAATACCGTGTATGGCAGGCACACTACCTGTGTATATAGTGGCATGCCCGGGGCCTGTAAAGCTGGGCAGGTAATTGATCATCGTATTCTGGCAATTATAACCATCATTCATCATGCGTTTAAACCCATCGTCCCCCATATGGCTGTAATACTTATATAAGTAATCCCACCTCATTTGGTCTATTACAATACCCACCACCAATTTTGGGCGGGGCAACTGCTTATTACTCTGGGCCGTACCTGATGTTACAAATAAGATCAAGCCGATACATGTCAAAAAATGCCTCATATAATTAGTTAATTATTCAACAAAAATGAGAATTTGCTGTATATTTTACTTCTGATAGGAAATATATTTTCATTAATTTCGCCGATATTTTTGAAAATACCATTACAAACTAAAACTTCAGAGAGAATATATATGGATCTATTTGCCAAATTTGAGAATCAGCTAGGTCCCATTGGTGATAATGCTGATCAAGTGCCGGGTTACTTTTCTTTTCCTAAACTGGAAGGAGATATCGCAAACCGCATGAAGTTTCAAGGTAAAGAATGTATTGTTTGGAGCCTGAACAACTACTTAGGTTTAGCCAACCACCCGGAGGTGAGAAAAGCAGATGCTGATGGCGCTGCCGAGTATGGACTTGCATACCCTATGGGTGCGCGTATGATGAGTGGTAACTCTAACAAGCACATACAGCTGGAGCGTGAATTAGCAGATTTTGTGAGCAAGCCCGATGCAATGTTGTTGAACTATGGTTATCAGGGTATGGTATCAGCAATAGACAATCTGGTTACTCGCCACGATGTTATTGTTTACGATGCAGAAAGCCACGCTTGTATACTTGACGGTGTACGCCTGCACGCAGGTAAACGCTTTGTGTTTAAACACAACGATGTTGAAGATTGTGAAAAGCAATTGGTACGCGCTAAAAAACTGGCAGATGCAAACGGTGGTGGTATCTTAGTAATTACAGAAGGTGTGTTCGGTATGTCGGGCAACCAGGGTAAAGTAAAAGAGATCATCGGCCTTAAAGATAAATATGAGTTCCGCCTGTTTGTAGACGATGCACATGGTTTTGGTACAATGGGTAAAACAGGTGCAGGTATTGGTGAAGAGCAGGATTGTATGGAAGGCATAGACCTGTACTTCTCTACTTTCGCAAAATCTATGGCCAGCATTGGTGGTTTCATTGCCGGTGAGGTAAAAATATTGAAGTTCTTACGTTATAACATGCGTTCTCAGGTATTCGCTAAGTCTTTACCAATGCCACTGGTGATCGGTAACTTAAAGCGCCTTGAGCTATTACGCTCTAAGCCTGAACTGAAAGAAAGACTATGGCACAACGTACGCCGCCTGCAAAGCGGTTTGCGCGAGCAGGGTTTTGATATAGGACAAACTAACACACCGGTAACACCGGTATTCTTACACGGTAACCACGACCTGTTTGAAACAACACAATTGATATACGACCTACGTGAGAACTACGGTATCTTCTGTAGTGTGGTAATGTACCCTGTAATACCTAAGGGACAATTGATGTTGCGCCTGATACCTACAGCTGTGCATACAGATGAGGATATTGACATAACACTGGCTGCATTTACAGATGTAAGGGAAAAGCTGAACACGAAGGCTTATCCTAAAGAGTTCCCGCCTATTAAAGGTGAGGCAGTAACATCTGCAACAGTATAATAACAGAATAACTTTACATATAAGATCCCCTTACAAATAGTGAGGGGATTTTTTTGTGCAGGTTATGGGGCTACCCTTGTTTTACAAATATGTATTTTACGTTTCCATGCGTAGATTACCAAGAATATCGCAGACTTATATACTAGGGTACTTCATCAGTAAATATGAAGACTCTCGTGCGTTTCGTATTGCTATATGGACGATGGCCATTGTATGGGCAGGCATGTGCACCTTTTTACTGGTACGCGATAAAATAGAAGACAACGCCAGAGAGAAAGCCCAACAAGAACAACAGGCCGCTCAACAATACTCAGAATAGTATAGCCGGCTATTGCTGCTACTTACCAAACCATACGTCTTTATACACATCAGGACTTTTGCTAAACACAGCATTTGCATATGGGCACAGTGGTATGATCTTCATATCCTGCTCACGGGCAAAATCAACCGCCGCTGTCACTAGTTGCTTGCCCAGCCCCTTACCTTCATGCGCAGGATCTACCTCGGTATGCTCAATAATAAACTTGTCCGTACCAGCATACACATACTCTATTACAGCAATTCGCTTACCATCAGCTTCTATAAAAAAGCGAGCTTTCTTGTCATCTCCTTCGTGTTGTACCATATGTCTAATGTAAAACAAAAATGGTAGTGGTCGCGCGCGCAACCGCTCCTATTTCTACTTTTGTCATGACAAGTTTTATTAAGCCATATTACGAGACAGACACTAAGGTGGATTAGATGATATCATATCCATGAATTTACCTAACACCCCCTTCTTACGAATTAATACAATAAATATTAAAAATACAACAAGACATATAATTACAATAATTATAGTATTGAGTGATGGATTATGCACTTCTATGAAGAAGAATTCACCAATTTTAATTTTTAACACCTCACTTTCCTTATTCATATTATAAATACTTTATCTAAAACTATTTCCTAATTCTATTCAAAAATCAACATATAAGAACATGGCATAAGCCTGTTATAGACAATATTAAAACATGAGTACTTTTTCAGAAAGGACAGTATTTGAACAACTTTCTATAACGTAAAAAAGCCAGTAAAATCAATACTTTCAGCGTAAACAGGAAAAACTTAAGATATTTTCATGCAATCCAGGAAGGGAGTTCCTATGCCCGGCAGAGCAGTAGCACTACAGTCACATTAAGACTACAACCGATACCGTTGAAGCTTTAGGTATCGGGGTCTTTTCTTTGGTTCTTTCTTTGGACAAGCAAAGAAAGGACTGTAAAAATAGAATACTAATTAAGTGAGATTGCCACGTCGTTACACTCCTCGCAATGACGAGTAATGTATTAACTTCAAAAATGGTAGTGGTCGCGCATTAACTACACCTACCCTATGTAACCAAAGCTACAAACAAGCAACAGCTATTATATATCTTTACCATGCAATAATCAGCCATATGAAAAAACTACTCGCTACACTCAGCTTATCTGCAATTATATTCACTGTTGCCTGTAACGATACTGAAGAAGGTAAAGATTCAAGTAACACTTCAGACAGCACCTCAAGTACTACTTCAAGTAAACCTACAGACAACGCACTGGCATTGCTTCAGAGCAACTGCTTCAACTGTCATAACCCCGATAAAGAAGCTGCAGTAAGAGTAGCGCCAACAATGGCAGATATCAAAACTGCATACAAAGCAGATGAACTAACAGGGTCTGAATTTGCCCATAAAATGATAGCCTTCATCAACAACCCTACAGAAGAGAACAGCCACATGCCCGAGGCGGTTAAGCAATACGGCATGATGCCCAAACTCAACTATAAAGAAGAGCAGCTGGAAGCTATGGCTGCATATATCTACAAAAACGATATTGGTAGCGATGAATGGTATATCCAATGGAAAGCTACTAAAGATCAACCGGCGGGCACCAACACCGCAGATATGAGCTATGAAGACCTGGGACTAAGCATTGCCAACAGAACAAAGGCTCAGTTAGGCAAAAACCTGATGGGCGCCTTAAAGAAACACGGAGCACCGGGTGCCGTTACCTTCTGTAACACCCGCGCTATTCCCTTAACAGACAGCATGGCTAAGGTGCTGCATGCAGGTGTTAAACGTGTCAGCGATCAGCCACGCAACCCGAACAACCAAGCCAACGAAGCAGAGATAGCCTACATAAAAGAACTGAAAGAAAAGATAGCAAAAGGTGAGCCATTAACGCCGAAAATAATTGAAGCAGAAGATAAGGTAACTGGTTATTATGCTATAGAAACCAATAAGATGTGTATACAATGCCATGGAAATAAGAATACAGACATTCTACCCGAAACATATGCCAATATCCACAAAGCCTACCCTGCCGACAAGGCTACCGGGTACGGCGAAAAGCAGATACGCGGTATATGGGTGATTACAATGGATAAGAAGTAGAAGGATATTTGAGCCACACAACTTTTTATTACCTGTTCATGTCGCAAAAGAAATAGCTGTCTATTATATTAGCACAAACCTATATCCAATGCGTATACTTACTACTACCCTTATTATCCTTACCATTACCTCACTTTCTGCATGTAAAAAGGATAATACCTGGAAGGACATCAAGAGCATTACAGGCGTACACCACCTGAGTGGCTCCAGATATTCACACACATGGTCCAATACGCTACCCGGCTCACACAACGATACTAGTTATGCTACTATGACTATCATGTGTGCAGCTACAGGCGACTACAATGTTATTATGAAAACCAAATCCGGTAACAATAGAGAGTATACAAGCAGAGCTATACTTGAAAGCGCTGATGGTATCCTGTCCCGCCCTGACTGCTATGCATTCTCTTACAAGAAACATAGTGGCAGGTCACATTACGTGATACACTTATATTATAATCCAAAAACACAAAAAATAGAACTACTCACAATCAATAACAACAGCTCAGGAATTGGAGGCGGATCATCATACACGCTGGAGCTTTCAGAACCATAAATATAGCGGTCGCGATATCACTACAACTCCACAAACCCAATATCAGCACCTTTGCTAAAAGCTGCTATTACCCGCTCTTTATCTGTATCTGATAAGAACACCTGCCCAAAATCCGGGCTTTCAATGATGTTCATGAGTGCAGTAATACGTTCGCCATCCAACTTCTCAAATATATCATCCAGCAATAATATAGGTGGTTGCCCTTGTTTTTCTGCCAGGTAGCTATATTGGGCCAGCTTAAGCGCAAACAAAAAGCTCTTTTTCTGCCCTTGAGAAGCAAATTGCTTCACAGGAAGCTCGTTTAGGGTAAATATCAGGTCGTCTTTGTGCACCCCTTTCAAGGTTCTTTGCATTTGCACATCGTGATACAGGCTATTTTTTAATAACACATCCAGCGGATCATGTGTCAGTTGCGTATGGTATTCAATATTAGGTTGTTCTTTACCACCAGATAACTTTCTGTAGTTTTTACCCAATACAGGGATGATGTGATTAACGAACTTTATTCTTTCATTAAAAATATAAGTACCGCTTATAACCAACTGCTTATCATAGTATTCTATTTCAGAAAAATCATTTTTAGGGCGTGCGTACTCTTGCTTCAACCAGGCGTTACGTTGTTGTAAAACACGCTGGTAAAGCAACAAGCTTTCAAGGTATTGCCGGTCAGTTTGGCAGAGCACACTATCTATCCACTTACGCCTTTGCTCGCTACCGCCATTCAGTAGCTCCAAATCATCCGGGGCAATCATTACAGCAGAATACTTGCCTATATGGTCGGTCACCTTCTCATAGGGTACATCATTGGCAAACAACTCTTTTTTACCCTGTTGCCATTTACACACAATGCTCTCGTCTATACCATCCAGTTCAAACACCCCTTCTACCCTAAATCCGTCTGTACCCTTTTGGGCTATATTCTGCTGATGCCCCGTAAAGTAGCTCTTGGTATAGCACAAATAGTAGATAGCCTCCAGCAAAGTAGTTTTGCCCGTACCGTTTGCCCCGGTAATACAGGTAACGGCATTAGAAAACCCATAAGAAACCGTAGAATAGTTGCGGAATTGGGCTAATGTTATTTTCTTTAGTCTTTTCAAGCAGAAACGAGTAAAAATTATTTATTTTCGCACAAATTTAATCATTCAGTGCAGAAGACACCATTCGGAAAAGAGACATATTTATATTGGTACGAGATCATGCTACTGATGCGCCGCTTTGAAGAGAAAGCAGGTCAGCTTTACGGTCAGCAAAAGATTCGTGGTTTCTGCCATTTATATATAGGACAAGAGGCCGTAGCTGCCGGTACTATGACAGCTATTAACGACGACGATAACATCATTACAGCTTATCGTGATCATGGTTTGGCCATTGCTAAAGGCATATCTGCTAAAGAATGTATGGCAGAGCTTTTTGGTAAAGCTACCGGTTGTACTAAAGGTAAAGGCGGAAGTATGCACTTCTTTAGTAAAGAGAAGCGTTTCTTTGGAGGACATGGTATTGTTGGCGGGCAGATCGGTTTAGGTGCGGGTATTGCTTTTGCAGACCAGTACAATGAGGATGACCGTGTAACCATTTGCTTCTTTGGAGATGGTGCAGCACGTCAGGGTATCTTGCACGAAACCTTTAATATGGCAATGCTTTGGCAATTGCCTGTAGTGTTTGTGTGCGAGAACAATAAATACGCAATGGGTACATCTGTTGAGCGTACATCTAAAACATTAGAGATCGCTAAACTGGCAGATGCTTATGATATGCCGGGTGATAGTGTAGATGGTATGAGCTGCGAGGAAGTACACACTGCTATACAGCGTGCAGCCAAACGTGCACGCGAAAAAGGCGGACCTACTTTCTTAGAGATCAATACATACCGTTACATGGGACACTCTATGAGTGACCCCGCAAAATACCGTACGAAAGAAGAGGTGGCCGAGTATAAAGAGAAAGACCCGATAAACGTAGTACTGAAAACCATTACCGATAACGGATGGGCTACAGACGACGAGATAATGGCGATCAATGAAAAAGTAAAACAAGAAGTGGCTGAATCTGTTAAGTTTGCAGAAGAAAGTCCATATCCTGACGATAGTGAGGTATATAAAGACATATACGTAGAAGACGACTACCCGTATATTACAGACTAATTTTTTAAACAATCAACTTACTAAGAGTAAAATACCTGTAAGGTTAACTTATGGCAAAAAACGTAACAAATAATCCTGCTCAAGAAAAGAACCCTTTTGACAACCTATTAGAAAAGTACGAGCAGAACAAGAAACGCATCAACAGTATCACTACGGTTATTTTGGTAGTAATACTAGCTGGCTTAGCATACATTAAACTATATCGCGAACCACGTACTGAAAAAGCTGCTAGCAGTATTGCATGGGCACAGCGTATGTTCGAGCAAGATAGTGTTGATAAAGCCTTGAACGGAGATATGGCAAATTCAGGATTCTTGAAAGTGCAAAAGAAATTCAGTGGTACACCAACAGGCAACTTAGCTAATCACTACATTGGTATTTGCTACTTACAAAAAGGAGAGTTTGACAACGCGATCAAATACTTAAAGAACTTTGACGGTAACGGCACTACATTACAATACCTTAGCTGGGGTGCATTAGGCGATGCCTATATGGAAAAAGGTGAAGTAGAAAAAGGATTAGAGTATTACAAAAAAGCTTCATCTAACACTGAAGACGAGGTTGTAACTCCGATTTACCTATATCGTTTAGGTATCATACAAGAAAATAACGGCAACTTAGAAGAAGCGGCCAAAGCATATAAGTCTATTCGCGACAACTACTCGCAAAGTATGCAAGCGCAAGATATTGACAGACACTTGGCGCGTGTAGGAGTTTTAGACTAAGCATTAACATAAAAGCATTTTAAAAACCCTTCTGCATTAAGAGGGGTTTCTTTTTATCAGAATGGCACAATCTCAACATAGCGCATCTTTATTAGATACTTCTGCTCTTACCAATTTGGGCGATGCAAAAATAGCTATTGCATATACTGAATGGAATGAAAAAATAGTAGCAGAGCAACTGAAAGGCGCTGAAGAAATATTAGCAAATGCCGGTGTAACGGAAATCACAAAACATGCTGTACCCGGAAGTTTTGAGCTACCATATACTTGCAAACAACTTGCAAACACTGCTGATGCCATTATAGCATTTGGTGCCGTTATTCGTGGTGGTACCCCCCACTTCGATTATGTATGCAAGGCTGTAACAGAAGGCATTACTCAACTGAATGTAACGCTGGACATACCGGTAATATTTGGAGTACTTACACTGGATACCGAAGAACAAGCATGGGAAAGACTAGGCGGTGCACACGGGCATAAAGGACAAGAGGCAGCGATCACCGCGTTAAAAATGATACAGTTTAAGCGTAATTTGAAGCAATAAAAATATGACGAAAGTACAGCTTTTCATACCATGCTTTGTAGACCAGTTGTATCCTGAAACAGGAATGAACATGGTAAAAGTATTGGAGAAGCTGGGGTGCGAAGTATGCTACAACACCAACCAAACTTGTTGTGGGCAACCCGCATTCAATGCCGGATATTGGGAAGAAGCTAAATCTGTAGCTAAGAAGTTTGTGAACGATTTTGATGGCGAAGGTTATGTTGTTGGCCCCAGCGGATCTTGCACAGGTTTTGTACGCAACCATTACAACAAGCTACTCAACAACAGCTCTGAGCATAACAGCAGTCAACAACTGGCAGGCAAAATGTTTGAGTTTACAGAGTTTTTAACCGATGTACTTAAAGTAGACGATCTGGGAGTCACCTTTAAAGGCAAAGCTACCTATCACGATGCTTGCGGTGCTCTGCGAGAGTGTGGTATAAAAGAAGGCCCCAGAAAGTTATTAAACCATGTGAAGGGATTGGAGCTTGTAGAGATGAAAGAGTGCGAAACATGTTGTGGTTTTGGCGGTACGTTTGCGGTAAAGCACGAGGCTATTTCTAATGGAATGGCGCAAACAAAAGTTCAAAGTGCTATTGATACGGGAGCAGATTATATGATCACTACCGATGTGTCTTGCATGATGCACATGCAAGGTTATATCGACCATCACCAACTACCAATGCGTACCATACATATTGCAGATATTTTAGCCAACGAACAGGAAATAGAATCATAAGTAACTAAAACATACATTACAATCTAGGATAATCATGAGCGATAATGTTTACGACATTACAATTATAGGCGGGGGATGTGTAGGTCTTGCAACAGCATATAAGATCAACCAAAAATACCCGTCTTTAAATATAGCTGTGCTTGAGAAAGAGGATCGTGTATCAGCCCACCAAACAGGCAGAAACTCAGGAGTAATACATTCCGGGATATACTACAAACCGGGTTCGTACAAGGCGAAAAACTGTGTAGACGGACGTAGAGAGCTGGTATCTTTTGCAAAAGAGTATAATGTTAAACATGACATCTGCGGAAAGGTAATAGTAGCTACAGAAGAAAGTGAGCTGGCACATATGAACAAAGTATATCAAAACGGGCTGGCAAACGATGTTGAAGACCTAAAGCTTATAACGGCAGACGAGATAAAAGAAATAGAGCCTTATTGCGAAGGCATTTCCGGTATATGGGTAGGTTGCACAGGTATTATCGACTATGTTGGTTTCACAGAAAAGCTAGCCGAGTTACTGGAGCAGAAATTTGAAGGCAGCAAAGTATTCTTAAATACTGAAGCTACCGATTTTGTTAAAGATGGAGATACCACTACTATAAAAACCAATCGTGGCGATTTTGTCACTAAATACATCGTGGCATGTGCAGGTTTGCAAAGCGACCGCATTGCTAAAAAAGAAGGTACAGGTACAGACAGCGCAATCGTTGGCTTTCGCGGAGATTACTATGACCTGAGTGAGAAAGGAATGAACAAGGTTAAAAACCTTATATACCCTGTGCCTAACCCGCAGTTCCCTTTTCTAGGTGTACACTTTACAAGAATGATAAACGGCGGTGTTGAATGTGGCCCTAATGCCGTGTTTGTATTTAAAAGAGAGGGGTATAACAAAACAGACTTCAACTTAAAAGATACAGCAGAAGCATTTGGCTATAAAGGCACATGGAAGTTCTTTGCTAAACATTGGCGATTTGGGCTGGATGAGTATCGCGGAGCTTTTTCAAAATCATATTTCCTTAAGAGGTTACAGAAACTAATCCCTACTCTGGAATCTGACGATATTGTTCCGGGACGAGCAGGTGTACGCGCTATGGCTCTCTCTGATGAAGGTAATATGATAGATGATTTTAAGATAGAAGCCAGCGGTAATGCTATACACGTACTTAATGCACCTTCTCCGGCTGCAACAGCGGCTTTAGCAATAGGCACTGCAGTACAGGAAATGGCTACCAAGCAGTTTGGGTTAGACTAACATACAGACCAGAAACATTACCCCGGGTATAGCCCCAGCATAAACCACTGGAACATAAAGGTCTGGTATAAGAAGCTAAAGCCCGCAAGCACAGGCATTAGCCAATTAGCTTTTTTGTTGCCTTGCAGCATGTATACAATAATATATAGGGTAGCAACATTGAAGTACAAAAAAGACTGTATATGCTGATAGTCTCCAAATGCTAACCATAGCAAATTGCTGGCAAAGAACACAAGTAATACATGCTTAGTCTTATACTGAACAGGCGCAACGGTATACCTATATAGTAACACCCACAGAAAAGGAGAAACAAAGGCGTAACGATGAATGTCATGCACATTGGTTGTAAAACTACCCCATATAGGGTTGAAGAATAACGTTACCAGGCATATACCTACAAAATATAGAGAGGATAAAATGAATAGTCTGTCATGCTGAAAGGCACTCCCCTTCAACCATTTCAAGAAAAGCCGAACCAATACAACCAACGATACCAGCCCTAAGAAAAAAGCGATACCATTAAGCCAAAAGAGCTTATTGCTGCCAGTAGTACTCAATGGGAATGTGGGTATGGCAAACTTATGCCCCCACCCTTCTTTCTGTTGTATAAAATAAGCAAACCAAACACCGGTTACATGATACTGATAGTAGATAAAAGCGACTAAGCCCAAACAAAGCGGCAAGGCATAGTTGATGATGTAGACTTTTATAGACTGCAACCACTGCTTATAGCCATTTACTAATAACTCCGTAATCAAAAATGCGGGCAACAAAATAGTAGTAGTAGGTCTGGTTAATGCCAATAGAAAAAGACTTACCCATATCAACCACCTGTTGTTCTTTACAATACCTACCAAACTAGCTGCTATAAGCAGCACAAAGAGTGCCTCTGTATAGGGTATCCATACAAAATACATAGACGGTATAGTTAGCCAAAGCAGCTGCACCTTCTTCTCCAATTGAAATATACTATTGAACAGTGCAAAACCAACAGAAAAGAAAACGGCGTTCATTACTACCACACCCCATATATTCAGATGAAGCAGTTTCCATAAAAACGGAAAAAGAATGAAGAAGCCTGTATTGCTTGGCTCTCCTTCCCAATTCATGTAGCCATCTTTCGCAATAGAATCATACCAACCTACATCCCAATTGTGTAATGTTTCTGCATTGGGGTAAGCAAAATACCCCCCTACATAGTATAGAAGAAACTGTATAATGTATGCTACACCAATGTACCCAAGCGCTAAAAAGAATGAGTTTATCGTGCTTTTTTCTATTTTCATTACGTGCTGTAATTTATAAATAATAATTACAGTTTTTCCGATTAACAGTGAAGTCTAAATTAGTCATCATAACATTTGCGGTAATATCTCTTTTCATTTATATGAACAGGGCTGATACTTGGGTGAACAAATTGTACATGTACGATAGCTATAACTACCACCTGTACTTACCTGCATCTATTATATATAAAGACCTTACTCAACTTTCTTTTCACGAGAGCATAAATAAAACATACAAACCTACCGGAGATGATAAATGGTTCTGTATAAACCAGCTATACAATGGCAATAGAGTTAATAAATACCCTGTAGGTGTAGCGCTACACGAATTGCCTTTTTTTGTAGCAGCACACATTATATGTAAAACCACAGCCCACCCGCAAGACGGATATAGCCTACCCTATCAATGGGGAGGCATAGTAAGTAATATATTCTGGGTAGTAGTCGGGCTTTTCATTCTACGTAAACTATTGAAACAATACTTCAACGAACGAACAACAACTATAACACTCCTAGCCATCGCTTTCGGAACAAACCTATACTACTTTTCAGTCTTCTCAATTGCCATGCCCCATACATATGCTTTTGTTCATGTTGCATGGGTATTATACTTAACCGACAAGCTCTACAAAACCCGTAAGAGTAAATACATATACTTGGTAAGTATACCGTTTGCATGTTTAGCGCTCATTCGCCCCAGCGACCTGTTGGTAATAATAATGCCGTTATTATGGGGCGTACATAGTCTTAAAAGCTTTAAACAACGCTTACAGTTCTTATCAAGCAAGTTTGCACCTATTATTACATCCTTTGTAGTATTCATGTTGTTGTTACTACCTCAACTACTATATTGGCATGCAACAGCAGGTAGCTGGTTTTACGATGCATACATAAATGAGGGCTTCATTTGGTCTGAGCCGAAAATCATAGAAGGCTTGTTTGGTTTTCGCATTGGGTGGTATATATATACACCTATTGCTATTATTGCTACATGGGGGCTATTCATCATGAAAAAGTCACTCAAACAAAATCAACTTGCATTCTTCTTATTCATATCATTAAATATATACGTGATTTTCTCATGGTGGAACTGGTGGTATGGCGGTGGGTTTGGTGCACGAGCACTAATAGACGCTCTGCCTGTTATGTCATTACCGTTAGCAGCAGCTATTGAATATGTTGAAGATAATTGGAAACCAATGTTCTCTTATGGGTTAAGTACGGTAATCTTACTACTTATCGGGTTAAATATGTTTCAAAGCTATCAGGCAATAAACCGTGTACTGCATTGGGACCACACCACAAAAGATTATTATTTGAAAGTATTTCTAAAAACAGAAACGAAACCCGAATACGAACAATATCTGCTAGACGATAAGATATACTATGAAGATATGTTATACCGACATGGAAAAGTAAGCTCAAAATGAGGTTTTAAATAAAACATCTCTTTCACTAACTTTGCCCATTCATTTAACGGAGTATCATGCAAGATTCATCAGTAAAAGTATTTTCAGGTAGAGGATCTGAGTACTTGGCTAAAAAAATAGCTAAATGTTACGGCAAAAAATTGGGGAAGCTAGAAGTAAACCAATTTAGCGACGGAGAGTTTCAACCAGTATTTCAGGAGTCTATCAGAGGAGATTATGTTTTCTTAGTACAATCTACCCACGCTCCTGCAGATAACCTGATGGAATTATTGATGATGATTGATGCTGCAAGACGTGCTTCTGCAGGCTATATCACAGCGGTTATACCATACTACGGATATGCCCGCCAAGACAGAAAAGATAAGCCGCGTGTATCTATCGCATCTAAGTTGGTAGCCAACCTTATTGCAAAATCAGGCGCTAACAGGATCATGACTATGGACCTGCACGCACCTCAGATTCAAGGCTTTTTCGATATTCCTGTTGACCACCTGGATAGTTCTGCGATTTTTATACCATATATTGAAAATTTAAACATAGAAAACCTTATCTTTGCGGCCCCTGATGTGGGCAGTACCAAAATGGTACGCGAAGTTGCCAAGTATTTCCAGGTAGATATGGTGATATGCGATAAGCAACGTAAACGCGCTAATGAGGTTGCTGCAATGACAGTGATTGGTGATGTAAAAGGGAAAAACGTAGTGCTGATAGACGATATATGCGATACTGCAGGTACTTTATGTAAAGCTGCAGCTATGTTGAAAGAGAAAGGCGCATTATCTGTGAGAGCATTCTGTACGCACCCCGTATTAAGTGGGAAAGCGTATGAGAATATTGAAAATTCTGATCTGGAAGAGTTGGTAGTTTGTGATACTATCCCTCTGAAAGGCAAAAGCTCGAAGCTAAAAACACAATCTACCGCAGATCTTTTTGCAGTAGCTATTAGAAATACTTTCGAGAACAAGTCTATCAGTTCATTATTTATACATAGTAATAACAAGTAGTAATACTGCTTTTATTTATAACTGTTTATACAAAAAAACCTGGCCTGACCAGTTAATGGCAGCCTTAAAAATTATTAGTAATGACGTTTTCAGCGTCCGGATGTTCGTCAGGTGTTACGCTCGGTGTTGAAAATCAAAAGTTTAGTAATGAATACTATACAATTAAAAGGTGAAACCAGAAGCGAGCTCGGTAAATCTGCTACACGCCGTCTTCGTTCTGAAGGACACATTCCTTGTGTTATTTATGGTGGTGAAGACCAAGTACACTTCAGCACAAAAGCTTTAGATGTACGTGATTTTGTGTACACGCCTGATTTCCAGATCATTGAAATTGAACTTGATGGTAAAACACGTCGTTGTATCATGAAGGATCTTCAATTCGATGTTGTTACTGATGACATCACTCACATTGACTTTTTGGAACTGGTAGATAACAAGCCTGTTATCACAAACATTCCGATCAATTTCGTTGGTCAGCCTGAAGGTGTTAAAGCTGGTGGTCGTTTGATCATCAAACTTAAGTCTGTTAAAGTACGCACATTACCTAAACACTTAGTATCTCACTTAGATGTAGACATCTCTGCGATGAAGCTTAATGGTAATGTTCGTGTTGAGGATATTCCTGCTGAAAATATGGAAGTAATGAACCCGCTTCGTATTCCTATCGCATCAGTAGTACTTACACGTGCTCTTAAACAAGCAGGTAGTGGTGGTGAAGGTGACGGCGAAGCCGAAGGTGAAGGTGAAGAAGCAGCTGCTGAAAGCTAAAAACAATACATTTAACATAAACGCTCCAGTGTTACTGGGGCGTTTTTTATATTTACAATATGTCATTTAGAATAGGTCAGGGAATAGATTTTCACAGATTAGAAGAAGGACGCGAATTTTGGTTAGGCGGTATTTTGATACCTCACCACAAAGGCGCTGTAGGGCATTCCGATGCAGATGTTTTACTACATGCAATTTGCGATGCTCTTTTAGGAGCATTGGGATTGGGAGATATTGGTGTACACTTCCCTGATACAGACCCTCAGTATAAAGGAGCAGACAGCAAAGAACTATTAAAGCACTGCTATCAACTGATTCGCGAAAGAGGCTACACTATAGTAAACGTAGACAGCACCCTGCTGCTGGAAACACCGAAAATAAAGCCTCATGTACCTAAAATGCAGGAAACCATCGCTGCTATATTGGAGCTGACAGTAAACGATGTATCTATTAAAGCAACTACTACAGAAACTATGAGCTTTGTAGGACGCGAAGAAGGTGTAGTAGCTACGGCTAATGCTTTGTTGCAGAAAGCCAAATAGATAGCTCTACTTATTATTTTGACCATTTTTCAACGTACCTTTGCATCTTCATTTTAGCTATGCAACACATTAGAAATTTCTGTATTATAGCACATATTGACCACGGTAAAAGTACCCTGGCAGACAGGCTTTTGGAACATACAAAAACCATCACTGAGCGCGATATGCAAAATCAGGTGTTGGATGATATGGACCTGGAACGTGAGAAAGGCATCACCATCAAGAGCCACGCCATACAAATGGACTATGTGTTTAACGAAGAGAGTTATACACTTAACCTTATTGACACTCCGGGTCACGTAGATTTCTCTTATGAGGTATCGCGTGCCTTAGCTTCTTGCGAAGGAGCTCTACTATTGGTAGATGCATCGCAAGGTATACAAGCTCAAACTATATCGAACCTTTACCTGGCTATAGATAATGATCTGGAGATCATCCCTGTGATCAACAAGGTTGATATGGAGGGAGCAATGATTGAAGAGGTTACAGACCAGATAGTTGACCTGATCGGTTGTAAGCCGGAAGAGATCATACATGCCAGTGGTAAAGCAGGCATTGGTATCGATGAAGTATTAGAAGCCATTGTAAACAGAGTTCCGGCACCAAAAGGAAACCCTGACGCTCCTTTACAGGCATTGATATTTGATAGCGTATTTAACCCCTTCAGGGGCGTTATTGCATACTTCCGTGTAATAAACGGTAGCATTAAAAAAGGTGAGAAAGTCAAGTTTTATCATACGGATGAAGAATATGAGGCAGATGAGATTGGTATACTAAAGCTGGGGCTTACTCCTAAAAATGAAGTAAAAACAGGCGATGTAGGTTACATCATCACCGGTATTAAAAATGCCAAAGAGATCAAGGTTGGTGACACATTAACTTCTGTAGCCAATCCGCATAAAGACGCCGTAAAAGGTTTTGAGGAAGTTAAACCGATGGTATTCGCCGGTATCTTCCCGGTTGTTACAGACGACTTTGAAGAGCTGCGAGAATGCATGGAGAAGCTGCAATTAAACGATGCATCTTTGACATTTGAACCTGAAACTTCACAAGCATTAGGTTTTGGTTTCCGTTGTGGTTTCCTGGGCATGCTGCACATGGAGATCATACAGGAGCGCTTAGAACGTGAGTTCAATCAAACAGTTATTACTACGGTACCCAACGTAAGTTTTAAAGCATATACTACAAGGGAAAAAGATAAGCCGGTTATTGTTAATAACCCAAGCGAAATGCCTGACCCAACGCAGTTGGATAGGATTGAAGAACCATTTATCAGGGCGCAGATCATCACCATTCCCGATTACATCGGAAATATTATGAGCTTATGTCTGGGTAAACGTGGTACATTAGTTAATCAAAACTACTTAACCACTACAAGGGTTGAGCTTACTTTTGAACTGCCACTCGCAGAAATCGTATTCGATTTTTATGATAAACTAAAATCAAATACTCGCGGATATGCCTCTTTCGATTACTACCCTATTGATTACAGGGAAAGTGACATAGTAAAGATGGATATACTGCTGAACGGCGATAAGGTGGATGCCTTAAGTGCATTGATACACAAAAGCCGTACACAAGACTTTGGCCGTAAGCTGTGTGCTAAGTTAAAAGAGTTACTGCCTCGTCAACAATTTATGATAGCAGTACAGGCTGCTGTTGGCTCTAAGATCGTAGCGAGAGAAACACTTTCTGCTATGCGTAAAGATGTAACTGCAAAGTGTTATGGTGGTGACATCAGCCGTAAACGTAAACTACTGGAAAAACAGAAAGCCGGTAAAAAGCGTATGAGGCAGATCGGTAACGTAGATGTACCACAAGAAGCCTTCCTTGCAGTATTAAAACTAGACGATTAAACGGAATATTATGAGATACATCAGCATATTCATATTTGCTTTGGCTCTTTCTGCCTGTGGTGGAGAAAGCTCCTCTACAAACCATGCAGGAACTTCCAATGCAGATAGCTTAGACAGTGTACACAAAGTAGAAGAAGAAGTTGCAGAAGAGTTGATAGAAGGCTCGTTTGATGCACTGAACAGATAATAAAACAATTAAAAAAGCCACGATTAAATCGTGGCTTTTTAGTATCACAAATTACTAAAATACTAGTCTCTCCTACCGAACAAACGTAACAGGTAGATAAAGATCAAAATAAAGTCAAGATAAAGAGACAATGCACCAAAGATAGCCATCTTCTTCACTCCTACAGCTGGCACTCCTTCTTGCTCAACTCCCATACCAATACGCTTCAACTTCTGAACATCATAAGCTGTTAAACCGGTAAATACCGCAACACCTACTATACTGATGATATAGTCCATCATCTCACTACCCATAAACCAGTTAATGATTGTGGCTATGATGATACCGATAAGCCCCATTGTTAATATCCTACCAAAATTAGTCAGGTCTTGCTTAGTGGTGTAGCCCATCACTGCCATAATACCAAACATTAGTGATGCTGCAATAAAACATCCTAAAACAGAACTTGCAGCATATGCCAGCAATATAAAACTGAACGAAATACCATTCACAGCGGCATATACCATAAACAAAGCAGCCATACCTGTTGGCGACAACCTGTCGAATCCAAACCTCATCAATAAAACAAACGCCAGTGGCGCAAACATTACAGCGTATCCAAAAATACTTAAAGAAGCTCCTTCAGCAGATTGTGTAACCAATAAGCTTTGCAAACTCTCATTATTAGCAAACAAAAATGCAAATACCGCAGAAACGCCAAGCGCTGCAAACATCCATGTAAACACATTAGCCATAAATGTTTTAGCTAATGGTCTGGTACCTGTTTGGCTATCTACAACAAATGCCTCATCGTATTGATCGTGATTATTCATATAAATCCTACTTATTTAAGTACAGCGAATTTACATTAAGTATTGTTAATACTAGTGTAAATAAGACAATCATTACACATATTTTCTGCATTTGATGATGGTTTAATTATATTAGTTGTTCTCTGATCATGAGGTTAAAAACAGCATTATTAGTACATATCGCATGCCTTTCTGCTATTCTGTCCAACGCACAGGACATTTGGGAAGTACCGTCAACCAAAACAATAGAGAACTTCCATTTAAAAGGTGATAGTATTACCAGACTATACATGATGGAATATAAGGCCTCTTTGCAAGAAAGAGTTTTAAAAGACAGTACAGTATACTTAGACACAGTTCTTGCACGTAGCAAAGAAACCAACCTGACCTTCAATGAGAATGGACAACTCACATCCTTAAAAGTGGACAGCTTTGATGAAAAAGGTAAGCTGGCATTCAATAGAAAAGAAAAGTACTTATATATAGATGGTAAACTCTCGGGCATCATTCATTATGAGGATGATGACATGACAGACTCTACCGACATCAGTTACGACAGAAACGGAGATTTAGACGAACAACGGTTTTATAATAAGAAAGGAAGGCTGCTACAAATCGTTCAGTACTTCTACCGCAACAACAGAATATTCAATATTAAGGTAAGAAATGAGGACATGGCATTGCAGAACTTTGTCAGGTATGCATATAATAATGTTGGAGAAATAAGAGAACAGGAAGTTAAGGGGAATACCATGCAATATATGTACAGCTATAAGTACAGTTATGATACTACAAAAGACGGCATGGTCACCATTAACAAATACGATTACGTAGGCAAATACAAATGCCGAAACATGCACGGCAAAACCTTTAATAAGAAAGGTCAGCTTGTTGAAATAACAGTAGCAGACAGCAACAAGAGAGTAACTGATTATCGTACATTGAAATACAATCGTTACGGGCTACTGCGCAGCCAGCTCATTTTCAAACGTTTTAAATACGATTACCTCTATACCTATGAATATGACGAGCAAGGCAATTGGAGAACAAAATGGACTTTCGAGAAAAAAGTACCTGTTAGCAAGGTTCACAGGGTTATAGAATTAAAAAAAGAGGAGAGCTAACCCTCTTCTTTTAAAAGCAGTTGTATATCATCAATCAATCGTTGCATTTCTAATGCTATAGTTCCATTATACATCCCCCTCAAATGCTTGTCTTTATCAACCAGCACAAACCTTTCTGTATGTAAAAAGTCTGTGCTATCATATTTGAACCCCATCTCCTCTTCCGTGAAATAAGATGTTCTGGCAATATCATATATCGCTGCCTGGCTGCCGGTTACCAAATGCCATTTATTAGCATCAATACCATGTATACCTGCAAACTTCTTCAACACAGGCACACTATCTATATATGGCGTTACAGTATGTGATAAAAAAAGCACTCTGTCGTCTTCTTTAAATTCATCCAGTACAGTTTGCATGTTCTTTCGCATCTTAGGGCATATACTGGGGCAGGTAGTAAAGAAGAAGTTGGTCACATATATCTTCCCTTCAAACGTTTGGTTACTTACCTCATTACCTTCCTGATCTCTAAACTTAAAATCAGCTATTGTATGTTTACCTCCACCCTGCTCCCATACCGGTGTTAAGTCGGGCGTGTTGTAATAAGGAACTTTAGCTTCTTCAGTTTTGCAGGCTTGCATTAATAAGCAGCTGCATAGCACTATCACTAAACGGCGTACTGCAATTTTTAATTCCTGTAAGTCCATATTTCCTCCCGTTTTTTACTTCGTAATGGGCTCTCACCTCACCACCTTTCCAATACATAGTTTGCATACCCTGCTCCCGCCCGTTTACATAATTAAAATCTCTGAACAACTCTCCGTCGTTAAAATACTCCTTCAAATTACCATGGTATATGCCGTCTTTAAAATGAGCAATGTATTTAAGCTGTCCCTTTTTCATCCACCCCTTTGCAACACCATCCAGCTTACCTTTATTACAATACATGATAGAAGACGTATCTCCATTATCAAACAGGGTATACAAATACCCTGTGTAGGGCTCGTTATGCAACAGGTATTTACCCCCTATCGGCGTAACATCACTATCGTAAGCATTTACCCACGGCTCATCATGTTGCATATCACATGCAAATAAGCTTAACAGAATCATTACTGCATATACCCTCTTCATTATTCTATACTTAGTATGATTGAGTTAGAGTACCCGGTACACCAAAGAAGCCATCACCATTTAAATAAGGATCAGCATCTGTAATATGGTAGTGATAAATACCATCAGGAAAATCCGCTGTAACATGCGCATGACCGTGGTATGCATCCAGATCTCCGTTAGACACCTGTTTACCATTTTCTATCGGACCATATACAGGATAACCATCCAACAAGAAACCAAGCAATGCATCTCTTCCGCTATTCTGTGTTAAATAAGTTGGCTCTATATGATAGTGGTAACCACCCATCTGCATTGGGTGACCATTATACTGATCAAAACTGTTGATCTCACCGGTTAGTGCTGCACCACCTGCAGCATACTGATTATAAAACGGAACACCATTTAGAGAAACGCCTATAGGGCCCATTGGTGTAGTTGATTTATTGCCAGCCTCAGTTGGATTAAGCGGAATTCTAAATACTAAATTTGCCTGTGTAATCCTGTTAGGGTTCAAATGAAATTGACTGTTAGTGCCGTTATATGCTTCGTACAATGCACTCTCCCACTCTGTATCTAAGTAGTATGGTGTTTTATGATCCGGTAGTCCGTTACATGTAATTACCACATAATCTCCATCCAGTGAGATATCTGTAGCACCATATATCTTCTTGTATACTTCTGGCACTCCGTTCTCAACGGTTGGATTATTATTAGTAGGATCAATACCTGTGTTACCACTTGATGTTGTAGTGGGGCTTGTATCAACAGCGTCAGATTTATTACAAGCTATAAAAGCGATTAATGCTGTCGCCATAAAGGTCATTCCTAAAATTGATGCTCTTCTTTTCATAACAGTAATTTTTGGGTCTTTGTATATGAGACGTAACCTCTTTTTCTTTTCCTTCGCTGAAATAAAAAAAGGAATGCTTTATTGCATTCCTTTAACAGTATTATAACAAACCTACTAATGTCTTGGCGGTAGCGGTGGATGGTTACCTGGTCCGGCACCTCTACTTACTTCTTCTATTAAATCATCAAAAGCGCTCAGTTGATCTTCTCTTAGTATTAAACGCAAATCGTGAAAATGTTTTAAAACAACCATATGCTTAGTTGCTTCTACATTTTTTATTTCGTTTAGTAAACTATCCTGCAATGTTGCATCAAGCTCTATGTTATTAGCGAGCATAAACAACTCACGCCTTAACGCGTTCATTGAGTTATGTACACTATCCATTCCTCGTTTGTGCTCTTGCTTCAGCACTTCGAACTGTTCTTTTTGTTCGTCACTTAATTGCAGCTTCCTTGCAATTCTTTCAGCAGGACCTGGCCTGTGGTGCATCGGTGGAGGTAAGTCATGCTGCTCTTTTTTATTCGTCCACAAATACCCCAACGTTCCTAAGTTGAGTATTAATAATAGAATAATAACAATGCTATAAAATCTCTCTTTCTTCATATTAGTACAGGTTTGTTTCAGTTAAACCATAATACTCTGCCATCGTTTCCTGATTCGGTTGTTGCACTACTACACTATGCCCTTTATCATCACCTGACAACAACACCATAACATTAACTGTTACCAACAAAAGAATGCTTGCAGCAACAAGCGATACCGTTCTAAGCGGCACTGTCTTCTTATTGCCACGATTTAGCTTCTGTTCTATTCCAACAAACAAATCCCGCTTAGGCATGGCTTTCGACATACCTTCTGTACTATTCAGCACTTCTTCTATCCACTTATTTTTGTCCATTTTCGCATATTTAGACGTTAATTCATATTCAATCCTTCGATTCTCTGTATAATTCACCTAATATTTTTCTTAATCCCGTTTTCGCACGCTGTAATAGAGACTCGACAGCTTTTTCGCTCACCTCAAGCACTTCCGCCACCTCTCTCTGAGACAAGCCCTCCACCTGCTTTAATACAAATGCAGATTGCTGTTTTTCAGGCAATTGTGCTATTGCAGCGAATAGTTTTGCTGCCTTCTCCTTTTGCTCATAAACTATTCCCGGATGGTTAAATTCGGGCGGATGATGGATCACCTCACCTGTATCTTTACTAAATATACTGGTAACAAAAGCAAAACGTTTTTGCCTGCTATTGTACCTGATCTTATCTACAGATTTGTTAACTGCTATCCTGTATACCCAGGTAGTAACGGCAGCATCCCCCTTAAATTTTGCAGCATTATTAAAAATATCAACAAATACATCCTGCGTCACTTCCTCTGCGTCAGCCTCATTTTGCAAATGAGATAGACATACATTGTACACACGCTCGTGAAACAGCTCATAAAACTGTTTAAAGGCTTTTTCATCGCCACCCGCTATACTATGTAAGAGTTCCATTGCCTCCATTAGAGGTTGTTAAGATATATAAAAGTCGTGTTGATATAGTTTTAACATGCTGTAAATAATGAGAGGTAATTTTATATCGTTATATTCACTTAACAATACCAATAAGATGAGAACACCGTTACTATGGGTATTATTGTTGACTTGTGTTACAAATTACTTGAATGCACAAGACATAACTATTCAATTACAAAACGACCCTAAGAATTATCAGCCCCAAAATTTCTACATCACTGAAGTTGTAGATAGCAGGACTTTTAAAACTAAACTGGGAAAAATTAAAGAGGGAGACATTCATCTAAATGGCGGTGAAGCTGCCGGGTTAACCAACTACTTTAAGGAACAATTTAAAAAACCTGTAAAAGGATTACCGGTTACTATACATCTGAACACTTTTACCATTAAAGAAAAAGCAGTTGGCAGCAGAAGGCAGTTCGACCTGTCAGTTGGTATAGCCTACTACTCAAACGGGCAAAAGCTGGTAGAATATAACGGCAGTGCTTACGTACAAACATCTAGTGCCCCCCTGCCACAAATAGAAAAACTGGTCAGATCTAACCTTATCAACAATTTAGAAGAGTTTGACACGTGGCTTGAACAAAATAAACTAACGGTTTCAGCAGGACCATCAGTTAAAGTAAATGTACAGTTTGCAAAATCATCCAAAGACAAGAACATTATATACTATCAAAAAGACAAGAAGCTATTCATTACTGATTTTATAGCGCCTCCAGACAGTTCCAGCTATGGCGCAGCGGCAACTTTTAGCGGCATTCACATGAACTATAAGTCTACAACCATGCACCGGCAAACGACAGTCGATGTAACATTGAGTGTGTTTTTTGACAGATCAAAATCCTGGATGAAGCCACAGGGAAAAAATGCCTCTACCCTACGCCACGAACAAAGACATTTTGATATTACAGCGCTAAAAGCGTGTGAGCTAAAAAAACTTATCGAACAGAAAGAGTTTACGCCAGCCAACTATCAGCAAGAGCTAAAAAAACTACTGTATAAAATACAAGAGGAGGCTGGTAGTATGCAAAACAGTTACGATGAAGAAACCTATCACGGAACCATCATTGATGCCCAGGAAAAATGGAATAATACCATTTTAGAAGAACTGGGCAAACAACAATGTTTCTACTAATAACTATACTACAGCAACCATATCTTCATGACGACGCTTAATACTATCACCTATCGGTGTAGGGTTGCCATCATCGTCTATCCTCACAAATGTTATTGATGTAACACATACCGCCTTCTCCTCGCCACTGTACAAGTTATATTTCCTTACCTCTATTTGCAACTCTATTGATGTATTGCCCAAACGAGATACCTCACCATACAACCTAATGTGATTGCCTGTTTTTATAGGTCGGATAAAATGCAACTCTCCCACTTTGAGTGTTACCATATTAGGCGTGCAGCAGTACTCAGTAGCAAAAGCCGCTGCAGCCTCATCTATCCATGCCATAAGTATACCGCCAAACATATTGCCATGTATACCTATGTCTTTGTCCATGCATATTTTTTTGTTGATCAATTTCATGTCTTATGTATTAAAAACAAATAACCCTTCGGTTTGTACCGAAGGGTTATATATCAAATGCGTTATTTTATACTCTATAATGCATAGCTACATACCCCTTCGTAAGAACGGCGCTTATTCCAACAGGTATGTTTATGCATTTTCATTGAGTGCAAATTTAGAACAAGTTTTAATTGGACAGTTATTCTCTATCGAATATTTTTTCTTTCAATATTATTTTTCAACCAAGCCTTGTAGTCTACGTAATCTAAAACTATATCAGGTATCATACTCTCTTCATCTTGTGGAAAGAACTCATCGTATGCCTGTTTGTACTCCTGCCTGTACTCATACTCATGAGCTTTGGATATCCGTGTAAAGAACCTGAACAGCTGCTCTTCGTAAGGCTGGTAATCTGTATACTTCTTAGCATACCGTCTGGCACTATCTATAAAGTATCTTAGTACAAACAGGTTTCTTCTTTCAAAATGCACCATAATATTCAACATCCGGGCATGCTTATGCAGGTCTGTCCTTACGGTCTTATGTTTCGAGTTCAGTAAATTATTCAACCAACTAATTACTTTGTCATAATTCCCTTTGCTAAAATGTAAGCTAGCCAGTTGAAACCAAAACGACAGCAAATAATCTACTGGTATTTTATTCTTATTATCTCCAATAAACTTCTCTGTATTGCCTATAAATACAAAGTCTTTCTTAGACTTCCTTTTCTTATTCCTGTATATTTCAAGCTCAATGTTATACGTCCTTAGTATTTGCTTGAGCATACTTTTTTTCTCACTGGTTATCCTGAAGGTCTCATAAGTACTCTTTGCTTTATTGATCAGCTCCAACGCTTCTTTGTCTCTCTTGCTGAACACTAAGTAGCTGGTCAGATTATTGATTGTAGAAATATACGAGGCAGGTTCTTCCTTCAACCTATGAGGATACTCCTCTAATAATTCTATCAGTTCACGCAGGTCCTTTTCACCTTTTTTCGCATTACCCTCGCGAAGAGATTTGATGTATCTGGTGTTATAATACAACACTTTCGCATCTAAAGTTTGGGGGTGATTAGCTTTCTCAAGAGGCCTTTCTGGAGCTGTAGATGCTCCAAAAGTTTTCCAAGTCTCCAAAATCATATTCTTCCAATACCCATTGTTATCTTTAAGAACACCTAGCACTTCTGACTGCTTATGTACATAGCTGTCAAACTCTTTATAGTTATGCGGAGTTAAGGCTTGCGAAAGCTTCCTCTTCCAATTTTGTATTTCGATCATTCCTAAATTCAATTCATATTGTTCTGCCAAACTCTCAGCCTTACTTAGTTCCGCAGAACATAATTGAAACAGCTCTTTATGAAACAAAACCTCCACATTACGAAGAGTATCCTTAAGTATCGCATCTTTAGAAACTTCGTTATGAAAGCTACGTAGCGATGCCATGATCTGTTTACGCAGGTAATTTTTCAGTACATGTAACTGCTTCAGAAATGTCGCTCCTGAAAACTTCTCTTTAATAGCCTGTTCATTATATAGTTGCTGCTTCTCTATTGCTTCAAACAGTAGCATATAATCTGCCTGTGGCGCATTGCAATACAGTTTAAAATATCGCTTTTCGCTACGCGTCATGCTTTTTATCAGTACAAATAGCTCTTCTTGTTTCAGCATTAGAATTATACGGATTAATAAATAAAATTCTCTAATTTAATATACTCTAAGAAATAAATATAATTTTAGAAACCTACGTTTTTAAAAAGAAAGATGAATTACAAAACTTGAAGCCAATACTTTTACATCATTAACTAATCAAAACACTAAAAACGATCTAACATGTCAAACGCAATTAATTGGTTCGAAATCCCGGCTGCAGACTTTGGCCGCGCAGTAAAATTCTATGGCACAGTCCTTGGCACTGAGCTACAGCAAATGAAAATGGATAATATTGATATGGGCATGTTCCCTACTCAAGACAATGGTGTAGGCGGTTGTGTTACATATGGCAATGGAGTAAAGCCTTCTGCTGAAGGCTCTTTAGTTTACTTGAACGGCGGAGAGGATCTAGCTGTTCCTTTAGCAAAAGTTGAAGCTGCAGGCGGATCAATAGTAATGCCTAAAACTCAAATTGGCGAAAATGGTTTTATGGCCATCTTCACAGACTCTGAAGGGAACAAGGTAGCTTTTCACTCAATGAATTAATTAACTTTATTACGCAGGGAGTACACCCTGCGTAATTTTTCCTGTATGACAATAGATAGCTTTAGAGACTACTGCTTAGCAAAACCCGGCGTTACAGAAGACTATCCTTTTGACGGAAACTGTGCGTGGTTAAAAGTAGCAGGCAAAATGTTCGCATTAGTAAATGTTACTGAAACAAAGATCAAAAGCGAGATAGTTCCCCCTTTTCATTTCGCAAACTTAAAGTGCGACCCTGAATGGGCGATAGAGTTAAGAGAAGAGCACGAGGCTATAGAAGAAGGCTGGCATATGAGTAAAAAACACTGGAACACTATATATTTTGACCGAGGCATTAAAGACAGTTTCATAAAAGAGCTGATAGACCACTCTTATGATATTGTAGTAGCCGGCTTACCTAAAAAACTAAGAGACGGATTGTAAACGTATAATAGAATGAGTACAGCTGAAACTAAATTCATGAGTCTGGTCAATAAACTTTCATCTGCTGATGAGGATGTTTACCTGGGTAAAATGATGAGTGCCCCCGGCCTTAAATACAAAGACAAAGTATTTGCATTTTTCACCAAAGACGAAGCGATGGGGTTTAGATTAGGAACTGATTTTAACCTTGAAAAAGCGGGAGTACAAAAACACCGACCACTCAGCCCCTTCAAAAAAAAACCGCCACTAAAAGGTTGGTTTATTATAGATAAGGAAGAAAGCGATACATGGGTCGAGTTAACAGAACATGCATTATCTTACACTAAAACATTATAACAATGGCCGCAACTATTGAAAAAAGTACTATTAAGTTTTTAAAAGACTTAAAAAACAACAATACAAAAGAATGGTTTGCAGATAATAAGCCAAAATATGAGCAGGCAAAAGCTAACTTTGAAGAGTTTGTAACGGAGTTGATACAAAAGATTTCAAAGTTCGATCCGCCTATAGGAGAGCTAATACCTAAGAAAACTATTTTTCGTATTTACAGGGATGTACGTTTTTCAAAAGACAAATCGCCATACAAAATAAATATGGGGGCACATATTTCAGCTCAACGTAGTAAAATACACGACCGTGCAGGATATTACCTTCAACTACAGCCCGGCAATACCTTCTTAGCAGGTGGCGCATACGACCCCGGCAACCCATGGATCACACAAATACGTAAAGAAATAGACTACAACACCAACGAATTTAAAAAACTCATCAACAGCGCATCCTTCAAAAAACATTTTGGAGAGATACATGGCGAGCAGCTAAAAACAGCACCTAAAGGCTTTCCAAAAGATCACCCCGAGTTAGACCTTTTGAAGTATAAAAGCTATTTGGTGATGAACAAAGTGCCGGACAAAGTAGTTACCTCTAACGATTTCATGAAGCATTGCGCTACTGTATTTAAAGCCATGAAACCTTTTGACGACTTCCTGAACAGGGCTGCAGATTAGCAATCAGTATTAACAGTTTGTTGCATAATACGTTGTATTGATACCTTACTTTTGAGTATGGTCAGACTTTGTATTGCGATTACATTACTCTGCATTTGTTGTTCAACATCTTTGTATGCGCACAAAAAAATATATCTGCTGCGCGATAGCATAGCATACGGATCTCCGGTAATAAGTGATGGCAGTCCTTATCACTTTGTCAATAAAGATGATACCGTATATATATCTTTTCGAAGTTCTTCTGATATGGGATATACATGGTTTACATATGGGATGAGGTATTCAGCGCCTACAGATACTTATTCCATTTATGTAAACAATTTGTTAGACAGAAAAGGTTATTTTAAAAATGGTAGTCGAGTAGGTAAATGGATATTTTATAATGAAGACAGGAGCTTTTCTACACGATATTATTACAACAATACTATTTATGGCCTCTTTGAAGAGTTTGACAAAAAAGGTCGTTTAAGTAAGAGACATTTAATAGATACGCTATATGGCAATACAATAAAAACCGAGTTTCATGAGGATGGACTAGTTGCCTCAAACGAGTTTTGGCTTAACGGGAGAGAACTCTGTGGAGAAGTATTTACTGAACGCGGAACGTTAGAGTATATGTATCATACAGACTCAAAAAAACCAATGACAGGAGGGTTCACATTATTTTCTAATGGGAAAATACATGGCAAAGTAAGAAGAGAATATAAAAGCGGATGTTTTGAACTAGTATACAGATGGAATGAAATTATAGAGTGGAGCTACTATGATAGTACATATAAAAAAGTAGCTACGCGGTTTCCCCTTAAAAAATAAATAAAGCCCGCTCAATGAGCGGGCTTTATTTTATACACAATATCTGTTCTTACAAATGTATTGCTTCACCAAGTGCTACTTCGATAGCATCTTTCACAGCCTCACTCATTGTTGGGTGCGGGAAGATCGTATCGATCTGCTCATGATAAGTTGTTTCTAACTTACGGCTGGACACTGTCTGTGCAATTATCTCAGTTACATTTGCACCGATCATGTGCGTACCTAACCACTCGCCATATTTAGCGTCGAAGATCACTTTTACAAACCCTTCAGGTGCGCCTGCTGCACTCGCCTTACCAGAAGCTGAGAATGGGAATTTACCCACTTTCAACTCATAACCTGCTTCCTTAGCTTGCTTTTCTGTCATACCTACAGAAGCAATTTCAGGGGAGCAATATGTACAACCCGGAACATTGTTATAATCCAACACTTCCGGAACGTGGTTAAACTTACCCTCTTTTTGAGCTAGTGCCTCAACACATATAACAGCTTCTTTCATTGCTACGTGTGCCAATGCTTGCCCCGGTACAATATCACCAATAGCATAAATACCGGCTACATTTGTGTTGTAGTAATCATCAACAGTTACTTTACCTTTCTCTGTTTTGATACCTAAATCTTCTAATCCAATATTTTCAATATTGGCACTTACACCTACTGCGCTTAGTACCACATCAGCTTCAAGGATCTCTTCTCCTTTGTTAGTCTTAACCGTAGCTTTAACCTTCTTACCTTTAGTATCAACTTTTTCTACAGAAGAATCGGTCATGATAGTAATACCCTTCTTCTTATACTGGCGAGACAACTCACGAGATACATCTTCATCCTCTACAGGAACGATACGTGGCATAAATTCAACAATGGTTACTTTAGTACCAATGCTGTTGTAGTAATATGCGAACTCAACACCTATAGCACCAGACCCAACAACAATCATTGTTTCAGGTTGCTTAGGCAAGCTCATTGCCTCACGGTATCCAATTACTTTCTGACCATCTATTGGTAGGTTAGGAAGTTCTCTCGCACGACCACCTGTAGCCAATATAACATGTTTAGCCTGATATGCTGTTGCCTTACCATCCGCACCTGTTACAACTACTTCTTTATTCTTGTTTAGTTTACCCTGTCCTTCTATCACATCAATCTTGTTCTTCTTCATCAAGAACTGGATACCCTTACTCATCTTATCAGCAACACCACGGCTACGCTTGATCATAGCATTAAAGTCTGCTTTTGCATCACCAACAGTAACGCCGTAATCCTGCGCATGGCTGATATATTCAAATACCTGTGCAGATTTCAATAATGCTTTTGTAGGTATACAGCCCCAGTTTAAGCAAATACCACCAAGGTTTTCGCGTTCAACAATAGCTACTTTATAACCAAGCTGCGCAGCACGTATCGCCGCTACATAACCACCTGGTCCGCTACCTACAACAATTACATCGTATGCCATAAAGGAAATATTTTATTATTAGTTTTTTATTGAATTGCGGTCACAAAAGTAGCCAATTTATCGGATAGATTATAGTATTACAATTGTTCATATACAGCAATAGAAAATGGGGCAGTATACAACCATACTACCCCATTTAATTATGATTACTTATTTATTACTAATCTTATTTTTTTGCCTTGCTCCAATTGCATAAATAACTAAATGTATTAATGCGAAAACTACAGAGAAATAGTACAAACCTACAGAGCTATCATCTGCATTGTTGTATAAGAAAGCGACTATCAACAACAGTACCACCATAGCAAAACCCGTATATGCTACAGTTTTAAAACTCTTGTTCGAGAATCCTTCCTTATTTAAATGGCTGTGGCGCATTCCATAGAACAGGTATAAATCAAAACCTACCATCATCCATGCTATCAACCTTATCCATGTATCTAATGGCAGGAAGATCATCATGAACAAACAGGTTACTACACCCAATATAGGCACAAGCGGCACCAACGGTGTTTTAAATACTCTTGGTGCATCCGGCTGGTTCTTACGCATAACTATAACGCCGATACACACTAATATAAATGCAAACAACGTACCGATACTAGTCATTTCCCCTACTACATTTGCCGGAATAAAGGCCGCAAATACACTCACCAGCAACATAAACATGAAGTTGTTCCTAGCCGGCGTTCTGAATTTTTTATGCACCTCTGAAAAAACCTTAGGTACTAAACCATCACGACTCATTGAAAAGAATACGCGAGACTGCCCCATAAGCATAACAAGTATTACGGAAGCATACCCTCCTAATATTGCCAGAATAATAGCCTTATTTAACCACGGAAAGTCCGGTGTAATTGTACCGTCTGCAGCAGGTGTACCCATATTGTCAATTGCGATTGCAACTGGGGCAATACCATCAACACCACCAAAAAGCTCATAGTTTGCCACACCAGTCATAACATGAGCGAAAAGAATATAAAGTATGGTACATATAGCCAGAGAAAGTAAAATACCAATAGGCATATCCCTGCCGGGGTTTTTAGCTTCTTGCGCAGCAGTAGATACTGCATCGAAACCTATATATGCAAAGAATACTATAGCGGCAGAACGAATAATACCGCTGAAACCAAATTCACCAAACGTACCTGTATTTTCAGGAATATAAGGTGTTAGGTTTTCCGGGTTAATATATTGCCATCCTAAAGCTATGAATATCAATACTATTGATACTTTGATCATTACAATGATACCATTAATGAAAGAAGACTCTTTTGTACCTCTCATCAGTATTAAAGACATCAACATAACAATAAATACGGCCGGAACATTCATTATTCCACCTTCAGAAGGCGACCGGGTAAGAGATTCGCTAATATGTATATTGTAGTAATATAAGAACTTAAGTAAATATCGTGACCAACTAATGGATACTGTAGCGGCACCAACGGCATACTCCAATACAAGATCCCACCCGATAATCCATGCAATAAACTCTCCCATGGTAGCAAAAGAGTACGTATATGCACTACCTGCAATTGGTATCATAGAAGAAAACTCAGCATAACACAACCCGGCAAAAGCACAACCAACAGCAGCTATTACAAAGGATATGGTGATACTCGGCCCCGCATGGTTAGCAGCAGCCAAACCTGTGATAGAAAAGAGTCCGGCACCTATGATAGCTCCTATACCTAATGCTACCAACGAGCGTGCGGATAGCGTTTTCTTTAGTCCTTTTTCTGAATCAGACGCCTCTGCTAATAATAAGCTTAACGGCTTCGTTTTAAATAAACCCATATGTTAAATAGATATAATCAGTCAAGCTATAAAGAAATTGCCGTTTGTACAAACAGACAGGCATTTGTTATCGAAATGAAAATGTTTCACATATACTTCTAAGAAAATAAAAATTACATTAGGTTTGAAGGATGAATTGTAGCAAGCGCTTTTCAATAATTCTCATATGGTTGCTTTTGGGTACAGCTACCCCTACTTTGTTTGCACAAAACGCTGTACCTCAACTACCTGACATGGTTGCCTCGTCTGACAAAGGCATAAATGTCTTAAGCTGGTCTTGTCAGTACGACGGATTGGCATCAATAGCAGTCCAACGCTCTGATGACAGCATATTTAACTATGTTACAATCGGTTTCGTAAAGAATTTAAGAAAGGGAGTACAAGCATTTATTGACGGACATCCCAAACCAGGAGATAACTGGTATCGTTTATACATAGCATTTGGCTCTGACCTTACGTGGTACAGCAACCGTATAAAAATCCATATGGACAGTGCTACTTTACTTGAAAAAGGGGTCATTCCTCCTAACGAAGAGCTACAAAAATATGCTTCTTCAGTAAACTTAACGCCCGGGGATGTAATTGCTAATACAGCTGAAAAGGAAGAGCCTCAGGCTTATAACAATTCCGGATACAACAATACAACCACTACAATGAACCCTAACAGAGGGTATACAGCACCAACTACTACGGCTAAACCAAAGCCCAACCTTCAATTAAACATTCCTAAAGATGAAAATGTAAGTCAAATGACCTATATAAAATCCAGGTATGTATTCACTAACCCATATACAGGTCACATTACATTAGAACTACCGCAGGAAACAAGGCAGATTTACTCTATTAAGTTCTTCAAACAAAATGACACCCGCAATCCGGTTCTAGAGGTACCGAGATTAAGGAAAAAGAAAGTGATTATTGATAAACACAATTTCCAGTCAAAGGGTATTTACAAGTTTGTACTGTATCAGGGGCAGTGGGAATCTAAGATAGACGAAGGGTTTATCTCTATCTACTAATATTAATTACCAAAAGATATTTCGTGGCTGTGCATGATAGCGTCCCATTCGGGCCCCAGCACTATTTTATCTCCTTTGTAAAGCAGCATCATATTTACTACTTCTTCTGCGTTCCAGGAATACACCCCTTTGCCAAACCTTACGGAGAAACCACCATAGTTAAAATACAGATTGCCTTCATGGTGTAAGTTGTGGATCAACTTTTCGTGAGTGTCGAAACCAAAATAATCGAATACTTTGCCTTTAAGCGGATGATCGGTTTTTCTTTTTTCACCAACATAATGTAGTGGGCCAATATGCTCCCAATCGTATTCCATAACTTTAAAAGAAAATGGAGACCTGTTGATTATTTGCAAGTAATGAGGCTTTAAAAGAAGCTTTTCTTTGGTGAACATTCTCGAAAGAAAACGATACGAAGCAAATAAGTATATAACGGCAGCACATAACCCGGCTATGGCATTCAACCAGTTTTCTGATATAGGAAATGATTGAAGTAAGAAAATAGTAGCAATAGCAGCAGTTACAATAAGCTCTGCCCAGAATAATACTTTAATCCTAGGCTCTATTCTGTTGCCCAAATCTATGAGCAATTCATTTTCTCCCCAATGGTAACTTATAGCACTACCCATTAAAAAAATATAAGGATACTAAATTTAAGTATTTATCGCATACAAACCGTCTTTTGCCGGTAATATTTCGGCGTTAAACACATCGCAAAAGGCCTTCTTTAGTTCTTCTTTTACCAGTTCTTCATCTACAGCCGCTCCCAGTTCTTTTTGCATAGAGGTTACTGCCTTATCTGTAATACCGCAGGGAACTATGTGACCGAAGAAACTCAGGTCTGTATTAACATTCAAAGCAAAACCATGCATGGTTATCCACCTGCTGCAACGCACCCCCATTGCGCAAATCTTTCTTGCCTTTTGAGGGTTTTCCGGATCCAGCCACACACCCGTAGAGCCCTCCAGTCGACCAGCAGTTATACCAAAGGTGCTGATCGCTTTAATGACTACCTCTTCCAGAAAACGCATGTATTTGCCCAAATCTGTAAAAAACTGCTCTAAATCTAAAACTGGATATCCCACTATTTGCCCCGGTCCGTGATAAGTAATATCTCCCCCTCTGTTAGTTTTATAAAAGCTAACATTTAACTCTTTCAATCTGGCATCATTAACAAGCAGATTTTCCATGTGGCCACTTTTACCAAGTGTATATACATGCGGATGCTCACAAAAAAACAGGTAGTTATGTATAATATCCTCAGCGGTTAAAGGTTCATCTTTAAACTTTTTAGATTTTATTGCCAACCCCTTCTTTAGCACATCTTCTTGCAGCTGCCATGCCGTGTCATAATCAACTACACCAAGATCTTTAAAATATACTCGCTTCATAAATCTTGTCAAAATTACATAATTCAACAGGGAAATATCACCCATCATTTACCCCTCGGAACTCATTATGCATTAGCGTTTTATTAACAGCAAATACTTTACATTTGTTAGTACAGTAATTAAGTCATAAGATTATGTGGAAATTCATGAAGAATAAAATTCTAATACCATTAGTAATTGTTGCGGGACTTGCTGCATTTTTCTCATTCAGATATGCTGTTGATGAAGAGGTTGATAGCAGCAGAAGTAAGCTGATCATTCAGATGATTTCTAATGCTCTTGAACAAAACCACTTTGCCGCTAAAGACATAAACGACAGTTTTTCTCAAAAGGTATACAATCGCTTTCTGGAGCGGATGGATTATGACAAGCGGTTCTTGACTCAAGAAGACATCGACGCTCTTTCTAAATACGAATTCAGACTTGATGACGAGATCAATAACGGTACAACTGAATTTTACACAGACTTCATTAAGATATACAACAAGGGGATTGATAAAAGCGAAGAATACTGTAAAGAAATATTAGAGAAGTCGTTTAACTTTTCTAAAAAGGGAACTTACACTGCCAGTAATGAAGATTTGGCTTACCCCAAAAACGAAAAAGAACGTAAAGCTCGCTGGCACGATTATCTAAAATACCGCACACTTGCCAAGTATGTAGATTTAAAGGACAATCAAGAAAAAAGAGTTGCTGATAAAGACACCAGCTTAAAAGAAATAAAGTCTGAAAAGGAATTAGAGATAGAAGCCAGAGAGTCTATTTCTAAAAGCATGGACTATTTCTTTAAAAGAGTACGCAAACTAGATAGTGAAGACAAGCTTACACTCTACATTAATAGCATAACAAACACTCAAGACCCTCATACAGACTACCTTCCTCCACAAGACAAAGAACGTTTTGACGAAATGATGTCAGGTTCTTTCTTTGGTATTGGTGCGCGCCTGCAAGACAAAGAAGGCAGAATTACTATTGTTGAGGTTATTGCGGGTAGCCCTTGCTGGAAACAAGGCGACTTAAAGGCAGGTGATGAAATAATAAAAGTAGCACAAGGCTCCGAAGAGCCTGTCGACATACAAGGTTATGATATAAATGACGCTGTTAAAATCATACGTGGCCCTAAAGATACAGAAGTAAGGCTAACAGTAAAAAAAGTCAGTGGTGCTATTCAGGAAATTCCAATCATCAGAGGTAAAGTACTAATAGAAGAAACTTTTGCCCGCTCTGCTATTATAAACTCAGAAGTAGGCTCTAAAATCGGGTATATATATCTGCCGGACTTCTATGCAGATTTCAACAACTCTAGTGGTCGTCGTTGTGCAGAAGATGTAGCTATTGAAGTGATGAAGCTTAAAAGGGCAAAAGTTGATGGCATTATACTAGACTTAAGATACAACGGCGGAGGTTCTTTAAATGATGTAATCAGCATGGCTGGCCTATTCATTGATGAAGGGCCAATCGTGCAGGTAAGGACCAGCCATTCTGCACCGGCTACATTAAAAGACAGACAAGCAGGAACGTTATACGATGGTCCTCTAGCAATTATGATCAACCACTCGAGCGCATCTGCCTCTGAGATTATGGCTGCAGCAATGCAAGACTATAAACGTGCCATAATAGTAGGTACTACCAGCTTTGGTAAAGGTACTGTTCAAAAAATACTATCTCTGGATGATTATATGAGATTTGTAGACAAACTGGCTGCCAAAAACAACAAAGAGCCATTAGGTAGCCTCAAGTTGACAATCCAAAAGTTCTACAGAGCAAATGGAGGGTCTACACAACTGAGGGGTGTAACACCGGATATTATCTTCCCCGACCCATACGAGCATTTAGACATGGGCGAAAGGAAGGACAAAGCCGCATTGGCTTGGGATGAGATTCCTGCTGCTGATTACAAGATTGCAAGCAACCCTGTACCGGCAAGAAAACTTGCTGAGTTAAGTTACGAGCGTATCAACAATAACGAAACCTTCAAGCTAATAAAAGACAATGCGCTAAGGATTAAAGAGCAAGATCAAAACAAAACATACTCTTTAAATGAGGATGACTATAGAGAAAGAATAAAAGAAGGTAATGACATTGCTGATCGTTTGAAAGAGTTGGAAGAAGAATCTGTAAAATTATCAATTGTCAACCCTAAAGAAGACTTACCAAAAGTGAACTTGGATAGTAATACAACAAGCAAGAATGAAAAATGGCTTGAAGCATTAAGTAAAGACATCTATCTGGCTGAAACAGTTAACATTCTTAATGATATGCAGAAACTAGACATGAATGTTGACATGAACATAACCAACCAATAATACTTTTCTCATAATAATTGAACTAAGGCCTACTTCTATATGGAAGCAGGCCTTAGTTATAAATAATATTCAAATAGTAATATCTATACATTAACTTTGCCGCTCTATTTAAGTCTTTATTTGAAGTACATTATTGTCATATTAGCTACCGTGTTTTGCAGCAATTATATGTATGCTCAGCAAGCAGACAGTAATGCAACAAACAATAAGAACAGAACCGTAATTTCACGAGTAGATAGTAATGGCAGAAAGATCAAAAAACTGTTTGAACCTAATGCTAAAAAATCAGGAATGTACTCCTCTATTCTTCCCGGCCTAGGGCAAGCATACAACAGGCAGTACTGGAAACTACCTTTAGTATATGGGATACTGGGTACTGCCGGATATTTCATCAAATTTAACCTGGATAATTACCAGAAATACCGCCGAGCATATGTGTACAGCATAGATGGAGACCCTGCTACTACCAGCGAGTTTACTCAATACAGTTCATCAGACTTAAAATCACTACAAGATAGCTATCGCAAGAACCTGGACTTGACAGTATTACTCACGGCATTGGGTTATACTATACAAATAATGGATGCTGTAGCATCTGCCCATTTAAAGAACTTCGATGTATCTCCTGACATTTCCATGCGAATGCTCCCCGTAGTTGCGCCCAACTACATTGGTGTAGGTTTGGTTATGAATTTCAAATAATACGCAACAATTAATACACACCTCTTTTATTTAATAGTATGCTGAGTTAATTTTGAGCCATGCTGCACAGCAAACCTAAAGAGGATAATTACTTACATAAGGGGTTAAGAAAACAACTTATAGAAACACTAAAAGAAAAAGGGATAACAGATAATGCTGTCCTCGAGGCAATTAATAATATACCTCGACATTTCTTTTTAGATCCTGCTTTTGAACGTATTGCATATGAAGATAGAGCATTCCCTATTCTGGCAGACCAAACAATATCTCAACCCTATACTGTTGCCTTTCAGTCACAATTACTCCAGATAAAGAAGTTTGATAAAGTGCTGGAGATAGGTACAGGTAGTGCCTACCAAGCTTGTGTATTGGCAGAGCTGGGTGCAACAGTATATACAATAGAAAGACAAAAAGAGCTGTATGACTTTGTAGGCAAATTCTTCTTTTTGAAAAACTACCCCAGCATTAAACGTTTTTACGGCGATGGCTACAAAGGGCTTCCTTCATACGCACCATTCGACAAAATAATCATTACTGCAGCTGCACCATATATACCGGATGCATTGCTGGACCAACTTAAAAACGGTGGTATTATGGTAGCTCCGGTTGGTGGAGATGAAGGACAAAAGATGATGCTTATCACAAAAGATAAAAAGGGGAATATTACACAAAAAGAAATGGGCGATTTTTCTTTTGTACCGATGTTGCAAGGAAAGAACAAATAACTAACCTTGCTTAATGGCCTGTAGGTTTCGTTGGATACCTGACCATTTTGTTCTTTTTAGCGGAGAGCTTTTAAACAGCTTTCTAAAGGCATCTTCCGTCATTGCTTCCCACTCAGAACGTGACAGGTTTAGGATTTCGTTTATGGGTTTAAAATGAGGTTCAGTATTAGGTTTAGAAAACCTATTCCACGGGCAAACATCCTGGCAAATATCGCAACCAAACATCCACCCTTCCATCTTATCATGAAACTCACCGGGTATCAACGCATCTTTCAATTCAATTGTCAGGTAAGAGATGCACTTACTTCCGTCAACCTCGGTTGGGTTTACAATAGCATCTGTCGGGCAGGCATCTATGCATTCTGTGCAAGTTCCACAATGGTCTGTGGGGAAAGAATCATCATATATCAGATCCAGATCACTTATAAGAGTTGCAATAAAAAAGAAGGAACCCGAATGCTTAGTCAGCAAATTGGCGTTTTTACCTACCCACCCTAAACCACTTTTTTGAGCCCAAGCCTTCTCCAATACAGGAGCACTATCTACAAACCCTCTACCCTGCACATCGCCAATGTGCTGTTTAATGTAGTCTAGTAGCTGATTCAGTTTATCACGAATCACATAATGATAATCTGTACCCCAGGCGTACTTAGCAATTTTGGGCGTATTAGCTTCTTGCTGTTGTTGGGGATAATAATTGAGTGTAAGTGTAATTACAGACCTGGCACCTTCTACCAGTTTTCGCGGATCTGTACGCAGGTCAAAATGGTTTTCCATGTACTGCATCTTTCCATGGTGCCCTTTATTCAACCATTGCTCTAACCTCTTTGCATCGTCATCCAAATGCTCTGCCTTTGCCATTCCACAACTGGCAAAACCCAGGCGCTTGGCTTCTTCCTTTATAAGCTGTGTATGTTTTTCTATGATTGTCAACCTTCAGTTTTTACATCTACTCCTTTTAATTGGCTCAACTTCTGCTCATACTTATCAAAAACCTTTACTGGTATGCCAGCCTTAACCTCGCAAAACAGTTGCAACTCTTGCTTATATATTGTTGCCTCACTTTGTTTTAGTAATTGCAGCACATCATTCATAACCGGGTAATCAAAAGTCAGCAACAACTTCTTTTCTATCCATTTTTCTTCAAACTCAGCCTGCTCTAATGCCAGCTGTGTCGCCGTTTTATATGCGTTGATCAACCCCGGCACTCCAAGCAAGCTACCACCAAAATATCGTACCACCACTACAAGTACATTAGTAATACCAAAGCTATCTATTTGCCCTAAAATGGGCTTACCGGCACTGCCGGATGGCTCTCCATCGTCATTTGCTCTGAATTGAGTACCGTCTGTGCCGATTCTAAAAGCCAGGCAATAATGCACTGCTTTAGGATGTTCTTTTTTTAATGCTTTTACTTTCTCTTTTACATCAGCAACATCAGTTATAGGATATGCAAATGAAAAGAACTTGCTTCCTCTGTCTCTGAAATCTCCTGTTGTATCCCCTACTATCGTCTTGTATTTGTATTGTTCATCCATATATATCCGATAAAGCTATAAGGACTATTGAAATTACAGATAATAAAATACCCCAAACTCTTTGCCTGGTTGCCGTTTCTTTAAACACCAGTATTGCCAGAAGAGTACTTACCACAACTATACCTATGTTATTTACCGGTATTGCAGCAGAGCTTTGTAACCAATTGCTATCTAACAGCCTGATGAGGTAGTATACGGAAAAATAATTGGGGACACCAAGAATAACACCTGCAATAATATTTCTGTAATGCAGCTTTTGTTTACCCCTCACAACTAAATAGCCTACTATAATAGTACCCAATATAGCTGCAACACTAAACCCTGTTATTGTAAAACCGGCCTGACCTAATTGCGTTTTCAGCTTAAAGTGCTGCACATATTTTACATAACTATCCATTAAACCACTGGCAAGAAATATTATCAATGGTACTATTACTGACTTTACCTGTTCTGTTTTAGGAGTCTTAGACGCTAATACCACTGCAGGCAGAGCCAATAAAACACCCAACATCTTCAACCAACCAATATCCTCGTTATACAGAAAAAAAGAAAAAAGCACCGGTATCCCTAAAGATATTTTTGATGCTATAGATGTAACTGCAATTCCATGATGCTTTGTCCCGTATGATATCAGGTTGAACAGTGTTATTAAAAACACGCCCATCAACAGTGCATTATTGAACCATAGCTCCATTACAGTTGTACCCGTTGCAAAATTATGACCTGCTGCAATACTGCCGGTTACTGCACATACATAGTAGTTTATAGTTATGGCCTGTAGCGCATTCACCTTAAATTTTGGAAAGAGCTTAAAAGCGATAAATATGTACGCATTCAATAAAATAACAGCAATTAGAAGCAACATATTACAACTCTCCTCCTTTTACATATTCATATTTCGAATCAGGGTTCACATATACATGCAAAACATCACCAACAATCTCCTTCTCTAATACAGGATTTAACTGTTTCAATTGAGGTGCTAATATCCCTTTATTCAAAACCTTATTACCAGTAAACACTCTGGCTTCGTCCCATAAACCGGCTTCTATAAAACTATCCAACAATACTGCCCCTCCTTCTATAATCATGGACTGTACCTTTGTATTGTAGAGCCTCTCAATGAGCTGAGGTATTATGTCAGACTCAAAATTTAACTGAATATATTTAACAGTTCCTTCTTGTCCTTCCTTATTACTGTTCAGCACCCAGGTTAGAGCATCGTCGTTAAACAATTTTCCATCTTTCGGCAATACCAGGTGCCTGTCTATAACTAGCCTTAATGGATTTTTGCCTTTCCATAATCTGGCAGTCAGACTAGGATCATCATTCTTAGCCGTATTGTAACCGACCATAATGGCATCTTCTTCTGTACGCCATTTATGTACTAATTGTTGACTACTGACATTCGTTATCTGAAAGCGCTCACCATTCTCGGGTGCAATAAAGCCATCCGTTGTCTGTGCCCATTTAAGTATAATGTAGGGTCGTTTCTGTTCGTGATAACAAAAGAACCTCCTGTTCAGCCAATTACCTTCCTTTTCTAATACTCCTGTAGCGATATCAATAGCAGCGTTGTTAAGCTTCTCTAAGCCTTTACCATCTACTTCTACAAAAGGGTCTCTATTAGCTATTACAACCCTTTTCACATGTTCTTTCACTAGCCTATCAGCACAAGGAGGCGTATTACCATGATGCGCACAAGGCTCCAGGCTAACATACATGGTACTTTTTGAGATCAGCGGCTTATCCTCTTCTTTAACCGAATTAAGGCAATTTACCTCTGCATGAGCTGCTCCATACTGCTTATGCCAGCCTTCTCCTATCACTCTGCCATTACAAACCAACACGGCTCCTACCAAAGGGTTAGGACTAACACTACCCTTACCTTTTTCTGCCAGCTCAATACAACGCTTTATGTATTGCTCATTGTTCACATGCCGAAAATACAAAAGCCTATCTCAAATTTTCCTGAATATCTTTACATGGTGCTTACTTACTATACCGCATACAGAGAACTCATTAATGCACTGACTGCTATTTATGATAATAGAGAGGCTGCTGCCATTGCGAATATTGCGATGGAGAGCATAACAAGCTCAGACAGACTACAACGTATAGTAAAAAGAGATGAGGCTTTAACTGAGAGCCAACAAACTTCTTACTATCAATACAAAGACCTATTGTTACTAGGTACACCTATACAGTACTGTACGCACCAAACCATATTTATGGGTAATGAGTACTATGTAGATAACAGAGTGCTGATACCCAGACCTGAAACAGAAGAGTTGGTGGACTGGATTCTTTCTGACAATAAAGAGCAAACAGTAAGCATACTGGATATAGGAACCGGTAGCGGATGTATCCCCATATCCTTAAAAGAGGGTTTAGCAGATGCTAATATCACCTCTTTAGATATAAGCAAGGGTGCATTAGAGGTAGCCCAAAAGAACGCCACTACCCATCAGGCAGAGATCAACTTCCAAGAGTTTGACTTCTTAAATGAATCGCAATGGGATACGCTGGGCAGGTACAACATTATTGTCTCCAACCCTCCTTACATCCCTGTAAGTGAGCAAAAGAATATGCACATTAACGTAAAAGACCACGAGCCACAAGAAGCTCTTTTTGTACCTGAAGATGATGCACTTCTGTTCTATCGAAAAATAGCCCTATTTGGCAAACAGCATATAGAAGACAATGGTACTATATACTGCGAATTACACATAGATCATGCCCACCAAACAAAAGAACTGTTTCAGCAAGAAGGTTATGCCAGTGTTGAAATACGAAAAGACATGCATGGCAATTGGCGAATGCTAAAAGCCATAAAATAATAAAGCCCTGCAAATGCAGGGCTTTATATATATCACTGAGCTATGTTTTATGCTTTTTTAGCCTTTGTTGCTTTCTTAGGAGCAGCCTTTTCTGTATTATCTTTCTTCAATTCACGAAGCTCTTTCTTTAAGTCATAGATAATTTTATATAACTCATCCATTTCGCTGCGTGTAGCTACCGGAATACCTACCATATATTGCTCCATTTGCTTTTCAATGTCTTTACGAAGCGTTAATTGCATTGCACTAACTTCTGCCATTGCTTTGCTGTATTCTTCGCTTTCAAACAACTCGACAAATGTTTGATCACCTAAGTTTAACCACTCTTGGTAAAGAGCCATCATGCTGCTGATCTCTTCTCCACCTTGTACTTTCTTAGCAATGTTATCTGCTAGGTTATCCATTACTTTCACTCCCTGAGCGTACATCATATATTGCAATTCAGCATTTTTGATATTGTACTCTGCTATACGATTAGCAATGTTGCTCCACTCCATCATTGTTTTAGCCTCTTTGCCAGGCGTCATCATTTTTGTAAAAGGAGCTACAGCATCGTTCATCATGTTGTAGAACTTGTTGTAACCGTTCAACATATTACCAAACACCTCAGTTGGATTAGGCATTGCATTGCCCATCATGCTACGCATTTGCTTATACTGATCCATAGCAGCATTACCCATACCGGAAACATTGTTCTTCATCATGTCAGTCATGTTCTGCATATGCTCACGGCTTTGCTCAGGCATAAAACCAAAGTACTTATCCATCATGTCTTTGTACATTTCAGGACTAGCCCACTGTTTAAACATATCAGCATTGAAGGTTTTGTCTTGGATAGACTTCCAGAAAGGCATCCACATTTCAGAAAAACGAGTAAACGCTTCTGATACATTAACCATGTTACGATAAGCATCCTGAGTTGTACCGTCCTCCATATTTTTCTGTAGTTGGCTGAAGCTATTAGTCATCAACTCAGAATATTGATTGTAGATATTAGTCCAATTCTCAGACGCGCTCTTCCATGTATCAGCACTGAAAGGGCTGTTAGCTTGCCATTTATTCATCATATCAGTCCACTGTGCAGCTTGAGCCATATTATTACTCCAGTTGCTCCAGTTGTTCATCCATGTGTTCATATTGTTATTCCATGTAGTCATTGGGTCAGCAGCATTAGATTTAGCTTGCGCTGTATTGTTCTTCATGTAGTCCATGTTCATCTCCCACATCTGCTTCGCCCAGTTCATTTGCGTATTAAACCAGTTTTGATAAAACTCGTTCATTTTACCCATGTTCTCTTGGCCATTGTTGGTTATACCTTCTGCTTTTTCTGTTGCAGAGTCGAACATTTTGTTTTGACTATCCAACCAATTCTTGTACCACTCACTACCTTTGTCTATAGTCTCTTGCACAAAACTGTTACCATTAGCATACTTCTTTGTATTCTCTGCTACAGTATCAGCCATTTGTTTCTGTGCATCCACCATCGTGTCAACAAAATTCTTGTTGTCCTTGTTAGCCATTTTTATTGGTTTTTTAAAGTAAAAATCTTTATCTCTTTTAAGTTATTGCAAAGGGAAACATTTATTGTAACTCGTGTATTTTTTGACTGTTAAGTCTGTGTTACTGCCTTACAGCTTCCTTTTTGCGCCGCAAAGGTATGCATATTAGCTTACAACGCAAATATTAGCACGATTTTTATTTACAAGTTTTATAATTAACAATCAATTGATAACCAACAACTTACACCAAAAACTTTTAATCGCAACAGTTGTTATAACAAAAATAGATATACAATTGAGTTATTAACAGCTTTAAAAGCATTTATTATCTTGTTATTGTTCAAAATATTCATCATCGATATAAAAAATACTTATGCTTAAAGTAGGCGACGAGTTCAGACACAAGTTTAGTTACACCCAAGACGACGTTGACACGTACGCACGCGTAAGCGGTGACGTTAACCCTTTGCATATAGATGAACAAGCAGGCAAGGAAAGCATGTTCGGCAGACGTATTATTCACGGGTTCTTAGGTGCCAGCGTTTTTACGAAAATTTTCGGCGCATTATGGTACAACGACGGCCATGTTTATTTGAGCCAAACCATGAAATGGCTCAGACCTATGTTTGTAGATACAGAATATGAAGCTGTAATAACTGTAAAAGAAATATTCAAGGAAAAGAACAGGATCTTATACCAATGTGAAGTGTTTGAAGCGGGCACTGAGAACAAAACCATCGAAGGAGAGGCCTTGCTACTGAACAAGAAACAATACGTTTGGGATTAATAAAATAAGCCACGCTTTGCGTGGCTTATTTTATTATTAAAAAGTTGCTTCTATTTGATTACTGTAACAGGATGTACTGTTTTAGTACCATTAATAGTTATTACACAGTAGTACATGCCGGATGACAAGCCTTTCAAACTTATTTCACCTGAGGTTTCTTTATTATCATATGTTGTTTGTGATATTTCTTGCCCTGTCAGGCTGATCAGCTTTGCTGTAACATTTCCAGACTCCACTCTATTACTCCATTTAATGAATAAGGTATTTTTTGCTGGGTTAGGATATACTATAACTTCAGCTCTATTAGCCAATTTGTTGTCTACAGATACCGGAAAATCTTGTTTATAATAGCTTATTCCTCCTAACTGATTACCAATAACCATTTCGTGTAAGCTAGCTGCGTCATTATCTAAATTTGCAAAAGTAACAGCTGCTCTGGCTCCTACATCAATATAAGAGTAGTTAGAGTCTAAAAGCGGTAAGCTGGTAATATTCCCTGTCGTTATACTATCATAACGATATATCTGTCCCCAATACGTTCCTAAAACCAGATAGTCTTGCTTGGTATCATCTACAGTACCTATATAAGGCACTGTAAAACCTCCTGGTGCGGTACTCTTTTCAAGTTTTATTCCACCCAAGTTTTTTGTTATCATATCAAGAGCTAAAGAGCCTTTTACCGTGCTTACATTCTTGTAGTAGTATAAGTCTCCAAGCAAGTTGCCCGACACCAAGTCGTTTTTGCCGTCATTATCAATATCATAAATAAACGGGGCCGCAAAGTCTCCAACATCCAAACCAGTTAAGTAGATGTCTTCTATTAAAGTATGTTTTAAGCTCCATACAGGTTGTGCAGTACTACTGGTAGCGTTGTTCTTAAAAAATGCGAATGTACCATCAGACCTGCCAATGACCATATCGTCTAATGTATCATTATCCAAATCTCCAAAAGCTAGCGACGTACCCACAAAATTTTGCGAGGATAACCCTAAAAAGTCTTCGGTCAGCAACTCGAATGAGACCTTACCTCCTGAGGAAGTGTTTCTATAATAAGACACCCTGCTTTTGAAAACACCTGTACCTTCATAGTAACCATCAGAGCCTATGAAAAGGTCTTTTTTACCGTCTTTATCATAATCGTAAAATACGGGATAAGATGCTTTACCTACATCTATCATATCTTCTACTAAGAAAGTATCAGACCTGTATTGGTAATTAGGGTTGCTGCTGCTGCCAATGTTCTCTATAAACTGTATACACCTATAATTCTCTGCGCCCTCATATTGCGGTGTAATAATAATATCCTTGTCGTTATCCTGATCTATATCCAACCAAAAAGCTGTTGGGAAAATATCCAGCTTTACCTTATGCCCGTTGGGTGTCCATGATGTATCCTGGCTGATTATCGTGTCCTTAGAAGCGCCCAGTTCCACCTTACCGTTTATCAATAATTGAATATCATTATACTCGCTATGCCCTGACATAAAATCCATGTCACCATCACCATCATAGTCTAATAAGGTTAGGTTACTGGAACCGCCTGTAGTTTTGCTGGTTTTACAGGTACCGGGAAAACCGATACACCCCTGGTTTAACCCATAAGCTTTAACATGATCAATATGTACCACTCCACTCCAACATTGGTCTTTGAGGCAAACCTTAACAGAGTCCGGTACTAAACCATCCTCTTTCTCACAATTCCGATAAAACGCAAGAAACCCGGGAGGATATACAACAAAACTGATTAAATCAATATCCTGATCATTATCTATATCCTCTACTCCCGGTATTGAATATGGTGGTGAGTAAACATCTATTGTACCATTAGAGTTCGGATCATCGTATCTTAAATCTTTATAAAACTTAAACTTTAATACACCATTATCATAATAACCTCTATACAGTGCAACACTAGATGTTAATCCGCTTGACATAATATCCGGGACATTATCACGATTATAATCGATTAGCTTAAAGAAGAATTTTATGTTTTTAGGAAAAAACTGTTCGTAGTAATTATCGTACCTATACTTATTACCGCCTAAGCCAATAAAGGTTTTGATTAGGTTGTGCGGATCTTCGTATATAACAACGTCTTCAATACCATCGTTATTTAAATCTCCCATTGCTACTTGCGGAGTGTTTACTCCTCCACACCATGCTGACTTCTTTTCTATTCCATTGTAACCCTTTACTTCAGGGGTAATAGACTGCCTGTAAACATCGCCATCTATTTGAGCCGACGAATTATTAGCAACGAATGATAATAAGAAAAATAGTATTGCTATAGGTTTTAGGTTCATGAGCTTTTATTTTAGTATGCTTACTGGTAGCACTGTTTTTGTATCACCAAATTTCACAATGCAGTAATACATTCCGGATGGGATATTATTTAACCCAATTGTACCTGTAACATCTTTTGCATTAAATGTTTTTTGTGCAATTTGTTGCCCTGTTATTGATATTAGTTTTACCTCAACATTACCCTCATTAACTGTACCATCCCAGTTTATGTGCAAAGTATTCTTCGCAGGGTTAGGGTAAATCGTAACATCTGCATTGTTTGCAATTACATTACCTACTGTAACAGGAAAATCTTGTCTGTAGTAAGTTAATCCTCCCAGAGTGTTACCAATAATAGCTTCATGTAGATCCTTTGCATCATTATCCAAGTTTGCAAATGCAGGTGTTGCTCTCGACTTTACATCTATATATGAGTAATTACTATCCAACATTACAGCCTGCGTAGCGCCATTCTTAAAACTGTCGTAGCGGTATATTTGCCCCCACTCTGTACCAATAACCAAATAATCCTTATTGGTGTTATCCATAGTACCTATATATGGTGCTGTATATACATAAGGGTGATTTGTTTTAACAATCTTAATGCCTGCTAAATTTTGACTGGTTTCTTTCAAACCCACAAACCCCGAAATATTACCGTAGTTATTGAAGTAATACAAATCTCCGGCTTGGTTACCGGAAACAAGGTCATTCTTACCGTCACCATCAATGTCATAGATACATGGTGTTGCATAATCACCAACATCTAAAACCTTATTACCATTCGCTACATCTATAATTGTATCAATAGTCAATTGCCAGATCGGTGTATCAGCAGGTGTTGCTGCCATGTTTTTAAAAAACGCGAAGGTTCCGTCACTTCTACCTATAACCAAATCATCCAATGTATCGTTGTCCAAGTCTCCAATTGCCAATGCTGTACCTACAAAACCTTGTGTGCCTAGGTTTAAAAAATCATCGGTGATTAATTTAAATGCTACCCCTTGAGAAGATTCTGCACTACGGTAATATGATATTCTACTTTTTAGCGTCCCTGTCTGGTCATCGTAATATCCATCAGACCCTACAAGTATATCTTTTTTACCATCTCGGTTAAAGTCATACAAGACGGGGTACGAAGCACTACCCAAATCTATCATATCCTCAATAAGATATGTATTTGTGCGATAGACAAAATTGGGCTTTTGCCCGGCAGGTGCAGTATTTTCATAAAAGCTGGCACTATGGTAGTTCTCTGTATTCTGATCAAACGGAGAGAACAATAAGTCTAAATCGTTATCTCTATCTACATCTAAAGCAAATGCAGCAGGATAAATCGGCATATACATAGCATGTCCATTTGAAGACCAAATAGTATCCTCTGCTATTGCAGAATCTATGGTATTAAAATCCCTTCTACCATTGTAAAAAAACTGAATATCAGAGAACGACTCATTTCCGTTAAAGTGATCCAAATCTCCATCCAGGTCAATATCAATTAAACAAAGCGTATTACTGCCATGTGTTGTTTTACCCTGACCTCTGTCACAACCTTTACATGTTGTACCCCAATCACTACATTGATATGCCAGCACTTGTTGTCTTTCATAATTCTGAAGTGTTTTACCCCAGCACATATCTTCAACACAAATTTTTATACTATCATTAGGTAGGTTATTTTCCTTTTGGCAATTTTTGTAGTAAGTAATTGTAGAACCAAATACATCGTATGCTATAAAATCTATATCGCCATCACCATCTATATCAGCAGCACCAGGTATACTAGACGGGGCTACATATGCATTAATATTACCAGAACCCTGTAAGAAGTATTCAAGATCTTTGTAGTACTTAAACTTCAAACTCCCTGAACTATAATACCCATGATACACGCCTATACCTTTATTATTTCTGTGTATCAGATCTTCAATATTATCTCCATTGAAGTCTATTAATTTCAGATATCCTCTTAGCTGCGGAAAGTTTGCCTCATAAGACACGTCGTACTTAAACACCCCACCGCCTATCGAAATGAATGTTTTTACACCTACGTAATCTTCATAAACAACCAGGTCTTTTTTACCGTCCATATTCAGGTCGGCCATTGCAAATTGAGGATGATTTAAGCCTCCGGCCCATGCAAGTGCTTTAGGCTGATTATTCAAATCTAAAACGGTTGCATCGTTATAAGGACGAAATACATCTCCCTGAAACTGTGCAAAAGAGTTAGTACTAACTAAAGAAAATAAGAATGCTAAAAATCCCAAAAAACTGTACCTGTTCATATCTATATTGTTAAAGACCTGATGAATATTAAAGATACGTATATTATACTGAAATACTTGTAATACAGGCCTTTAAGTAATAGACGGCTAGTTTTTATTAATCGTTGGTTTCATACCTCTTAATTGGGGAGTTAGGCTCATTTAAGAAGTGCTTATAAACACGTTTATCTACAAACCCCGGCAGAAACTTATTAACAAAAACAGTCATCTTACCAATTAAGGTCATGATTATGGTACGTTTTTTACGTTCTATAGCATCCAGAATAATATTGGCACACTCTTCAGCAGACATTAAGCTCTTTTCATCTAAAGGTGTCTCCCCTTGTATACTTCCATCGGATGATCGTGCAACATTTCTGATGTTTGAAGCTGTAAAACCGGGACTTACCCACATAACGTGCACCCCCAATGGTAACATTTCGGTTCTTAGAGACTCCAAAAAACCTTGTAACGCAAACTTTGAGGCGCAATAACCTGTACGCGCAGGCAGACCTTTATATCCGGCAATAGAAGAAACGCCTACTATGATCCCTTTATTTTTAATGATAGTCTTTTGAGCATGCTTGGTACAGTTAACGGCACCAAAAAAGTTCACCTCCATCAACTCTCTTAAAACAGAAACTTGAGTATCCTCAAATAGCCCGCGCATACTAATGCCGGCGTTATTGATCAAAACATCTATTCGTCCCCATCTTTCTTCTACCGCCTCCACAAAGCTTTTACATGCTGCTTCGTCTGTAACGTCTACCTGAGCCAGTAACTTTTGTTCTTCATCTACATCAATAAACTTCTCCTTGAGTTTTTCAATATTCCTGGCACATAACGCTACCATTCCACCCCTTTTTACTATTTCGTGTCCGAGTGCACAACCGATACCCGATGAGCCACCGGTCACCAGTACTACCTTACCTTTTAATAAATACATATTCGCAGATCTGACGACAAAAATAATTTATATATACAATTACTGATAATCAACATTCATTTTGGCTAAAAAAAAAGATATGCACAAAAGGTTAATAAAAACAAATTCAACATCGTCACATCTGGTTTTGAATATCGTTATTTTCACTAAAGCGAATGCTACAGTATGATGACAAACAGAGGTTTGATTTATTGATTAGTTAACACTAATGCATCCTCCATTTCAGTATATTGTACAATAAGTTAACCCATAAAAAAGGAGAAGACCATTGACAGAAGCCATCATTAGCCTCGAAACAGTTAACCCCATTGAGTTTTTCGGGGTCAATAACAGTAAGTTCGATATTCTTAAACAGAAGTTTCCATTACTGAAAATTCTTTCCCGAGGTAGCCAAATAAAGCTTGCGGGACAACCTGAAGAAGTTGCCAATGCTCAACTGAAGATCAGTCAGGTCATTAAATATCTGGAGCGTAACGGACATTTGTCTGAAAACTATTTTGCCGATATTCTGGGAGATGATAACGACAAAAGCTTTTTACACGAAGAAAAGTCCGGCAATGATATTATTGTGTTTGGGCCAAACGGGCGAGTGATAAGAGCCAAAACACAAAACCAAAAACTATTAGCCAACGTTTCAGAGAAGAACGATGTGATATTTGCAGTTGGCCCTGCGGGTACGGGTAAAACATATACAGCCGTAGCACTTGCTGTGCGTGCACTAAAAAACAAGGCCGTACGCAAGATCATCTTAACCCGCCCTGCTGTTGAAGCGGGAGAAAGCTTAGGTTTTTTGCCGGGAGATCTGAAAGACAAAATTGACCCGTACTTACGTCCTCTATACGATGCACTAGATGACATGATCCCGTCTGACAAGCTTAACTACTATATGGCCAACCGTATAATAGAAATAGCTCCTTTGGCTTACATGCGTGGTCGTACTTTAGACAATGCCTTTATCATACTTGATGAGGCACAAAATGCAACAGATCTTCAGCTGAAGATGTTCTTAACTCGTATTGGGGCATCTGCAAAAGCTATCATAACAGGTGATTTGACGCAGGTAGACCTTCCCAAAAATCAAAAATCAGGGTTGGTAAAAGCTACACGCATTTTATCCCAAATAGAAGGTATTGCATACATACAGCTGGACGAAGCCGATGTCGTCCGTCATAGATTAGTAAAAAACATTATTCGTGCATACGACAAAGATCAGGAACGTGAAGAAGCTAAGGAAAAAGAAAACAAAGAGCGGTTCAAAAAACTAAAAGAACAAAGAGAAGCAGAACAATAGTAAAAGCAGCCATAAGGCTGCTTTTTTATTTACATACCAAAGCCTAACTTGCACGCAATGAACGAGGTGAACAAACAATCGAGAATTTTAAGGATATCCCGCCATCATAATAGACGTGCAAAACTCAAAAAAGCAAATACAAAACCCCGTGCACAAGCTATTTTAGATAGAGATGAAATAGACATAGCTTTAATAGATCTGGTATTGAAATCTTTATATCATAATTCTCATATAGACGTTTTGCATGTAGAAAATGATATATACAAGAATGCAAATGTGGAAGTACCGTATGTGGAGGCAGAAAGGCTTTGGGAAGTAATGCTCAGTAGCGGATTAGTAAACCCTGTAGCGGGTTTTGGCAATGCGGGTAAACTTAAGTTATCCAGATCCGGGTATCAACTGATGGCTCAATATGGTGGCTATGCTGAATATATATCGACAATAAAAGCCAAAAACAACAATCAACCAGTTGCTGCAGCTCCTGAAACGAAAGAGGAAAGTGACACAGACTGCCAGGAGCTTACAGAAACTGACGATATTGAATAGTATTCACACTGTTTTAATTTATTTTTGTAGCATGATGCGCCTTTCCAGAGTTTTTTCACTCTTGCTGTTAATGTTTATCTCTACATCTGTGCTTGCTCAGCAAGACAATGAGTGGACCTTACAAAGGGCTGTACAATATGCATTGGATAACAACATCAGCATCAAGCAAAGTGAGTTAAACCAACGTTTAGCAAAGCTTACTTTACAACAAAGCAAGTGGGGGCAGCTACCAAACGTAAACGTATCTACAGGATATGGACGCAGTTTCGGTCGCTCGGTAGACCCTACAACTAACCAGTTTGTTGAAGGAACAAGCAGTTATGATTACATGAGCCTTAGTGGTAATGCAGACGTACTGCTTTTCGGTTGGTTCCAGGTTCGTAACAGAATAACTCAAAACAAACTTAATTACGAAGCTGCCGGTAAAGATTTAGAGCAGCTTAAAAACGATGTTTCTTTAAACGTAGCAACAGGATACCTGAGAGCGTTACTGGCTAAAGAACAGGTAAAAATAAACGAACAACAAGTAAGCCTTTCAGAAGCACAGCTAAAACAAACACAGAAATTTACTGATGCAGGGCGCTTACCTGAACTAAATGTTGCACAACTGGAAGCACAACTGGCCAGCGACAGTGCCAACCTTATTACAGCTATAACAGAATATAATGCTGCAATACTGGATATGAAGGCATTACTAAACTTGTCTTTCGAGACACCTTTTGAAGTATATCTTCCTGAGGTATCTGCAGAAAAATACTTTTCAAGCGCCTTAGTAACTCCTGAAGTGGTATACGCCGCTGCAAGAAGAAATATGGCATCTGTGTATAGTAGCGAGCTAAAATATAAAGCTGCAAAAAAAGGGTATGCAGCATCTAAAGGTGCATTATTACCACAGTTTGTATTAAACGGACAAGCAGGTACAAACTACTCCACACTAAACAAAGACTTTACTGTAACCGGAATAACAAACTCCCCTATTGCAGGCTCTTTTGCAGCAAATAGTGCGGACACATTGCAGCTATATCAATCATCGCCGATATTCACTACAGATACTCGCCCGCTAGGCAAACAGCTGGATAATAACTTCAGGCAGTCTATTTCCTTAGGTGTTAACATACCAATATTCCGAGGGCTGCAACAACAAACCGCAGTAAGACAGGCAAAAATAAATATGCTCATTCAAGAGTTAAATGTGACTCAGGCAGAAATCACACTCAAACAACAAGTGTATAAAGCTCATAACGATGCAAAAAATGCGCTGCAGAAATACTATGCTGCACTCAGGTCGGCAAATGCAGGAAAGCGTGCCTACGATTTTGCACAAAAAAGAAATGAGTTAGGGCTTACCAACACAGTTGAATACCTAGTAACACAAAACAACTATGCCGCAGCAGCAGGCAATCTTGCTATAGCCAAATACGACCTTATCTTTAAACTGAAAGTCATTGACTATTATTTGGGTAAAGAATTAAAACTATAACCTGCATGGACGAACTAAAAAGGGTTTTATTAGAAGCAGCAAAGGCGGGTGGCGCTATTATTAAAGAGTACTTTCAAGGTAGCTTTAAAGTTGATAACAAAACCAGTATAAACGATCTTGTTACAGACGTAGATAAACATTCTGAAAAAGTAATTATTGATACAATAAAAAACACCTACCCGGAGCATAGTATCATTAGCGAAGAAGTAGGAGAACTGATACAGGACTCTGATTACAACTGGATAATTGACCCTATTGACGGCACAGTAAACTTTGCTCATGGCATACCTATATGCTGTGTTAGCATTGGCTTAAAATATAAAGAAGACTTGTTATTGGGCGCAGTATACAACCCGATAATGAACGAACTATTCTTCGCAGAAAAAGGCAAAGGAGCAACCCTGAATGGTGAAAAGATCACCGTATCAGAGAAAAGTGAATTCAAAAAAGCATGTCTTGTTACCGGCTTCCCTTACAAGTGGCCTAAAACATATGAGCACCCAATCAAAGTATTTGAACGCTTTATTATGGAAGGCTTACCTGTACGCAGACTTGGTTCTGCCGCAATAGACTTGTGTTGGGTGGCATGTGGCCGTTTCGACGGTTTTTGGGAGTATAACCTTAACCCATGGGACGTTGCAGCAGGATACCTTATCGTGCAAGAAGCCGGGGGTATCATTACCAATTTCGACGGTGAACCATACGACGTAGATGATAAAGAAACTTTAGCCACAAACGGTGTGATACACAACGACATGCTAAAGTTGATACGCAGTAATATTTAATAATTATGAGTGAAGAAAGAACTGAGATTTCTAAACTTGGAGAGTTTGGACTCATTGACTATTTGACTAGAAATAATGACACCAAAAGAGCAGGTACCCTATTAAGTGTAGGAGATGACGGCGCTGTAATTGACCAGTTTGGCAAACAAACAGTCATAAGCACAGACATGTTAGTAGAGGGTATCCACTTCGACCTGATGTATACTCCCCTAAAACATCTTGGTTATAAATCTGTAGTTGTCAACCTGTCTGACATATATGCGATGATGGCTACCCCTACACACATCACATTGAACATAGCAATATCAAATAGGTTTTCGGTAGAGTCGCTTGACGAATTTTACGAAGGTGTATATGCTGCTTGTGAGCGTTATAATGTAGACCTTGTAGGTGGCGATACTACCAGCTCTAACAAAGGGTTAATTATTAGCATTACTGCAGTTGGTGAGGTTACACCTGACAAGTTTGTAACCCGTTCCGGTGCAAATGATGGCGATTTGGTATGTGTTACGGGAACTTTAGGTGCTGCATACCTGGGCTTACAATTACTGGAAAGAGAAAAAAGAATATATCTGGAAAACCCGGGAGTACAGCCCGATTTACAGCAGAATACTCATTGCGTAGGTAAAATTCTTAAGCCCGAAGCCAGACAAGACATGGTAGAGTGGCTGGAAGAGAAAGAAGTAACACCTACTTCTATGATAGATATTAGCGATGGCTTAAGCTCTGAACTAATTCACCTTTGCAATAAGAGCCAAACAGGGTGCGTTTTGTACGAAGATAAAATACCGGTACATGATGACGCCAGAAACCTGGCCTATGAGTTTAAAATAGACCCTACAATGTGTGCACTGAACGGAGGGGAAGATTATGAGCTGTTATTTACCGTAAAACAAGAAGACCATGAGAAAATAGCCCATAATAGCAGTATATACATTGTTGGTTATATGACTAAAGAAGAAGATGGCAGAAAGTTGAAAACAAAAGGTGGTAACATCCATGATTTACAGGCACAAGGGTGGAACGCAACATCAAACGAAAAAAACTGATCTCAAGTACATTAAGTCAAGATTTTTTGTATTTTGGCGTAAATAACTATTAGTCAAGTATGAAGTTTTGGAAACATTCCTTAATTGCAGCATGCACTTTTTTGAGTCTTGCAACAGTTGTAACCTATACGTCTTGTGTACAAGACAGCTGTAAAGCACTTAAATGCCGTAACGGAGGTACATGTGCTGATGAATTTTGTCGTTGTCCCGTTGGTTGGGAAGGTACGCAGTGTGAAAATGCTACCCGAAACAAATTTACCGGTCGTTACGATGGTATTACCCAAGTTAATGGAGAACCAAGTTTTCAGGACTCTGCCTTAGTAGACAACCTGCCTTTCTCAACAACAGGTGTACGTATCAATATCTTCTCTAGAACAAACAGTCATGAGTTTATTGGGAATGTAAACGAAACTGATGCTTTTGAAGTAGTGGATAATGGAAAAACATTATTATTCACACGCATTGGCAATGAGCGTATAGAAATATCAATTGAAGAGACTGTTGACGGTAAAAAATCAATTACTAACTTTCAGGGAACAAGAAGACCACGTAATTAATCTCATTCTATAAAATATTCAAATCCCGCTTCAGGCGGGATTTTTTTATGACATAACATTCGCCTTACACCCGTTTATATCCAACCTAATGCTGTAATATTGTGTCTTATTTGGTACATACCAAAAATACTTAAATGAAAAATACATATACAAAGACCTCCCTATATTCACTTATTGTAATTCTAGCAATAACTACATCTCAAAATGCAGTAGGACAATGTGTTATCAGTACCAGTGTTAGCTATCAGCCAACACCCAATGTGTGTAGCGGCAATACACTTACCATAAGTGCCACAACAAATGTTTCCGGCGTTAGTTACTCCTGGACAGGGCCTAATAACTATACAAATACCAGCCAAAATGCTGTAATACCCAATGTAAACAGCGTACATACAGGCACGTACAAAGTAGTAGTATCAAAAGCCGGTTGTTCGTCCGACTCAGACAGTGTAGCAATAATCGTCCATACTACTCCTACCCCTCCTTTAATACCCCAAACACCTATTTGTTCAGGTGATACGCTTAAGATAGATCTACTTCAGTTTGCGAAAAATGCAAGTGCTATTGGGTGGGCTCCAAATGGATCCAGCGACACGATCACATTTTCTCCACTAACCTTTCCTAATGCTTTAAAGCACACACATAGCGGAGAATATAAAGTTGTAGTATCAAATGCTACGTGCACTTCAGACACGCTGAGAGTTATTATACCGCAACATGACATTGTATACCAGCCCGACACACCTGTAGCCGGCGTTAATAAAACACCATTATGTTCCGGCGATACATTAATATTATCAGGTTCTTCCGGCACAGCTGTTGGGGGATATTACTGGACAGGGCCAAACCAACAAAACTATATAGCAAAAGACGTGACCATTAACGGGTACAGCGTAGTAGGCAAACAGCAATTTATTTTGCGTACTGACAGTAATGGGTGTTTTTCTGTACCAGACACTTTGGATATAGACGTATACCCAATAAACAACCCTAAAGTTTCTATAAGTGCAAGCCCTTCATTCATAGTAAGTCAAAATGTAATGGTAACTTTAACAGCATTACCTGTAGACTCTGGCTACAATACACAATACCAATGGAGAAAAAATGGTGTAGATATGGCTGGGGAAACAAGTAAGACCTTAAGTGTTGTTACCTCTCAAGATATTCACCCGGGCGATCTTATATCTGTGTGGATTCAATCGTCGCCAACTTGTGCAGCAATAGATACAGCCCTTAGTAATGAGGTATCTGTTACTATTACTGCGGGCATTAACGATATCAATAAAACAAGCGCTGTACTGCTTTACCCTAACCCTGCAAAAGATAGATTAGTGGTAAAGAGTGAAAAAGAAATAAGTTCAGTACAAGTCACCAACATTACAGGAACTGTTATTGATATTGACAACAGACAGGTGGATAAAAACACCATACATATAAATACATCTACCCTACCACAAGGCGTATATTTATTGAAAACCGATTTAGGCATTCAAAGATTCATAAAAACAGCTAACTAGATATTGGTAGAGGTTACCCAAATTCAGAAACTACATAATAAGTCTATTGCACAAATCATCAGATCTTCTCTGGAAGAGTTTGATATAGACCTGGCAGGGACTGTGTATGTCGATCCATATCTGGACGATATGTACAGTCATTTCACGGTACCTGCTAAAGTTTATTTTATTGCTATTGACAATAACGAAGTTATCGGCGGGTCAGGCATTGCGCCTTTAGACGATACGAGTACAGAAGTATGCGAACTTCAAAGAATGTTTGTAACTAAAAGAAGTAGAGGAAAAGGAGTCGGAAAAATGTTGATGGATGCTTGTTTAAAGCAAGCAAAAGATATGGGCTTTAAACAATGTTATTTAGAGACGTTAGCTCCAATGAAGGATGCTATAAAGCTGTATGAGCGAACGGGATTTAAATATCTTGATGCTCCTATGGGAAACACGGGACATTACTCCTGCCAAACCTGGATGACAATCAACTTATAGACTTACTTAGTTTCAAACTTTCCTGATAGCTTGAATAAATCAGCAGTGTCATTACTAAACGCAGCTTTTACATTGTAGCCTTGTTCACCTAATTGCCAACTAATATTGATCATAGGCTGAATATCCGGAGTTATCAACTGTAAGAACTTTACCTGCCCTGCATCTCTTAACCAAAGAGGTTGGTCTGTTTGGGCTTCTAACAGTTCTTTTACCATTTGCATCATACAAACTCCCGGAACAACGGGCTGTTGTGGAAAGTGGCCTTTAAAAATGTCATGTTGTGCATTAAACACAATTCTACACGAGACACTGTTAGGCTCTCTTTGTAAATACTCTATCGTATAAAAATCATTCATTAACATCGCTCTCAATTTTTGTCAATGATATTGTAAAGTTTGCTTTCTTGTGATCATAAAACAACCCGTCAGGCATTGCTTTATTCGATTCTTTGCCGTTTACATCAACGCTTACAATTGTCTTTTTGTTGTTTGCGTTTTCAATTCTTACCAGTTGGTTGTTTTGGGTAATGTAATACACAAAACCTTCCTCTATATTAAGACGATACAATTGCTCTTTACCCCTATCCCGTTCAAATAATATTTCTGATTCTTTCTCAAGACCAATCATCATCAACATCTCCAGATCTTTGCGCAATGTCTTTACTATCGCTTCCTTATCCAACTTGCTTATTATCTTGTTCAATTTGAAGTGGCCTTCTCTATCCCACTCCATATCAAAAAACGTTAAACCAAGTTCGTTTTGAAATATAGCACGTTTCGTGCCAGTTTTTAACTCCTTGAAAATCAACAGACCACTAAGATGGTATTTTTTTAATATAAATATACCATCTACTATACATCTGTATATAGCTTTATCAAATTGAGGTTGAAACCTAAATGCAGATTGGGTTGCGTTTTTTCTTTGCAGATCTTTATAAGGAGAAGAACACCCTACTGAAAACAGTATTAGTACCAGACTACTTAGTCTTAAAAAGCGTTTCATTTAAAGACGTATTATGCCTGACATTAGAAAATTGCATACTGGTGTAATCTCCACCTACTTCATTCATCACAAGCTTAGTCACATCTAAGCCATTTTTATCAAAATACACATCTATGCTTTCAAAAAGCTGTTTCATTTCTGATGTAATAGGTGTCATAGTCAACAAGTACGATTGACCATTTGTATATGCCTTTGCTTTAAAATCAGGGTTAGAGAACACAGTACCACGCATACAGTCCATCATGATGCGGTTAACAGATTGCATCATTTTACTATTGCCGGTATTTATCTTGTTGGTAGACTGTTCGTCTTTGATGAGCAGCTTATTACCATTCATCACAAGCAGGTATTGATATGGTGAAGTATACTCAATACGCACCTTATCTTCTTTCTTGTAGTAGAATTTACCTTTAGAGCTGATCTTCTCTGATAGCAGTGATAAGTTTTTTACTTGCTTAAAGTCACTACTAATGTCTGATTTATTACTATTAGACGCTGCTAGCGAGGTTTTAAATGCTGAAATATCCTGCAATGCCTTAAACCCTTTAGGTTGTGCATATGTCGCTAATGATATAAATAAAAGTATCGCTGTAAAAACCCTACGCATATGGTTGTATGTCCAATAATTCGTCAAGACCAACAAATGTAAAACCCTTTTCGCGGGCTTCGTCTATCAATTCCGTTAAAATTTCAGCTGTAACGAGCACTCTATCGTGCAACAAAACTATATCCCCACCTTTCAGCTTCCGTAATATCTTCGTCTTCAACTTCTGACCATCTTTTGCAGTAGTATCGTAAGAACGCAGGCTCCAGCCTATTGAGTGCATATTAGCTCTGCGAATACCTTTTGCTACATTAGGGTTGGTTACCCCATAAGGCGGGCGAAATAACTTCGGCGCTTTTCCTATTACACGCATTATAGCCCTGCTACACTCATCTATCTCTTTTTTGATGTTCGATGCCTTTTTCATGTCAAAGCTATGGGCATGCTTAAAACTGTGATTAGCTACAATATGCCCTTCTTCATACATTCTTTCTACTGTCTTAGGCAAACCTTCTACCCTGTAACCAATGCAGAAGAAGACCGCAGGCACTTTCTTCTCTTTTAGTATATCCAGCACATCGCCGGTCAACCCTACCGGACCGTCATCAAAGGTCAATGCTATTTTATTGTCGTTTCTATCACCATGATGGTGCGACTTAATAAAATAATTCCATCTGATAAAATAACTACCAAACCCTAAAACCAATGCATGCATAGCCCCAACGAGTATTGCATAGTTTATTGATATACCTACTGTAAAATGCAACACGATCAATGCCACTAATACAATGGTTACAATAATAGCTATGTATTGGCTTCTATACATTAGCTCAATCCGTTTTGTTCCATATAAGCTTCTGCCTTAACTACATCTTCGGGAGCATCAACAGCTACGCCTATGTGGCTAGTCACAGCCATTTTTATCGGCATACCATAGTCAATAAATCTGTTACACTCCAGCTGCTCTACCCGCTCGTGTAGAGAAGGCTGCCAACCTGCAAATTTTATTAATGCATCTTTTCTAAAAGCATAAATGCCTATGTGCAGATAATATGTCTGGTCTATATTCTTATCTCTTAAATACGGTACGGGGCTTCGTGAAAAATAAATGGCTTCTCCATTCTCTTTCAACAAAACTTTTACTCTGTTAGGGTTGTTGATGATCTCTTCATCTTTTGTCTCCTGCACTAGTGATGCCGCCTGCACAGCTTTACCTTCTTCGCCTGCAAACAATGCAAGTACTTTTGCCAATGGCTCTTTTTGGATGAATGGTTCATCGCCCTGTACATTTACGATTACATCTCCATCTATTTCTGCTGCAGCTTCTGCTATCCTATCTGTACCGCTGTCGTGTTCTTGTTTACTACGTAACACCTTGCCTCCATGCTGTTCTATCTCTGCCTGTATCTCATCACTATCTGTTACCACATACACCTCATCAAACAAACCTGTATGTAATACAGATTGATAAGTACGCGTAATAAGAGCAACACCTTTTATCTTCACCAGCATTTTACCGGGAAAACGAGTAGAGCCATATCTGGCTGGTATCAATGCAATTGACTTCATTTAATTCTTCTTCAAAAAACTAATCAGCATTAACAGCCAACCTATAATGAATAATACGCCACCGATGGGTGTTAGTATTCCAAAACCTCCTAAACCTATTTGTCCATTGCTTTTCAAAGCTACCAGTAAATAGATCGAGCCGCTGAATAGTATTATACCTAAAATAAAAAGTATTGACACTATTCGCAATAATTTTTGTGGTTTATAAGCATATGCAATACCTATCGCCAATAATGCTAATCCATGATACATTTGGTATTTCACGCCTGTTTCAAATGAACTTAGCAAGTCTACTGTCAAAATTGCTTTTAATGCATGCGCACCAAAAGCACCTAATATCACCGACAACATGGCAAATAAAGAACCTGCTACTACAGCCTGTCTATACATATCTCAATAATTTTATCAAAACTTTCTATTGTTGTGTTTTCTGCCGGCAAAGTATAATGAGCTTGCTCATAATATTGCCTGCGCTCTTCGTATAACTTCTTCAACCGAGCATCTGCCGATGTATCATTAACTGGCGTCAAGGGTCTTTTATCTCCTTCGGCTTGTAGCCTTGCCTTTAAAACATCTCCAGGCACTTCAAGATATATTACACATCCATTGCTGAGCATCAACTCTATGTTATTGTAAAATGCCGGAGTACCGCCTCCACAAGCCAACACTGTATCTTTTATTTTATGCTCATCAACTATTTCTTCCAGACTGCTTAATTCTAGTTCCCGAAAACAGGCTTCACCATTCTCATCAAAAACCTGTGGTATACTTCTACCCTCTTTATTTTCAATATAATCGTCCAGGTCAATGAACTCAAACCCATATTTTTTTGACAGCATATTACCCCAGTATGTTTTACCTGCACCCGGCATGCCTATCAAAAAAATCATAATTACAGTTTATTGTTTACAAATTTCCACATCATAAGCATGCCCATTTGCGCGGCCTGCTCTTTGTTGATCCACCTGTCGTAATGAAACTTAAATCGCTTTGTTTCCACTCTATCTTTATCGGCCACTGCCATCCAAACAACCCCGGACTCAATATGATCATCTTCCCCTCCGTAACTAAGTTGCCCAGTTAAAGACAAGCAATAATCACAGTCCATCAACACTCTTGTTTTGTTAGCCAACTCAATAGCTACTTCTTCGCTAATAGCACTGTGTTCATCTAAAGCGGTGGCATCTACACCAACGACCTTATGCTTTAGTTTAGATTGATAAGGTACTATAGCCCCATTAAAATATGAGCTTGATCCTTGCACCTGTGTCATTAAGTGAGACACATAGCCACCGGTACAGCTTTCTGCAAAGCAAACTGTTGCTCCTTTTTCTTTTAATGCTCTTCCCAGTATTTCCTGTAATGGGATATCTTCTTCTGCAACAACAATATTATCAATACGCTCTTTTATTTGCGACTGTATACCTGCTATTTCTTTTTCCAGTTGCTCTTGATTCGCCCCTCTACCTGTTAGTCGTAGCTTCACTATACCCGGGCTGGGCAAATACGCCAGTTTTATATGAACCGGTATTTGCTCTTCAATATCTTTAATATGCTCTGCAATAAAACTCTCACCTTCCCCTGAAGTAATTATCGTTTGGTGAACAATGGCATCGCTGATGTACTTTTCTTTTAAACGAGGCAGAACACCCGTCGTCATAATATCCATCATCTCGAAAGGTACACCCGGCATAGATACTATAAACTTACCATTAGACTCAAACAACATACCCGGTGCTGTACCTACTTTATTAAATAAAACGGTACATACATTTGGCACTTCAGCCTGCTTAAGGTTTCTCTCCAAAAATGGCCTGTTGCGTATGGCAAATAGTTCCTTCACGTGTGTTAACACCTGTTGGTCTACTACCAACTCCCCACCAAAATATTCGCTTAAAAAAGGCTTAGTTATATCATCTGCTGTAGGCCCCAGCCCACCCGTCATTAGTATAATATCAGCTCGGGGAATTTCTTCGTCCAATGCCAGTTTTATACCTTCTTTTGTATCAGTAACCGTCACCCTCCTTTCAATATCAATACCCAACTCGTTAAGACGTTGCGCCATCCATGCAGAGTTTGTATCAATAGTTTGTCCGATCAACAGTTCATCACCAATCGTAATAATTGTAGCCTTTACTGTACTCATCTCTTTATTCGAAAAAAGGTTGAAGTTTATCTAATAGTAATTTCGGCATATTTGTTTTTTGCTTTTTAGCCGAATCATAAAAAACAAGTGTAGTTACCCCTTTGTTTAATAACTCTCCACTTTCATTATACAACTCAGAATGGAAATCTATTTTTGGAGTAGTTGGTAATTCTTTCAATATTGTTTTCACCTTTATTAAGTTGTCATACAATGCCGGTCGGTAATACTTGGCATTCAGCTCAACAACAGGCATCATTACACCGGTCTCTTCCATTTCTTTATATGTATAGCCCAGCTCTCTTATGGCCTCTGCCCTTCCTACTTCGTAATACAAAGCGTAATACCCGTAATACAAAAAGCCCATTTGGTCTGTCTCACCGTAGCGTACCCTGATCTTTGTTTCTGATGAAAACATTTTACTTTATTAAGTCTTTATTCCTGATTGTGTATGTACTATTTGCCTGATTGGTGCAAGTCATGGTAACATCGTTTATACATACATGTGCCGGCAGGCTTGCTGTATAAAAAGCCACATCGGCTATATCTTCTGCCTTCAATGGCTGCAGGTCATCATATACTCCTTTAGCTTTGTCCTCATCTCCTTTAAACCTTACTATAGAGAATTCAGTCTCTGCCATCCCCGGGTTTATTGCAGTTACTTTTATACCATAAGGTAACAAGTCTATACGCATAGTTTGGTTCAATGCTTCTACAGCGTATTTAGTAGCGCAATAAACATTACCATTTAAGTAAGTCACTTTCCCTGCAGTAGATCCTATATTGATGATATGCCCCTGTTCACTCTTCTTAATGAGCGGCAACATCATTTTGGTTACATACAATAAGCCCTTTACATTGGTGTCTATCATCGTATCCCAATCGTCTACATCTCCTTCATCTATTGTAGCCAGGCCTGCAGCTAAACCCGCATTATTTACTAATATATCTAAGCTATCAATTTTAGCAGATAGTTCTTTTGCAGCCTGTTCTACTTCATCTCTATTTCTTACATCAAAATTTAAGGCTATAACATGCACGTTATTTTGTTCCAGCTCTTTTTTTAGCGTTTCTAGTCTATCAGAACGTCTTCCTGTGATGCACACATCATAACCATTCTCAGCAAACTTTTTTGCAATTGCTCTGCCAAAGCCTGATGTCGCTCCTGTAACTAAAATATTCTTACCCATAGTATTAGCTTGTCGTGTAAAGATAATGCCGTTTAGCTACAAAGCCTACCAGAAAAAAGGCAGCACAATGTGCTGCCGAAAAACAATATTACCTATTATAGACGCTACCTGATAAGTACTGCGTCTCCTTTTTTATTTACCGTATTGCCGTCCTTATCTTCAGCATTCAGCATCCAGAAGTAAGTACCTACCTCTGCTTTTTTTCCGTTATATGTACCATCCCAACCTTTACCAATAATGTCTGTATCAAAAACCAGCTCTCCCCATCTGTTGAATACTCTGAAATACTTATACTTTCTATACCCTACACTAAATGGTCTTAATAGATCATTATATCCATCTCCATTCGGGGTGAAGGCATTCGGCATAAACAAAGAACCCTGATCCACTACTAAAACACTTATATCGTCAGAGCCGATACAGTCTCTGGCACTTTGTATCGTTACATTATATTTAAACAACCCTGTATCCGGATATATACCAAAAGGGTTCGGCAGCGTTGTGGCATTCAAATATTTAGCGGGGCTCCAATCGTATATGATACCACCTTGTGCATTAAAATCTATACGCTCTCCCTTTACAATAATAGTATCGTTACCTGCAAATGGTTTAAAACGCTCAATTTCTATTGTTTGCTTCAGTGTATCTACACATCCTTTTTGGCTTCTGGAAATAAGCTGTACATCGTAACTACCACCCAGCAAAAATGTATGTTTCGGATTTTGTTCGCTTGAGGTATTACCATCTCCAAAATCCCAGTCCCACCTTACAATTGGTTTGTAAGTAGCTTCCGACTTATCTATAAAACTTATCTCTGAAGACGGACACTGCAACCCTTCAAAGTTCCAGCTAGTCCAATATGATGGATATACCTTCACATACCTATCAATACTATCCGGACATGTAGATCCGTCATTAACGATCAACTTCACGACATAAGTTCCTGTATCAGGGTAAGTGAATGATGGTTCAAAATCTGTTGACGTACCTCCCGGTACTCCAAAATCCCAGTTATATTTAAACCCACCTATGCTCTTGTTTTGAAAATGCACATCAAGTCCCTGACATTGGATTATATACGTATTAGGCTCTTCTGACAAAATGGGAATATCTGCAAAAACAGCTTTAGAACAGTTTGTAACTGTAAACTGAAACTCTCTGGAAACAGTGTTGATCACTACACCATTACGCCATTCTTTAACACACACACTTACAACGTATATACCTTGAATGTTTGGTGTACCTGTAATTAAGCCTGTTACCGGATCTATTTGAACAATTGGACTACCACCCATAGGTCTTTGTGGAGAAAAACCTGCTGCATACCCAAAACTAGGAGGGTTTGCACCGGATACTCTAATTGGATTTGGAACAACCGGACTTGGTGGCCACGGCTTAGGATCTGTATTTGTACCTCCGGGATATGCATCACAAAACTCATAAGATAAAGAGTCTCCATCAGGGTCTATCGCAGAATGGTCATAAACCAATGGGTTGTTAACACATATGATCTGTGGCGGATAATTTTTAAAATATGCACTATTGTTACAACCAACTTCCGGCACAGGAGGGATATCGCAAAAGAAAGTAGCACCTACCCTTCCCGGCTGGCTTATATTTAGTATTGTTTCATTACGACAACAACGCGTGTAAGTTACTCTGTAGCCTGTACTGTTAACAGGTAATGTATAAGTCTTTATAAACCTAAGCCTTTTCAAACATACAGAAGGTGGATTATTAACACACTCATTTTTAAAGTTAGGCGGAACTAATACACTATCTATTCTTCCTCCTGTTCTACTGGGTATCGAATCCAATATTCTATAAGAACTACTGTTTGAGAATATGCCAATGTAAGCCGGTATATCCTCTCGCCTGGCAATAACTATTCCGTTTAAACAATCCTGGTATATTTCAACTTGTATTTCATACGTGGCGCTTCCACCGGAAACACCCAGGCATTTATACGTTATACCACCACCTACAATATGTGTTGCATTAGATTGTTGCGGTAAAAGAAGTACCGCCAGTAAACCTATAACAACCAATTTTTTAAATCTTTTCCACATATAACAACCGTCTATATACAATAATCGGCAAAACTATTCAAATCAACAACTAAACGTTGCGGATTCTCCACCATGCTCATGTGCCCACATTGGTCATAGGTATACACAAAGTTAACGTCAGCCAGTGTGGATTGTTGTATCACAATTTTGTAGTCGGCTATATTATCTTGCTTACCCAACACCCACATCACCGGAAACGCCTTATTTTTCAATATATGCGTTCTATCCAGGCGGTTTATCATGGCATTGTAAAAAACGGTAAGGGTCTTATTTTCAGTTAATAATGAGCGTTCTGTTATTAACTTTTGTTCTTCTTTTAAATAGTCTTCAGCCGCAAACAGGTTGGGTATCATTTGCCTGATAAATGGCTCTTTTCCACCTTTTTCTATTAATGCTATCGTCTTCCTTCGTTGTTCTCTCTTTTCTTCAGTATCAGCCGTAGCAGACGAGTGTACTAAGGCAATACCCATAACCATCTCTTCAAACAATTCTGCAAATGCCAACGCTGTATACCCGCCCATAGAATGCCCTGCTATAATAGCTTTCGGTTCGCCTTCTGCCTGCAACACATCTGCTATACATTTTGCCAGATCGTCTATACTGAACTCTTCTGTACTAAATGTACTTTCGCCAATCCCCGGAAGGTCGGGTACGATCACCTTATACTTTTTAGACAAATCAGGAATTACTTTATCCCAAAGCTTACCGCTCAATGGAAACCCGTGTATCAATACCAGCGGTGTTCCACTACCATATACGTTGTAGGTAATGGTATAGTTTTCTTTCTTAAGCTTTTGCATATCTGTTCTTTTTCACTATCCAACCAAAAATAAAAATGAGCGATAAGAGTAATGGGGACAACTCTAATAATGGCAAGCCCTGCACTTTTAACAGGTGCAGCAATACCGATATGAATATGCACACAATACCTATGAGTGCATATTTGTCTTTATTGCGCTTAGGCAGAAAGGCCAGTATCAAATTGGTGGGTAACGCCCATAGTACATTAAAGTTATTCTCACATCCCTGATGGTCTGTCCAGAACCACATCACCAACATGAGCACGCCCAACAAACCTGTTATAAACAAGGTTAAAAAACTCATTAAGTTACCTAAGAACTTCAACTTAGACACAGTTACGCCCAGAATAGTCAGCAATGCTGCTATACTAAAAACGATCAATGGATAGTTTGGTCCCGCCTGCCTTACTCTTTGTGTTGAAAGCAGGTTTGACTCCTTTACAAATGACTTATTGTTAACCGTTGCGCCCGCAACGCCATCCCTTAAAAAGTCGGGTAAGAACATCACATCTTCATTGGTCATCACTTTATCTATCCTGCTACCCAATAGTATATTACAACCTACTCTTTCAAAATGCACCACATAAAAATATTGGTTCATGATATCCCTGAAAGTCAGGTTTTGTCCTTCGGGTAATGTATACCCAAACTTGAATTTATCTCCAAGCGCATTCGGGAATATGTCTCTGATACGCGTTGCACAGTTGTCGAAAAAGAAATCGTATTTATAATACCTGTTCTCTTCTTTTGCATTCCACACTAAATAATCTTGCACCGATTGTTTCTCTTCGGCGGTCATTTGCAGTACATGTTCTTCAACACTACGCTCATATGGCGCATAACCGCTAATAAAACCATTAAAGCTTTCACGCGAAACATAGTACAGCAACTTACCCCTCATAAACTTTATTTCGAAGTCCTCTTCAAAACCAAAAGTACCATAGTTGTACACTATATCTGTACGGCTCAGTGTATCCACAACTCTTATAGCCGTGTGTCCAAACTGTTCGTAAATCTCATCACCGGGTCCACAGGTTAACAGGCTAATGCGTAAACCACTACTATCTGTTTGCGCTTGCGTATGCACAGCAAATAATGTAATGAATATCAGCAGGAGTATTTTTCTGAACATGTAGCAAAATAACAAAAGGCTGCCCAAAGGGACAGCCTTTACAAGTATTATTTTATAATGACTTATATCGTATTCTTAGAACCGCCATCCAACATCGCACCAACATACTCACGGTTCAAACGAGCAATATTCTCGATAGAGATACCTTTAGGACATTCAGCCTCACATGCACCAATATTGGTACAACCACCAAAACCTTCTTTATCCAACTGCTCTACCATGTTTACCACACGTGTTTTACGCTCAGGGTCACCTTGCGGTAATAGTGCCAGGTGAGACACCTTAGCAGAAGTAAACAACATTGCAGAAGCATTAGGACATGCTGCAACACAAGCACCACAACCAATACAAGCTGCCGCCGCAAATGCCTCATCAGCATCGTGCTTCTCTATCGGCAAAGAGTTGGCATCTACCGCATTACCTGTATTTACAGAAATATAGCCCCCTGCTTGTATGATACGGTCGAAGGACGTACGATCTACCACCAAGTCTTTAATTACAGGAAAGGCATTAGCTCTGAAAGGCTCTACTGTAATAGTATCACCATCTTTGTAATGACGCATGTGTAACTGACAGGTAGTCGTCTGTCCCCAAGGACCATGTGGCTGACCATCGATCACCATACTACACATACCACAAATACCTTCACGGCAATCGTGGTCAAAAGCGATCGGCTCTTTACCTTCAGAAACCAACTGCTCATTCAAGACATCAAACATCTCCAGAAAAGACATCTCAGAAGAAATATCTTTTACCTGAAAAGTATCAAAATGACCTGTGTCCTTACTGTTTCTTTGACGCCAAACCTTTAGCGTCAGGTTCATGTTGTAATGTTCCATAGAACTATTTTAACCTAATTATTTATAGCTACGTTGTGTTGGTTTCACCACGTCGTAGTTTAGATCTTCTTTTTCTAATTCAAAATTACTTTCACCATTGTACTTCCAGGCAGCTACGTACATGTATTTGTCATCCTGACGCATTGCTTCACCTTCTTCTGTTTGGTACTCCTCGCGGAAGTGACCGCCACAGCTCTCGTTACGGTTCAATGCATCGATACACATCAACTCACCAAGCTCAAGGAAGTCCGCTACTCTACCTGCTTTATCCAGCTCAGGGTTATACTCGTCTGCACTACCCGGCACAAACACATTCTCCCAGAACTCTTTACGTAAAGCTTGTATTTCTGTAATAGCTTCTTTCAAACCTTGCTCGTTACGTGCCATACCACACTTGTTCCACATGATCTTACCCAAACGCTTGTGGAAACTCTCTACACTTTCTTTACCCTTGATGCTTAACAGCTTGGTAATTCTATCGTTTACTGATTTTTCAGCTTCAACAAAAGCTTCGTGATCAGTAGGTATTGCTTTTGTACGAATCTCATCAGCCAGATAGTTACCCAAAGTGTATGGTATCACAAAATAACCATCTGCCAGACCCTGCATCAATGCAGATGCACCCAAACGGTTGGCACCATGATCACTAAAGTTTGCCTCACCCAGAGCATACAAACCTTCTACAGAAGTCATCAACTCATAGTCTACCCAAAGGCCACCCATTGTATAGTGTACTGCAGGGTATATACGCATTGGTACTTCGTACGGGTTTTCTCCTGTTATCTTTTCATACATCTCAAACAGGTTACCATACTTAGCCTCAACCACTCCTTTACCTAACTCTTTTACCTGAGCATCAGATGGATTGTTGATACCTAGTTTGTTTGCCTCACTCTTACCATAGCGTATAATAGCAGAAGAGTAATCCAGATATACCGCTTGTTTAGAAGCTCCTACACCATAACCTGCATCGCAACGCTCTTTAGCCGCACGGCTGGCAACGTCACGTGGTACAAGGTTACCAAATGCAGGGTAACGTCTTTCCAGGTAGTAATCTCTTTCTTCTTCAGGTATATCGTTTGCTTTGCGATCATCGCCTTTTGCTTTTGGCACCCATATACGCCCGTCATTCCTCAACGACTCAGACATCAATGTCAGTTTAGACTGATGGTCTCCACTAACAGGGATACATGTCGGGTGAATTTGCGTATAACAAGGGTTTCCGAAATGAGCACCTTTTTTATGTGCCTTCCATGCTGCTGTTACGTTACTACCCATTGCGTTGGTAGAAAGGTAGAATACGTTACCGTAACCACCTGTACATAACAATACGGCATGACCGAAATGTCTTTCCAACTCACCTGTAACTAAATTACGAGCGATGATACCACGAGCTTTACCATCTATCTTCACAACCTCTAGCATCTCGTGACGGCTGTATTGAGTAACATTACCCAATGCAACTTGTCTTTCTAACGCCTGGTAAGCACCTATCAATAACTGCTGACCAGTTTGACCTGCAGCGTAGAATGTACGTTGTACCTGTACACCACCAAAAGAACGGTTGCTTAATAAACCTCCATACTCACGTGCAAAAGGCACACCCTGCGCTACACACTGGTCGATGATGTTGGCACTTACTTCTGCCAAACGGTGTACGTTGGCTTCACGTGCACGGTAGTCACCACCTTTAATAGTATCGTAAAATAAGCGGTAGGTGCTGTCACCATCATTCTGATAGTTTTTAGCAGCGTTGATACCACCCTGCGCCGCAATAGAGTGTGCACGACGAGGACTATCCTGAAAACAGAATGTTTTCACTTTATACCCCATCTCACCCAAAGATGCCGCAGCAGAAGCACCTGCCAAACCTGTACCGATAACGATCACATCTAAGTGACGTTTGTTGGCAGGGTTTACCAGCTTACATGTTGACTTATATGTTTCCCATTTAGCATTAAGATCGCCCGATGGTATTTTTGAATTAAGTGTCATGTCTATTAATTAACAGAAATGATGAATGTTTTTAAATTAAGATATCCAACCAAAGTAAAATGACAATGGCATCATGATGAAGATGAAAGGTACAATGATAGCGAAGCCAACACCTACTGACTTTATCAAGCTTTTATACTTGTTGGTAGCTAAGCCTAATGTCTGGAATGCACTGAAGAAACCATGCACTAAGTGCCATGATAAAGCAATACAGCCTAGAATGTAGATAATTACTACAACAGGGTTTTGGAAAGCTTCCTTCATCATATGATAAAGATCTAACTCTCCACCACCTGTGATCTGAGAAAACCTGTTTGGTGCCCAGAATGCAGATGTGTGTAATACTAAGAATATCAACAGCAAGCTACCTAATATACCCATTGAGCGGCTGTACCATTTACTGTTCTTGTTGCTGGCATTTACCGCATAGCGGCTACCGCGCTTCGACTTGTTTTTAAGAAACAAGTTCAACCCTTGTACGGTGTGTAGTATTAAAAATGCAAACAAGCCAACCTCTATGATATGGATGATCATATTAGTACCCATAAAATGAGCTGCAGCCTCATAGGCTTCTTTACTAACCCACACCAGCGAGTTAATATAACAGTGAACTATTAAGAAAGTGATCAAAAACAGTCCGGTAAGGCTCATTTGTATCTTCTTACCGACAGAGGTACTGAAATAGTTTTTCCAGGACATAAAATCTCAAAATATTTGAGTGAATATTACAAAATCGTTACAAAGATAACACCGAAATCGGCGAAATCACAATCCTATTATACACATCTAGTGTGATAATTATCAATTACTATAAACAATACTCTGTAAAAAAAGTTTACGCATACAACTATTCACTAATGCGTAGCATATAATTATCTATCATCTGGTAAAAATGCTGCGGGTTGTAAGTGCGCCACTTGTCATTTTCTGCCAATGAGATGTATCTGGTCAGGCGCATATCCCGAAAGTCGTATTGAGTAGACTCGGGCATATTTACTGCTACCACCCAGCCGCCTTGCTCTGCTATATCTTCATACCACTCTTCGTAGTACTCCTCGTCCCCACTATGAAAGTTCAGTACATTTTCTGTAATGAGGATAAACTTGTAAATACCCTTCTCGATCATTACATCAATAACAGAACGTTTAAGCTCCATTATATCATTTTCTACAGCATCGTTCCATTCCCCTATCAGCTCTATAATGCAAAAGTTCTGTTCGTACTCAACAAACAGCACTTTCATATACAAAGTTCTGGATCCGAAATCATCCCACTGCGGATGTATGTAATAATTGTAAACGGTATTAGAAAACTCAAACTCACTGTGTACACTCCCGAAGAATGGAGAGTGCTCATCGTCTTCTGCTGTGTATAAGTGTCGCCAATTATAATATGGTTCTATCTCATGCATATCTTGCTACCACCCCTTATTATTTATTAAAACCTACTGTATCTTCTCGTTGCCATATTTTTCCTGCCATGCAAGAATACCACCTGTAACATTCACGGTGTTTTTAAACCCTGCCTGCTCCAGCACCATACACGCTTGCATGCTACGCTTACCAGAACGGCAATGAATAATCAGTTCCTCATCTTTCAGGTCTTCAATCTCATCAAACATCATACCCATTATATTCCCAAGCGGAATCAACTTCACACCCAAATTACTTTCATTATACTCTTCCGGCTCGCGAACATCTATAACATTAAGTTGCTCCCCGTTATCCAATCTGCTTTTTAGTTCTTCTACAGTAATTTCTTTCATGTATGTAAATTATAGCTTTATCAATTTTTGGGGCTGCTGCCCCTCATCACCAACATGTAACAGGTATACACCTTTTGATATATTGCTGACATTAATTACTTCGTTACCTTTCACAACCCCTGACAGCACTACTCTGCCAGCCATATCTGTTATTCTATATGGTGTTGCCTCGTTTTTATTCAAACTTAGCCTTATCAGATCAGTTGCCGGATTAGGATACACGTCCCAATCTTTTTCTGCACTTTTCAATACGGCATGTTCTCCTGTTGGCCATACCAACCCAAATAACGGACGTATCATTACAGATCCCTGTATGGACGATTGTTTCCATTGATTTAATATGCTGTAGAACGTATGGGACGAAGCGTCTATATCCTGATCGAAACCAAAATACAAACTATCACTAGAGCTCAGTGCAGGTTGTATTGTACCTATATAAAATTTACCCGGCTGCAATACTACAGGAGTTTTAAACCGATAATAATAAAATTGATGTTGCTGCAGGTAGGCAGGTACCAAAAAATCTTCCTGTAGCAATAAATCATCAATACCACCATTATAGGCAATGTTTTTATATACAGTTAAAGAGAACAACTTTCGATACGCCAGTGGTACTTGCCTACCAAAGTAAATAGCTATGCCTTTTAGTGTATCCGCATTTGTTAACTCATACTCAATTGCCAACTTACCCGGCAATGTAGGGTATTGCTTAATGTAATAGCTCTTCTCTGCCGAACCATCATCGTAAGCATAGTAATTATGAAAAACTTGCCTGCGTACAATAGTATCATTTTCTACAGGCCCGGTGCTACCATTTGGCTGTAGCCAGTATTTATTCTCAAAAGCAACATAGTCGTTTTGAGGTGGTGCTGACACCGTATTTGTATATACCGGGAATGTCACTGTTTTCTCTTCGTCTGCTGCCAGCCCGACATTACTGTTAGCGGTACTCAACGAAGTGTTTGATACAACTTCCTTAGCCGTGTAGCCATAGTTCACATTCGTTCCGGATGTACCTATATTATGTATAGATGTGCTGTGTTGAGCAGCTCGCTCTTTACTTACATTTGCCAAAAACTGATGGTATGGCATATGCGTATAATCTTTTAATAGAAAGGTTGGCTCATCTACAAATGCTACATCTGTAATGGCTGTATCATTAATATTCCTGTTAGCATCCAGCCTGATGTAGTCTATATTCCAAATATCGTCTGCATTATTGATAGACGCTTTGTTTACAAAACGAAACTGGAAACCGGCATGAAAGAACGATTGTTGTGTGATGGGTATCATTACCTGCTCAAAAGGCTTAGCAAAACTCCCCGGCACTCTCCATACCCTTGTCCATCCGCTTGTTTTACGCAAATAGAGCATTAAAGAATCTTGTGGTTGAGGTTCAAACCCTTTTCCCTGTGGTTGGTAATAAAAGCTTAAATACAAACTGTCTGACGGGCTGTAACCGGTCAGGTCAATCTGTTGAGATGTTAAGCTATCAGCATATCTTAATACTGTACTGAAATTCTCTTCGTACGGCAACCCGTCACTATCAATAGCATCAAAAGTAGCTACACCTCTGCTAATGGGGTTCAGCCCCATGCTGTTATTGATATACACCTTTCTATCTACCCATTTATTCGTGTCCGGAAAAAACTCGGTTCCTGTAAAGTCTTCAAAAAATGGTAAGGATAAAGCGGTTGTTTTGTGGGTAGCTCTGGCAGGTGATACGGCCTGTTGATTTTCAACAGCCGGGCGGTAATGCAATGCTCCAAGGTACTCTTGTGCCATTGCAGAAAAAGAGCTTATCAGTAGTATGTATGTAAATATTATTCTGATCATATTCTATAAGACTGTGTTTATACAACTTTCGTCAGTCTTAATTATTGTTTTCACTTAATAATCGCCATCATTATTGTCACTTCCATTACCCTGCTTCATGTGTATGTCCATCAATCCACCTTCGTTGATCATATTGTGTCCTCCAAACTCGTTATAAGCTTCCGGTATTTGTCGGTAAATAACAGCAGACTCCGTGTCTGATATCGGCGGGTCGAATATCGGTGTAAACTGTATACCCATCGCATTTAGCAAAGCAATACCTTCTATATAGCTTTTACCAACAACATTAGGCACCTGTAACTCTACCTTACTTAAACCATCGCCTATAACAAGATCTATTTTACTACCCTGTGGTAACATGGTCCCCTCTGCTATTTGTTTGTTTTTATGCAACTGTTCTAATATAGCACCATCTGCAATATCAGGACGGTGAATAGTGTCACCTAATCGTAATTTATTGCTTTTGATGACCATTAAGCCACTACGATAAGATAGGCCTGTAAGGTCCGGCATTGGTGTTAATGGAGCTTCGGCCTTATTCACTATAAGAAACACGGTTCTTCCTTTTTTAACCATAGAACCGGTATCCGGCATTTGTGATAGTACTTCACTGGGCTCATGCTTCATATCATATGCTGAGTCCATATCTACAGTATATCCGCCGGAGGTAAGTATTTTCAAGGCATCATTTACATTCATACCTATTACTACCGGCACTTTGTTCTCAACTCCATGATTGGTAATACTATCCAAACTAGAGAAGAATATTTGATATATGGCCACTGCAATGACCAACATCAATAACAAATGAAACCAAATAGCCTTATAAAACTTACCCTTGAATAATGCCATAATATCTTTATGAATAAGTAGATCTTTTTTCTTCTTGCCTTAAACACTCTTCGCACAACGAGTTATAAAACTCACTTAAAGTTAAACCTGCTGCATGTACCTGTTGAGGTATCAAGCTAGTTTCACTTTGCCCCGGCATCGTATTTACTTCCAGAAAATATAGTTTATCGGTTCCCTTCTGTAATATATAATCCATGCGTACCACCCCTCTGCAATTTAAGTGTCTGTAAATAAATTCAGACTTGCTGGCTAAGCGATCTTTCACATGCTCTGTAACCGGGGCAGGTGTTATCTCGTTAGTTACTCCGGGTGTATACTTCGCCTCGTAATCGAAAAACTCATTTTTGCTAACGATCTCGGTAGCTGGCAATGTATATAGCTTGCCATCAACACGATACACACCTACTGTCAGTTCACGCCCTTCAATAAACTCCTCTATCAGTACCTGATCATCTTCATCGAAAGCTTTTTCAATTGCAGGCAATAGCTCTTCTACACTCTTCACTTTGGTAATACCCAGGCTCGATCCGCTTTCATTAGGCTTTACGAACATAGGTAGTTGTATCTGCTCCAGAATAGAACCTACAGAGTAAGGCTCTCCTTTTATTAAATGTACCGAGTTGGCTATGCTGACAATGTTCAGGTCTTTCACCACTTTGTTACAGTAGCTCTTATTGAATGTTAGTGCTGAAACAATTGCGTTGCAAGAAGTATATGGTACATCCATCATGTCAAGATAACCTTGCATACGACCATCTTCACCGGGAGTACCGTGTATAGCAATAAACACCATATCAAATACAATAAGCTTACGACTTAGCCTTAGTGTAAAGTCATTCTTATCTATAGATGTTCTTTTGCCTTTTTCATCCTCATACCACCAATCGTCTTTAGTAACAACAATGGTATACACGTTGTACTTATCATGATCTAAGTGTTTATTTATTGTTTCTGCTGTCTCTATTGATATTACATATTCACCTGAATATCCACCTGCCAGCAGTGCTATGTTCTTCTTCATACTTTAATATACGTACAAGTTGTAGCCAAAGGTAATAGAAAAATGAGTGATGCGGAATGGCTGTTTGATAAATAACTGATAAAGTCTGAGTAGTACTATTTACGGTCTTTTACAGGTATTACCAGCTTCAACCCCGACCATATTTCATCCACTGCACAAACTTTTACATCAACCAAACCAATACTTAGTGCCAGATCTCTTATTACATCTTCCGTAACATCTGTCTCTACCTTCGACGATTTTTTCGGCCAGGACACCCATATACTACCGTTCTGCACAATCTTCTGTTTCATGGCAGGTAACTTTTTAGTTAACTCTTTTTCGCTCTTAGTAAAGAAATGTATCATATCATAATCCTTACCACGTAAGGTGATGTTGGTTTGCACATCTTCCGGAAATACGATAAACAGCTGAAAGTAATGGTCGGGCATGTTATGAATATTCATCTTAAAGCCGGCTTTTATACCCAGCTTTTTCTCTAATGGTGTGCCAGAATAGCCTATAGATGTCATATTTGATTGATTAACGGGAGCAAAAGTTTATTATTTTCGCGCCAATACCATATATCTAAATTAAATATTTCATAGAAACACTATTCTAATGACACCAGACAAGATCAAATTCGGTACTGACGGATGGCGCGCCATCATCGCAAAAGATTATACTGTTTACAATGTAGCTCGTGTAACCAAAGCTTTAGCCGACTGGCTGAATGGCAGAGGCGATAACCCTAAGGTTGTTGTAGGGCACGATTGCCGCTTTGGCGGTGAGATGTTCACACAAACTGTAGCAGATGTACTTTGTGCGAATGGCGTAAAAGTGATCATGGCAAAAGGCTTCATCAGTACCCCTATGCTTTCTTTCGGTGTATTGAAATTAGCAGCAGATCAGGGTGTGGTTATCACGGCTTCACACAACCCGCCATCTTATAATGGTTATAAGTTGAAAGGTGCTCATGGTGGACCTTCCAGCCCTGCACACATTGCCGAGGTAGAGGCATTGATACCTGAAGATGTGACCATCCCCGGTAAATCTCTGGATGAGTTGGAGAAGGCTGGCATGTTGGAATATGTGGAGTTGGAAAACATGTATGTTGAATACCTGCAAGAGAAGTTTGACTTTGATGCGCTGAACAAATCACCGTTCAAAATGGCTTACGATGCAATGTACGGAGCAGGCCAAAATGTAATACGCAGATTACTACCTAACGCTACGCTACTACATTGCGACCATAACCCTGGCTTTCATGGCCAGGCACCAGAGCCAATTGATAAGAACTTGAAAGAGTTGGCAGAGACAATGGCATCTACTCCTGAACTAAAAATAGGTTTGGCTACAGATGGTGATGCCGACCGCATCGGTTTGTACGACGAGGATGGCAACTTTGTAGATGCTCACCATATACTATTGATACTAACGCACTACCTGCATAAATATAAAAACATGACGGGTAAGGTAGCCATCGCCTTTTCTGTAACAGACAGGGTAAAGAGAATGTGTGAGGCTTATGGTTTACCTGTTGAGGTTACGGCTATCGGCTTTAAATACATCAGCGAGATAATGACCAAAGAAGACGTACTGGTAGGTGGTGAAGAAAGCGGCGGTATTGCAGTGAAAGGACATATACCTGAGCGTGATGGTATATACGATGGTTTGATGATATACGAATTCATGACACAAACAGGCAAAACATTGAAGGAACTTTGCGAAGAGGTATACGAGGTTGTAGGTGCATTTGTGTACGACCGTCATGACCTTACTTTACCAAACGAGCAGAAAGTAGCTATTATTGAAAAGGCACAGGCTGATGGTTACACTCAGTTTGGTAAATACACCTTCAGCAGAACAGAGAAAATTGACGGTGTGAAATACCATTTAGATAATGGTGGTTGGGTGATGTTACGCGCATCTGGCACAGAGCCATTGCTACGTGTATATGCAGAAGGTAACAGCAAAGAAGAAACGGCTGATATACTGGCAGATGTAAAAGCGACTATATTGTAAATAAGATATAATACTTCCAATAACGAAAGGGCTGCAATTGCAGCCCTTTTAGTATATATATAAATATCGATTCAACGCTTACTTTAAAGACTTAGCATCTTCCAAGAACTATAGCAAGACACTTGTATAACCCAAATTAGTTAAGACTGGCTACTATGATCGTTAATAACGACACTTTACATATTGGCATAGTTCTTGATTTGTTAAAAATTCACACAAATACCTCACACAATGAAACCAAAACTTCTCCTTGCAGCCTTATTATTTTTTCCTGCTATTGTTAATGCTAATGTTGATTTCAAAATCACTGCTATCACACCAATGGAGTATCAGGTGCCCGGTACCAAAGATTTTAGCATTACTATTACAATGTTAGGTAAAAGCAACTTTTATTCAGCTAACTTTTACTGGCAGTTAAATAATGGCACTATAGACTCTGTAACTAAGGTTCCGACCGATTTAAAGTGGCATTCTCTGACAACCGGATGGGTAACGGATCCGGCTTTTAAAGTCACACTGCCAACAGCAGGACAACACAAACTTAAAGTCTGGATGAAAACTACAACGGCAGACGTAAATCCAACTAATGACACTCTTACTACTAACATTAATGTTTTCAGCAGTTTACCGAAGAAACACGTTTTGATGGAAGTTTACAACTACCAAACAAATCAGATGTGTTACAAGACAGATGTGTATAACGATAATGTAGTTCTCAACAATACTGCTTATACAATAGTAAATTTTTATACCCAGCCGACAGATCCTTTATACAATGCTAACACGAAGGCTGTAGGAGATGAACTGGACGGTACACATGCTTTTGCTACAATGTATGACAGGTATCACTTCCCGTTCTGGCGTTTCCCTACTATCCCTTACCTGACTGACGGCGCACTTAATATTACTGGCATATACGCCTACGGACAACGTGAACAATTTTATGAACCAGTTGAAGTTTTTTTTAAATCAGCAACTTACGACTCAGCAAACAGGGAACTGAAAGTGTTAGTCAGTGCTACTTTATACGACAACCTCAGTGGTGATTACAGGTTCAATATCTACCTTACAGAAAACGGAGTTATATCTCCCCAAGCAGGTGCTCCCAACCCAAACAGCTATAAGCATGACAATGTACTACGTGCTATGCTCGGCGGCCCCTGGGGAAAGCAAGGCAGCCTTCCAACTTCGCTTAATTCAGGAACTACTTATGATTATTGGTTTACATACACAATTCCTGCAAACTACAACGCAGACAGCCTGAGCTTGATAGGACTTGTACAAAAATATGATACCGATAAATACAACAGGCGTATACTTAATTCTAAAGAAGCATCGCTCATGAGTACACTGTCGGTCAATAACAGTAAAACCTCATCAAAAAATGTTCACATTTACCCTAACCCAACGGACGGAAATATTAATGTAGCATTACCTGGTGATAAATCATATAAAATTACAGCTACTGATATTACGGGACGAGTTCTCGAAATAATAGAAACGAGTAATAAAACCACTACTTTTTCTTTAGACCGATATGCTAAAGGCCTATACCTAATACAAGTATTTGACGAAAATAATGTGATACTAAAAACAGAAAAGGTTATCCTAAAATAAGTACCATACCAACTTAAACTAAAAGGGCTGCAATTGCAGCCCTTTTAGTTTATATATAAAGTCGATTCAACGCTTACTTTAAAGACTTGGCGTCTTCTAAGAACTTAGCTAATCCAATATCAGTTAATGGATGTTTCAACAACCCTAATATTGAATCTAACGGACAAGTACAAACATCAGCACCGGCCTCAGCACATTTTACAATGTGTAAAGGGTTACGAATAGATGCCGCTAATACAGCCGTAGGGTAACCTTGTGTGTTATATATGTCTACTATCTGTTTGATCAGCTCTACCCCATCCCAGTTACTGTCATCTATACGACCAATAAACGGAGATAAGAAAGTAGCACCTGCTTTAGCCGCCAAAATAGCCTGCCCTGCAGAAAATACTAAAGTACAGTTGGTATTGATCTCGTTTTCTGTAAACCACTTGATAGCTTTTATACCATCTTTGATCATAGGTACTTTCACCACTATATTGTCATGGATCTTAGCCAGCTTTTTACCCTCAGCTATTATGCCATCAAAGTCTGTGCTGATCACCTCTGCACTTACAGGGCCGTCTACAATGCTGCAAATAGTTTTGTAGTGCTCCATAATAGCTTCTTCCCCTTTAATGCCTTCTTTAGCCATCAGGCTGGGGTTGGTAGTTACACCATCTAATATACCAAGGTCGTTGGCCTCTTTAATTTGATCGAGGTTTGCTGTATCTATAAAAAAATTCATACGATTGCTTTTCTTTAGCAAAAGTAATTAAATATTCAGCCTGGCGAAATGAAATTATTAACAATAAAAAGGTGGTAAAAAAAGTCCGGCAAGTTACTTACATCGCACCGCTACAACCACCTACCCTTGCTGCATTCCTGCCCTGGGGGATTCAGTAGGAGCTGGTCGTATAAGACTTGCCGGAGCGCAAAGGTATAAAAATATCAATGTCGTGCAAAAACCTTTGCACAAAAAAAGAGCCCCAAGGGCTCTTTCTGTTTTATATTATTTTATCGAATATTTACTTCTTGGCCAGTTCACCTTTCAGAAAGTCGATCACCTTAACCTCAACAGCATCCTGATCGCGCATATCAGCCAGATAAACAGACACCCAATCTGTCAGGTGAATGAAATAGAAAACCTTCTCCCAATAGCTTTTACCTTCCGAATATAATTCTGATATCCCCTTTGCATATTTCTTGATCACTTTTTTATTGATCTCCATACGCATTTGAGTACGCTTGTAGTCTTTTTCATCTCTGATTATTACTACATGACGTGTATCATCTTTATCTCTCCAGCCTACCAGTTCATTGTGATTCATCTCTGGTATTACATGGTGCCAGCAAAGCATTTTACTATTCTCGTTGATCTGCTGACGGAAACGTACAGCAACACCTTCGAAAGCCGGCCCTGAATATATAATAGGCGTCTTGCCAAAAAGCTTTTTAGCCAAGCCTCTTGCTTTGGTTTTTATGCTTGCAGATTTTGTATTCAACAACTTGATAGCAGCCTTAATATCTTTTTCAAAACTGTTGCTAATAAGTCCCATTGCGTTTAATACAAATAAAACCTGTGTCATTGAATAGCCAATACAAGCTCTCGGCGGCATACCCGATGGTAATACAATGCAATCCAGCCCATTCTTTTGTGCCAGTTTTTCAATTTTTCCGCCCGAGGTGATGCAAATAATAGTTGCTTTTACCTTCAAAGCTTGTTTCATCGCTTGTAGCGTTTCCTCTGTATTGCCTGAATAAGAAGATATGATAACAAGGCTATTCTCATTCACGAAAGACGGCAGAAAGTAGTCTTTATTGACAATGAAAGGTATGCTCAACTTGTCAAAAACAAAGTTTTGAACAATAGAACCGCCTATACCGCTTCCGCCCAAACCTGTCAACACTACATTGGCAAACTCTTTCTTAGCTGTGTTAAATTTGTAACTTTTGCCTATAGATAAAGCTTCTTCAAGCTGAACAGGGAAGTCTTGTATGAGTTTTTTCATATCTTTTTATTTCAATGGCCAAACATAACGAAACTGGTATAAAAGGGGAAGAAATCGCTGAAAAGTTTTTGCAAACAAAAGGTTATACGATATTATTCAAAAACTGGACATTCGATAAAAAAGAGGTAGACATAATTGCCCTTAAAGAGCATTTACTGGTTTTTGTAGAGGTAAAAACAAGGGGCGACAGCTATTTTGGCTTTCCTGAAGATGCCGTAAATGAAAGAAAACAAGAATACCTGAAAGTTGCAGCAGAAGAGTTTCTACACCAGTACCCGGAGTACACAGAGATACAGTTTGACATTATAAGTATTATACTCACAAATGGGGTAGCAAAAGAGATTGTGCATTTTGAAGATGCCTTCTTTTAGCTTATAAGAACATTCAATAACAAGAATACTAATAATTATGTATCATTACTCTATACATAATGCGTATGGAGTATAATGCTAATATTATTGTAATAGCCTTTAGTAGCATAGTAATACTAAGCTTTTTATTTACCATCATCAGTAACAAGACCAACATTCCGTCTGTACTGCTATTAATGGCCACGGGTATTGCGCTGCACTATATTTCTAAATACTATGGGTATGAGATCTTCAACGTACAACCATATGTAAAGGTATTAGGTGCAATGGGCCTGGTGATGATCATACTGGAAGCTGCATTAGACTTAAAGATCAACAAGGGAAAAGTAAAACTCATACGCAACTCATTTTTCTCTGCACTCATCATACTCCTCGCATCTTCGTTTGCCATTACCTACCTCATTACCTATTTCTTAGAAGAGCCGTTTAACAAAGCATTCATCTATGCTATACCCATGAGCATTATTAGTAGTGCCATTGTTATTCCAAGTGCAGAAAACCTACCACAAGCCAAAAGAGAATTTATCATTTACGAAGCTTCCTTCTCTGATGTTTTGGGCATATTACTATTCAACTACATGCTCATGAAAAACACATTTAGTATGGAAACGACTCTTAGTTTTCTGGGTCATATAATATTAGCAATAGTCATATCTGCGGTTGCCAGTGTTCTGTTACTAATACTCCTTTCAAAGATAGAAGGAGTGCTAAAGTTCTTTTTGGTGTTTGCTATACTTAGTATTCTGTATGCGTCAGGAGAGTTAATTCACCTACCCGCGCTGATCGTCATACTAGTATTTGGCATAGTCATCAACAACATCAAACTGCTTATTCGCGGACCTTTAGGCAAACATATTTCTATGAAGGGATTAGTAGGCATTACTAAATTGATGAAAACGGTAACAGCAGAAACATCCTTTTTGGTACGGACTTTCTTTTTTATACTCTTTGGTTATACAATTAACCTAAACGTACTATTATCTAAAGATGTCATTATTATCGGGACAGCCATCGTTGCAATACTTTTTATCGTCAGGTACATATACCTGCGCCTGCTTGTAAAAACCAACCTCTTCCCGGAGCTTTTCCTAATGCCTCGAGGCTTGGTAACAGTACTACTGTTCTACAGCATACCGGCCAGCATGAGTTTAAGCAATTTTAAAGTTGGTATACTTTTCTACGTGATCATGCTCACCAGTATATTAATGATGGTGGGACTAATGATATTCGGGAAAGATAAAAAGCAAGACTACCTTGATGATGTAGAGCATAGCACTATATAATCAAGCGAACACCACCCAAGTCTTCTAAACGGTGAGTAAACCTATCGCCTGGCGAGCTAATGAACATAAAGTTTGGAGGTATACCCCACTCTTTACTCAACTCGTCAATCATACCAGGGCCAAAGGTTCCTTTCTTTTGTATGAACTCTATTTTGATTTCAGGATAGGCTCTATCCAATACTTCAAAATCTGTCAAAAACTTCTCTGATACAGGATATGCTTCGTTCACTACATTTACGATCTTCAGCTTGCGGGTGATCTCATTTTGAGATACATATATCATCACTTTATTCAGCACAGATATATCATCACCTTTAGAGAAATATACAAACTCTTGCCCCGATAGCTTACGAATAGCTTTCTTTAAATGGAAACGGCTGATCAGAGATATGCGTTGTACAGACTCAAAGAAACTGGTGGCAACTATTACTAAATATTGCAGTAACTCGTTCCTTCTTAAGAATAAATACACGATCACGATCGTAGGCACAAAGTATTGCAGGAAGAATACCAAATAATCCGGATGCAATTTAATGTTACCGTAAATAGCAACTATCAATGCCATAATAGCTATAGCAACAACAAATGAAGATGCATGTTCCGGTCTTGGCAAACGTGCACGTTTTATCTTGAGCAAGAAGTTTCCATACCCAAAATATATCATTACCAATAAGAACGATATAGTATATACACCAGCCAGTACGCCCAAATCTCCTTTAGAAATAAACAATACTGACAAACACAGTAAGAAGAAGATAATCAAAATACGAGGTGAGCTACCTCTGCTATTTTCCTTAAGCAGTACTTGTGGCAATACCCTATCAAGTGTCATACGCTTAATCAAACCGCTTACACCTACATAAGACGTTAATACCGCACCACTTAATACAAGTACTGCATCTATCGAAACTATTGTTGCAAGTGTACTGCCACCGGTTTTACCACCTATGTAAGAAAGCAATGCTTCTTTATGCGGACCAACTTCAGCCATCGGTAACACTGTGATAGCTACTAGCGCCATTAACGGGTTGATGATAGATACAGATACCCACATGTTACGTAATGTCTTACGGAATACTCCTTTTTCCTGCTCTTCAACAAAGTTTGCAGAGCTTTCAAAACCGGATATCCCCAGCATTGCAGCACTAAAACCAAACAACAAGGCTGTAGCTATACTACCTCCCTTTACAGGCATACTAAAGTTTGCACTGGCAATATCTAAACCATTTTGTGTAACAAACCATATACCTGATATAATGAGTAATGCCATTGTTACCAGATGAGTAACGAATATTACAATAGCTACCGTTGCAGATTCACTGATACCAGAAATAGTTAGTATCAGGAATATCGTTAACAACACAATGGTGGCTATAGTAACATTAATAGAATGCACTAAATCGTGCAGGTAGTGCATGGCCTCACTGGCAGAGATCACAGCAGTAGCCATGTACGATAGTATAGTTAAGCAGGCAGCCACAGATGCATTGCTTTTACTGGTAGTATTCAGCAACACATTGTATGCACCACCATTTAAAGGAAGCGCGCCTACTACTTCTCCATATATTTTACGGAACAAGAATAAGATACCCGCCACTATAAGCAGTGATATCCATGCATATTGTCCTGCATATAATATTGTTAAAGCAGAAACGTATAAACAAGAAGAAGTAATATCGTTTCCACAAATAGCCGTTGCGGCTAGTTCTTTTAGCTTCTTGGGGTGGCTCATCTTATCTGCACAGTTGTTTGGTAGTCAATGCTAAAGTTATGTATGTAATAGCAAATGTCCGAAATATTAAACAATTCTATTGCTTTAAAGTTTTTTATCATCTCTAAATAAGTTCGTAAACCTGAAAGAAGGCGCCTCGTAATCTGCCGGTAGGTTATCAGCAGGTATTGTTGTTTGGTTGCCATCTCTGTGTGCTCCATAGTGCGGAGACATGATCTCTACACCCGCTTCGTTAAACTTATCTTGAATGTTTTGATGTATCAAGGAATATATGATCGCCTGTTTTGCAGGCTCTTTGGTATATGCATTTAGTTGATAACTTACATAAAAATCGTCCAGACTTGTTTGTAATACAAACGGCTCCGGTTCTTCTGATATAAACTCACATGCCATTGCTGCACTCTTCAACAGCTCATGTACTTTTTTCCAAGGCACATCGTAACCTATAGTTACTGTTGTGTGTACTATTAGCCCAAGCTTTGTGGCGGCAGAACTATAATTAATAGTATGGCTTGCCATGATAGTAGAGTTAGGGATAGTAATATCTTCATTCTTGATGGTTCTGATTCGGGTGATGAGTAGTGTCTTTTGTATGATATCTCCTGACACTGCACCAATTTTTACCCGATCACCAATTTTATAGGCTCGCATATATGTCAACACCAAACCGGCAATTACGTTTGACAATGCACCTGTAGAACCGAACGTGAATAAAACCCCTAAGAAAACGGACACCCCTCGGAATACCTCTGAATCAGACCCAGGCAGGTAAGGGAATATCACAATTATCATAAAGGCAATAAGCAATATCTTAATGATCTGGTAGGTTGGGTTGGCCCAATCAGGGTAAAAGCCCGGAATGTGCAACCTTCCATTCTTGATCTCATCTTTAAGAAAGCTTAACCCTCTGAACACATACCTGAACACAAATCCGATAACAAGTATCGTCATCAGGTTAGGCATGTAATTCCATATGCCTAATAAAATTGATTTAAGCGGATTGAGTATGTACCCAAATAAAGTGCCTGCCAGATTTTTTGTCCATGGAAAAATGCGCAACACGGTTGGTATGGCTATGTACAAGAGAACAAGAATAACTATCCAGCGTATGATGTTAGTAACTGTATAAATAGCTCTCACTTCACTGTCAGCCGTAAACAACTCGTAATTGCGAATCTTGATACCATTGATCTTTGTACCCTTTGATTCATGGACTTTAAGCTTCAACCAGCGATGTCCTTTATTAAGGTACTTGATAGCCAGTATCAATATTATTATTACCAGCAACGCCTGCCCTATTTCAATAAGCAGGGTTTGTAAACTGGTAGCTTTGCGGTGTCCTTTTATTGATGCTACTACTCCCGCTTTATATTTCTCTGCCAGCTCCTCTCTGCTCATTCCCATCCATAAAGCATCCTTGTCAGTAATACTCAACAATATATCTTCTTCAAACAGCAGGTCTACACTTTCCTCAGATGCAATCACCTTTATAGAATCAGGGTGGTAAGCAAACTTGTCCTCCATCTCACGTATTCTGTGCTCTATATTTGTAGCACGCATTTTAGGAGAGAATGGACCTAGTTTTGTGTAGAGGTAACAGATAGTATCCTCAAACGGAGAAACAGGAAAACCTTTGACCACTTTCTTCAAAGAGTCTATTCTACTCTTCTGCTCTGCAAAGCGTTTATTTTCGTCGTCTTTTATTTTTTGTAACTCATCTAAGAGCTCTTGCTTCTTTAAATTATCTGTCGTTTTTAGCGATGCTAATTCAGACTCTAACTGCGCTCTTTTTAACGAGTCTGCGGTTTTTATAGAATCTAAATGCTGTAAATATTTTGTATTACTAACCAGTAACTGGTTTTGTGCCGAATCTGCAGCAGCTAACGAGTCTGTAGAAGCTTGTGTGCTATCCTCTTGAGCATACACACTAATATTGTTTAGTACTACTATCAGCAGCAGTAACCCCAAGGTTTTCAGTACACGAATTTTCATATTCGAAAATGTAATAACAAATAAGATACCAAATTGTTATGAATAAACATATCACTTATACATTTAAGCATATATAACAAAAGTAAGCACTGCTTATGTCATCAGACGTTTAGCTACCTTACCTATGGTGAGCCCCTGTACTATTATTGAGAATACAACAACGATATATGTAATAGTCACCAACTCTGCACGATGCATTTCTGCGGGCACAGATAACGCTAACGCTACCGATATTCCTCCACGCAATCCACCCCACGTAAGTATAGCAATGGCATGCTTTTCAAACTTGATCTTTAGTTTTAATACCATTATCGGGAAAGCCACTGATACCCACCTCGCAAAAAGCACAATAATAACTGCGATGAAACCTATTAAAACTAAAGTGCTGTTTATCTGTATCACCAACATTTCGAAGCCTATCAGTAAGAACAGTAATGCATTCAATATCTCATCTACCAACTCCCAAAACTTGGTCAGGTAATCTCTGGTAACATCAGACATCGCCAACTCCCTACCCTGATTACCGGTGATTATACCGGCCACTACCATAGCTAAAGGACCAGACACATGCAGTGTATCAGCCAGCGTATAGCCGCCCATTACTATAGCAATTGTTATCAGTACTTCTACCTGATAATTATCTATAGACCTTAGTAACCAAAAACCAATATACCCCAGCGCTAACCCGTAAACCAAACCACCACCTGCTTCGTGTAAAAACAGCTGTGTCATATCTAATGCAGACATATTGTCTACACCTGCTTTTGCTATTTGCAGTATTGTAATGAATACTACCACCGCAACCCCGTCATTAAACAAAGACTCACCTGTTATTTTCAGCTCCATGCTGTGTGGTATTTTGGCCTTTTTAAGTATGCCTAATACCGCAATTGGGTCTGTTGGGGAGATTAAAGCTCCAAACAATAAACAGTACACAAAATCAACATTCAGCCCAAATAGATTAAATGCAAAAAACGTTAGCCCGCCTACTAAAAATGTAGAAATGAGGATACCTACTGTAGCTAATACCAATACAGGTAGTCGCTCTTGTTTCAGGCTTTTGGAGTTGATATGAATAGCCCCTGAAAATAACAGGAAACTAAGCATCACCTCCATCAATAGTTCATGGAAGTCTATCGACTCGATCATCATTATAACCTCAGATGAAAATGATGGTACAAAATGCCCTAAAGCAACAAGCAAAACTGACGACACCAAAGACATCACCATTATACCAATAGTACCTGGCAGCTTAATGTATCTATAGTTTACATATGCAAATAATGCCGATATTGAAATAATGATCGTAAGTACAGAATATAGCTTCATAAACTACATAATAATAAATCTGCACCAAATGTAAGTAGAAAGCACTATTCTAATACTATTAATCTATAGTAAACCTTGCTCCGAAGAAGCCCCTGAGACCCTGCAACGAAGCATAATTATAGCTAGGATCGAATGTATAGCCATTAGGATTACTTACAGGATCATCTACGTTCTTATCAAAAGGATCATTTGGTCTGATTATAGGATCAGCAGGTATAAAGTTGAACAGGTTCTTCACACCACCGTATACTTCAACCTTCTTATTGATCTTCTTTGTCAGTTGAATGTTTGCGATAGTATAAAACGGTGAGTACTCCGGCCTATAGTCGTTTGGTAATACCGGCAACCTCATCGGTCCATTCCATTTTGCAGTCAGGTCTACAGTCAATAATTGTTTTGTAAATGTGTAACTGGCTATAAAATTACCCGACCATTTAGGTGCATATAACTGTTGTGTTCGCACCAATTGCCCTGTACCATCACCCTCATTCAAGTATACATCCATGTATGTAAACCCTGCACTGAATTTAAACGGAACGCTAAATGTAAAATCTGTGTTTACAGATACACCTTGAGACACGGCATGCCCATTCAGGTTATCGTATATGATCTCATTAGGATTGCTATCAAAATCACCTACTATTTTATTAGTGAAGTAAGAATAAAACGCAGTGGCATCTATACCCACATACCAACCATCAGCATATATCTTGCGAACAAAATTCAGATTACTGTTATAAGAACGTTCCGGCTTTAATGCATTAGCGATGATCACATTTCTGGCACCTGTTAATGCGGCATGATCCTCTGTAAACAAGTTTACAACCCTATACCCTGTACCAAAGCTGGCACGTATCGTACTTTTTCTATTAGGCGACCATTTGTAAGCTAATCTGGGAGAGTGAATATGCCCATGGTTTTTATCATAATCGTACCTATACCCCAATAACAGCTTATGCTTCTTTAGAAATGACCACTCATCTTGTACATATACCCCCGGTAGTGGTGTTACAGCAGGTTGGTTTTGCGGGTTGCTTGTATCTGCATTTGCTGTGCCGGGCGTGTTATCATCATAGTAAGTATACCTTAATGATGAGCCTAACAACAGATTGTGTTTATCTCCTATCGGCTTGTCCCAGTAAGCTTGCCCAAAAGCCACCTGCTGATTTGCCATATAAGGTGTGTTACCATAATATGAGTTTTGATGATGCCAGTTGTATGAGAACTGTGTCATTATCTTTTCTTTGAATGGCAACTGATACATACCTATTACTTCCCAGCGCTTAGTGTAAATGCTTTCGCCGTATATGCTATCAGTACCACGCCACTCTTTGTTCCAGTTCATCTGTCCACCCCATCTATCCTCGTAGACATACCTGCCTGCAATAGATGCTACCCTATTGTCTTTTCGCTCAAAGCTCAACTTGTCGAAAACTGATATTCTATTTTGTAAAGTCAGATCTGTAAATCCGTCGTTATTCTTGTCGAAAGGAGCGTTATAGTTAAAGTAGTTCACGCCAACAAGATTACTCACCTTACCTAGATCAAACTTTCCTGACAGATCTGCATTATACTCTTGCCAAGTAGTACCCATTATGTCTACACTAAACAATGGCGCCCGTTCTGTCTTTTTAGTGATTACATTAATAACACCACCCATAGCTTCGGAACCATATAACGATGAGGCCGGACCTTTCACTACTTCCAACCGCTCAACAATACTATTAGGTATACCACTCAATCCATATACAGTAGCCAGCCCACTCACTATCGGCATCCCATCTATGAGTATCATAGTATACGGCCCTTCCATACCATTTATGTGTATATCGCCCGTATTACATACATTACAATTCACTTGTGGACGAATACCATTCACAATATCCAGTGCATCAAACAGATTAGGGGTCGGGTTCTTTTTAAAGTATTTAGGGGTAAACACCTCAACCGGAATAGGGCTATCCATACGCCTTAACTCCCTCATAGTCCCTGTAACTACCACTTCATCCATCCTGTCTGCCTTAGGTACTAACGCTATATTATATTTATTTTTTGACGTTACGTTTAGCTTATAATCGCTGTAACCAACACTGCTGATAACAAGCTCTTTTCTGTCATTAGGTAGTTGTAAAGCGAACTTCCCCTTTTCATCAGTCTGTGTACCGGTAGTTGTACCCGACACTACAATTGAAGCAAAACCAATAGGCTCAATGCTCTGACTATCAAATACATATCCCTCAATGTCTCTTACTTGAGCTTTGCTACAAAATGAAATAAAAACAAATACTATTAATGCTACTACCCGATACAGCATCCCTTTCATAGCAGCAAAGATATATTTTTAGACCAACCTAAAAAAATATTTTGGGCAACAAATGTCTAAAGATTTCACATATAATTATTTTACCTTATAAAACCATGAGATTACAGCCCCTGAGTGCAGAGCTATCTGCCCTGCCCAACACCTCAAAACTACCATCCTGATATATTTGCCCTATATCATCGGTAGCGATAAATGAGCAAGAGTGAATGTTTGCCAGGTCGATAATATTTAAACAACCAGAGCCCGAAGAATTGATCTCAAAAGGATCATTGATATTTCTGGTAAAGAGCTTCATGGTATTCATCGGTTGAAATATACCATCACCTTTTGAGTAGGCTTGTGATAAAAGCTCAGTCATACCGTATTCTGAATGTACTTTAGAAACGCCTAATGCATTTTGTATATGGCGGTGTACATCTTCTCTGATCATCTCTTTTCTCCTTCCTTTCATTCCACCTGTTTCCATGACTATAGTATTAGTTAGCGGTACCTGGTATTGATCGACAAAATCGAGCAAGGCAAATGTCACACCAAGTAATAAAACAGTTTGTCCGATTGTTTCAAAATGTTTCAGCTTTTCAAAAATTTGCTGAAATTCATCCAGATAAAACCCACTTTCTGCATTTTTAGAAGCATTGATCAGCTTCTCTGCCATGTACACTAAAGAGGCATCATTTCTCTCTAAGTAAGATGGCAGCAATGCCATAATAACATAATCTTCAGGCCGACCATAGAATTGCTCAAAACCATGCATTAAAATATGATCGTACAGGTCAAGACTTTGTATATAATGTTCACTTGGGGTATCTCCTGTTGTAGTACTACTTCGAAATATCCTTTTTGCATCTCTAAAAGATCCACAAACAACTTTATGAGTTTTAAAGAAGCTTATTGGTATAAATGGTATCTGCTCTACATTAATAACAGTTTTAGGGTCTACTTTCAAAGCATCAACATAAGCACCATATATAGCATTATTTGCATACTGATACTTAAAAACTTCTAAAGCATTTTCATCAAAGTTTTGGGTATTGATGCTATTGATATAATTAACAGGTTGTTGATGAAAAATGTATCCCACTTTTGTTAACTTTGGTAGGTATGAAATGGTATTCGATATTATTCTTTGTTTTTGCAACTGCCTTGCTGGCTTGTAAGAAAAATGATAATCCGCCAAGCAAACCGGATATTGCTTTTCTGGAGCTCACTCCTAACCAGGTGCAAAATGGCAATCCCAAAGATACGGTAAACATTGTTTTAAGATATACTATTAATGGCTCTAAACTACAGGGCGAACCTAATGGATCTTCATTATTTTATATTGATAGCCGGTTTTATACAACAACAAACGAGATACCTTTCCCATCGGATATTGAGGTGAGAAAAGATGAAGAAAATAGTACGATTAGTGGTAGCATCACTCTTAAATTTGAAGCAAGTCGCTTTTTAGTTTTGCGCCCCAACAGACCAGATGGGGATACACTGCAGTATGAGATTTTCATGAAAGATATAGACGGTACTGAAAGCAACAGAGTAACTACGGACAATATTTATATTGTTCCTTAAGTTACGTATATTGACAGGACATGGCCCCCAAGAATGTAGTAAGAAGAATACAGCACAAGAATGAGTACAGTAACATACCTTCCTTATAAGGATAAAATATTTATTACTACGAATAGAGATGAGCGCCCCCACAGCTCCGGGGTAGCAGCACCTACTGTTCAAAAGTTCAGCACGGGTAAAATACTGTTTCCTAAAGACGGAGAATCCGGCGGAACATGGATCGGCATCCATAATAACGGGAATGCAATGGTAATGGTAAACGGAGCCTTTGCACCACATATAAGAAAAGATAGCTACAGAGAACATAAGGAAAAGATATTTTTAGACATTTTCGATTCTGAAAACCCGGTTGAGCAATTCAATAAAATTGACCTACAGGATATAGAACCTTTTACGTTGATTGTTTGGTTAAAGAAGAACGGTACACTTTGGGAAATGCGCTGGGACGAGTATGAAAAATTTGTCAACTCTTTACCTGCAGACATGCCCAATATGTGGTCGTCTGTTACCCTGTTCGACGAGCAGATGATACAGAAAAGACGTGGCTGGTTCGACGAATGGCGTAACAGTCAGGAAACGATAACCGGCAAAGGCATACGCTGGTTTCATGAGCACGGAGGCGAAGGTTTTGAACGCATGAACTTAAACCCCAACAAAGGTGCTACATACACACTCAGCATTACCGGTATAGAGATATCTGAAGACCGCTCTGTGATGTATTACCACGACCTGATCAGCGGAGAACAAACCATCAATGGGTGGTTGTTTGCAGATGATAAGGCCGAGGAAGAACAAGGTCTGTAATTCCCTACTCTAACAAATTTAGCTTTTTTAGTTTTTGGGGTTGGTCATGCTCACCAAATGTGAGCAAAGTTTTTATTTGCTGCTCCTGTATTATTACGGGTTCCGTGTTTTCTTTTTGCTGTTCTTCATTCTGATATAGCTCTTCTTCTATCTCAGAATAAAAGATACCTGTCCGTTCAGGATCAACAACCTCTACCCCATCTTCCAAAGCGGCAGTTTGTTCTTTTTTGTTCTGTTTTTCAACTTTTTCAACTTTTTCAGTTTGTTGTACAGGGCGCACTGTGCTATGTCCGTTTGTTTTATAATGCCCTGCCAAACGACTATCCAGATCTATAGCCTTGAGAATATGTGTGAAGTTGGGGCGTTGCAGGATGGTACACATATTGCAATTTTTGCCTTTGGTATGTTGCTCTATCAGCGCTTCGCCGGTGGCTATTTGTGCCAGTAGTTCGCGCTTGCGTTGCACGGTCAATAACTCTTGTTTCAATTCGGCTTTTACCTCTGCCTCTACTTCTGAGCGGATACGGTTTTGTGCTGCTTCTATTACAGCTTTCACCTCGGGGTTACGCAGCAACCTGTTGGCAGCAGAGATGATGACGTCGGGATCGGAACTGGGGTTATCATAAGCTGTTTTGTACGCGATGATCTTATCGCCATAGCGTAGAAATTCGGTTACAAACCGTTGTTGTTCTTCATTCATAGTGATATGGTTTTAGGTGCCTTTAGAGGCATTATTTACTATAGCAAATATACAATAATAAAACCACAAACCACATAAACCAAAGAATATAAAACTTTATACGCAGGATATGTTACATTGAATAATTGCCTTTTAAGGCCATACAGAGTGAAAGAGTTCTAAAATCTCTTTTTGAATATCTTCAGGAAGATTGGTATCAGGTTTAAAATGTATAATTGTTGCATCTGTGCCCACTTCTATCATATAAAACGACCTGATATCTGTCATATCATCATCGGTCCTGTTACCCGTTACATTATATAATACAAACCTATTTTTATTTTGAATCAACTTAATACCTTCTTCAAACATTTCCAGCTCTTTATTATAGGCTGAAGTATATATTCTTAAATTAACCATATTATTGAGGTTTATTTCATGAAAAAAATATCTGTAAAATCAATTACCTATCTGAGCTCTGATCTTCTTGCCGCCCAACAATGCTCCGTCCAGTAAATCTATCGCTGATTCAACATCTGCAGGGTTGTCAAAATCTACTATAGCAAACGTATTGACAATATTGGGGTTAAAGTGTTTTACATGGTGAATTGTGCAATGAGTTACAGATGAATATGACACCAACAAAGCCATAATATTAGCTTTTGTAACCTGCCTGTTTAAATTACTTAGATGAATATTCATAGATCATCTTGCGGTACTGATAGCTGAGTTTTGTAACCAGGAAGCCCCCATCAAGGTAAGTTTAACGGAAGTCATCATTTTACGGTTAAAAATGATCAGTCTCATATTTTTTAGTTTAACTAAATAGGGCCCCAATGTGGTGATGTTTGTTTGTAACTCTTGCTCTAAAATACCAACAACAACAAACGGTCGTGGTTCCATATGCCTGGCACTTATTTCTCTTATTTTATCAAAAACCAATTGAATGTCCATTTTTATATTATTTATGATTATTAACAATACACTGCAATAGGTTCGGTAAATACATATTATACTACATATTTAAAGAACAGATACATTAATATAACGCCGATACCAGCAGTGTAAAAAAGCATATTCACCTTGTTGCTGATCTTTAAATAGCGCTTTGCAGCACCATTATCATATTTATGAAGCGCGTATTTATTTACAGTACGAAAAGAGTAAAAGAAAATTGCCGGCCCCATCCGTTCTATTTTCAATAACCTTAATACAGTAAACTTAAAGAGTATAAAAACAACAGCCATTATTACTATTAAAAGTGAGGCATAGTCTGTATAAGACCCATGAGGCATAATTCGTTAAATTAAATCGTAATTAGAATATTCAATATGTATGCTTAATAATGCGAATCACCTCATCTGCTGTTTTATTAAGCCTTGCAGCGACTCTTGCTACTAGCTGTTTTTCATCACCGGGGTTAAACTTCAGATCATCATCATTTAAAGCAGGGTATCTTATTTTTAGTCGACTGGAACGATTGACCCAATTAGTAGTGATCTTAAATTCTGATTCAGCTTTTTCTTGTCCGTTACTCATAATCCAAATTCTACGTGAAGAAAATTCCACATAACAAAGGTTAATAAAAACAAAGGGCTGATTGTTACATTATTCCGATATAATGTTACATAAATCACAGGTTTTCGAGTTCCATTCGCTTTTTAACGCCTATGTTCTTGAAAAATGAAGGTGTTAGCCCTGTAACTTTTTTAAACTGAGCTGATAAATGTGCAACACTGCTATAGTTCAATTTATAGGATATCTCTGTAAGGGTAAGCTCGTTGTACATCAACATCTCTTTTACACGCTCTATTTTATTAATGATGATAAATTGCTGTATAGTGATACCCTTTACTTCTGAAAATATATTTGCCAGATATGTGTAATCATACCCCAGGATATTACTAATATATTTTGAGTGGTTTACCTTTGGAAGATCATCTGTATGGTGAACCATTTCTATTATTACATTTCTTATTTTTTCAATAAGGATCGTCTTCTTATCGTCTAATAATTCTAAACCTGACAGTAACAAACGATCGTTCAACTGTTTTTTGTCATTACTGTCCAGTTCTTTTATTAACTCTACAACTCCCAGGTCAATGGTTTTATACTTCATGTTCAATCGCTCAAGCTCTGCCTTGACCAACAATTTACATCGCAGACTTACCATATATTTTATGTAAATAATCATGCAGAAGTATCAATTTGCAATGAATAAATGCTGGTTGTATTAGATTATTGAAACCTATTTAATCAAGTTACGTTTAATTAACCGGACAATACATTAATTCTAATACTACCTTATAGTTTGATCGTATTAAGAAAAGCGCAAGGAAGAACTAATATATATATTGAACAGAATAATAGTGTAGACTATTATTCGTCATACTTAGTCAAGTTATTGAGGAAATGTATCTGTGGGGTTTGCAACTCGTGCAACAATATTACTACATTTTTTTAGACACTCATTTCTCGGAACCATGCCAAATTCAGGATGACACAATAAAAAGAGTACCCTACTTCGTCTTAGGCATTTTGCCTGTGCGTAAGCGGGTAACGTAGTCTTTAACATCGCGCCTTATCTCTCCGCTCAGCATATACAGGCCTATCAGGTTCGGTATCGCCATGGCAAACACCATCATATCAGACAGGTTTACGATCATCTCTACCTCGCTGGTAGTACCGCCCAGGAATACTGCTAAACAGAACAACAAATGATAGATACTTAAAGTACGCTTACCCTTACCAAACAAATACTCCCATGTACGCTCACCATAGTAGCTCCATGTGATCATGGTAGAGAAAGCAAATAACAACACACATACCGAAAGTATATAAGGAAACCAGTCTATCACCGTCTCAAAAGACCGGGATGTGATCATAGAGCCCTGCCATGTACCGGCATCGCTTACATTTTCATACACACCCGTTGTGGTGATCACCAAACCGGTGATCATACAAATAACAATCGTATCAATAAATGGCTCTAACAATGCAACAACACCCGCCCTTACAGGTTCACTTGTTTTTGCAGGTGCATGCGCAATAGGTGCAGAACCGATACCTGCCTCGTTTGAGAACGTAGCCCTTCTGAAACCCATAATAATAGCACCAATCATACCACCATATGCAGCATCCATAGAAAATGCCTGCCCGAATATAGAAGAGAACGCCTGCGGTATTTTATCGTAGTTCACAAACAGTACTACTAAACTTGCCGACAGGTATATGATCGCCATGAACGGTACAATAGCTTCTGCCGTAGTTGCTACTCTTTTAATACCACCTAAAAGCACAATACCTACAGCTATAGCTAATACCAATGCAATAGCCCAATCGAACTCTGACACGCCGGAGAAAGCATGAGTAACCATTTTTACAGACTGGCTGGCCTGAAACATATTACCGCTACCAAAAGCAGCACCTACACAACATACGGCAAACAATGTGGCTAATACCTTGCCCAGTTTTTTATACCCTTTATTAGCTAGCCCATGTTCTAAGTATCTAAACGCACCACCCGAAACCACTTTTGTAGTGGTATTGATGAACCTGTATTTATGCCCCATAGTTACCTCTGCAAATTTTAAGGACATACCAAAAAAGCCTGCAAACATCATCCAGAAAATAGCACCTGGTCCGCCCACAGCAACAGCGATAGCCACGCCTGCAATATTACCCAAACCTACAGTACCTGATACCGCAGCTACCAATGCCTGAAAGTGCGTTACTTCTCCCGGGTCGTCATCTTTGGAATACTTACCTCTTACTACACTAATAGCATGCCTGAATAACCTGAAATTCGGGAAGCCTAAGATTATGGAGAAAAACATACCTCCGGTAATCAACCATAACACAATGAAGGGGAAACCCGAACCACCCAACTCAAAAAATAGCGTGGCATCTAAAAATTCTACTAACTTTTCTGCCCCTTTGTTAAAGAGTTTTACAATAGCCAAGCTACTCCCTTCTTCTCCTGCAGCATCTGCTGCAAAAGCATTTAGCGGAAAGAGTGCAAATACAGATAGTATTAGTAAAAAAAGAGAGCTTGTAATGTTTTTCAGGTTAAGCTGTTTCATTTATTTTTTAGTTTTTTGCTTTAACGAGCTATATTTTGCTTCGCTGCACAAATGCTAACATACGAAACAGACAGCAGTTTTCTAAAGATTGTTAGATTTATAAGACTTGAAAAAACTACCCTACATATTACTATACAGCAGAATAGTGGCCGGGCTGCTATTTCTGGCACTGGCATATCTGCAACCGGCAAATTACCGTGTGTGGCTGGTGAGCTTATTGGTATACGCTGTTCTCTCTGATTTTTTCGACGGCTATACCGCCAGAGCACTTAAGGTATCTACAGAAAAGATGCGCCGTGCAGACAGCACAATAGACCAGTTTTTTTGGCTGTGCGTAATAGGCGGTACTGTACTTACTTCTTTTGAGTTTTACGAAGACTATTGGCTGCAAATAACCTTGATACTAATCGCAGAAGCCTTGTGTTACATCATCAGTTACATCAGGTTTAAAAAAGAAGTGGCCACACATGCTATTGCCTCAAAATTTTGGGTAGTGACACTGTTTACCTGCTTTATAGATGTGATATGGAACGGCAACTCGACATGGGTATTTCAACTATGCTTTTGGGTGGGTATGGTTACCCGTTTGGAGATAGTAGCCATACTATTGATCTTAAAACAATGGACCAACGATGTACCCTCTGTAATACATGCCGTACAGTTACGAAAGGGCAAAGTCATTAAGCGGAATAAGATATTTAATGGATAACTTAGTAGTACAACTATTTAGTAAAAGCACTACATATGAAGATTCAAGGAAAAGTATTTGTAGTAACAGGTGGCGGCAGCGGTATGGGTCGCGAGTTAACCATTCAGCTAGTACAAAAAGGAGCCAAGGTAGCTATTGCTGATATACACGATGCACAAATGCAGGAAACAGCAGAGCTGGCAGGAAAAGAAAATGTCTCAACCCACATACTAAATGTAGCAGACCGTACTGCCGTAGCCCAACTACCAGAAGCAGTCATTGCCCATCATGGAAGTGTAGATGGCATTATCAACAACGCAGGTATTATACAACCCTTTGTTGATGTAAGCGATCTGGATTACGATACCATAGAGCGTGTGATGAATGTAAACTTTTACGGTGTGGTATATATGACTAAAACCTTCCTACCATATTTACTCAAACGCCCCGAAGCATATATAGCCAACGTATCCAGCATGGGCGGTTTCATCCCATTCCCGGGACAAACAATATACAGTGCATCAAAGGCAGCAGTTAAAATATTTACCGAAGGGTTGTACTCTGAACTAATGAATACAAATGTAGGAGTAACGGTGATACACCCTGGTGCTGTGAATACTAATATCACCAGCAACTCGGGCGTGCAGATGGACACCAGTGATGCAGACAGTTCCTCTTATAAAATGCTACCTGCCAATAAAGCTGCCGCTATAATGGTAGAGGCTATAGAAAAGAACCAATACCGTGTAATGGTAGGCAGCGATGCCCGTATGCTGGACATATTTTACCGCCTTAGCCCGAAAAGGGCAGTGAATATGATAGTTAAAAAAATGAGCGGAATAAAGAGGTAAAAAACGTGAATACAAAAAGCACTCTGGTAAATTATGGAGAATAAAAAAATAAAACTCATTGATGGTATATCAATTGGTATTGGCGGCATGGTTGGAGGCGGCATATTCGCTGTATTAGGGCTTGCTGTATCCTTAGCTAAGGGAGGAACACCTATTTCATTTTTAATTGCCGGTTTGATCGCCCTGATAACTTCATATAGCTATGTAAAGCTATCCCTTTCATACCCTGACAGAGGCGGAACAGTAAAATTCATGAATCAGGGGTTTGGTATTGGCACACTAAGCGGAGGTATAAATAATTTACTATGGATAAGCTATATCATAATGTTAGCTCTTTACGCTTCTGCTTTCGGCTCTTATGCTCCTAACTTATATCAACTACCGGTAAGCCAATCTTTTAATTATCATATCTATGCAAGTGCCATAGTCTTTGTAGCTGCCTTTATTAATTACTATAGTATAAAAACAGTAGGCACAATTGAATCTTATGCTGTTATTATCAAGCTTATCATCTTAATATCATTTGTAATAGTTGGTATTTATGGGTTGTTTGGAAATGACAATCTAAATCAACTATCTATAACCAACTGGAATTCTCCGATACAGTTACTAACAGGAGGCATGGTTATTTTTGTAGCATATGAGGGCTTCGAATTAATAGCAAATGCAGCCCCGGATATGGAGAACCCGAATAAGAACATCCCCAAGGCGTATTTCTATTCAGTAATATTTGTTATCCTGCTTTATGTAATTATAGCAATCATTACGGTTGGGTCTTTACCTTTTAGCGCTATTGCATCCGCTCAAGATTATGTATTAGCTGAAGCGGCTAAACCTATATTCGGACAAACTGGTTTTATCATTATTACTATTGCTGCATTGATCTCAACTTTCTCAGCAATTAATGCATCCTTATATGGAGGCAGTCGCGTTAATTTTGAAATAGCTGAAGATAATGAACTACCACATGAGCTTACCAGCAAGCTATGGAATCAACCTTTAGGACTGGCTATAACCACTATTGCAACTCTAGTAGTTGCAAACACACTTAATTTGGAAAGCATATCAACAGCAGGTAGCGTAGGGTTCTTATTAATATTTGCGTTGGTTAACCTAAGCGGGTATAAATTGGCCAATCAAACAGGCAGCAAAAAATCAATTCCAATAGCCGGTTTTATTCTATGTCTTATTGCCTTATTGGCACTAATTACACAACAATACTTCGCCAACAGGAAAAGCGTCTTTATTTCACTGGGGATAGTTGTGGTATGCTTTGTCTTTGAATACTTATATAAGAAGAGGCAAAACAGTACTCATCAACAATAGTTACACTCTTTAAACCCGAAGCAAAAAACAGAATGCAGGACACTTAAACAGACATATATTTAGCTTCAAATGTTTGACCATTGTTATGCTACAGAATTAATTTAATTATGGCATCATATATACAACTTGCACTAAGAAAGGACAAGCTAAACAAGAAAGGAACATTGCCACTTTATTTTAGGATAATCAAAAACCGAAAAAGTACAACTATTGCTACTGGCATACGAATAGAAGAGCGGTTCTGGGATGACCAAAGAGGTTAATACCAATATCACCAGCAACTCAGGCGTGCAAATGGACACCAGTGATGCGAACAGTTACTCTTATAAAACGCTACCTGCCGATAAAACTGCCGCTATAACGATAGAGGCTATAGAAAAGAACCAAAACGTGTAATGGTAGGCAGCGATGCACGTATACTGGACATATTTTATCGCCTTAGCCCAAAACGTGCCGTAAACATGATCATCAAGAAAATGAGCGGGATGAAGAGGTAGAGTAACGGTATCAATTCTTATATAAAATACAAAAAGCCCACTGCAATGCAGTGGGCTTTTTCTTTAAGTGACCCCGTCAGGATTCAAACCTGAAACCTTTTGATCCGTAGTCAAATGCTCTATTCAGTTGAGCTACGGGGCCATCCCTGTAAATTGGGATTGCAAAGATAGCCTCTTTGACTGATTTTGCAAAGATATTTTACAGATTCTCCAATAAAAAAGCCACGCTTTATGCGTGGCTTTTTATATATCGTTATAACTCGTTCTATTTCACGGCATACATTACTTCCTTCACACGCTTAACAGTGCGCTCTACATCTGGCAATGCAGCAGCAACCAGGTTCGGTGCATAGTGCATATTTGTATCTGCCGATGTGATACGTGTTACCGGAGCATCTAAGAAATCGAAAGCATCCTTTTGTACGCGGTATGCAATTTCTGAAGACACACTACCAAACGGCCATTGTTCTTCAACAATCACCAACCTGTTGGTCTTTTTAACTGATTCTATTATAGTATTCCAATCCAACGGACGAATTGTGCGTAGATCTATCACCTCTGCATCTATACCCTCTTTCGCCAACTCTTCTGCCGCACCTAATGCCACCTTCATCATTTTATTGAAAGAAACGATGGTCACATCGCTACCCTGGCGTTTGATGTCCGCTTTACCAATTGGTATTAAGTATTCTTCTTCAGGTACTTCACCCTGGTCACCATACATTACCTCGCTCTCCATAAATACTACAGGGTTCTCATCGCGAATAGCCGATTTCAATAACCCTTTTGCATCGTACGGATTAGATATAGAGATCACCTTCAAGCCCGGAATGTTTGCATACCAGTTTTCAAAAGCTTGAGAGTGTTGTGCTGCCAACTGACCGGCAGACCCGTTCGGCCCTCTAAATACCATCGGGCAACTAAATTGCCCCCCACTCATAGAAAGCATTTTTGCTGCATGGTTCAATATCTGGTCTAATGCTAATACTGCAAAGTTCCAGGTCATGAACTCTACTATTGGTCTGGTACCATTAGTAGCAGCACCAACAGCAATAGAAGCAAAACCCAACTCCGCAATAGGCGTATCAATAATACGCTTAGGACCAAACTCGTCCAGCATACCCTGGCTTACCTTGTATGCACCGTTATATTGTGCTACTTCTTCACCCATCAAAAAGACAGAATCATCCCTTCTCATCTCCTCTTGCATGGCCTCTCTTAATGCCTGTCTGAAAGCTATCGTACGCATACTATTTCAGTTGATTTTTATTGGTTCACAAAGATAGTTGATATTAATTATCTATTCTGCTAAAAATTACGGTACTACTCACACCATCTTCCTGCATTTGCAGCCTCATGCTGGTGTCCGTAAGTGATAACATATCCATCTTAAGGTTCTTCATTTCTTCTTTAACGTCAACAATTACAAGTTTACCTGCCTTGTTTATATACCATTTACCGGTATCTGTATGACCATTTAATGTTCTTACAAAAATACTATCAGTCTTAAACTCGAATGCGGTGTGCTCAATAGCATCTTTCTGCACTAGTTTATACTCTTCCAGCACATGCTTTAAACTATCTCTTACTGATGAAACATCCGCGATACCATATATCTCCATATTTTGCTCTGGTGTAGTACTACTACCCATAGTATCTAAAAAGTTCATTTGGTCTTGCATTGCCTTATCTACATCAGGTGCATCTAGCGCAACAGCTTGCCATGTGCCTACCAACTCTGATTCTTTGTCCTGCGTTTCGCAAGAGGCGAATAACAACGCGCAAAAACTAGTAACTAATACAGTCTTTCTCATATACATTAGGGTATTATTAATTGAAAATAGCTTTTCCATTCTTGTGTAGTGAGCAGGTTCTCCAACATTGGAAAGTTTGCCTGGTCTGTAACTCTTGGAAATACTCGTTTTAAAAACGTATAACGTTCAGGATCATTGTCCAATGCTTTGGCAAGTATTCTTGCCTGGGCTGTTGTATAACAGTAATCCATCTTAGATAATAAGAACTTTAATTTTACACTTTCGCTCTTGCCTTCTACCTTTTTATACAGATCGTCAAAATCTCTTGTCTCTAACGGTATAGGACAATCACTATTGCGCATAGGCAAACGATCATCATGCTTTGGGGCTGTTACAGGCTCTGTAGTTTTACCAATTATTTGCGGCCTGTTACCAGCAGGTTTCTCTATTGTACTCTCCGTTTGCACTACTCTATCATTCTTCAACTCTACATCTGAAAGAAACTTTGGTGTATTACTACCCAATACATCAGATGCTTTAGGCTGCGCTGCAGATGTATTAGTATACACATAAGCATCTGCTACATTTTTTACAGGAGCCTGGTCTTCTTCCGGTTTGTTACCTGAGTGCAAGTAAAACTGCTGATGAATATCATAAAGCACAAAGTTGTTATCCTTCTTCATCAACAAGAATCCTCTAAAACCTCCTTCCGGTACTGATATTGCAAACTTCTGCGCGGGATATACGCTTTGTTGAAAGAGTATCTGAATATTGATAACACCCGGTGCTAACTGTGGAATAATGCTGTAGTTCTTGCCATATCTCGGCAGCATCTGGTCTTCGAACTTTACATAAAAGGGCGTCGATTTATCGCCCTGTATATATACATAGGAAAACCCTCCCCTTGCTGTTGACAAATTAGGCAACAATAGCAGCAGGCATATCAATAGTATTTTATTGCTTATCCTCAACTTACTCAAGCTCTATTAGTATAGCTCCTTTTTCTACAGCTGTTTGCTCTTCTATATTAATTGCTTTTACCGTTCCGTCAGTTGCAGCCTTCAATACATTTTCCATTTTCATCGCCTCTAAAATCAATAATGCATCACCTTTTTGTATAGCTTGCCCCTCCTCTACCATTACCTTCAACACCTTACCCGGCATTGGTGCTTTTACCGGCTCTGCCTTTTGCATTGCACTCAAGTCCATGCCCATACTTGTCAGTAGCTGATCTATAGGCTCTTTGATGGCAATTTTATGTTGCTGCCCATCCACTGTTACCAGCATTTCTTTAGCTGTCTTGTCAACCTTATCTACGGTTGCTGTGTAGCTTTTATTGTTGTAGATGATACTGATAATGCCATTGGGTTGAAATTGAATATCGCAGTCTACCTCCTTACCATTCAGGTTAATTGCATCTTTAGAACTTACAACCTCGTAATTACTTTTCTCGTCTACAGATATTTGCAGCATAATGTATTTGTTAACTAAGGAAGCAAAAATAGCTATAAATATGCTTGTATAAAACGTTTTAGGTTATATAACATAAAATCACCCTTTAGTATTTGCAGCTTGTACTAAGTATTGAGTATTATTACCACATAAATAGTCACGTTAGATAAAATATGAAGCTATACCATATATTACTTTTTGCACCAATGCTTTTAGCCTCCTGCGGCGGTAGCAGAAAAGCGACTAGTAACCAAATTCAGCTGGACGAGATATCTGTAAACTCAAAAGACAGTGAGTACAGAGCTGCTGCAGACCGTATATGGGATATTACCCATACAAGAGTAGCACTATCATTTAACTACCTTGAAAAAACGGCACGTGGCAGAGCATGGATAGATATGAAACCATACTTCTACGACTCTGATACCATTAAGCTGGATGCCCAAACCATGAAAATAGACACCGTGCTGGTAGATGGTGATTTTCCTATCTATCACGACTATTCTAATGATGTAATTACTATCGGGCTTCGTAAAGTGCATAGTACAAAAGACCCCGTACGTATATATGTTGCATACACTGCTGAACCCTACAAATCTAAAAGCGGCGGTAGCGATGCTATTAATGACGACAAGGGGCTATACTTTGTCAATGCCAATAAAAGTGTTGCAGAACTCCCAACCCAAATATGGACACAGGGAGAAACGCAAGCCAACTCTCATTGGGTACCCACAATTGATAAACCCAACGAACGCTTTACAACACAAATAGAAATGACAGTACCCAAAGAGTACAAAACGCTCAGCAACGGGAAACTGATACAACAAATTGAAACATCACCTACACTACGAACAGACATTTGGAGAACTGAAAAAGAAATTCAGCCATATGTTATGACGATGGCCATAGGCGACTATACCATTGTTGAAGATGAACCATGGAACGGGAAAGCCATCAATTATTATGTAGAACCTCAATACGCATCGTATGCGAAAGAGATGTTTAACCATACACCTGAAATGGTAGACTACTTCTCAAAAGTAACTGGTGTACCCTACCCCTGGTATAAATATAGCCAGGTGGTAGTAAGAGACTTTGTATCCGGTGCTATGGAAAACACCAGTGCTACTACATTTGGAGAGTTCATTAACCAAAACAGCAGGGAAATAAGGGATGAGGATTATGAAGATGTAGTTGCTCACGAGTTATTTCATCAATGGTTTGGCGATTATGTTACAGCAGAATCCTGGTCAAACATCACCCTCAACGAATCGTTTGCCAACTACGGCGAACAGTTATGGCGTAACTATAAATACGGTACGGCCAATGCACAAATTTTGGCTTATGAAGACTTACATATATACTTAGGTGCATCTAAAAACAACGACCCGCCACTGGCAAGATATCATTATAAGAGCAGAGAAGATTTATTTGACAGGATATCTTACCAGAAAGGAGGCGCAACACTACATTACTTACATGGGCTGATAGGTGACGAAGCTTTTAGCCTATCTATGAAAACATACCTTACGGAACATGCGCTACAACCTGCAGAGGTTGATGATTGGAGGCAGGCAATAGAAGAGGTTACAGGAAGAGATATGAACTGGTTCTTTGACCAGTGGTACCACAGAGGTGGGCACCCCATACTTGAGATTTCTTATAAGTTCAATGATGCTAAATACAATGCAACTATAACTATAAAACAAAAGCAAAAACAACTGTATCGTCTTCCACTATATATAGACTTAGTGGACAGCAACAAAAGACATCGCCAATTGTTAGAGTTTAACAAAAGAGAGCAAACATATACTTTACCTTATTACAGTAATGCCCGCCCTGTATTTATACCGGATAGCAAACATTGGTTGGTGGGTGAGATACTTGATAACAGAAGTACAGAAGAATGGGTCTGGTTATTCAAACTGGCAGATAAAGAAGATTTCATCACCAAAGTAAATGCAATAGTCAGCAATAAAAACAGAATCAACAATAACGATATAGCAGAGCTGTACAAGCTTGCACTAAAAGACAATCTTTATAAAGTAAGGGAGTACACGCTTAATAATTTATTAGACCAGGATGGGAATGCACTAAAAAGTGCGTGGAACGATATTGTACTTGATATTGCTGTAAACGATGAGTCGCACCATGTACGTGCTGTAGCTTTTAAATTATTAGCGAAGTGGGAAGTAACCGATATTTATGATGCCATCAACAAAGGACTCGCAGACGAATCTTATAAAGTGAATGCTGAAGCTATACTGGCATTAAACGCGATCAACCATGATAGTGCATACACAGTAGCACAACAATATTTTAAGAACGATCCGCCACGCGGAGAACTGCTGTCTGTAATATGGCTGGTGATAGGCGATGAGGCCAACCCTGCAGACACGACACTCATTAATAAATATCGCTATAAAATAAGAGGTAACAAAAAGATCAACTACGCCGAAGGCTTGTATGAGTACATTACCAGAACCAGTAATGATAATGCCTTTATGAATATCACCACGCTTAATACAGCTATTGTATTAAATGAGAACATCAGCTCTTACCGACAGGCAATAGCATCGTCATTATTTAGTGCTGCATTTTTCTACAAGAATGAGATGCAGGAAGCGGCCAGACAAAAAGACGTAGACAGAGCAAAAGACAGGTTTGCAAAACTTGTAGCAGCAATAGACATTGTAAAAAAGAAAGAAACTAACGAGGACAATATCAGAATGTACAGCACATACTACAAACAACTACTTGCCGGGCTGTAGACTAACTACTGTTTCTTGAGCAGCTTGTGGTGAATATCCATTACTTGAGGAATGATGGCTTGTTTACCATCGTTGATAATAACGTAATCGCAACGGCTCATTTTTTCAGCATCGTCCATTTGCTGAGCAATACGCTCCTGTATTTTTTCACGAGTCATACCCTCGCGCTGTAAGGCTCTTTTAATGCGTAACTCTTCAGGAGCTGTAACCCCTATCATTACATCCATTTGTTTGTAAGTACCACTTTCAAAAAATATGGCTGCTTCTTTAATGATGTAATCAGTGTTTTGTTTAGCTATCCATTTTTCACCTGCCTCAATAGTTGCGGGATGAATAATTGCATTTAATTGCTGCAACAGTTCCGGCTTTTTAAAAACGACAGACGCTACCTGCGCTCTTTGCAGCTTGCCGTTTATATAAATATCATCGCCAAACAAAGACTTCATCTGAGCAACTATATGCTCATCTTGCTCTATAAGCTGTTTAGCAGTATCGTCTGCATTAAAAACAGGTATGCCAAGTGTTTTAAACACCTGGCATACTACAGACTTGCCTGCGCCTATGCCTCCTGTAATACCTACTTTAAGCATAGTTCAGTTAATTATTTTTTAGCTTCTGCTGCCGCAGGAGCGTTTTGTTTTTTACGATAAGCGTTGGTCATTTCCATAGACACTGCTGTACGGTCGATAGTCAAGTATGTATTTGCACTTACTTCTATCTGCAAAGTACCATCTTCGTTAGAACGACGGATAGTACCATGGATACCTGCAGTAGTTACTATTTTTTCACCCGGCTCAATAGATGCAGCAAATTTCTTTTGCTCTTTAGCACGTTTAGCCTGCGGACGGATCATGAAGAAATACATCACCACGATCATACCGATAAGAAATACTAATTGTATAGTACCACCACCTGCAGGTGCCTGTAATAAGATTGTTTCCAGATTTGTTGTCATTGTATGTTTATTATATGATTATACTATTCTTTTACTTCTGCTTTTATAGACAGGGTATGCAGATTTTTTGCCGTGTTAGTAGTGATCACGACTGATTTTTCCTGATAACCTGTTTTGCCCTCGCTATCAAACATCACCTTTATTACGGCTTTACCACCTGGCTCTGTTGGTTTTGACGGATAGTCTGCTACGGTGCAACCACAAGAACCTTTGGCATGTGCGATGATCAAAGGTGTATTACCATTATTAGTAAACTCAAAGTCATGCACCGCCTGCTCACCTGCAGACATAATACCAAAATCGTAAACTGTATCAGCGAAGTCCATTGTCGGCAACTCGTTCATAGCAACAGTATCTACACCTTTGGCTGTATGCGGTACATTCACCAAATCTGTAGAAAGCAGCTCTTTCTCTTCCTGCGCTTCCGATTCTTGCTTTTGCGCGTTGTCTCCGCATGCAGCAAGTACTACTATCGTAACAAATAAAAACAAGTATTTACTCATAGCTATCTGCTTCTTTGCTCTTTATGAATTTTATCCGCTTTAGTTAGGTCTTTCAAAATATTGTCTAACACACCATTTACAAACTGCCCGCTTTGTGGTGTGCTATAATATTTAGCTACCTCAATATACTCATTGATAGTCACCTTTGTAGGTATAGTAGGAAAATACAGCAATTCGCTAACCCCCATTCTTAACAACAACATGTCTATCAAGGCTACACGCTCCGCATCCCAGTTCTTCAGTTTAGGCTGTATCAACTCTGTGCAGTATGGCTCTTTTTCTATTACCGTGTGCAACAGGCTATGTGCATACTCATTCTTTTCAGCAGACAATAATTTTAAGAAGTTGATCTTCGATGGATTCTTGAAGAAGTTGTCCATCAACATCCTTATCATATCATCATCATCATCCCAGTTGGGCAGCTCTTCAGAAAAGAACTCCATCACATCTTCATTACCCCATATGTACTCTTCCCAAATATGCTTGATAATCGCCATTTCCGACTTCTTATCACGCTCTTGAGTTTCTATATAAGAAATATACTTCTCAGACTTGGCAAAGTTCTTATATATCTTTTTGATCCAGTCTTCGTCTACCAATTGCTTAATCGCTGTTTCTTTTATTCTTTCTGAGAATGTTTCGTTAGCCAACACCTTCATCAAAAAATCATTGGCTGCGATCTTGGTACTCACATTCAGATCTGCCTCTGTAGGCAAATATTTAGCAGCACGGTCTCCTGCATCTTTTTCTGCAAACTGTGCAACCCTGAAAGTATATAGAATGGAAACAATGAATAAGTCCAACGAATTCGCCAGCTTTTCATTCAGCAATTTAGAACCCGCATCTTTCTGCTCCTCAAGGGTAGTTTCATCCATAGCAGACAGTGTATATAACGTCTGCATCACTTTTACCCTGATATTTCTGCGACCTATCATTTTTAAGAACCTATTTGGGGCGCAAAGATACGGGATTGCTGATTATAAACGAAGCTTTAACATGGGTTTATAATTTACTGAAGACCAGTATTTTCTGACCGTAACTATGCTGTTTGCGGCGAAACAGGTATTGAAATACGCCCTGTAGCCTCTTTCTTTTGGGGTTCCGGCTCTTTTTGCCCGCTGTGTACTGTCGTGTACTTTGTTTTCCTTCTAAGGAACCATTTTTCAAAATACTCGTAAGAAAATGCAGACACACCAATAGTAGCAACTAACGTTAGTACCTGAAGCAATACACTACCTACCAGAGAACCAACATTAAATAAACCACTCATAATCATCAGCTTCATTACCAGTACAATCATAATATTGTGGTACATGTACAGCCCGTAAGATATTTTACCTAAGTAGTTCAATGGTTTGTACTCCAGATTCAATATTGTCTTAGGATTAGCCGATAGGTTTAAGATCAGCACCGCGAATATGATAGCATAGAACTCTTTGTTAAACCAAGGCACTGTCCAGCCACGCAGTATCACAACAGTAAGAATGCCATATAATGCTATTTGCAGGTAACTATTGAATAGTACTTTAAGGATGCGCTCTTTTTTGAAGAATAACAGATACGCAGCGATACCACCTATAGCCATACAATCGATAGAAAAATGATTCCAATACAACCAGCGCTTCATGGCAGCTATGTTATTCATATCTATCGCATACTGGTATACAACAACTGCTTTTACTGCTAAGTATATGCCTATAAGGCTTAACAGCATAGACATTATCTTTTTACGATTGATAGCGAACAACATCAATAAAGGCCATATCAGATAAAACTGCTCTTCTACCCCAACAGACCATGTTTGGGCGCTGTAAGGCACATGTTCGTATATCGTATAAGCAATATTAGAAAAGAACGTCAGGTAAAGGGCTGATTTGGCAGCTAAATCGTCATTTACAAACTCTGTAAACCCGGGGGTATCAAAGAATGGTATGTTAGGTAATATATATAAACCCAAAATGGTAATCAGATAGTACAAAGGCCATATGCGTAATACACGCCTCATATAAAAGCCCTTTATTGCAATTGTGCCGGAACGCTTATGCTCCTCCAGCAATAAATATGTTATCAGAAAACCGCTGAGTACGAAAAACAATATGATGCCTACCTGCCCTAAAACGCCACCAACAAATGAGTTTTTGTAAATATTAGGAAGACCGAACCAGTGTTTGGTCATTTCTACATGGTGGATGATCACTACCAACGCAGCCAAAAACCTGATCGCATTCAGGTTAGGAAAATATACCCTGTTGCCAGACATTTGTGTTCTTTATTTTGTGTTTTTGTTTTGTTAGTCTTTCTCGGCGTATATACAAACTTATGTAATAAGGCTACCTGTAACCAAGTTTAACAGCCCCGTTGACATCTTGTTAACTAACAGGTATTAATCTGTTAACTCCGTAAACAGCTCAAACGGGCGCTTATAATAAAACATCAGCTCTTTTAGCGTTTTAAAAAAGATGAATAATTCTAAATAGCACCATGTAGCCAGCAATGCGAAGCCGGCTGCGGCAACATATAACCAACCTTCTGGCGGGTTTGAACCAAAGTGTATAAAAACTATTTGAGGGAGAATAAACAAACTGACACTACTGGCTTTATATGCAACCGTATGAAAACGATGTTTAGATTTATAAAGCCTTTTGTACAACCTGTATCTGCTTATACCAACAATAACTAAGACACCTAAATATATAACCAGCATAATACTCTTCATGTCGAACATAGCGAATGAAAAATGTCTGTAGTTGAGATACGAATTAAATATCAGAAAGACACTCAAAGCCACCAGAAGTATAGAAACGGGTTGCGTAAATATCTCTTTCAATATACTGCGATAGGTTTTCTTGTACTTAAGCCGGTACCCCTTTTCCAGGTTTGCAGCAATATACCTGAACCCCATTACGCCAAATGCCTTATGGGCATCATACATTGCATCCTCCAGGGTAAGCGAGCTGTTTTGCTCCATCCTTTCCTCGATCATACAAGCGAAATGATCCAGTATTTCCACAACAGTAACAGGGTCGTGAAAACCTCGAGAATGTATGAACTCTTTTACAACTCGTAATTGCTCTTTGTTTAAGACTATTTTATCCATTTGAGAGTTTAGGGTTTAATATGAATTGGATACTTTCTAATGCACTGGTTAGTGCATCAACTTTTGCTTTGGTTTCTTTTTTACCTTCTTTGGTTAGCGAATAGTATTTGCGTAACCGCCCATTCACTATTTCTGTTTCTGTGGTCAGCAAACCCTCCTCTACCAGTTTATGCAATGCAGGGTACAAGGCTGCCTCTGTTATATTTATACTATCATTCGTACGCTCTTTCACGGCTTTCGTCATCTCATAACCATACATTCTGCCGTTGTCTTCCAGCAACTTCAGAATTATTGTGGTCAGACTACCTTTAATTACCTTATTATCATTTACCATAGTTTCTTATATACATAATAAAATTAGGTATAAAATTTTAAACTTCAAAAATTGTGCTTTTCGTCTGCTATATTTGGCACTCGTTAGCATGACTATTGATACAAAAGCCATAATTATAGGAGCCGGGCCGGCAGGAGCAGGAACATCTATCTACCTTACAAAAAAAGGTATAGACCATGTGATTATTGATAAAGCCACTTTCCCGAGAGATAAGGTTTGCGGAGATGCCTGCAGCGGCAAAACGGCTTTTGTATTGCGGAAAGCCAACCCGGAGTGGACGAAAGAGCTGTATCTAAATGAAGAGCATAACAAACCTACTCACGGCATACTGTTTGCAGCACCTAATGGCAAACTGTTGGATATACCTTTTGCCCCCAGCAAATATGAAGGGGAAACGGCACCGGGATTCGTTGCCAAAAGGCTGACATTCGACCATTATCTTTTTGAGAAGCTACCATCAGAACATGCTACAATATTCCAGCAAGGCATTATACAGGATATAAGGCATGAAAACAATAAAGTAACTGTAAGCTTTACACAAAACGGAGCAGAGCATACTGTTACCGCCCCCATCATCATTGGTGCTGACGGCGATAAGAGTATTGTTCGCAAGCATTTCATCAACGACAATATCTCAGAAAAAGCTAAAGCTGTAGCCCTGCGTGCCTACTATAAGGGTATTACTGGTATGCACCCAAATAACCATATTGAGTTACATTTTTTGCCGGAGATACAGCCCGGGTATTTTTGGATATTCCCCCTACCCAATGGCATGGCCAATGTGGGCATTGGTATGCAATCGAACTTGGTACGATCTAAAAAGATCAACCTGAGAGAACGGATGTTATATGCGATTAAAAACAACCCTAATATTGCCCCCCGTTTTAAAGACGCGACTCTGGAAGGTAAAATTCAGGGATGGGGGTTGCCGCTAGGCGTAGATCAAAAAACCGTATCAGGAGATCACTTTATGGTAGTAGGCGATGCAGCCTGTCTGGTTGACCCTTTTAGCGGAGAAGGTATTGGCAATGCATTATTCAGCGGTATGCTGGCAGCAGATGCAATAGAAAAGGCGCTGGAAGAAAACCGTTTTGATGCAACGTTTTTTAAAGAGCACTATCATAATATATTATACAGGCGGATAGGCGATGAACTACGTATAGGGTCTACGATGCAAAAACTATGTCGATTCCCATGGTTGTTCAACATAGTTGTAAATAAAGCAGAGAAAAGCCCTGAGCTAAGTAAAACCATTAGCTGTATGTTTACAGACTTAGACTTGCGCGAACAACTAAGAAAACCTTCATTCTACTTCAAGATATTGTTTAATAAGTAGCCTACCTGCGCAAATAAACTATTTTACGTTTGTGTTCTTTGTCGCCTATAATAATGCGCATAAAGTACATGCCCGTTGAGAACATAGGTGTTTGCAAACAGGTTTTATTATAACCTTGTACCGCTATCGTCTCTGAGGTATAAACCAACTTACCTGTAAGATCCGTTATGGCAATTTTCATTGTTTTACCACTGTTGGCTGCCCACTCTATACAAATATTCCCGTTAACTGTAGGGTTAGGGCTGATGCTCAATACATCGTCAGTACCTAAGTAAAAAAGCTCACTGTATATTTTCACATCATCTATACCCAGGCCTTCAAAATTTGCACCGGGATCTGACTTAAGCACAAACCTGAACTGAACATTACTAAATGTATCCGGCAATGGTATACTTGCCTGATGCCAATCGGTACGGTCTTGTATATTCCATGCCTGAAAATTACTGTCTACATACCAATTAACGCCATCTCCGTGTCTACCTAATCGTTGCCATGCATTGCCATCAACAGTATATTCCAAATACGCCCCATCACAATATATGGCACCGCAGTTTTCAATATCCTGCGCCATTTTAAAACTTAGTGTCGGGTTTTCAAGACCGGTTATATCAAAGCAAGGAGAATAAAGGTATGAGGTTTCGTAATCGTTATAGTTACCATCCAGATTGGTTACCCACGCTTTTGTACCACTGGCAGCTTTATTAATTTTCTGTGCAACAGGTGTTCCATATTCCCAAGTTGAATTTGTACCGTCAGTATACCAAAAACCATCACTGGTTTCAAAATCCTCGAAATATGGAAATTGAACGATCTCGGGTTGATTGCGCAATACATAATTAAGTATACTATCGTTTTTACGGTAAGTATCGCCATTGGCTACTAACCAAACATCCAATTTATGACTACCCGACTGTGTGATATCTATGTTCTGATTAAACGTGTATTGCATGGTTTGTTTACCCGCTATCGAACTCAGCTGTTCAGAAATAATTGCATTACCGTCTAGCCTGTAATTCAGTTGCACATTGTTTAAAGTTTGTGATACCCCATTCCTGATAGTAATAGTTAGAGGTGATGGTCCGGTAACACCACATAAAGAACTGGCAGGAGCATCTACTGATATCAACTGAATATCATTCTTTACAGTGTATATACGTACATCATCTATTGTTACACCGTTACCAAAATTTCTTCTAGCTATAACAGAAGTATCATTCTGACTGAACATAATCTGGCTGCTGGAAGTATAGTTATCATTATTCGCCAACATAACATCGCTGACAGACAGGCTCCCTGAATTGAGCACCCTACCTACACTACTAGCATCCGTTTTAAACTGGTACAACTCCTGTAGTAATTTATCATCAGCACCTCTTACCATTACACTGTTTCCTGTCTGCTGCTTTGGCGTACCATGCACTATATAATCAAACTCCAAACGCAGCTCATCTGTATTTGCGTTATAGTTGCTCAAGTTGAAAGTACCCATAAAGGAGTTACGTTTCTCGCCATCATTCGCAATTGCATCCATACTGATGGAGCGGGTTCCGGATATCAATACATTATCTAAAACATAGTTCCTCAACCTGCCGCCTTTCGTAAGGTTTACAAAGTCCCATCTTCTATTCTCTCCTATACCTATGGTATCCTTAGTTATGGTAAAAGGCGCAAAACCATCAAATGCATTTACATGTTCTAATGTTATTACATTATTAGGCAATTGAGAAAAGTATATGGTCGCACTATCATTCTTATTTACAGGATCGGTATTACCCAGATGCTCAATCGCTATATCCAAAACATAGTCTGCCACAGCAGAAAAGTCCAGCCCGGAAATAGTAATCGTCTTTTTCCCTTTTGCAGGGAAGGGGTCTGTAAATGTTTGGGACATCCAAGTACCACCATCTACTCTATAATGCAGTTTTGCACTATCGCAAACAGCATCGTCAAGGTTGTAAATAGTTACCCTGATATTTGTGGTAGCAGAAAGCTCTGTACTGGTGTTTACCCTACCGGTACTCGGGCTGATCACCCTGTCTATCATCAGGTCATTATCAGATATAGTACCGTTACAATCGCCATCGTTTGGCTGACGCCTTACAGCCCTGCTTCTATAACCACCTATACCATCAATGATGGGTCTTACTGCTGCATAATAAACTTCTGAAGTAGAAAGGCCATTAAAAGTGTAGTTGAGTGTAGATACTGTATCTACAACCTCCATACCTACTCCATTCTTCCACATCACTTCGTATGCTGTTGCATTAGATAAAGACGGCCACTCTATTTGCATATAACCCGGGCATTGGTTATCGCTCAGTTTCACATCCAGTTTGGGGTTAATAGCAAACAAGCCTGTAGTACTGGTTTGCGTGGTATTGTTTCTTGTCACGCGCATTAAACACCTGCCCGAACTGATATTTTCCGGCACTACCCACACATAGTGTTTTTGAGATGCAGGAATAGCATTATCTAATGTCGTCCAAATACCACCATTGTTTATAGAGTACTCCAGTGTATAAGTATTTCCTTCATCAAATGCATCCCAATAAACAAATAAAGAGTCTCCAGCCAATACCTGTGCACCCAAACGAGGATACTTCATAGCTATATTATCTTCTACAAAATCGTACACCAATACATAACGCTGAAAACCCGAAGGCAAGGTACCAGCTCTGACATTTACGGTGTAGCTACCCGCAGCAGGATTGTCTATCGTTACCTGCTCACAGTTATTTAAATGATCTTCTCCTTCTTTTGCATCGTTCAGTATATTACTTGGAGTGGGGTCTAAAACCAAAGGCCTGTGTGTGATATTAGTTGGTGTTACAACAGACAGATCGAGATCGTTTACCAACTGCTTAGATGCCATTGCACTTGCAGGAGCATCATGCCAGTACAACATCACCTTCAACTTCTTCAAACCTGCAGGTACTGTAATAGTTGTAGATTCCTGATTACCGGTAGCAACATTATTTTCTACATAACGGTTAGAGTCCAGCATAATGAGGCTGTGCTCCATATTTAAAAACCCAAAACCAAAACGATAGTCAGGGCCTTTATTGCCTATATCTGTTGCACCATTCATTAATAGAGCTTTTATCAGATCAGCCTTAGGGTTTGTATTGCTATTTTTTTGCTTGTATAGTTCGGTAAGTAATGCTGCTCCACCAGCCACATTAGGAGAAGCCATACTTGTACCCAATGCATACAGATAGTCCTCTGTATAAGTAGTGGAGTAAACGCCGATACCAACTGTTGAAATTTCAGGCTTTAATCTACCATCTAGTACCGGCCCGCGAGAGCCTGTTTCTGCATTCACATACTCTTTATTACAACTGGTTACCACCAACCCGTTTTTTGATACCTGGTAACCACCGGCTACAGTTCCATATCCTGTCGGGTACGGAGTACAATCAAAACGACCATTATTAGCAGAAGCAAACACATGCAACACTTCTGAGTAATTATTACTCAATACATCTACACTTGCAGATAGGTTGTCGTATGTACCTGTGTAATCACAATTACCAGCTCTTGCAGAGTATGAGTTGTTGGTAACAGTAACATTGTTTGACTTATAGATACTCGGGGTCGCATTCAATACTTCACTAAAGTAGTGAGAGCTCAAAATAGACTCCGGCGCTGCACCCCTACCCTTTACATCCATTATGCCTGCACCGCCTGCTATTCCGCTTATGTGTAAACCATGATAATTATAAGGTGCAGGAACATAATTGATGACCCTATCCCTCAAATCCACATGCTGCACCCCTGAGTAATTATCACCAATACCTATGGACACGCCCTTTCCCAACAATCCATATCCACCCAGATTGATCGGGGCAGACGCTTCGCGCATTCTTGTAATAGACTTAGTCGCCCAGTTAAGTGGCGCTTCTTCTTTGTATAAGCTGATATATTTTACCCAGTAAGCCTGCTCTATTTCTGCAAACTTCATCCTCGGGACTCTAACTACAAGATAACCCAACGCATCTTGCCTGTCTTCTATTATTGCCCCTCCTATATTGGCGATTAATGTTTCAATTTCACTCTTTGCTATCCCATCCGCTATTGATATATTCACCTCCACTTCTTTACCACCATTCCTGATCTCTTGCTGTACATCTTTCGCCACTTTCCAACTGTACTGTAACAGGCTGACATACCTGATATTATTCAGCACAAAGAAATCTTCTGTAAGACTGTGGTATGAAATTGCAGTGTAAGCTCTGTCGGGTATATAATCCAATAATACTACACCGAATTCTTTCAACTTAAGCTTCTCTTGCTCATCCGGCATTCGTTCAAACTGTAATAGTAATTGTGTGGGATATTTAACTTTTGACTGCTCATTTTTCACCCAAAAGGCTGCATTATTATCCGCATTTATAGTTTGTCCTTTTAAGTAAATGTTGTTAGGATACCTTGCTTGTGAGTTTGCACTTTTTGCAAAACATACTACAGCAGCTATAACTAGTATGATCGATCTAAACCTGTACATAATGTATTAATACAGCTATATGGCTGCAAACATGAAATTTACCAATTTATTACCAAACGTAGCATTAAGCATCTCAGCCATTTGCAAGCAAACTGTCATATATATAGCCTTTAAGTATTTTTCGTTATTTTTATTGATTGCGAATTATATTAACAGGTAATAAATATCCTATATGAATATTAGAAATCTACTAATTATTGCGGTTTTATTGTTCAGCCAAACGGTAAACGCCCAAAATACTAGAATACAGATCATTAATAACTGCCCAGAAGTCGCTTTGCAGGGTATTGACATATACATAGACGGTCAACTAGTCGCCGACGATCTGTTTTTCAGAAATGCTACTGCCTATTTTGATATACAAGCCGGTAATCTGCTACGTGTAAATGTAGTTGAAAACACTGCAGTGGACACCAACTCTGCATTTTACAGTACTAACATAACGCTAAATGCAAATAACAAATACGTGATCATTGCTAACGGGTTAAAAAACACCAGCGGCTACAGCCCTGCTACTCCTTTTAATTTGCATGTATTCAACCAAGCGAAAGAGGTATCTGCCCAAAGTGGCTTTTCTGATGTGCTATTTTTTAACGGAGCAACAGACGGCCCTGTATTTGATGCACGTACCGGCATAAACACAATAGCTAAACAATTATCTTTTGGTTCATTTGACAATGATTACTTTGAAATTCCTGCCACCGGCACTTTCAATATTCGTTTCACAAACAATAGAGGTAACATCACTACTCACAATTTCGAAGGAGACTTTGGTAATATAGGCATGCAAGATCAAGCGGTTGTATTGCTTACATCCGGCTTTGTTAACACAGCAAATAACAGCAATGGGGCACCATTTGGGTTATGGGCAGCATCTCCTGTAGGAGGAGCATTAATAGAAATTCAAGCAACTACTAATAGAGAGCCTCTGGCACGCATACAGTTTATACACAACTCTGCTGATACTGCAGTCGGAAAAATAGACTTGTTACTAAACAGTAACAAAACGGTGGACACGCTAGACTATATGTATGCCACCAAATTCATGGATATAAACACAGGAACAAATATCCCTTTACAGGCTGCACATCCGGGTCAAAGTCCTTTCTCTACAACTAATGTGAACATAGATTCAGGAAAGACTTATATAGCTGTTGTTCATGGCTTATCAAGCGATACTAACTATAAGCCACTTGAACCATTTAAGATCACAGTATTTAATGATGCAAAAGAAGAAGCAGCTGTTGCAAACAATACAGAAGTTGTATTCATGCATGGCGCAACAGACGTACCTGTTGCTAACATTTCTGAGGGTACTAATACTGTTGCAGGTAGCCTGGCATATGGCAGCTTTAATAGTAGTTACTCCGCATACCCAACCTCGATACCTACGGTTTTTAAAGTTGACACCGGAATCAGTAACACAATACTGGATAATTATTTGGCGCAATACAATGTATGGAATGCTACAGGAAAAACAGCAGTAATATTGCTATCAGGCTTTGCAGTACCTGACAGTAATAGTGGTGGCCCTGCTTTTGGTTTATGGGCTGCAACTTCTGACGGAGGCGCGCTGTATCAACTACCGATATTCAATTCCGTTTCAGAAGTAACTAAAGGAGCTAACCAGCTTAAGGTATGGCCTAACCCTGTAACAGGAACATTAGCATTCGAAAAAACTGCGGACAAAGTAGATGTGTTTATCACAGATGTAATGGGGAGAGTAATAATTCAAGAAAAAGAATACAGGAATAATAGTATCAATGTTTCTTCTTTAAGCAATGGCAGCTACTTCATAATAGTTGCAGACAAGGAAAAGAAACTGATAACCAACTTCATAAAGCAGTAGCATTTATGCTACTGCTTTATTATTAGTTTAAAACCAATACCGTACGCATTTAATATTTCCACTGAGCTATCTCCTCTTAGTAGTTTGCGTACCTTGCTGATGTAAACATCCATACTTTTTGCCGAGAAATAGTCGTCGTTACCCCACACTTTCTCGAGTATCACATTTCTTTTTACCAATACATTTATATTGGATGCCAGTATATGTATCAACTCACATTCTTTCGAGCTTAACTTCTGAACTGTTCCGTTTATCGTTAAGGTCATTTGATTATGGTCGAACGCATAATTACCAATCTGCAAAACAGACTGATCGATCAGGGATTCTTTTTGTTGCGACCGACGTAAAATAGCATTAATGCGCATATACAGCTCCTGTGTATTAAACGGCTTTGTTACATAATCATCACAACCATATTCAAAACCTTTTATCCTGTCATTTTGCATACTGCGCGATGTAAGAAATATCAAAGGTACATCGGGGTCTATCCTCTTAATATGTTTTGAAAGTTCAAAACCATCCTTCACCGGTAGCATGACATCTAATATGCAAATACTATACTCACCTTTTTTAAAGTTAGATAGTCCTTCTTCTCCGTCTTTACACCAAACTGTATCAAAGCCTTTATTATCCATGTTCTCTTTTAGTAACATGCCCAGGTTTTGATCGTCTTCAACAAATAATATCTTGTTCATACTATGCAGTTTGTGGCAGTGTGATTATAAAGCTGCTCCCCTTCCCTTCTTCACTTTTTACACGTACCGTTCCTTTATGATGTTCAACTATGTGTTTTACGTAACTCAATCCTAAACCGAAACCTTTTACATCATGCCTGTCTCCGGTATTACTTCTGTAGAAACGCTCGAATATCATTTTCTGGGTTTCTTTGTTCATACCAATACCATTATCCTCTATCCGTATCTCTATTCTATTGTCCAGGTCTTTTGTACTAATCTCTATCTCAGGTTCTTTATTATTATACTTCAGTGCGTTGTCTATCAAGTTCCTAACCATATTCTCCAGTTCTGATGCATGTGCATATACCAATGGTTTTGTTGCATTGAACTGATATGTTATTTTACCGTTCAGCTTTTGCAGTTGCATTTTAAACCCTCCGGCAGCACTTTTTATCACATCGTGCAAATCAATCCTTGTAAACTGACCATTATCCTCATGATGCTTCATGGTCGTCAACTCCAGAATCTGCTCAACATTTTTTTCTAAATGTTTATTCTCTTCTTCTATAATATTGAAGTAAAACTCATCATTTCTTTTTGCCGAGCGCCAATTGTCTACAGCCAGATTTATGTTTGTAATAGGCGTTCTGAACTCATGCGTCATGTTATTGATGAACGCATTTTTCAATTCAGATAGTTTTCTTTGGTTGATGATGGTTTTGACAAAGTAGGTATATGTTCCTATCAAAATCAAAATAATGATGATAGAGCTTACCAGCATTGTACCTATAGACTGTATTATTTGCTTATATGGTTGGGGAATATTTACAACCATATAGTGTGGCGAATTAACTTTGTTCTCAAAAAAGAGGCTTTCTATCTCCATACCATTTTTGTGCGTACTATTGCTCAACTTAAAAATCGGGGCAAGGCTGCGCTCTTTCTTCACATACATTCTAAAAGAGGTATCCAAACCATTTTTCCGCAATACAGACACTACTCCTTCTCTTATTTTGGCGGTGCTCAATGCGCTATCGATGCTAAACTTTTTATCCAACACCTTCGACATGTTTTCCTCTGTCAGCTTGCTGTACATATATGCCGACTTGTCCATCACTCCTTCAAATGCATACTGAAAATTCATATCGAGTGTTGCAGAAAAGTTTTCAAGCCTTATTGTAGGATAGTTAAGGATTTCGGACTCTCCGTCAAAATCAAATATGTTATACATATTAATAGTATCCAAAAGTCCACCATGCTCATAAGCTGTGCCATCCAGCTTGTACTTTGCAACATATACCCCCTCGTTCCGGCTTATAAACGACTTTGATTGTAGTATAAAACAATATGCATCTTCTTCCAGTATATCAGCCAATTTATCAAAATCATTCTTTAAAGCTCTGTAAATGGTTTCTTTCTCTACATCAACCGTTTTCTTTACCCAATACAACTGCACTCCGATAAGGCCTACCAGTATTACCCCTACCAAGAGGTACAAATAATTATATTTTGCAGCGGGCGACATATCTCAAAGATAAATGTGATTTTTCTCAAATAAGACTTTTTCGATTTTTTAAGAATGTTTAAGATTTCAGCATAAAAAAACACCCCGCAAATGCGGGGTGTTTAATATCTAAAAATGAATTACAGCTTATTTATCAGCTTTATCGTCGCCTTCTGCTTTTTTCATTTTTTCTTTAATTTCTGCTAATGCACCCAGATCACCAAGAGTTGCTTTTTCAACTTTGCTTTGAACATTCTTCATAGCTTTCTTAGTATTCTCTGCATGCGCAGCTGCTTCTTTTTGTTCAGCAGCTTTCTCATCAGCTTTTACTTTTTCCCATACACGGCTGTGAGAAACCATGATACGCTTATCGTTTCTATCGAATTCGATGATTATGAATGGTAGAGTTTCTTCTACTTCTACGTTACCACCATCTTCTTTACGTAAGTGTCTTGCAGGAGCAAAAGCTTCAAGACCATATTGTAACTGAACAATAGCACCTTTATCGTCACGCTTAGTCACCAAACCTTCGTGAGAGCTTCCGATTGGGAACACTGATTCAAATGTATTCCATGGATCTTCTTCAAGTTGTTTATGACCAAGAGCCAACTTACGAGTTTCTTTATCGATGCTTAAGATAACTACGTCTATCTCTTCACCAACTTTTGTAAACTCGTTAGGGTGATTGTAACGTTTGATCCAGCTAAGGTCGCTGATGTGAATCATACCACCGATACCTGTTTCTAACTCAACAAATACACCGTAAGGAGTAATGTTCTTAACAATACCTTTGTGTTTGCTATCTATCGGGAAGCGATTCTCAATAGTTTCCCACGGATCTTCAGTAAGTTGCTTGATAGACAAGCTCATCTTACGCTCTTCTTTATCAAGAGTTACAACCACTGCTTCGTACTCATCACCCATTGTGAAGAATTCTTTAGCATTGATTGGTTGAGAAGACCATGTGATCTCTGAAACGTGTACTAAACCTTCAACACCCGGAAGGATCTCAAGGAATGCACCGTAGTCTTCAATGTTCACTACTTTACCTTTCACTTTACTACCTTCTGTGATGTCAGCACTTAGGCTCTCCCAAGGATGCTCAGTAAGCTGTTTCAAGCCAAGGCTGATACGCTTCTTCTCATCATCAAAATCAAGCACAGCAACGTTCAAAGACTGACCGTTTTCCAGCACCTCGCTCGGATGGTTGATACGTCCCCAGCTGATGTCTGTGATGTATAGTAATCCGTCAACTCCACCAAGATCGATGAATGCACCAAAGTCTGTAACATTCTTAACAGTACCTTCAAGTACCTGACCTTTCTCAAGCTTACCAATGATCTCAGAACGTTGTTGTTCGATATCGCTTTCGATAAGAGCTTTGTGAGATACTACCGCGTTGCGGATAGCTTCGTTGATCTTCACTACTTTAAAGTCCATAGTTTTACCTACGTACTGATCGTAGTCAGTAACAGGTTTAACGTCTATCTGAGAACCAGGAAGGAATGTCTCCAATCCGTAAACGTCCACAATAAGACCACCTTTAGTTTTGCTGGTAATAGTACCTGTAACCACGTCGCCGGTCTTGTAGTACTCAACGATCTTCAACCATGCACGGCTTTGGCGTGCTTGTCTGCGGCTAAGGTGTAAGTGACCGTTACGGTCTTCTTTCTCTACCACCATTACTTCTACTTCGTCACCTACTTTTACTTCGTCAAGGTCACGGAACTCATTAAGAGATACTAAACCATCAGATTTAAATCCGATGTTGATGATAGCATCTGTCTTAGTCAATCCCACGATCTGACCGGTAAGCAATTCGCTTTCTGTAATGTCTTTAAATGTACCTTCGTACAATTTTTCCATTTCTTCTTGCTCTGCATTAGAGTAAGCAGAAACGTTTCTTTTGTCCACGCTCCAGTCGAAATCGTCGTGAGCGCCAGCTTGTTGTTCTGTCAAGCCTTCAGTTTGGTTAACAATTTGATTTTCTTCCACAATAAAAATTTTTGGACTGCAAAGGTAGGCATATATATTGAAAAACAAGGTATTTAGGGCTGAAAAGAGGTATTAAATACCAAAATCAGAGACTCTATCTCAACACATATCTAACGCAATGATTATCAGTATCTTATACAAAAAAAACTAACAAAACAAAATTTTATTTTATGTAGAATCGGCTAATACATCAAATTAATTACATAAATATCACAAAATTATTTAGGTATATCAGATTATTAAGCATAGCTTTGCTTTTTATTAATTTTATTTATAATGCAAGAAGGAACAGTTAAATTTTTTAATGAGTCAAAAGGTTTTGGATTCATTAAACCTGCCGATGGCGGAAAAGACATCTTCGTTCACGTTTCAGGATTGAAATCTGACATTTATGAGAATGACAAGGTTCAATATGAAGTTGAAGAAGGTAAAAAAGGATTGAATGCCGTTAATGTTACAGTTGTAAACAATTAAGTACTACTAATAGCAAAGACCTTAAGTTAAAGCCTCGCAATTGCGAGGCTTTTTTTATTTGTTGAATTTTATCTACAACCTTCACTCATCTAGTATTACACTAATAAAAAAAGCCACACCATATGGCGTGGCTTTTTTGCACTATAATATTTCAATTATCTGTTCAATACAAAACGAACATTAGTAACAGAACCATCTACTATGATACTTGCAGAATAAGTACCATTAGCTACACGGTTATCTATGTTAACATCCATATTGATCTTACTACCATTCAGACTGTATGTTTTTTGATAAACTACTTGTCCTAAAGCATTAGTAACTCTAAGCTGTGCATCGCTATTATTACTTACGGTTTTCAACTCACCTGTAATAGTAAACTGTCCGCTGTTCGGGTTAGGATATAAACCTAGCTCCTTAAACGTCTCGTTAGACAAATTAGCTACACTTGTAGTCAACGAACGGCTATCTGCAGATTTGGTAGTAACACACTCCAGATCACTGATCATTTTCACATAAATAACATCCGTCGGCTTAAGGTTTGTCACACCATAAGTATTACCTGTAATACCTTGTTGCGCAAGACCATTTTTATACCAAATGTATACAGGGTTGTTACCACCATATATTGGTGTTGCTGTAAACTCGTGTTTGTTATTACCTACGTATAAGATATTAAGCTCAACCTTAGGTGTTCTAACCGGCTCTACATTGAACCTGATCAGGTTACTCATACTAGGCTGCACACACGTACCGCTGCTTGTTAAACGACACTCAATTTCTTCACCATTCTTGATTTTCTTACTGATGTAAGTATCAGCAGTTTGACCAGGTATAGCCACACCATTGATCACCCATTGGTAAGATGGTGTAGTACCACCATTTACGATGCTTGTTTTGATCACTACTTCTTTACCGTCACAAATGCTCGTATCTGTATTTGCCGTAATAGCAATAGAAGAGTTTGTTTTGGTAATGATGTTCATATTAACTGCGTTACTAAGAACATTAGCAGAAGGTGTAGGACACATTGTGTTGCTTGTTAATACACAAGTTACATTCGCGCCATTGCTCAAAGAGCTATATGTAAATGTAGATGAGTTTGCACCGTTAATGTTAGATCCGTTTACTCTCCACTGATATGCAGGCGAAGAACCACCGTTATTAATAGTAGATGAGAACTTAACAGGATCTCCGGAACAAGCCGAAGTTGAATCTGCCTTGATAGTTATTGAAGGAGTAATGTATGGTTTAACCTCCATAGCTATACCGTTGCTTAAAGCAGTGTTACTAGAAGCACAAGCATAAGATGTTGTTATTCTACATTTCACCTGATCGTTATTAGCCAAAGAAGAGGTACTGAATGTGCTGCTGTTAGTACCCACTTGTACATTATTTACATACCACTGATAGCTTGGTGCTATATAACCTATATTAGGTACAGAAGCAGTAAAAGTAACTGTAGTACCTACACATATTTTATTTGTAGCAGTACTAATAGAAACAGTTGGAGACAAATTAGGGTTAACTGTCAATACAGCAACTGATGTTACTACACCCGGAGTACATGAACCATTTACAACACAACGGTATTGATAGTTATTCAATGCTGTTGTTGTAGCATTTACAGATAGAGCACTTGTTGTAGCACCGCTGTAAACTGAGTTGTTAGCAAGATTTGACCAAGAACCTGAACTACCCGGTCTTACTTGCCATTGGTATGTAAGGTTTGCACCTTTAGCTGCAGTAGTAAAGGTTGCGGTACCATTATGACAAACCGTAGCATTGCTCGGGTTTGTTGTTATAGCAGGCTTACCTTGCACCTTGATTGTAGTTGGTGCAGATTGTACTGAGTTACAAGTTCCTGTTAATTTACAATAGTAAGTATAACTGGTAGAGTTATTACTTTCTGTAATACCACTGATATTTAAAGTATTTGTTGTAACACCAGAGTATGCACCTGTATTTGTAAGTGCTGTTGCTGTTGTACCATTAACAATATACCACTGATATGTTAAACCGGCACCAACTGCTGTAAGAGGTATAGTAGTACTACCACCGCTACAGAAGCTATCTAAAGTTTTTGGCGCTGTAGTTATTGCCACATATTGGTTAACCGTTAGCACAGCTGACGCTGAAGCTACAGTAGGAGTACAAGACCCGCTAACAACACATCTGTACAAATTACCAGAGAAGTTTAACGGAGCATTTGAAACAGTCAACATACTTGTTGTTGCTCCGGAGTAGTTACCACCGTTGCTTATGTTGCTCCAGCCACTACCACTATTCACCTGCCATTGGTAAGCAAGATTTGCACCTTTAGCTACAGTAGTAAAACTAGCTGTTCCATTATCACAAACTGCAATATTTGCCGGACCAGCTGTTACCGTTGGTTTACCCTGTACTTTAATAGTAGTTTGTGTTGTCAATACGGTGTTACACGTACCTGTTAGTTTACAATAATAGTAATAACTAGAAGAGTTGTTATTTTCTGTGATACCACTGATGTTTAAAGTGTTTGTTGTAACACCTGAATAATTACCACCATTAGTAAGTGCTGTTGGCGTACCGTTATTTACGATGTACCATTGGTATGTCAAGCCAGCTCCTACAGCAACTACAGGTATTGAAATACTACCACCACTACAAAAACTATCTACTGTATTTGGAGGTGTAGTAATAGCTACTAATTGATTAACTGTTAATGTAGCTGCAGGTGTAGTTGCAGCAGGCGAACATGTACCGCTAACAACACATCTGTACATATTACCTGTAAAGTTTGCAGGTGTATTAGAGATGGTCATTACTTTACTTGTAACATTAGAGTAGTTACCTCCGTTGCTCAAGTTAGTCCAACCACTACCTGTATTAACTTGCCATTGATAAGTTAAACCGGCACCTTTTGCATTCACAAAAAATGCTTCAGCCTGTCCTTCACAAACAGTTTTACTTGTTGAAGATGCTGTAATACTTGGTTGCTCTAACACTGTTATTTTACCGCCGTTACTTGGTACCGGAGGTGTACATGCTGTCCAGTGTATACAACGATATATAGTACCGTTAATAGCTGGTGTCGCACCAATAACATTTAATGTTTTTGTATTTACACCACTGTAATTACCACCGTTATAAGCACCGTTTGGTATGTCTAACCATACACCGGCGCTTGAGTAGTGCTGCCATTTATAGTAAGCCTCAACTGTACTTGTAGATGTACTGGTGAAACTGATATTATTACCATTACAAACATTTTGGTTTGCAGGATGCTGAGTTATAGTAGGCAGGTTTGCTACATGTAAAGTAGCAGTACTTGTAGTTACAGGAGACGGCGTACATGTACCACTCACTACACAACGGTATTGGTTACCATTAAAAGATAATGGCGTATTCGCAATCGTCATTAAATTAGTAGTAACATCGCTATAACTACCACCGTTACTTAGGTTTGTCCAACCAGTACCGATGTTTCTTTGCCATTGGTATGTTAAACCAGTACCCTTTGCATTAACAAAGAATGCTGCAGCTGTACCTTGACAAACTGTATCACTGAAAGATGTTGCTGTAATGCTCGGCGCCTCGTTCACAGTAATTGTAGCTGTGTTTGACGCTGTACTTGTTGCACATCCTGTAGAAAATAAACATCTATACATCGTACCACTGATAGCAGTTGTAGCACCTGTTATGTTAAGAGTGCTTGTATTTACACCTGAATAGTTACCCCCGTTATATGATCCGTTTGGAATATCTAACCACACGTTTGCACCAGAGAAGTGCTGCCATTGGTATGTAATTGCTACACTACTGCTTGCCGCAGCACTAAACGAAAGATTACTACCTGAACAAACAGCCTGACTTGATGGTTGCAATGTTATTGCAGGTTTAGCATACACCGTTACAGAAACGGGGTAACCTACGCTTGTAGTTGCGCCTCCATCTTTAACAGTTAAAATACCATTGTACGTTGCCGGAGTTGGCGCAGCAGGTACGAATGTAGATATTGGCGATGCTGTCAATGCCGCATCTGTAACGTCTACAAATCCCTGACCGTTTGCCGTAACATCCCAGTCGATAGAATAAGTTACCGGAGTACCGGTAGTAGCACTGTATGCAAAATTTGCATTTGTAATACCCTCACACACATTTGTGGTAGAGTTTGTCAAAGTGATAGTTGGCTGAGCTACTGCCAGCGAACTCATCACCATCAACACGCATAAAATGGCTGCATGCTGAAAGCCTTTAATAGTAGTAGTAAAATTCATACTCACTGATTTGGGGGTAAAAAAATAAACACTCTTAAAAAATAAACAAACCTATAAACTCTTACTATACAGAGCATTTATAGGCTTTAGTTTGTTTTAGTTGATGGCACAAAATACAAACTATATAGATAAAATGAAACATATCTTGATTAACTATAATCAAGGCCGAACATATTAAAATTATATAAAATCAGACTTAATGCTATAAAGGTTGCTAAGCGAGCGTAAAATGGATATAACTGATGGCATTTTTCTTTTGACTGCGCAAAAAAATTTGCAGACGAAAATTTTCCAAAAAAATAAGAGCCTTGAAGTACTTCAAGGCTCTTACGCTATATTACATTGTCTATTACTTTCCTTCTTCAGGGTTTGCCCTGTGTTCTTCAATTACAAATGGTTTGTATTCATCCGGTATTGGGAATGGTATTTTCTCAAAATAGAACGCACTGTACTCAAATTCAACAGATTTCTCTAAATCTTCCTCAGGCAGTGTTTTGAACAAGTTTCCGAAGAAATAACCTCTTAAGTGTCCACCTTCTTCTCCCTGAATATTTATAGTTGCATAACCTTTACCTTTTTGAGTGTTTGCTGTGTAACTATTTACAATTGGTCTACCTGCTTTATCAACCCTGTTTGTATCAATCATTGAGAATGTTACAATAGGTTGTGCCGTATCTGCATGAACTATGTACTCTTTTGCCCCGCCATAATCAGGAAAAGTTACTCTCAATACCCTATCCAATACACTATCATCCTTCACTCTTGCTACTAAATAGTAAGTATTTTCTATTTGGTAGTAGAATGCAGGAGCGAACAACCTTTCTTTTTTATCAAGGATCGCCTCCATAGAGCCTAAGTAGGTTGTAACACCGTTTGAGTCTGAGCTTATGGGGTTTAACGCTGCAGAAAGATCACTGTCAGGATGCGCATCGTATGCACCATTATTACAAGAGTACAAACCGATACCTACGGTAGAAATCAAAGCAAATGCAAATAAAAGCTTCTTCATAAAATATAATTACTGACTATAAAGATAAGAATATGACCAGAAAATCAAAATCTCTGTGAATTATTCACCTGCTTCTTTTTGTACCTCCAATAGCCTGATATTCAGTTCATCCAGCTGCTTGGCATCAATTGTAGAAGGTGCATCTATCATCACATCTCTGCCGGCATTGTTTTTAGGGAAGGCAATGAAGTTCCTGATACTCTCCTGACCACCCATTAAAGCACATAATCTGTCAAAACCAAACGCTATACCTCCATGTGGTGGAGCACCGTATTCAAAAGCCCCCAGTAAGAATCCAAATTGCTCATTGGCCTCTTCTTCACTCATACCCAAAGCAGTGAACATTTGTTGCTGTACCTTTTTATTATGTATACGTATAGAGCCACCGCCAACTTCGGTACCATTCAATACCAAGTCGTAAGCATTCGCCTTAATATCACCATACCTGTCGGGTTGCCCCAATAGTTCTATATGCTCTGGTTTAGGCGCTGTAAATGGATGATGCTTGGCTACCCAACGGCCTTCCTCTTCATCATGCTCCAAAAGCGGGAAATCTAATACCCATAGCGGTGCATATACTTCCGGGTTTCTTAAGCCTAATCTGTTACCCAGCTCTAACCTCAATTCACTAATGGCTTTTCTGGTTAGGTCTTCTCCGCCTGCCAATACCAGTACCAAGTCTCCGGCATTTGCTTTACAATCCTCTGCTAATGTTTTTCGTCTATCATCATCTAAGAACTTATCAATGCTGCTTTTATAAGTACCATCAGCATTACACTTCATATAGATCAGCCCTGTCATCCCTATTTGCGGACGTTTCACCCAGTTAGTTAATTCGTCCAACTGTTTACGTGTGTATTCAGCAGCTCCTTCAACAGTGATGGCCAATATGCTATCAGCATCATCAAATACTTTAAACTCTATTCCCTTTAATGCTTCGCTATTTACTACTCCTCTTACTTTCAGGTTATTGATAAGCATACCAAAACGAATGTCCGGCTTATCATTACCATAATCACGCATTGCTTCGTCCCATGTCATACGAGGAAATGCATCAGCAAACTCTAAACCTTTCACATCTCTCAACACATACTTGGTCAAACCCTCAAAAGTTTGCAAAACATCTTCCTGCTCCACAAAGCTCATTTCGCAGTCTATTTGGGTAAACTCCGGCTGACGATCTGCACGTAGGTCTTCATCTCTGAAACACTTGACTATCTGATAATACTTGTCATAGCCACTCACCATCAATAACTGCTTAAAGGTTTGCGGGCTTTGTGGCAGTGCATAAAACTGGTTGGCGTGCACTCTGGATGGAACTACGAAATCTCTTGCACCTTCAGGAGTAGACTTAATCAGGTATGGTGTTTCTATTTCTATGAAGCCGGCACCATCCATATAATTACGTACCGAACGATTTACACGATACCTCAACTCCATATTAGCCTGCAATGGCGGACGCCTTAAATCAAGATAGCGGTACTTCATCAACAACTCTTCTCCTCCATCAGTTTCGGCTTCTATAGTAAAAGGCGGTGTAGCTGCTTTATTAAGAATAGTATACTCAGATACTTCTATTTCAATATCACCTGTAGGCATATTGGGATTCTTGTTACTACGCTCCAGCACTTTACCCTTTGCCTGTATTACATACTCTCTACCCAATGGGTTACTCTCTAGCTGTTTATTAAACTCTTCATTAAACAATAACTGTGTTTCACCATATCTGTCTCTAAGATCTATAAAAGTAATGGCACCAAATTTACGGATGGTTTGTACCCACCCTGATAGTGTAACCTCTTTATTAACAGACTCTATTCTTAATTCTCCACAAGTATGCGAACGATACATATATAACTTCTTTAAAAACGGCTGCAAGATACTTTAATCAACCGATTGTTGATAAAATTGAGGCGTGAATATCAAGGTAATCTTTACCTTAGGTACTAGTCGTTACTATGTAAACCTACCTGAAAGATGCTGAACATGAGCAAAAAGTCTAAAATAGCCATAGGCATTGTCGGTACTATACTGCTGGCAGCGATAGTTTTTTTGCTATACGTAGGGCAACAATACAAAGCCAGAATAAAAGCAGAGATACCTAAAAGTGTTCAAAAGGCATCGAAGGGCTTATACCGCATCAGCTTCGATAAAGTACACATCAATTTGTTTACTCGCAGCATTAGCCTTACTAATGTGTCTATTTCTATTGATAGTAATAAGTTAAAAGAACGTATAAATGACAGTACGCTGCCACCATATTGTATCAATATGCGTGTAAAGAAGCTGAAGGCCAGCGGCATATATCTAAGAGGGTTGAGTACAGAAATGGAATGTGAGGTAATAAGTATTGTAGAGCCTTATTTATCTGTTACTAAAAACGATAAAGCTTTATCCGGCAACTTTGCCAAAACTAAAAATGAAAATAAATACAGAATCGCGGCCAATGTAGTGAGTATGGTATCCGGAAAGCTGGAATACTATTATAGAAAAGACAACAAGCTCAGGAACTTCGACCTTAGTAATATTAATATAAGGCTAGACGACTGGGATACCTACAATGCTGACAATAGTAATAACTTTTTACTGGCACGTTCAGGAAATATAAACGTTGCAAGGCTTGTTTTTAATGGAGAAGATTTAGATTATCATCTATCAATAGACGAAATCAACTTCAACAGCAGCGGTAAAAAGCTAAACGCAAGAGACCTTAAACTAAACCTTGCTTCTACTCAAGAACACTTTTACGAAAAGTGGGGCGTACAGAAAGAGATTTACGACTTGCACCTGCCTACGATTGAAGTAAATGACATAGACTGGAAAAGGCTTTTTAATAAAAAAGAACTATTCGCCTCTACCATATACCTGAACCAAAGCAAGTTAATGGTACTATTTAACCGGCAATTACCACCAAACCCTGCCAGCAAAATGGGGAACCACCCCAACCAAATGCTGATGAAGTTGAAACTGCCTGTGTATATAGAGGACATAAGGATGAACAATGGAGACATAACATACACTGAAATAAGTAAGCGCAGTGGAATGGAAGGCTCTATTTACTTCACAAAATTAGATGGCCGAATCGATAACATAACTAATATAGATAGTCTGGTAGAGAAGGATGACATATGCAATATTAGCATACACGGCAAATTCAACAAGTTTACAGACATTAGTGCTGCTTTTGAATTAAAGCTGAATGATAAAAAAGGAAGCTTTAAAGTAAACACAACGCTCGAGGGGTTGTCTGGGCATCAAATAAGTACACAAACACAAATCTTCACTTTGATAGCCGTCAAGTCGATGAATATGCAACGCTTAAAAATGGAGCTAGAGGGCAACGAAGATTATGCACAGAGCAACTTTGTTATGCTGTATCACAACCTGAGCATTAAAATAACCAAAGAAGCAAACGATGCGCAAAAAGAAAAGCGGAAGAAAAGCTTCATGACCTTTATTGCCAATAACCTCATCTTATACTCCAACAATCCTCAACGAGGTTCAAAAGAACCAAGAGTAGTACAAACATATATTAAAAGAGATCCTCAAAAATCATTCTTCAACCTTATTTGGCGCAATATTCACCAAGGGGTACAAGAAAGCACTATTCGCGATATGAATGTTATTCGCTGGATGAGAAAGCTGGACAAGAAGTCGGACAACAACAACGCAACGTCCAGACGAAACAAAAAAAAGAGGCAGCGTTAGCTACCCCTTTCTTTACATGGTTGGTTAAATCTTATTTATAAGACAAACCCATATTATATAGTAGGAACGCCCATTTATCGGCCTGCTCCTGTATAACCATAGATGTAGGCTTACCAGCACCATGCCCTGCGTTAGTCTCTATTCTTATTAAAGTAGGTTTATTACAGCTTTGTGCTGCCTGCAAAGCTGCTGCAAACTTGAATGAGTGAGCCGGCACTACTCTGTCATCGTGGTCTGCTGTAGTTACCATCGTTGCCGGGTAACAAGTACCTTCTTTTACATTATGTACAGGAGAGTATCCATGCAAGTATTCAAACATTTCTTTGCTGTCTTCTGCTGTACCATAATCATATGCCCAACCGGCACCTGCTGTAAACGTATGATAACGCAGCATATCCATTACACCAACTGCAGGGAAACATACTTTAAACAAATCAGGCCTTTGTGTCATACATGCACCTACCAGCAAACCACCGTTAGATCCACCTGCAATAGCTAAGTAGTCTTTTGATGTGTAGTTCTCCTTGATCAGATATTCAGCACCGGCAATAAAATCGTTGAACACGTTTTGCTTGTTCATTTTAATACCCATGTTGTGCCAGTTATCTCCATACTCTCCGCCACCACGTAAATTAGCAACCGCGTAGATGCCACCAGACTCCATAAACACCAAATTACTGATGCTGAAAGATGGAGTTAAACTAATATTGAAACCACCATAACCATATAGCAACAATGGATTTTTACCATTTTGTTGCATACCTTTTTTGTAGGTGATGATCATTGGTATCTTAGTACCGTCAGGCTGTGTATAAAACACTTGTTTGCTTTCATACGCATCAGGATTGAAGTCTACACCTGATTTTTTATATAGAGAAGACTCACCCGTTTCGATATTGTATTTAAAGATGGTAGGCGGATAGACATAAGAAGTAAAGCTGTAGTACAACTCTTTATCTTCTATTCTACCTCCAAAGCCACCGGCAGAACCAAGACCCGGCAGTTCAATTCTTCTCTCCTCTTGCCCCCACAGATCATACTGCCTTACATCACTAACCGCATCTTTCAAGTACTTTACAAAGAACTTATCGCCGCAAGTAGAAACAGACAGCGGATACTCTGTTTCAGGTATCAGTGTTTGCCAGTTACCAGGCCTAGGCGCCTTGGCATCAACATATACCAGTTTCCTGTTAGGTGCATCAATATTTGTCAGGATGTACAACTTACCTTCTTTTGAATACACTACATCGTGCTCATTAGTGAAACCTGAAACAACAGGCCTTATTTGTGCACCCTCTTCTTTTAAAGATTGAATATATAACTCGTTACCATAAGTAGCATTTGCTGCAGATATAACCAAAAACTCACCATCTTCGGTAACACCACCACCAACATACCTGCGTTGTGTTTCACCACCAAATACCAACTCATCGTTATTTTGAGCAGTACCCAGTTTGTGGAAATACAATTTATGTTGTTGTGTTTTACCGGAAAGCTCGCTACCCTCTTTTGGTTTATCGTAACTGCTGTAGTAAAACCCTTCGTTACCTCTCCAGGAGATACCACTGAACTTCACATCACGCAAAGTATCGTCCATCTTTTCTTTGGTCTCGGTGTTTAGTACAATCACCTTGCGCCAGTCAGAACCACCTTCTGAAATTTGATACGCACACATTGACCCGTCTTTGGTAAAAGACAATCCTGCTAAAGAGGTGGTGCCATCTTTAGAGAACTTATTAGGATCAAGAAACACTTCAGGTTCTCCATCACCTTTTTGTCTAAATAGAACATACTGGTTTTGTAAACCATCGTTTTTGTAGAAATACGTATAATCACCTCTTTTAAAGGGAGCACTATATTTTTCGTAGTTCCACAATTGTGTTAGCCTGTCTTTTATCGCACCTCTGAAAGGGATCTTATCTAAATAAGCCTGAGTTACTTTGTTTTGTCGTTGTACCCAGTCTTTGGTATCATCAGCCAGATCGTCTTCCAACCATCTGTATGGATCCTTAACCTCTGTATCAAAATAAGTATCTACCTGATCTACTTTCTTAGTTTCAGGATATTGCCCGTTAAATTCTGCACCTTGCTGGCAAGAAGCTGCCGCACCTGCTAATACCATAACCGTTCCTGTTATTATTTTTTTCATCATAGATGTGTTTACGATAAGGCTCCGAAAATAACACTGATTTACATAAGAATAAACACCAAGTAAAATAATCCCCCTAAAAACCACTACAACTATTTATTATTAACAAAATAAGTCATGGGATATGCTTGTTGCTGATTACCTTTGTACAGCTCAAAAAAATATAACCCCAAGGGTCTGAAACGTTTTATTAAAATATTGAAATACACGGTATTAAGTCTGCTGGCTATAGTACTGCTTGTAGTACTACTGGTAAATTTCACACCAGTACAGAATTTTATTGTCTCTAGGGCAACCAATTACCTCACAAAAAAAACGGGCACTACTTTCAGAATTGAGCATATCAAGGTCAGCCCGATTAACAAAGCGTACATACAAGGCGTATATATTGAAGACCAGAACAACGACACTTTATTATATGCCGGGGAGGTTAGTCTACGTATAACAGACTGGTTTGTCTTCAAGAACGAAACTCCGGTACTGCACTATGTGGGATTGAAAAATGTTTATGCTGACATTCATAGAGAAAGCACATCAGACGAATGGAACTATCAGTTTATTGTAGATGCTTTTGATACCGGCAAACCTAAAGACACGACAAAAAAAGAAAGCGCACCGGTAGATATTGACCTCGAAAAACTGGAGTTAGACAATATCAGGTTTTTCATGAATGATGCCTGGGTAGGCAGTGATCTGAATTTGATTGTCGGCAAGTTTTACATTGATGCTGATGAAATCAGTATCCCTAAAAAAGTAATAAACGTTGACAAGATATCAGCCGAACATACTCATGTTATATTGCGAGATTATGACGGCGGTCGTCCTCCCAAGCCTAGAGTTGCCAACAACGAAATTGACACTACCGCATTTAACCCGGACAACTGGAATATTAATGTTGACGACCTTAATCTGGAGTACTGCTATTTTGATATGGACGTCGGCAACGACCTTCCTCTAATTAAAGAATTTGACCCGGACCACATACACATCAGCGGCATACAACTTGACGCTGATGACTTAAAAATAGAAGGTGACACCTTAACTGCAGAGTTGGCACATTTAAGCGCTCACGAACGCTGTGGTTTGGAAATAAAAAAGATGCAAGCGGACATTACAGTTTCGCCCAATGCGTCTATTTGTGACAACCTTGTACTCAACACAAACAACAGTAGCATTAGAGACCACTACTCTATGCACTATACTCGTTTCCCCGACTTCAATCATTATTTAAGTCAGGTTGAAATGCGTGCTAACTTTCAGAACACCATTCTATCGCTGGATGATATAGCATACTTCGCTCCTGTTTTAAGGGAATACAAAACTACTGCGAAAATATCCGGGAACATACGCGGAACAGTTGAAGACATTTCTGCAAAGAATCTGGATCTGAATGACGGCGCAAATGTTATAAAGGGCAACATCAAAATAAAAGGCCTTCCCGATGTTGAGAAAATGTATATCGACTATCAAAACGGGGAGCTTATTACAAGCGGAGCAGGAATACTAAAGTATGCGCCAACATTAAAAGACAGTTCCGGCATAGGTATAGATAGCATTACAAACCTACAGTTCAACGGAGATTTTGTTGGCTACCTGAACAACTTTATTGTAGACGGCACCATTAACAGTAACATGGGCACTATAGTATCAGATATTAAAATGGTGATACCTGAGCATGAGGATTCTGTGGCTTCTTATAATGGCGATATAGAGGTGACAGACCTTAACCTGGGTACATTATTATTGAATGATGATCTGGGCACCGTAAGCTTGAATGCACATGTTGACGGAAGATCTACAGTACTGGAAAAAGCCAATTTAAAGTTCAATACAGCTGTAGAGCATTTCTATTACAAAGGCTACAAGTACGTAGGCATAAATGCTGATGGAAATTTGATAAATAAAAAGTTTACAGGAAACCTATTTATTGATGACCAGTTTATTGCACTTGGTTTTTATGGCACATGCGATTTCAGCAAAAAACAAATTGTAATAGATGCAAAAGCCAACCTGCTACAAAGCAACCTAACAGCACTAAACCTTGTTAAAGAAGATACTGTTTTGCTATCTGCTGACTTTGACATGGACTGGAAAGGGCATAACATAGACGACTTTGTTGGCTATGCAAAACTCTACAACATAGACCTAAGCAGAAACGGACGCAGATTAGACCTGGATAGTGTCTATGTAAATGCTACAGAAGAAGGCGAAGCAAAAAAAATCACTATAAACAGCAACGCAGTATATGCTGATATACATGGAACCTATGAATTAAGCTCACTACACAAGTCGTTCTTATACTATGTATCAGGGTATATACCTAATTACATACACCCTATGGATGACCATGGTGCGCATCAAAACCTGAGTTTTACCGTTAAAACCAGAGCCCTAGATAAACTGTTTGAAATTTTTGCTGTAAACGCATCAGGTTTTGATCAATCTGTAATTGAAGGACGCCTGGCTACATCTTTACAAAGCTTGGAGTTGAAAGGACATGTTCCTTTTGGAAAATTTGACGAAATAGAGTTGCACGATGTCCGATTAAAAGCAAACGGAGACTTCAACAAACTAAATGTTGTGGCGGATGCCGGCAATATAGCTTTAAGCGATAGCACGGTTAAGGGTACTTTTTATTTAAACACAACAGTCGCTAACGATAAACTTAACTTCAAAATGGCAACAACCTCCCCTACTGCGTTGGGAGCAGCAACAGTTGCCGGAGAAATAATAGCACATGGAGATACACTATACAGCAGCATTGCACCTTCTGAGTTCTTCATGAACCAATACAAATGGCAGATACCGGGTAACAACAAAATCACCTATACGGAAAACTACCTTGATGTAAACAACTTTATTATCAATTCTGAGGGGCAAACAATAAACATCAACTCATCTAATACAAATAAGAAACAACAAATTGATCTTGTACTGAACAACATAAAGGTTGGCAGCATCAGTAATTTTGCAAACCTAAATGATTTTAGCCCTACAGGTAACATCAGCGGGAATGCATCGATACAAAATTTATTTACGAAACTTAAGGTAACGGCTGATGTACAAATATCAGACCTCGTATTAGGTGAAGATACGCTGGGTAATATCATCGTCGCCGGATCGTACGATGATGAAAATAACTTAGCGAACCTGGATAAAAAGTCAGGCATATTCTATAACGACAAATTCATAAAAGCACATGGTCGTATTTCATTTGATAGCACACACAATGAAAACATCAATGGTGCAATTGAAATAAACGAAGCCCCGCTTGCATGGCTAAAACCTATTCTAAATGGATATGTGAGTGACTTTTCCGGCTCTTTAGATGGATCTGTCAGTATTAAAGGAAATTCTGAACGCCCAGATATCTCGGGCGCAGTTGTGATAGACAATGCAGGGATGCACATAGACTTTTTAGGTACTAACTATAGAATACCTAGTGGTATTATCACAGTAGACAACAAGTCTATTTCCTTAAAAGACATAAACATTCTTGATGAGCAAGACAATGTAGCCAGTCTTTCAGGAGGCATTTTACATAACAGGTTTAATAAAATGAGGTTGAACCTAAGCGCCTCATCTAACAAGTTTAAAGTAATAGACCTTAAGTCTTACGAAAGCGATGTGTTTTACGGCGACTTTACTGCACGCTTTAAATCATTGGAAGTTACAGGACCTTTCGACGACGTACATATCAATATTTATAAAGCAGAACCCGCAGCAAAATCTACATTATACTTACCATTAAGCTCAGAGGTAAACAATGTAGGTGCATATAGCTACATCAGTTTCAAGTCAGAAAATGATAGTATTGAAATTGAGGAGGAAGAAGAAAGCAAACTAACCATAAACATAGATGCACTGATGAATCCTCTGGCAAGTATATCTATGATCATGGATCCAACTACAGGAGATGCTATCAATGCATCCGGTTCGGGAAATATAAACATTGAAATTCCGCCGAGCAATGAAATAAGGATGTATGGTAATTTCGCCATTGATGAAGGAGACTATACTTTCACACTACCTCAGTTATTTTTCAAAAGAAAATTCCAGCTAGACGGAGCTAGTAGAATACAATTCACCGGTCCTATCAACAATACACAACTAGACGTAAAAGGTGTATACAGAACACAAGCAAGACTATATGATGTACTGGCTGACCAGGAGAAAAATAGCTTAAAAGAGTTTGGCGGTAGCGAACTAGATGCCGCGACTGCGCTAAGAGATATCGACATTTATTTATTTATGCGCGGAAGCCTTGCGAACCCTAAACTAGATTTTGATATAGAAGTTCCGGATAAAAGTGTAGCAAGCAATATTGCATACAAATCGCTGGAAGTAATAAATCAAAATGAGCAAGAGCAGTTTAAACAAGTTGCATCTTTACTATTGCTTAATTCATTCAGCAGTAAAGGTTTGGGAGGCGGGGCCAGCTCAGGTCTGGCTAACAATGTAGGCGGTATCGTGTCCGGTACAGCCTCTTCTCAGTTAACGAACTTAATGAGTAAACTTACGGGTAGCAAAAGCCTTTCTATTGATTTGAAATACCAACAGTATAATTATAACACCGGTGGAGGTAACGGGGCCAACAGTAGAAACTCTATGTCTTTTGCGGTAAAGCAAAACCTGTTTAAAGACCGTATGTCTGTACAGGTTGGTAGTTCTCTGGACTGGGGTAAACCAACTTCTAATGCCAAAACCAGCAACTTTAACCCTGTTGGAGATTTTAGACTACAATACTTGTTTAAAGAAGGTGGAAACTTAAGAGGCAACCTATTTAGCAAAAGCGGTTACGATGTGGTTTCCAATCAAAACATATCAAGGACCGGGGTAGGTTTATCCTGGCGCAGATCTTTTAATACTTTGGGTGAATTCTTAGGCACTTCAAAAGGAACAATGCGTAAAGAGGAGGAAGACGAAGAAAACAAGGAAGAGAAAAAAGAGAATAAGTAGAATTATATCCTCGACACTTCTTCAAAATATCCTTCCAGCTGTTGTGCGATAATATCCCAACTAAACTTATTCTTTATCACTTCTGCACCTTTGCTGCCAGTAATTTTTCTGCCATATTCACTATCCAGCAATTTAATAACCGACTCTGCGAACGCTTTAGCTTCTGTTTGCATAATAGCGCCCTCCCCGCTTTCTATACCCAAGCCTTTAAAGCCTATATTGGTACAAACAACCGGCACACCCATAGCCATTGCCTCTAACACTTTATTCTGAGTACCTGCTCCAAACCTCATCGGCGCTACTACAACGCTTGCTTTGTTGTACATAGCAGACAAATCGCGCACAAAACCGGTCACTTCAATATTATCTCCAGCCAGATCTATTACTTTATTAACAGGCCTTTGCCCTGCAATAATAAATTTTGCTTCGGGGTGCTTCTCCAGTATTAACGGAAATATATCCTCAGCAAAATATTGTACAGCATCTACGTTTGGTGCATAGTCCATATTGCCTGTAAACAATATTGTTTTGTTATGGCTATAATCGTGATCTTTTGCTGAGAATGTTTCCAGATCAACACCATTTGGCAATAGCTTAATATTCTCTAAACTATGCTGCCTTTTTAAGTACTGTAAATCTTCTTCAGAGCATACAAGAGACATATCATACTCTTTCATGATCTGCTCATACTGCAGCAACCTTTTCTGCTCTATGCTATTAAATGTTTTCTTTAAAACACTTTCAGCTGCATCAACCCTCCTCTTCCAGTACAGAGAAAAAGCATCAGGCATATCCAATATCCTCGGCAAGTCTTTATTTTTTGCCAGGTAAGGAGACATACGTAAATGCTGAACGTGTATGGCATCAAACTGCTCGCCTTCAAGCACCTCTGTTAGCTTTTTTTGCATTTTAGCCGACCTGAAATACAGTACCTGCAACGGAACCCTGCTCCATACTGCTGCCAAACAATTGATAGCTGACTGCCACTTGGGTAACTCAACTAGATGAACCTTGTGAAATACTTTTTCCAGTTCGTCTTTGTACGTTAAATCTTCTTTAGACTGCGCAAAGGTGAGCAGGTGTAGCTCATGTTGATGCATTAACCTTTTTGCAAGATTGTAAATCTTTAGCTTATCACCTCTGTACGGTGGATACGGTGTTCTATTTGCAAAAAATAGCAGTTTCAATATGCCGTAACTTAGTAATCAGTACTTATTTAAGTATTTCGTGCCCTAGTTTATCTCGCTTTGTTTGCAGATAAAACTCATTGTGCTTGTTAGGCTTTATTTCTATCGGCACATTTTCTACTATTTCTAAGCCATAGCCCATTAAACCGGCACGTTTTTTAGGATTATTAGTCATCAACCTGATCTTGCTTACATTCAAGTGTCGGAGTATTTGTGCACCTACACCGTAATCTCGTTGATCATTCTTGAACCCTAGTTCTATATTTGCTTCTACAGTATCCTTTCCTTCTTCTTGAAGCTTATAAGCCTTTAATTTATTGATGAGCCCTATACCTCTTCCCTCTTGATTCATGTACAACACCACCCCCTTACCGGCTTGCTCTACCATTTGCATGGCCTTTTGTAGCTGATCGCCACAATCGCAACGCAGGGAATGTAAAATATCTCCTGTAAAACACGAGCTATGCACACGTAACAATACAGGTTCATCTTCATCCCATTCTCCTTTTTTCAAAGCAATATGGTGCTCACCTGTTGTAGTTTGCTTAAAGGCTATCAAATCAAAATCTCCATACTTGGTAGGCATTTTAACGCTTACCAACTCTTCAATAAGACTTTCTGTTTTTAAACGATACTCTATTAGGTCTTTTATAGAAATGATCTTTAAATCGAACTTTTTAGCAATCTCTTCTAGTTGAGGCAAACGCGCCATTGTACCATCGTCATTCATTATCTCAACCAAAACACCTGCAGCCTCAAAACCCGCCAACCTTGCCAAATCTACTGTAGCTTCTGTATGTCCGGAACGTCTTAGTACACCTGCAGCCTTAGCACGAAGCGGGAATATATGCCCGGGGCGTCCCAAATCGTCTGGTTGGGTATTCGGATCTATAAGTGCCTGTACTGTTTTTGCCCTGTCGTGTGCAGATATACCTGTAGTACATCCATGCCCCCTCAAATCAACTGAAACCGTAAACGGAGTTTGGTGTAAAACTGTGTTGTTCTCCACCATTAAGTTCAGGTTCAATTCATCACAGCGTTCCTCGGTAATTGGCGCACAGATCAACCCACGTCCATGTTTAGACATAAAGTTGATGATCTCAGGCGTTACATTTGCAGCTGCAGTGATGAAATCGCCTTCATTTTCACGATCTTCATCGTCTACCACAATCACCAGCTTACCTTGCTTAATATCTTCTATTGCTGCTTCAATCGTATCTAACATAACACTATATATCTATATCCTGCAAAGTTACGGCTTATTCTACGCACTCTCTTTATATAATCGGGTAAAAAATACAATATCTATATCAGCTTTGTTGATGAAGCAAGCTCTTAGATATCATATCGGACAACCTTGTAGCTATGTCTGTTTGGTTGTATTTATCCAAAATAAGCTGCCGCCCTGCATTTGTGATCTCCTCGCATTGCTTTTTGTTGTTCAAACTCCATGAAATAGCCAACAAAAAGTCTGATATGGTATTTGCTTTTAAATAGTGCTCATCAGGCACAGCATCAATCCCCTGCATACCTACATCTGTGCTAATAACTAACTTACCGGCAGCTAAAGCCTCTAAAATCTTAACCCTTATACCTCCTCCTGAATGTATAGGAACAATCAATATCTTTTTATCCTCAATAAAAGCACCAGCATCAGGCACTTCTCCTTCGTTATACACGCCAGTATAATTATCCCCCTCTATAGACTCGGGCATGTTGCGCCCTGCAAAATAAAATTTGAATTCAGGTATATTTTGCGTTATCTCAGGCATAGCTTCTGTTAAAAACCACTCTATGCCTTCTTTATTAGGCAACCAGTCCATTGCACCTATATGGTAGCCTACCCACTGTTCCTTATCTGTTTGAGAAAGTTCTGCTGCGTCAATACCAAATGGCACTGTATATACTTTTGCAGCATCTACACTTCCTTTTATTACACCTGCATCTACATTGGTAATTGGCAACAGCATATCATACCCTTGCCAAGCCTTCTGTTCAAATATTTCAATTCTTTGAGCTAAACTTTTCAGGTATTTCTTCTTAAAAAACTGTTCTGTACTACTTGCAAGCCTATTCCATATCTGATGCTCTATGTTATGAACTCTCAAAATTACCTTTGCATCAGACAGCTCTTTTATAACAGGCAAATATGTAGACAGGTATATACTTTCTATTTGCACCACATCAGGCTTGAACTCATCGAGAGCTGTCTTTAAGGCTTCTTCAAAGCTTTTGTCCTGAAAACGAACTACATGATTGGCTTTTTTACTGAACAGGTAGTTCATTAGCGTCGGAAACGGCTTTACTCTATTGTCTACATCTACTGTTCTAAAATGTACGTCCTGAAATATTTGAGATAAGATATGTGCATCAACTTTATGTCTGGTCGTATTCATAGACAACAAAAACACATCCCACCCGTTATGCTTGTATCCATTGACAATAGCATGCATAGCCATATTACCGCCGTCATTTAGCGGATATGGAACGCGATTGGTGAGTATCATGATGCGTTTTGATGGCATTCGCTTGCGAATTACTTAAATTAAACGCAAGTTTAAAAGGATTATTTTTGTCAGCACATTAAGAATGACTAAAAAAAGACACATAGTTCTCACTGTTACCAACGACTTGAATTATGACCAAAGAATGATACGTATATGTACCTCTTTGGTCAATGCCGGATATAAGGTTACTCTAGTAGGTTTTAAACGAAAGAAAAGTAAGCCTTTAACTGACAGGCCCTTCAAACAGATACGCATCCCTATTATTGCCGAAAAAGGCAAACTGTTATATGCAGACTATTGGATAAAACTTTTTTTCCTGCTGCTCTTTAAGCGTTTCAGTGCGGTTTGCGCTATCGACCTTGACACGATCATGCCGGTGTATCTGGTTTCAGTTCTTAGAAACAAAAGAAGAGTGTACGATGCTCATGAACTTTTTACAGAATTAAAAGAAGTAGTTACCAAACCAAGAGAGAAGAAAATTTGGGATTGGATAGAACACACCACCCTACCTAACTTTAACTACAACATAACCGTAGGCGATTACTGTGCATTATACTTTCGGGAAAAGTATGGCAAAACTTATACTGTGGTTAGAAATGCAACAGTATTACAACCCTATGAACCTGAAGAAAACAACGAGCCATATATTCTTTACCAAGGATGGGTAAACGAAGGGCGATGCTTTGAAGACCTGATACCGGCTATGAAAGAGGTAAACATGCCGCTTATTATTTGTGGCGAGGGTAACTTCTACGAGCAAGCACAACAGTTAGTTAGAGAACATGGACTGGAAGGCAAAATCACATTCAAAGGCTTTGTACCTCCGCACGAACTGAAGGAGTATACAAAAAGAGCTTACGTTGGCATTACTCTTTTCCATGCTGTAAGTAAAAGTAACGAGTACTCGCTTGCCAACCGATACTTTGATTACATGCACAATGGTGTGCCCCAGCTATGCATGAACTTTCCCGAATACAGAGATATTAACAGCAGCTACGAAATTGCATACCTTTTAGATGATCCGACAAACGCACCATCTATTGCACAAGCACTCAAAAAGCTAATAGACGATAAAGACTACTACAATATGCTAAAGGCAAATTGCTTGTTGGCAAGGGAAGAATACAACTGGCAAAAAGAAGAAAAGAAGCTCTTAAAGCTTTATGAAGACTTGTTCTCAAAACGTAAATTCAGCTAATGAAAATATCGGTTGTCATACCTGCATATAATGCTGCGTCTACAATTAGTGAGGCTATATCGTCCTCTACAAACCAAACTTACCTTGCACACGAAATAATAGTGGTAGACGATGCGAGTACAGACAACACTTGCAAAATGGTCGATAGTTTTAATAATGTGCAACTTATTCGACAAGAAAATAACCAAGGGCCTTCTGCCGCACGTAACAAAGGCTGGGATATTGCTACCGGAGACCTGATTGCTTTTCTGGATAGTGATGATATATGGCACCCTCAAAAACTAGAAGTCATCAATGAGCTCTTTTGCAACCACGATGCGCTACAGTATCTGGGGCACGAATATTCAATAGACAGCTTTGCCGTAATTGATAAAAACAGACGACCCAAGCTAAAAAGCTTCACTTCTATACTCTTAAAAAACCCATATCAACCTTCTTGCCTAGTTGTGAGAAAAGAGCTGCCGGAACGTTTTGATGAAACCTACAGGTATTGCGAAGATCACGAACTATCTGTAAGAATAGCGGCAAAATACAACTGCCACTATGTAGAAATACCTTTAACTAAACTGGGCAGGCCTCAATTAACAACAGGCGGAGCATCGGCCAATAAGTGGAAAATGCGTTTAGGAGAATTGCGCATATATACAAACACGTATAAGAGCAAAACCTATTTACTTCCGTTCACACCTTTGCTATGGCTGTTCAGTTTTAGCAAAATGCTATTCAGAAGCCTCTTTAAATAACATTAAACTCCTGCCGGGGAAATTTCTTTAACACTGCCATGCTCAATTCTTACTACTCTGGCAGGGTTATTTTGGATTATCGAGTAATCGTGAGTAGCCATAATAAATGCAGTGTGATAGTCTCGGCAAATATTAAATAACAAGTTCATGATCTCATCACGAGTATCAGGGTCTAAGTTTCCTGTAGGCTCATCTGCTATAATAAGCTTGGGGTTATTTAATAACGCACGAGCTATATCAACACGCTGTTGTTCTCCGCCAGACATCTCATGTGGCATTTTATACCCCTTACTTCTTAAACCTACTTTAGATAGCACATGCTCTATCTTTTCCTTCATAAGGGCTTTATCTGTCCACCCTGTAGCCTTTAGTACAAACTCAAGGTTATCGTGCACATTTCTATCAGATAGCAACCTGAAATCCTGATAAACGATACCCAAATTTCTTCTTAGATGCGGAATAGTTTTCCAGGTCAATTGTTTAAGATCGAAACCGGCAACTTCTCCCTCCCCCTCTTTTAAATAGAGCGCACCATACAATGTTTTTAACAAGCTGGATTTACCACTACCTGTTTTACCGATCATGTATACGAATTCTGCTTTGTTCACATGAAAGTTCACATCGCTTAGTATCAGGCTTTTACCTTGATAAATGTTGGCTCCTCTTAAAGAAACAATGCTGGTTTGCGTCATCGATATAAATCTATTAGAACAAATATAATCGTTATGCAGCGACGATATACAAACAAAGGGCAAATATTAACTATTTGCCCTTTGTTACTCTTCGTTAAGTATCTTAATTACTGTATACCTAGCTTTGTTTTCACAAAAGGCATGATGTTATCAGCGTCTTTAACGTGTAACAATGCGCCTGTACTGGTATCAAAAATGTAATCGTAGCTTTTTTCTGTTGCTACAGCCTTAATAGCTTTGTCTGCTTTGTCTATGATTGGCTGTAAAAGCTCTTGTCTCTTCTTTTCTACTTTTTCCTGTGCATTTTGGTTAGTGCTTTCTATTCTGTTTTCAAGATCACGAATCTCTTTCACTTTCACTTCTTTCATTGCATCTGTCATTGTTTTTTCAGACGCTTGAAATTGCTGCACTTTGGTTTCATACTCTTTGCCCATAGCTTGCAGTTGCTCTTGATACGTTTTTGCGTAAGCTTGTATTTCAGCTTCTGCTTTTTTCACATCAGGCATCATCTGCAAAAGCTCCGCAGAGTTAATGTGCCCAAACTTAGTTTGCGCTGTTGCCATGGTACTCATCAACACTCCACAGGCTAAGATTACTAATAGTTTCTTCATATTGTTTAATGTATTATACTTAATTAATAGGGTTGCAAAGAAAATGCCATTATTTGTTTATTCCAAGTAATTTTAACACATCGTCGCTTTTATCCAGCTTCGGATCTGCGTAAAACAAAGTCACACCACCGGCTTTATCAAAAACAGCATCATAAGCGCGTGATTTTGCATAATCCTGAACAGCATCATAAACTTTGTCCTGTATTGGCTTTATTAACTTTTGGCGTTCTTTAAAAAGATCTCCTTCGTATCCAAAGCGTTGTTTCTGCAAGTCTTTCACCGCTTTTTCTTTCTTAACAATCTCATCCTCACGCTTTTTGCGTGCATCTTCTGATAGCATAGCACGCTCTGCCTGATATGTCTTGTACATTCTGTCAACATCCATCATCTGATTGTCTATTTCCTTCTGCCATGTGTCAGACATTGCGTCCAGTTTGGTTTGAGCATCTTTATATTCTGTGATCTTATCCAGAATGTATTTACTGTCTATAATGCAAAAACGTTGTGCGTCAGCCTGAAAAGAAACGGCTACCACTAGTACTAATACTGCTAATATTTTTTTCATAACTGTGAGTTTAATCAAATTAACAATGTGTCCATTAATCCGGCTCGAAACCTAACATAAAGGTAAAGTTGGCTATATCCTTCATCTTGGTTAAACCAGCCGCCTTATCATAACGATCGAAACCAACACCGTAATCTAAACCAAGTAAACCAAACATTGGTAATATCACCCTGATACCAACACCGGCAGAACGATTAAGGTTTGACGGGTTGTATTGGCTAAAGTTAGACCATGCATTCGCCGCCTCCACAAAACATAAACCGTATATAGTTGATGTTTGGCTTAACGAGAATGGGAACCTTACCTCTGCCGTATACTTGTTAAAGATGGTCGCATCATAAGAATATGGCGCTCTGTAACCTCTGTGCGCGATGATATCTCTACCAACAAAGAAGTTCTGACCACTAAGACCATCGCCACCTACCTGGAAGCGTTCAAATGGAGCAAAACCTATATCAGGGTTATAATAGCCCATAAAACCATACTTGGTAGCAAACTTGAATACAACATTACCAATCATACGTTGATACCACTCTGCTGTAAAGCGATACTTATGGTACTCGATCCATTTATATTTTTCAGATGGTGTTGCTACAGAATAATCTTTCCCGTCAAATGCACTAAACGGTGGTGTAAACTGGAAAGTAAAGTTGATGTTAGAACCACTACGCGGGTACAACGGTTGGTCTATTGAGTAACGAGCTAATACTAATTTGATGTATAAGTTGTTACTCTCGCCATTGTTAAATCCTGAGTTTTGGATCAACTCATATTGCTTCAGTTTAAAATTTTGGTAGTTAACACCATAAGTAAATATGAAGTTATCATCCGGCCATTTTATACGACGGCTCAATGAAACACCACCACCCAATACTCTCATGAACGATGCGTTAGCATCATTTGAGTTAACCGAGTTATTGAACTTACTATACAAGAAATTGGTAGTAAGAGAGTTTGGCTTTTTACCGCCCAACCAAGGTTCTGTGAACGACACGTTCATCGAGTTATAGAACCTACCGTTTGATTGGTAGTTAACTGAAAACTTCTGACCATCTCCAACAGGTAGCGGATCCCAGAATTTTGGTTTTAATACATTACGTAAAGAGAAGTTGTTGAATGTAACACCAATATTACCATAGAAGCTTACACCTCCTCCAAAACCTGCAGATAGCTGTAACTGATCACTAGACTTTTCTACTAAACTATATTCTATATCAACAGTACCGTCTTCCTGATTAGGCTTTGGTTGTATACCTATTTTTTCCTGATCGAAGAACCCAAGGTTGGCAATCTCTCTTTGAGAACGTATCAAATCTGCACGGCTGAATTTGTTACCCGGCAACGTTCTTAACTCGCGCCTTACAACGTGCTCATTAGTCCTGTCGTTACCTGTGATAATTACATTCTTAATAGTTGCCTGAGGACCTTCCGTAATACGCATTTCATAATTAATGGTATCTCCCTCTATCGAAACTTCAATCGGATCTACATTAAAGAACAGGTAACCATCATTCATATACAAACTACTCACATCATCACCACCATCAGGCGACAATATTTTACCTAACCTTGTTTCTAATAATTCAAGATTGTATACATCGCCTTTCTTTATACCAAGCACCTTGCTCAAAAACTCACTTGAGTATTTCGTATTCCCTTTCCACTCAATATCACCAAAGTAATATTTATGTCCTTCACGAATTTTAATATCAATATTCAAGTTACCGTCAGCAACTTTATAAACAGTATCATCTTCAACAATCGCATCTCTATACCCCAAAGAGTTATAATATGCTATCAAAGCATCTTTATCCGTCTCCAATTTCTTCTCGCTGAACTTAGACGACGAGAACAAGTTCAATCGTAAATAAGGGTTCAACGCTTCTAATGTTTTAGACGGGTATAAAAAGTTAAAGTTCTTCATATACTCTGCAAAAGAACGATCATCTTTTTCATAAACTGTAACATCGTCTGCCGGGTGTAAACTAATGCGCGGTTTCTCTTTAGTTCCTTTAAGTGTACGCTTCAAACGAGTGTCCGGCACAACTGTATTACCGGCAATATTTACCTGATTGATACGCGTACGAGAACCTTTATCAATAACAAATGTCAATCTAACTGAGTTTACAGAAATGGAATCTGTCCATTCTTGCACCTCTACCTTAACATCATTAAAGCCTTTCTCAAAATAATATTTCTTGATCTTAACAACTGCTTCTTTCTTGGTTGCATCTGTTACAACTCTCGACTTAACTAAACCTACTTTATCTGCCAACTCTTGAGCTTCAGACTTTCTTATTCCTTTATAATTATGCTTACTTAATCGAGGGCGCTCTTCAACATGAATGTTCAAAAATATTTTATCGCCTAATATTCTTGTTGCAGTTATGCTGATGTCAGAAAACAGATTTTGCTTCCAAAGGTTACGTATAGCTTTAGAAACCTTATCGCCGGAAGGCACTTTGATCTTCTCTCCAACTGTTAAACCGGAAACCGTTATCAATAGTTCATTATCCAAAAACTTGGTACCCGAAACAGTAACACCGGCAATGGTGTACTGTTTAGGTCCTGACTGAACTTCAGTTGTACCTATTTTTCTTTTCCTGGCAATTTGCCCCAGTCCGTTATCTTCTGTATTAGACGTCTTTATCTGGGCTATAGAAGTAGTCGCCGCATATATAATACAGATGGTAATTAACAATAAGTTGCGCAAAATGGTCTTATGCATGCGGTGCTGTATTCTTTTGAATTTGTTCACTTGTTTTTCCAAAACGACGTTCGCGACGTTGGTAATCTAAAATGGCCTCATACAAGCTTTGCTTTCTAAAATCAGGCCAATGCACATCTGTAAAATATAGTTCAGCATATGCAAGTTGATATAAAAGGTAATTACTGATACGATGTTCGCCGCTGGTACGTATCATCAACTCGGGGTCAGGATACTTCGCCGTAGATAAATGAGCATGAAATAACTCATCTGTAATATCAGCTTCTTCTATCTCTCCCTTCTTAAACTTATCAGCAATTTGTTTTGTAGCTTCTAATATTTCCCATTTTGAACTATAACTCAATGCTAAGATCAGGTTTAACCCTGTATTCTCTGCTGTGATGTCTATAGCTTCGTTCAGTTCTGTTTGACATACATCCGGCAAACTCTTGAAGTCGCCAATTACATGTAAACGCACATTATTTTTCTTCAACTCTTCTACTTCCTTCCTAATAGTATTCACCAACAACTCCATCAAAGCATCCACTTCTTCTTTCGGTCGGTTCCAGTTTTCTGTTGAAAAGGCATAAAGAGTAAGATACCCTACGCCTAACTCTCCGCAGGTATTTACTATTTCTCGCACACTCACCACACCTTCGTGGTGGCCATACACGCGGTCTTCGCCACGCTCTTTTGCCCAACGGCCATTACCATCCATGATAATGGCAATATGACGCGGGATGCGTTCTTTGTCTATCGAATTAAGTAGATCCATCGGCTATCTAACCAAATATGAATTCAAAATGTGTGCAAAGGTACAAAAATAGATGCTTGAAGCAGGTAACAAAATGCGGGTAGTTTAGTTTAACGCCACTTTAACTGCAAATGAATGTATATACTTGATAATTAACACCATATTTTGAACTATGACATTTGACATACCATTCAAACAAAAATGTATTTTTATAACAGCTAAATGAAAATATGATGGTCACCAACTTAAGCGACGGTAACTCAGTATTATCCAACTGGATAGCTGAAATACGAGATATTAATAAACAAACGGACAGAATGCGTTTCAGACGTAATATGGAGCGGATTGGAGAAATAGCAGCTTATGAACTAAGTAAACATCTGATATACAAAGAGATACAAGTAGAAACCCCAATGGGCGAAGCGGACTGTGCCATTACTGCAGATACTCCTGTTCTGGCTACAATACTTAGGGCGGGATTACCACTACATCAGGGCGTTTTAAACTATTTTGACCAGGCAGACAACGCCTTTATAGCGGGTTACCGCAAACACCACCGAGACGGAAGCTTTGAAATAGCCCAATATTATATGACCAGCCCAGAAATTGAAGGCAAACCGTTGATTATCGCTGACCCTATGCTGGCTACAGGAGCATCGCTGGTAACAGCGCTCAAATCGCTCGCAGAACTTGGGAAACCGGCTCAAATACACATTATTAGTGCTATTGCCTGCACAGAAGGTATAGAATACATTAAAAGAAAGTTTCCGGAGGCCTATATATGGGTAGGCGCCATAGATGAAGAGTTGACTGCCAAAGGGTATATCGTTCCGGGGCTGGGAGATGCGGGCGACCTGTCTTTCGGCATAAAAAAACAATCATAACCCCAACTAAAATAATATTTTAGCAGTCTTGCATAATAAGAGAATTTGGCTTAATTTGCCTGTCAGAAACTGATAATTTAACAATTACTAAAAGTTTACCCAGATGAAGAAATTATTATTAGGAGTAGGTGCTGCATTGATTTTCACAACTTCGGGTATAGCGCAAGATGCGCATTTCACCCAATATTTTGCATCACCACTTACACTTAACCCAGCCTTAACAGGATTGACTCAGTGCGATCTAAGGTTAGCGGCTAACTACCGTTCTCAGTGGTCAAGTGTATCTTCTAATCCTTATGTAACAGGTACTGTATCCTATGATATGTCTGCCATGAAAGGCACTTTAAACAATGGCGATGCCCTTGGAATTGGTGTTCTTGGCTTATTTGACCGTTCAGGTCTTGGCGGATTACAAAACGTAACTGTTGGATTATCATTAGCTTATCACAAAGCACTTGGTTACGAAAAGCAACACACACTATCAATTGGTGTACAAGGTGCTTTAGTTCAAAAAACTCTTGATTTTGACAAACTAACTTTCGAAAGCCAGTTTGATCCTCGTACAGGAGAAACTAACAACCCATCAGGAGAAAATATCAACAATCAGGATTTACAATACCCTGACTTCAATGCAGGTTTAATGTACTCTGGTCGTGTTACTGAGCATGCTACTGCATATGTAGGGTTCTCTTACTACCACTTAACTGAGCCTAATGAGTCTTTCTTAAGCGATGGTACAGCAACATTACACTCTCGTTACACAGGTTATTTAGGAGGTTCTTTCGATCTTAACGAAAACTTGGTATTATATGCTAGTGGTTTATATCAAAGTCAGGCAGGTGCTACAGAAGTTATGGCAGGTGCTGCTGTAGGTTTTGTATTGAACCCTGGTCACGACAGAGAGTTCTCTCAAAACACAGTATTCTACTTAGGTGGTTGGTATCGTTACAACGATGCACTTGCTCCATACATTGGATTTGAGTGGTCTAAAATGAAGTTAGGTGTTAGTTATGACTTGAACGTGTCTAGCTTCGCTCCTGCTACAAACGGTAACGGCGCATACGAAGTTACTTTGATCTTCAACGGTTGCATCAACAAACGTGCATCTCGTCCTACTTACAACTTTGCTTGTCCTAAGTTCTAATAAGAACATCACGATATAAAAAAAGGGTAGCTAACGCTACCCTTTTTTAGTGCTATAAACCTTTCCCCTTACTTACGTACTTGTTATCTTTTATATAATACCTGTAAGGTAAGTACGCATCTTCTTCTGCATAAGCAACCCCTACCCTTGTAGCTGCTGCTATTTCTTTATTAGGTACAATTCCCCCTCTATCTTCTATCCTAATGTTTTTAATTAATGGCAAGTTTGTATGTTTTGTAGTGATGCCCAATGCCTGACTTAAAGCTCCGGGGCCGGCAGTTACCGACGGTATCAATTTTTCTTTCTTACGTCTATTCAACATTATATCTACTCCCTCTACAGGTTCAATACCTCTTATTAATACAGCATGTGGTATACCGGCTATATTCGTAACCACATTAAACAAATGGTGTATACCATAGCATAGATACACATAAGCAACACCACCAGCTGCATACATTGTTTTTGTTCTATTAGTATGCCTACCTCCGTATGCGTGAGAAGCCTTATCTGTTATGCCTGCATATGCCTCTGTTTCAACGATCATACCAGATGCAAGTTGACCATCGATATTTGTAACCAGCACTTTGCCCAATAGCTCTTTTGCAATAACGCAGACATCCTCTCTCTGGTAAAAATCTTTTTGCAACACCATAATGTAAAATACACCCTGTACAATTCTTTTACAATTTGTATTATTACCAAATGGCAGCAATAGGGAAACTATATATGGTACCGGTACCAATCGCAGAAGGTGCATTGCATACACTTAGTGAAGAGGTTAAAACCGTTACAGCACAGCTGAAGTACTACTTCGCAGAACGCTCAAGAACTTCCAGACGATTTTTACGATCATTACACCCTGACTTAGTGCTAGATGAGATAAAGTTCTCTGAAATAGACAAACATAAAGGCATCGATTTTAATACACTAAAAAAATGGCTAAAAGAAGGTCATGATGTAGGGGTAATGAGTGAAGCCGGCTGCCCGGGTGTTGCAGACCCCGGAGCTAAAATTGCAAAAGTGGCTCAAGATTTTGGTGCCGAGGTTATACCACTAACCGGCCCAAATTCTATAATACTGGCACTAATGGCGTCTGGCTTAAACGGACAAAGTTTTGCTTTTAACGGTTACTTGCCTGTAAAAGATCCTGCACGTAGTAAAGAGATCAAAACATTGGAGCTAAGATCCAGAAAAGAAAAACAAACACAAATATTTATAGAAACACCTTACCGTAATAAAACGCTTTTTGCCGAGCTGCTACGAAACTGCCATGATAACACTCATTTGTGTATTGCACAAAATGTAACAGCACCTGATGCATCCATAAAAACTAATAGTATTGCTTATTGGAAAAAGAATAAGGTTAATTTCGAGAAACAGCCTGTTGTTTTTCTGTTGCTAGCTCAATAGTACTAATAGTACGTTGCCTTAACTTCAGAAACATTGGCAATATCATCAACTATATACTGCCCTTTTTCATCGTTGATGCTATTGTAGTTATCGCCCCTCCAGGGTAAACTTCTGCGATACTGAGTGTAATGAAGCTTTACTTGTTTGCCCAGGCAATTTTCTAATGAGTCGGCTATCTTAATATCTGACACACTAAATTTAAAGTACTGAGCATTAAAGCCTCCTGCTCTTTGTCCAAAACCACGTTGAATAACCTCTCCTTCGTAAGTTTTAAAGAAATTGCCTTTTCGCGAGAATTTTTGAAGCACACCTTCTCTGTATCCGGAACTGTATGGATTATAATAGAACCAATATATATACCCTACTATAGATATTAGAATTATTATTACCGAATAGAAGATTACTTTACGCATAACCGAAAGATACAAAAGCCATTAAAAACAAGTGATAGTTTATATAAACTTAATCGTGTAGTATTTATTTTACATTCCTTCCTTTCCACTCGTACTTACCAATAAAGCCAAAGAAACCTGCCAGAACTATATAGGTAATATGTATAGGTTCAAATATCGGAAAGAATACTAACTCTCTGGTTTGATTATAAAATTTCGCCACAGGGTATAGGAACAACATTTCCGCAATGCCTTTACCAATTAGTATTATAAATAAGTGCAAAAGGTACTCTGGTTGAAATATTGATACTACAGCAGTTATCAGTAATACAAGGTTAAAAAGATAAACCAACATTAAAACAGCTGTTAACCTATAGTCGTTATACTTACCTGATTTGGATGCCCAGCGAATACGTTGCTGAAAAAAGCTTCGCCAATCCGGCTGTGGAGCTGTAGAAACTATTGCCGCATCACTATTTAAATACTTAATACCATTGGGATAATACTTCCTCATTTTTGTCATTAGCAAATAATCATCACCCGAAGCTATATGGTCAATACCATCGTACCCTTTTACTTTATCAAACGCAGATTTACTAAATGCCAGGTTTGCACCATTGCACATATTTCCCATTCGTAGCTTAAGGGTCGCAACAGTGATGCCTTGCATACTAATGAAATCTAACGACTGAAAAACCTCTACAAACCTGTTTGAATTCACAAAACAGACTGGTCCAACAATCATTACCGGGTGCTTTTCTTCATACAAAGCAGCAATGCTCTTCAGCCAATCTGCTGACATGAATGTATCTGCATCAGTAGTAACGATCAGCTCTCCGCTTGCTTCAGCTATTCCAGTAGAAAGCGCCAGCTTCTTGTAAGAAGTAACATCTTTATCATGTATGTACTGCGATAGCTTTATACATCTTAATTGCTTGTCTGTATTTGTTGCAGTAACAGTGTCATAGGTTTTATCTGTTGAGTGATCGTCTACTACTATTACCTCATAAAGTTCTTTTGGATAACTCTGGGCTAATACTGCTTCCAGACATTTAGTAATATTATGCTCCTCGTTTCGGGCCGGTATAATTACAGATATACGGGTTTGAGGTACATATGTTCTGGAAAACCTGAACTGCTTTTTTTGATGCCAGCCATAGCGATAAATAAATATTAGCGCTACGTACAGGAAAGCCAGACTATATATAAAAAACAGTATCATTTATTTGGATGTAGCAAAGATAAACAACTGCATATAACACCATTGTTAAGAAATAATTTAACAGCAAATAAGTACCTATTTCAGTAACTTCATACAAAAGCACAGATATGGAAAAGACAGAAAACAAAATTATTGCAGGCGGTAACTTTCTCATCACACCATCTACCCCTGACCAGTGTTTTACGCCCGAAGAATTTAGAGAAGAGCAGAAGATGATAGAGCAAACTTGTGTGGAGTTTTTAGAGAAAGATGTGCTTCCTTATTTAGATGATATTGACCAACAAAAAGAAGGATTGATGGTATCCCTGCTGGATAAAGCAGGAGAGTTAGGTTTGTTGGGAGCTGCCTTTCCGGAAAAGTATGGCGGGTTGGGTGAAAATTTTGTAACCGCAACACTTATTAACGAAGCCTTAGGTGCGGGACACTCTTTTGCTGTTGCGGTTGCTGCACACAATGGTATTGGGTCTTTACCTATACTATACTTTGGTACAGAGGAGCAAAAACAAAAATATATACCTAAGCTGGCAACAGGTGAATTAAAAGGAGCATATGCACTTACAGAGCCCAACTCAGGATCTGATGCTTTAAGTGGGAAAACAAAAGCTATACTTTCTGAAGATGGTAATCATTACCTTATTAACGGACAGAAGATATGGATTACAAATGCGGGCTTTGCTGATGTATTTACTGTTTTCGCCAAAATAGACGGTGAACACTTTACAGCTTTCATAGTAGACCGCGATACAAAGGGGCTGAGCTTTGGAGAAGAAGAACACAAAATGGGCATCAAAGGCTCCAGTACCAGACAAGTATTTTTTGAAGACTGTAAAGTACCTAAAGAAAACGTTCTGGGCGAGATAGGCCGCGGTCACATCATTGCCTTTAATATCCTTAACATAGGCCGTTTAAAACTATGCGCTGCTGCGCTAGGTGGTGCAAAAAGAGCTTTAAATATTACAGCGACATATGCCAATACTCGCGAGCAATTCAAAACACCTATAGGGCAGTTTGGAGCAATAAAACATAAGCTGGCAGAAATGGTAATACGTACATATGCCACAGAAAGCTCCTTATACAGAACCTCTAAATGGATAGCCGAGAAAGAAAAAGAACTGGCAGCATCGGGCAAAAACGAAGACGAAACCCTTTTAGGTGCTGCAGAAGAATATGCAATTGAGTGCGCCATGCTTAAAGTGATAGGCTCTGAGTGCCTGGATTATATTGTTGACGAAGGGGTTCAGATACACGGCGGAAATGGTTTCTCTGACGAGTACAATATATCAAGATCTTACAGAGATAGTCGTATTAATCGGATTTTTGAAGGGACAAACGAAATCAACCGACTACTTACGCTGGACATGTACTTAAAACGTGCGATGAAGGGCCGTATAGATTTATTGAAACCGGCAATGGCTGTGCAAAAAGAATTAATGGGCATACCTAGCTTCGATGAAGATGATGCACCATTTGCTGCAGAACTAAAGGCTATAGCAAACTTTAAAAAAGCTATACTAATGTGCGCAGGCGCAGCAGTACAAAAGCTGATGATGAAAATAGATAAAGAGCAGGAGTTGCTGATGTATATAGCCGATATGCTTAATTATACCTTTATGGCCGAGAGCATGTTATTACGCACTATGAAAATGAATGGCGAGCAAAAAGAATTAGCCACCCAGGCAACAAAGGTATTTATTGCAGATGCAGCAGACAGAATAAACCATGCAGGCAAAAACGCAGTGAATGCTTTTGCTGATGGCGATGAACAAAGAATGATGTTATTAGGTATTAAGCGTTTCACCAAAGTAGCGCCTTTTAATACCAAAGACGCCAGAAGGGCTATTGCAGATAAACTACTTGATACGAAACAGTATTTCTTTTAAAAATAGATAGAAACCTTAGTATTTTAGTCCTGTAAGTACTTACAGGACTTTTTTATTTTAATATAATGCAAGAACAGTTTACAGAACACATCAACAAGGGGTATACATTTAAAGGCAACTCTTTTCTTTTGGGTAGTGCCATGTTAAATGGCGAGGTTATAACCGACGCCAAAATATCTGTACCGCTAAAAACACTCAACAGGCATGGCCTTATTAGTGGCGCTACGGGTACCGGTAAAACCAAAACACTACAGGTGATATCTGAGTCTTTGAGTGATGCCGGGGTTCCTGTATTACTAATGGATATAAAGGGAGACCTTAGCGGCCTGGCCGCAGCCAGTCCCGGTCATCCCAAAATTGATGAGCGCTGCAAACTTCTTGGCATAGACTTCAAGCCAACAACATTCCCTGTAGAGTTACTTTCTATCAGTGATGAGCCCGGTACCAGAATGCGTGCTACAGTTACAGAGTTTGGCCCTGTTTTATTGGCAAAAGTGCTGGACTTGAACAGCACACAGGAAAGCATACTGGCTATGCTTTTTAAATACTGCGACGATAATAAGCTACCACTACTCGACCTTAAGGATCTTCAAAAAACACTGCAATGGGCAGCTAACGAAGGCAAAGAAGAACTGAAAGAAGAGTACGGCAGTATATCAACAGCATCTGTTGGCACTATCATGCGGAAAGTAATTGCGTTACAGCAACAAGGTGCAGATAATATATTTGGAGAAGCGTCTTTTGAAGTGGATGACTTAATGCGACTATCTGATGATGGCAGGGGGATGATAAATATATTGAGGGTTACAGACATACAGGACAAGCCTAAAATGTTTTCAACTTTCATGCTTCAATTATTAGCAGAGCTCTACGCCACATTACCTGAAGAAGGTGACCTTGACCAACCTAAGCTTGTACTTTTTATTGACGAAGCTCATTTGATTTTCGACGATGCTAATGATGTATTAGTTGACCAACTAGAAACTATTGTAAAGCTCATCCGTTCAAAAGCTGTTGGAATATTTTTTGTCACTCAAAACCCTACAGACATTGCACCAGCCGTACTCAGCCAGCTAGGCATGAAAGTACAACACGCACTTAGGGCATTTACCGCAAAAGACAGAAAGGCTATAAAGCTTACTGCAGAGAACTATCCTTTGAGTGATTATTATGATACAGAACAAGTAATTACTCAGCTCGGTATTGGAGAAGCACTCATTACACTACTTAACGAAAAAGGTATACCTACCCCACTTGCCGCAACTATGCTCTGTGCACCACGTTCGCGCATGGATATACTAACAGATAAAGAAATCGATGCCTTAGTTGACAAATCTCCACTAATAGATAAGTATAACCAGGTAATAGACCGCAAGAGCGCCTATGAGATTCTAACAGAAAAGCTGGAAACCGCTGAAGAAGAAACACCTAAACGAAAAACAAGGCGGGAAAAAGAAGAAAAATCTGTTCTTGAAAAGATAGGCAATCACTCTGTCACCAAAAGCATTATGCGTACTGCAGGTAACATGATAGTACGTAGTCTGCTCGGCGCACTAGGAGTTAGCACTACAACACGTAGGAGAAAGAAAAAGTATTTTTAGACGTCGCGTAACTCTTTACCTGTAAGGTCCAGGAAAACATCTTCTAGATTTGCCTGCTTAACTGGTTTAGGTCTGCTAAAACCACCGGCAACAAGATCTTCTATAAGCTGATCAGGAGTGTTTTGTGCTATAATACTACCGGCATCGATTATGGCTACTCTATCACACAGCTCTTCAGCCTCATCCATATAATGTGTAGTAATAACAATGGTAGTGCCTTTATCTCTGATTTCTCTAATAAGATTCCACAGGTTTCTTCTTGCCTGAGGGTCCAGCCCTGTAGTAGGCTCATCTAAGAAAATGATTTCAGGTTCGTTGATCAGTGTAGTGGCAATAGAGAATCGCTGTTTCTGTCCGCCGGATAATTCTTTGAATTTATTCTTAGCCTTTTCTTCCAAGTTAACAGTTCCTAATAGCTGTATTGCATCTACTTCTCTATTATAAAGTCCCGCAAATAGTTTAATGATCTGGAGTAAGTTCAGGTTTGGGTAATACCCCGCAGCTTGTAGTTGTACACCTATACGTTTCTTTACTTCTTGAGGTGCTTCATCTATATCAATTCCACTGATCCAAACCTTACCACTGTTTTTCTTCCTAAGCGTTTCTATAATCTCCAGCGTGGTTGTTTTACCGGCACCATTTGGTCCTAACAACCCAAATATTTCACCTTTCTGTACCTCGAAACTTAAACCGTTTACTGCAGTAAAATCGTCGTACTTCTTTACCAGGTCTTTAACCTTAATGATCGTTTCGGCCATGTAGTTTGAAATCGTAATTACTTAGTGTATCGGAATTGCTTCTCCGACGGTGGTTTATAGTAGTTCTTTTTTATATGAGGCAGATTATTTGCCTGTCTTATCATTCGCAAACTATCTTGCCTGCTAAAGTTGATGCTTTCCTCGTATATAAGACTATCAATTTGATATTCCTGTACCATTTCTAGGACACCAGTTGTTTCATTATAATACCGCCATAACCCGTGCCTTAAAGTACCTCGTTCTGCTTTAATTGGTACTAAACTCTGTTCGCCTGTTACAGGGTTTTCTACAACAACTGTATCATATTCCATCTCGGGATTTAAACCACGATAATGACCAATGCAAGTCACTTGCCCTTTAGTGAAATATTTAACTTCACCATCGTAGTAATCATTCTTGTAGTTCTCAATAGCAACAAGGTCTCCTTCAGTATTCATTTTGTACCACAAGCCATTCTTCAGGCCATGTATATAGCTACCAAATTCTGAGTAACCATATTCTCCTTTTCTTGGTTCAACCTTGTTCAACCATGTACCATGCTTCTTCCCTTTCTTATCTAGCTTGTTGATATTAGATTTTCTAACATCAGGCATCTTCTGTGCATCAGATCTATCAGGAATAGAAATACCTAAAAGAATAAGAAGTAATATAGTTATTGATCCCTTCATGAATAACTTTAGACAGCAAACGAAGTACCGCACCCACAAGTACTGCTGGCATTCGGATTATTGAAAATAAACCCTCTGGCATTCAGGCCTTTTTGAAAATCCACCTCTATACCATGTAAGTATATGCCATGTGCGTCTTTCATTATAACGGGAATACCTGAAATTTCGTATTCAGTATCTCCTTCTTCTTTTTGATCGAAACCCAGAACATATGACATTCCGGAGCAACCCCCACCTTTTACACCAACACGTAAAAAGCCTCCTGCAAAGTTCGGCTCACTCATCAACCTTTTTATCTCTTCTATTGCGCCCTCTGTTAAAGTAACCGGACTATTTACTGCTGTTTCCATTTATTATATATGTTTTACACAAAGTTAGTACACCTTATTTCTGCTACCAAATAAGCAAAAACAAAGTCCCTATTCACATATTAAATATATTGAAAATAAACTGATAGCGTATTGTAAACGAACATTTTTATATTTGCCATTCCTAAAGCAGATAATTATGAGCGAGGTTACAGACATGATAATAGATGAGGCCAGCCAAAATATGAAAAAGGCCATCAAACACTTAGAAGTTGAATTAAGCCGTATCAGAGCAGGGAAGGCAAACCCGCAAATACTAGACGGCATCACAGTAGTATATTATGATAACCCTACTCCGTTAGGGCAGGTGGCCAACATATCTACACCCGATGCGAAAACAATAACTGTACAGCCTTGGGAAAAAAGCATGTTACAAGATATAGAAAGAGCAATTATTGCCGCAAATATTGGGCTTAACCCGCAAAATGATGGCGAGATCATCCGTTTGTACTTACCACCACTTACCGAAGAACGCCGTAAAGAATTGGTAAAGAGAGTGAATGCAGAAGGAGAGCAGGCAAAAGTTTCTGTACGTAGCATACGTAGAGACGCCATGGAAACCATCAAAAAAGAACAAAAAGACGGATTGAGTGAAGACGAGGCTAAAGATACAGAAGGTCTTATACAAGGGCTTACAGATAAGCACATAGAGCAAATAGATCAGCACTGTAAAGACAAAGACAAAGAGATCATGACTATCTAAGTCTGTAAACATTAAATGATAATAAAAAGAGCCACGCAATGCGTGGCTCTTTTAGTAAACGACTATAATTATCTACTATAGCTTTTCTATCTTTTGTACTGAGTGTTGTCCATTCCCTTGTAATATAACAAAGTATATACCAGCCGCAGCTTTAGACATATTCACTTTATTTTCTACACCAGTTACTTTTTGAGTGGTGTACAACTGCCCTACTGTGTTTATTACTTTGATTGTTTCATAAACAGACTCTTCGTGCAATGTAATTACAAACTCATCGCTTGTTGGGTTTGGATAAACCAACACCTGCTGTTTTTCACGTTCTGCTATTTGTTCTACAGACAAGAGGTCTATAGTATTCAGTGTTGTGTTGGTAATAACAGGCTCGTTAAAGTCGAAATATATAGCAGCAGAGTTTTTAAACTGCGTTCCCAGCGGAAGGCCTTTTTTAGTTTTTATAGAATAAGCTACAAAACCCTGACTGGCCTCTTCATCTGCATCTTTATGCGGCAGATCTATGTTATCAAACTGAAACCTTACAACACCGTCACTGGAAATGGTGATATTACATTTGTGAGATTCATGTATCGGTCTGAAGGTTGACCAATCAAGATCATCATCCAGAGTATCCAGTATAAATATGTTTTGTGCTTTATAGTTACCCAGGTTTTGGAAATGCACCATATATTGTAGCGTAGTATCGTTTGGAGAGATGATGCCTTTATCACCTACACCTGCCGGCTGTACCTCTTTAAAGTTAGGATCGTAAGACCCTTTTACAATAGGCTTGTAGGTGCTCACATTGTTCCATGGAGAGTAATCGTTATTCCAATTACTTATTGGTGCCATATACGATACGGTATCTTTATACACCAATTGCGTGTTAATTGGAATATTCGTTGGTGTTAAATACGCTGCTTTAAAACTCAATGCTGCGTTTGGAGCAAGAGACAATGTGTTATTAGATATTTTATAGTGCGCTGTACCATTCGCAGCCCAATAACCGCCCGGTGTAAAAGTAGCTCCTGCAACCTGACCATCTGGTTTGTAACCTGCATTCACATTACTTTCTGTAACGGTACCATTGTTCTTGATCAAAATTCTTTGATTATATACATAACCCGGAACAGGATAATTGATATTCCATATACTTGTATGAATATCGTGTATCGGGTTTACAGAGTTGGCAAAGTTTACGGTGTGCGTACAGTTAGGCCCTGCTGTTACATTCACAACAACAGAATTACTTTGGCATGATGCAAGAGGATACATACCGAGAACCGTTTCCGATAAAGTATAAGAACCCGTAGGCACTTTAAAAGAATACACTCCGTTTGCATCTGTAAATGTTGAGCCCATATTACCTGTACAGTTTATTCTAATGTTCGGGATGCCCGGCTCATTAGCATCTTTTACACAGTTATTATTTACATCGTGGTATACAACACCTGTAATAGTACAATAGCAACTATTATTATTAGGGTTATAACCTACACGTGTATACTTAGTGGCTTTACAACCATTTGCATCTGTAACATTCACTCTATATTGACCTGTAGGAAGATTATTAATATTAGGTGTTGTACCTCCGTTGCTCCAGTTAAAGCTATATGGTGCAGTACCTCCCCAAGGCACAGCTGTTATTGTACCCGTACTACTGTATATACAAGAAGTGTTAGTTGTATTCAACCCTATCTGAACGGGCGAGCTTGTTCCCACAGATCTGCCCTTTGTTAAGGCACAACCATTATTATCCGTAACAGTAACACTGTAATAACCGGCAGAAAGATTGTTGATAGATGCTGTTGTGCCACTATTGCTCCATGCATATGTATATGGTGTTGCACCACCTGTTACCGTAGCTGTTGCACTACCATTCGATGCTATACATGTAGCATTCGTTGAAGAAACCGAAGCTGTCAAATTACTATTCCATGGAACATACACCGTACCCGTACGGATACACCCGTTTGCATCTGTTACTATAAATGTATAAGTACCTTTTCCTAAGTTCAATGCTGTTGTACCTATCTGTACAGGAGTGGTTGACCATTGAACATTATAAGGAGCGGTTCCTCCTGAGATGCTTAACGAAGCAGTACCTGTAGGTGAAGTACAAGAACTAGGCGTAGTAGAGTATGTAACATTAATAGGTGTGCTACTGCTTAAGTATGTAGACCTGAGACCTATACACCCTTGAGCGTCTGTTACTTTTACATTGTATGAGCCTGCTGCCAAATTTGTTTGTGTTGCAGAGGTTACATTGTTATTCCATAAATAAGTATAAGGTGTTACCCCACCAGATCCGTAGGCCGTAATCGCACCATCGCTTTGCAAACAGGTAGGATCTTGCTTGGTCAAATTCACCCCAATACTTCTGGATTGTTGTATATAAGCATACCTTTTCTCCGTACAACCCTGCGCATCTGTTACAGAAACAAAGTAAGAACCCATAGTTAGGTTATTAATAGAATTTGCTGTAGACGAGTTTGACCAGAGATAACTATATGGAGTTGTACCACCTGTAAGGTTGGTAATAGTTGCGGTACCATTGGTACAGTTTGCCTGTGTAGTAGCTATGTTATAAGTAATATTCGTTTGTTGACTAACTTGTATAGAGTCGCTATTACTGAAGTAGCACCCATTAGCATCTGTCACCTTTACCTCGTACTGATCAGTAGGCAAGCTTGCAGGGTTATTTGTACTTACCAAAGTATTGCTGGTTTTACTGATCCACTCAACTAAATAAGGCGCTGTACCTCCTGATATATTTGAAGCGGTGGCAGTACCTTGAACCGGACATACACCAGGCGTTGTAGTAACGGTATATTTAACCGGGGTTGAACCCGTATCGCTATCCCATGCATAGCCGGATGTTCCGCCCTGTACCGTTACATATACATAGCCACCGGCATAATTATTTAATACATCACTTGTTGCACCGGCATTTGTATGTGTGGTTTGATTGTTATGAACATACCACCTTACTGTTATAGGGCCTGTAAAGCCCGAATAGTTTGCGGTAAGTATACCATTGCCATTACACGGGGCTTGCGTTACCGTTATGTTGACTGTTTGCGCATATACGCTTTGTACAAAAAAAGCCATCACGGTAATAAGGAATAGCTTTAGGTTAATGTTTTTCATAAGATTATTTTTAGGTGAATATCCTTGTTATAAGTGTAAGACGTTATAACACGTAAAAGTGTTAGTAAACAAAAAAGTGAACCTGATAGGCTCACTTTCAATACAATGTCTTATCTAAAACTATTTATCCCTCTGTAACAGGTATGTAGCCAAACCGTATAAAGGTGCTGTCCTTTCTTTTTCAACATTTATCGCTGCCAGGCTTTTAAAAGCTTTTTCAGAATACTCATGTATCAACGTTCTGCACAAAGCATCAACACCTGCTTCTTTATACACGTCAAGCATCTCTTCAACCTTAGTATCAGCATCAGACTTTAATAATTGACCTATACGTTCAGGATTATCTTTAGTAAGTTCTATCGCCTTGATCAATAAAAATGTTTTTTTATTGGCTTTTATATCTCCCCCTACCTGTTTGCCTACTTTATTGGCATCTCCAAAAGCATCCAAATAGTCGTCTTGCAGTTGAAACGCTAACCCTAAATTCTTACCGAAGGCATATAACTGATCAGCATCAGTTTTATCAGCGCTGGATAATAGTGCTCCCATCTTCAAACTACAGGCCAGCAAAACAGAGGTTTTCAGCGCAATCATATTTATATACTCTTCTACAGAAACATCATTGCGTTTTTCAAAATCCATATCTAATTGCTGCCCTTCACATACTTCTCTTGCTGTAGTATTAAACAGGTGTAACACATCCGCTTGATGTTTACTTACTTTAGCCAACTCTTCATAAGCACGTATCAGCATAATATCTCCACTAAGAATACCTGCTGTTAGGCCATACTTAGTATGCACAGTAGCATTGCCCCTGCGTAGCGGTGCTTCATCCATTATATCATCATGTATCAATGTAAAGTTGTGAAACAACTCTATTGCTGCAGCCGAATGGAAGCTATCTTCATTAACATCTCCGAACACTTCGCTCCCCATAAGACATAATGCCGGACGAACACGCTTTGCAGCCAGCGACATAATATACCTGCATGGCTCATACAGGTTCTCTGGTGAACGATCGAACAAGCCCTCTTTACTTATATAATCTTCAAATAGTGCTACTATTTCTTTAAAGCTGTGCATATTTATTTTTTACGCTTTCCTGTCTTAGCTTTTGATGTTTTCTTCTGTGGTTTTGAATCGTCTAATAATTCTACCAATGTATAATCTATTTGCCTTTTCTCAAGGTTTGTGGCTACAACTCTAATCCTTACTTTATCACCAATCCTAAACCTGATTTTGGTATGCTGTCCAACCAGAGCATACTCCTCTTCCAGCAACTCAAAATCATCTATATCAAACAAATCGGATATAGGCACCATGCCCTCACATTTATGTTCAATTGTTTCTGCCCAAAAGCCAAACGGCGCAACACCACTGATCACTGCATCAAAATCGCCACCAACATAAGCCTGCATATACTCTACCTGCTTGTATTTATTCGCAGCTCGTTCTGCATCCATCGCATTTCTCTCTTGCTCTGAGCAATGACGACATTGTTGTTCCAGCTGCTTATATACATGCGGTTGCCCTGCCAGAACATCTGCAAGTATTCTATGCACCAACACATCCGGATAACGACGAATAGGTGATGTAAAATGGCAATAATGCTCAAAACCTAAGCCGTAATGCCCAACATTCTCTGTAGTATATATCGCCTTTGCCATAGTACGGATACCTAATGTCTCCAATACATGCTGCTCTGGTTTTCCATGTGCCAGCTCTAGCATTTCGTTGAACGAATGAGCGATTTGATCAGGAGTATTCATATTGAACCTATGCCCGTATTTAGCGGCAAAAGCTGCAAATATCTTTAATTTATCTTCGTTAGGGTCATCGTGTACACGATAAGGGAATGGTAAAGGTTTATTTTTCACCTGCACTTCAGCAACGTGTTTAGCTACCGTTCTGTTCGCCAATAGCATAAACTCTTCAATCAGCTTATGTGCATCTTTACTTTCTTTTACCATGATGCCTATCGGCTTTGCATCGCTATCCAACTTAAAGCGCACTTCTTGAGAAGAGAAGTTTATCGCTCCTTTTTCAAAACGTTGCGCACGCAAGCTTTTGGCCATTTCGTCCAGCACAAGAACTTGTTTAGAGAACTCATCAGCACCTCCTTCAATTATTTCCTGCGCTTCTTCATATGTGTACCTTCTTTTAGAACGTATGGCAGTTCTGCCTAACCAATACTCTTTTACTGTTCCTTTTTTATTGATCTTAAAAATTGCAGAGAAGGCATATTTATCTTCGTCCGGTCTTAAAGAACATAATTGATTAGACAAACGCTCCGGCAACATTGGCAATACCCTATCAGGCAAATAAACACTTGTCGCTCTTCTATAAGCTTCTTCATCTAAAGCTGAGCCTGCTTCAACATAATATGCTACATCAGCAATATGCACCCCTACTTCATAATATCCACCCTGCAATGTTTTTATTGATATCGCATCATCAAAATCTTTTGCATCAACGGGGTCTATCGTAAAAGTCAGCTCATCACGCATATCACGGCGCTGCTCTTTAATCTCTTTTTCGTCCAGCACATCAGGGAACCTTGCTGCAGCCTCTAAAGCATCATCTTCAAAAGAAAGCGGGAAACCGCTTTCTACAAGTATGCTTTGCATTGCAATTTCGTTCTCTGTTTCATTAGATAAAACACTCACCACTTCTCCTACCGGATTCTTCGTTTTACCTGTCCACTCTACAATTTTAGCAATACATTTATCACCGTCCTTAGCACCATTGGTTAATTGCACTGGTATAAATATATCCACCGGCATTTTATCGTTATCGGGTATTAAAAAGGCATAATGCTTGTGTACTTCTAGCCTACCGCTGAATTCTATTTGTTTTCTTTTTACAACTTCTGTTATTATACCCTCCGGCCTCGAACCAAACTTTTTACCTCTCGGATTTATCTCTACCTTAACCACATCTCCGTCCAAAGCATTACCAATATGTTCTCGCTTCACCAGTACATCTTTACTCAATCCTTCTACTATCACATAACCTAAACCAGAACGAGTCACCTCAATAGTACCCTTTACTACTTGTTTACCACTCGATGGCTTTTTCCTTCTTTTATCCTTCCTCCCCATAATACATTGCGTTGTTTTCGTTAAGTGTTGTTTCTGTAAATTCTAATATTTGTTTATCAAACTGAGCACCCATTGCATTCAAAAAAGCTACCTGTATAGGTAGTACTACGATTTCAATACCCCACTGCTGCAGTTTTTCTGTGTGTAAATGTAGCCTCGCTGCATCTTTTTCTGTTGTAATAATTACCTTATTGCTTACGCCCCAGTTATCATATGCCTCTTTTATCTCCTCAAGGTCGTTTTGCAAAAAATAGTGGTGATCTTTATAAGTAAGGCTATGCACATCTGCAGCCTGTGTTTTTAAATAATCTATTAGCGGTTGTGGTTTTGCAATGCCACATACTAATATCAGGTTTTTACTTTGCAAGTCGGCCCTTTCTCTTGCGAAGAAATTGTAAGCAGTACCGTAGTTTATCTTAGTAAAATATACATTCTGATGCTGCAATGGGGCTATGTGTTTCACCATATCCTGCATTTCATTCTCTCTTAAATCATCAGGACATTTTGAAACAAGAATAATATCTGCCCTTTTATAAGCTCTTCTATTTTCTCTTAATGTACCTAATGGCAGTATCCTGTCTTTATAAAAAGGCTTGCCATAATCTGTTATCAAAATATTTATACCCGCTTTTACAGACCTGTGCTGAAAAGCATCATCCAACAATACTACTTCTATTGACGGCCTTTGCTGCAACAACTTCGGTATTCCTATCATTCTTTCCTCTGCCACACTTACAATCACCTCCGGAAATTTCAAATGATACTGCATTGGCTCATCACCAATTTTAACTGCATTCGTATTCGCATCAGCTAAAAGGAAGCCTTGTGTTCTTCTTTTATAACCACGACTCATTGTCGCCACCTGAAATTGATATTGCAATAACCTTATCAAATATTCTATGTGGGGAGTTTTACCGGTACCACCTACCGATAAATTACCGACACATATTACAGGCACACTAAACTCGATAGAAGAGTAAAACCCGGTGTCATATAACCTGTTTCGCATCCAAACAACAGCACCATAAATTAATGCCAGCGGATAGAGCAACATACGCACTACCGAAAAAATATAATAGGTAAAATTCCTGTCGCTCATTTTTGCTTTTAATGAATATTACAAATTATTGATATTCAATTTGTAAAGTAACAGCTAATCATGTAAAATTACTGAAACCCGTAGTATAAACGAATTGTTAAATTTTATCATAAATAATTGTATATTTAAATTTAGAAAATCTTTTGATGACAATACGCCCAAAACTTCCCATTGCAGTATTAATGGTGATTGCATTTACTTTATGCAGCTCTACCATTTTCGGGCAAGCTGTGTTGTGTCCACAGAATATTGATTTTGAGGATGGGACTACAGGTTACTGGGAGTTCTTCACTGGCAACTGTTGCCCTATTAGCACACAAGTTGGCGGACCTCCAATTTCTTATAGACATAAATTGGTTTTTGGCTCAGGGATAGATCCTTATGGAGGCTTTCCGATAGTGGCACCCGGTGGTGGTGGCTATTCTTTAAAATTAGGTAACGACAGTGCCAGATCTCAAGCAGAGAAAGCACGTTATTATATTAAAGTTCCCGCTACAGCAAACCTATACACACTTATATACAGATACGCAGTAGTGTTTCAAGACCCCGGGCATTTGCCGCACGAGCAACCTAGGTTTGAAGTAAATGTATATGACTCTGCAAATGGAGATCAGCTAGTTTGCAACCACCATATTTATGTGGCTTCATCCAGCTTACCCGGGTTTCAAAGATCTCATGTAGGCAACGATGTGTTTTATAAAGATTGGACCACAGCCACTATCGATTTGAAAGGCTATGCCGGCAAAACTGTAGTAGTTGAGTTTGCAACCGGCGATTGCTCATTGGGTGCTCACTTTGGTTATGGATATTTTGACCTTAGTTGCAGCTTTTTTCAGACACACAATGTTAGTTGTAACCCAGACCCTTTTATAACATTAAAATCGCCTCCGGGATTTCAAGCATATAAGTGGATGGATACAACATTTACGACCACACATGGATACAATCAGAATATTAATATTGCAACACCAACAACATCTACAAAATATGCGGTCATATTATCACCATTTCCGGGTTTTGGTTGTAAAGACACATTGTATGTAACGGTAAATAAGTCCGACTTGATAACAGGGGTTTCTAACGATACTATTATATGTAAAGGTAGTAGCGCTCTCCTTAACGTCAAGAGCAACAGTATTGGCACACCACTAAACTACAATTGGACACCCAGCAATAACCTTAGCTGTACCAACTGCCCAAACCCTGTAGCTACACCTCAAGTAACTACACAATATTATATTACAGTTGCCGACACCTCTGGTTGTGCTAAAAAAGATAGCGTGTATGTAGTTGTTCGTTCGGCTGTAGACCCTGAGATTACCGTTAACGAAGACTCTGTTTGCCAAAATGTACCTATTGAACTTAAAAACCTGGGCAAAAACCCATTAGGCATTGGCTATTTTTGGAATGTAGATTCCGGTAAAATATATACCGGGCAGGGAACACAAAAAGCTATTGCATACTGGAAAGACACCGGTAACAAGCGAATTGTTCTTAAAATAACCAATCAAGGGTGTGAAGAGTACGATACCACAGAAATATTTGTAAAATATCAGCCGGAGGCTATCGTTAATATACCAAAATACGGATGCGTTAACCAAGAAGTATTGCTGGTTCCTGTAGAACAAATTGCTAAATATGACTGGAAGGTAGACGAGCAGAATATTACAGATACGACATACAAAGATCGTTATAATCTTACATGGCACTCAACCGGACAAAAGAATATACACCTGGTATTGGAAAATGAGAACGGTTGCTTCGCCGAGTTGGATACATTTATCAATGTATATGAACCACCGGTAGCGGCAATTGAAAGTGATAACAATAGCATATGTAAGGGTAAAAAATTCAATTTATCTACTATAAAAGGCAACAGGTACACATACTCGTGGACACCGCCACAATATTTTATTACTAACGATGAGCATAGCGTTAATGGCTATGCAGAAGTAACAGGTAATGTACATTTAGAAGTGACCAACCAATGGGGCTGCTCTTCTGTAGATTCTTTCTTTATTTATGCCGGACCATGTTGTGAAGTATTTATGCCTACAGCGTTTACTCCAAATGCGGATGGCAGAAACGACTACTTCCACCCGGTAGACATGAAGCAGCATGAACTTGTTCATTTTATGATCATGGATAGATGGGGAGAGATGGTTTACGAAGCCAAAACTTTAACCAATGGTTGGAATGGAATGCTAAATAATAAACCTGCACCTACAGGAACATATTATTACTACATGAAGTATGTGTGTAACGAAGGTGATGTGATCCACAAAAAAGGATCTGTTATACTCATCCGTTAATAACGATTTTTCATATTTTTTTTGGTATTTACTAACTGTTATTAGAAATTAGTTGTCTGACAGTTAAAAATTTACCATCTAAGAACCTCAACCAAATGGCTAAAAAAAACCTTCTTAAAGCCCTTCATATAAAACTAATCACTGTTTTATTATGTTCTCTTTTTAGCATACAGTCTGCATTTGCGTCTCATGCTGCGGGGGGTGAATTGATATATGAATGGATAGGTGGAAATACTTATGTTTTTACATTTAAGTTTTACAGAGATTGCACAGGTGTATCTGAACCCGGAATTGCTCAATTATGTATTAACAATACATGTAACTTTAACCAGTACACTGTATCACTGCCTAAAATCGCTACTCTTCCTGATGGTAGGGTTAACGGCTCTCAGGTAGCATCAGGTTGCCCTTCGTTTAAAAACACATGCGATAGCGCAGGGTCATCTTTACCTGCGTATAGAGAGTGGTGGTATCAAGACACGGTAACACTGCAAGGCAAATGCGATAATTGGCGTTTTGGCGTGTCTGTAAGTGCCAGAAATCCTTCTCAAAATATTACAGGTGGCTTTTTGTATGTAGAGGCTACTTTGAACAACCTTAATGTACTTTATAATAACTCGACAGTATTTAACACAAAGCCTGTACCATATGTATGTGTAAACATGCCTTTTACTTATAACAACGGAGCCGTTGATAAGGATAAAGACGTATTGGTTTTTGAGCCTATTATTCCTTTGAATAATTCTAGCTGCGCCGGTGCTCATACTCCTGTTAGTTTTCAAACACTAACACCTCCTTTAGGTTTACCCAACAACCCATTCCAAACCAACAACACATATGTATTAAATGCTGCTACAGGCAATATATCTTATACAGCCAGCCAGCAAGGAGCACAAACGACAACGATGCGTGTTAAAGAATACCGGAATGGCATATTAGTGGGCAGCGTCATCAGAGACATACAGGTACAGGTATTGCCATGTAACTCTACTCCTGTAGCCTTAGATATTGATACGCTAAGCTTGGTCAACTCTTCTTTAGACTCAGGAACTGTTTTAGGTTGCGTAAATGTGCCTTTAAGCTTTTGCTTTGACGTTAAAGCTACTGATACCAGTACACTTCTGGCTATTTCTGATAATAAGCAAGTAACATTCTCTACAGCTACTATCAGTTATCAAAATAATGCTACAGACAGCGTAAGAGGTTGTTTTACATGGACACCAACCAGCGCAGACAGCGGGTTAAAGGTATTAACCATAATAGCAAAAGACTCTACCTGTAGAGCACCGGGCGTAGCCGTTACTCAGGTATTTACTATACCTGTTATGATCGAGACCAATGCTCCTAACCCAAAAGTTATTACTCCGGTAGATTTATGTTACAATGTAATACCGGACTCATTGGTGGCTAATGGAAAAAACCTTTTATGGTATAATTCTGCTACCGGGGGCGTTGGTATACCAGGGCCAATAATACCGGATGTGAGTAAATTAGGAGATACAAGCTACTTCGTCAGCCAGACGCCCAGTGGTTGCGAAAGCCCGCGTACAAGAGTTGACATTACAGTTCACGACTTCCCTACTATTGACTTAGTGTCTTTAGAAGACTCTGTATGTGCATTCAACCTGCTTAAAATAAAAAACAAAGACACCAGTTCTATCATCACATTCTTTAGCTGGAATGTAGATACAGGACGAATAGCAGGCACACCTACTGATAGCACAGTAGAAGCCTGGTGGACATCTTCTGGTATAAAAACCATTTACCTCACTTTATACAACCACTTATGTTCTGTAAGCGATTCGCTGGATATATATGTAAAGAACGGTCCTAATGCATACTTCCACATCACACATGATGTTTGTTTAGGAGCTCCCGTTGATATTATACCTACCGACTATAACGGAACATACACATGGACATTAGACGGACAAACAATTAATGATACAGCTTACAAGCCTAAATATGTTTTAAACTGGCCTACTATTGGTACTAAAAAAGCTCAACTACACATTAAAGGTTATAATGGTTGTGAGCACACCTATTTGGACAGTGTAACTGTTCACTCCTTCCCTTTAGCTAAGATTTCTATTGACGATCATAAGCTATGTGCAGGAAAACAATTTAGTTTGCATGCACAACAAGGCCAGAGGTACGAGTATAGCTGGTCTCCTCCTCAAATGTTTGATCAAAACACACAACCCGACGTTACAGGTACTGTAGAACGCTCTGGTTATTTACACCTAAAAGTGCGCAACCAGTGGGAATGTGAAAGTGCAGACTCTATATTTGTTAATGGAGGCGCATGCTGCGATATATTTGTACCTGATGCATTTACACCTAACGGAGATGGCACAAACGACTTCTTACGTCTTGTAGATATTCAAAAACATCAGCTGGTACAGTTTGTTATAGCTCACAGAAGAGGAAATATTATATTAAATACGAAAGACCCTAATGCTAAATGGGATGGCACATTTAACGGTGAACCTCAAGACATCGGCACGTATGCATATTACATTAAATACATATGTAATACAGGTGAACCTATGGAGAAGAAGGGCACTTTCCATTTAGTAAGGTAAAAACAGCTATTATTTTCTACTTTTGCAGCATTCTATGGCTGACAATAATCGTTATAATCTAAGAGGTGTATCTGCTCAAAAAGAAGAGGTACACCAAGCTGTTGCTAAGCTGGACAAAGGCTTATATCCAAATGCTTTTTGTAAAGTATACCCTGACTACTGGGCAGGTGATGAAGCATATTGTAACCTGCTGCATGCTGATGGCGCAGGAACAAAATCGAGTCTGGCATATCTATACTGGAAAGAAACAGGCGATATAAGCGTTTGGAAAGGCATTGCCGTAGATGCCATAGTAATGAATATTGACGACCTGCTTTGCGTTGGTGCAACAGGACCATTCACTTATTCTTCAACTATAGGTAGAAACAAGAACCTTATTCCCGGTGAAGTGATCTCTGAGATCATCAACGGAACACAAGCATATTTTGACAATCTGCAACAGTTTGGCATTGAAGTGAAGTTTTTAGGCGGAGAAACCGCAGATGTTGGCGATCTGGTACGCACTATTATAGTAGACGGTACTATGGCTTGCCGCATGAGAAGAGACAAGCTGGTAACCACAGAGAAAATGCAGGCAGGAGACGTTGTTGTATCTCTGGCGAGCTATGGCAAAGCTACATACGAAGATGAGTACAACAGCGGTATGGGAAGCAATGGTCTAACAAGTGCCCGCCATGAAGTATTAAAAAAGGAATACGCAACAAAATATCCTGAAAGCATAGACCCTAACCTACCCGATGAGGTAGTGTATAATGGTACACATGGCCTTACAGATAGTACTCCAACAGAGCTGAACGTTGGAAAAATGCTGCTATCTCCCACACGTACATATGCACCTGTAGTATTACAAATACTCAACAATCATTTCGATAAAATACACGGTATCATCCACTGTAGCGGTGGCGGACAGTCTAAATGTCTGCACTATTTGCCACAACCACTACGAGTTGTTAAAGACAACTTACTAGACGCTCCTCCACTATTCAACATCATACAAGAATCTGCCGGTACAGACTGGAAAGAGATGTATCAGGTGTTCAATATGGGGCAAAGACTGGAAATATATACCGACAAAGAAACAGCCGCAGCAATAGTAGAAATTGCGAATAGCTTTAATATTGATGCCACGATATCCGGACGCGTTGAAACAGCGGACAAAAAAGAGGTAGTAATAGAAAGCAAGCACGGCAGTTTCTCTTACACATAAATATTTAACAGGCATCTTTAATTTTTTGGCACAGTCTATGCTTTATAGCAAAAAAAACTGTACTCATGAAACTAAGGACCTTATTAGCAGTAATAATTGCATTACTGGCTACACAAACCTACGCGCAAGACATGATCTATAAAAAGAATGGGTCTGTTATCAATGCCAAGGTAGAAGAAGTAACTCACCGTATTGTTAAGTATAAGAAAGAAGGCAACCCGGATGGCCCTGTATATACTATTGAGAAAGAAGAAGTAGCTAAGATTGAATACCCCAACGGTGGCGTTGACATATTTCGCGAGCTGGATGATGTACGCAGAGAACGTAACAGGCAAAAGTATGGTAAAAACCTTATTGCTCTGGCACCAATACAGGTGACAGAAGGTGTAGGTTTGGGGCTTTCTTACGAGAGGATTTTAGACGATAACGGTATCGTTAGTTTCCATTTACCTGTAGCTGTAGCCTTCACAAACCAAGATTACCCTGACGCTTACTCTTCTGGCACTGGCGGCTCTTATTATTACGGCAGCGTCACTAATAACAACCCCATGTACACGATTATGCCGGGGTTACGAATTTACCCTACCAGTGCATTTGGTGTTGTGAGGTACTCTATCGGTCCAAACTTTGTTATCGGTTCCGGCAAAAAGTATATAGACGAATATATTTACGACAACAAGGGTGCAATTACAGATACAGTAATAGGTTTTAAAGACCAGCTATTGCTGGGTATAGTTGTTACCAACTCTTTGAACATAAACCCAACAAAACATTTGTACCTTGGTATGGATCTGGGCCTGGGCTTTACCTACATCAACAAAATTGACGGCAGGGTTAGAGACACCTCTCCCCTGGTGCAGTTTGCATTTAAAATAGGTTATAGATTTTAGATAAATTTACATTTATGAAAAAAGTATTCTCTTTGGCGATATTCGCCTTATCGTTAATGGCCATCACAACATCTTGCAATAAAGATTATACATGCGAGTGCGATAATGGTTCTTACAGTCAAATTATTGCTGCCAACTCACAATCAGATGCATCTGCAGAATGTGAGACAAAAGGCGATGATTGTATTGTTAAATAACTAGACCTAACCTGATTAGAATGTATACCTAACCATAGGCACGGGGAAGAACCCTTGCTGAAAGTTAGAGTATACCGTATTTCTACGCGGGTCGTAGCTTTGGCTGAATATATTTTTGTTATTAGTAACATTCTGTAAGTCAATAGAGGCTTCAAGCGTGCTATTCTTATATTCTTTGCGGTAGCTTATTTTAAAGTCTATCCTGAAGTAATTATTCTGCTTAACAGAGAAGGCTTGTGATCTGTCAAATACAGCACGGCCTTCCAGTTGAGACTGCTGCAGATCAATCGGAGTAAAATACCTTCCCCCTACAGTAGCGGCTTTAATGTTCAGCGATAAAATATTGTTACCATTTTTAGTGATATTGAACTCTTTACCGGCTAGTACATTCAGTACATAACCTGTATTAAACGCTGTATTGCGCTCTATACCATCACTGCCTTTATACTTACTATCGAATAACGAGCTGGTAATAAGAAAATAGTAGTTATCGCTAAAGAACTTCTCTATTGTTATTTCTACACCATAGTTTCTACCCGTTCCGTTATTTACTAAACTATCTTGCCTGTCCGGCACAAAACTGGCGCCACTGTTCAGTGCAGAGTATGAGCTAGACCTTTGCTCCACAGGTACATTGTACAAGTCTTGATAGTACCCCTCGGCAATCAATCGAATATTACGTCCTACATTCCAGTTATAGGTTAGTACATATTGATTACTGCTGGTAAAACCCAGGTTCTTATTCGTTAACGCTACTCCTGTTGCTGTATATGTTTGCACGTAGTAAGTGTATATACTCTGTATTTGATTGTTAAGCCCATAGCCTGCGCTAACAGAATGCTTAGGTGATACTTTATATTTAAGATTTACACGAGGCTCTATTGCAGAAGTGTTATTCATAAACAAATACTGCCCGTGTGCACCTGCTACAAATAATAGCTTTTTGTTGAAACGATGCTTCCATTGCAAGTATACCTGCCCTAATCCAAAATCTCCCTGTTGGTCAACTACTGTTTGACGTACCACACCTTTATCTACATTTAGGTTATACAAGTCTAGCATGGTGTGATCGTAAAAGACACCTGCACGGATACTGTTTTTTGCATTGAATTTATGAGCCAGCGTAAATACGGTTGATACCTTTTGCGTGTTGTAGTCACCTTCAGCAGCCGGCAATACAATACTCCTATCTATATAACTAATAGAGTCAGCAGTAAACCCTTCGGAGGTAGTACTGTAACCCAGCGTAAGTTCTGCTGTAGTTTTTTCAGAGATATTGTGTTTGTAAGACAAGCCTGTTACGGTAGTAGAGTATGTGGTCAATACATTCTGATAAGCGTCACCATATAAATTTGCTTCACTGGTATCTACATCATCACCCAGCAAGTCTATTTTACTGGTACCGGCCAAACCAAACAATGTTAACTCCCCTTTTTTACCTATTGCTGTGGTAAAATTATAGTTCACATCCTGATATATAGGTAAAGACGCACCGGTACCAAAGTTGATACCCAATGCCTGAAACACCCCTAAAGTAGAATATCTGTAGTTAACTAAGTATGACGATTTCGTTTTCTTGCTGATCGGGCCTTCTGCACCTAACTCGAAACCGTTAAAACCTACCTGCCCTACAAACTCATGGTGCTCTTTATTACCATCTCTCATACGCAAATCAAAAACACCTGCTAATGCATTACCATATTGTGCGGGGTAAGCACTGGTTAAAAAATCTGATTTATCCAGGTTATTATTATTAAGCATACTTACAGGACCTCCTGTACTATTTAATGCTCCAAAATGGTTAGGGTTAGGAATGTTCAAACCATTTAAGCGCCACAACATACCATTAGGCGAGTTTCCTCTTACCACTATATCATTTCTACTATCGTTACCTGATACTACACCTGCAAAGTTCGATGCCATACGGGAAGGGTCTCCTATAGCTCCTGCATATTTTTTTGTATCCCCTACATTAAAAGATCTGGAACTTACCATCGCCATATCATTGTTGGTACGGTTACGATCTCGGGAAAGATCATACCTCACGGTAGCCTCCTCAAGCGTCTTAATGTCTTCTGTAAGTTCTACATTCAGTCCCACTTCTTTTCCGGCTGTTACTATAATGTCCGGTAATAACACCTCTTCATACCCTGCATAACTAATCTTGACAGACTGCCTGCCGATAGGCACTCTTTCTAGCCTAAAGTTTCCATATTCATCAGTTGCTGTACCTATTGTGGGGTTGCTCACTAATATAACAGTAGCACCAATTAGCGGAGACCTGGAGGCTTCATCTGTTACCGTACCGAATATTGTTTGAGTTTGTTGTGCAAATGCAAATACACAAGACAGCAATAAGCTCAAAGTGAAAAGAGTATTCTTCATGTTCTTTTTTTATGATGCTGCAAAGATGCAACCTCATTTCAAAAAAGTTATTGATCTAAATCAATAAAAAAACTGTTTAAAAGATTTATTGATCCTGATCAACCAAAACATTTCCGTTGCCATTATTTCTTCGGGCACGTATCCTGCTCAAGGCTTCCGGAGTAACACCAATGTAAGATGCGATCATATATTGAGGTATACGTTGCACTATTGATTCACATTGTTCTAAAAATTTCTCATATCGTTTTTCCGGCCCGTCAAATTGAAAATCATAGTTCCTATTAGATAGCTCTATAAAAAGGTTTTCTGCTATAAGCCTTCCAATCTTCTCACAGTCATGATATGTACTATAGAGTTCTTGCAGATTGTTATAGTCTATATCTACAACCACGGTGTCTTCTAAGGCATCGGTATACATCCTTACCGGCTGTTGTGTTAAGAAACTTTCGTAGTCAGAAAAATAAGAATTAGTATCTGCGAAAGCCGTTATCACCTCTTTCCCATCTATTAAAAAATAGCTCCTCAACAAACCCGAGCATATGTACGACACATAGTTACATACTACACCTGGCTTGTATACTACTTCTCCTTTTTTGTATTTGTGTATTATAACTCGTTTAGCAAACTCATTCCAGGCTTCTTCAGACAAGTCCGGCAATAACTCCAACAAAAACGATTTAATTATAGATAATGCATCTTCTCTATTCATAAACTTTATATACTAGCAGCTATACTCTTTTTCTTAAAATTCAATAATACACCTCAATAATATGCCTAAAAGCTATATGGTAACATAAAAGACACTTAAATATCATATTTAAATCAAAATAATCCCAACCTGAAACTGGTACAATATTTGTGCAAATTGCTTACTTTTACCGCTAGTAAAAATTGTACTTATGAAAAAACTATTATTATTATCAGTAGTTGCTGTAACAGCTTTCAGCTTCTCATCTTGTAAAAAAGACTGGTTATGTAAGTGTACTGACAACACTACAGGCGCTACAGATGAGTGGCAATTAGGTAACATGAGACGCCCTGAGGCTTCTTTAGCTTGTGATGCTTACGAAGTTTATGGCGAAGATTGTTCTTTAGAAAAAGGATAGTCAACCTAAAAAACTCAACGTTTTTTTTGAAGCCCCGCAAATGCGGGGCTTCTTTCGTTTTTACCCAAAAACATTGTCTCAACACCCTTTTACATTACATAACTATCATTCTAAAAAGCTAATAACCAATGGTTAATAAATAATTAAAAACATATTAAAAAGAAGCTCCTTTAATAAAAAATTACCAACTCGTGACTATAAACGGTGGTCTGCACAATCAAAATCTTAAAAATGATTAAAAAGTTTGCCCTCTTAAATGCTTTTATCCTATTCTATACAAACGCCATACCTGCACAGGCCCCTGCCATAGACTTTTCTAAAACTTATGGCGGAAGCGCACAGGATAACGGAACTACACTTACCCAAACTTCAGACAAAGGCTTTCTGGTAGCTGGCTATGTTAAATCGAATGATGGTCTCATAATCGGTATGAAAGACAAAAAATTTCAAGATATATGGCTTGTTAAGACAGACTCTCTTGGAAATACTAAATGGACAAAAACTATTACAGGTACAGGTGTAGATATTCCGACATCATTAACGGAAACACAGGATGCTTACTTAATTGCCGGCCATACAGGGGCAAAGGATTACGACTTTAGCTCCAATCAGCACTCACAAACACAAGTTGGGTTCATTGCATGGCTAAATAAAACCAACGGCAATATAAAACAACTAAAAACTTATACGGGGGATGTACAGGGACACATAGAGCAGATAAAAATACTTGACAATAAATATATCATTGCTATCGGACAAAACGCTAAATCTAAAAACTCGAGTGGAGCCTACACTGCTGATGATCTATGGATTGCGAAAATGGATCTGCAGGGAAATATAATTTGGGAAAAATATTACGGTGGTACTAACTTTGAATTTGGCTCGGCAATTATACCCAAAACAAAAGTCAACAATAAAGACCGTGGTTTCTTAGCAATAGGAAATGCTGCTTCTAATGACTTTGATGTAAAAAATGCAAGAGGTGCAAACGATGGTTGGGTACTGAACCTGGACTCTATGGGTAACATTATATGGGCAGAAACATACGGAGGCTCAGGAGCGGACTGGTTATCCGGAGGAGGAGAAGATATTACACTTACAGAAAATGGAATAGCAAAAGAAAGCTACCTGCTTGTAGGCAGCTCTGAGTCTAATGACGGCGACCTTTCCGGCAAGAACTTAGGAGCTATGGATTACTGGGCGATAAAGATAGATGGCAATGGGAAGCTGCTATGGAGTAAGACATATGGAGGAACAGATAAGGATTGGGCTCGAACAAGTTCAGACAAAATATTCACAAACGATAAAGGAGCTCTTATATATGGTTATACCCGATCAAAAGACGGAGATGCAGCAGGCCGGCCAAACGGAACTAAAGGTCTGGATGCCTTCCTGATACGTATAGATAAAGATGGCAACAAAGTTTGGTCGAAAGCTTTGGGAAGTACTATGAGTGACGGTAATACAGGCGCAGCTACTATTACATGTGATGATGGTTATGCATTTACAGAAATGGTATCTGATATATCTCAAGATGTCACGGGAAAAAAGTGGGGAAGTGGAGAAATCTGGTTTTGCAAGTTAAAAAGTGATGGTTTAGATAATGCTAACTGTTCTTCACCTACAAGTATTAAAAATTCAAACGAGTCAACATCTTCTGCATTTAATGTATACCCCAACCCTGCAGAAACAGAAATACAAATACAATCTGACGGTAAATGGGCAGTACAAATAATTGACTATACAGGAAGAGTCATCATGAACATGAAGACCAGTGGCAGTAAAGCACGTACAATTAACATCACGTCATTGGTAAACGGCTTGTATATCATACACGCAACTAACGATGAAGGAATACAAGTAACACAAAAACTCCTGAAAAAATAATTCTCCTAGACCTATTAATATATTGTAAATAGTGTAAGCAGAAGAGCCACTGATAATCAGTGGCTCTTTTATTATTTGTACAGGCATAAAAAAAAGAGGGTGTTTTACACCCTCTTTTTGATTATTTAGATGTTATTGCTTATTCTGCGCTAACACTACCTTTTGCTTTAGCAACTACTTCTTCTTCAACATTCTTAGGTGCCGGAGCATAATGGCTGAATTCCATTACAGAAGATGCACGACCAGAAGATAATGAACGTAGTTGTGTTACGTAACCGAACATTTCACTCAAAGGAACTTTTGCTTTGATTACTTGTGCATTGTTACGAGTATCCATACCCTCTAGCATTGCACGACGACGGTTCAAGTCACCTGTTACGTCACCCATGTATTGCTCTGGAGTAATCACCTCTACCTTCATGATTGGCTCAAGAATTTGAGGTTTAGTTTTCTTACCCGCCTCACGGAATGCACTTCTTGCACACTGCTCAAACGCTACCGCATCAGAATCGACGTTGTGGAAAGAACCATCATACAAACGAACTCTTAAGTTATCAAGCGGATATCCTGCAAGAACACCTGCATTCATTGATTGCTCAAAACCTTTTTGAACTGCAGGAATGAATTCTTTAGGGATCTTACCACCTACGATATCGTTAATAAACTGGAATCTGCCGTTTGCCTCTTCTTTCAAGAAGTCCTCATCAGCAGGTCCCATTTCTACTTGAATATCTGCGAACTTACCCTTACCACCTGTTTGTTTCTTATAGATCTCACGGTGCTCGATCTGCATAGTCATTGCTTCTTTATAAGCAACCTGAGGAGCACCCTGGTTAATTTCTACTTTAAACTCACGCTTCATACGATCTAGGATGATATCCAAGTGCAACTCACCCATACCTTGCAGGATGGTTTGTCCTGTTTCTTCATCTGTATTTACACGTAGTGTTGGATCTTCTTCAACAAGCTTGGCAATAGCCATACCCATCTTCTCGATATCTGCTTTTGTCTTAGGCTCAATCGCGATCGCGATTACCGGATCAGGTATGAACATGTTCTCAAGGATGATCTTGTTATCCTCATCACAAAGAGTATCACCTGTTTTAATATCCTTGAAACCTACAGCTGCACCAATATCACCCGCTTCGATCTTGTCGATAGGGTTTTGCTTGTTTGCGTGCATCTGCATGATACGGCTAATACGCTCTTTACGTCCGCTACGCATATTGAATGTGTAAGAACCGGCATCTAAAGAACCACTGTAACAACGGAAGAATGCCAAACGACCTACAAACGGATCAGTCATGATCTTAAATGCAAGTGCAGAGAAAGGCTCTTTAGCATCAGGCTTACGAGTTAATGGCTCTCCTTGCTCATCTGTACCGTTGATCGCTTCGATATCAACCGGAGCAGGTAGATAACGAATAACTGCATCTAATGCTGTTTGTACACCTTTATTCTTATATGCAGAACCACAAAGCATAGGAATAATGCTTAGGTCGATTGTTGCCTTACGAATTGCCTCGTGAATTTCTTGCTCAGTAATTGTATCCGGATCATCGAAGAATTTCTCCATCAAATCATCATCATACTCAGCTACAGCCTCTACAAGCTCAGCACGGTATTTGTTAGCCTCATCTACCATGTCAGCAGGAATGTCACCCTCAGTATATGTCATACCTTGTGTAGAGTCATCCCATATTACAGATTTCATAGTAATCAAGTTAACGATACCTTTAAAATCATCTTCAGCACCAATTGGTAACTGTAATGGAACTGCTTTCGCGCCCAACATCTCGCGTACCTGCTTAACTACCATTAGGAAGTCTGCACCAATACGGTCCATTTTATTTACAAAACCCAAACGAGGTACTTTATACCTGTTTGCCTGACGCCATACTGTTTCAGACTGCGGCTCAACACCATCAACGGCAGAAAATAGTGCTACCAAACCATCCAATACACGCATAGAACGCTCTACCTCAACGGTAAAGTCAACGTGACCCGGAGTATCGATAATGTTGAACTTGTATTGTTTCGTATCGTCTACTGGCTGGCCCTGTACAGTTGGGAAGTTCCAGAAACAGGTTGTTGCTGCAGACGTAATGGTAATACCACGCTCTTGCTCCTGCGCCATCCAGTCCATAGTTGCGGCACCATCGTGTACCTCACCTATTTTGTGGTTAATACCTGTGTAATATAATATACGTTCTGTCGTGGTTGTTTTACCAGCATCAATGTGTGCTGCGATACCAAAGTTTCTTTGTAACCTTAGGTCTGCCATTGTATCCGATTAAAATATTAAAAATTTTAAATTTATGAGGTGCAAAGGTAGTGATTTTATAAATGGAAACAATCCAATACAGACAATAATTTTAAACCATGCAAATCAACCTTTTAACATCATTTTATATGCCTATGTACTAAGACTATACCCTTTTAACATTCTTATAATATCTATTGGTTTTATATTTGAAGTACACTGGAAAAAATAGGAGAAGAATATGAAAAAAAGTTTGTTGCCCGTTGTAATTACAGCAGTTATCACATCTTTACTAACTGTTTTTATTGCTGCACAGTTCGGTAGTAAATCGTATGTAACTACCGGAGATCAGCAAGTGAAGCCTCCCGTTAACTATGTTGGTTATTCAGGTAACCACACCTCATCTACCCCACCGGCAGATTTTCAGCCGGCAGCAGAAGCATCTGTCAAAGCGGTAGTACACATTAAAACAAAAACAGATGCTAAGCAGGTAGTTGTGAAAAGGCAATCATTCTGGGGTAGCTATTACGAAAAAGGCTGGGCGCCACCACAAATGGGTTCCGGCTCAGGAGTAGTGGTATCTCCCGATGGTTACATTGTTACCAACAACCACGTTGTAGCAGGTGCCGATGTGGTGACCGTCACTTTCGACAATAGAAAAACTATGGATGCCAAACTGATAGCTACAGACCCGTCTACTGATATTGCCGTACTTAAAATAGAGGGCGATAACTTCCCTTATATGGAATACGGTAATTCAGACGATGTCCAACTAGGCCAATGGGTGTTAGCAGTAGGTTATCCGTTTACGCTGGATGCAACCGTTACTGCAGGTATTGTTAGTGCGAAAAGCAGAAGCCTGGGTATCAATCGTACCCAATCATCAGCTGCCATAGAGTCTTTTATACAAACAGATGCGGCTGTAAATCAGGGTAATAGTGGTGGTGCACTGGTAAATACAGATGGACAGCTGATTGGTATCAATGCGGCTATTGCGTCGCCTACCGGTACATTTACAGGATATTCATACGCCATACCGGCTAATATTGTAAGAAAAATTGCAGATGACATCATTAAATACGGTGCTGTACAAAGAGGCTTTTTAGGTATCAGCTATAAAGATGTCAAAAACAGCCGTCCTGAAGAGATTGAGTTATTAGGATTAGATAAGCAAGCAGGGGTATATATTGCACACATCTTCGAGGATGGGGCCGCAGAAAAAGCAGGTTTACAAAAAGGAGATTTTATCACAGGCATCAATGGTACTGCTGTAAGCACCTCGCCAGAGTTGCTGGAGCAAATTGCACAACACAAACCAGGTGATAATATTAGTGTTAAGTATGTACGCGATGGTAAGGTAAAAAACACCACCGTACAGCTAAAGAACCTTGAAGGCACTACAAAGCTCATTAAAAAGAATAGCAAAGCTAAAATGCTGGGTGCTGACTTAGAAACAGTTTCAAGACAACAAGCAGAGGAGTTAGGTATTGAAGGCGGTGTAAAGGTGATGCAAATTACAGATGGTGCTATTCCGTTACAAACAAAAATGAAGCCCGGCTTCATCATCACAGGGGTTAATGAAATACCTGTAAAATCGGTAGAAGAGTTGCAAAATACCATTGCAGGTCAATCCGGCACTTTGAAATTATCAGGTTTTTACCCCGGAAAAGATGGTATGTACTACTATGGTATAGTACTTTCTGAATAAGTAAGCGCTTTATAAAACAAAAAATAGTAGCCATAAGGCTGCTATTTTTTTATCTTGCCTGCTGAAAACTTATATAAGTCTATCAACATAAGCTGGCTGGTTTTGCACATACTGATTATTATTATCTCTATGCGTTAGTAAACCAACCAAGAATAATTATTTTTGCAAGTCAAATTGATTTCGAGATAGTGAGACCCGTATATATTACTAATCTTTCAAAATTCTTACCCAACACCCCTGTTGGTAACGATGAAATGGAAGACGTGCTTGGCCTGATCAACAACAAACGATCGAAAGCTCGTGCTATTGTTTTAAGGAACAATGGTATCAAATCCAGATACTACGCTTTTAAAGATGGTAAAAGCACACATACCAATGCACAAATGTGTGCAGAGGCTATACGCGACCTATTCAATAATGGCAGATCAATTGAAGATTTGCAGATAATTACCGCAGGTAGTACTACTACAGACCAGCTACTCCCCTCTCACAGTGCAATGATCCATGGCGAACTAGGTATTCAAAATGTTGAGCTTATTTCTACAAATGGTGCTTGCTGCAGCAGTATCCAGGCAATGAAGTATGCTTATATGGCTGTAGCATCAGGCATGGCGACCACTGCTGCAAGTGTAGGTTCAGAAAAAGTATCTACGTGGATGCATGCTTCTCGCTTTGAGGGTGAAATGGAAAACACCAGTAAGCTGGAGGAGAACCCATACATTGCTTTTGAAAAAGATTTTCTACGCTGGATGCTCAGCGATGGTGCCGGCGCTGCTTTGATCACTGATAAACCGAACGAATCAGAACTATCGCTTAAAATAGAATGGCTGGAAACAACATCTTACGCCAACGAGTTGGAAACTTGTATGTATGCGGGAGCTATAAAAAATGAAGATGCCAGCCTGACAGGATGGAACGAAATGTCTACTGAAGAGTGGATAAATAAAAGCGTATTCTCTCTAAAGCAAGATACCAAGCTACTGGCTGCTAACATAGTACCAAAAGGTGGTGCATATCTTAAAAAACTGGCTGAAAAACACGATCTGACAGCAGATAAGATAGACTACTTCTTGCCACACATGTCCAGCGAGTTCTTTAAACAAGCCATACACGATATATTAATTGACATCAATATTCCTTTACCGTACGACAAATGGTTCTACAACCTGCCAAAAGTAGGTAACGTAGGGGCTGCTTCTGCTTTCATAATGCTGGAAGAGCTATTCAAGAGCGGTAAGCTGAAGAAGGGAGAAAAGATATTAGTGATGGTACCTGAAAGTGCCCGCTTCTCATATGCCTATATGTATCTTACAGTTGTATAGTATATCTTGCAACGGCAATGAAGAAGATACTGGTTATTTACTACTCCCAATCCGGACAGTTAAGAACAATACTTGATAACATCCTGAGCAATATTAAGGATGAAGTAGCTGTAACCTATGCTGAAATAGAAATGGAAAAGCCTTTTCCTTTTCCGTGGCAATCTGCACACAGCTTTTTTGATGCTATGCCCGAAAGTGTGGCGCTGCAACCAGAGCAAGTAAAACCACTCCCGCAAGAGATATTAAATACCAAGTACGACCTGATCTTCTTCGGATACGCTCCCTGGTTTTTGAGCCCCTCTATACCTGCTACCTCTTTCTTGAAAAGTGAATACGCACAGGTAATGAAAGACACTCCTGTTGTTACCGTTATCGGTAGCCGTAATATGTGGCTTAATGCGCAAGAGCAGGTTAAGCTGATGCTGACACAGATAGGCGCACGGCTGGTAGCAAACATTGCTTTTTACGACGATAATCCCAATCTGGTATCTGTACTTAGTATTATCCGCTGGGCTTTTAAAGGGCAAAAAGAACGCTCTACCTTTTTACCGGAAGCTGGTGTACAAAGTAGAGATATTGCTGCAGCAGACAGATTCGGCACACCCATACGTAATGCACTGACAAGCAATGATGTAGAAAACCTACATAAAGAATTGCTACAAAACGGATCTATTAATTTAAAACCGGGGCTGATCATACTGGAAAGACGTGGTATTAAAAACTTCAGGAAGTTCTCTGCTTACATTCGTGAGCATGGAAACCGTGGAGACGAAGCCCGTAAAGGCAGGGTTAAACTCTTTCAAAGGCTGCTCACAGTTGGGATATTTATACTCTCTCCTATTTCTAATTTCACTGCATGGCTGCAACTACAACTCAACAAAAAAGCCATCATGAAAGATGCAGAGTACTTTAAGGGGTTGAAGTACGAAGAGGGAAAGGTGTAGTCTACTACCAATCTAAATCAAAACACGGTAGTTGGTGTATACACTCCTTGAGTGAACGTCAGTACATCTCTATGCCAAATAAAGAATTGCATATAATAAAGCCGTTCTCCTACTTTGTATATATATTACCGTCTTGTTGTATTTGTTACCCTTCTCTTCTCCATAACAGTTTTGCGCTGATAATGTGTGTATCATGAAGCCACTATGAGCAACAGGTTCTTTTTCACAAGCTAAAACTAAGTAATAGTACTGATTCTTATAATGCAGTACACACCATCAAAAATCTTATTAATTTCGCGGTATATGCTACAACTCCCCAATCAAACAAACTATTATAAAGGTAAAGTGCGCGATGTGTATACCATCGGCGAGAAACATTTGGCTATGGTGGTCAGCGATCGTATTTCCGCATTTGACCATGTACTGCCCCGCCCCATACCATACAAAGGGCAGGTACTTAATACCATTGCGGCGAGGTTCTTAGATGCTACGCAGGATATAGTACCCAACTGGAAGATCAGCACACCGCTACCCAATGTAACTATCGGGCTAAAGGCAGAACCATACCGTATAGAGATGGTGATACGCGGCAACCTGACCGGGCATGCATGGCGCACCTACAAAAGCGGCAAGCGCGAGTTGTGCGGGGTAGAGTTACCCGAAGGCATGAAAGAGAATGACTTTTTTGATGCACCCATCATTACCCCTGCAACAAAAGCAGACGAAGGGCATGATGAAGACATCTCAAGAGAAGATATAATTGCTAAGAGTATTGTTAGTGAAGAAGATTACATAATGCTGGAACTGTATACCCGACAATTGTTTGAGCGTGGTAAACAAATGGCAGACGAACAGGGTTTGATACTGGTAGATACCAAGTACGAATTCGGGAAGATAGGCGACACTATCTATCTAATAGATGAGATACATACGCCGGACAGTTCTCGTTACTTTTATAAAGAAGGCTATCAGGAAAGGCAAGATGCAGGGCAACCTCAAAAACAATTGAGCAAAGAATTTGTTAGAGAATGGTTGATGGCAAACGACTTTCAGGGACTAGAAGGACAAACCATGCCTGAGATGAGCGACGAGGTTGTGAACAACATCACCAACAGGTACATTGAGCTATACGAACAAGTAACGGGTAACAAGTTTGAGAAGATAGATATTCCCGAAGACGAATGGTTGGCAACACTAAAAAACGCAGTTAAAGAGCTGGATTAAAAGAGTAATTATGAGAAGAAGGTTTTTTGCAATCAGCATCCCCGTAGTATTAGCAACCGCAGCAACAGCTTTCTTCTACCCCTACCCCAGTTCTCTCTGGATACTGGCTATAGCTTTGGCGTTGTTTTCATTGGGTTGTTACGATGCCTTACAAAAAAAACATGCTATCCGTAGAAACTATCCCTTACTGGGCAGAATGCGTTATATGCTGGAGTCGATATCACCGGAACTACAGCAATATTTTATAGAGACGAATACAGATGGCCGCCCTTTTAGTAAAATGGAGCGAGCACTGGCCTACCAGCGTGCGAAGAACGTACAAGACACCCGCGCTTTTGGCACACAGCTAGATTTGAACAACAGCGAGTACGAAGGCATCAAACACTCCATATACGCGGCAGACATACTGGAAGAAGCACCCAGAGTAACCATTGGCGGTAAAGACTGTAAACAACCCTACAGTGCATCTATCTACAACATATCTGCTATGAGCTTTGGCTCTTTGAGCGCAAACGCAGTAAAGGCACTAAACCTCGGTGCAAAGAAGGGTAACTTCTACCACAACACAGGAGAAGGCAGTATATCTAAATATCACCGTATGGGTGGAGACCTTACCTGGCAAATTGGTACCGGGTATTTTGGTTGCAGAGACAAAAATGGAAAATTTGATTCTGAAAAGTTTAAAGAGCGTGCCCATTTCCCCGAAGTGAAGATGATAGAGATAAAACTATCACAAGGAGCAAAGCCAGGGCACGGAGGTGTACTGCCCGCTAAAAAGAATACAGAGGAGATAGCTGCCATAAGACTGGTAGAGCCCAATACCATAGTACTCTCTCCCCCATCGCATAGTGCATTCTGTAGTGCAGAAGGGTTGCTACAGTTTGTAAAAGAATTGCGCGAGCTAAGCGGAGGCAAACCTGTAGGGTTTAAACTTTGTGTAGGCCGTACAGACGAGTTTCAGGACATATGCAAGGCCATGCAGAATACCGGCATACTACCCGACTTTATTACCGTAGACGGTGCAGAAGGTGGTACAGGTGCCGCACCCATGGAGTTTAGCGACGGGGTGGGCATGCCTTTACAACCGGCACTGATATTTGTACACCAAACACTACAACACTTTGGGCTAAGGGATGATATAAAGATCATAGCATCCGGGAAAGTGCTTACCGGTAATATGCTGTTGAAAGTATTGGCTTTGGGTGCAGACCTTTGCAACTCGGCACGTGGCTTTATGTTTTCTATAGGCTGTATACAGGCATTACGTTGTAATAGTAACGACTGCCCTACAGGTGTGGCCACACAAAACAAAATGCTGATGAAAGGGCTGGTAGTAACAGACAAAAGCGAGCGGGCTTACCATTTTCACGAAAACACAATACATGCCGCACTGGAGCTGATGGCTGCCGCAGGTTGCAAATCGCTGGACGACTTGAGCATTGATATGTTTATGCGTGGAAATGAGTTTGAAACAATTGCCAACAGGTACTTCCCTGATATACTGAGCACCAGCCCGCCGGCATACAAGTAAACCACCATATACACGTTACCGGTACTATGAAGTCAAAGCTAATTATCAATATTGCCAAAGGCATTCTATTGGTTTACTATGCTCTATTTATAACAGCATTAGTAGCCAACATTAGCGATGTTTGGGACGTAGATGGGTTCAGGCTGATCTTCATTGGCACATCTGTATTTATTGCTGTAATACTAATTGTATTAGCAATACTACTTTTTACGAGAGCTTATTTGGGCTTACTGTTAGGTAGCATAGTGTTCGGGCTCACATTTCTTGCCGGCATATTCACGCCTCAAAGCTTCACCTCTGTAACAGGTCTACTCACTACATTAATTACAGGTGCATGTCTGGCTGTTCTCATTATTGCAACCATAAAAGCAAAAGCTTTACCAAAAAAGTAATGGCATAACACTGTAAAGCCTTACATGCTGGAACAACCTGTTTCAATACATATATTTGCACTGTGAAAGAAGAAGAAGCGAGAACATACGGATATAATTACTTTATGATAAAAGTAATACTGCTGACTATCCTGCTATTTTTTGCCGCTGCCAATACTCAACTGGCGTGGCTGGGCTTTGTCATCTTCCTTATTTTCATCATTATCATCAACCTGTTTAATAGCGATGTTGTCATCATCAGCGATACAGAATTCATAGTAAAAAACATGCTTACAGGTGTTAAGGCAAAATACCGGTTAAACGATCTGGTAAAAACCAAACTAGTCATCAATGCAAAAGCCTGGAAAACACCCCGAATATCGCACCTGTTGATACTGAAACAAAAAAACGGAACAGACGACGAACTAAAAGTCAACCTGCCATTTATTACGATGTTCAGTATAGAGAAAAGAATCAACGACCAACTGAAGGAAATGAACAGATAGTCATTTCCAATTTCCTCCTTTTAGCAGATGGAAATGTTCACGTTGTTCACGACACAAGGGACACTTAATACGTGAACAGAATGAACAAATGCTACTGCACTACAGCAATAGAATCTACTTCACAGGCAAAGTTTCCGATGATTACTTGTATCTCATCATCACGAACTGTACCAGTACTTACCCGGGGAGTAGTACCATGATACATTTTGTCTACAAGTACACTTACCTCTGCATAGTTTAGTCTTTTATAGTTGTGTGCATATACATAATACTTCTTTGTATCATCAATAGTACTAGCCAACTCTTCACTCATAAACCCGATAATATCAAACCCCAGCAAATTTGTATTAGGGTATCCATCTCTGTTCAACTCATTGTCTGTATAAAACTGTACTAAAGCCCCCTTACCGTGAGGGTTTTTCTGTACAGCAAATACTTTCAATGGTATATCTTCCAGATAGTGTAACGGCACCAGGCTATCTACCTGATGCATGAATTCTTTTAATGCTTTTTCTTTTACCAGATCGTTAGTTGCTACATTGGTGTGTTTTACAAAGAAAATGTCTTGCACTGTAGCGCCCATTTTTCTAAAAACAGGCTTCTCTATTACTTCTGTCTTCTTTTCGGTTCTGCTATCTACAGGGCCGCAAGAGACAAAAAGCAAGCAGACCATTACAATACAAGAAGAGTATAGGAGTTTCATTTATATGTTGATTGTTATTAGTACTCAAGATATACTTAATAACTTAAACTCAGTATTGAAATGTTCACGATATGGGAGACACTATAAGCGTGAACAGTGTGAACAAATGCTACAGCACTCGTCATTTGAACAATTAAACAGATACTGTCGGTCATTGCGAGGGAAGTATCTTGAATGAGATACGACGAAGCAATCTCGCAATACTGTAGACAGACCATACAATGACAAGATTACCACGTCAATATTTGACGAAGCAAATACCTCCTCGTAATGACGGACTATGTGTAAAGGTGTATCAACTGTATCAAAATGCGCATGCAAATGTTCACCGTGTTCACGATATACCTGCCAACCCAAGCGTGAACATCATGAACAAAAAACCAGATACAGAATAAGCCTGATCCGGTTTAGTTACATGTAATTATTTATCTAGCTTTTTTGCCTTATTCTCTTTGTACTTTTTAACACCTAACCCTGCACCTGCTGCAACTAAAAAGCTTAGCCCTCCATCTAGTGGAACGTCAGGCTTGCGACTTTTTTTATCATGTCCATATGCATGTCCGTTGCCATAGTATGTTTGGTTGCCGTTACCATTACCATTGTTGCCATTACCGTTACCGGCATACATGTCTGACGAGCATAAAACTGTTGTCAATAAAACTGCTGCAAAAAATTTGTTTGTTTGTTTTTTCATGTTGTGTGTTTTGTTGTTCTTTGTGTTGCTCTGCAAATATGCAATAGCTATACAGCCTACTGTAAAACACAGGCGCTATTAACCTGCGCTTCACTACTGATTAACAAACCATAAACAAACACAGCACAACTACAGCTGGGGTATAATTAGCTGTAATACTGTATTGTGAGACACCTCAACTAAGAATACGTTCACTGTGTTCACGCTGTTCGTACCATACAAGTGAGAACATCATGAACAAATTACCCCAATATATTGTTATCCCCTATGCAGATAGTAGGGGTTTTGTATTTTTACCCCAGAAGAAACTTAGGTTATGAGCGAAACACAACACAGAGTTATTAAATCGCCAACAGGCACAACACTGAATTGTAAGAACTGGGTGAGCGAAGCGGCTTACCGTATGATACAGAACAACCTTGACCCCGAGGTGGCAGAACGCCCTGAGGATCTGGTCGTTTATGGAGGCATCGGTAAAGCAGCCCGCAACTGGGAGAGTTTTGATAAAATATTAGAATGCCTGAAGAATCTGGAAGAAGACCAGACATTGATGGTACAAAGTGGTAAGCCCGTAGGCATACTACGTTCTCATAAAGATGCACCGCGCGTACTGATCGCAAATAGTAACCTGGTGGGTAACTGGGCTACGTGGGAGCATTTCCGTGAGCTGGAGGCTAAGGGCTTGATGATGTACGGACAAATGACTGCCGGTAGCTGGATATACATCGGTTCTCAGGGTATTGTACAAGGCACATATGAGACCTATATGGCGCTGGCAGACCAACACTATAACGGCTCGTTAAAAGGCACATTGAATGTTACAGCCGGGCTTGGCGGTATGGGTGGTGCTCAGCCATTGGCTATTACTATGAACGAGGGTGTATGTCTTGCTGCAGAAGTGGAAGAATGGCGCATGCAAAAACGTATAGAAACGCGCTACCTAGACAAATACAGTAATAATATAGACGAGGCGATTGACTGGGCTTTGGCGGCTAAAGAGAATAAGCAGGCTGTATCAATAGGTGTATGTTGCAATGCAGTAGACTTATTACAAAGATTGATAGACAGAGGTATTACTCCTGATACATTGACCGACCAAACATCGGCACACGATGAGTTGATAGGCTACTTTCCTGAAGGTTTGAGTGTAGAAGAAGCTAACACACTAAGAGAAAGCAATCCTGACGAGTACTGTGCTCGCTCTTTGGATACTATGGCGAAACATGTACGCCAGATGTTGGAACTACAAAAACGTGGTGCCATCACTTTCGATTATGGTAATAACCTACGCGGGCAAGCTAAGGATAAGCGTGGTGTAGAAAACGCTTTTGACTTCCCTGGTTTTGTACCTGCTTACATTCGTCCATTGTTCTGCGACGGTAAAGGGCCTTTCCGTTGGGTAGCACTAAGTGGTGATCCTGAAGATATATATACTACAGATCAGGCATTGAAAGAGCTATTCCCCGAGAACAAGGGGTTGATACGCTGGTTGGATATGGCTAAAGAGCGTATTGCCTTTCAAGGGTTACCAAGCCGTATTTGCTGGCTAGGTATGGATGAGCGCGAGAAAGCGGGCTTACTCTTCAACAAGCTGGTACGTGAAGGCAAAGTGAAAGCACCGATCGTTATCGGTCGCGACCATTTGGATTGTGGTTCTGTGGCTTCTCCAAACAGAGAGACAGAGGCTATGAAAGACGGTAGTGATGCCGTTGCGGACTGGCCGATACTGAATGCACTGATCAATACAGCAGGTGGTGCCAGCTGGGTATCTTTCCACCATGGTGGTGGTGTAGGTATGGGCTACTCACTACATGCAGGTATGGTGATACTGGCAGACGGTACCGCAGATGCAGACGCAAGACTTAGCCGCGTATTGCACAACGATCCTGCTATGGGTATCCTTCGTCACCATGATGCAGGTTACGAACAGGCTACAGACAATGCCAATAAGTTTGGCTTGAATATTTGGGATTAAATCGATTGTCATGCTGAACTTGATTCAGCATCCAGCGAAATATGCAAAGGGCTACTGCAGTAATGTGGTGGCCTTTTTACTGTAAATTTGGTGTATGAAATACCTATTAACTTTTTGCCTACTCATATTTATATCATGTAAGAGCAAACATGATACTCGATTAACCATCTATAATAATGCTGACCACTCAATATTAGTATTACCTGCGTACAACTATCCCGACACAATAGATTATATTCTTAATCCATGTGTGGTTACAAATGAATCACATATATATGAACCCAACAGTTCTGGCAATTATTCTCTACATGGGAAAGGCTGGGAGAGTTTCTTGAGCAGACTTGAGAGTAATACTGTAATGTTATACATATACAATTTGGCCGAAGCTAAGCAACTATACTACAACTCAAACGATTGTAGCTTATTTATAGGAAAAGAGTTAAAAAGGGTTGATATCACAATGGATCTACTAAATGAAAATAACTTTACAATTACTTACCCATAACAATAAAGGCCACCAAATTGGCAGCCTTTATATAGGTATATAATATTGTTCAACTTAAGAAGGTAACTCACCTACCATATCTTCTGGCTTCACCCACTCGTCAAACTCCTCTGCTGTTAAATAGCCAAGCTCCACTGCAGTTTCCTTAAGTGTTTGTCCTTTTTGGTGTGCTGTTTGCGCTATCTCTGCCGCTTTGTAATAACCTATCTTGGTGTTTAAAGAAGTTACCAACATTAGTGAATTATTCAGATGGTTAGTGATGTTCTCTTTAATCGGCTCTAAACCAACCGCACAGTTATCGTTGAACGATACACAACCATCACCTATTAATCTTGCACTGTGCAAGAAGTTATAGATCATCATTGGTTTGAACACGTTCAGCTCAAAATGCCCTGTTGCACCACCTACATTAATAGCAACATCATTACCCAATACCTGTGCGGCTAACATGGTCAACGCCTCACTTTGTGTTGGGTTAACTTTACCCGGCATAATAGATGAGCCAGGCTCATTACTTGGTATAGATATTTCACCAATACCGCTACGTGGTCCAGAGCTCAACATACGAATGTCGTTACCTATTTTCATTAAGCTCACCGCAACTGTCTTCAATGCACCATGTGCTTCTACAATAGCATCGTGTGCAGCAAGGCTTTCAAATTTATTCTCGGCTGTTACAAATGGCAACCCTGTAAGCTCTGCTATTTTTGCAGCTACTTTCTCAGAATATCCTTCAGGTGTATTGATACCTGTACCTACTGCTGTACCCCCTAGAGCTAACTCAGAAAGGTGTGGTAATGTATTTTTGATGGCCTTAATACCATGGTTTAGTTGAGAAACATAACCGCTCAGCTCTTGTCCCAGCGTTAATGGTGTAGCATCCATAAAGTGAGTACGACCGATCTTCACCACGTTCATATACTCTTTGCTTTTAGCAGCTAGTGTATCTCGTAGTTTTTCGATGCCCGGTATGGTTACCTCCATCAATATTTTATACGCAGCAATATGCATTGCTGTAGGGAATGTATCGTTAGAAGACTGTGATTTGTTCACATCATCATTCGGGTGTATGAACTTTTCTTTATCTGTAAGGCTACCACCATTCAGTACATGTGCACGGTAAGCGATCACCTCGTTATTATTCATGTTAGATTGTGTACCCGACCCCGTTTGCCATACTACTAACGGAAACTGATCGTCCAGCTTACCTTCCAATATCTCGTCACACACTTTACCTATCAGCTCAGACTTTTCAGCAGGTAAAACGCCACAATCTGTGTTTGTTAAAGCCGCCGCCTTTTTCAAATACGCAAATGCACGGATGATCTCCATCGGCATTTTATTGGTGTCTGCAGCAATTTTAAAGTTCTCTATAGAGCGTTGTGTTTGCGCGCCATAGTAGGCATCTTTAGGCACCTTTACTTCGCCAAGGGTGTCTTTCTCAATACGAAAGTCCATATCTAATATTTTGTTGATTTGTAAAAATGAATAATACGGCGCAAAGGTATTAAATGAATTTCATTCTGAACGATGTATATAATTATCTGTATTTTTGCCTTGTGAAAGCCGTTTACATCACAACTATGGTTTGCGCTGTAGCTGTATTGGTATCTTTCTCGGTACCAAATGAAGAAAATGAAAAACTAACTAAAGAAAAGCTGGGAGAAATGCTTTTCTTCGATCCCATTCTTTCGGAAGATTATAGTATCAGTTGTGCATCCTGCCACAAACCGGAGTTTGCTTTTGCTGACACATCAGCATTTAGCGTTGGGGTACATGGGCGTCTGGGCAATAGAAATACACCTTCTGCCATGAATGTAGCATCTCGCGATGCATTGTTTTGGGATGGGCGTGCAGCTACGCTCGCAGAGCAGGCGTTAGGGCCTATAGAAAACCCTGTAGAAATGAACCTGCCTATTAAAGAAGCTATTAGCAGATTAAACAGCAGCAAATACAAAGAACTATTTATAGAAGTTTACGGCTCAGCTCCGGACAAAGAAAACCTGGGTGATGCTCTCGCTGCTTTTGAAGAAACACTGGAAACATCAGACACTCCTAACGACAGGTGGCTGAATGATGAGCCGGGGGGCATGACTGCTCAACAGGAGCGAGGCAGGGAAATATTCAGAGTAAAAGGCAAATGCTTTGAGTGTCATTTTACGCCTGACTTTACAGGAGACGAATTCAGGAACATAGGGCTGTTTAATGGCAGGGAGTATAACGACTCCGGCAGATACAGCGTAACGCACAACCCCGAAGATATTGGCAATTTTAAAGTACCGGGATTGAGGAATGTAGCAGTAACAGCTCCGTACATGCACGACGGCAGCATGAAAACACTACGCGAAGTAATTGATTATTACGACCAGCCACATACACTGGTACCCGATGCTCTAACAAGAGATAGCCTGCTGCGCGAGCCGCTTAACCTGACAGAACAAGAGAAGCAAGACCTGGAAGCTTTTCTGCATGCACTTACAGACGACAGATTTGTAAAAAAGTAGTTGCTACCATTTTTCCGATGGGTAAGCTATCTTGCACCAAAATATTTTTTAATGAAAAACCTACTTATAGCCCTATTCTGTAGCCTGGGCTGCATTACAGCCAGTGCACAAGTATACGATATTGAATACAGTGCCTCTTTTGACGAACCAAACGACGGTTGGAACAAACTTCTACAGCTCTCTAACGGTAACACATTTTACCTCCAATTCACTAAAAAGAAGGGAATTGAGGTATACGTTTACAATAAAGAAAGAAAACTAACCGCTCAAAAAACCATTGAAGGTAAACTCTGGAATGAGAAAGACATTAACTCTACCAGCATCGAGGGTATCTACGAGATCAAAGGCATACCCGTTATCTTTTTAGCACAAATAGTAAAAAGGGTGCCAACCCTGTTCCGCCTAAGGCTCGACCCCAATACAGGCGCTATTAAAGAAGAGAAAAAGATTGCTACACTTCAAAAATACAAGCCGGGTGCTGGCATTGCCATGAACTTTGGCGTGAAGAAGCCCGACTTCTTTGTAGAGAAAGCAGCCAATAGCGATAACTACGCCGTGATCAACTTCAACACCTTTGCTCATGAAAGTGATGAAAGAATTGAGGTAATACACTTTAGCGACACACACCAAGAGTTAAGCAGAGCTAAATACGACTCTCATGGATATAAATACCTGAACTATATGGGTATGACCGTATTAGACGACAAGAGCGTTTTTGTGGCTGCATATGGTTACCATACAAAAGCATCAGGTTTAGGTAAAGGCGGGCAAGACTCCAGGATCATTATATCTAAACTGAGCAAAGGGAGCAGCGAATTCAAGTACAAAATAATTGAGTTTTCTGACGACTTTAAAGACACTAAGGGTATTATGAAGTACAACCCGGGATCTAATATGCTTCAATTATTAACCCTTACGTTCATCAACAGTAAAGGCCGTTTCATGGGAGGTACCCGAACATCATATGTAGCCTTATTAAGCCATATCGACCCTGAATCGCTTTTCATAGTTAGCACAAAGCCTTTAAAAACTGAAAAGGCCAGAGCATTCATCAAAAGAAAATACGACTATAATAAGCCTGTAGGTTTATTACCTCAGGATATGATCATCAACCAGGATAACTCAACTACTATCATCTCTGAGGAAATGATACAAACCATATCCACTACCAACGGTGCTGTAACCAGCGTACAAACTACATTGGGTGCAACTACCATCACAGAGTTTAACGAGAAGGGAGAAGAACAGGAAGGTATTGCGGTATTGAAGTCGCAGGTAACACCGGGTTTATTCGACGCCTTCTACTCTGCAGACAGGGCAAAAGGGAAATGGGCATATATACAGAATGGCGTAAAGATGAACATCAGAAACTCATACATGTCTTTCGATTACATCAACACAGAAAACGGCAAGTATATATTGTACAACGATTATCCTGAAAACTATCATGCCGATGATAAAAGGAAAAAGAAAACTATATCATCTATCAGTACCACAAACACGGTATGCTATAAAATGAAGTATGCAGGGTATGATATGATGACACTCTTTGGCACTGTGCCTGATAATGAATCAAAATTCTCATTCATAGAGTCGTCTAACTTTAACCAAAGCACCAATACCTATGCGGTAATTATGATGCACCGTGTTAAAAGAAAGAAAGAAGCTAAAATAGCCTGGATGAAATTCAAATAAACACTACAACATCAAATCAAGAAAATAGAAGCCGGAATCTCCGGCTTCATTTTTATATGTACGTTCTACAACCTCACCCATTTTAACCGGGATGCTATTACTAAAAAAGGGTGCGTTGTATACAAATGTGTGAAACTCTCCATTCTCACCACAAGGGTCAACATTATCCGGCAAATCGTCTAGCAGGTCTCTGTTTAACTTTCTGCCCAAAAACTCTTTACCTAGCAGCTCTGCATTTGTACAAACTATTATCGCTTCTATTCCCACATCTTCTACCAGCTTTACCAAACGGGTTGTATTCATTTCCCATAATGGAAAGATGCCCTTCATCCCTACTTGTTCCAGTTGCTTTTCCCTGTACTCTTTTAAGTCTTCAAGAAAAATATCACCAAAGGCAGCAGTGTGTATACCTGATGCTTTAAGCTCATTTAAGTTCTCCTTCATCACACTACTATACACATCATGATCAGGCGAAGGAGGTAACTTTATTTTCTTCAACGGAATACCCATACGCTCTGCCTGAGCATCCAGCAACTCTTCTCGTACACCATGCATCACCACCCTATCTTGTTCTGCATTTACTGTTGTGAGTAATTGCACTACATTATAATGCTTGCTATCATGTAAAAAACGATATGCCATGGCAGCATCTTTGCCAGAGCTCCAATTCAATACTACCTTTTCCTTGTTAAGTTCCGTCATTGTGCTATTTTCATGCAGTAACACAAAATAAAACATTTATGCCCAACGCGGTTATAACAGGAGCAACACAGGGAATAGGAAAAGCTATAGCAGAAAAACTATTGAGTGAAGGTGTGTCTATTGCCATATGCGCCAGAACACAAAAAGACCTAGATGCATTACAAAAAGAATGGGAGAACTACTACCCAGACGAGAATATATACACCTGCAAAGCAGATCTTTCTAAGAAAAAAGATGTGCATGCATTTGCCAAATATGTATTGAAGCATATGGGTAGCATTGATATTATTGTCAACAATGCCGGTTTATTCATCCCCTCTACCCTACAGGCAGAACCTGATGGCAGGTTGGAGGAGTTAATGAACATCAACCTGTACAGTGCATATTATTTAACCAAAGACCTGCTGCCGACAATGAAAGAAAAGCAAAATGGTCATATCTTCAATATATGCTCTGTTGCCAGCCACAAAGCTTACCCCAACGGAGGCTCTTATGGTATAACTAAATATGCACTATTAGGCTTTTCTGACAACCTGAGGGAAGAACTTAAAGATGAGGGTATTAGAATTACAGCAATATCACCCGGAGCTACATACAGCAGAAGTTGGGCGGGCACAGGTGTAGACCCAGACAGAATAATGGACCCTAACGATGTGTCTGATATGCTTTGGGCAGCATATACACTATCTTCAAAAGCAAATGTTGAAAGCATACTGCTACGCCCTACACTTGGCGATTTATAATATTTTTAACAGTGCTTTAACCCTACTGCAACATACACGGGTACGTGTAAATTTTAATTTTGTGGTATTGTGAATTTTATGCGTGAGATGTCATATATCAAACATTTCTTTTTGAGTTTGGTGATACTCTTTTGTGCCATGAATGCTCATGCGCAAGAAGTTGTTTTTTCTGCAGGTGCCAGTGCTCCTAAAATAGGGATACAGGACAAGGTGCAAATTCAATATGTATTGAAGAACGTACAAAGCGTAGAAAGTTTAAACCCGCCAGCAGAGCTTACTAACAATTTTGAGATAACCGGTGGTCCTTATCCAAGACAAAGTTCTCAAGTGTCTATCGTAAACGGTCAAATGTCACAATCTCAGAGCTTGACCATGACCTATGTTATCAAACCAAAGAAGAAAGGTAAGCTTGTTATTCCACCGGGTATTGCTGTTGTTGGCAATGGAGATACCTACAAATCGAACAGCATTACAATAGAAGTGGTTGATGGTAGTTTAGCCGCACAGTACAGGCAACAAAGGCAAGCACAAGACCCTTTTGCCAATGATCCGTTTGAGCAGTTGATGAGGCAGCGCCAAAGACAAATGCAAGCCATGCAGCAGCAGCGCCGTCAACAATACCAGCAGCAGCAACAACAGCTGGAAAACACCGAGGTTAATCTGGATAAAGACCTGTTTATAAAAGTTGTTATAGATAAAAGTAAAGTATACGTAGGTGAGCAGATAACAGCATCGTACAAGTTGTATGCTCGTTTACCTATGAATGTAAGGTTATCTAAACTACCAACGCTCAATGGATTCTGGACACAGGACTTTGAAATACCCGGTGGCAGAAACAAACCTGTAGAAGAGATCATAGACGGGCAACGTTACCAGGTTTTTACACTTAAAAAATCAGCACTATTTCCTCAACAAACGGGCACTCTGGAGTTAGATCCCGCCGAAGCAGAAGGGATGGCGCGCATTATGTCTAAAACCAAACAAAGAGACCCTTTCTTTGACGACCCGTTCTTCAACAGTTTCTTTATGGGCGACCCCATGATAGACGAGTTCTTTAGCCGAAGCGCATACAGAGACGTGAAGGTGAACTTAAAGAGCAAACCTGTAAAAATAGAGGTGATGCCTTTACCCGAAGAAGGGAAGCCGGAGCATTATGGCGGCGCAGTAGGAAACTTTGATGTTACAGCAGAGGTAGACAAAGTAGAACTTACAACCGATGATGTTGTGAATCTGAAGTTAACTGTGAACGGTAGTGGTAACTTAAAGCTTATAGAAGCGCCTACCTTGGATTTGCCAAACGGGCTAACATCTTATGACCCTGCTATTATAGATACTATTACAGGCAGAAGCACCACCATAAAAGGGGAAAAGATCATTACGTATGCCATAACACCACAAAGACCGGGTGAGTATGAAATACCTGCTATACCGTTTACATACTTTAATACCCAAACTCAACAGTACGTTACAAAAACAACCAAACCTTTTAAGCTCACCGTTGCACCGGGCAAATCATATGCAGATATGCCTAAGCACGTAAACATCACAGACATTCACTCTATACAAACTGCACCACTGGGTAAAGTAAGCTCGGCAACAAAGCCTTTAATGCACACTGTTGGCTACTGGTCTGCATATGCATTACCGTTGTTTGCTTTTTTAGGTATTCTTGTCTGGAAAAGAAGAGAAGACGAGCTGGCTAAAAACACGGTACTATTGCGTAATAGACGTGCCAGCAAAGTAGCCCTGAAACGTTTGGCTACCGCGAAAAAGCTATTGCAACAGAATCAACGCACACCATTTTACGAAGAAATTTCAAAGGCAATTTGGCTATATTTAAGTGACAAACTTAGTATCCCGCTTTCTTCTTTATCGAAGGAAAACGTATGGGATGCACTACAAGGTCGAAATATTAGTAAGGATATGCAGCAGGAGGTAGAAAGCGTAATGAATGAATGCGAAGCGGCACTATACTCCGGTGCAGGTAGCTCACAAGAGATGAACGAGACTTACACCACTGCTGTTGATGTAATTAGTAAATTGGAAGGAGCATTTAAAGGATGAGCAAGCAGCTATCACTTTTAATAACTTTATTAACTATTTGTACTTACGCTGTTGCAGGCAACCAAAGCTTGTGGGAGCAAGGGAATCTGTATTATCAACAAGGTAAATACGACAGTGCTATATATAGCTACGAACAGATAGAAGGTAGAAATACAAACGTTTATTACAACCTGGGTAATGCCTATTACAAGCTAAATAATATTGGTGGTGCTATACTCAACTATGAGCGTGCCCTAAAAGCAGACCCCAAAAACAATCAGGCATACGAAAACCTGTACCTAACACAAACACGCATTAATAATAGAATACAACCTGTACCCAGAATATTTTTCATTCGTTGGTGGAACAGTCTTACTCAAAGCAACTTGGCAAATACATATGCAATACTCAGTGTTATTCTGTTCATTGTACTAATGGTCTACTACAGTTCTAAAAGGCTGGGACTATTTGATATCAACCTGCCTAATCAACTATTTGTAGCTATTGCTGCCATGTGCCTTATTTTTATTGTTTTAGGAGCTACTGCTGCTAACAAGCAAGTAGCAACAGATATTGCTATTGTGATGGAGAACAATGCCTCATTGATGAAACAGCCTGAATACGGCAACTCGTCCAGCCTGATACCGGAGGGCACCAAAGTGAATATACTCAAAAGCAAATCTGACTGGTATGAAGTAAAGCTGCCAGATGGTCGTATCGGATGGATGTTAAAAGAGGATATCACAAAAATCTAATAACAGAGTCGATCTTTTTTTGTTGGTTTGCGTATGGCTTACAGGGTAAAAACCCCAAGTATTTTAAGCAAAGTGCTGTACAGAAACCTGGTATGGAAAATACCTGTAGGTGATACTCCTGCTGTATATCTAACCTTCGACGATGGTCCACACCCTACTGCTACGCCATTTGTTCTGGATCAATTAAAAGAGTATAATGCAAAAGCCACATTCTTCTGCATTGGTAAAAATGTTGTGGAACATCAGGATATATATCAACGTATTTTAAAAGAGGGGCACCGTGTGGGTAACCATACTCAAAATCATGTAAATGGCTGGCACACTAAGAAAAACAAATATATTACTGATGTAAATGAGGCCGAAAAGCACATCAACAGTAATCTGTTTCGCCCGCCGTATGGCAGAATTACCAGAGGACAAATAAGTGCACTCACACAAAGAGACAAGCCGTACAAAATCATCATGTGGGATGTGTTGAGTGGAGATTTTGATACAACCATCAACGGACAAAAATGTTTAGATAATGTTTTGTCTGCAGTAGAACCCGGTAGTATCATTGTTTTTCATGATAGCCAAAAAGCTTGGGACAGGATGAGCTATGCATTACCTAAAGTACTGGCATTTTGTACAGAACAAAAATGGCAACTAAAAGCATTAACAACAACATGAACTTTATAGATACACATACACACCTATACGACGAGCAATTTAGTGAAGATAGAACGGAAGCTATTAGAAATGCTGTTGACGCAGGTGTTACAAAAATGTATTTGCCTAACTGCAACAGCGAAACGATTGACGGCATGCTACAACTTGCACAACAGTTTCCTGATAATTGCTTACCAATGATGGGGCTTCACCCCTGCTATGTAAAAGAGGACTATAAAGCAGAGTTGAAGATTGTGGAAGAGCAGCTTACCAGCAAGAAATATTGTGCTGTGGGTGAGATCGGGCTAGACTATTACTGGGACACCTCTTATAAAGAACAACAAATCGAGGCATTCGAGTTACAGATAGACTGGGCTCTGCAATACGACCTGCCAATAATCATACATACCCGCAACTCATTACAAGACGGTATAGATATCGTCAAGAAAAAACAGAACGGGAAACTCAAAGGAATTTTTCATTGTTTTGGAGGTAGCCAACAAGAAGCAGAACAAATAATAGACCTTGGATTTTATTTGGGTATCGGTGGCGTAGTCACTTTTAAAAACAGCAAACTTCCTGAAACATTAAAAAACATCGACCTAAAACACATTGTTTTAGAAACTGATGCCCCCTACCTTGCCCCCACCCCATATAGAGGCAAACGCAACGAAAGTAGCTATATACCCTTAGTTGCAGAAAAGCTGGTAGACATTAAACAAGTAGAACTATCTGAAATTGCACGTATTACTACAGAGAATGCGCAGAAGGTCTTCGGCTAATAAAACTATTTAGTTAGATTTGCAGCCCCAATAACGGAGAGGTGCTCGAGTGGCTGAAGAGGCACGCCTGGAAAGCGTGTATACCAGCAATGGTATCGAGGGTTCGAATCCCTCTCTCTCCGCTTTATTTTCTACAGTTGTTTACACAAAAACTCCCTGAGTATATCTTTTGAATTCTAAATCCCCCACAGTTAATTCAATTTAATATATTGGTAAGCGTAAGGATATAACAACTACTATTTTGCGTCTATTATTTGCGATCACACTAATACTTATTCTATCGTTAGTACACAATGAGGTACTGGCACAATACGATTTTCTGCTTCATAAAAAATTTGCAGAACGCACTAGCCTTTTAGATTCGACCATAAAAAGCGAGCAAGAAATAATTGGCAAAGATCAGCTCGGCAAAAACATTCAGTTACTTTACCAAAAAGCTAAAACAGAAAAAGATAAGGGGCTGGAGCTTGAATTGGCTATTAATGCTCACCGATTTCTTGACAAAGATTTTAAAAGCGAGGATCAGAGAATCAACTTTCTGCAAGACATTCAGGAAAACCTTAATAAGAAGAAACATCCGGAATATGAGACATTATTGAAATACCAAATCGGGCGTATTTATTTTAAACGAAAAAAAGAGTACCTACCTGCTTTTCGCTATTACATCAATGTTCATGAGGATTTAAAAAGATATTCATACCACGATTTCCCTGAAAAAAAAGCAATGCTGATATATATGGCTAACGCTTACATGAACCTAGGTGACTGTAAAAACGCCATAAAACTTTATCGAGAGGCCGATATTATTCCTGTTAATAATAGATATTCCCAAAGATTAATGTACACCCCTATAAACGGTATTGGTTTATGTTATAGAAATTCCGGCATGTACGATTCTGCGATATCTTATTTTAATAACGTAAGGAAAATGGCTATAGTCAACCATGATCCCGAATGGGAGGGTATTGCTTGTGGCAATATGGGTTCAGCATTTTACTATATAGGACAGTACGACACAGCTTTGTACCTCATACAAAGAGAGCTTAAGCTGAATATGCATGAAGGGAACAAAAAGTACGAGACTTATACACTTAATGCGATAGTGGCTGTCGCTAATATTCATGTTCTGCAAGACAGCCTTATAAAGGCAAAACAAGAGATAAATGAAATCACACAAAACAAAGATAGTTATAACGATCAGCTAAAATTCGGAAGCATATATTACCCTCTACTGTCTAAGTACTATTATAAAATTGGAGATTATAAGAGTGCGTATGTATACCGTGATTCTGCAGCCTATTATACAGCCACACTTACACATCGTGATAATATACTTGAACTGGAAAAAGCAAAATTCAGATCAGAAATTGAACATTATGATGTAGAGCTAACGCAACTGGCTTCTATGAAAAAGTTGACAGAACAAGAACGAGATGGCCTACTGATCGGTATTATTCTGTTGTTTATAATAATCATATTAATACTTAATCGATACAGGTTAAAAAACAAAATCAATCAAAACGAACTAAATAATTACACAAAACGTCTTCAGGAAAAAAGTGCTTTAATAGAAAAGCTGGAACAAAATTTATCTGCTGCAAGACGCGAAGATCAAAACAACGATCTGTTACAACAGTTATATACATCCACGATACTTACTGATGAAGAATGGGAAAATTTCAGGAAAATATTTGAGCAGGTGCATAAAGGTTTTATACATAAGTTGAGAGAACGAATTCAAGGCCTTACTCCTGCCGACATGCGATTTTTGGTATTGACAAAGCTCAAAATGTCAAATAAAGAAATGGCAGCCATACTGGGAATTCAACCTGATAGTATTCGTACATACAAATATCGCTTACGTAAGAAACTTGATTTGGGAGAAGATGATTCTATTCAAGAATATATTGCTAAGCTTTAGGATGCTACAGCATAATATGCCTCTTAAAACAGCGCTTATTTCCTTCAGACAACATCACAACATTGCGGCAGACCATAATAAACCGGCATAACTTTTCTGCCACTTAGCTTTAAGTTCTATCAACTTTTGCTGCGCTTGCAACATTTTATTTTCGCGAGCATTTACCAAAAACAAAGTGCTTTCCCCTATTCTATATCTCGTCATCTCACCACTATACATGCGTTTAAAATTGTTGTACGCATCGGTGTACATTTCTATTTGGTTTTCGAGTATTGACACCTCGTTATAATAACTACGTATTTTATTTTCAATAGTTACAGTTGTATAGTCTTGCTCCAGATACGTTTCTTGTAGCTTTAGCTTAGCGGCTTTATACGCCCCTCGCCCCTTCCTCAACAAAAGCGGCACACTAAAATCAACACCAAATTTGTAATTATTTTCTAGAAACGGCGTAGTTAATTCACTAGGCAATTCATAGCCTTTATTCAGCACATTAGCATTGATATCTAAGGTGGGGAACAAATACTGGCTCTTCAGCTTCTTCTCTACTTTCATCACATCTAGTTTAGCGCTCACCATCTGCAACTTAGGGTGATTGGATAAAGCCTGTACTATAATAGGTTCCAAACCATCTATATCACTATAAAACGTTTCAAGGTCTTCTGTATCCGGCACTACCCTTTCAGACCAACGCATGATCTCATTATCTTCTACCCACAAAAAGGTAGACAAATGAAAACCTGCATTAAAGAAGTTCATCAATGCTTCGTTCTGTAACAGCTCATAACTCTGCACCTGCGTCCATGCCTCTACTGTATCTATCGCAGGTCTGTTACCCTGCTCATACTCTATACGCACCATCTTTAGCCTTGCCCTGCTCGTGTTTACAACATCGTTATATACAGCATATAGCCTATAGCTCTGCACCCAATCCCAGTAGGCAGATACCGATTCGTACAACAAATTATTCACCACCAACCTCTGCTCTGCTTCTGTCATCTCTTGCATAGCCTGGGCTTTACGCAAGGTAGCTCTGCGCTCATCAAAAATCAGCCCTTGTAATGCAGACACTTTTACACCAGCATAAAGAGATTTACCGGGTGTCAACTCATTAAATATCCGTGAACCATATACCTCTTCTGCACCGGCTTTTAACTCTATACCATACCATGTCGGTATCTTCAGTTCAGGATTAAAGTAACTGTAGTACTGTGTACCATCGAAAGTCTTCTGTTCTGCATTTGCCTTCAGATAGGGATCAAAACCACCTCTAGCTTCTCTAACACCTGCTTTATACCTATCAACTTTTAGAGAGGCCTGTTTTACCAGTGGGTGATATTGTTTCACAATGCTTAGCACCTCGTCTTTAGACAAGTGCAATATGGTGCTGTCCTGCGCCAGAGAGCTTGTAGCAGGCAACAAGCATATTAGAATGTATGTAATAATCAACAACCTCACTAAAAATTCAGCTTTTTATCTTTTGTTACTTCTTCTTTCTTTTCATGATTATAATAATCAGGCGGGAAACCATTTATATTCCTCCAAAGCTCATACCATACAGGTACATCTTTCAATAGCATTATAGCTTGTGCCCCGGTCCCCAGCTTTATTTGTGGCGGCCATGTACGTTCACCCGGCACTTCTTTTACCAATACCCTAAACTTTCCGTTTTTACTTACATTACTTTCTATTGCAGCTACCTCTCCCGCGAAAGTACCATAAGATGCCTGCGGCCAGCCACTAAAAACAATTGCAGGAAAACCGTCGAACATGAAACGTGCACGTGTACCAAGAGACACAAGCGGTAAATCTACAGGCCTTACGAATATTTCTACGGCAAGTTCTACTTGCTCAGGAACAATTTCGAGTAACTTATCCCCTTCCTTCACTATTTCGTTTATACCAGACCTTGACGCATTAACAACCTGGCCTGTTTGCGGAGCTAAAATGTAATATTGCCCTGAACGTATTTTGTAGTTTGAATACTGGTTTTTAAACTTTGCTACTTCTGCCTGCCCTGCGGCTATTTCACTTTGCGCTGCGGCTATATCTCCCTGTGCTTTAAATACCTTCTCTGAGTACTCTTGCTTGATTTGACTGAGTTCTGTTCTGGTATTAATCAGCTTAATCTCGGTACTCATCTTCTTAGCCAATGCATCCTGATACTTTTGGTTCCGTTGCTCCAGTTGTACTTTAGAAACCAAACCACTATCTCGCATTACCTTTTGACGCTCGTATTGTTGTTCTGCGATTTTCAAACCATTTAATGCGGCAGCGGCTTCAATACTATCACTAACAACCTTCATCCTAAGCTGTTGCAGCTTTAATTCTAATGCACTTCTTAGCGCTGCTACTTGTGCTTTACCGGCGGCTACTTTATTATTATAAAACTCAACAGAAACCTCTTTGGCTGACAGCTGCTCTTTTGTACGTTCCAATAACTCCGGATCCAGATAGCTGTCTTTAATCTCCGCTAGTTGCACAATGGTATCGCCTGCCTTTACGTGATCTCCTTCCTTTACATACCACTTCACAATACGGCCGGGTATAATTGTGTTTAACTCTTGCGGGCGTTGCTCTTGCCTGAGTGTAGTGACATTACCACGAGCACGAATATTCTGTGTCCAGGGCAGAAATAAAACAAGTATCAAAAAAGCAAAAATCGCTATCATCCAATTTCTGATGTTGCTATACTTGTCTACACGATACACTGCATCAAAGGCATTCACCTGCTTACCTTCAGCAGCTTGTTCTATTGTTCTTTTTACTTCTTTCATGGCTTAGATGTCATTTAGTTCACTAATATTACCAAATAGCCTACCATAGCCTTTATCTAACAACAACACTTTATCACATGCTCCCTGACACCTTTTATCTTCAGATGTCATGATCATAGTGCTGTCTTTCATTTCTTCTTTCATGTAGTTTACTATCCTTGCTACAATCTCTTGTTCTACTCCTTCAAATGCATCATCCAGCAATGCCAGCTTAGGTTTTGCTAACAATAACCTTGTCAGCATTATTTTCTTGACCACTGTATATGGCAAACCAAAACCTACCGGTTGCAACATCATATCATAACCCGCTTCATGCTGTTCTACAAACTTTTTCAACCCTGTTATTTCTGCCACTTTAAATATATCATCATAACTCAACTCCCTATCAAGTGTCAGGTTATCGTATAGCGTACCATGAATAATATCAGGGGTCTGCATCACCACCATTGAGTTTTGCAGCAAATGCTCCTTATCATACTTTGTAATGGGTGTATTATTTAGCTGTACCTGCCCTTCTTTTAAGTTGTAAATACTACTCAGCAACAACAACAATGTTGTTTTCCCGGATACTTTCGGCCCATATACCAATAACTTCTCTCCTGCTTTAATGCTGAAGTTGATGTCGTTCAGCACCAGCTTTTCATTATTATAACCAAAACTCAAATGTTCTACTTTTACAGATGGTCCTTTAGTATCCATATTGAGCTTTACTGTACCATTTGTATCCGTAGGTTTATCTAAAACCTGATTGATCTTCTCCAAAGAGGTCAGCACATCATACACCTTATCAAGGTTAACGATCAACTTCTCTACAGAGTTAATTACCAGGATAATTACAATCTCTGCCGCAATAAATTGCCCGATGTTCAATTGCTGATTCACTAATAGTATTGCCCCCACAATCAACATTGCAGCTGTTATCAAGAACTTAAAGCCCACCAATGTCCAATACTGTACCAGCAGTATCTTAAAGTGTGCTGTCCTTGCACTTAAATAATTAGTAATACGCTTATCTATCCTGCCTATCCTGTACCCGGGGTGTACAAAACGATATAGGATATTCATTCTTGCATTGTCTTCCAAATTAGCAGCTACTTCATATTTATGATGACTTTCCTCCAGACTGGTTTGCAAGCCTCTGTTGCCTGTAAAACGTAAAATCAAATACAGCACAAACAATAACATAATGCCAAAGAATATAAATGCCGGGTGATAAAACGCCAATAACAACAGCCCGAAAATTATCTGTATAGTAGCAGTGGGTATGTCTAATAAAAGCTTTGATATACCTTTTTGCAAAGAGATGACATCAAAAAAACGATTAGCGAGCTCAGGAAGATAATAGCCCTTCAGCGAATTTAGTTTTATGTTCGGTAGTATGTGCGCATAGCTAAAAGAGTAACGCACAAACAGCTGCTGCTGTATCTTTTCTATAATCTTCATTTGGTTTACTTGCAGCAAACCATTCAACAATACGCTGAATACAACGAATACGATCAGCAAGAATAAGGAAGTAGATATAGACCCGCCTAGTACAAAACTAATGATGGCCTGTATACCTAACGGCAATACAAGTTGAACCAGACCCAACATGATGGCGTAGAAGTAAATCGAATAGATCTCTCTACGCTCAAACTTGAGTATTTCAAGAATCCTGCTTAATGGATGACGTTTTTTAACCTGCATACTAGGTATTTTAAACAAAAATATAGCAACTTTTGTTTATAATAGCAATACTATTATCTATAGAAGTAAAGATAGAATTTATAGAGGTTATACTATCTTACGTGTATATTTGTTTAACATTTTGTTATGGAGTTAGCTGTACATATAAAAATGAATCCGTCACTGTATGTGAAGGATCCCGAAGAATCTGAGCTGGGCAAACGTATCGTACAACACAGTATAGATAGTATATGCGAGCTTGGTTTTGAGGCATTTACGTTCAAAAAGCTGGCAAAAGGCATGAATACTACCGAAGCCAGTGTTTACCGCTACTTCGAAAACAAACACAGGCTGCTAACATATATTACCTCTTGGTTTTGGACATGGATGGAGTATCAGCTGATATTTTATACTAACAACTTAGACAACCCTGAAAAAAAGATAGATGTAGTTGTAGAGCTACTCGTTTTTAATTTAAAAGACCAGTTACTGGCTGCACATATCGACAAGGAAAAGCTACAGAAGATAATTATTGCAGAAGCAAACAAATCATACTTTACACACCATATTGACGAAGACAATGAGGCTCACATGTTTAAGCCTTACAAAGATCTTTGCCACCGCATATCAGATATATTCAAAAGCTATAACCCAAAATATAAATACCCACATACACTTGCCAGTACACTTATAGAAACGGCACACCACCAAATGTACTTTCGAGAGCATTTACCATCACTAACCGACTTTGGAAACGCTAAAACGAATAAAGGGTTGGTAGCCTTCTTAAAAGATATTATCAATAAGACCTTAAGGTAATCACCTCTTAAATTTCAGCTTATCTTCAACAGCCATAATCATTTTATTGGCTATATCCAGCCCTGTAGCATTCTCTATACCTTCTAATCCGGGAGATGAGTTTACTTCTAATAAAAGAGGCCCTTTATTAGAACGGATGATATCGACACCCGCAACAGGCAAGTTCAAAATCTTTGTAGCCTTGATAGCCAGCTTACGTTCATCTGCTGTGATCTTTGCTTTAGACACAGAGCCTCCCTGGTGCACATTCGCACGAAACTCTCCTTTTTCTGCCTGCCTTTGCATTGCTGCTACCACTTTACCATTGATCACAAAACAGCGAATATCCTGTCCGTTCGCCTCCTTAATAAACTCCTGAACAAGAATGTTGGTTTTTACACTCTTAAATGCATTGATCACACTTTCTGCAGCCTTATTGGTTTCAGCTATTACAACACCTTTACCCTGCGTGCTTTCCAGCAACTTGATTATTAACGGTGCACCATTCACCATTTTTATCAGGTCCTTCGTATCCAAAGGAGAGTTTGCAAAACCTGTAATAGGTATATGTATATCGTTTTTAGCAAAAAGCTGTGTAGCAAATAACTTATCTCTCGACTGTGTGATGGAATCTGCAGAGTTAAAGCAATAAGTACCCATCGCATCAAACTGTCTTAAAAGAGCACAAGCATAAAATGTGACAGATGGTTTTATGCGAGGAATGATCGCATCATATTCATCTATTACGTTACCGCCACGATAGCGTATTTGTGGTTCTTTAGCATCAAACTTCATATATGTTTGTTGCACATTCAAAAACACCATCTCGTGCCCTCTGGCTCGCCCGGCTTCTATAATTCTTTTATTACTATACAATTCCGGATTGCTGGCTAGCACCGCAATTTTCAACCCGGCTCTTTTCTTTAAGTACTCCGAGTACTTTTCATCAAGTGCATCCTGATCGTATTCAGGCAACATACAACCTTCTGAGGGGTTAACTAAATAACGATTTTGCAAAGCCTCTCTCCCTAACAACATTCTAAACTCCATAGAGTCTCTGTTCGCCAAAGTCAACTCTATTTCAAATGTATCTTCACCTATAGTAACAGGGGTTCTTATTACAATACGCTCTTCAGAAATACCCATTGAGCTCTTCACAGACCTTTTAGCAAATATCTTAGCCTCGCACTTTATGCTAATACTCCTGTTCTCTTGCAGTGGGTTTACTTCAAAACGTACCCACTCTTCAGAGTTTTTGTATATGAGCTTGATATTATTTGCCTGTAACGACGATGTTTTTGCACCAGAATCTACTCTTGCCTTTATGGCTGGTATATTCAACCCATCAAAAGAGCACCACTCTTCGCTGCCTATTACTATATAATTGTCCAACTTCTTCTTATTTATTAGATTTCTAATTTAGCTTATTATCTACGATAATCAATAGTACGTTAAAGTTAAAATACTATCACTAAATAGTAAACTCTGTAACCAAGTATGCACAACGTTACTTAGTTATGTGCGCAAGGGCATCCCCCTGGTTTATTATAGGCGACTGGTTCGTACATATTACATAACCGGCATTGGGGGCTTTCACTGTTTTTTCAAAACCGCCAAACGGGTCTGATATGCTGCCTATTACATCTCCTTTTTCAACATAAGCACCTACCTGTATTAATAGGTGAAACATACCTGAATAGTTTGCACGAACCCATGCAGAATTTTCTATCAAAACAGGAGCATGATTTTCAGGAGCGTTCTTAACTTCTATTTCTTTCGAGAAATCTCTTATACCCAAATGGTGCATCACTTTTATTGCACCCTCTATACCACTTTCTGTTACCTGCTTGTTTACGTTCAGTGACTTCCCCCCTTCGAATAATAAAACCTTCTTACCCTTCTTCACACAAGCATCTCTAAAAGACTTATCTCTGTTTTTTGATTTCAAGATAAAAGGCGCCCCGAAAACATGTGCCAGCTTCATTGTTTCCTCATCCTCACTCACCCTTATTTGCGGTGCATTAAAACGTTCTGCACCACCCGTATGAAAGTCGATACAGTAGTCTACATGAGGTACTATTTCAGTCATTAAACAGTGTGCAAAACGACTGGCTAAAGGCCCTCTGCTACTGCCCGGAAAAACCCTGTTTAAGTCTCTTCCATCAGGGTACTCTCTTGCTTGATTTAAGAACCCGAATATATTGATGACAGGAATACAGATAACTGTTCCATGCGTAGGCTTGTTGTATTTTTTAGAAATGATCTGGCGTACTATTTCAATACCATTGAACTCATCTCCATGTATCCCTCCGGTTATCAAGATACAGGGGCCGTCTTTTTTGCCACGCTCCACTATTACCGGAACATCTATCTTGGTTCTTGTATGTAGCTTAGCAATATCAAGGTTCAGGCTCTTACCCTTCCCTTTAGGGATGCTTATCCCTAATATTTCAATATCTTTATTTGGCATGTTGTATTATACGGTCAAATTATTTTTAAGGGCACATACTCCCAAATTATATTAGAAGAGCAGAATAGCCGGTACACGTTATTTTATTCCAACTTGCAAATATAGGCACAGTTATAGTTTACAGTATCAATTATTCAATTACAGAAAGCATACTACTCAGCCTATCAATTAATAAACTATTACTTTAGATAGAAACACCTTATTATGAAAATCCTGCTTTCTTTATTGGCAGTAACCTTGTACACACCTCTGTTTGCTCAAACGCAAGGCTGGACGATACCCAACTGGGACTCTATCAACAAATCAATCATAGGAACAGATTACGTGCCCTTTAGCATTACTACACTTGATGGAAAAGTAATTAACAATGCCTATATCAAAGGCAAAGTGACCTTCTTTTCGTTTTGGTTTAAAGGCTGTCATCCATGTCTGGATGAATTTGATGAGTTAAACGAACTGTACAAAAACATCAATAACGATACCAACATTGTGTTTGTAGCTATCACCTTTGATAAGGAAGAGGAAATCACGGATATACTCAGCAAGTATAATGTTACATTCCCTGTTGCTTGTGTTCCTAAAAAAGAAGTTAGACGACTAAATTACAACAGAGGCTTTCCAAGTGTAGTACTAATAGATAAGCAAGGCAAGGTTCGTAAAGTAGGATTAAACCATATTACACCTATCAACGACAAACGCACTATTACTGTAGACTCCGCAAAAGCACTAATTAATAGCTACACTAGCTTATAGTAAAAAAGCAAACTATGTCAAGCCTATTGTCTAATTAAGTAATCTCTTCCAATACTGACGGGCTTTAGTACAAAAAAAACCACAAAGCATAAAACCTATCGAAATCCATAGGGTTTATTACTATTGTTATATAGACACTCCTGTTAACAAAAAAGATTATTTTAGTACACGTTAAAACCTATTTTATGAAAAAATTATTGTTTCTCACCTTTGTTGTACCTATGATCGCTTTTGCACAGAATAAGCAAGATTATGGCAGCGTGGTTGACAAGTTTGTAAGTTACTACAACAAGAAACAGACAGATAATATCTGCACTCTATTTCCCGATGAAAAAAGTACCGGAATAAAGTGTTTTTGGGAAGGCGCTTCTACCGATGGAACTTATAACATCTACGGCAAAATTACAGATTACAGATATATTGGTACAGAGGGGCCTGATAATAGAAAAGTGACAAAATACAAGGTAGTATTTAGTAAAAAAGGTGCTATGACAATGAGGTTCAACGTGAATAAAGATCATAAATTCATGATGTTCCTACTGGAGCCTTTTAAAAGATAGAATAGTAAAACCTAAGCACTAACTATAGCTTATAAACTAATAAATCCAGAGAACATCTGTTGGCTATATAGTTATTTTAGTTTAGGCGCAGACATTTCCATAAACCGCTTTAGCAAACTTTTTTCTCCAATAATAATGCGAGCATTATATGAAAAATTTGGTCTGATAGGTATCACTATATTTTTATTTGTAACGTACTCGGCAAGAGGTTTAAAATAAATTCTATACCTAATGGTTGAATTAAATTCTGTAGTTGTCTGAACTTTACTCATAGAATCTATTGTGACCTCTACGAGACCATAGTCAGCCAAGGGAAATGCGATTAGCTCCAGTTTCCTACTTTGTCCAACTGATATTTTTTTAGCGTCTGTGGATGATACCATCAATTGCCCTTGATATGCAAACTTATCAGGAACAACAAACCCAACCTCCTCAATGCTCTTAATCGCAGTACCTCTTCGAAAAGGTTTTGAAAAATAAAATCGCCCGGCCTGTGGGGACGTTAACAAATACTTGGCTTTCCAAGATTCTAAACCACGACTAAGTTTTCTGGTTTGATTTACTATCTCCAAACGCATCAAACTAATTTCAGCTTTTGTCTGGTGAAAACGTTGAGCACGATTAAGTAAATAGATTGAAATTGTATGTAACAGATCATCATACATCTCTTGGCGGTCACCTAAGGTTTCAATGCGTCTTTTTTCTGACAAATACTTTAAGTTGTCTATATCTTCAAGTTCTACTGAATTAAGTACATCTTTGGCAAACTTTTCGGCCTGTTGAACCGTTTCCCAATCTGATGCACTATTAAGCTCGATTATCGGCTGATCCTTGTCAACGATACTACTATCCTTTACATAAACATTTTTGACCATACCACCAGTATTCGCATTTATATTGAACGAAGCAGGGTAAGTAGATATATAGAGCTTTGTTTCAACAGCTTCAGGGTAATGTATTATTGACGCTGATAATGCCGCAACGCCTATAGCAAGAAGAATTGCATACATCCCCCATTTCATTAACCAAGAAGGTGGGCGGTCAAGCATATCAGTAACTTCCATCGACCTAATTTGGTTTTTCAATGGTTCCCAAACAGGGCTGGAAGATTGACTGTTTTCTACCTTATCAGATTTTTTCATCTTAGTTACCTAGCTCCAGTTGATTTTTAACAAGTTCGTAATAAATACCACGTTGATTTACCAATGTACTATGTGTCCCTTCCTCTTTAATCTCACCTTTTTCTAAAACAACAACTTTATCAGCATGCTTTACCGTGCTTAAACGATGTGCAATTATTACTACAGTTTTTCCTTTATAATATTGTTCCAGGTTCTCAATTATTTCACGCTCATTATTCGCGTCAAGAGAAGAGGTCGCCTCGTCTAATAGAATAATTTGGGGGTCTTTATATATAGCCCTTGCGATTCTCATCCTTTGCTGCTGACCAGTGCTTATCCCAATCCCTTCCTGTCCTATTCTTGTGGCAAACCCTTGCGGCAATGACTCTATAAATTCCCGAATGTTTGCTATATCTGTAACAAATTGCAACCTCTGTAAATCAGGGTTATCTTCACCAACGGCTATATTTCCGGCAATGGTATCGTTAAACACAAACCCCTCTTGCATTACAACCCCACAGGCCTCTCGCCATAAGTATAAATCTATATCAGATAGTTTTTCATTACCTATATGTATAGTACCTTCTGTTGGCTTATAGTAACGCAGTAGGAGTTTTTGCAAGGTTGTCTTTCCACTTCCGCTGCTCCCAACTATTGCTGTAACCTTTCCATGGGGAATTTCCAGATCTATATTTTTTAAAACAAAGTCAGACAAACCATCATACCTAAATGAAACATTCTTTAAAGAGATCACATGTTTCTTTGGTAAATAACTATGCGGAACCATATCATGTTCTTTATTGGGCATTGGCTCTTCAGGCTCCTGCAGGTGTATTTCAGAAATACGAGTAAGCGATATTTTAGCATCCTGCCAAGACCTTATCATACCTACTAATCGTAAAACAGGACTATTTAACTGTCCAATTATATAACTCACAGAAAGCATGGTTCCTAAAGTTATCTTACCATCTATTACGAGTGTGGCTGCTATAACTGTTATAAATAGGTTTTTAATTTCATGGATTACTTTAGAACCGGATCCTTGTATTTGTTCAAGGTTTAACCCTTTTAAACTTGTACGAAATAAATCTACTTGCAAGCGCTCCCAACTCCACCTCTTTTGCTGTACGGCATTGTACAACTTAATTTCCTGCATTCCATTTACCAACTCAATAACTTTGCTTTGAGATTTACCAGCTTGTAGAAACCTTCGGTGATCTAACTGCTCTCGTTTTTTGAGAAAGAGTGTGATCCAAATAATGTATGCCACACTTCCTATGGCAAAAATGATCAGTAAAGAAGTACTAAAGAAAGCTAATACTATACTATATACCACAAGAGTAGTAAATGAAAACAGGATATTTAATGCGGTTCCGGTTAAAAAACCTTCTAAGCGTCTATGGTCTTGAATACGTTGCATAATATCTCCGGTCAGCCTACTGTCGAAATAGCGCATTGGGAGCCTCATAAGCGTGTAGAAGAAATCGCTAATTAAACTAATATTAAGTCTGTTAGACAGGAATAACAGTAATCTTGACCTTATTAACTCGATAAACAATCCACCAAACGTCAACGATAACTGAGCAAACAATATCAGCCAAACAAAATCTATTCTACCTTGATTGATACCAACATCAATCATATACTTGGCTAATATTGGTATCCCAAGCTGCAGAGTCATCCCTGCTAACATGGCCAGCATCACCTGAAAAGCTAACTTTTTAGAAGGGCTTAGGTAAAACCAAAGAAACTTAAGCGGTGGAATTCTCTCTTCTCCTCCTTCTGGAATTTCAATATCCTTAAAGTTTGGCGTTGGTTCTATCAGCAGGCAAATACCCTCTGGTTCTTCATCATCTTTTCTATTTATGGCCCAATGGTTTAAAAATTCATTTCTTTTATACTTTACAAGACCTAAAGCGGGGTCTGATATATATATCTTGTCTCCTTTGAATTTATAAATAACTACAAAGTGATTTTGATCCCAATGTGCGATCAAAGGTAGAGGAGCATTTTTAATTAATTTATTCAGAGGAACTCGTATGGCTAGCGTTCTAAAGCCCATAGCTTCCGCCCCACGAGACAGCCCTAGCATATTCGCCCCTTCTCTATTAGTATAGGTAATAGTACGTATATAGCTTATTGGAAATGAACGTCCAAAGTGGTGGGCTATATTGCGGAGACAGGTTGCTCCACAATCCATAATATTTCGTTGGCTCTCATGCGGAAATGCCATATAGTGTTCTTAGGGTTTAAGGTTTTCTAAATTTTTGTTCAAAGATTGATGTAATCTTTCTTGCCTGGATTTTACCACCTCCTGCAGTTCATACGATGCTATTGCAGACTGTTTGAGCGGATGAGTACTCCACTCTTCCCAAGTACATGTATACGGGTCATAACCACACTTTAATGGCTTACTGTATAAGTCGTCAGGGTTCTCAACATAGGCACGGCAATCTGTACAGATATATCTAAACTCACAATCTTTACATACCTGTATATCATCCTTTGTAATCTTCCAATACTTCTTAAAATCCGGCTGCATTGTTGCTTCAACAAGATTAACATTCGCAATATTCCCATACACTTCAGGTGTAGATGGGCAATTTTTAATCTCTCCGATATTATTTATTGAAACCTTGTAACTCAAACATGAGTTCTCTTGTCTTGAAAGGTTATATGCCCATGGATTATTTGAAAAATAGTTTTGATGCACAACACCACAACATTTTCGATCAACATCACTTTGATTTAGCACCGAGCAAAATTCAAGTTGAGAAAGCTCTACAGAACTATTACCGTAAAGATATACAAGCCTAAGTTGTCTGGATTTAGACTTAATTTGCTCAAGAGTAGATTTAACATCCGCCGAGAGGAAGGACTTAACGCTTATATGCAAATCTATCGACTCTACTACTGTAGATTCTAATTTTGCAATGAAATTTAAAAAGTCATCCGCGTTAAATGCATGATCATTTATGAAAAACACTTCTACATATTTGACACCGAGACTCAACATGTCAGCCTGTAATCTTAATAGGGTATCATCATCTTCTAAGTGACTACCCCATTCAAGAACAACAGATCCAATTATATATGGAAGTGATATTCCTAAAGGATAATCGCTAAATACACTAAGGTCAGATTCCTCTATTTCAACTAATAGATCTTTACTCATTAAAAGATCAAAAGTATCCTCGTCTAAAGAATGATGATCTATAACCTTGGAAGCCGATAAAATAGTAGCTAACTCTTTGCTAATTAAATACTGGTTTCTACGCGCGTAGTCTAGTATAAGGGCACGAGAAGCACCAATCACGATAAAACAGTTGCTAGGGAATATATACATTATATAAAGTCGATATGTCTGGTGGTTGGAAGAAAATGTATTTCTGGTAAAGATTGTATAATCCTATAGTGAGGCAATACATGTTGCAAAGGCGGAGATGACATAGAAACCTTGGTCTCCGTAAACTCTGCATGAAAAAGTTCTAGTGGAAGTTTTTCGAGATTGAACGACGAAAACTGGTGATAATATTGCGTCAGTTTTGAGGTGTTATTCTCCATATGCTAAATATTCTGCAATAATTTTATTAATGTTATAATTCGAGTGCTTCGCCGGATTTACATATTGTCCAACAGGGTTAATTTCAAGAAAATAAAACTTATCGTCCTGCCCTTTAATAAGGTCAAAACTTCCGGTATCATAACCTAATATTGTACAAAGCTGATGTAGTCTGCTTTCAAGATCTTCTGGAAGCTTAGCTGTAACTGTCCTATTTCTTGGTCCTGCATGATACTTACGATGATCAATCTTAGTAAATTCGTTTGTCTGAGATAAAACTGCTGATGAGTAAAACTTTCCTTTTATATAAAATGAGCGTATCTCATACCTCTTCTTTATCTCTGCTTGAGCAAACGCAAGCATTGTAGCAGACTTACCTGAACGGATAAGAGATCTATCCAAATGGTCGGTATATGACATAACCTGCTTTCCATTACCGGTGTGTGAGAATGTTATATCAATACTCTTTACAATTAAACCATTGTAAGGTTTTGCCATTTCTTCGAATTGGTTTTCCTGCGCAAATATTGTTTTGGGAACGTCAATACCCAACTCATTAGCAATTGTTAAACTAGCAAGCTTATTGGCAGACCCTACAGCATTTGAACCTAATGTTCTTTTCCGGCTAAACAAGAATGCTAAGTAATCTTCTTGAGTTCGACAATGTCCATCTAAGTATTGAGCAAGCATATCATCGAGAGAATCTTGTTTGAATTGTCCGGCTCTGTATTTATAGCTACTAGTCAACCTTACCTGGGCACTTCGGTACCAAATTGCTGTTATTTCCTCAATATCAATTATTTTATCATTAATGCAGATTGATAAATTTGAATTCAGTTTTTTCTTATCACTTGCGTTTATGCTGCCTTTTATAATTGATATTTCCCCATTATGCACACACATAAATTTTATCGAAAAGAACCTAAGCCATTCCATAACTTTTTTTGCGGAATAGTCGTTTTCTGCGGCGAAAATTAATACCATATAATAGATTTAAGGTGCTAAGGTTAAATCCTCTAGAAATACCTCTTGAGAATTTCCTGAAAAAAACACAGACATACCTATTGATATTCTGTTCATTTTAATATTCGAATTCCATTTCTCCGGGCAGCCAAATCCGGCAGGTGCATATTTACATCCTTTAGGCTTATTATGTCGGGCATGTTGATATCGCTTCTCTTCAATAAAACCGTATTCATCCGGTAACATTTCAGAATCATTCAACGACTGGGTTATTCTGGAATGTATAATGTCTAGGTTTGCCTTACTTAAATGGGCAACCGGCAACAAAAGGTCACTCCTATGCGTCTGCCTATATCCCACCCAACCATTTCTGAGAATATAAGAAGTAAGCAACTTTTGTAATGCGCCATGAGATTTCAAACCGGGATCAATATACTTTGACAACGCTCTTACCAAACCACCCATTTCATTACCATTACCATATAACTTAAGATCATTTGCTAGAAAGTATAGCATCGAATCTATATCTGCCTGACGGCTTTTTTGGAATTTTTGATGTTTCTTATATGCTAAAGCAACCTTTTCCTCACTAATCTTGAATCCGGATATACTTGCAGACTTCTCTTCAATAAACGAGATTGGCAGCCCCATTTCCACAGCACGTTCTAGAGCCTGCGCGGCCTTTGCGGTATCGCCAAGCATAACATATGCCTGGCACATAAGATACAGATCGTTGTAGTGCGTTGGCTCTGAATTCGCAATTACCTTTATATAGTTCGCAACTTCAGGTCTGTTCTTAGTGAAAGTAAAATACCTAAGAGAATCCAGCTGACGAAAGTACTGCAACCCCATTTTTTTTGCTGTAGCAATATTGACGTGTAACAATAAAATTGAAGTTACAAGCACGAATAATCGTGCTTGTAACCCACAAAATTTAATCTTAAACAAAATCATGTTTATTATAAAAAAAAATGATTTTGTCTTTTAATCTGGTGTAAGTTCTGTATGCATGAAGGTATTTGTCGCCTCAAACACCGGATCACCTGGTATCGGCTCTCCCTCCCAAGGAATAACCAGTGCATGCTCTCTGTAATAATCACGACCTAGAAAAACATCAGCATTATCAAAAGAATAACCGATGTCATCTGTAACTTCAGTTAAATCTTCACCATTCTGATGACTTTTGTAATAATCTACACGACCTCCACCTTTAACATAGATCTCATTGTCTATCTTAAACTCTTGGAATAACTTAAATGAATCTTTCATAGTTAATTTTTTTTAGTTATAAGTTATATGGTGTTTTATAATGGACACCAACCATATGTAGTACAGCAATTACAATTACTCTAGACAATAATCTTGACAGCATCCGAAATACTCTTAAGACCATACTTTGCATACCAAGTTGATACAAAAAGCACTGGTAGCTTCAATAACTCTTGCAAGAGCTCATTATAATTTTACGCCTTTGAAAGTCGATTCCACTACAAGATTCTGGTAGGCTAAACATACAATGCCATATATTTTGCACTGGTTAACTTTCATAACCGAAACTAGCCTATCATCAAGAGTTGGAGAAAATGAGCACAAACATTTTGTTTACAATACAAACATTTTGTCATAAATCATGTTATCCAACAAGTATCTCTTGCAGGTCTATGTCGTAGTAATCGCAAACCTTAAAAAGAGTTTGAATACTTAACGATTTATAGCGACCATTTTCTATTTGGCTTAAAACAGGATGACTAATACCGATGTTGGCTGCTGCGGTTGTTATCTTTTCACGTCGAGTATGACGTGCTACATAAATTTTATTACCGATGAGAACCAGTATCTGGTCAAGGGAGGCGGTTTTGGAATCCATAGGTTTATTTATTTACGTAAATATAATTTTTTTTTAAAAAAAAGTACACACTGTTTACAGTTGCCTGCATAGCAAATCATAAAAGTTAGTTGAATCTTAACAATCAACATTGTATTACTTTGCAAAAGGCGGCTTATTTCGTTAAGTTTCTGTAGGATGAGTCTGTTACAACACCTTTCACCCAGCTTCTATGATCTATGTTAAACGGCTATGAGGCTATTTGTAATAGTACTTGTCTAAGTTTATTATATGCAAGTCACCAAATGAAAAAAATCTTTAGGGCTATAGTTTACAGTATCAATTATTCAATTACAGAAAGCATACTACTCACCATATCAATTAATAAACTATTACTTTAGATAGAAACACCTTATTATGAAAATCCTGCTTTCTTTATTGGCAGTAAACTTGTACACACCTCTGTTTGCTCAAACGTAAGGCTGGACTATACCCAACAGGGACTCTATCAACAACACAATAATCGGAACAGAGTACAAGCCTTTTTAGCATTACGGCTCCTCATATTCTGGATGATGCAGAATTGTTATTAAGGTACACCCATTTATAGTAGAAAGGGGCAAAAAACAACATTAACATCCCATATTGGAATTTTAAGTGTACCTTAAACAAAACAATTGTAAAATGGATAGTGCCGAAGTGTTTGATGTGATAAAGAAAATGAGCAAGAAGACGTATAACTCACAGCATCGTATACTATTTAATGATATTGTTGTAGAACTCAACGCCTCGGATGATGAATTGCTTTTACTTTTGTCAGAACTTGAAACTGCGGGTTTCATAAAGCTTCATAAAACTAAAGTAGTATCAGTATCCCTTACTAACTACGGCTTATCGAAATCTAAAATTTAGACCATGTACAATTTTAATTGTTAAAAAATAATACATGAATATTTTCATTAGTGATACTGGTACTGGCGTTTCTAAAGAAAATATTAAGAACCTATTTTCAGAATTTGGTAGTGTTACATTGGTTGTAAGCAGTAAATATACACAAAGCAATAAAGAGTTCTGGTGGCTCATAATGACTGAACCATCAGACGCTAACAATGCAATACTTACACTGAATGGTTCAATTTATCAGAATAATAAAATCTGTGTATCAAAAGCCCTGTTAACTGTTAGATAAAAGAGAAAAAGTACATTATCTTTTCACAATAATTTCAAGATATTATATTTCCCTTAACGTAAGAGTATGCTGATAACCATATAGTACTCGAACCAACTATAATTGAAAATAAGAGGTTTAGAAAACAGGGAAAATAGCAGAAGTAACAAAGCCTCTGATAATCAGAGGCTTTTAATTTTTATGTGATTCGGATTGGATTCGAACCAATGGCCTACTGCTTAGCAGGCATCAACACTTCAATTTGTTTTACCTATGTTTTACCCAACAAAAAAAGCCAACTCTCACGAGTCGGCTTTTAATTTCTGTGCCCCAGGCGGGACTTGAACCCGCACGGGCATTGCTGCCCACAGGATTTTAAGTCCTGCGTGTCTACCAATTCCACCACCAGGGCGCCTGGTACATTACTGTACAAACAAAAAATTCCAAACCTAAGGTCTGGAATTTCTTAGAGCGGAAGACGAGATTCGAACCCGCGACCCTCACCTTGGCAAGGTGATGCTCTACCAGCTGAGCTACTTCCGCATATCTGTTAAGAACTAGGGGAGTGCAAAGATAAAGCCTTCATTTCAAAAACCAAACAGATGAATACATATTTCTTTTTTTGACGGGAAACTATTTCTAATGTGAAAAATACCTCCATAATCTCCCATATCTCTTTACTTTTGCCAACAAATGCAGAAAAGCCCGCTACTAACGCTGATATATAAAGATTTGCTGACTGAATGGAGGCAGAAGCACACATTCTTCGGAGTCTTATTATATGTAGGTGCTACAGTATTTATGGTGTATATGATGAGTGGCCAACCGGAAGCTAAAATATGGAACGCCCTGTTTTGGATCACACAGCTGTTTATTGCCGTTAACTCTATAGCTAAAAGCTTTCTGCAGGAGCACCCCAACCGCTTTAGATATTATTACACCTTGGTAAAACCCACACACTTTCTGATTGCGAAAATGACCTACAGCACACTCTTAATGCTGCTGGTGAGCAGTATATCTTTACTACTGTTTAATATTATGCTGGGGGCACCAATACACCAGTTGGGTGTTTTCATTGGAGTTACTGCAGTGGGTAGCATCAGCCTGTCTGTTATGTTCACCTTTTTATCAGCTATTGCTGCAAGGGCACAAAACAATGCATCGCTTATAGCCATTTTAGGTTTTCCTCTTGTAACCCCATTATTAATGATCTTAAGCAAGTTGGCAGTGAAAGCAATAGTTCCTGTATACCAACCCGGGTGGTGGAAATTACTACTTGTATTATCAGCGCTTGATATATTAATAATAATATTAGGTGTAATACTATTCCCCTTTCTGTGGCAGGAATGATATATATCTGTTACATTTGCTAAAATTTATAATACAGCTATGCGAAAATCCTGGTGGAAAGTCGCCTGTGTTTTACTACTTGCTTACGCACTCATAGGGGGGCTATTAATGCCTGTCCCTGCTCGTCATATCTTAAATGAAACCATACGAAACTTGTACTACCACGTACCCATGTGGTTTACAATGATAATACTCTTTGCAGCCGGCTTTGGGTACTCTATTGCATATCTTTCCAGCAACAAACTGGAACATGATATTTATGCTGCAGGCTTTACGAAGGTGGGCATTGTGTTCAGCATACTTGGCATGCTAACAGGTATGGAGTGGGCAGAGTATACTTGGGGAGAGCCTTGGAGTAACGACCCTAAACAGCTAGGCACTGCTATATCTATGCTCATATATTTTGCCTACCTTATTTTACGCGGCGGGTTGAGTGATGAAGAGAAACGTGCTAAGATAGGTGCCGTATACAACATATTTGCTTTTGCATTGATGATACCTTTAATTTGGGTATTGCCTAGAATGGTAGATTCATTGCATCCGGGTAATGGCGGTAACCCTGCTTTTAACCAATACGACTTAAATAGCAATATGAGGATAGTATTCTACCCTGCCGTTATAGGATGGATACTATTGGGCGTGTGGGTCAGCAGTTTGAAAATAAGAATAGATCTTATACAGCATAAAAGAGATAACGACTTTTCGATAAATACTAATAGTTAATAACTATGCGTAAAACAACCTTATTAGCTTGGGTAATATTAATATTCAATAGCTTTGTAGCAACCGCACAGGAAAACTCACCTGAAATGGCTGAAACAATGCGATCTAACGGTAAAATATACGTTGTAGTTTTAGTATTAGCCACTATCTTTGTTGGAATTATTGCGTACCTGTTCAGACTGGAGCGCAGGATCAAAAAAATGGAACAATAATATCAGTATCATTTCTTAACTAAACTCAATATGGGAGGAGCAAAGAACTACAGTTTCTTCGCAGAAGTTGAACGCAACTTCGACAAGGCAGCAAAATTTACGAGGTTTGACCCAGGTATACTGGAACAAATAAAAGCCTGTAACTCTGTTTACAGAATGAAATTCCCGGTTCGTATTAACGATAAAATAGAAGTTGTAGAAGCTTACCGTGTACAACACTCGCACCACAAGCTACCATGTAAAGGTGGTATACGCTACAACATCAATGTAAACCAGGATGAGGTAATGGCGCTTGCCGCGTTGATGACTTACAAATGTGCTATCGTAAATGTTCCTTTCGGAGGAGCTAAAGGTGGTATTAAAATAGACCCTAAGAAGTATACCGAATTCGAGATGGAGAAGATCACTCGTAGGTATGCATCTGAGTTGGTTAAGAAAAACTTCATCGGACCGGGTACTGACGTTCCTGCTCCTGACTATGGTTCGGGCGCGAGGGAAATGAGCTGGATCGCTGATACTTATGCTTCTTACAAGCCGGGCGAAGTAGACTCTCTTGGTTGTGTTACAGGTAAGCCTATCACACAAGGCGGTGTACGCGGTCGTACAGAGGCTACCGGTTTAGGTACTTTCTATGGTATCCGCGAGATGTGCTCTGTAGAAGAAGACATGAAGAAGCTGGGACTTACAGCAGGGCTTGAGGGTAAAAAGGTTATCGTACAAGGCTTGGGTAATGTAGGTTACCATGCAGCTAAATTCTTCTACGAAGGGGGCGCTACCATTGTTGGTCTTGCTGAGTACGAAGGTGCTATTTATGATGAGAATGGTCTTGACCCTGATAAGGTTGTCGCTCACCGTAAAGAAACTAAGAGCATACTTAACTACCCGGGCGCAACTAATATTGAAAATAGCTCAGAGGCATTAGAAATGCCTTGTGATATATTGATACCGGCAGCGCTGGAAAACGTGATCAACGCTACAAATGCAGACCGCATACAAGCTAAGATCATCGGAGAGGCAGCAAACGGACCTCTTTCTCCTGAAGCTGATGCCATCCTTCTTAAGAAGGGTTGCATGATCGTTCCGGATATGTACCTGAATGCAGGTGGTGTGATCGTATCTTACTTTGAGTGGTTGAAGAACTTAAGCCACGTTCGTTTCGGACGTATGGATAAGCGTTTCTCTGAAAACCAAAACACTCAAATATTAGCTGCGGTTGAAAACCTGACCGGTAAGAAAGTAACTGACATCGAGCGTCGTCAATTATCTCATGGCCCACACGAGGTAGATCTTGTATACTCTGGTTTAGAGGATACCATGATCGATTCTTACCACGAGATCCGCGAGATGATGTTACAACTAGGTACCAACGATATGCGTACTGCAGCTTTTGTTGTGTCTATCAACAAAGTAGGTGTGGCATACGAAGAGTTAGGTATCTTCCCTTAGTAGATCTTAATCATTGTCTATATACAAAGGCTGCCTTCGGGTGGCCTTTTTTATTCCAGCAGGTTAAGCTTTTGGAGCTTTGTTTGAGCAGTGCTCTCTCCTACTTTTAATAGCTCGCTCAATTGCTCCTGAGAGATGGTATTTGTTTCAAATTGTTTCGGAATTGATGATTTCTTATCGGACTCCACGATCTCGGTGCTCGTTTGTTGTGTTTTTGAAGTTTTTTCATCAAAGTTTTCTTGTTGCTCTTCGTTACGATGCAGTTCCTCTTCAATCTCTGAATAGAAAATACCCGTTCGTTCTGCCTCAACACCTTGCACCTCTTGTTTTTGAACATGCACATGACCTACATGACTATTTACCTGGTGTTTATAATGCCCTGCCAGTTTACTGTCAACATCTATAGCCTTGAGTATCTGGTTGAAGTTGGGCCGCTGCAGTATAGTACACATATTGCAGTTCTTACCTTTGGTATGCTGTTCTATCAACGCATCGCCATTGGCGATCTGTGCCAGTATCTCGCGCTTACGCTGTATGGTCAGTAGTTCCTGTTTCAACTCAGCCCTCAACTCGGCTTCTACCTCGTAACGAATACGGTTTTGAGCTGCCTCTATGGCTTCTCTTATTTCAGGCTTTCGTAATAGCCTGTTGGCCGCTGAGATGATGACATCAGGGTCTGCACTGGGGTTTTCATAAGCTGTTTTGTAAGCGATGATTTTATCGCCATAGCGCAGGAATTCGGTAATAAACCGTTGCTGTTTCAAATTCATAGTGATATGGTTTAAAGAGCCTCTCCTTCCCTCCTCTCCAAATGAAAGGTGACTTTTGAGGCATTATTTACTATGGCAAATATACAACAATAGAACCAAATATCACACAATTAGAAAACAACCTGCACTATTCAGTACTACCTTTTCATCACTTTAGTTTGGTAACGGTTGTTGATCCTGATGATATACATACCGTTAGCAAGATTACTCATATCTACAGTACATGCTTTTTTAGCAGGCTCTGCTACTTGCATCACCACACCCACTAAGTTTACTACCTCTACCTTATGTATCGGGTCTGCTGCATTTATATACAGAAGCCCGTCTACAGGGTTAGGGTATACAGACATTTGCTGCTGAGCTATACTGCTGACACCGGCCGGAAACACAGATAGCTTTGCACCATTTGTATATGCCGGGCAAGCTGCCTGTGCTACCACACATCTGAACAGATGATTATTATTAGCAGCCGAGATATTGGACACAGTAAGCGTATTTGTAGCCGTACCAATATATTGACCGCCGTCAGATATATCGTTAAAGCCGGAACCTGTATTTACCTGCCATTGGTAAGTCAGGGCAGTACCCGTTGCCGAGCATGTAAACATCGCAGTTTTACCAACATTCAAGCCCAGGTCTGATGGTTGTGTATTTACAGATGGCGGTTGGTTAACCGTTACTGTTATTGCATTACTGGTTACAGTATCTTTTACATAACATGCGGCAGCAGGGGCTATAATATCACAGGTAACAACATCGTTATTGGCAGGGGTATAAGTATACGTTAATGTATTGATGCTGTTAATTGAACCATTTACTTTCCATACATACACTGCACCTGTCGCTATATTTCCTGTTGCTGTAAAAGTATCTGGTATAGATATACAAGGCACAGGATTACTGCTGGCTGTAATAGATATTTTAGCAGTATCTGGTACTAATGTTGTTAACGTAATAGAGTTACTCGTATCATGGTCAGGCTCATAGCAGCCTGTAAGTGTAGCCGTAGCTATGCACTCAACCGCATCATTTGCCAAAGGCGAGTATGAATAACTGTCTGCCGTAGCACCTGTTACATTGCTACCATTCACCCTCCACTGATATGTTGCGCCAGTTATGTTAACAGATGAGGTAAACGTATCTGCATCGCCCGGGCAAAGTGGATTAGCACTAGCTGTAATAGTGACATTCACTGCTGTATCTGCATGTACGGTAATAGCAGAGTCTAACACCATAGAATCTACTGTATAACAACCGGACAAAGCTTTAAAAGTACAGGACACAACATCTCCATTAGCAGGCACATAACTAAAGGTATCTACATTTGCGCCCACATTTGTGCTCCCCACCTTCCATTGGTAGCTAATGTCCATTATATTGGTACCCGTAGTAAAATGCACACTATCTCCGCTACATACAGTATCGGCACTCACCATTAATGTATTAGAGGTGGTAGTAGCAGCATTCACTTTAAAAACTATTTCATTACTCACTGCACTTGTATCGAAGCTGCACCCACCTTGAGGCACTGTAATAATACAGGTAAGCGTATCATTATCATCAGGAGTAAATGTAAACGTAGCATTTGTACCTGATTGTGCTGTATCATTTATCCTCCACTCGTAGCTGGCGTTAGATATTGCCGTTGTAGCTGTAGCGGTAACACTGGCACCTGCACACACCGTATCATCGCTGGCAGTGATACTAACACTTGCAGGAGAAAAGTCACTCAGATCAAATCTGGCAAAGTATTGTGTATTTCTTACCGAAGAGCTTCCCATATCTTCGTCCCAGAACTTCCCTGTGACTAAAATAGTATCTCCATACGTCACAACATCTTTTAGTGTTCCGAACAATATAGACGGATGCCATGCAGGAGACGCTGCAGCCGTTGCAGTATCTATCAGGTTTATTTGAGAATATAGATTACCACCACTTAGTATATACTGGTTACCCATCAACATCAACTTGTTTTTATACGAGTAAACCGTTGGCCATGAGATATTTTGCAATGCAGTGTTACCCAAGCTCCAAGACGCTAAACCATTAGTACTTGTATCTATTTTAGCATAGTTATTAATGGATGTAGTATTGAAGCCGGTAAAGTTTCCTGCAACATATAATGAATTACCAAAAGGCTGTATTTTAGTAACACGATTGTTAAACGGATAGAAATGATTCGATGAGTTAGAAAAGTCGTAGTGTTGCATGCCTACATAAGAGGAAGAAGAGTTAAACAGATCCCCACCAAAATACACTCTACTACCCATAAAAGATATAGCATATACCCTTTTAGTAGCATTAGAGTAAGAGGCTGGAGTCCATGTATCAATAACACCGGATGTTTTGTTTACCCTTACTATAGCTTCGTGGTTGCCATTGTACACAAATTCAAACCGTCCGCCTATGTATGCATAGTTACCATTTGTTTTTATTACTGTTACAGAAGCAAATGTTCCACTAACGTTCAGCGGGTTCCAGTTGGTAAGCGCATAATTATTCGCAATGCTAAAACTGGCAGCATATTTTCTGGACACACCATCTATTTGGTCAAACACTCCCCCGACATACACAATACCATTATCTACAGCTATTGTATTCATTCTATAGCTGTTGAATGTAGACGAAGATGTAGGTGTATTTCGTGGAGTAGGTTTGAAATTAGGCAATAGCTTATTGTTCTTAATATCAATGGCAGCCAGCCCGCTTCTTTGCGCTCCTTTTATTCCATTAAATTCACCACCAAAGTAAATGTTACCACCCCAGGCCTGTACTGTTCGTACAATTGTGGTAATGCTATCCATGCCTGCATCAAAACTCTTTAATGTAGCTGTTGCTCCTGTATCTACAACTGCTACTCCAGGTCTTAACTGAGCGTTCACTCTTGTAAATTGTCCTCCGAGAATAATGCTCGAATCACTGGTTGCAATTGAATGCACCCAACCAGCAACATTAGGATCCCAACTGGTAGTGTTTCCCGTTGCAGTATCCAGCGCAGCGGCACCGGCTCTGTTGATGTTATTCACCTTATCAAAGGTGCCTACTATATATAGTTTACCTCCAACAAGCACCATATCTCTTATCGGGTAATTATTGACATCATGAATATTAGGGTTGAAGGATGTAACGTTTCCTGTATTCTTATCAATGACAGCAAGGTGCCTTCTGGTGGTTCCGCCAATAGAGGTAAAACGCCCACCTGTATACACTTTGTTTCCGTCTATAATAAACTTGTTAACCTGAAAGCCTGACAAACCCGGGTTAAAGCTGGTAACATTACCCGAACTTATCTGTACCGCACCTATTTTACTTCTTGAGCTGGAGCCTAATGTAGAAAAGGTACCACCTACATATATATTAGTACCGTCTGACGCTAGCGCTGTTACTTTATTATTTGCACCGGGGTTCCAAGAGCTACTCAAGTTACCTGTACTTAAAGAAAAGGCTGCCAGATTATTTCTTGTCTGTCCGTTTATTTGATAAAAGCTTCCGCCTATGTATACGGTATTACCCTCTACTACCAATGCTTCAGGGTAATTATTTATGCTGGCTGGTAACATCTGCTGAATTTCCAGCTTACCTACCTGCCCTGTAGAGGTGATGTGTGCTAAATGGTAACGATCAGAGTCTCCAACTTTGGTAAAATCACCTGCTATTACCCAACCGCCGTTTCCATCGGGTGCAGATGCCATTACCTTTCCGTTAGCCCTTGGCCAACTGTAGTGGCCTACCATATCTCCATTTGATTCTTTAAGCCGAGCAAACTTTCCCGTGTTTTTACCTACATATACAAAGTTCCCTGCGAAATAAACCGTATCGTTATACTTCGCCATAGATATCTGACCGTCAGAATATACCAAGCCTCCAGTTGAAACATTACCTACAAATGCAAAATGCAGACTATCGTGTGCAAGGGAAATAGAGTCGCATTGAGCTTTTAGTGTATACGGAAAAAAGAATATTGCAAATAGCAAGACAAGGGTTGAGGGTCTCAAATTTCTCATATTATAGTTTATAGATATTTCAGTTTATAGATACTTCGGTGGCACAAAGGTATAGTTTTTACATTAAACGCTTTATTACCATTGGATTACACTTAAGTATATAAACCTCAAATACGATATATACACTTCCCATCTATTATATACCTTTGCCCACAAACAAAATACTCATGAAAGACTTTAGCAACGCTATTATAGAATGTGTACCCAATATCAGTGAGGGGCGAGACGAGGCCATCATCAAACAAGTAACCGACGAGGCTGCGAGTACAGAAGGTGTAACCCTTTTGGATGTAGACCCCGGTAAGGCTACCAACCGTACCGTAATTACGTTTGTAGGTAACCCCGAGGCTGTAATAGAAGCTGCATATAAAGTAATCAAGAAAGCGGCAGAGCTGATAGACATGAGTAAGCATAGTGGTGAGCATCCACGTATGGGCGCTACAGATGTTTGTCCGTTGATACCTGTATCTGGTATTACCATGGAAGAGACCATCGAGTTTGCTCAAAAGCTGGGTAAGCGTGTGGGCGAAGAGCTTAACATACCTGTATACTTATACGAGAATGCTGCAAGTGCAGACTATCGCCAAAACCTTGCAGAGATACGCAAAGGTGAATACGAAGGTATTGCCGATAAAATAGGCACCGATAAATGGAAGCCCGATTATGGTCCTGCTGAGTTTAATGCAAAAGCAGGTAACACAGCCGTAGGTGCGCGCGACTTTCTTATAGCATATAACATCAACCTGAACACTACTTCTACTCGTCGAGCCAATGCAGTGGCTTTCGATGTGCGTGAAAAAGGACGTACCAAGAAAGACGAGAACATGAAGCCGATGAAAGATGCAAACGGTGAGTTTATAGAAGAGCCGGGCTTGTTGAAGTGTGTAAAAGGTATCGGTTGGTATATAGAGGAGTATGGTATCGCACAGATATCTATGAACCTCACCAACATCAGCGTTACACCCCTGCACGTAGCTTTCGATACGGTATGCGAGCGTGCTACTGCCAGAGGTTTACGCGTAACGGGTAGCGAGCTGGTAGGGCTGGTACCGTTAAACTCTATGGTAGAGGCCGGTAAATTCTTCTTACGTAAACAAAACCGCAGCACAGGTGTGGGCGAAGAAGAGCTGGTACGCATTGCCATAAAAAGCATGGGCTTAGACGAGCTGGGCGAGTTTGACCCGAAAAAGAAAATCATAGAATACGCAATACAAGACCATACTGCTAAGAAGCTGGTAAACATGCCGCTGGATAAGTTTGCTTTAGAAACAGCCAGCGAAAGCCCTGCGCCGGGTGGTGGTAGTATAGCCGCTTACTGTGGCGCATTAGGTGCCGCGTTGGGTACAATGGTGGCTAACCTGTCGTCTCACAAACGTGGTTGGGATGCTCGTTGGGAAGAGTTCTCTGACTATGCAGAAACAGGACAAGCACAAATAAAAGAGCTGCTACACCTGGTAGATGAAGATACCAATGCCTTTAACGAGATCATGGATGCATTTGGTTTACCAAAAGGTACAGACGAAGAGAAAGCAGCACGCAAAGCAGCAATACAGGCAGCTACTATCAATGCCATAAAAGTACCTTTCCGTACTATGGAGGTGTCTTTCCAATCCTTCGACTTGGCTAAGAGCATGGCAGATATTGGTAACCCTAACAGTGCCAGCGATGCGGGTGTAGGTGCACTATGTGCCAGAGCAGCCGTTAAGGGAGCTTACCTGAATGTACTCATCAACGCACAAGGTTTAGAAGAGCACGAAGAGGTAAAACCTGTATTGGCAAAAGCATCTGAAATGAACGAAGCTGCCGATGTACGAGAAAAAGAAGTGTGGGATATTGTGAACAGCAAGATCAAATAGTGAAATACTCTGAAGAATATTTAGAAGCTGCACACGATGCAAGTAGCAACCATAAAATGGAGTTGTTTCACAGTGAGCAATGTGGGTGCTTTTATTGTTTAGAAGTGTATGATCCAAAAGAAATAAAAGAATGGGTAGGTGAGTCTCATAGCGGACTAACTGCTGTCTGCCCTAAGTGTGGTATCGATTCAGTCATCCCTTCTTCATCAGGATACCCAGTGAATGATAGAAAGTTTCTGGAGGAGATGCATCAAGTATGGTTTTAAGATTCAACTAACATCAATTAATATTAAGAGCCTGCACATTGTGCGGGCTTTTTTTGTGTAAAGAATAGCTACCGAACAAAATTCTTAGTTCAACAAAAAATATTTTTTAAGAAAATTAAAACCGAAAGGCAAAAGCGTCCGTAAGTACTTGTATAAATCAAAAATTGAAACAGGTATGAAGACGTTTACAAAATTAATAACAGCAGTAGTAACTACTGTACTATTTACAACCAGTGCTTGGGCAGATCATCTGTCATCTAAATATTTATTTGCAGCAAGGATGAACGGTGCACAGGAAGTGCCGGCAGTAAGCACTAACGCTTTGGGCTTAGGCTATTTTTATTTGAACGACACCAGAGACACTTTGTGTTTCGAGATGACTGCAACAGGCCTGTCTGGCACAATATCGGGCATACACATTCACGATGGTGCAGCAGGTACTAATGGTGCTGTAGTTGTTGACATGACACCCTATGTAACGGGGAATCGTATTAAAGGTACACTTACAGGTACTGCACTTACCAGCTCTCTTATAGAGAAGATGTTTGCAGGCGATTTGTATTTGAACCTACACACTGCCATGAACATGAATGGTGAGATACGCGGACAGATATTACCGGAAGAAGATAAAGCTATGAGTGTAGTATTGAACGGTGCACAAGAAGTACCGGCTGTTACTACCAATGCTACAGGTTTAGGTTTCTTCATGCTACAAAAGCACGAGGGCAAGCTAAGCATCAACATTGTGGTAGATGGCCTTAGCGGACCAATAACAGGGGCACACTTACACAAAGGCGTTGCAGGTACAAACGGTGCAGTAGTACAAAACTTAACTGCTGATGTAATGGGTAACCGCATCAATGCAATAGTAGATCCGTCTATGTACTTAGCAGCTTTAAAAGGCGATAGCTTGTACATCAACATACACACTGCTGCTAACCCTAACGGAGAGGTTCGCGGTCAGCTGGTGATGGAGCCATATTTACACTTCGATGCTATGTTGGATGAGTCTCAGGAAACAACGCCTGTACTAGGTGCTAACAATGCGATTGGTGAGGCTACACTAATGATGAACCGCACTTTCGATACACTATGGTATCGCGCACAGATGAACGACATGAGTGGTGCTATTACAGGTGCTCACTTCCATAAGGGAGAAGCAGGCACCAGCGGTGGTGTTGTAGTAGGTATCCCATCGGGTAACATCAATGGTAATGTTATCAGTGGTATGATCACAGGTAGTGCATTAGCAGATACTTTTGTTCGCGACCTATTGAGCGGTAGCATCTACTTAAACATACACACTACCCTTAATGCAAATGGTGAAGCAAGAGGACAGTTATACCGCACCTTCCGCGAAGGATATACTTACCACCTGAATGGTGCACAAGAAGTGCCTGAGGTAACATCAAGCGCATCGGGTACGGGTATGGTGTCTATAGACAGAGATCAATCGAGCGCACACTATATGATGGTGTTTGACGATCTATCAGGTTTCTCTGCAGCACACTTCCACAACAATGTATCGGGCATGAATGGTGCTGTACTGTACAACATCACTCCAAACCACAACAACGGTGGCATCTTCGGTTACTGGACAGATACAGATGCTACAACACCGTTTACTACAGCTATGTCTAACAAGTTCCGTAAAGACAGTGTATATGTAAACGTACACACTACAGCAAATGCAAACGGAGAAATTCGTGGTAATGTAAATCGTGGATTGTGTAACGAGATACCAACGGCAATAAGCACACTAGGTTCTATCAACGCAACAACAGAGTTATATCCTAACCCTGCATACGATGTTGCAAGACTAGACATCACGCTGGCAGAACAAACAGATGCATCTATAGTGCTGATAGACATGATGGGTAAAACCGTATGGAGTACTCAAAAACAATTAAGAGCAGGACTGAACAAAGTAACCATACCTGTAGAGCAGTTGAGCACAGGCTTCTACTCTCTGCAGATACGAAATAATAGTGGCCAGATTTCAATGAAACTGGTAAAGATGTAGGGTAAACATGGGGTTTTGGTTACAAATGGTGAAGGGTTGCAGCTAGTCTGCAGCCCTTTTATTATATGCTAATCAGTATTAATTATGGTAGCAGTTTTGTGTAAAGCTTAGCATAATTGTAATTTAGCAGCCATAAAATCAATACAATATGTATCCAACAGAAATAGTAGCCCCGATGAAGGCTGAAGTGACAGAGAATGGTTTTCAGGAGTTGTTGACCGCAGCAGATGTAGACAACGCTTTACAAAAGCCGGGCACAGCACTTTTATTCATCAATTCTGTTTGTGGTTGTTCTGCAGGTACCGCACGTCCGGGAGTGATCGCAGCACTTAAAAATGCTAACAAAAAGCCGGATCAGGCACTTACTGCTTTTGCAGGTTACGATAGCGAAGCCGTTGCTAAAGCACGTGAAAGCTATTTGATGCCTTACCCACCATCTTCTCCTTGCATTGCATTGTTGAAAGACGGACAGGTAGTACACATGATCGAGCGCCATATGATCGAGGGCAGACCTGCTGACATGATCGCAGCAAACTTGTTACAAGCATTTGATCAGCATTGCTAAGGTGTTATATATACTTATTAAAAAAGGGTAGCAATAGCTACCCTTTTTCTTTTATTGAATATTCTGTTTATCGCTGTTTGAACTCTGCATATATGGGGCAGTGGTCGCTGTGCTTCACATCCGGGAATATCTTAGCATCTTTCAACTTACCTTCCATATCATCGGTAATGCTGATGTAATCGATACGCCAGCCTTTATTTTCTAAACGTACAGAAGGGAACCTTTGGCTCCACCATGTGTAGTGGTCCGGCTCATCCTGATGCAAATGACGGAAAGTATCTATATATCCGTTGGTAAATAGTTTTTCCATCCACTCACGTTCTTCCGGCAAGAAACCGCTGTTCTTTTTATTCCCTTTAGGATTATGAATATCTATCTCTCTATGACAAATATTGTAATCGCCACAAATGATCAGGTTCGGACGTTCTTTTCTCAGCTCGTTGATGTATCCGTAAAACTCATCCAACCACTGATACTTATAGGTTTGCTTTTCAGTACCGCTTGTTCCGCTAGGGAAGTAAGCACAGATCACTGTTCTGGGCCCGAAATCGGCACGTATTACCCTACCCTCAAAATCGCTACGCTCGAAACCATTACCATAAAACACTTCTGTTGGTTTCTTTTTAGTGAAGATAGCTACGCCGCTATACCCCTTCTTTTGTGCAGAGAACCAATATGTATCATAACCTAAAGCCTCAATATCTTCAACATTCACGTCTTCTTTGCGCGCCTTGGTCTCTTGCAGGCATATAATGTCCGCAGGGTCTGTTTCCAACCACTCTAAAAAGCCTTTTCTTATCGCTGCCCTTATTCCGTTTACGTTATACGATATTACTCTCATATTTGTTGCTTTAGTTGCGTTCTTAGTTCTTTAGCCCATGTTATCACCGCAGCCGCCTCATCTTCAGACAGTTCTGCATCGCCGTGCATGATCAGGTAGCTCTCCAACGGCATCTCTTTGTCTTCTATTAATTCTATCACCTCGTCCAGTTTATGGTCAGCCTTTTTAGCTGAGTAGGTGCCAAACTCAGAGAAATCCAACTCGTCTTTACCTTCATCTACATGATCTTTCAGCCACCAGCCAACAGGTTGAATATTGGCATACCACGGATACTCCGTATTATTACTATGGCAATCGTAGCAAGAACGTTTCAGTATTGCCAACACATCAGAAGGCACATGATACTTTACACGGATATCGTTCTCAGACGGCACTTCAGAAATATTTTTTTCCGGTCTGATGAACTGTAGAATTATAAAAACTGCCAACAGGGCATATCCTATCTTCTTAAGCATAACTAATTATTTGTTTGTAAAGTTAACTTGTACCTACATGATTCATTTTCATATTCCGCAATTACTTCACAGTTTCTTCTAACCACTTGAAGAATTCTCTATGCCATGCGATACCATTTTGGGCATGCAATACCCAGTGATTCTCATTAGGGAAGTACAGCAACTTGCTTTTAATGCCTTGTAGCTGTGCTGCCTGAAAAGCACCCAGCCCCTGCTCTATACCTACGCGAAAATCTAATCCACCTTGTATGATCATGATCGGCGTATCCCATTTATCAACAAACTTGCTCGGGTCGAACTTATTATAAGTTTCAGGCAAAGGCTTTTCCCAATATGCGCCACCTATATCAAAATTGGCAAACCACATTTCTTCTGTAGTGCTGTACCAGCTTCTTAAGTCAAACAACCCATCGTGTGCGATGAATGATTTAAAACGCCCCTCGTGCATACCAGCCAGCATAAATACGCTGTAACCACCATAGCTGGCACCAATACAACCCAAACGGTTGTTATCTACATAGCTTTCCTGACCAATCACATCAATAGCTGCTAAATAATCTTTCATCGGGTTACCTCCCCAGTCTTTACTGATGCTCTCATTCCACTGTACACCCCAGCCCGGCATACCGTGCCTGTTTGGCGCTACAATAATATATCCGTTAGCGGCCATCAACTGGAAGTTCCAACGGTAGCTATAAAATTGAGATAATGCTGATTGAGGTCCGCCCTGGCAATATAATAACGTAGGGTATTTTTTGCTTGGGTCAAAGTTTGGCGGATAGATCACCCAAACCCCCATTTGCTCGCCACTACCTGTAGTGATCATGCGCAGCTCTGTATTACTCATCGAAAGAGAACCGTATATTTTATCGTTCTCGTGTGTTAATACCTTCATTTCACCATTAGCAGGATTTACAGAATATAATTCAGGCGCGTGGTTCATATCTCTACGAGAAACAATGATGTTACCACCCATTGCCTGCCCTACAATACCATTCACGTCAAACTTACCATCGGTTACTTTGCGCACCATTGGCAGTTTCTTATCCAAAAGGTTCTCAGAAATACCTACCTGAAATAATTGTACTGTTCCTTTATCTGCCGCAGTAAAATAGATGTCTTTACTGCTGTTGCTCCAAGCAAAGCCATTTACGGTACCATCCCAGGCTGCGGTAATATTTCTTTTATAGTTCTCCGTACCTGTCCAGTCCATTACATAGATGTCGTTCTTATCGGCCTCATAACCATCTCTGCGCATGCTTGTCCATGCAATGCGCTGTCCGTCGGGACTGAAAGAAGGGCTCATGTCATACCCCATCATACCTGATGTAATGTTGATGGTATTGCCACTTGCCAAATCGTAATGATAGATGTCGGTATTGGTGCTAATAGCATACTCTTTACCAAACTTCTTTTTACATACATATACCAAACCTTTACTGTCCGGCGCCCATACAATGTCTTCTACTCCGCCAAATGGTTTTTGAGGCACATCGTATGGCTTACCTTCTAAAAGGTCTTTTATAGGACCTCCTTTTAAAGAGGCTACAAATAAGTGAGAAAACTTACCGTCTTCCCAGGTATCCCAGTGGCGGTAGTTTAAGTCTGTATATATCTGCACTGTTGTTTTAGGCAGGTCATCATATATATCAGTACCCATCATTTTCTTCACCAAAACATCTTTAGTAAACGATATGAAGTTACCATCCGGAGAAACCTGCACGTTCGATGCTCCTTCCAGTCCGTCGTATATACCCGTCCATGTGTTACCGTTATCGTTACTTCTGTATAATACTTTACCGTCTACAGCGTACCACACTCCCTTAGTTCTTTGAATCACAGACTTACCTTCCGGCAGTATCAACTTTTGCTTACCTCCACCATTTACACTCATAGAGAAATACTCTGTAGTGGATGCTTCTGTTGTCCAGTCATACTGTCTGGCACTGTAGTACAAAATATCACCTCTATCGTTTAAACCTTGAGCGCCTACACGCCTTAAGCTCCACAATAATTCAGGAGTCATTACATTTTGAGCAATGCTGATATTCGTTATCAATAGAAGGATCGGTAACAATAACCTTTTCATATGTTATATAATTTGAATTCTATAAATATAGCTTATTTATCGGCTTCTGCTTTTGGCAGTTTCTTGCCCTTTGCCTTATCTCGTGGTTCGTGCAGTGGTTCAGTAAAATCTATTACGTTTTCCCATGCAGCCTTTAGCTCTATGCCTGTATTATGCGGAATAACCACCTCCGGTTGTTCTTTTGCAAAAAGGTTACCCGTATCCCACTTACCATTCTCATTCTCATCCACAATAATCCACAGTTCGTACTTACCGGGCACCAGCCTTTTTAAAGCGACCGTAGTATCTGTAATTGGTTGATGATAGACTGTATCTTTTTCTATGGTAACCATCATCAGATAATCGTTCCCATAGAATTTTCCGGGCACATTCACATATATGATACCATAATCATCTTCGGACATCGTTCTGAAGCTATGCTTCGACGGCAAAGATTTTATGCCTGAAGTATCGGTTGCAAACCCCTTGAACAGCTTAACCGTGTATACTCTATCCAGTTTCCAGTTTGCTTTTACCAGTAGCACCTTCTCTGCAGTATCTCGTTCAACGGTAAACGCCTCTTCTGTTTCTGTACTATCGTAGCTTACGCTGATCTTTGAGATATCGTAAGTATCAATAGCTGTACCATATGTGATCTTGATCGGCTTATTTACATCGTAAGTTCGCCTTTCAAGATTATTGGTATCAACGTTCAAAGCATACTTCAGTATCTTTTTATCATCGTCTTCTTTCTTCTTCCTGTCTTTAAACCCACGCGAAGAAGGTTGCTCATCCGGATCTTGCAGAGTATCTAACACAGCAATCTCTTTAAACACCCTCAACTCAATAGGTGCAACCAAACTGTCTTGCGGTGAAAAGAAACTATCTACAAATGCAATTTTTTCGTCCTTCTCGTCAAATATCAGGTTACCATTTTTCTCAACCAGTGCATACACTCTAAACTTTTTATTGGGCAACCCTTTAATAACGAAGTTCCCTCCGTTTGCAGTAAATACGTACTCCGGCTTTTTCTTTACCACTGCACTATCGTTATCTGCAGCATCGTACAATAGTATTTGTGCTTTACTTGCGGGCTTACCTGTTGCCGCATCTACCACATAGCCATTAAGCTGCATACTATCGAAATAGCTACCCGTACTGAATATGTACTCGTAACCTTTAAACGGGTTACTTTCATGCAGGTCTTGAATTGCATTACCAAAGTTGAGCCTGTAGGTAGTATTTTCTTTTAATAAGCTATCCGGTATTTCTACCCTCACCTTTTTCCCAACCACTATCGCAGTTAACGGAAACGGCAGTACAGGAGACATTTGAATTTCTTTTGAAGCATCGCTTAACGCTACAAATTCATCAAAATGCAGCTCTATCTCTGTTACTCTTTTGTTGAGTAAAGAATCCAGGGGTACTACCTCCAACAACTTTGGCGGTGTAACATCTTTTTTACCACCTGTAGGCGGCACAATATTAGCACAGCCTGCGGCAAAAAGCACGATCAATAAAAGACAAGAAAACAGCCTCATTGCGAACAAAAATAAGATTTAACTGTTGTAAATCTATATATACATATTTGTATGTATGTTTGCGCCATTATTGGCTTTCATTTAACAGGATAAAGACATGAAATTTACTTTTTTAATGCTATTCAATTTTTTGTTTTGGAGCACACCGCAAGCACCGGAAGGTGAGGTGCACAAAAGTATTTACGATTACAAAGTAACAGCACTGGACGGCAGCACTATCAACTTTGCTGATTTCAAAGGCAAGAAAATATTGATCGTTAATACTGCTTCTAAATGTGGCTATACTCCACAATATGAAGGCTTAGAAGAGTTATACAAAAAGTATCAAGATAAGTTAGTCATTGTCGGGTTCCCGTCCAACAACTTCGGTTTTCAAGAGCCGGGCAGCGATGAGGAAATAGCTACATTCTGTAAAAAGAATTATGGTGTTACTTTCCCTATGGCATCTAAAGTGAGTGTAAAGGGCAAAAAGATGACCCCAATATACCATTGGTTAACTAAAGAGGAATACAACCATTATCAGAACAGCTCTGTAAAATGGAATTTTCAAAAGTATCTTATAAATGAAGAAGGTAAGCTCATAGGTGTTTATTCATCAAAAGTAAAACCTATGAGTGAAGAGCTGGTTACTGCTATTGAGCAATAAACTAGTGCGGACAACTGGTTGAAGACGCCATTGTCTTACTTTCTTTTTTAATAGCCCTCAAGCGTTTTACGTAACGCTTATCTTTTCTGTACCTATCTTTCTTTTGCTTTTTAGCAACCGCCTTTACTTTAGCAGGTTGGGGTTTTACAACCTCTGCTACTTCTTTACGTTGTTTGTTTTTAGGCTCTTTGTAAGAAAGCCATTTGTTGGTTTGCTTACTCTTCCAGAATTTTTTCTTTGGCGGGCATTGGGTTTTACTATACTGGGCTGTAGCTGGTACAACCTGTAGCACTGCCGCTGAGAACATGAAGAGTAACACATAAATCTTCCACTGTTTCATAACTGCACATTTTTCTTGTTACACAATATTATCAGGCTACTATATAAATAGACAAGCCCCACTAATTATTAGTGGGGCTTGAACTGTTAAAATATTGTCATATGTTACCTACGGCGTGTTTTCCACTTAGATGTAGCGCCGTTATTACTTACCGCAACTGTTTCAGGCTGTGCATCTTTACCCCAAACATGACCTGCCAGTAATGCAGCCACTTCTTTACTGGCATCATCTGCAGTATTTAATTTATCCGGTGTAAAATGCTTCTCTATGAACTTAGTATCAAAATCACCTGTTCTGAAAGGCTCGGTTTGTACTGCCCACTTACCAAAGCCCAGCGTGGTTTTAATACCTTTTACGTAATACTCATCTATTGCCCTGCATAAACGGTCAATCGCCTCATCTCTGCTCGCAGCGTGCACTACCAGTTTAGCAATCATCGGGTCGTAGAATATAGGAATATCCTGCCCTTGCTCGTATCCGTCATCTACACGTACACCAGGCCCTTTGGGCGGTTGATATGTTTCTAACTTACCGGTATCCGGCAAGAAGTTATTTTCCGGATCTTCAGCACAAACCCTCAGCTCTAACGAGTGACCGTTGATCTTTAAATCATCTTGCGAGAAAGACAACTTCTCCCCTCTTGCTACATTGATCTGCTCTTTTACCAGATCTATACCTGTTATCATTTCCGTTACACAGTGTTCTACCTGTAAACGGGTATTCATTTCTAAAAAGTAATAGTTTAGCTTTTCGTCTACCAAAAACTCAACAGTACCGGCACCATCGTATTTACACGACTGTGCTACTGCTATAGCACTTTCTCCCATCGCCTTACGAATGTCGGGCGTTAAACAGCTGGAAGGTGCTTCCTCAATCAACTTTTGGTGGCGGCGCTGTATAGAACATTCACGCTCGAACAGGTACACGTAGTTACCATGCTTATCTCCGAGTAATTGTATTTCTATATGCCTGGGTGCTGCTACATATTTTTCTATGAATATCGCATCATCACCAAAAGAGTTTAGCGCTTCACTTTTCGCCATAGTGATCTGCTGCTCCAACTCCGACTCTTCATTCACCACACGCATACCTTTACCACCACCACCAGCAGAAGCTTTTACCAGAATAGGGTATCCGATCTTAGCAGCAATTCCTCTTGCCTCTTCCACACTCTCTATCGGGTCTTCTGTACCCGGCACCATTGGCACATTGAATTTCTTAGCCGCTTGCTTAGCAGATATTTTGCTACCCATCAAATTGATTGAGTATGCAGAAGGTCCAATGAAGGTTAACCCTGCATCTGCCACCGCCTTTGAAAAGCTCGCATTCTCACTTAAGAAACCATAACCGGGGTGTATAGCATCTGCCCCAACATGCTTGGCTACTTCAATGATCTTATCTGCACGTAAGTATGATTCTGAAGATGGCGGAGGCCCGATGCATACGGCTTCATCCGCAAAACGTACAAAAGGCATATTCCTATCAGCTTCCGAATAAACGGCTACAGTCTGTATGCCCATTTCTCTCGCCGTACGCATTACACGTATAGCTATCTCACCACGATTGGCGACAAGTATTTTCTGCATGACTGCGAAGATAAATAATCCGAGTTAAAGGAGGCTTATTCCTCAGATTTTACAGTTGTACCCTTACCGTATTTTACAAACAGGTTCAGGTATAAGACACGGGAAATGCGCATCATCCAAGGTTGTAATATAGCCGCAGAGCTAATACATACCGCTAAGTAATAATATACACTGTTATCCTGCACAGATATACCGAATATTAGCGAATACCATATGAAGTTGAAGATAAACAGACCTACCGTAAGGGCGTAGCTTACATACCCTGTTCCGTAGTAGAAACCAGCCTCTAGCTCAAACTTCTGACCACATACAGGACAAGTGTCCGGCATATCTAAAAGCTTAGATAACGGGAAAATACTTTTATTGGTGAACATATGCCCTTTGCGACAATTGGGGCATTTCATTTTTAATATACTGGGTACTAATGCAGGATGATCTGAGGCCATATCTGATAGTTTGTGCGAAGATACAACAGCATGCGTTGGCATTATGTAACAATTATCACAAATTAGCTATTTACAGGCTGCTTCAATCCACGATATAAATGCAGCTACTCTGGTATGTTCCATAACCTGTCCATAATAACCACACTTAAGAAATGTATTATAATTTATTCCTCCTCCCCTAGTTATACCCACCAATAATAATTTTCCTTTTCTCTGAATAAATAATCCACCACCACTATCTCCACCAGCAGTTAAGTACTCCAGATCGCAAGGCGAAGCACTTCCTAAGCGGTTACATGTTTTAGTGTCCGGGGCATCAAAATCACAAAACAACTTACTAGCTATGCCATTCACCTCTACCCCGCCAACGGAATCAATAATATTATTACCGGCTATTTTCCTGCTATTTCTGGTTTTGTGTTTCTTGTCGGCTATTATAAACGCACCATATCCTGCACCTATTGCTTTTTTTCCGACTTCGTCTGTACTTGAGTTTAGCTCAGGCAACTCTACTGAGTTAATCTTTGATTTTAGTTGTAACAGCGCTATATCGTACATCCCCATTCCGGTTGAAGAGTACATTGAATGTATCGCAACTCTGGAAACGCTGCTCGCTTTATCTTTAAACTTTACAATAATATCAACACTGCTACTGTTCTTATCTACTACATGAGCTGCAGTTAACACCCTATTACTATCTATCAATACACACGAACCAATAAACTTGCCCTTGATGTACACTTTGCCTACGCAGTCTAAAAACTCTTCACTTGCAAGTGATGTATACTTTTCAATATCTGTATCGGGCCTTACGACACCACTAACTGAAAACACCCCCCAAAGGGTAAGAAAAAGTAATAGAGGTATTCGGGGTTTCATTTTGGAGCGTTTGGGTTTATTCTTCATCATGAAAGTGATTCCATACTACGCGTGCTTTCTTCTGCCCTATCACACGCATTAGTTCCCTGAGTGTAACCGTTTTAATGTTCTTGATAGAACGGAACTCTTTGAGCAACTCTGTTGCTGTTGCTTTGCCTATACCGGGGATGGCTTCCAGCTCATTTTTAATGGTGCCCTTGCTACGCACCTTTCTGTGGAAGGTGATACCGAAACGGTGTACCTCATCACGAATGTACCGCACCAACAAATGCGCAGGACTATCGTACGGTAACTGTATCGGGTCTTTATCTCCGGGAAAGAATATAGACTCTTCTTTCTTAGCTAAACCTACCACATTAAGGCTACCTGTTAAGCCAAGCTCTTTAATGCTTTCTATTGCAGCGCTCAGTTGCCCTTTACCTCCATCTATTATTATTAGTTTCGGTAGTGGCTTCTTTTCATCCAACAATCGCTTATAACGGCGAAGCACCACCTCTGACATGGACGCGAAATCGTTAATACCCTCAACTGTTTTTATGTGATAGTGCCTATAGTCTTTTTTAGATGGCTGTCCATTTTTAAAACAGACCATAGCAGACACGGGGAAAGCTCCTTGAAAGTTTGAGTTATCGAAACACTCGATATGCGTTGGTAACTCTGATAATTGTAAAGCTTCTTGCAGCTCTTCTAAAACAGCTATGTAATCTTCTTCTGTTGAATTCTTCAACATCAGCGCCTTCTTGCGCTTTATTTCATCTTTAAATATAAATGCATTCTTTTCGCTCAGCTCCAGCAGTTTCTTCTTATCTCCTATTTTGGGTATAACCAACTGTACATTCTCATCAGACAAGTCTATGTCCATAGGTGCTATTACTTCTGTTACCTGCTCTACATATTCATCTTTCAGCTTGTCATATATCAAAGACAGTATGCTGGAGTCGGTTTCCTCTATCTTCTTTTCTACCTGCACATTTTTGGTGTAAATAATGTTCCCGTTGATCACCATCATGTAGTTGATATACGCTTTGTCATCATCACTAATGATGCTCACCACATCCATATTACCCAAACGAGTATTTACAACGGTAGACTTACTGGTGTATCGTGCCAGATCTTCCACCTTCTTTTTGTATACCTCTGCCCTTTCAAACTGCAACTCTGCGGCCATGCGGTTCATTTCCTGTTTCAGGTAGTTATTTACCTCACTGGTATTGCCTTTTAGAATGTGCCTTACCTGCTGTATGTCCTGCGCATAATCTTGTTCTGTTTGGTGTTGCTCACAAGGTCCTTTACAGTTGCCGATATGATACTCCAGGCAAACCTTATACTTTCCTCTTTTTATCTTCTTATCAGACAGGTCCAGATTGCACGTACGTAAAGGAATTAATTGGCGTATCAAACTCAGTAGTTCGCGCACCCTACCTACTCCCGTAAACGGGCCCAGATACTCAGAACCATCTTTAATGATCTTGCGGGTTACAAACACCCTGGGGAAAGGTTCTTTTTTAATAACTATGTATGGGTACGTTTTGTCATCCTTCAGCTCAATATTAAAGCGTGGCTGATGGTGTTTGATCAACGAGTTTTCCAACAAAAAGGCATCGTGCTCCGTATTTGTAACGGTATATTCTATTTTGCTGATGAGGTTCACCAGCTTGGTTGTTTTGTAGTTGTCTACAACTTTGGTAAAGTATGAGCTGACCCTTTTACGCAGATCTTTTGCTTTACCTACATACAACAACTCGCCCCGTGTGTCGTAATACTTATAACAACCGGGCTGGTGTGGTATGGTAGGGGCAATATTGCTGAACTCATCTTTGGTCATTGGGGTAATTTACAAGAATTGGTACGTCACCCTCAGGTCTTTTCCTTTTCCTGTTTTAGAGGTTTCCTTTTCCTGAATGGATATTGTTTCCATCGGCGTATAAAAAAGTTTCACCGTTTTTGTGCCTAATCTGGTATCACGCTCTGCTTCTATATATATCGACTTTATTTTGTCAGTAAAGTAATCCACCATCAAATGTAGCTTCTTCGTATATAGCTTAGCGTCTTTCGCTTCGTAGTAAAAGTTATTAGTAGTTGTTTCCCTATCTCTGAAAGATGAAAAATCGTACCGATCTACAAACTTGGGGTCGCTAATATCTGTTTCAAAAAACACTTTTAGTATAGGCGACCACTCCATATCTGTTGCTATCACAATGCTACTGTCTACCGTACCATTGAAATACACCTTCTTAACTAAGTTGTAAGGTTGCCCGTGGAAAGACGCCCACTGATCTTCTGCAAACTGGATAATAGAGAAATACCCATCGCTGCTTGTTTGTTCAGGCGTAGCTTCTTGTTTACAAGATGTTATCAGCAACAATACAAATAATAATACCGACCTGCCTTTCATATTAATAAAACGAGATAATCGAAGAAATGTTATGATACTTTAATTCAACTGAGGATCTACCGGAAGGTTATTCAGATATTGATATTCGCGCCCTAAAGAGTTTACTGCCTGCTCCCACATTTGCTCCTGATCTGTTTCGAACAACAGGTTTTCAGAAACATTACCTATCAGCCAGCTACCTGTTTTCAGCTCTTCTACCAACTGGCCTTTTGACCAGCCAGAATAGCCGATGAACATTCTTACGTCCGTCGCCTGTACCTTGCCTATTAATACTTCTTGTTGCAGTGCATCAAAAGAACCACCCCAGAAAACACCTTTTACAACTTCGTTTCCTCCAATTCCGTCCGGTATACGGTGCAGCATATGTAACGTATCCAGCTCTACAGGTCCTCCCTGGGCAACAGATAGATCAGCAGCTTCCATTTCGGGCACCACATCTCCTATCTGCATGCCGGTAGGCTGGTTCAGTACAAAACCAACAGACCCCTCCTCATTATGTTCACACAAAAACACTACAGAACGGGCAAAAACACTGTCTTTCATAAAAGGCTGGGCTATCAATATCTTACCATTGCCTAATAATCGCTCATCTGTAAGTTTATGTAAGTCTAAAAACTCCATTCAGATTAAAATTAAGTCATCGCATGTTAACCGCAAACTAATATGATATAAAAGAATACTACCCCTGTATAGATAGTGTGTGTCGGAAAATGATTTTACCTTTGTCGAATTATTCTTTAATAGATGACCGGATATCATATACTTCTTTTTGCAATAACCTTTCTGGGCGGCAGCGCTCCCCTTTGGCTAAAAAAAGTAGAAGACAGTGCTATGCAACAGCTACTGGCATTTTCCGGGGCATTTTTATTGAGCATTACCTTTTTACATTTACTGCCCGAAACGTTTGAAGAACTAGGCTCCCAGGCAGGGCTTTACCTGCTGGTAGGTTTTTTCATTCAATTGCTGATACAACGATTAACACATGGCGCTGAGCATGGACATACGCATGCACACCACCACCACGATCATGACCATAAGGTTGTAATTACCCCCATTATGCTGGGTTTGTCTTTACATGCTTTTATGGAAGGCTTGCCGCTTGGCTTCAACTACCGTATGGAAGCTACAGAACCATCTTTATATTTAGCTGTAGCAGCTCATAAACTACCAGAAGCTATTATTGTTACATTATTATTCATTCAGGCAAAATACTCAAGGTCTAAAAGCATACTGCTCTTAGCTGCATTTGCTGCTATTACTCCGCTATCCGGCATTATAGTCAACAAGCTGGGTATGAGTTATCACTTTATTGCTCAGGTTGTTATTGCATTAATACCTATGGTTGCCGGTGCCTTTATACATATATCCACTACAATATTCTTCGAAAGCGGTACTAAACACCATATGCTTACCTGGAAAAAAGCTTTTGCCATATTATTAGGTGTTACAATAGGGCTACTCACATTATTTTTTGAACATTAGAACTCTATATGAACAAAATACTTATAACACTCTTCAGCCTGATTTTTGCGACTACTTTTTGTACTGCACAGCATAGTACTGAGGACAACAAATCTTTATTGTGGCAAATCTCCGGCAATGGTCTGGAAGAACCTTCTTACCTGTTTGGCACCATCCATATTATTTGCAAAAACCAGTTTGTATGGACAGATGCTATGCAAAACAGCATAGAACAAACAGAGAAAATATGCCTTGAAATGGACCTGGATGACCCGGCACTGATGCTACAGATCGCCAAACTGATGACGGCAACAGACGGAAAAAAACTATCAGACTACTTTAGTGAAAGTGAATACAAAATGGTGAAAAAGTATTTCATGGATAGTGTTGGCATCAACCTGATCATGCTCAACAACATGAAACCGTTTGTATTGGCTACTCTATTTAAACCTACCGGAACCGATTGCGATAGCACTGTGTCTTATGAGTTCATCATGACTGACTATGCTAAAAAAGAGCAGGTAGAAATAATAGGTCTGGAAACAGCTGAAGAGCAGATATCTATTTTTGAATCTATTTCTATTGATACGATTATTAACACAGTAGTAGAAGTAGCAGAAAACGGAGGTATGGAAAGCCAGGGAGATCTAAAAAAACTAATGGACACTTATGTATCTCAAGACCTGCCTAAGTTACACGAAGAACTTCTGTCATCAGACCTTGCCGGTATGGACATGAATGATTTTATTTATGAAAGAAACCAAAACTGGATACCCAAGATGAAAGATTACATGAGCCAACATTCTATATTTTTTGCTGTTGGCGCCGGGCATTTATGGGGGAAGGAAGGTGTTATACAACTATTAAAAAATGAGGGTTATGAAGTAACCCCCATTAAGTAATATTCAATTCTTCAAGCACAGCTGCAATTGTATCGTTTGTTAGTGGCTTGTTTAAGAAATGCTTTACAGATGCATAGCCTTTTACTTTTGCTATGTCGTTTTCGTTAATTGAAGAAGACAACATATAAATTGAATAAGGTTCTTTTACATCGTCTGCTAATCCTTCAAATGCCTCAACAAACTCAAAGCCATTCATCACCGGCATTTGTATATCTACAAATACGACAGTTTCGTTCTTATCTGTTTTGTTCTTTATATACTCCAACCCTTCTGTAGCCTGCTGAAAAACCTTACATTCATCACAGTGCCCTGTATTCTTTATGATTTTCTCAGCAATAAAGCAGTCTAGCTTACTGTCATCAATTACTATAAAGTTCATGTCTTTCGTTTGTATTGTTATTTACTTGGTATAGTTACTGTAAATTTTGTTCCCTCGTTTACTACCGACTCTACATCAATTTTTCCATTCACTTTGCCCAGCGCATCTTTAACGTTGTACAGCCCGAAGCCAGAACCTATCTCTTCATGCGCTCCTCTGAAGAACATACTAAAGACATCCTTCATATTCTGTTCGGGTATGCCAATTCCATTATCAGAAACCACTATAGTAGCCGTACCACTTTCCACCTTAATCTCCAGCGATACCTGTTTATCGTTACTATCTTTTTTCTGGTATTTAAATGCGTTTGAAAGCAGGTTATTGATGATGATCTTTATGGAAATATCATCAGACCTGAATTTGCAAGACTGCATACAAGATTTATTAAATGCGACATTCTTCAGCTTACTGGCTATATCGTACAAATCGCTCATATCCTTGATCACATCCTCAAACTCTATTTCAGTAATATTCAGCTCGCCTCTTCTAATGCTATAATGGTCGTGCAGGTTCTGAATGTAGTTATCCAGCTTCAGCATGGCATTCTCCATCATCTCATTCATCTCCTTTATCTCATCCATGTCTTCAGCATTCTTCATCAGGTCTACAATACCCAAAACGCTTAATATCGGGCCACGCATATCGTGTGTTGCACTATAGGCAAACTTATCCAACTCATCATACGCTTTTTGCAACTCATCATTCTTCATTGCCAGCATAGAGGTGGTTATATAAAACTTATGCGCTTCATCTATCGCCGACTGGACATCAACATCTGTCCACGGCTTTTTGATGTATCTGAAAACATGCCCACGGTTAATGGCACTAATAACTGATTCTATATCTGAGTATCCGGTAATTAGTATCCTTATAGGGTTAGGATATTTCACGCGGATATCTTCAAAGAATTCCACCCCGGTTTTGCCGGGCATTTTCTGGTCGCTTAGGATAACGCTGATGTCCTGATTCTCTTCCAGCTTTTGTAATGCTTCATCGGTGTTGTTGGCTAAGAATATTTCATAGTCAAACCGGAATGCAGCCTTAAAACTGAAGAGGTTATTAGGCTCGTCATCAACGTAAAGGACTTTTATTTTTTTCTGACTATCCAATTTCTGCTATTTGGTTATCTACATGTACTACAGGTATAGTTAATGTAAACTCAGTACCGACTCCCGGTTCTGTATCTATGTCTATTTTACCATTATGCTTTACAATGGTTTTATAAACAATGGACATACCTAAACCTGTACCCTCTCCTACGTCCTTAGTGGTAAAGAATGGCTCGAATATTTTCTTCTTCGTGCTCTCATCCATTCCGGTACCATTATCTCTTATCTTAATTAATATTTTGCCGTCGTCTTGCAGGGTTGTAATCTCCAGCTTTCCACCTGCTTCACCACCATGCCTTTCTTTTATAGCTTGCAAACCATTGGTGATGATATTGAGGAATACCTGGTTTAATTTACCCGGGAAACACTCAACTGCTGTTAAATTACCATAGTTCTTGACAATTTCAATATTATCAGCCAATGTATTATTCACAATGATGAGTGTTGAATCCAGCCCCTCGTTAATATCGGCCTTTTTCAAAGCATCTTCATCTAACCTAGAGAAGACCCTTAACCCTTTGACTATCTCTGCCGTACGAGAAGAACCTTCGTTAATTCCATTCAACAAATAATCTATTTCTTGCTTCAGATAATCGAAGTCCAAATCTTTTTTCAAGCTATCAATAGCAGATTTTTTTTCATCGATCGAGGTTTCTGCTAACGACACTTCTTCAACACGATTGATCATATCCAGCAGCATATCAACATCACGCTTCAATGGTTTCACATTCGATGTAACGAAGTTGATCGGGTTGTTGATCTCGTGGGCAATACCTGCTGTTAACTGACCGAGCGAGGCCATCTTTTCAGACTCTACAAGTTGCGACTCGGCTTCTTTCAGGTCTATCAATGTCTTATTCAGCTCATCATTCGATTTCTGTAACTCTACCGTACGCTCTTTCACTTTGGTCTCCAGCATTACATTTTGGTCGCTGATGATCTTCGCGTTTTCTTCCAATGCCAGTAGTGCCTGCTTTTGCGATTCATCTTTTTCTTTTTGTAGAACGTTTATCTTATCGCCCAGTGCAAACGAAAGCACGACTACCTCTATTGCAGAACCTATATGCAGTATATAGTTGGTAAAGTTATTGTAAGGAATAATGCCAAGATCTTTCATGATGAAGATGAAGATACCTGCCAGAAATACCCCCCATGCAAGAATGAAATACCCTGCTGAACGGCTTCCTTTCCTCATCATGTATATACCAATACCCAGTATCACCAAAGAGGCGATCATTGCATTGGGCTGCATGAGCTGCTGGCTCAAACTATGCAAGCCTGCTACGCTTAAGCCGATGTTTACGAGGTAGAATATATTCAGTATGTTCAACACCAAAACAAATCGTTTTGACGTTTCTCTTATTTGCAGAAAGTGTTTAAAGAACTCAATAGCAGCTATACCTGTTATTGCCGGTAAAAATATTACGCTTTGGTTGGCCAACCATGGAGATGATGGCCATAGCAGCTTATAAGTGTATCCCTGAAAGCCTAGCTGTGTTAAACCTACAAACAAGATGTAAATCACATAAAACAGATAGCTTTTATCCCTTACCGTGAAATATACAAACAGGTTGTACATGAACATTACCAGGATAATACCAAAGTACAATGCAGACAGGACGTCTGTAAAGTTTACATTATTGAATAAATCTCTGGATTTACCAATATATACCGGCACAAGGCTTTGCTCGCTGGTTTTAACCCGAATATAAATGGTGGCCTCTTCTCCCTCGCTCAGCTTAGTATTGTAAAAAAAGTCTTGCTTTTTTACGTCACGCTCTGTTATAGGTACTTGCTCGCCTGATATCAGCTTATCTACTACATTTCCATCCTGTACTTTGTAAAACTCCACATCATCCAACTGTGCATATTGCACATGCAGATATGGAGATGCTTTCATCTCGTTCAGTACGTTAACTCTTAGCCAATATACATTCGGCGTAATACCAAAGTTGGGGACTTTTTTGTCAGATGGTTGATAACCGTCTGCACGCAACACCTCATTAATATTGAGTTGTGCAGATTCATCTTCAAGTACCTCAAAATAAGTACCTAAAAGTTGCGGTTCATCTGTATTGACTACTTTATACTGCTTAGCATTAACAGTAAAAAATGCCAGTAAAAATGTTAAGAGTAATAGTTGTGTTTTGCGTGGGTTCATGCTGAACATTTCTAATACTAAATTATCACTAAAATCGAGTATTTCAAGGGATGTTAATTAATTACAACTCTAAATTGTATTTAATTGGCAGTTCGCCCTTTGGCCCGTCTTCTATCCGGGATTGTTTGGGGGCATTTCTTAAACTCATTATCAAACCACGATCTACCTCATTTGCATCGCTCAGGTGGGTAATATCCTTCATAATAGCAGCTGTGGCAATAAGCCCCTCTTTAGGATAATAGAAAGTACCCTTTTTACCTAGACTTTCTTCTATAACGAAACCTTTCTCCATTGTAATACCAATGGTATGCTCACCACATAGTACATACATTGACGTTATAGGCAGCTGAGCAGCTAACGCTACACCTGCACGAGATAGAAATAATGTACCTATACCCAACCCGGCAACTTTTCTCGAGTTCCACAAACCACAAATCTCTGCTGTACCTCCATTGGCAGCTCTTTCCTGCACCTGCGAAATTACCTTGGGGTCAAACTTTTCAATAGCAGTTACAATCGGCAAGGGGTTCTTCTCATCATATATCTGTATACGGGCACCCCCCAGCGCATCGCCGGTATCTGTATCTTCGGCGAAAATAACGTACACGTTGGGGTTGTACATCCAATCGTCTGTTGCTGTAGTAATTTTTGTTATGCCAAAAATCTTCAATATCTGCATGTGCTCATCTATATAGCGATGACATGCAGACGCGTCGTCTACTGCTCTAAATGCTCTAATCCTTATCATTATTCCTTTTATAGATTCGTCAGTACTTTTGATATAGGGTACCTGTAAGATTTAATTTCAGGCTCTCTCGCTATACATAGTCTGAACAAAAATATCTCTCCTTTATGCTCTACATTAGGGAATAATTCTAAAAATTCTTTCCTCAACTCCACAAACTCATTCTTCATGAAATCCGGCATCCCTTCACCGTTTCCATGTATTAATCTGGCAAAGTGCAACGGTGCTGCCAGCATTGGCTGAATAGATATACCATTTGCATTTGCTGTTAACCACATCCTTTGTACCGCCCTTCCTCCTTTCAGGTAGTTCAAGGCATTAAACTCCGGCATAGTAATAAGCCCAACAGATGATGCTGCCGCAATAGCTTTTCTACCCATCTGCTCCAGTGCTTTACCTCCTCCCCACTCGGCCAGTAATTTAACCACACGCGGGTCTTTTACCATCTTCAGTCCAACTACTTCTGCTGGTGTAACATCTACTGTACCGATGTCTATACCGTCACCTGTGGTTTTACTATGCTCGTCATTCCAACGTACTTCTTTCTCATAAAACTCAAAGTGCCCTTCTTCGTGTAACAATCTCAAACGCTCAGAAGCACCCATGATGGCTGCCAGCTTATCTAAATCTTCCGGAGCAGTTTTATAATGAAACTCTGCACCTTCAACAGAAGCTACCGCATCAGCAATTAAATTATACTTTTCCTCTGCTATAGGCAGACGCTCACCTAAGTTTCTATTTGTCTCTCTTTTGTAGACGGTTTTAAACAAGTTTTCAGGCTGGTATAGGTTGTTATTTTTTTTATCTTTTTCAAATATAATTGTTGCAACCAACTTATTATCAACACCTAACGGAAGATAGTTGATGTTTGGCTTTATATTAAGATCGTAACATGCCAGCTCTAAATTTTCTAACGAAGTACCCAATGACAAACGAGAAGCAATGTCTTTATAGTCACCAAAAGACTTCGTTCTCCCCTTCTCGTGGAACAGATACATCACCCCATCTTTAAAGAACCATTGCCAAGGCTGGTTGTTACCTGCGCTTGGTGCTCTAACAGCTGCTTCAAGCATTTTGTTCACTTCGTCTTGCGTAGGCACATAATCGGCGGCTTTAAGCGCTGCTGGTGTACTATTTATAGATGCTTGTATTTCATCATTGGTCAACATTGGTTCGGGATCAAATACCAATGTTGTATCTTTTTTATTTGTTTCCGGTATAATTTCCTCTAAATCAACAAAATACCTGCCACTATCTGTAAACTGGTTTAAGAACATTCTACGGCATGTATCTGCCGTAAGTGCTCCACCGAGTGTTACTGCTGTAGCTAACTGCGGCCATGTAGTGAGGGTTTGTTCTATTTCTACCATCGATGCCTTCATACGTGGCGATAGCGTGTCCATACCTGCTATAGGCAGTATATATGGTAATTTCTGTTCAGCAGTCTTTAAGTTGCTCAAAACATCGAAATCCAGAGTCAAGTGCTCTAACCAGCCATGTATTATAGGCCTATTAGGCTCCAGATCAAATCGCTCCACATCCAAAGTTCCACGGTCGCTAGCCTCCATCAATACAGGTACTTGCAACTCCTTGGCTTTCATACGACATAGAATCTTTACATCCACTCCGTCACACTCATCAATTACGGCGTCTAACTTGCCGCCTTTTGTAAAGAATTCATCAATATTATCGGTAGTTATACCCTCTTTATATATCTCTACTTTGAAGAATGGGTCTATTTCTGCTATTTCTCTGGCAACAGACACCACTTTGTATAGCCCCAGATTTTTTACTCCTGTTCTGATACGGTTTAAGTTATTCAGTTCCAGAGTATCAAAATCGGCCAAGCGCAACTCTCCGCAACCTCGCTCCATGGCTATCGTAACAGAAACGGACTGCCCAACAGACAAACCAATAACTCCCACCTTTTTAGTGGCGAGTATTTCCATCTCCTCTTTTGTGATCTTATGACGATTGGCTGCAGTACGCAGGTAAATAAACTCGTCTTTATCGAGCATGTGAACCAACCTGCGAGACCAGGGATAGTAAACCCAGACACCATACTCATCGATGTCTGTTCCGTTTAAATGTCGTTCTACGTATTGAGGATATTCGTCTTTCGGAATCTTAATGGTCGGGTGTAAACTCTTGACCAGCTCTTTTAATTGCCCAAATATCTCATCATGCACGAAGATGTCTTTGTGAGATGATAACAGGTCTTCCAGTCTTTTTCTTCCCTCTTCTGACTGTATCCTGTAAAATTCCGGCTTATATATGCTTTTTAATTCCTCTCCTCTATCTTTCTGCTTTTTTAGTGCTGAAATCATTGTATGTGGTTAAATATGCATGTATCTCATTAAAAATAATTAATTAAAAGCAAAAAAAGTATCTAACTGAGCTAATTATTTATTAGTTTTATGTTAGTACATAAAGGATAAGGTATTACATATGTCAGAGGAAAACGTAGATAAGATCAGTATACTTTATGTAGATGATGAGGAGCATAATTTAGTCTCTTTTAAGGCTACATTCCGCATCAAATACAGAGTGTTCACCGCTATCAGTGGTGCTGAAGCTATTAAGATAATGGATGAAGAGCATATCGACATCATTATTACTGATCAGAGGATGCCTAATATGACAGGCGTACAATTTTTAGAGTCTATCTTGGAAAAGTATCCGGAACCAATGAGGATATTGCTGACTGGTTATGCCGACCTGAATGCGGTTATTGATGCCGTGAACAAGGGTAAGATATTCCACTATTTAACAAAACCATGGAATGAAGACGAGCTGGATACAACCATACAGCGTGCATACGACGTTTACAAACTAAGGAAGGACGAAAAGGAACTGACTGAAAAACTGGGTGTAACCAACTCTCAACTGGAGTTTCTACTCAGACAGCAATTATTATCATAATTACAACAACATACAGTATTTTAGCCCGTATTAATCGGGCTATTTTTATATATGCAGCTTAGTGTTGTCGTCATAACATTAAATGAAGAAAAGAACATCGAAAGGTGTTTAAAAGCAGTACAAGGTATTGCTGATGAGATCATATTAGTCGATAGTTTATCTACCGATAATACTTTGAAACTGGCAGAACCTTATGTAACCAGAGTAGTTAGCCAAGAGTTCTTAGGCTACGTTGCACAAAGAAACTTTGCTACAGACCAAGCAACACACGACTGGATACTGATGTTGGATGCTGATGAAGTGGTGAGCGAGGATTTGTCAAAAAACATTCTTCAAATTAAGAGTCAACCGCACCACCAGGTATATGAGCTAGGGCGCTTAACTAATTACTGTGGCAAATGGATAAAACACAGTGGTTGGTACCCTGATAAAAAAATACGCCTATACAACCGTACCAAAGGCAAATGGGTAGGAGAACTTGTGCATGAACACTGGGAAGCCAATACGCTATCAGAAAGTATAGGTAGTGTAAAAGGGCATTTACTGCATTATACCTTTAATACCATTGATGAACACATCAGGCAAATACACAAGTTCACTGAGTTAAGTGCTATATCTGCAGCAAAAAAAGGGAAAACCTGTAGTCTGTTTAAAATATGGTTTGGCCCTAAATGGTATTTTATCAGCCGTTATATTTTCAAGCTGGGGTTTCTGGACGGATACTATGGCTATCTTGTATGTAAGCTATCTGCCTACGCACAACTTATTAAGTACAGCAAGATAAGAGCCTACTCCAAAAAGAAGTAAATCTATTTCTTCAACAAGCCTTTAAAACTACTTACATATTGCTCTGCGATATGATCCATACTATGTTCTTTTAAAACATAGTCGTAAGCCTTGTTCACCACATCATTAGCCAGTTGTTCATTGGTCAGTACTTCATTAATATTTTCAGCTAACGCTTCCGGTTGTTTTATGTCGCACATAACGCCACGCCCCTCTTGCAGCAAGTCTTTCAGCCCGCCTGCACTTGTTGATGCTACAGGCACTTTATACACAAAAGCATCCAACACACTACTGCCCAATCCCTCCTGCTCAGAGCTCATTACATATACATCAAATACCGAGAAAAAGTCTTCCGCTTGTTCATGAAAGCCCATCATTTTGTACACATCACCCAACTGGTATTCTTCTGCTAGTTGCCTCACCCCTTCTGTCAGGCTGCCTTTACCAAAATGCAGGAATACAAAATTGTTATTCTTCTCTTTTAATACTTTTAGTGCTGCCAGTAAAGTCTGTGGATCTTTATGTTGTTCTAAAGCAGCCATCGTCCCTACAATCTTTTTTCTTGTATCTACTCCATATCCTTCCAATACCCTCAAAGCTCTTTGCTTATCCAGTTCGTTTACCTGAACTACCTCTGAGATATGTGTTATGTTTCTTCCGGTAAAAGTTCTGAGTATATTTTTTATTGCATGACTAATCGCAATTGGTAAGTCGGTCAACAAATACTTCACTTTGGTAAAAAAACCTTTAGGCACAAAGTCTACCCGACGGGTACAAGCTACTTTAGTTCTGTGAAAAGGTTTTGTAATAATGCAATACGTGAGTATATGAGCTGTTTCTGCATGTAGTATATCATACTGCCTGCCTTTTGTTATAAGAAATGTAATTACATGAAAGATGTTGTTAAAGCCATGCACTTTAAAACCCTCTTCTAAAGCTTTTTCCTGCATTGGGTATCCGTTTTTACTCAACAGCTCTACATTAACGCCTTTACTGCGCAGCCCCTTCATAAAATACAGGCTTTGGCGTTCCCCTCCTCTCCAGGTTTTCTCAAAGTTTAACTCTAATACTTTCATAACGTATTGCAAAAACCCAAAGTAAGTAAATTGTATGGGTTATTTTTACGCAAAACTAAACAGTATATAATGAAACAGTACATCAAAACATTTTCAATTGCTACAGTGGCCGCGGTATTGGTAGTTACGGCATTTTCATTTCGCCCGTCTCCGGCCAACCCACAAATAGAATATGAATATTTTCAGTTCTCTACTATCGAGTCGGTAATACCCGGTGGTTTAGGACGTTCTCGTATATTAACAACAGACAATAAAGGGCAGCTTTTGGAAAAAGATCTTAAGAACTTTTACAGCATGGTGGGTCTTAACTTTAAAAACATTGCCAAGAACGATAATGCAATCATAGAGCGAATTAACGATTATAGCACACAAGGCTGGGAACTGGTAAATGTTGTTACAGGATCTCATGCACAAACTTCTGATGGTAGTAGTTCAGGTGGTTTGTTTATTACTCGTTATCTTTTCCGCAGAGCTAAATAATTAAATGACGAAGCAACAATATAACTCAGAGCTGGTGAGCTTAAACAAGTTCATCAGTTCTTCTGGTCTTTGCTCTCGCAGAGAGGCTGATAAATTTATTGAAGAAGGCAGGGTGACCGTAAATGATATACCTGCAGATGCCGGCACAAGAGTGTCCGGGAAGGATGTTGTTGCTGTTGACGGCGAGGTCATCAAACATAAAAAGAAAGACCTGCCTATATATATGGCCTTCAACAAGCCATTAGGAATTACTTCTACTACTGACACCAAAGACAAAACTAATATCATCTCCTATATCAACTATCACAAAAGAATATTCCCTATCGGCAGGTTAGATAAAGATTCTGACGGGTTGATACTTTTAACCAACGATGGAGATATCGTCAATAAAATACTTAGGGCAGAAAATGCGCATGAAAAGGAGTATATCGTTACCGTGAACAAAGCTATTAATGCAGACTTTGTTAAACAAATGAGCAATAGCATACCTATACTACGCAAGAAAACAAAAAAATGCTTTGTCCGTCAGGAAGGGAATAGGAAGTTCCGAATTGTACTTACAGAAGGTATGAACAGGCAGATACGCCGCATGTGTAACTATTTAGACTATAAAGTAGTAACGCTTACCCGTGTCAGGGTCATGAATATAAAACTCGACAAAATACCTGTTGGGAAACACCGCCTGCTTACACCTCAGGAAATAGAAGAGTTAAATCAGCTGGTAGCCACATCTTCTAAAACACAACAACCTAAAAAAAGGCCACAAAAGAAAAAGGCAGCTGCTCAAAAGAAAACACCTGTGGCCGAGGCACCAGCAAAAGAAACGCCCAAGAAAAAAGTGAAGAAGAAAAGTTTTAAAGAGTATAGACGGAGGAGGTAGTTAATTAATTTTATTCACATGCTTCATTTCAGGCATGCTTCTTATTTGCACCCAATACTCTTCTCTTACATCCTCATCTATATGTATTGGTAACCTTTCATTATACAATCTGTCTTTACCATCTTTGTGGCAACCCGATATCCAATACTCATCGCCACTTTGTACTTCTATATGATTGTACTTATATCCTTGAGCTTTTAAAAAGGTTTTGCCTTTATAATGTACTGATCGCTTTGTTTTAGAAAACGTCACCCGACCTATAATGGCCTGTCCTGTTAACCCTCCAGACTTATTTTCTATATACATTATTCTTTGCATAACAGATACAATATACCATAAACGCAAACACCCCGTGTAAATTAATACACGGGGTGTTTAAATTAGTATGGCAGCTACCTACTCTCCCACTTTCGCAGTACCATCGGCCATGGCGGGCTTAACTTCTCTGTTCGGA